>NZ_JBXAJX010000004.1:0-595059 GCF_058797695.1 Variovorax sp. GW823-FHT02B07
CTTGGGAGGAAAACAGGTCGCGCAGTTTGCGAGTCGCCTCGCGATCACACTGATAACAATCGTCAAACTCCACGCACACCTTTCGCCATGCGTGGGATTTGTCATTCGTCGTGAAGAAGGATGAGCCTGTTCCAGGCCGGGAAACAGCGCCTCATCGAAGACGCAAGAAAGGAATGCTGCGCTCTGCTTTGAGCGTGATTCACAGCGGGCACAGCGCCCGCGCGCATCAACTCTTGTACTTGATCGAACACCCGTACGGCCGCGTGCTCGCCACCGACACCGGCTTGCCGCCGGTCACTTCGCCCAGCGCCTGGTTCACGTAGTTGGTGGCGGTCTTGATGTCGTCCACGCGGGCCGAGGCGATGCTATCGATGCCGCCGGCATACACCAGCGTGCCCTTGGGGTCGATGATGAAGATGTGGGGCGTGGTGCGCGCGCCGTAGACCTGGCCGATCACGCCGTCTTCGTCCATCAGCACGGCGGTGGGCGCGGCCTTTTGCGACTTCATCCAGGCATCGAGCGCGTCGGCCTTCAGGTAGTCGCTGGCGGCGCGCTCGGTGGAGTTGATCGCGAGCCAGACCACGCCCTTGTCGGTGGCCGCCTTCTGCGTGGCCGGCATGTTGCCGCTGCCGTAGTGCTTGCGCACGAAGGGGCAGCCGGGGTTGGTCCATTCGAGCACCACGAACTTGCCCGCGAAGTCCGAGAGCTTGTGCTTGGCGCCGGTGGTGTCGACGGCCACGAAATCGGGCGCCTGCTGGCCCACGGCGGGCGCGGCAAAAGCATTGGTGCCCATGAGGAAGGTGGCGCCCAGCGCGACAGCGGCGGCCACGACGGCGCGGCGGGAAGCGCGGCTGAGGGCGGCGCGCGCCTGGCGCGCGGCGCGAAGGGAGCGTGAGTCGACAGTGGGCGAGAGCGTCATGGCCAGCTTGAACTCCAAAAAACAAAATTCCAAACAACAACTGCAGCTTAGAACGGTTTCTTCAAGTGCGTGTGACAACCCATGACAGCGGCGTTGTCATCTCGTTTCAATTCACCGCATCGGCGCTCAAAGCGCTGCCAACGCGGCGCGCACCTCGTCCTTGCTGAGGATTTCGGTCAGCACGACAGGCGCCTTGCCCGGCGCCTGCAGCACGTACACCGGCACGCCGCTGCGGCCCAGCGCGGTGAGCGCGGCGGTGATGGCGGGGTCGCGGCGGGTCCAGTCGGCGCGCAGCATGGCGACCTGCTTTGTGTCGAAGTCGGCGAGCACCTCGGCGTCGGCCAGCGTGCTCTTCTTGTTGTACTGGCAGGTCACGCACCAGGCGGCGGTGAAGTCGATGAACACGGGCCGGCCCGCGGCCGCCATGTCGCTCACGCGCTGGGCCGACCACGGCTGCCAGCGCTCGCCGTCGTTCGGTGCTGCCGAGGCCAGCTTCGCAGTCGGCTCGGGCACCTGCACGATGTTGCGGCCGATGGTGCCGGCCAGCACGGCGGTGAAGGCGATCATCACGGTGGCGATGACCACGCGCGTGCGTCCGGTCAGCGTGAGCGCCCAGACCACGGCGGCCAGGCACACCAGCAGTGCGAGCAGCGTGCCCGCGCCGTCAATGCCGCTTTGCTGGCCCAGCACCCAGACCAGCCAGGCCACGGTCGCGAACATCGGGAAGGCCAGCAGGCGGCGCAGCGTGTGCATCCACGGACCGGGCTTGGGCAGCAGGCGCGCCACGGCCGGCACGAAGCCCGCCACCAGGTAGGGCAGCGCCAGGCCCAGGCCCAGCGCGGCGAACAGCAGCAGCGCCTGGGCCGCCGGCAGGCCGATGGCAAAGCCCAGCGAGACGCCCATGAACGGCGCGGTGCAGGGCGAGGCGATCACCACGGCGAGCACGCCGGAAAGGAAGTCGTTGGCCAGCGGATGCTTGGCCTGCGCGCTGCACACCGACTGCGGCGCGGCGCGGCCGAACTCGAACACGCCGGCCAGGTTCAGCCCGAGCAGGGTGAAGAGCGCCGCCAGCGCCGCCACCACGCCGGGCGACTGCAGCTGGAAGCCCCAGCCGAGCTGCGCGCCGGCCGCGCGCAGCGCCAGCATGGCGCCGCCCAGCGCGAGGAACGACAGCATCACGCCGCCCGTGTAGGCCAGCCCCGCCTTGCGGTGCGCGCTGGCGTTGCCGGCCTGGCGCGCGAAGCCCAGCACCTTGATCGCGAGGATCGGGAACACGCAGGGCATGAGGTTGAGCAGCAGGCCGCCGAGCAGCGCGCCGAGCAGGGCGACGATGAAGGTGCCGGCGGGCTGGGCCTGCGCAGCGGCAGCAGGGGCCGCTGCCTGGGCCGCATTGGCCGCCAGCGCCGCCTGCAGCGCGGGCGACACCTCGGCGGCGCGCGGTGCGGCGGTGGCGGCGGGCCAGGTGCCCGACACCGGCGCCTCGGCGCGCCACGCCACGGGCTGGCCGGCCTGGCGGTCGGCCTCGGCCAGCGCCACCACGACTGGCATTGCGGTGGGGCTTTCGCTGCGCTGGTCGGCCAGCGGCACGGTGGCGGTCCAGGTCGCACCGTCCCAGGCCTGCGTCCAGTCCTTGCCGGAGACGGCCGCGGTGCGGATCACCTCGGGCGTTTCGGGGAAGAACTCGAGCGTCTTGCCGCGCACGGCGGCGGGCAGGCCTTCGAGGCGCACCTTCAGCTGCTGGCCCTCGACGGCGATCGCGCCGGGCGTGCCCAGCGGCTGCGGCTGCGCGGCCTGCGCGGTGTCGAAGGCCGCCTTGTTCAGCGCGGTCGAGCCGCGCGTGGGCAGCGAGAGCGTGAACTCGCCCTCTTCAGGAATGCATTCCTTGCGGCAGACCAGCCAGGAGGCCTGCAGCTTGATGTCCATGGCCGGCGAGCCGCCGGTGAGCGCCACGTCGGGCTTGTAGAGCGTCGAGACCTCGAGCGGCACCGGCAGCAGCACGGTGTTCTCGTAGCCGTAGTTGGCGAGCGTGCCGACCGGGATCTTCTTGGGCACCGGCCAGGCGATCTCGCCGGTCGAGACACCGGCGGGCAGCGTCCACTTCAATTCGGTCGGAAGGCCCGAATCGCCGGCGTTCTTCCAATAGGTGTGCCACTCGGGCTGGTGGGTGATCTGCAGCCCGACCCAGACCGGCGCGCCGGGCGCCACGCCCTGGGGCGCATGGGCGACCAGTTCGGCGCGCACGTGGGGGGTGGTGACCACGGCCCCGGTCTTCGGGGCCAGCTGGGCCGCAGCCGGCATGCAGGCTGCGGCGGTAGCTATCAGAAAAGTAGCGAAAGAGATGCGCGAAAAGGTCATGCCGGTCAGTCGGAGCCAGAGGGCGGGGCGAAGTTCCTGGGGGCCGGGTCTTTCCCGAGGCTCAGGCCGCGGTGGCCGCTGGCCAGCCCAGGACCACGCGCCGGGTGGTCGCGCTCTTCTTCTCGATCTTCGTGACGACCATGGCGCCGATTTCCGCCGTGTTGGCCACGTGCGTGCCGCCGCAGGGCTGGAAGTCGATCGACGGCGCGCCGCCGTCTTCGCCCATGCCGCCGATGCGGATGGTGCGCACCGTGCCCGTGCCGCGCGGCGGCTGCACGCTCATGCTCTTGACCAGCGCGGGGTTGGCGTCGAGCTCGGCGTCAGTGATGGCGCCCACGGTCAGCGGGTGGGCGGCCTCGACCAGCTTCGCGAGGCCGGCGGTGAGCGTTTCCTTGTCGAGCGGGTCGGTGATGTGGAAGTCGATGCGCGCGTACTCGGGCGTGATCGAGCAGCCGTTCACCGGCACCGGCACGAGGTGGCACAGCAGGTGGCTGGCGGTGTGAAAGCGCATCAGCCGGTGGCGGCGCTCCCAGTCGAGGCGGGCGGTGACGGTGTCGCCGGGCGCCAGCGCGGCCAGCAGCCCGGCCTGGTCGGGCGCGGGCACGTGGACGAATTCGGCGGTCGGCTGGCCCTCGGCGTCCTTGGCCTTGCGGGTGTCGGCGATGGCGATTTCGCGGCCGTCGGCGAGCGCCAGCACGCCGGCATCGCCGGCCTGCCCGCCGCCCAGCGGATAGAACACGGTGCGGTCCAGCACGATGCCGGTGTCGTCGATGCGCAGGATGCGGGCTTCACAGGTGCGCAGGTAGGCGTCGGCGCGGAACAGGTCGTCGGTCATGCGGCGATGGTAGCGACGATGCGCGAAGGAGGTGCGCGCACGCCGGAAAGCGCCCACGACCGACACGCCCGCGCCGTGCGATTGCGCATGATCCGGCGGTCTGCGGCCGCCTGCCGCGCAAGGAATCCGCATGAACGCATCGCCGCACCTTCCCGTCCGCCTCGCTGTGTCCGCAGCGGCCGTGGCCGCCGTGCTGCTCGTCGCCGGCTGCGGCGAGACCGCCAAGCTCGCGCCCGAACTCACGACCGGCCCCCGGCCGCAGCTGGCCGACCCGAACAAGACGCTGATCCCCACCGTCAACGTGGCGCCCGCCGTCGGCTGGACCGACACCGCCGCGCCCACCCCCGCCGAAGGCCTGCGCGTGACGGCGCTGGCGCGCGGGCTGGACCACCCGCGCTGGGTCTACACGCTGCCCAACGGCGACGTGCTGGTGGCCGAGAGCAACAAGCCGCCCCAGCCCGAAGGCAGCGGCGCCGGTGGCCCGGTCGCCAAGGTGCGCAACTGGGTCATGGGCAAGGTCATGGGCCGCGCGGGCGCGGGCGTGCCCAGCGCCAACCGCATCACCTTGCTGCGCGACGCCGATGGCGACGGCCTGGCCGAGGTGAAGCAGGTGTTCCTGGCGAACCTGACATCGCCCTACGGCATGGCGCTGGTCGGCAACGAGCTCTTCATCGCCAACGCCGACGCGCTCGTGAAGGTGCCCTACACCGAGGGCCAGACCTCGGTCAGCGCCACGCCCACCGTGGTGACGGCGCTGCCCGCGGGCATCAACCACCACTGGACCAAGAACGTCATCGCCAATGCCGACGGCAGCAAGCTGTACGTCACGGTCGGCTCCAACAGCAACATCGGCGAGAACGGCATGGCGGCCGAAGAGGGCCGCGCCGCGATCTGGGAGGTCGATGCGAAGAGCGGCGAGAAGCGCCTGTTCGCCAGCGGCCTGCGCAATCCCAACGGCCTGGGCTGGGAGCCCGAGACGAACGTGCTGTGGACCGTGGTGAACGAGCGCGACGAGATCGGCAGCGACCTCGTGCCCGACTACCTCACCTCGGTGAAAGAGGGCGCCTTCTACGGCTGGCCCTGGAGCTACTGGGGTGGCGTGGTCGATGCGCGCGTCACGCCGCAACAGCCCGAGCGCGTGGCCAAGGCGCTGGCGCCCGACTACGCGCTGGGCGCGCACGTCGCGCCGCTGGGGCTGGTGTTCTCGCACGCGCGCGGCATGCCGCCCGAGTTCGCGAACGGCGCCTTCATCGGCGAGCACGGCTCATGGAACCGCAAGCCCAAGTCGGGCTACAAGGTGGTGTTCGTGCCCTTCATCGGCGGCAAGCCGAGCGGGCCGCCGGTCGACATCCTCACGGGCTTTTTGAGCGCCGACGAAAAGGCGCACGGCCGGCCGGTGGGCGTGGCGCTGGACAAGGGCGGCGCGCTGCTGGTGGCGGACGACGTGGGCAACGCGGTGTGGCGCGTGTCGAAGGCGAAGTAGCCAGGCGCGGTCGTTTCAGCGCTGCGGCCTGGCGATCCGGAACAGCCGGTGGCCGCGCAGCGCGTGGCCCTCGGGCACCGCCGGATGCTCGAAGGCGCCGGCCACGTCCTCGTGCATGCCGAGGCGTTCCATCACCGCGGCCGAACGCACATTGCCGTTGGCGGTGAACGCCACGATCTCGTCGAGCCCGAGCCGTTCGAAACCGACCTGCAGCGCGCCGTGCGCAGCCTCGGTCGCGAAGCCCTGGCCCCAGCTGGCGCGCGACAGGCGCCAGCCGATCTCCACGCAGGGCGAGAAAGGCAGCGTGGCCAGCGGCACGTTCAGGCCGGTGAAGCCGATGAACTCGCTTGTGTCCTTGCGCTCGACGGCCCAGAAGCCCCAGCCCTTCTGCGCGATGAGCGCGCGGGCACGGTAGGCCGCGGCGTCGCTCTCGGCGCGCGTGGGCAAGGGCAGCAGGAACTCCATCACCTGCGGGTCGCAGGCCAGTGCGAAAAATGGCGCGAGATCGCTCTCGCGCCATTGGCGCACCCGCAGGCGCGGGGTGTCGAATTCGATGAGGGGCGGGTGTGTGCTTTCTTCGGTCATGCGACCGATTGTGCTCAGAACCCGGCCAGCACCACCTTGCCCTGCGCCTTGCCGCTCTCGATGAGCGCATGTGCCTTGCGCAGGTTCGCGGCGTTGATGGTGCCGAAGCTCGCATTCGCCGTGGTGCGGATGCGGCCCGCGTCGACCAGCGCGGCCACCTCGGCCAGCAGCTTGCCTTGCTCGGCGATGTCGGGCGTGGTGAAGCGCGAGCGCGTGAACATCATTTCCCAGTGCAGCGAAATGCACTTGGTCTTCAGCGGCATCGCGTCGAGCACCTTCATGTCGTCGATCACCGCGAGCTGGCCCTGGGGCTTGAGGCTTTCGATGAGCTGCGCGTAGTGCTGGTCGGTCTGCGTGAGGCTGGCGACCATGTCGACCTCGTCGATGCCGGCGGCCTTCAGTTCGGCGGCGAGCGGCTTCGAATGGTCGATGACGACGTGCGCGCCCAGGGCCAGGCACCAGGCGCGCGTTTCGGCGCGCGAGGCGGTGGCGACCACGCGCAGCTTCGTGAGCTGGCGCGCGAGCTGGATGAGGATGGAGCCCACGCCGCCTGCGCCGCCCGTGATCAGCAGCGTCTGGCCTTCGCCGCCGTCCTTGGGCACCTGGAGGCGGTCGAACAGCAGTTCGTAGGCGGTGATGGTGGTCAGCGGCAAGGCGGCGGCTTGCGCGTCGTCGAGGCTCCTCGGGGCGAGGGCGGCGATGCGCTCGTCGACGGCGTGCAGTTCCGAATTGGCGCCGGGGCGAATGATCGAGCCGGCGTAGTAGACGCGGTCGCCGACCTTGAAGTTTTGCACGTCGCTGCCGATGGCTTCGACGGTGCCGACCGCGTCCCAGCCCAGCACCTTGGCCTGGCCGGCTTCGGGAGCGGCGTTCTTGCGGACCTTGGTGTCGACCGGGTTGACCGACACGGCCTTCACGCGCACCAGCAGGTCGCGCGCGCCGGGCACGGGGGCGGGGAGCTCGATGTCCTGCAGCGATTCGGGGTTATCGATGGGGAGGGGCTGGTGGTAGCCGACGGCTTTCATGGGAAGAGACCTTCTTTCTGGAACGATGGCTGGACTGTAGGATGACAACGTCTGTTTGATAAGGTGGTATGAATCACCAACACTTTCAAATGAAGATTGAAAATATATCGGACCTACAGGTGCTCGTGCAGACGGCGCGCGGCGGCACGTTGACGGCGGCGGGGCATGCGCTGGGGATCACGCCCGCTGCGGCCAGTGCGACGTTGAAGCGGCTGGAGGCGCAGTTGGGGGCGCGGCTGTTCGAGCGGTCGACGCGGGCGATGCGGCTGACGCCGCAGGGGCAGACGCTGCTTGACTATGCGGTGCGTGCTTTTGAACTGTTGGACGAGGGGGAGTCGCTGGTCACTGCGGATCGGGGGGAGCTGGTGGGCACCTTGCGGGTGGCCTCGCCGTCGGATCTCACCCGCAGCACGCTGCTGCCGTGGTTCGACGAGTTTCTGGCGCTGCATCCGGGGGTGCAGTTGTCGCTCTCTGTCGGGGACCGGCCGCTGGACGTGATGCGGGACGAGGTGGACGTGGCGCTGCGCTACGGGGCGCTCGCCGATTCGCGGCTGGTGGCGCGGGCGTTTGCGCTGACGAATCCGGTGCTGACGGCTTCACCGGACTATCTGCGTCGGCATCCCTTGCCTCGGGTTCCGCAGGATCTGCTGCAGCACAACTGCCTGACGTTCAACCGGAGTGGGCGACGGCACCGGGTGTGGCGGTTTGCGCAGTTGGGGCAGTGGACGGAGGTGCGGGTGAATGGGGATCGGAGTGTGGATGATGCTTCGCTGGCGCGGGAGTGGACTGTGGCGGGGTATGGGATTTCGCTGAAGTCCGCTTTGGATGTGCGTAATGACATTCGGGAAGGTCGTCTTGTGCGGCTGTTGCCTGATTGGGAGACGGAGCCTTATCCGTTGCATGCGCTGTTGCCCAGTGGGCGGTTTGTGCCGGCTCGGGTTCGGGGGTTTGTGGATTTTCTGGCGTTGAAGTTCGAGGGGTTGTTGGCTGTGGGGTGATTTCTTGAGGCTGCTGGCCGGGACTCGCCCCGGCGGGCGACTCACTTTCTTTGCTTCGCCAAAGAAAGTAAGCAAAGAAAGGCGACCCCACTGTCCGCGTCCCTCCGCTTCGCTGCGGGCAACCTGCGGTGCTCGCGTTTCGCGGGGTCTCGCCCAAACTCGCTTCGCTCAAACAAGGGCGAGCCCTGATCCGCGAAACGCTGCGCTTCTCGGCGCGGCCAGAGGGGAGGGGGAACAGACGGGCCGTCGCTGCGCTCGGCCTGGGGGTCGCTTCACTGCGTTCGCTCCCTCGTGCTGTTCGTTGTCAGATCATCGGGGTCACTGCGCCATCCATTGCCACGATCGCGCCAGTCACATAGCTTGCCTTCGGCGACGCCAGGAAGAGCACGGTGTTGGCGACTTCCTCGGGCGTCGCGATGCGGCCCAGCGGCAGGCGTGCAGTGGCGCGCTCCAGCGCCTCGTCGGTGTCGATGCCCTGCAGCTTCGCGTCGGCCTTCATGCCTTCCTGCAGCCGCGCGGTCAGCGTGAGGCCGGGGTTCACGGCGTTCACGCGCACGCCTTTCGCGGCGTAGGCCGCAGCCATGCCCGCACTCACCAGCATGAGCGCCGCATTGGCCGCACCGCCGGCCATGTGCACGGGGCTGGCGACCTTGCCGCCCTGGCCGATGACGTTGACGATGGCGCCGCGGCCGCGCTGGCCCATGCGCTTCACGACCGGGTCGATCATGTGGATGTAGGTGAAGTACTTGGCGTCCATCGCGTCGTGCCACGCGGCGGGCGTGAGCTCGTCGGGCGGGGTGCGGCGCGCGGCGCCTGCCGAATTGACGAGCACGTTGACAGGGCCGAAGGCCTGCTCGGCGGCGTCGAGGGCGGCGATGGCACTGGCGGGGTTCTTGAGGTCGGCGGCGTGCAGGCTGACGCGGCCTTCGGCTTGCGGGAACGCGGCGAGCAGCGACTGCTGGCCCTGTTGCAGGTTCTGCAGGTCACGCGAGACCAGGCTCACGCGCGCGCCTTCGCGCAGGAAACCGAGCGCGCAGGCCAGGCCGATGCCCTTGCTGCCGCCGGTGATGAGAACGTGCTGGTCCTGGAGCTGGAGGTCCATGTCGGGGTCCTTGGAAGAAGGTGAATCTGTCTGCGGCGCTGCCGCCGCCGCGCGATTGAATCACCGCCCCGAAACCCCTGCAGCGACGCGGCCGAAAAGGCCGCGCCGGTTGCCTCTGCGCGTCAGGCCTTGCGGCGCTTCGCCGGCGTTTCTTCTTCCAGCGCGGCCGGCGCGCTGTCGGTGGCGTCGCGCAGATGGCCCTGGTGGTCGTGGTGCGCCAGCAGCTGGCGCGTGCGCTGCCAGGTCGACAGGCGCGCGGGCGCGACTTCGATGTACGACGCCAGCGCGAACAGCGACGACTGTTCCTTCTCCGGCGGCGTCTCGCTGCGGTGCTGGCGGCGGCGCAGCGGGCCCATGATCAGCATCGAGGCAAGGATCACGCCGATGACGATGGCGTACAGGCCCAGTAGCTGAAGCACCTCGGGCTGGGAGCGCGCGCCCATCACGTAGGGCCAGGCGTACCAGATGGCGCAGAACCAGATCGCGACGGTGATCGCGGGGCGCAGCACGCGCAGCCACAGGTACATGGCCAGGGTGCGCGCCGGCGAACGGCCGTTGCCGAAGGCGTGCAGCGGGATGCGCGCGGCGTCGATGATGGGTTCGTCCACCGCGGGTTGGCCCCACGAACGGGTGCGGGGCGGCGGGGCTTCGTGGACCGTCGGCGAAGAAATCGGGTGTTCAGGATGCATCGGAAGAAACTCCTCGGTCAGGGCTCGTCCACACCGCGCGCTTGCCGCGACGACGCATCAGAGCGTTGGGAAGGGCGACCACCGTGGTGGCCATCGTGATCGTCCAGAACGCGATCGGGTACCAGATCGTTCCGGCGAAATAGCGCATGAGGTCGCGGTCGTAGCGACGGTCGATCCACAGGCTCAGCAGCATCTGCAGGATGCAGGTCATGGCCAGCAGCGTGCCCTGCCAGTGCGGCAGCAGCGCCGAATGCCAGGCCGACTCGTGCGGCAAAAAGGGACGGATGAAGCTGATCACCAGCACCAGCGCCATCGCATAGGCCCACACCACGCTCACCATGTACTCGCTGTAGATGAGCCACAGGCGCCAGCTGCGCAGGCGCAGGATGGACGGCGTGATGCGCAGCATGGTCTGGATGCCGCCGACGGCCCAGCGCAGGCGCTGCTTCCACAGGCCGCGCAGGGTCTCGGGCATGAGGATCCAGCACAGCGCGCGCGGCTCGAAGCGCAGGCGCCAGCCGGCGAGCTGGAGCTTCCAGCTCATGTCGATGTCCTCGGTGAGCACGTCGGGGCTCCAGAAGCCCACCTCGAGCACGGCGCGGCGGCGGAACATGGCCAGCACGCCCGACACCGTAAAGAGCGTGCCGATGAGCTGCTGCGAGCGCTTGATGAGGCCGATGATCGACGAGAACTCGCCCACCTGCATGCGCCCCAGCAGCGTGGTGCGCGTGCGGATGCGCGGGTTGCCGGTGACGGCGCCGATGCGATCCGAGGCCAGCATGCGCTTGAGCATCCACGCAATGGCGTTCGGGTCGACCAGCGCGTCGCCGTCGATGCCCAGGATGTACTCGCCGCGCGCCAGCTGGCAGGCGGTGTTCAGGCCCACGGCCTTGCCCTGGTTGCTGGCGTTGTGGATCACGCGCAGGCGGCTGAACTCCTGCGTCATCTCGTCGAGCAGCTCGCCGGTGCCGTCGGTGCTGCCGTCGTTGACGGCGATCACCTCGTAGTTCGGGTAGCGCGTGCGCATGAGCTGCTCGATCACTTCGCGCAGGTGCGGCGCCTCGTTGAAGCAGGGCACGACCACGGTCACGAGCGGCTGCGAGGGCAGCAGCGGCAGCGGGTCGATCTCGACGTCGCGCTTGCGCTCGAACGACCACGCGTGCGAGAGGCCGCCCGCGATCCACACCCACGCCATGAAGAACGGGTAGTAGAAGACGAAGCCGAAGAGCACCGGTGGAATCAGGTCCACCAGCATCTGGAGCGTGTTCATCGGGGCTTCCCTCCTTCAGGTGGCAGCGTGGCGGCGTCGTGGTTGCGCCGGGGCGCGCGCGACAGCAGCGAACGCACCGAGATCGCGCGGCGCACGGTCTCCAGCGAGGGCTGGTTGTTCAGGAAGTCGTCGGGGTAGTAGCCCAGGTGGCGCACGCCGGCGCGCTGCAGCAGGGTCCACTGGCGCGTGAGCTCGGCGTCGGCCACGGGTTTCCCGGTGCGCCAGTCGCGCGCCTGCAGCTCGAACACGGTGCGGTCCAGGCCGTGCGGCGTGGCGGCCGCGCGCTGGGCCAGGCGGCCCAGCCAGGCGTCGCTGTCGGCCGGGGTGCGGGCCTCCTGCTCCATGCGCGGCATGGCCATCAGGCCGACGTAGTCGTAGGCAGCGAGCGAGGCTTCATAGTTTTGGGCAAACCATTGCTCGGCCGCGGGTTCGAGCACCGGCCGCGCGTAGAGGTTGCGCGCCGTTTCCAGCGCGGGGCGCCAGGTGCCCACGCGCGCCGCGAGTTCGTGCGTGAACTCGATCAGGTGGCGGGTCTTGGCGCTGGTCCAGCGCGCCATGAGCGCGGGGTCGGCGCGCAGCGCGGCCACGTCGGCCGGCAGGCCCCAGCGGCGGTAGGTGTCGAGCGCGGCGGGGCTGGCGTCCTCGTCGTCCGAGAGCATGGCGTCGTCGTGGAACAGCAGGCCTTCGAAGAAGGTGTGGCGGCCTAGGTCTTCGTACAGGTCGCCGACCAGCGTGCGCACGGCCGGGTCGAAGGGCGAGAGCCGGTGGTAGCGGTCGGCCGGCGCATCGCCCTTGAGCGTGCGCACCGTGTGCGTGGCCAGCGGGTTCGACGCCGGCAGCCGGTAGGCGGTGACGGGCATCCAGGCGTAGACCTTCACGCCGGTGCGGCTGCGCAGCTGCCAGGCGGCGCGGGCGAACAGGTCGGCGCGCATCGGCAGGTGGCGGTTGGGAAAGTACAGCGCGTCGGCCACGCCGTCGCCGTCGGGGTCGGCATAGGCCTGCAGGAACACCGAGCGCGGGCGCACGGCGGCGACGCGCTCGATCAGCGCCGAGAGGTTGCGCTCCTGCTGGGCCGGGTCGGCGTCGTACACGTAGTCCAGGTCGACGTGCATCACGCGGTTGATCGGGCGCACCTCGCCGCCCACCGGGCTGCGCAGCATCTGCACGTAGTCGGGCGCCTCGTTGTCGTAGGCGGCCAGCGCGCGGCGGATGCGGTTGAGCGGAATCTCCTTCGTGTTCGCGCCGTCGTCGAGCGTGAAGGTGATCGGCATGCCCACGCGCGCCGAGGCTTCCAGCGCGGGCGTGTTGTAGGCGCCGTAGGGCCACACGGTGGCGCGCACCTTGGCACCGGTGCGCTTCTCGATCAGCTCGCGGCTGCGGCGCAGGTCGGTCTCGATGCGGCGCAGGTAGGCGGCGTCGTCCTCGTAGCGGCCGGTGGTCGGGTCGTAGCGGTGCGTGGCCGCGGCGGGCAGCATGTTGCCTTGCGGGTTGGCCTGGATGCCGGTGTGCATCGCGTCGGTGTGGCTGGCGAACTCGACCAGCGGCGAGCGCGCCATCTCGGCGGCCTCGCGCCACAGCAGGAAGTTCTCGCGCGGCGCGGGCTTGTCGCCCCAGTGCACGGGCTGGCCTTCGGGCACCTCGAGCCAGCTCGTCACCAGCGCGAACAGCGCGGGGTAGTTGAAGCGCTGGAGCAGCGGGAACACGTGCGTGTAGGCGCTGCGGTAGCCGTCGTCGAAGGTCAGCAGCACAGGCTGCGAGGGCAGCGGCTTGCCGCCGCTGCGCGCATCGACGATCTGCTGCAGGCTGACCGGGTGGTAGCCGTTGTGGCGCAGCCAGGCGAACACTTCGGCGAGCGTGCGCTCGTCGATGGCGGTTTCGTCGGGCGAGGTCTCGAAGCTGGCGCGCACGTTGGGGCGCACGTCGTGGAACGAGATCACGCGGAAGTCGATGCCGTTGTCGGGGTCGGCGGGCAGCACCGGCGCCGCGAGCGCAGGCAAGGCCGCCGCCAGCAGCAGCCCGAGCAGGGCCGCGCGCAGCCGGAGGAAGAAGGTGGGGGCTTGCATCACGGACATCACTGCAGGGGCATCGAAAGGTTCAGGAACACGCCGCGCTGTTTTTCGCGCACGCCGTCGTAGGGGTGGCTGCCGAAGGTCAGGCCGTAGCGCAGCGTGAGCTTCTGGCCCAGGGCCCAGCGGTGCTCGTAGCGCAGGTTCCACAGCGGGCCGCTGCCGAAGCCGGCCTGCTGGTAGCTGCCGCCGCCGAGTTCCAGCACCTGGAAGAACTGGCGGTCGTCGTTTTTCCAGGTGAGCCACTGGCCGCGCACCGACAGCTGCGCGCTGGCATCGCGCGAGGGGCTGAAATAGCGCACGTCCTGCAGGCGGCTGCGGCTGGCATCGACGCCCAGCCGCGTTTCGATCTGGAAGCGCGGCGTGCTGACCCAGCGCTCGCGCCAGCCGAAGTCGAGGCCGTCGCGCAGGTTGCCGTCGCTGAAGTCGAGCCGGCGCCATTGCAGGTCGAAGCGGCGCGACTCGTTGACGACGTAGGCCGCGCTGGCGCCGAACTCTCGCGCGCCGATGGCCTGCGCGCCGAAGGGCACGGCGCGGGCCTTCCAGGGCAGCTCCTTGCTGTCGCCGTCGTAGGTGGCCGACAGGCGCCAGGCGTCGCTCGCGCGGTAGTCGACGCGGCCGGCCACGCTGTTGCGGTAGCGCCCGCTGTTCGCATGCTGCAGCACGCCTTCGGCCAGCCAGCGGCCTTGTTGCCAGCTCGCGCCGAGGCCACCGCGCGCCCACTGGGCCGTGCCCTCGGAGGTGTAGCCGCGGCCCAGCGTCTGCGCGTAGAACACGCGCCATGCGTCGCCGATGAGGCCGGAGCTGAGCCGGCTGTCGACGCGCCATTCGCGGCTGGCCAGCGTGCCGCCGCCGCGCGAACCTTCGGCATCGACCTCGAGCTGCGGGCCGACCAGCGAGCGGCGCTTGCGCGCCATCTCGCGCACCTCGGCGGCGTCGGGCGCGTCGGCCTCGAGCGACTCGGCACGGATGCGGGCCGCGCGGAATTCGTCGGCGTCGAGCAGCGCCTCGACATGGCCGGTGCGCACGCTCAGGTCGTCGGGGTGGTCGGCGCTCAGCGCCTCGAAGCGCGCCACGGCCGCCTCGGGGTGCTCGCGCAGCCGCTCGGTGAGTGCGGCGCCGTAGGCGTAGCCCGCGTTGAGCGGGGCTTCCTGCGTGAGCGTGTCGAAGCGCGGCTGCGCAAGCTTCGGCCGGTCGCCGTACAGCTGCAGCAGCGCGCTCAAGCCGCTCACCTCGGAGAACTGGTCGTTGGGGCGGCCGGCTTCGGGCGCCAGCCGCATCAGCACGGGCGTGGCGCGTTCGATGCGCTGGAGCAGCGCCTCGGCCTCGTCGAAGCGGCCGGTGTCCAGGTAGGCGTAGACCAGACCGAAGTGCAGGCTGTCGGGCATCGGCAGGTCGACGACCGCCTTCTCGAACAACGGCACGGCATCTGCCGAGCGGCGCTCCTGCGCCAGCGCGCGGGCGGCGGTGCCCAGCGCGTAGGGCGGCAGCGCGGTGCCGTCGCCACGCAGGCTGTCGTACAGCGCGATGGTGTCGGCGGGACGGCCGCGCTCCAGCAGCGCCATCATGCGGTCCGACTGCAGCCGCGTGCGCAGCGTGCGCCAGGTGTCGGCGTCCTGCGGGGCGGGCTGCGCGAGCGCGGCGTCGACCCGGGCCAGCGCGGCACTCTGGGCGGCCAGCACCTTGTCGAGGTCGGCGACGCGCGCCGCGCCCAGGCGCTGGTCGCGCGCCTTCACGGCCCAGCGCAGCTGCTGCGCCAGCGCCTGCTGTTCGAGCAGCGCGAGCGTCAGCGGCGCGAGGCTGCCGGGCTGCTTGCGTTCGGCCGCCTGCGCGTCCTCGAACGCAGCGGTGGCGCCGCCGTACTCGGCCAGCAGGAAGTCGGCGTCGCGCTGTGCATCGCGGCGCTGGGGCTGCAGCGCGGTGATCTCGCCGTAGGCCGTGAGCGCCTGGAACGGCTGGCCCTGGGCACGCGCCAGCGCGGCGCGCAGGTCGAGCAGCGCGACGCGGTCGGCGACCTCGGTGGGTGCGGGCTGTGCGAGTGCGCGGTAGATGGTTTGCGCGCCCGCCGTGTCGCCGCTGGCCAGGCGCCAGAAGGCTTCATGGATGCGCGGTTCGCGGGCCGCGGGCTGGCGCGCGCGCCAGACCTTGACGGTGTCGCCCTGCAGGGCGATGTCGCCCGTGCGCCGCGCGGCGCCGGCCAGCGGGCCGAGCGCGTAATCGCCCAGCTCGCCGGGCGGCACCTGGCGGCCCACGGCCACCGCGTCGGCGAAGCGGCCGTCGGCCACCGCGATCGCGATGGCGTCGGAAGCCACGCGCCGGCGCTGGTCGTCGGCCAGGGGCGCCGCCAGCCATTGGCGCAGCTGTTGCAGGGCTTGGGCCGGCGCGATGCGGCCGGCGCGGCGCGCGACGATGAGGGCGTCGTGCTGCGAGGCGTCATACGCCAGCGCGCTGCCCAGGGGGGCGGCCGGCGAGGGCGCGACAGTGGATTCCGCGTACGCGGTGCTGCTTCCGAAGACCAGCACGCACACGATCGGCGGCAAACCCCGCACGGCTCGTGCGAGATGGTGAGGCAATGCCTTGAAGGGCGCGACTTTGCGCCCGGCAACGACGGTGCCTCCATTTTTTTGTGGATGGATGGACACGCTACTCCCTTTTGCGTGAACTCTCCTGGGCCGTGACAAGCCGTGGCGGAAAGTTCGTGAAAAGGGACTCTAGGCCAATTTGTAAACAATAGGACCGAACATCGGGAAAGATGAGAACTAATCGTGAACAGATTCGCGATCAATTCATCCGATGTTGGCAAGTTGTATGCAAGTGTTGCCCCATGCGCCGCCCATGGCCCCGTCCTAAGATCGCGGCATGAACGCACTTCCGGTCTCTTCGCCCCGTTGGCCCCGTTTCTGGTCCCAGTTGACGACGCGCGACTTTGCCGCGCTCGACGCGGCGACCACGGTGGCGGTGCTGCCGCTGGGCGCGACCGAGCAGCACGGCCCGCACCTGCCACTGGGCGTGGACACCGTGCTGGCCGACGGCATCGTGGCCGCGGCGCTGCCGCTGCTGCCGCCGGAACTGCCGGCGCTGTTCCTGCCGACCCAGCAGATCGGCCTGAGCCCCGAGCACGCTCGCTTTGCGGGCACGCTCACCTTCTCGGCCGAGACGCTGATCCGCATGTGGAACGAGATCGGCGCGGGCGTGGCGCGCGCCGGCGTGAAGAAGCTGGTGCTGTTCAACGCCCACGGCGGCCATGTGGGCGCGATGGACATCGTGGCGCGCGAGCTGCGCGCCGCGCACGGCCTGATCGTCTACAGCGTGAGCTGGTTCAACCTGCCGCTGGGCGACGCGAACGCGCAGTTCAGCGCCCGCGAGCACCGCTTCGGCGTGCACGCGGGCGAGGTCGAGACCTCGATGATGCTGGCGCTGACGCCCGCGCTGGTGCGCATGGGCGAGGCGAAGGATTTCAGCTCCACCTCGGAGCAGCGCGCGGCCGACTGCGCGATCCTCGGCAACGGCAAGAGCGCCAAGCTCGGCTGGGCCATGGAGGACTACAACGCGCAGGGTGCGGCGGGCAATGCCGCAGCAGCCACGGCCGCGAAGGGGCAGGCGGTGATCGATGCGGCCGCGCAGCAGTTGGCCTTGCTGCTGGCCGAGGTGTCCCAGCTGCCGTTGAGCACGGCGAACACAGGGCCGCTGCCCTGAGAGCGGATCAGGCGCTGCGCCCCAGCACCCCGGCGAACATGTCGGCATCGACATTGCCGCCGCTCAGCGCAACGCCCACCGTCTTGCCGTGCCAGCGCTCCTTTTGCTGAAGCGCCCCCGCCAACGCGGCAGCCCCCGCGCCTTCGGCCACGTTGTGCGTGTCGCTGAAAAGCACGCGCATGGCTTCGGCCACCTCGTCGTCGGTGACGGTGATCACGTCGTCGGCCTCGCGCAGGATCACCTCCAGCGACTCGGGCACCGGCGTGCGGCAGGCCATGCCGTCGGCCAGCCGCGTGGTGGCGGGCGACTCGACCGCACGGCGCGCGCGGAATGAATCGCGGTAGGCCGTGGCATGCGCCGACACCACGCCGATGAGCTTCGTCGACACGCCGCAGTGCGCGCGCGCCGCCGCCGCGCCGGCAAAGCCGGAGCCCAGGCCGATGGGCACGAACAGCACGTCGGGCGGTGAAGCTTTCAGTGCGCTGAAGAACTCGACATACGCGGTCGACACGCCGCGCACCAGCTCGCGATGGAACGAGGGCACGCGGTGCAGCGCGTCGCGTTCCGCCAGCACCGCCGCGTGTTCGGCGGCCGCTTGAAAGTCGTCGCCATGTTCGACCAGCGTCACGCCGAGCGCGCGCATCGCCGCGTTCTTCTCGCGCGAATTGCCGTGCGGCACCACGATGGTCGCGGCCAGTCCGTGGCGCTGCGAGGCGAAGCCGACCGACTGGCCGTGGTTGCCGCGCGTGGCGCTGATCACGTGGCGCACGGCGGGCTGCTCGCGCGCGAGGGTCTCGAAGTAGGTCAGGCCGCCGCGGATCTTGAAGGCGCCGACCGGCGTGTGGTTCTCGTGCTTGGCCCAGACCGTGGCGCCCAGGCGCTGCGACAGCTGCGGCCAGGTGTACTGGGGCGTGGGCGGCATGGCCGCATGCACGGTGCGCTGCGCGGCTTCGATCTCTTCGCGGGTGAATCGCATCGACGTCCTTCGGGTTGCTTACTTGCGTTCGGTGAGCGCCACGCGCACGGCCAGCGCGGCCAGCACGCTGCCCATGATGTAGCGCTGTGCGCGCAGCCAGCCCGCGCTTTGCGACAGCACGGCCGTGATGCTCGCGGCGCCGACGATCATCACGGTGTTGACCAGCGCGCTGCTCGCCATCTGCGCCATGCCCAGCTGCAGGCTCTGCAGCAGCACCGAGCCGCGCTCGGGATGGATGAACTGCGGGAAGAACGACAGGTAGAACATCGCCACCTTCGGGTTCAGCAGGTTCGTGAGAAAGCCCATGCGAAACAGCTTGGCTGGCGGATCGGCCGGCAGCGCGCGGGCCTCGAAGGGCGCGTTGCCGCCGGGCTTGACCGCCTGCCACGCGAGCCACATCAGGTAGGCCGCGCCGGCGAAGCGGATCGCGTCGAACGCGACCGGCACCGCCAGCAGCAGCGCCGTGAGGCCCAGCGCCGCGGCGAACAGGTGCACGAGGAACGCCATCAGCACACCGCCCAGCGAGATGAGCCCCGCGCGGCGACCCTGGATCAGCGTGCGCGACACGCAATAGATCATGTTCGGCCCCGGCGTGAGTGCCAGCAGCAGCGAGGCGAGGGCGAACCAGGCGATTTCGGTCAGGGTGAGCATGGGGTCAGAGTCCTTGCGATTCGAGGGTGACGGGGCCGCGCGGCGTGTCGAGCACGGCGACGAGGTTGGGCGGGCCGGCATCGACCGGCAGGCCGCCCATGCCGATGGCCGTGAGCGCGGCCGACAGCGCCGGCGCGCGCGGATGCGCCACGCGCAGCGAACGCAGCGCCAGGCCCGAGGCGGGCATGGCGTCGGTGGGGTGCACCGCGCCCCACTGGATCAGCGTGGGCAGCGCGCCGTAGAACAGGCGCTGGCCGTCGTCGCGCACCGTGATCTGCCACTCGAGCCGGCCGGCCGGCGTGTCGCGCGAGGCTTCGAGCAGGTGGCCGCGGTCGATGTGCGCATGCTCCTCGCGTGCGAGTGCCTGCGTGGCGGCGTGTGCATCGGGCACGCGCGCCACGAAGTGGATGAGGCGCGGGCCGCGCTGCGCGAGCGCGGCCTGCAGCGCGGCGTCGTCCAGGTCGAACCAGCGGTGCGTCTTCGGCCGCGACGGCGCCTTGCCGGCCTCGATCGCGATGATCTCGGCATAGGCGCGCGGGAACGCGTCGCTCGCGATGTTCAGCAGCCGGTTGTGCGTGCCCATCAGCGGGTGCACGCCGCCGGGCGCGGGTGTGACGCCGAGCGTGGCCTCGCACCATGCCACGCCCTCGGCCAGCGAGGCGGCGGCGATCACCAGGTGGTCGACTTCGGCGGGGTGCATGGGGTGGCTTTCGTTCAGAGCGTGACGTGGCCGTCGACGCAGGTCACGGCATCGCCGCCGACCCAGATCGTGCCGTCGCTGTCGCGCTCGATGTGCACGCGGCCCGCGCGGCCCAGGCACTGGCCTTGCGCGGCCAGGTAGCGCTCGGGCATGTGGCCGTCGGCGATCAGCCATTCGGCCAGGCTGGCGTTGAGGCTGCCGGTGACCGGGTCTTCCTGCACGCCGATGGGCTCGGCGAAGGCGCGCACCTCGAGGTCGATCTTGGCGCCGTCGTCGTTCGGCGTGGCGGGGCGGTTGCCGAAGGCGCGCGCCTCGCGGTTCGAGCGGCCGATGAGCAGCGAGGTGTCGTGCGCCGAGGGCACGCCCGCCACGCCGGCCTTCACGCCCAGTTCCTTCAGCGCGCGGTGGTCGGGCTGCAGCGCCAGCACGGCGTCGGCGTCGTTCAGCAGCAGGCCGAACCAGACCGGGCCGTTGTCCAGCACCTGCGCCGCGATGACTTGCTGCGCCTTCAGGCCCAGCGCGCCGGCCACCTTGGCCAGCAGCGCGGGGCTCGGGGCGCTGCGCTTGAGCGGCGGCGCGGCAAAGGCCAAGCGCTCGCCGTCGCGCCGCAGCGGCACGAGGCCGGCGCCGCACTGCTGCACCACGCGGCCCGCCACCTTGGGCTTGCCGCCGGCCTGCAGCCACGCATGGCAGCTGCCGATGGTCGGGTGGCCGGCAAAGGGCAGCTCGCCGCCGGGCGTGAAGATGCGCACGCGGTAGTCGGCGCCCGGGTCGGTCGGCGGCAGCAGGAAGGTGGTCTCCGACAGGTTGGTCCACTGCGCGAAGCGCTGCATGGCGGCGTCGTCCAGGTCCTGGCCGTCGATCACCACCGCGAGCGGGTTGCCGTAGTAGGCGGTGGCGGTGAAGACGTCGACTTGCTTGAAGGGGCGGGATTTCATCAGGGTCATTCGAGGGATAGATCGAGCACGCCACGCGTGCCCGGGCGGGAAAGCAGGTCGGCGTACCAACGCTCGACGTTCGGCCAGGCGGGCCGGCGGTACTCGGCGCCGGGCAGGCCGAACCAGCGGTGCGCCTCGCAGCCGATCGGGATGTCGGCCATGGTGAAGCGCTCGCCGGCCATGTAGGGGCGCTGCGCGAGGTGGGCGTCGAGCATCGCGAACAGCGCCTCGCTCTCGCGCACCGACGCGGCGATCAGCGCGGGCTGGCGCTCCGAGGGCGGCGTGCGCACCCATTGCACGAAGGCGTCGCGGCTGGCGCGGTTGAGCGTGGTCTGCTGCCAGTCCATCCAGCGCTCGGCGTCGAAGCGCGCGGGCAGCTCGCTCGGGTAGAGCGTGCCGTGCGAGTAGCGGGCGCACAGGTAGCGCACGATGACGTTCGACTCCCACAGCGTGACGCGCTCGGCGCCTTCGCCGTCGTCGATGGTGGGCACCATGGCGTTCGGGTTGAGCGCGCGGTATTCGGGCGTCTGCACCACGCCGAATTTGCCGCCGGCCTCGGTGCGCTGGAAGTCGAGCCCGAGCTCCTGCGCGCACCACACGACCTTGCGCACGTTGATCGAACTGATGCGGCCCCAGATGTTGAGCATGGTGTTCAGTGTCCTTGTGCGCAGAGGGCGCCGGCCGTGGCCTGCAGGTACGGCTCGATGTTGCGCAGCGCGCGCGCCACGTAGTCGTCTTTCTCGCCGACCGGCGCGACGTAATGCAGCGCGCTCTTCGCGGCCTCGAGCCCTTCGGTGCGCGCGATGAGCCAGGCCGCGAGGTAGGGCGCCGAGAAGCAGCCGCCCGCGGTGGCCACGTTGCCCTGCGCGAAGAAGGGCTGGTTGAGCACCTCGACGCCGGCTTCCTGCACCCAGGGCTTGGTCGTGAGGTCGGTGCAGGCGGGCACCGTGCCCAGCAGGCCGAGCTTGGCCAGCAGCAGCGCGCCCGAGCATTGCGCGCCGATGAGCTGGCGCGACGGGTCGAGCCCGCGCAGCACGCCCATCAGGCCCGCGTCGGCGGCGATCTCGCGCGTGCGGATGCCGCTGCCGACGATCACCGCGCCCGCCTCGCAGGCTGCTTCGAGCGGCTCGGTGGCATGCACCGTGACGCCGTTCATCGAGGTCACGGTGGCGCTGGGCGAGGCCAGCGTCACGCGCCAGCCGGGCTTCTTCACGCGGTTGAGCACGCCGAGCGCGACCAGCGAGTCGAGCTCGTTGAAGCCGTCGAAGGTGAGGATGGCGATGTGCATCGTCGTCGGCCTTGTCAGGCGTGGGCGGGGGCCAGCAGCGCCAGCTCTTCGCGCAGCGTGACGGCGAGCGCGGCGATGGCGGTGTCGATCTCTTCGACGCTGGCGGTCACGAACGACAGGCGCAGCGTGCGCGGATCGCCTTCGCCCGCGTAGAACGGCGCGCCGGGCACGAAGGCCACGTTGCGCTCCACGGCCTTGGGCAGCAGGGTCACGGTGTCGATGCCCTCGGGCAGGCGCGCCCACAGGAACATGCCGCCCTTGGGGGCGTTGAACTTCACGTCGAGGCCGGCCATCTCGCGGTGCAGCGCGGCGATCATGGCGTCGCGCTGGCGCTTGTACAGCGCGCGGATGGTGGGCACGTGGCGGTCCAGGAAGCCGTCCTTCATCACGGCCGAGACCATGCGCTGCGTGAAGATCGGCGTGTGCAGGTCGACCGCCTGCTTGGCCTGCAGCAGCTTGGGGAAGATGGCCTTCGGCGCCACCAGGAAGCCCAGGCGCAGGCCCGGCGCCAGCACCTTGGAGAACGAGCCCAGGTAGATCACGCCCTCGGGGTTGCGCGCGGCCAGCGGCAGCGGCGGGGCTTCGTCGAACCAGAGCTCGCCGTAGGGGTTGTCCTCGACGATCGGCAGGTTCGCGGCGGCTGCGGCAGCGGAGACCGCGGCGCGGCGCGCCTCGGTCATGGTGCGGCCGGTGGGGTTCTGGAAGT
Organism: Variovorax sp. GW823-FHT02B07; assembly: GCF_058797695.1. Classification (NCBI taxonomy): domain Bacteria; kingdom Pseudomonadati; phylum Pseudomonadota; class Betaproteobacteria; order Burkholderiales; family Comamonadaceae; genus Variovorax; species Variovorax sp. GW823-FHT02B07. Next base: position 22,283 of record NZ_JBXAJX010000004.1, read on the forward strand.
TGGGCAGCAGGTAGACGAAGCGCGCATCGGCCGCCTTGCTCACGAGGTCGTCGACGATCACGCCCTCGTCGTCGCTGGCCACGCCCACGGGGTGCGGCTCCATCGGGCCGAAGGCCTGCAGCGCGCCCAGGTAGGTGGGCGTCTCGACGAGCACCTTGCTGCCCGGATCGATCAGCACCTTGGCCACGAGATCGAGGCCCTGCTGCGAGCCGGTGGTGATGAGCACCTGCGAAGCGTCGACGTCCCAGGGCAGCATGTCGGCCACGGCCTGGCGCAGCGGCGCATAGCCTTCGCTGGCGGCGTACTGCAGCGCGGCCTGGCCGTCGTTGTGCAGCACTTCGGCGCAGGCGTCGGCGAATTCCTGGATCGGGAAGGTCTTGGGCGAAGGCAGGCCGCCGGCCAGGCTGATGATGCCGGGGCGCTCGGTGACCTTGAGGATTTCACGCAGCACCGAAGGATTCATCTTGGCGGCGCGGGCGGCGAGTTTCCAGTTCATGGGAGGCTTTCTTCTTTCTGGCGAATGAGAGGTGAGTCTGAGTGTGTCGTCAGGATGGCGGGATGTCGCCACGGTGCACGACATGGATTTTGTTGCCGTCCGGGTCGCGCAGGTAGGCGCCGTAATAGCCCTGCCCGTAACGGGGGCGGGGCCCGGGCGCGCCTTCGTCGCGGCCACCGTGGCGCAGGGCCGCCTCGTGGGCGGCGTGAACGGCCTGCGGCGAGGGCGCGCAGAACGCGACCATGCTGCCGTTGCCGGCGCTGGCGGGTTCGCCGTCCAGCGGGATGTACACGTAGAAGCGTGGCAGCGTCTGGCCCGGCGCGATCCAGCAGGCGGCGTCGGGGCCGCCGTCGGGCGTCACGGGGCGGCGGATGAGGCCGAGCGGGGTCAGCACCGCGTCGTAGAAGGCGGCGGCGCGCGGCAGGTCGGTGCAGCCGACGGTGACATGGCTGAACAGCGTCATGGTGGTCAGCTCCTGGCCTGCGGCTCGGCGCCGCGTGGAACGGCAGGCGCCGCCGGTTGCGACAGCCGCTTGCCCGCGACCACCGTGGCGACCACGGCGGCGGCGAAGCCCAAGGTCACCAGGTCGAGCGGTTCGCCCAGCAGCGGGATCGACGCGAGGATCGACAAAAAGGGCTGCAGCAGCTGCGTCTGGCTCACGCGCAGCGCGCCGCCCAGGGCCAGGCCGCGGTACCAGGCGAAGAAGCCGATCCACATCGAGAACATGCCCACGTAGGTGAAGCCGACCCAGGCCGAGGCGGCCACGGGCTGCTGCGGCCACAGGGCGATCGTGGCGGGCAGCGTCACGGGCAGCGCCATCACGCAGACCCAGCAGATCACGCGCTCGGCGCCCAGCGACGGCGTGACCTGCGCGCCGTAGATGTAGCCGACCGAGGCCGCGATGACCGCGCCGACCAGCAGCAGGTCGGCCCATTCGAAACCGAAGCCGTGGCCGCTCTGCTGCGCGCGCAGCACCGAGAACATCACCACCAGCAGGCTGCCCGCGATGGCGCAGAGCCAGAAGCCCAGCCGCGCGCGCTGGTGCAGCACCCAGGCCGCGACCGCGGCCGTGACCAGCGGCAGCAGCGCCGTCACCACCGCCGCGTGGCTGGCCGTGACCACGCGCAGCGCAAAGGCCAGCAGCAGCGGAAAGCCGATGCAGTTGCCCAGCACCGCCATGCCCAGCGGCTTCCACTGGTGCGGCGCCGGTCGCGGCGAGCGCGTGACCAGCAGGAAGACGGCCGACAGCACGCCCGCCAGCGCCGCGCGCCCGAGCGTGACGAACCACGGCGACAGCTGCGGCGCCTCTTGCGTGCCCGTGGCCAGCCGCGTCATCGGCAGCGTGATGGCGAACAGCGCCACGCCGACCACCCCGAGCCACATGCCCAGCGTTTCGTCCTTGAGGGCGAGCTTCATACGCCCACCATCCACCAGGCCGTGAGCACGAGGATCAGGCCCATCGCGCGGTTGAACCACAGCAGGCGCCGGCCCTTGGCCAGCCACTCGCGCAGCAGGGCGCCGACCAGCGCATAGGCGAAGTTGCTGGTGAAGGCGTAGGTCAGCATCACGGGCGCGACGATGGCGAAGCGCGCGAGCGCGTCGGGCTGGCCGGCGATCCAGCCCGCCACCAGCGTGAGCGCCAGCAGCCAGGCCTTGATGTTCACGAACTGCAGCATCACGCCCTGCCCGAAGCCGACCGAGAGGCGGGCGCTGTCGGCCTTGCCGAGCTGGGCGCTGCCGCTGAGCTTGTAGGCCAGCCACAGCAGGTAGGCGATGCCCAGGCCCTTGATCGCCAGGCGCAGCGGCGGCATGGCCACCACCAGCGCGCCGAGGCCGGCCGCGCAGATGGCCAGCAGCAAGGTCCAGCCCACCGGCACCGCGACCACGAAGCGCATGGCACGCGGCAGGCCGCCGTTGGCCGCCAGGGCGGTGGAGAGCGTGGTGTTGGGGCCGGGCGAGAAGCTCATCGCCGTGGCCAGCACCAGCAGCGCGGTGAATTCTTGCCAGTTCATGTCACAGACTCTAAACTTTGGACCATTACAGTTCCAGTACAGATGATCGAACAAATCTGAAATCTGTATTGGTCATTCCTTCGACACACGCCGCAGTCTTTGTGCGATGCAGACCGATCCGATGCTGACCCGAACCTCCACCCAGTCCCTGACCGGGCAGCTGGCCGACCGCCTCGCCGAGCGCATCCGCAACCGGCTGCTGGCCCCCGGCGCGCGCCTGCCCTCGGTGCGCGAATGTGCGCGTCAGCAGGGCGTGAGCCCGTACACCGTGGTCGCCGCCTACGACCAGCTGCTCGCGCAGGGCCTGGTCGAGGCGCGCCGCCAGCGCGGCTTCTACGTGCGCGACGCGGCGCCGGCGCCCGAGGGGTCGCGCAACCCGGCGCATGCCGTGCCCGAGGTCTCGCCGATGATGGCCTCGCGCGTGCCGGCCGACGCCAGCTCGCTGATCCGCAGCATGTTCCACCGCCCGAGCGACAAGCCGCAGCCGGGCATGGGCGTGTTCCCGCCCGACTGGATGGCCTCGACCTTCCTGGCGACCGCGGTGCGCCGCGTGACCACCACGTCGGCGCTGCAGGAACTGTCGCTGCAATACGGCGAGCCTTCGGGCGATCTCGCGCTGCGCCGCAGCCTGTCGCAGAAGCTGGTGCGCATCAACGTGCCGGCCGGGCCCGACCAGATCGTCACCACCATCGGCGCCACGCACGCGCTGGACATCGTGAGCCGCACGCTGCTGCGCGCGGGCGATCCGGTGATGGTCGAGGAGCCCGGCTGGGCGCTGGAGTTCGCGCGGCTCGAAGCGCTCGGCATGCGCATCCTGCCGGTGCCGCGCCGCGCCGACGGGCCCGACCTCGATGTGATGGCGCAGTACTGCAAGCTGCACAGCCCCAAGCTCTTCGTCAGCGTGAGCGTGCTGCACAACCCGACGGGCTACAGCCTCACGCCGGGCAGCGCGCACCGCGTGCTCAAGCTGGCCAACGAGCACGACTTCCACATCGTCGAGGACGACACCTACAGCCACCTCGCGCCCGAGCACGCCACGCGCCTGAGCGCGCTCGACGGGCTGCAGCGCACCATCTACGTCAGCGGCTTCGCGAAGATCCTGGCGCCCAACTGGCGCATCGGCTTCCTGGCCGCCTCGCCCGCGCTCAAAGAGCGGCTGCTCGAGACCAAGCTGCTGGCCACGCTGACCTCGCCCACGCTGTTCGAGCGGGCGCTGTCGTGGTGCATCGACCAGGGCCAGCTGCGCCGCCATTCGGAGCGCGTGCGCATCCGCCTGGACGGCGCGCGCGGCCGCGCGGTGAAGCTGGCCATGTCGCACGGCTGCACCTTCGCCTCGGAGCCGGCGGGGCTGTTCGGCTGGGTCGACACGGGCGTGGACACCGACGCGCTCACGCAACGCATGCTCGACCAGGGCTACCTGCTGGCGCCGGGCTCGCTGTTCCATGCGCGCCGCCCGCCGAGCACGATGATGCGGATCAACTTCGCGACCTCGCAGGACGCGAATTTCTGGAAGGTTTTCAGCCGGGTCAGGGACGAGCTCTGATTCGCTTGCAAAGGGCTTGGAGTAAGCTGGCAGCACAAGAAAACCCAGCCAGGAGACCTCCCGCATGAGCAACGCCAGCAAACCCTTCGACTTCAGCCAGTTCGTCCCCGGATTCGACTTCCTGAAGAACCTCGCCGGCGGTGCCGCCGCGGGCTCCGGGTCGGTGCCCGGCATCCCTAGCCTCGCGAGTTGGGTCGCGCCCACCATGAGCGTCGAAGAGGTCGACAAGCGCATCCAGGAACTCAAGACGGTCCAGTACTGGCTCGAACAGAACGGCCACGCGCTCAAGGCGACCATCCAGGCGCTCGAAGTGCAGAAGATGACGCTGTCGACCCTGCGCGGCATGAACGTGCGGATGGAAGACATCGCCAGCGCGTTCACCAAGCAGGCCGCGGCGATGGCGCCGGCGCCTGCACCGGCTCCCGCCCCGGCCCCCGCACCCCGGCCCGAGCCGGAGCCCGTCGAGGAAGAGGAAGAAGAGTTCGACGAGGCCGAGGAAGAAGCGGAAGAAGAAACCCCGGCACCGAAGAAGACGTCGCGCGCCAAGCCCGCAGCGTCCAACGGCGCTGCCGGCGTGGTCGACCCGATGCAATGGTGGGGCTCGCTCACCGAGCAGTTCCAGCAGATCGCGAGCACGGCGCTGCAGGACGCGGCGCAGCTCAAGGTGCCGGCCATGGCGCAGCCGCTGGCCGACGCCGTGGGGCAGGTCATCGGCAAGGCGACGGCGGCGCGCAAGCCGGCCGCCAAGACCGCCGCGAAGAAGGCCGCAGCGAAAAAAGCCGCGCCGGCACCCGCCGCGCGCAAGAAAACCACGTCCACCGCCGCGCGCAAGCGAACCTCCGGCCGGCGCTGACGTCTTACAGACACCTTTCCAGACGACGACGCACGGGTCGGTACGCACCATGAAACTGTTTCCCACCGGCCATGCCACCCACCCGCAATGGCGCATGGCCGCCGGCCTCGTGCTGGCCCAGTTGCGCGCGCAGATGGCGCTGCCCGACTACGCGTCGAACCCGACGCTCGGGCTGCTCTACATCACCGACCACTACGCGGCCGAGGCGCAGGAGATCCTCGACCACCTGAGCGCCGAGCTGCCCGAGGTCACCGACTGGTCGGGCACCGTCGGCATCGGCGTGTCGGCCAACAACGCCGAGTACTTCGACGAGCCCGGTCTGAGCCTGATGCTGTGCGCGCTGCCCAGCGACCAGTACCGCGTGTTCTCCGGTGTGGCGCCGCTGGGCAGTTCCGAAATGAGCGGCTTCGAGGCGCACACCGCGCTCGTGCACGCCGACCCGGCCACGCCCGACCTGGGCGAGCTCATCGGCGAGATGGCGGGCCGCACCGACACCGGCTACCTGTTCGGCGGGCTCTCGTCCGGTCGTGGCGGGGCGCTGCAGTTCGCGGTCGGCGGGAACGGCAACATCCGCGGCCATGGGGCGGCGGGCGGCGTGTTCTCGGGCGGCTTGTCGGGCGTGGTGTTCGGCGAGGGCGTGCGGCTGGTGTCGCGCGTCACGCAGGGCTGCCAGCCGCTGCGCACCGGCGGCGCGCGCGAGCGCGAGATCACCGAGGCCGACGGCAACCTGCTGCTGTCGCTCGACGGCGAGCCGGCGCTCGACGTGCTGCTGGCCGACCTGCAGGTGTCGCTCGACCGCCCGCAGGAAGCCATCGACGCCGTGCGCAACACGCTGGTCGGCCTGGCCGACGCGGGCAGCGACGGCATCCGCCGCACCGGCGACCTGGGCGCCGACGTGCTGGTGCGCCACATCATCGGCCTCGACCCGACGCGGCGCGGCATTGCCATTGCCGACAACGCCGAGGCCGGCATGCGGCTGAGTTTCTGCCGCCGCAACGCGCAGGCGGCGCGCGCCGACCTGATGCGCATCTGCGCCGAGATCCGCGAAGAGCTCGAGCCCGAAGAACAGACGCTGGCCACCGCGCGCGCCGTGGCGGCCGGCGAGGCCGAGGCCGCGCCGCATCCGGCGCGGCGCATCGCGGGCGCGGTGTACGTGAGCTGCTCGGGGCGCGGCGGCCCGCACTTCGGTGCGCCGGGCGCCGAACTGCAGATCGTGCGGCATGCGCTGGGCGACGTGCCGCTGGTCGGCTTCTTCGCCGCCGGCGAGATCGCGCGCCACCACCTGTACGGCTACACCGGCGTGCTGACGGTGTTCACCGCGCCGGACTGACTGGCTGACTGACGGGAAAAAACGACGCGCGCGCCTGCGCGTTGTTTTCGCAGGCGCTTCGCGTCGCTAGAATCCGCCCGCTTTCTTGAATCTCTGCTGCTGCAAGAAAGAGTGATCCGCGCGCCCCGAGGCACGCGGTCGATCTCTTTCGCCCCGCCACGCGATGTGACGGGGCCCGGAAACCGACACGGTTTCCCCGAATGGAATTGCAGCCATGGGCAGCCCTACCCACAGTCATTTTTCGAGACTCCAGCGCGCCTTTTCGCGCGCCCACATCGCCGTCGACTACCGCGACGGCATCTATCACCTGCGCAACGAAGCCGCGCAGGCGACCGTGCTTCTGCCGCAGAGCCTGCCGCTGGAAGAAAGAGCCGTGAACCAGCTGCTGGCCTTCGCCAGCGTGCGCTCGCCCGACGGCGCGCACGGCGTGTGCAAGGCCTGCGCGACGCCGGACTTTCATCCGGGCTCGGTCGCGCCGGTGGGCAGCGTAGTCGCGACCGATGGCGACTTCGTGATTCCCGCCGCGGTCGGCACCGACATCAACTGCGGCATGCGCCTGCTGACCACCGGCCTCACGCTGGACCAGGTGGCGCCGCACAAGACGCAGCTGCTCGCGCGGCTCACGCGCAGCCTGCTCGACAACGGGCGCGACGTGCCGGTGCACACGGCGGCGTTTCGCGCGCTGTTCGACGAAGGGCCGGCCGCGTTCCTGGACGCCGTGCGCAACGACGGGCTCTGGGCGGCCTGCGACCGCGACCGGCTGCAGGCCGAGATCGGCGCGTGCATCGGCCTGGCGAGCTTCGGCGGGCAGTCGCGGCACGCACCGCCGGCCTACACCGGCGCGCGCCACGAGGTGTTCCGCGACCCGTGCCTCGGCACGCCGGGCAGCGGCAACCACTTCGTCGAGCTGCAGGTGGTCGACCAGGTGATGGACCGGCACGCGGCCTACCGCGCGGGGCTCAAGGCGGGCGAGGTCGTGGTGATGATCCACAGCGGCTCGCGCGACATCGGGTTCCATGTCGGCGGCCGCTGGATGGACCGCGCGCGGGCCGAGTGGCCGCAGGGCCTGCGTCATTCGAAGAGCGGTCTGTACGGCCTGGCCGGGCCGTTGGCGCAGGAGTACCTCGAGGCCATGGGCGTGGCCGCGCGCTATGCGTGGGCCAACCGCGTCGTGCTGGCCGAGCTGGTGCGCAAGGACTTCGCCGAACTGCTGGGCGCCACGGCGTCGACGCTGGTGGTCGACGTGCCGCACAACGTGGTGCTGCGCGAGCACGGGATGAACATCCACCGCAAGGGCGCGACGCCGGCGCACGCGGGCGATCTGGCGCTGATTCCCGGGTCGATGGGCGATCACTCGTACCTTGCGACCGGGCTGGGGCATGAAGACTGGCTGTGGTCGTGCAGCCATGGTGCCGGCCGGCGGATGCGGCGGCAGGAAGTGCGCGCGATGCGGCCCGCACCCGACGACGCCGATGCCAGCTGGCAATGCGTGACGCTGCGCGAAGAGCGCCGCATCGAAGAGGCGCCGCAGGCCTACAAGCCGATCGGCGCGGTGATCGAGGCGCAGGAAAGCGCGGGGCTCATCCGCTGCGCCGTGCGGCTCAAGCCCTGGGTCACGTTCAAGGCGTGACCCGAGGGTGGGGGGGCGTGTCAGCCCAGTGCGGGCTGCACGGCGCGCGGCGCGGGCGCCGGCATGCCGGCGAACGCGAAATCGACCTCGGGCGCCAGCCCGCTCACGATGCGCGCGATCGACTTGCCCGAGCCGCAGGCGTGCGTCCAGCCGAGCGTGCCGTGGCCGGTGTTGAGGAACAGGTTCGGCAGTTTGGTCTTGCCGATCAGCGGCACGTTGCTCGGCGTGGCCGGGCGCAGGCCGGTCCAGAACTGCGCGCGCTCGGTGTCACCGGCGCCAGGGAAGAGCTCTTCGACGCGCCGCACGATGGCTTCGCAGCGCACGCGGTTCAGGTCGCGGTCGTAGCCGTTGAGCTCGGCCGTGCCGGCGATGCGCAGGCGGTCGCCCGACTCGGAGGTGTAGCGCGAGAACACTAGCTTGTATTCGTCGTCGGTGAGCGAGACCTGGTGTGCCTTCGATGCGTCCTTGACGGGGAGCGTCACCGAGTAGCCCTTGGCCGGGTAGATCGGCAGGCGGATGCCCAGCGGCGCGGCGTACAACGGACTCAGCGAACCCATCGCGAGCACGAAGGCATCGCCGCGGATGCGCTGGAAGCGGCCTTCGTTGTCGGTCGCCTCGACGTGGTCGATGCTGCCGCCGGCTTCGCGCAGCGCGGTCACCGTGTGGCTCATGAGGAACTTCACGCCGGCCGCTTCGGCCAGCTTCACGAGCTCGCGCGCGAAGCGGTTGGCGTCGCCCGATTCGTCTTCGGCGGTGTAGGTGGCGCCGGCGAGTTGGGGGCGGATGTGGGCGAGGGCGGGTTCGATCTTGATGGCCTCGTCGGCCGAGATGACCAAGCGTTCGCAGCCCAGGGCACGCATCTGCTCGGCGGGCGCGAGGGCGCCGTCGAATTCTTTTTGCGTCGTATAGAAGTGCAGGATGCCTTGCGTGCGCTGGTCATAGTTCAGGCCCGTGTCTCGACGCAATTGCTGCAACATTTCCCGGCTGTATGTACCGAGACGCACGATCTGTTCGATGTTGTGGCGGGTGCGCGCGGGGGTGCATTCGCGCAAAAACTGCAGGCCCCAGAGCCACTGGCGCATGTCGGCGCGGATGCGAAAGAGCAGCGGCGCATCTTCCTTGCCGAGCCATTGCAGCACCTTCAGCGGCGCGCTCGGATTGGCCCACGGCTCGGCATGGCTGACCGAGATCTGGCCGCCGTTGGCGAAGCTGGTTTCGGCGGCCGGGGTGGCCTGCCGGTCGATCACGGTCACCTCGTGGCCGAGTTGCTGGAGGTAGTAGGCCGAAGTCACGCCGAGCAGGCCGGCGCCAAGAACGATCACACGCATTGCAAGTACCTTTGAGTTTGCAGCGCTTGAACGGCGGGCGTGGAGTGCTATTGAACCAATAGCAAGCAACCGGACGACCGATGTCCAAGTTGCCGCTCCCCCTGTCCTCGGTACCTGAGAGATTCACCCTGCTGCACCCGCAGCGGGTTTGCTCCTTCGGTGCGCCACATGGCGTGGCGGCTCTCCAGACGGCTGTATCGATGAGTGCAGTACTGACCCCTTGCCGAAGTTCCTGGGCGTTGCCTGGAATTTCGTCGGGCCGACCTGAGCGTTTATGGGAGTTTGCGCCTTCGGTAGGGCCTCCGTGGAGGCCCGCTCTCCTGCAATTGTTGGCGATTGTAGGCGGGCCCCGCAAGCCGGCCAAGCCCTGTACATCGGCACTTCACACCGATGGGATAATTGAATGTTGATTTTTGGTAAAGCAAACTTTTTTCTACATGCAGGGGACTCCATGATCCTGGTTACCGGCGGCGCAGGCTTCATTGGCGCCAATTTCGTGCTCGACTGGATCGCGCAGGGCAACGAGCCCGTCGTGAACCTCGACAAGCTGACCTACGCGGGCAACCTCGAGACCCTCGCGTCGCTCAAGGGCAACGCGAACCATGTCTTCGTGCAAGGCGACATCGGCGACAGCGCGCTGCTCGATCGCCTCCTGGCCGAGCACAAACCCCGCGCCGTCGTGAACTTTGCCGCGGAATCGCATGTGGATCGCTCGATCCACGGCCCGGAAGACTTCGTGCAGACCAATGTGCTCGGCACCTTCCGCCTGCTCGAATCGGTGCGCGGTTACTGGAACGCCCTGCCGGCCGACCAGAAGGCGGCCTTCCGCTTCCTGCATGTGTCGACCGACGAGGTCTATGGCTCGCTCTCCAAGACCGACCCGGCCTTCACCGAAGAGAACAAGTACGAGCCCAACAGCCCGTACTCGGCCAGCAAGGCCGCCAGCGACCACCTCGTGCGCGCCTGGCACCACACCTACGGCCTGCCGGTGGTCACCACCAACTGCTCGAACAACTACGGCCCGTTCCACTTCCCCGAGAAGCTGATCCCGCTGATGATCGTCAACGCACTGGCCGGCAAGAACCTGCCCGTGTACGGCGACGGCATGCAGGTGCGCGACTGGCTCTACGTGAAGGACCACTGCAGCGCCATCCGCCGCGTGCTCGAGGCCGGCAAGCTCGGCGAGACCTACAACGTCGGCGGCTGGAACGAGAAGCCCAACATCGAGATCGTCAACACCGTGTGCGCGCTGCTCGACGAACTGAGCCCCCGCGCCGACGGAAAGCCGTACAAGGAACAGATCACCTACGTCACGGACCGCCCGGGCCACGACCGTCGCTACGCCATCGATGCACGCAAGCTCGAGCGCGAACTCGGCTGGAAGCCCGCCGAGACCTTCGACACCGGCATCCGCAAGACCGTCCAGTGGTACCTCGCGAACGGCGAGTGGGTGCGCAACGTGCAAAGCGGCGCGTACCGTGAATGGGTCGAGAAGCAATACGACGCTGCGCCTGCAAAGGCTTCCGCATGAAGTTGCTGCTGCTCGGCAAGGGGGGGCAGGTCGGCTGGGAGCTGCAGCGCAGCCTCGCGCCGCTCGGCGAAGTGGTCGCCCTGGACTTCGACAGCACCGACTTCCACGCCGACTTCAGCCGCCCCGAGCAGCTGGCCGCAACCGTGCTGGCGGTGCGCCCCGACGTCATCGTCAATGCCGCCGCGCACACCGCCGTCGACAAGGCCGAGAGCGAGCCCGACTTCGCGCGCAAGCTCAACGCCACCTCGCCCGGCGTGGTGGCCGAGGCCGCGCAGCAGATCGGCGCGCTAATGGTGCATTACTCCACCGACTACGTCTTCGACGGCAGCGGCACCCGCCCCTGGAAAGAAGACGACGCGACCGGCCCGCTCAGCGTGTACGGCCAGACCAAGCTCGAAGGCGAGCAGCTGGTGGCGCAGCATTGCGCGAAGCACCTGATCTTTCGCACCAGCTGGGTGTACGCCGCACGCGGCGGCAACTTCGCCAAGACCATGCTGCGCCTGGCCAAGGAGCGCGACAAGCTCACGGTCATCGACGACCAGTTCGGCGCCCCCACCGGGGCTGAGTTGCTGGCCGACATCACCGCGCACGCCATCCGCGCCACCTTGCAAGACCCGGCCAAGGCGGGGCTGTACCACGCCATTGCCGGCGGCGAGACCACATGGCACGGCTACGCGCGCTTCGTGCTCGAGATGGCGCAGCAGGCCGGCGTCGAACTCAAGGCCGGCCCGCAGGCCGTGGAGGCCGTGCCCACCAGCGCCTTTCCGACGCCCGCGAAGCGGCCGCACAACTCGCGGCTCGACACCACCAAGCTGCAGACCACCTTCGGCCTGCGCCTGCCGCCCTGGCAGGAAGGCGTGGCACGCATGCTGCGCGAGACGCTCTGACCGACTGATTTTTCCTGCCCCTCACAGAAGAAGACTCCCATGACGCAACGCAAAGGCATCATCCTTGCCGGTGGCTCCGGCACCCGCCTGCACCCGGCCACGCTCGCCATGAGCAAGCAACTGCTGCCGGTGTACGACAAGCCCATGATCTATTACCCGCTGAGCACCCTGATGCTCGGCGGCATGCGCGACATCCTCATCATCAGCACGCCGCAGGACACGCCGCGCTTCCAACAGCTGCTGGGTGACGGCAGCCAATGGGGCATCAACCTGCAGTACGCGGTGCAGCCGAGTCCCGATGGCCTGGCGCAGGCATTCATCATCGGCGACAAGTTCGTGGGGAACTCGCCGAGCGCGCTGGTGTTGGGGGACAACATCTTCTATGGGCATGACTTTGCCCATCTGCTGGGCGGCGCCGACGCGCAGGACGCGGGAGCCACTGTGTTCGCGTACCACGTGCATGACCCGGAGCGGTATGGCGTGGTCGCATTCGATGCACAAGGCAAGGCCAGCAGCATCGAGGAAAAGCCGCTCAAGCCCAAGAGCAACTACGCCGTGACGGGCCTGTACTTCTACGACAACCAGGTCATCGACATCGCCAAGGCGGTGAAGCCGAGTGCACGAGGCGAGCTCGAGATCACGGCCGTCAATCAGGCGTACCTCGACCTTGGCCGGCTCAACGTGCAGATCATGCAGCGCGGCTACGCCTGGCTCGATACCGGTACGCATGAAAGTCTGCTGGAAGCCGGGCAGTTCATCGCGACGCTGGAGCATCGGCAGGGGCTCAAGATCGCTTGCCCCGAAGAGATCGCGTGGCGCCATGGGTTCATCGACAACGAGCAACTGGCCAAGCTTGCAGCACCGTTGCAGAAGAATGGCTACGGCAAGTACCTCAGCCATTTGCTGGCCGAAGGTGTGCGCTCATGAAGGTCACGCAGACGGCCATCGCCGACGTGTTGCTGATCGAACCCAAGGTGTTCGGCGACGCACGCGGGTTTTTCTTCGAGAGCTTCAATCAGAAGGCTTTCGACGAAGCCGTCGGCCAGCGCGTCGACTTCGTTCAGGACAACCACTCGCGCTCCACCAAGGGGGTCTTGCGAGGCCTCCATTACCAGGTGCAACAACCACAGGGAAAACTGGTGCGCGTGGTTCGAGGGGCGGTGTTCGACGTGGCGGTGGACATCCGTCGGTCGTCGCCGACCTTCGGGCAATGGGTGGGCAGTGAACTGTCGGAAGACAACCATCGGCAGTTGTGGGTTCCGCCGGGTCTCGCGCACGGCTTCCTGGTGCTCAGCGAGTCGGCTGATTTTCTGTACAAGACGACGGACTACTACGCACCGGCGCACGAGCGCTGCATCGCGTGGAACGACCCCACGTTGGCGATCGAGTGGCCTGACACGGGCATCGCGCCGAAGCTGTCCGCCAAGGACGCGGCAGCGCCGACCTTCCTGAGCGCCGAAATTCCCGGCTGAACACAAGTCGACCAGCAGCCGGTTTGCGGCGTTTTCTTCAGAGCCCTTCCCACGCGGGCCATCTCAAAAATATTCCAATTCCAGATGAGACAACTTGCTGACTTCAACGGGCTGGTCGCGTACGGGTGCCTGTGCAAGGGGATCGCCATCGGTCGTCCGGACGACATCAGGGCCGCGCAGCCGTGAAAAGTTCGCCTGCCATCAAGGAAAAGAAAGAGAGCTTGCTGGACGCCGCAAAAGGGGCGCTTCGCAAGCGGCTGCCGCGCAAGACGCCGCAGCTGGTGGAGCTTTTCGACGCAGCCTGGTACCTCAAGGGGCTGCCGGACCGTGCACTGATCGCCAACCCGTGGGAGCACTATCTGGGAGGGGGATTCCTGAGGGGAAATCCCAATCCCATGTTCGATACCACCTGGTATCTCGATCGCCATCCCGAATTGCGTGCGGCGGAAAAGAACCCGCTGGCCCACTATCTCGAAATTGGAGAGCGTGCAGGGGACGCGCCCAGCGTGAGGTTCGATCCGCAGTGGTATCTGGATGAATACCCCGATGTCGCCGCCACGCAATTGAGCCCGTTGCTGCACTATTTGAAATTCGGTGCGGCGGAGGGGCGTTTGCCGGCACGGCTGGCGCATTTTGATTCTGTTCCCGGCTTGTCCGAATTCATGGGAGCGTTGGCGCCGTCCTATGCGGCGCGGCCTTGCTCCGTCGATCTGCCGGTTGACTCGGTGTTTTCAGTGGCATCTCAGGCTGGCGGTGCGGGACGGATTCTTCATCGCGTTGCGCCCGGGTTTTGCGAGGGCCTCGATGGCCCCCCGGATTATCCGAAGGTCGGATTTGTTGCCGAAGTCAATGACACGACCGCCATTGCCGGAACCCGCTATCTGATCGGTCCGACGAATTTTGTGCTGCATGACGAAAATGCGCATTTCCTGTGCAGAGAAGACGCCGCCATCAAATATGGAAAGGCGAAGCGCTCAGCGGCATCTGGACATCTGCACATCGAGGTGAACGCTCGGCAGGCTGCCTGGATAGAGTGCGGATTTCACATCATGCATGAGTATGAAAATAATTACTTTCATTTCATTGCAGAAACGCTTCCAAGAATGCTGCTGGCGGAAGAGGCTGATGTGCCTTTGAATGTGCCTTTTCTTTGTACAGAAGGCCTTCACCCCAACATCGCGAAGCTGCTTGAGCTGGCCAATCTTGAGCAACGCCCGGTCATCCTGCTGGAGTCGGGGACTTTGTATCGCGTGAAGCAGATGTACTATCCCTCTGACATGACTTCGGTTGTGGATGCCTACCATGGCGGTGAGATGGCTCGCCAGACGGGACTCGATGTCAATCGAATTCGTGCGGGCGTGGAAAGATGTCAACGCGCTTTTGCGACGAAAGATTTTTCGCGAGGGCGAAAGATTTTTGCAGCACGCAATGGCAGCTATCGAAAGCTATTGAATCAGCGAGAAATAGAAACCCGCGTCGAGAAACTTGGATTCGAGGTGGTGCACACCGATGAATTGGATCTCGAGGCGCAAATCCGGGCCTTCCAGGACGCTGAAGTGATTGTGGGACCGACGGGGGCGCAGATGACCAACATGGTCTGGTGCAAACCGGGAGCGAAAGTGATCGTTCTGGCTTCCGATCATCCCAGCCATCAGCTCTATTTTTGGGAGCTCCTCGGTCGGGTTTCTGGCGTCAGGGTAAAAATTGTGCAAGGGCCGCGCGCATACGTGCGAGATGACATTTACAGCGTACACGATGACTACCATGTTGATGAAGATGCAGTGATTGCTGCAATTTCCGACAAGGAATAAAAGAGCAAAGGGACTGCCGATGAAAGAAACCAAAACTCCTGAATTTTCGCTGGACAATGCTGTAGAAATACTCGATCTGGAGCGATTGACCGATCCGCGAGGAAATTTGACGTTCGTCGAAGGAGGGCGTCACATTCCTTTTGATGTTCGGCGGGTTTATTATTTGTACGACGTTCCCGCGGGCGAATCTCGGGGTGGACATGCACATCATCAATTGCAGCAATTGATCATTGCTGTTGCGGGTAGTTTTGATGTCGTTCTCGACAACGGATACGAAAGAAGAACAGTCACCTGCAACAGGCCATTCCAAGGGATTTTCATGAAGTCCCTGGTATGGCGAGAGTTGAACAATTTTTCTTCTGGTGCCGTCTGTCTGGTTCTTGCCTCGATGAGGTACGAAGAATCCGACTACATCAGAAACTACGAAGATTTCATTTCAGTGGCACGAAAAGGTAAATAACATGACCCCATTTTTTGATATTCATGCTGGCCATGCCGAGTTGGCAGACGATTTTCAGCAGGCCTTTTCGAGGGTCATGAACAGTGGCCACGTCATCATGGGCCCTGAGGTCGCGGCCTTCGAAAAGGAGTTTGCGGCCTACTGCGGCGTCAAGCACTGCATCGGCGTGGGCAACGGACTCGATGCGCTGGCGCTGACCCTGCGTGCGCAGGGCATTAAAGCGGGTGACGAGGTCATCGTTCCTTCGCAGACATTCATCGCCTCGTGGCTGGGGGTTTCGATGGTCGGTGCCACGCCGGTTCCGGTCGAAATCGATCCGGCGACCTACCTGATGGACCCGGCCCGGATCAAGGAAAAGCTGACGAGCAGGACCAAGGCCATCATGCCGGTGCATCTGTATGGCCTGCCTGCTGCAATGGATGCCATCAACGCGATTGCGCGACCGCTCGGACTTTTTGTCCTGGAGGATGCGGCCCAGGCGCACGGTTCGACCCACAACGGCAAGCGCGCAGGCTCGCTCGGCGATGCGGCTGCGTTCAGCTTCTATCCGACGAAGAATCTCGGCGCGATGGGCGACGCGGGCGCCGTGGTGACCGACAACGATGAACTGGCGGCCAACCTGCGCATGCTGCGCAACTACGGCTCCAGCCAGAAGTACGTGCACGAGGTTGCGGGCGTGAACTCTCGCCTGGACGAATTGCAGGCTGCACTGCTGCGCGCGAAGCTGGGCCGCCTCGACGCATGGAACGACCAGCGCCGTGCGCTGGCCGCGAGGTATTCGCAAGGGCTGGAAGGTGTGGGCGACCTCCGCACGCCGTTCGTGCCTGCGGACAGCACGCACGTGTTCCACCTGTACGTGGTCAGCACGGGACGCCGCGCCGAACTGTCGGCCTACCTGACGGCACAGGGCGTCCAGACGCTCGTGCACTACCCCATTGCACCGCACATGCAGGGCGCCTACGCCGAGCTCGGCCTGCCGGCCGACAGCCTGCCGTTGGCGACCGCCGCGGCGAACGAGACCTTGTCGCTTCCCATCTGGCCGCAAATGAAGCCGGAGCAGGTGGATGCCGTGGTCGGACACATCCGCAAGTTCTTCTCCTGACAGAGCCCGTTGCATGTCTTCGGCGCTGGTCACTGTCGTCATCCCCATCTTCAACCAGGCGAAGTTCGTCGTTGAAACGGTGGACAGCGCCTTGAGGCAAACCCACCGGAATCTTCAGGTGGTCGTCGTGGATGACGGTTCGACCGATGGCGGGGCCGAACTGCTGGCCACCGAGTTCGGCAACCGGATCGTGTTGCTGCAGCAAAGGAATGGCGGTCCCTCGTCGGCCATCAACAAGGGACTTGCGGCGGCCGATGGGGCGTTCATTGCGCTTCTGGGGGGCGACGACGTGTGCGTTGAGGACCGCATCGGCACCCAACTGGAACTCCTGCAGACCACGTCGAACGACATTGTGTTCTCGAAGCCGTTCCTTATCGACGCCGAAGGTGGACCCTTGGCCGACGAGTCGTTTCCGGTGTTCTTCGATGAACGGCCTGTGCAGCCGCTGCTGCGCACCTTGTTGCTGGAAGGCAATTTCCTGTGCGCGCCTACCGCGTTCATGCGTCGCGAGGCGGTTCGGAAAACCGGGACGTTCCGCCCCGGCCTCATCCAGTTGCAGGACTACGACTATTGGCTGCGCGCCGCGGCCTCCGGATTGAAGCTCGCAGAAGCAGGGCCGCGTGTCGTTCGCTATCGCCGGCATTCGGCCAACCTCTCGTCAACGCGCGCAAGCTTTGCGTCGACTGCAGAGTCCATCCCGATTTTCAGATCGCTCCTGGATACGGGGGCGCCGGCAGAGCTGCGACGTGCGTTCCCCTGTCTCTTCGAACCAGTCGACAACCTCGACACGCCGCTGACCTCGTTCGATAAGGCGCTCTTTCTTCTGTCGCACCCTCGCGAGGAAATGCGCATGATGGGGGCCGAGTATCTTGTCGAATTGGCTGAAGATCCCGTCTTTCTGGCCAAGGCCGAGCGTTTTGGGTTCAACCTCACCCGATTTGCCCTGAATGCATTGTGATGGGCGATGCGGAAGAACAAGTCACAGCCGCGGACGAATGATCGGCTCGGATGCGCCGAAGCGGTCTTCAAGCCGCGCGCAGGGCTTGACTGGTTTCTCCCGTAATTGCCGGCCCCCCAACTCAGGAACAACCTCATCGCATGCTGTCCAGAATCATTCGAAAGCTGAGGGGCCGATCCCCCCTGGCTGCGGGCGAGCATCAACCTCTCGACCCAACGCCAGCCCTTGCCGCTTCGGACAGCCATGCTGTGGTACCGGCCGTCGAGCCTTCAGAGCTCGTGCGAAAGGTCGACATTTACGCCGAGAACGCCAAGTGGATGGCACTCGCCGCCGAACGGCGATTCGATGAGGCCATCAGCCTCTGTCGGGCGGTGATCGACGAGCCGGAATCGAATTTCGTGGCGTCGCTTTTCCTGGGATATGCCCACGCCCAGCAGCAGCAGCATGCCGATGCACTGGGGTACCTCCGTGCCGCTTTTGCCTTGAACGGCGGCGACTACTACGCCAACCTGCTGCTCGCGCGCACCGAAGGCGCCATGGGTCACGTCGACGAAGCGTTGTCCTTGTACATGGCCTGCTGCGAACTGGCCGCTGATTCGATGGCCGAGCCGTTCGAGGCGGCGATGAACATCGCCATGGCGCGCCGGGACGGGCCAGAAGGCGCTGCGCTCTCCCGGCTCTTTGACATGCTGTACGCCAAGGACAAACTGCCATTGCCACTGGCCTTGAAGTTCCTGTTCTTCTGGCGCCGGGATGCCGACTTGGTGCGCATGCTCGAGCAAATGGATGAGGGGGCCGACGAGGGGCAAAAACCGTCGTTCAGGCGCATCCGGTCCGTGAAGGACTGGGCGCTCGAAAACCGGGAGGGTTACCAGAGCCTGGGAGCGCCGCCTTCGATACGCCTCGTCGCACCGACCGAGGTCTATGCGAGCGACCCGCACGAACAGCAGGTGCTCGCAAGCCAGCCTTATCTCGCCGAACTGCGCAATGCGCGGATCGTCAGTGCGTCCAGTCTGGTCTATGTGGGTGATGACTGCGTGGTGTCCGATGTGCTGGCAGACGAGCTGTATGGAAACCAGGTCAGCCTGGCGTACGACAAGACCGTGCTGGCGCAGCGGCCGGATGCGTTGCTGTTGGCACCCATTGGCACTACCGCGCATCTCGACGAGGGGATCATGTTGTCCGGCCTCGCAAGCAATGCGTATGGCCACTGGTTCGCCGAGTTTCTCCCGAAGCTTCGCCATTTCGAGAAACATCCGCGCTTCTCGAACCTGCCGATCATCGTTGATGCCGAAATGCCTGCATCTCATTTCGACTTCATCGCCGCGCTGGTCGGGAACCCGCTGTATCGCCTGGAGACCGGGCACGCGCTGAACGTTGGGCGCCTTCATGTGGCGCCGACGACGACTTTCTTTCCGGTCGAGCTGTTTCGCGACCATACGGTCCCCCCGGAGCGCCAGGCGTCATGGTCTGCGGAGTCGATGCAGTACATCAAGGACAAGATGGCAGCGCGGTATCCGTTGCCCGCCCAGCGCTCACGCAGGCTGTTCCTGTCGCGAAAGAACAGTGCCTGGCGGCTGTTGCGCAACGAAGCCGAAATTATCGAGCGGCTGCAGGACCTGGGCTTCGAATCCATCTTCCTGGAGGAGTACGACTTTGCGCGCCAGGTGCGAACCTTCGGCGAAGCCGAGTTCATCGTCGCGCCCAACGGTTCCGCGCTCAACAGCCTCATCTTCGCGGCCACCGATGTGAAGGCATTGATCCTGGGCCAGCAGAACAGCTTCAACTGGGGGGGCTGGCTGGGCCCCATCCTTGATCTCGGCTTCAAGCCCGAGTTCATGGAAGGTGAAGCCACCGAAAGCACCAGCTTCAAGCATTCCGACTATGTCGTCCCGGCGGACAGGGTGCGCACGAAAGTGCTCGCCATGCTGGGCTCCTGAAATTCAAAAGAAGAAACGCCCATGACCAAGCCCGTGTATGTGACCCAGCCCTACCTGCCGCCGCTGGACGAGTTCCTGCCCTATCTGCAACAGATCTGGGACAACAAGATCCTCACCAATGGCGGGCCGTTCCACCAGCAGTTGGAGAAGGCGCTGTGCGAGTACCTGGGCGTGGAGCACATCGCGCTCTTCACCAACGGCACGATCGCGCTGGTCACGGCGCTCCAATCGATGCGCATCACGGGCGAGGTCATCACCACGCCGTATTCGTTCGTGGCCACTTCGCACTCGCTGTTGTGGAACGGCATCAAGCCCGTCTTCGCAGACGTCGATCCGCGCACGTTGAATCTCGATCCGGCGCGCATCGAGGCGCTCATCACGCCGCAGACGACGGCGATCATGCCGGTGCATTGCTACGGCCATCCCTGCGACACCCAGGCCATCCAGACGATTGCCGACACCTACAACCTGCGCGTGATCTATGACGCGGCGCATGCCTTCGGCGTGCAGGACGAGGGCGGCAGCATCCTGCGGCACGGCGACATGTCGGTGCTGAGCTTTCACGCGACCAAGGTCTTCAACACCTTCGAGGGCGGCGCCATCGTCTGCAAGGATGCGACCACCAAGACCCGCATCGACCAGCTCAAGAACTTCGGCCATGTGGGCGAAGTCACCGTGGTAGCGCCCGGCATCAATGGCAAGATGAGCGAGTTCAATGCCGCGCTGGGCCTGCTGCAGTTGAAGCACCTGCACACCGCGCTGGATCTGCGCCGGGCCATCGACGGCGCCTACCGGCGTTTGCTCGCCGGCGTGCCGGGCATCGTGTGCCTTCCCGATGCCGGCGAATCGGTGGCCAACTTCGCGTACTTCCCGATCCTCGTGGGACCGGAGTACCGCCTGTCGCGTGACGAGCTCTACGCCCAACTGAAGGCGCACGAGGTCCATCCGCGCCGTTATTTCTATCCGTTGATCTCCGAGTTCCCGATGTACCGCGGTCTCCCAACGGCCAGTCGCGACCATCTGCCGAATGCGAGCCGCGCGGCGGACCGCATCCTCTGCCTGCCGATCTATCCGGACCTGGGCCTCGATCAAGTCGAACGCATCGTCGATCTGATCGCGACGCTGTGAGCGCGTGCAAAGAACGGAGGGCGGCGCGATGAAGGTCGGGATCATGCAACCGTACTTTCTGCCGTACATCGGCTACTTCCAGCTGATCGCGGCGGTGGACCTGTTCGTGGTGTACGACAACATCAAGTACACAAAGAAGGGCTGGATCAACCGCAACCGGCTGCTGCAGGGTGGCGCGGACGCCGTCTTCTCGCTGCCGCTGAAGAAGGACTCCGATGCGCTGGACGTCGTCGAGCGCGAACTGGCCGCTGACTTCAACCGGCAGAAGCTGCTGAACCAGTTCATCGGCGCGTACCGGTCCGCGCCGTACTTCGAGCCCTGCATCGAGCTCCTGCGCTCGCTCGTCATGAACGAGGAGACGAATCTCTTTCGCTACATCCACGGCTCGATCGTCCAGACCTGCACGTACCTCGGCATCACGACACCCATCGCGATCTCGTCCGGCGTGCCGGCCGATCATGCGCAGAAGGGCGAAGACCGTGTGCTTGCCATCTGCGAGGCTTGCCATGCCGATACCTATATCAACACCATCGGCGGCCTGGAACTCTATTCGCGCGAGCGCTTTTCCCATGAGGGCATTGCGCTGCAGTTCATCCGGTCCCTGCCCATTGAGTACAAGCAGTTCGGCAAGGACTCGTTTGTGCCGTGGCTGTCGATGGTCGACGTCATGATGTTCAATCCCGCCGACGAGATCAGAGACTCGTTGCTGCCGAAATTCGAATTGATCTGAATATGTTCAAGTGGAAAAAGCTGGGCAAGGTCTTCAGCCCCGGCCCTCAACATGGCCGCGAGTGGCTCAACGAGTTCGCGCAAGCGCCCGCGACCCTGCTCTTCGACGACTTCGTGCGCGTGTACTTCTCGTGCCGACCCAAGGCCGATGCCAAGGGGCAGTACGTGAGCTACTCGGCCTTTCTCGACTTGGATCGCCGCGACCTGTTCAAGGTGGTGAACGTCAGCGCAACTCCGATCCTGCCGCTCGGGCCGTTGGGCGCGTTCGACGAGTTTGGCATCTACCCGGTTTCGGTGGCGCGCGACGGCGCGGACGTTCGCGCCTACTACGCGGGGTGGACGCGCTGCGAGTCGGTTCCGTTCAACGTGGCCATCGGCGGGGCCATCAGCCACGACAACGGAAACACCTTCACCAAGCTCGGCCTCGGGCCGGTGATCGGGTATTCGCCCAACGAGCCTTTCGTGATGAGCGGTCCGAAGATCCGTCGCTTCAACGATCGCTGGTACCTCTGGTACATCGCCGGGCGCAAGTGGAAGGTGGTCGACGGTCGCGCGGAGCCGGTCTACAAGATCCGCATGGCAACGTCCGACGACGGCGTCACCTGGCACAAGGAAGACCGGGACCTCATCGAGAGCCGCATCGAGGAGGACGAGGCACAGGCCAGCCCTGATGTGTTCTTTGCCAATGGCAGATACCACATGTTCTTCTGCTACCGGTACAGCGCTGGCTACCGAGGCAAGACCTTCGGCTACCGCATCGGCTATGCCTCCAGCCTCGATCTGCTGCATTGGACGCGCGACGACGACAAGGCGGGCATCGACATCTCTGAGGCGGGCTGGGATTCAGAAATGATCAGCTACCCGCACGTCTTCGAGGTGGACGGGCAGATCTACATGGCCTACCTGGGCAACCAGGTCGGCCGCGAGGGCTTCGGGCTCGCAGTGCTCGACGGAAAGCTGGAGTGAGGACATGGCAATGAAGTGGAAGAGGCTGGGCAAGATATTCGACCCGACGCAGCACACGCTCCCCAACGGCTGCGTGCAGTTCGCGCAGTCGCCGCAGACACTGGTCTTCGACGACTTCGTCCGGATCTATTTTTCGACTCGCGCCGTCGATCCGAAGAACGGCAAGTTCCTGAGCCACGTCGCGTTCGTCGACGTCGGGCCGGACCTGCGCACCATCCTTCGCGTGGCCGACAAGCCGGTCATCCCGCTGGGCGAACTGGGCTGCTTCGACGAGCACGGCATCTTCCCGATCAACGTGGTGCGCCACGACGGCAAGATCTCGGCATTCACCTGCGGGTGGAACCGGCGGGTGTCGGTGTCGGTCGATACGGCGGTCGGCCTGGCCGAGAGCCATGACGACGGCCTGACCTTCACCAAGCTCGGCCATGGTCCCGTCATGGGCGCATCGCTGCACGAGCCCTGCCTCGTGGGCGATGCCTTCGTGCTCCCGGTCGATGGCGTGTTTCACATGTGGTACATCTTCGGCACCGGCTGGAAGCAGTACGCCGATGGCGCTGCGCCCGACCGCACCTACAAGATCGGCCACGCCACCTCGACCGACCGGATCCACTGGGCCAAGGAAGAGGCCAGGCAGATCGTCTCCGACAGCCTGGGGCCCGACGAGAGCCAGGCGCTGCCGACGGTCGTTCGCATCGGCAGCCGGTTCCACATGTTCTTCTGCTTTCGCCAGTCGTTCGACTTTCGTGCGACCAAGGGCCGGGGCTACCGCATCGGCCATGCCTGGTCGGACGACCTCTCGAACTGGACCCGCGACGACGATACGCCGAAGCTGGACATCCCGGACGCGGAATGGGACTCGGACATGCAGTGCTATCCACATGCCTTCACCTTCCAAGGCAAGGTCTATCTGCTCTACAACGGCAACGAGTTCGGGCGCCACGGCTTCGGGCTTGCCGTGCTCGAGTGACACAGGGCATGACACCGCGGGGGCGTTTCGCGTTGGCGGTCGACCGGGCCTCGGCTGACGAGATCGCCCGGCATCTGCGGGAATGCAGCGACAGCTTCGCGCCGCCGCTCGCCGGGCGCGTGGATATTGCGGCCTACGCTGAAAAAATTGCCAGCAAGGCGGTCCGCTTCGAGGCCTGGGATGCCGCGTTGGGCCTCGTTGGGCTGGTCGCGGTGTACGACAATGCGGGGCCCGACGTCTTCGTGACCAACGTCAGCGTCGCGCCCTCGTGCCGCGGCGCGGGCCTGGCGCAGCGATTGCTGCAGAGCTGTTTCGACCACATGGATGTTCCTCGTGCGAGGCGCTACCGGCTCGAAGTCAATCAGCGCAGCGAGGCGGCGGTCCGCCTGTACGCCCGCATGGGCTTCGTCCCGGCTTCGAAAACGGGCGAATTGATCTGCATGGAGCGCCCGGCGACGGGCGGGGATAAAAAATGAGCACAGAACGCAACTACGACAAAGAGATCGCGGACACCGCCGACCACCAGTATGCGTATGGCTTCGACTTCGACGTCATGCACCCGTACATGCTGCGGTCGTTCGAGCCGTTCATCCGGCCTGGCAAGGTGCTGGAGCTGGGCAGCTTCAAAGGCGATTTCACCCGGCGCCTGGTGGCGCGCTTCGACGACGTGACCTGCGTCGAAGCCTCCGAAGTGGCACTCAACGAGGCGAGGAAGCGTCTGGGCGACAAGGCGCAGTTCATCCACTCTCGCTTCGAGGACGCGACGCTGCCGCACCGCTACGACAACATCGTGCTCACGCACGTGCTTGAGCACCTGGACGATCCGGTCAAGGTGCTCAAGCGCATCAACGACGAGTGGTTGAGCGAGGATGGGCGCTTCTTCCTCGTGTGCCCGAATGCCAATGCGCCTTCGCGGCAGATTGCCGTGAAGATGGGCCTGATCACCCACAACGCGGCGGTCACGCCCGCCGAGGCGCAGCACGGCCACCTGTGCACCTATTCGCTGGACACGCTGGAGCGCGATGCTGTCGCCGCCGGCCTGCGCGTGGTGCACCGAAGCGGCATCTTCTTCAAGGCGCTGGCGAACTTCCAGTGGGACCGTTTGCTGAAGACCGACATCATTTCCAAGGAATACTTGGAAGGCTGCTACCAACTCGGGCAGGTCTATCCCGACCTGTGCTCGAGCATCTTCCTGATGTGCGAGCGCGGGCCTAAAAAATGAAAGTCTCCTTCGTCGTCGCGGTCTACCAGAACGAGGGCGCGATCTCCAAGACACACGAGAAGATCGCCGGCGTTTTCGCAGACCGCCTCCAGGCGCACCAGTACGAGGTGATCTTCATCGACGATGGTTCGACCGATGGCTCGCTGGAAGAAATCCGCAAGCTCCGCGCGAGCGATCCGAACGTGAAGGGCCTGACCTTCACGCGCAACTTCG
The DNA here is from genome assembly GCF_058797695.1 of Variovorax sp. GW823-FHT02B07. NCBI lineage: Bacteria > Pseudomonadati > Pseudomonadota > Betaproteobacteria > Burkholderiales > Comamonadaceae > Variovorax > Variovorax sp. GW823-FHT02B07. Next base: position 46,861 of record NZ_JBXAJX010000004.1, read on the forward strand.
GCCAGATGGCCGCGATGCTGGCGGGCTTCAAGGAAGCGACGGGAGACGCGGTCATCAATATTTCGGCAGACCTGCAAGACCCGGTGGACCTGATCCCCGAGATGGTCGACAAATGGATTGCCGGGTCCGAGATCGTCATCTGTCACCGCACGGACCGCGCGGACACCTGGATGGCCAAGACGTACTCGAACCTGGCCTACGGCATGCTGCGCATGGCCATTCCTCAGATGCCGTCGGGGGGGTTCGACTTCGTGCTGATGGACCGCAAGGTGATGGACGAGTTCAATGCCATCGACGTGCGCCACCGGTTCTTCCAAGGTGATCTGCTGTGGACTGGCTATCGGACCAGCTTGATCCCCTATGAGCGGCAGAAACGCACCATCGGCAAGTCGCAGTACAACTTCGGCAAGAAGCTGAAGAACTTCCTGGATGCGATGCTGGACGCGTCGTACCTGCCCATCCGGTTCATCTCATTGGTGGGGCTGCTGACTTCAGGCTTGGGCGTGCTCTACAGCCTCAGCATCGTGGTCGCATGGGCACGGGGCCACACGCCGTTCGAAGGCTGGGCGCCGCTCATGATCGCTGTCTTGCTGATCGGCGGGCTCATCATGGTGATGCTGGGCGTGGTCGGCGAGTACGTCTGGCGCATCAACGAAGAAGTGCGAAAGCGGCCGAACTATATCGTCAGGGACCGCTTCTGAAGCCCGGCGCGTGATTCGTCTCAAGACCCTCACCGCGCAGTTCTCCAAGTTCACCGTCGTGGGGGCGCTGAACTTTGTCTTCACGCTGGTGCTCTTCTACCTCGCAGTGGTCGTGCTGCACATCAATCACCTGATCGCGCTGGTGCTGGTCGCATTGATCGGCATGCTGCTCACCTACACGTTGAACTACTACTGGGTCTTCAAGCCGAGCGAGAAGGTCACTTTCGGTTCGCGGCTGGCCAAGTACATTGGCGCGGGCCTGGTATCGGTCGGGCTGAACGTGCTGTTGCTGCATCTGCTCACCTCGAACACGCACATCGCGCCGTTCTATGGGCAGCTGCTGTTGATCCCCTTCGTCGTGCTGTTCAACTTCTTGACGGCAAAGCTTTGGTCGCTGCGGGCCGAACAACCCTCAGTGCCGTGAGATCCGTGGCCGATAACAAGAGGCCCGCCCCAGAGGCCGATGGCCGCGCGGCAACTCCGCAGCGCGTGCTGGAAGCGACGGTTGCTGCGCTCGTGCTGATCGCGGTGTGCGCCGCGATCGTCTATGTGGTCTGGTCGCGCAATCGCGGCTTCGAGATCACAGACGAGGCCTACTACCTTCTTCTTGCGATCCATCCTGCAGCGACCCGGCTTTACATCAGCGCTCAGCAATGGGCGATGGCGCCGATCTGGCAGATCACAGGCAGCCTCGCGTCGTTCAGGATGGCGGGCCTTGGGCTGCTGGTCGGTAGCGCGGCGGTGCTCGGCATGGGCGCACTGGCTGCGGCGCGGGCGCACGCGGCACCCTCCGTGCCGCATCGGCCAAGCCGCATCGCAGTGATCGGCGGCGCCGTTGTTTGCGCGCTGCTGTATGCCATCACCATCAATGTGTCGCCGAGCTACAACCTGCTGGCCTCGGCGGGGGCGTACCTCTCTCTGGGGCTGATGCTGTTGGCTGGCAACAAGACATCGGCGGCAGGGCGCGCGGGACTTTGGGTGCTGGCCGGCGTTGCGCTTGCGGTGGAATTCGTCTGCAAACCTTCGTCGGGCGTGGCCACCTTCGTGCTCATTGTGATCGCGGTGCTGTGGCTGGACCACTCGGGCGGGCGCAAGACGCTGGCGTTGGCGACAGTGATCGCTGGTGGGCTGTTCGGACTGGCCGCGCTTCTTTTCTCGCACACCACTCCCAGTGAAGCGGCGCAAGCCTTCAGCGGCGGCATGGCTCTCTTCAGGATGGTTCAGACCGAGCCCATCCTCACGCGGCTGGGCCGATATGCCATCGAGTTCGGGGGCTACACGGCCGACGCGATGCGGTCGAACGTGTTTCTTATCGTTGCAGTCCTCGTGTACCTGATCAGAAGAAGCTGGGTGACGATCGGACTCGTGATCGCCGCGCTTGTCCACGCGCTCGTCGCCACGGAGTATTTTGCTTATGGCATGGTGCAGTACGTCGAGTACATGCAACGGGCATTGGTCTTTCTGGCACTCATGCTCGCGGCTGTGTGGCAGGCCGTGCCGGTGCGCTCCAGACGGCTCTTCGTCGTGCTGACTATGCTTCCCTATACGGTGGCGATGGGAACCGGCAACGCGCTCTTCGGCCAGGTGATCATCTCCCTGGCTTCTTGGGGGGCCCTGATGGCGCTCGCTGCCTACACCAGGCCGGTGGCTGCAAGAGATGCGGTGGTACCGATGGCGATCCTCGTCGGGTTCGTCACGCTGACAAGTGTCCAGATCCTTGTCTACAAGGCCAAGATTCCTTACAGCTTGAATGAACGCATGGACCAGCAATCCCTCCCTGTCGACATCGGCCCGCTTGGCCGGGTGAAGGTGGATGAGGGAACCCGGCAATTCATGCAGGAGATCAATGCGGCTGTCGCGAAGTGCCGCATTGCGCCCGGCGCGCCGTTCCTGGGGCTCTACAACGTCCCCGGCCTGGCGCTGGCGCTGAACGCGGTGCCCGTGGAGACGCCGTGGTTGAACAACGTCGCCCAAGCAAATGCGGTGTTCTCGTCAAACGAGGCCGTTGCAGACAGGGCTGTGATCGCGATTCGGCTGAACATGGATGGAAGCCTTCCGCCCATGCCGGCCGCGTTGAACGGGTTCCCGTCCAATTTTCAGCATTGCGGCGATGCGGTGTTTCCCTACGGCAAGCAGCACATCCAGATCTGGATCCGCCCCCAGCGGGGATAGCCGCCCGGACCGGCCGTTCAGTCCTTCCAGGCCGCTGGGCGAACCGGCGACGGCCTTATCTCCTAGAGAAGGGCCTGCTCAGGCCGTCTCTTGTTGTGCGGATGTGTAAACCGTCGGGTTGTGTCATTTCGGTGCGTCAAGCTGCCGTAGCGTTTCCTTTTTCTGCAACCATGATCAAGGTGCCGCCGCACGGCAATGAAATACCCCGGCTCACAAGAAATTCGTCAATGCGCATGAAAAAATTCATGGCGCTATTCAGCATGGGTGAAAATTTGACACGCTTGGAAAGTGCATCTTTATCTGAATCGGTGTCGTCGCGTTTTTTGTCGAAAAGGCGGGCTACCAGCATCAACGGAAACAAGAGAAAGACAAAGGACGTGGTGTAGCGGACCTTGAATCCGCTTGTTTCCATTTTTCGCCTCAGTTCGTCTCTGGAATATCGGCGCTTGTGCTTGACAATTTCATCCAATGGTCCCCAAAGGAACATGTGCTGAGGCACTGAAATGATCGCAATGCCATTGTTCTCCAGCATTCGGTTGATGTTCGAGAGTGCGGCCAAATCGTCATCGATGTGTTCGATCACGTCGAAAGCGACGATCATGTCGAACTTGCGCCCGATCTGGCCCTTGGTAACGTCGAACTGAATGAAATTCACGTCGGGTTGGTTCTTCTTGGCATAGACAAGGCCCTTCAAATAAACCTCGGAACCCGTGATCTCGAGTTTTTCCTCATCCCGCAGGTGCTTGATGAAATCTCCCGTGCCGCAACCTATTTCCAAAAAATTAGCCTTCTTCGAAGAAGGGAGATTTTTTTTTATCAGCGCTTTGAAAAGTCGGGTTCTGGAACTGACCCAAAAACTGGTCTGGGCATATTCCTCCGTGACATCGAAGCCTCCATCGGGGTAGTCGTCATAGGCATTGGCGACTTCGGGGCTGAAGCACTGGATGCCTTCGATCAAAGTGAAATCAAGAGTGTTGCTCATGGAGGTAGTCAAGTTCACCACATCGACGAGATGCGGCTGGTACGTACTGATTGTTGACGGGTTCTTCAGTTCATCTCGTCTGCATAGGGCCGACTCGGCGATGACCGACTGTACCGCTTACGCTGCGCAAAACTGCCCCAGTTCACGTTGAGAGAGCCGATCTCTGGAACACAAAATGCAACTGCTACGAAAAGATTGTGGATGAAGCTGACTCCAGTACCTGTATGCGTAGTCTTCGGCTTCTTCCACGTACTCCTTCATGCGACTGTCGTTCGAGTTACCCGCCTCCCTGAGAAGGTACTGAAACTGAATACCTTCGAAGAAAAATCCATCTTGCACCTGGTGGTGCGCTTGACGGATTCAAAACTCTTCATCTGACGCTTTTGCAAGAAATAAAAAGATGACTAAAGCGTGGCGGCCGCTTGTAACTCCATATTTTTGAGTTCTAGGGCCAGTTCATTCGGATCTATCGAGTAGCTATCCTGAAAGAGGCTAGGGTCAGAGACCGTAAGTTCGTCGCCGGGCTGAAATAGAGGGTGAAATCCAGCAAGTATGCGATAGCGACATCCCGAAAACAATGCCATGTTGGATTGGGAGCAAAAAAGCTGAGCATAGGGAGAGGCGAGCGCTATCACATCTGTTCCCGGCCTGCAAAAAATCAAGTTGGTAAAGGATGCTCCCATCGCACCGACAATCGTCTTGGCTTCGGAGAACAAGCGAACTTGCTGCTCAAAGGAAAAATTTCCGGTATCTACAATTTCATAGCCAAATGATGCAAGAAGTGCCTCGATCTCCGATGAGTTGGCAATGTTTCGTCCACTGCGGCGTACCAAAAATATCTTGCGTTTTCCCTTGCCGGCCGGGTCGATGCCAAACTTCGAAAACGCCGATTTTTGAAGATGCCTTAATGTTTTAAAGCAGACTGCTGACGATTTCCACATGGGGTCGCGCAAGTTGTCAACCAAGTTGGTGCACGACGAAGGTACGTAAAGGTTTTTCACGCTCAATAATGTCGAATTATTGAGTCGGTAAATCGGCCAGTCGGGTAGTATTGTTTGCAAGGATTCGAATTCTTGCTGAAACATTCCCTCGTCGACGACTAGCGGAATTTTTTGCAATTCTGGCTGCCTTGCGAGAATGTATGCTTTTCCAAGATACTCTATTAGCCAGTGGTAATAATTTGGACTGCAGCGTCCGCTGAGTAAGATTGCGGAGGGGAGGGTGGCTTTGTTTTTATAACGAAACCACAAGAAAATATCTCTTTTTTTATTCAGAGATGCAACGTATTGCCAAATTCCAGCAACAAAACCATGATGAGGGTTTGCAGAAGGTTCATAGATAATGAAGTTGTTCTTGGCGAGCACTTGAAATCCGCCGACAACTCGTGCATCCTTGATCTGTGCAATCCATTTTTCAGGAACCTCAACCGTTCGCAATGGTCGCTGTGCGAGCGAGCGGATGACTTCTGGTTCGTGAAATGTCATTGGGTACGCAGGCTCGATCACTTGGATGACATGACCTGTGTTGCATAATTCATCATGCAAGATGGTGCTGTATTTTCCTAGAAGGACCTGGTCGCCCTCCAAGTTTAATTGACGGGAAATTTCTTTTGCCAAATGCTTTGGGAAGAGTCCTTTTTTTGCCTCTTCGAATAAAAAGTACTTGTGATTTTCTATTTCATTTTCTGTGGGTGGATTTTTTTTTAATCCCTTGATTTTCAATTTCAGGAGAAAAATTAAAGTGGCCGACGCTGCGGAGAGGCGATTGATTTTTCTTTTTTCTTTGCGGCCGAATTCTGCGTAGTGCTCGGCTGCAGAAACGCCCATTTTTCGAACGTCGGGATAGATTTTTAAGTAGAATTCTTCATCGAGAAAGAATATCAATAGACTGGTAGTCTTTTCAAAGCGCCAGATGGAGAATTTTTCAAAGGTGCGGTTGGGGTGTCTTCCCTCGGAGATTCCGTAGCGAAAATAGTGATAATTTGTATCTAGCCCGGACGTTGCCACATCTCGATTTTTTTCCTTATAATATTCATCGTCAACAATTTTGATTGCTGAGAGAATTCGAAGTGCCAGAGCGTTGAAGCGGTTCATCGTGTGATTTTACACTTTGTGGGTTGAGTCAAGTGGCTGGGTTCGTGCTCGGTGATTTAGAGTTTGAAAATGATTCAGAATAATTCGACGTTCATTCATTCACTGGCAGATGTTCAAACGGCTGATATTGGCGAGGGGACGAAAGTATGGCAATTCAACGTCATCTTGGCAGGAGCTCGAATAGGTAAAAACTGCAATATTGCAGCGCATTGCTTCATAGAGGGGGGCGTTGTAGTGGGAGACAACGTCACCTTGAAATGTGGTGTTTATTTATGGGAGGGAATTACCCTTGAGTCCGACGTTTTTGTGGGCCCAGGAGCGCTATTTACCAATGATATGTATCCACGATCCAAGGTTTATCCAGCGTCATTTTTACGCACCACCGTTTGCCGAGGTGCGTCGATTGGTGCAGGAGCTATCTTGACGCCTGGCATCACAATCGGACATCACGCCATGATAGCAGCGGGGGCGATTGTGAAAAATGATGTCGCGCCCTTTTCTCTTGTGAAAGGTGCTCCGGCCCGGCATGTAAGGTTTTTATCCTCCTGAAGAGCAGGGGCGATTTAAATTGATTTTTCCCATGAAGTTGAAAAAATTCAATCGGGGTCATTTCCGTTCGGGCAGGTAAATCGAGTTGAAGCATTTTGCGCGCTGGGGTCGTTGATCGAATGGTGTGAAATTGAGCGTTTCGTAACTCTTGATGGAGGTCGCCTGTATCGCCAACTTCCTTGCGCACCCTTCTTGCGACATGCTTTTAACTCCTTCGATGAAAGAGTCAACTCATGCGTGAAAGAACTTCTGCTGGCTGTAACGAGGCGCGCTCTACAAGCCGACGCGCTCATCTCTTAGCAAGCACACGCGCAGATGGCGATGCCAGTACGCCAGCGGTCTCTCGGTGGTGAAACAAATCCTGATCTCCCCCAGTTGCGGTCAAACAGGAGTTGCCTGCTACCGATGACGAGTCTGAGCGCGAGTCATCGCTCGAGGCGGTAGACTTCGCGGACCTCAAAAAATCAGGAGATAAAGATGATTCATCCGACAGCGCACATCGAAAAGGGCGCACAGCTTGGTGAGGGTGTTTCCATCGGCGCGTTCACGATTGTTCATCGCGAAGCCATCATTGGTGATGGGACTGTCATCGAGAGCCACTGTGAAATTGCACATCCCTCCAAGCTGGCGAATGGGGAGCCGCTCGTGCTTGGAAAGGACTCCTTGATTCGTTCGCACAGCATCTTCTACGCCGGCTCCACTTTCGGCGAAAGACTGGTGACTGGACATCGCGTTACCGTCCGTGAATTGACCAGCGCAGGAAAGAATTTTCAGATCGGCACATTGGGTGATATACAAGGCCACTGCGAAATCGGCGACTACGTGCGGACTCACAGCAACGTTCACATTGGTCACGCGTCAAAAGTTGGGAGCTTTGTATGGATCTTCCCATATGTCGTTTTGACCAATGATCCTCACCCGCCGAGTGAGACCTGCATCGGTTGCGAGATTGGTGACTATGCCGCCATCGCAACCATGTCGGTCATTTTGCCCGGCGTCAAGGTCGGAGAGCACTCGTTGATTGCGGCACACAGTTGCGTCGGGAAAAACGTCGACCCGCACACCGTAGTTGGCGGTTCGCCTGCGAAGTTCTTGTGCGGCACGGAGAAAATCAAGTTGCGAGATGGTTCCGGCCGGAATGCCTATCCATGGACAACTCACTTTCATCGCGGCTATCCCGAAGAGGTTGTATCGACGTGGCTTGCTGAGGCTGCCGTCCGTGCCGCAGCATCTGCCGTTTAGATTCCGTGCTGCTGAATAGTCGGTGAAGCAGGGCGATGCCCTTCGGGGCGCCGCATCAACCTCCGCCAATGGCGACGATTGATCTGATACGGCGATTTTTCGAAGATCCTGCCCTCGGGTTGAGAGTTGATGCATCACCCTTGACAGCCGAGATCGGGAGTTCTTTTCCCCATGGGTGGGGGAAATCCCTCATGCTCGGTCCGCGTCTTTCGCCCGGACATCGGTGCCGGTGCAGAGCCTCACAGTCCGGGTAGGGGTGATCAAGGGAAGCCCCGAGCGCCTAGCTCCCCTTGATCAGTTAGCGCTCCTCGATGATCCGCCCGTGTTCGAGGTGGATGACGCGGTTGCACTCCTTGGCGATCAGCTCGGGCGAATGCGAGGCCAGCACCAAAATGCCGGATTTCGAAACGACGTCCCGCATCCGCTTCTCGGCCTTCTCGTTGAAGTCCGCATCGCCCACCGACAGCCATTCGTCCATGAGCAGGATGTCCGCCTCGACGCTGGTCGAGATGGAAAAGGCCAAGCGCATCATCATGCCTGTGGAATAGGTCCGCACCGGCATGTTGACGTACTCGCCGAGACCGCTGAATTCGCAGATGGACGGGATCTGCCGCTCGATCTCCTTGCGGCTCATGCCCATCACAAGGCCTCTGAGCATGATGTTCTCGATGCCGCTGGCGTCCGGCTCAATGCCCAGTGCCGGATCGATCAGGCTGGCCACGCTGCCCTGGCGGACCATTTCCCCCGAGGAGGGTTCGTAAACGCCTGCCAGCGTGCGCAGCAGGGTGGACTTGCCGGAGCCGTTGTGGCCAATGAGACCGAGTCGGTCGCCGCTTTTCAGCTCGAGGTTGATGCCATTCAGCGCCTGCACCACGGTGACGCCGGTTTCCTTGCCGAAGCGCCCGCCCGTGACCGACGCAGCAATCGTCTTCTTCAGCGAAGAGGCGCCGGCGCCATAGATGGGAAAGCTGACGCCGACGTTTTTGAGAGAGATAAGAGCCATGATCAGAGCCAGTAGACGACGCGGCGGCGGTATTTGGCGAACACCAGGGTCGCGGCGACAACGGTTACCGCGGTCCAGCCCAGGATGCCCCACCAGCTGTGGGCATGTGCCACGCCACCCATCAGCGGAGTGCGCAGCAGGTCCAGCATTTGCGCGAAGGGATTCCAGAGAATGTACTTGGCGCGCCCCGGAAGATTTTCAGGAATCCAGAACACGGGGGTCAGGAACATCAACATCTGCATCACGCTGGTGACGATCTGGGTGACGTCCCGGTACCGCGTGCAGATCAGGCCCAGCAGGAGCCCCAGTGCATGTGCGTTGATCACAGCGATCAGGAACGCAGGAATGACCAGTAGCGCAGACCAGCCGAGCGAGACACCCGCCCAGAGCGCGACCGGGATGTACAGCACGATCTGGTGTGCAAACTGGATCAGGTTGCGCGAGATGCTGCGCCAAACGAACAGACTGACGGGGAAGTAGCCCTGCTTCAGGTAGTTGGTCGAACTGACAAAGGCATTGCACGCATCCGTCACCGTGCTGGAGAAGAAGCTCCAGAAGATGATGCCGAGCGCCAGGTGCGGAAAGAACTTGTCCAGCGGGGTGCCGAACAGGGAGCTGTACAGCGGCCCCATGCCGCCGATCATGGCCCCCATGCTGAGCGTGAGCCACAGGGGGCCGAGCATCGAGCGCCGGTAGCGCAGCACGATATCGAACCAGGCAAGAGTCCACCAGATGTCGGTCCGGCGTGTACCTTCCCACCAGTCAGCGAAGACGCTGCGGTGCAGATTTGAGTGAACTTGGCTCATGTGAGTCCGGAAATGTGTGCCCGAGGGGCGGTGCCGCCCTTGTCCGGGCGAGTGTTGAAACCGGCTTCGTCGAGCGCCAGTTTTTCGCTGCCGATGCGTGTCAAGAGATGTTTTCCTTTTTCATGGATGAACGGCGGGGGAGCCAGTCATCGCGAAGCTTGCCAAGGCCGGGAACCTGTCCCTCGGCCGTGTGACGGAAGGGGCGCATGTTCGGTTTGGTGTGAAGTGGGCGATAATTTTACCGGCGCTGATTCGGCGACCCGATTGGAACACCGGCCATCGGCACCCGTGAACAAGTAAAAAAGCGTCCGCAAAGACATCTGACGGGCCGCGCGCACTCGACAAAGCGAGCAACCCATGAGTATCACCCGTCCCCTTGAAGTTTCCGTTGCGCTGTGCACGTACAACGGCGCGCGCTTCCTGCGCGAGCAGGTTCGCAGCATCTGCCTTCAGAGCCGTCCGCCGGTCGAGATCGTTCTGTCCGACGATGCCTCGCGCGATGGTTCGGTCGATGTGGTGCGTGCCGCCCTCGCTGAATGCGCCGCCGAGCGGCCACAACATCCCGTGGCGTTGCGGATCTTCGAGAACACCACGGCGCTGCGCGTCGTCAAGAATTTCGAGCAGGCCATCAGCGCCTGCACCAGCGAATTGATCGCGCTGAGCGACCAGGACGACGTGTGGATGCCCGACCGCCTTGAAAAAATGGTGGCTCGCTTCGAGCAGGACGACAGCCTGGTGCTGCTGCACACCGACGCACGCCTCGTGGACACCGACCGCCAAGACATCGGTCATACACTGTTCCATGCCCTGGAAGTTTTGCCTTCGGAACTGGCGCGCGTCCACGCCGGCAATGCCTTCGACGTGCTGTTGCGCCGCAACCTCGTGACCGGCGCCACCACGGTTTTCCGTCGCTCGCTGCTCGCCGATGCCTTGCCGTTGCCGGTGGAATGGGTGCACGACGAATGGCTGGCCATCATCGCGTCGACGACGTCGCGGGTCGACCTGCTGGAAGAGCCGCTCATCGAATACCGCCAGCACGAATCCAACCAGATCGGCGCCCGCCGCGACACCTTCAAGGAAAAGGTGCGCAAGGCGCTCGCCTCGCGGGGCAACACGCACGTCGAGCGCGCGATCAAGGCCGAGCTGTTGCTGGAGCGCCTGCTGCAACTGGGCGATCGCGTGCCCCCCGAGATCATCGACAAGGTGCGCAGCAAGATCGTGCACCAGCGCTTCCGCGCCGCCTTGCCGGCCTCGCGCCTGGCCCGGTGCGTGCCGATCCTGCGCGAGGCCATGACCGGCCGCTACGACAAGTTCGGCCGCGGGGTGCGCGGCGTGGTCCGCGATCTTTTCGAATCTGTCTGACACAACAACAATGAACCCAACCAACGTCCCCGCGAACCCTTCCCCGCCCGGCGAGCCGATGGCCTGGCCGAACGTCGTGGTCATCATTCCGTTCTACAACGGCGCCGATTTCATCGAGCGCTCGGTGAAGAGCGTGTTCGAGCAGTCGGTGCCCGCGCACGAGGTGATCGTGGTCAACGACGGCTCGCGCCCGGAAGAGCGCGCCGCGCTCGACGGGCTGGCGGCCCGCTATCCGTTCCGCATCCTCGACAAGGAGAACGGCGGCCAGGGCTCGGCGCGCAATGCGGGCGTGGCGGCGTCGACCTCCGAGTACATCTGCTTCCTGGACCAGGACGACTTCTACCTGCCGAACCACATCGAGACGCTGGTGTCGTCGATCCCGTGGGACGACCGCCTGTTCGGCTACATCTACGCCGACCTGTACGAGGCGGACGGCGACGGCAACGTGATTCGCACGGGCGTCATCAAGGACCACGCACAGCACCCGAAGCGCAGCATCTTCGACCTGCTGCGCTACGACATGTTCGTGCTGCCCTCGGCCGCGCTCGTGAGCCGCAAGGCCTTCGACGCGGTGGGCGGCTTCGACTCGCAGTTCATGGGCTACGAGGACGACGACCTGTTCCTGCGCATCTTCCGCAAGGGCTACAGCAATCACTTCGTGGACAAGGCGGTGACGGTCTGGTGCATCCACACGGCCAGCACCTCGTTCGGCATCCGCATGGTGCGCAGCCGCTTCAAGTACTTCAAGAAGCTGCTGCAGATGTTCCCCGACGAGCACCAACGCGGCCGCTACTACCTGCGCGAATACCTGATGCCGCGCTTCCAGCTGTTCTTCGTGAACGAGGCGATCGAGGCCATCAAGAAGGACGACCAGTACCGCGGCGAGATGACGGCGGTGCTGGACGACTACGCGGCCATCGTCTTCGCGAACCCGTATGTGGGCCGCAAGAAGAAGCTGCGGCTGTGGATCACGCTGTTCCTGCTGCGCCGGAGCACGCCGGGCATAGTGCGCTTCATCGGCGCGCTGACGAAGCTGCCGGGCATCCGCAGCCTGCGCAAGGTCTACAAGTCCTGATGCGCGCCGCGGCGGCCCGCAGGCCGCCGCAGCCTGGTCCTCAGCGGGTCGGTGCCGACTTCATCGCCGGGTCCATGTAGGTGGCGTGCGAGCGCACGTACTCGGCGCGCAGGTGGCCTGCGTCCTTGTAGATCGGCGTGGCGTCGGCATCGGCGCGGGTGCACCAGTCCTTCTGGCACAGGGTCGGGATCGGGTCGATCACGATGGCGCCGCTGCGCTGCGCGATCTGCCGCATGCGCTCGTGCAGCGCCTTCTGCCTCGGGTCCCAGGGGGCGGTGGGCGACATCTTGCCCACTTGCATGTCACCCAGGCGGCCGCCCTTGATGAACTCCTCGGGGCCGAAACCCTCGCCGACCGGGTTGTCCAGCAGCAGGTAGACCTGCTTGTGCTTGGACAAGGTGGTCAGCACGGTCTCGAGCATGTTGAGCGAGAAGTCCACGCCGCCGCCGCCCATGAAGCGCCGCTTGTCCTTGCCGTCGAAGAAGTAGTAGCGGTCGGCCGCTGCGTTCTCGGCGTTGGGCTTGCCGGTCTCGGTGAAGTAGCAGTTCCAGCAGCCGCCGAAGACGACGGCGTCGAACCGGTCGCTCATGGCCAGCCGCATGCCGCCGTCGCGGCGTTCGCCGCAGAGGTTGTTCTGCTCGTCGACCACGTTGGGAATCGGCGGGCAGGCGCCCCAGGTCACGAAGGAGAGCGAATCGAGCGTGCCCGGCGAGGTCTTGGAGAGCTCGACGGCGCGCGGCCCGTACTGTTCGACGTGGCTGTCCCCGAAGAACAGCACCCGCCGCTTGCCCTGCCCGATCTGCTGCAGCACCTCGCCATCGACCTTGATCGGGCTCAGGCCGTCCGGGTAGGCCCAGTCCTTGGCGGCCGCGGCGGTCTTGTTGAAGTACGGATCGCTGTGGCGGCCGACGTAGTAGCGCGTGGTCGCCAGCAGGCCGAGCACGACGAAGCCGATCATCACGGCCACCAGCCCCGCCGTCACCGTCGGGTTCTCGCTGCGGCGCGTGTAGCGTTCGACGAACCGGTAGGTCAGCCAGGCGAGCACGAACGACGCCACGAGCATCAGCGCGCGGATGCCATCGGAAGGCAGCTTGCCTTCCAGGATGCGCGCATAGGCCAGCAGCGGCCAGTGCCAGAGGTAGAGCGGGTAACTGATCAGGCCGACCCACACCATCGGTTTGGAGGCCAGCACGTAGCGGTTGAGCACGCCGGTCGGCCCCGCCGCGATGCAGAAGAAGGCGCCCACCGACGGCAGGATGGCCCAGAACCCGGGGAAGGCTTTGCCGCCGCGGATGTAGCACAGGCCCAGCACGATCAGCACGAGGCCGGCGATCGACTGCGCGTGGCGGCTCCAGCCTGGCTTCGGTGGCGGGCGGTGCAGCCGCGCGTAGGCCAGCATGCCGCCGATCATCAGTTCCCAGAAGCGCGACAGCGGCGAATAGAACGCGGCCGTGCGGTGGCTGTGGATGGTCGTCACGTTGAGCAGGAACGACATCGCCGCCACCGTGCCGAGCACCGTGAGCATGCGCCACTTGCGCTTCCAGGCCAGGCCCAGCAGCACGGGCCAGAAGATGTAGAACTGCTCTTCGATGGCCAGCGACCACAGGTGCAGCAGCGGCTTGGTCTCGGCGGCGTTGTCGAAGTAGCCGGCCTCGCTCCAGAAGGCGAAATTCGACACGAAGCCCGCGCCCGCGGCCACGTGCTTGCCCAGCTGTTCCCACTCATGCGGCAGCAGGGCGAACCAGCCGAAGGCCATGGTGGCCAGCAGCACCAGCGCCAGCGCCGGGAAGATGCGCTTCACGCGCCGCGCATAGAACTCGCGGTAGCTGAAGCCGTCGCCCTGGAAGCTGCCCAGGATGATGGTGGTGATCAGGAAGCCCGAGATGACGAAGAAGATGTCGACGCCGATGAAGCCGCCCTTGATCCACTGCGGGAACGCGTGGTAGCCGAGCACCGACAGCACCGCGACGGCGCGCAGCCCGTCGATGTCCGGGCGGTATTTCGGGTGAACCAGGTGGGCGTGTTCGGGGAGGGAGGTCGGGCTGCTCGTGGTCGTCATCGTCGGTGCTGAAAGCGGCGCTTGCGGGCTTTTCGTGCGGGCTTTTCGGCCCCGATTGTCCTCGCAAACGCTGCCGTGCCTTTTTTCAGGCGGCGGCGCGCTGCAGCCGCCAGTAGCGCCAGAAAGCGCCCGACAGCCACACCTTGAGCAGGCTGGTCACGTGCCAGTACAGGTACTTCTTGCTGCGGTGGCTGGCGCGCTGGGCGTCGTGGCGCGCGCGCAGGTCTTCGGTCACCTGGAGCTTCCAGCCGGCCAGGCGGGTGCGGGCGCAGATGTCGAAGTCTTCCCCGTACATGAAGAAGCGCTCGTCGAAGCCGCCGATCTTGCGGTAGGCCTCGCTGCGAAACAGCATGAACAGGCCGGGAATCCAGGCCGGCACGGCCGGCGGCTGGTAGCCGGGCTTCTTGCGGCCCAGAATCTCGAAGGGGGTCAGCAGCGCGCGGTGCGGCTCGGGCTCGGGCCGGCCCGACTCCAGGATGCGCGGCGTCATCAGGCCGGCGTCGGGCGCGGCCTGGGCGAGCATCGGGGCGAGCACGTCGGCGTCGAAGCGGATGTCGGGGTTGAGCACCAGGAACCAGGGCGTGTCGCAGCGCGCGAAGGCCTGGTTGTGGTTGGCGCCGAAGCCCAGGGGCGCCGCGTTCTCGATGCGCTCGATGGGAAAGCCCCACTGTCGTCCTGCGAGCAGGTCGGCCTCGGGAATGTTCAGCGTGAGCACGACCTTGGCGATCGCGTCCCGGCTGTGCCGGTCGAGCTGCTCGAGCAGCGGCAGCACCAGCGCGAGCTGGCCGTGGCTCACGATCGACAGGGTGACCGGGGCGTGGGGTGAAGAAGGGGGCGTGGGCATGGTCTAATTTCGCTCGGGAATTCTAGGGTTCCCCCAACCCCACACATGATTGCCCTGATCATCCTCAGTTTCTTCGTCTCCGCCATCGCGGTGCAGCTGTTCATGCGCCGCGCGCGCAGACACGCGCGCCGCTACGGCGCCGACATGCCCCAGCGTTTCCACAAGGGCCACGTGCCGCGCCTGGGCGGGGCCGGCATCATGCTCGGCATGAGCGCGGCCTGGTTGGGCGCCGGCCTGATCGAGCCGCTGAACATCGCCTGGCCGCTCAAGTCCTCGATGCTCACGCTGGTGTGCATCCTGCCCGCCGTGCTCGGCGGCATCGTCGAAGACGTGACCCAGCAGGTCAAGGTGCGCTACCGGCTGGGCCTGACCATCGGCTCGGCGCTGCTGGTGTGCTGGGTGCAAGGGCTGGGCGTGGCGCGCACCGGCTTCGAGACGCTCGACGGCTGGCTCGCGCTGCTGCCCTATGCCTCGCTGGTCTTCGCGGCCCTGGCCATAGGCGGCCTGCCGCATGCCTTCAACATCATCGACGGCTACAACGGGCTGGCCGGCACCGTGGCCGTGCTCGTGTGCCTGGCGATCTCGCACGTCGCGCTGCAGCTGGGCGACCGGCAGCTGGCCGCGATGGTGATCTGCCTGGTCGGCGCCACCTTCGGCTTCCTGGTCTGGAACTACCCGCGCGGCAAGATCTTCGCCGGCGACGGCGGTGCCTACGTCTGGGGCATGGTGATCGCCGTGGCCTGCGTGACGCTGGTGCAGCGCCACCGCGTGGTGTCGCCATGGTTCCCGATGCTGCTGCTGATCTACCCGGTGTGGGAGACGCTGTTCTCCATCTACCGCAAGCTGGCCCGGGGCCAGTCGCCGGGCACGGCCGACGCGCTGCACTTCCACCAGCTGATCTTCCGGCGCATCGTGCGCGTGGCCTTCGCGGACGACGAGGCGCGCCAGCTGCTGGCGCGCAACAACCGCACTTCGCCGTACCTGTGGATGTTCGCCGCGCTGTCGGTGGTGCCCGCGGTGCTGTTCTGGAACAACACCTTCGTGCTGATGCTGTTCTGCCTTCTGTTCGTCACGACCTACGTCGGGGCGTACCTGATGATCGTGCGCTTCAAGGTCCCGCGCTGGCTGCGGCCCTGACCGCCGGCGCCGCCTTGTTGCGAGAATTCTTCCCATCGTCCACCGCTTTGGAGCCTGACCGCCCATGACCGACCCCGTCCTCAACATCCCTCCGCGCGACAAGGCCGAGATCCTGGCCCAGGCGCTGCCGTACATCCGCAAGTTCCACGGTAAGACCATCGTCATCAAGTACGGCGGCAACGCCATGACCGACCCCGCGCTGCAGGCCGACTTCGCCGAAGACGTGGTGCTGCTCAAGCTGGTCGGCATGAACCCGGTGGTGGTGCACGGCGGCGGCCCGCAGATCGAGGCCGCGCTGAACAAGCTGGGCAAGAAGGGCAGCTTCGTGCAGGGCATGCGCGTGACCGACGCCGAGACCATGGAAGTCGTCGAATGGGTGCTGGCCGGCGAGGTGCAGCAGGACATCGTGGGTCTGATCAACCAGGCCGGCGGCAAGGCCGTGGGCCTCACGGGGCGCGACGGCGGCCTTATTCGTGCGCAGAAGCTCAAGCTGGCCGACCGCACCGACCCGAACGTGCACCACGACGTGGGCCAGGTCGGCGACATCGTCTCCATCGACCCCAGCGTGGTCAAGGCGCTGCAGGACGACGCCTTCATTCCCGTCGTGAGCCCGATCGGCTTCGGCGAGGAGAACGAGAGCTACAACATCAACGCCGACGTCGTCGCCGGCAAGCTGGCCACCGTGCTCAAGGCCGAGAAGCTCATGCTGCTGACGAACACGCCCGGCGTGCTCGACAAGAACGGCAACCTGCTCACCAACCTGAGCGCGCGCGAAATCGACGACCTGTTCGCCGACGGCACCATCTCGGGCGGCATGCTGCCCAAGATCGAAGGCGCGCTCGACGCGGCCAAGAGCGGCGTGAACGCAGTGCACATCATCGACGGCCGCGTGCCGCACGCGATGCTGCTCGAGATCCTGACCGACCAGGCCTACGGCACGATGATCCGGGCGCGCTGAGCGCCCTCCGCGTGCCTTCCGTCGGCGGAAGGCGCGCGCTCACTGCGCTGTGCGAGAATCAATTGATTACATCTTTGCACGCGCTCCCATGCAGAACGAAGAGACAGCTGCCCCCGGCGTAGAGACCCCGGCCGACACGCCCGCCGCCGCACCGACGCGCAAGCGCCCCAAGCCGGGCGAACGGCGCGTGCAGATCCTGCAGGCGCTGGCCGCCATGCTGGAGCAGCCCGGTGCCGAGCGGGTCACCACCGCCGCGCTGGCCGCGCGGCTCGAGGTGAGCGAGGCGGCCCTGTACCGCCACTTCGCGAGCAAGGCCCAGATGTTCGAGGGCCTCATCGACTTCATCGAGCAGAGCGTCTTCACGCTGGTCAACCAGATCCTCGAGCGCGAAGGCGCCACCGGCAGCCAGCAGGCGGCCCGCATCCTCGTGCTGCTCGTGCAGTTCGCCGAGCGCAACCCCGGCATGACGCGCGTCATGGTCGGCGATGCGCTGGTGTTCGAGAACGAGCGCCTGCAGCAGCGCATGAACCAGTTCTTCGACAAGATCGAGGCCACGCTGCGCCAGGTGCTGCGCGGCGCGGCCGCCGCCGACGGCTCGGCCACGCCTAGCGTCGATGCCCAGGTGCGCGCCGCGGCGCTCACGGCCTTCGTGGTGGGTCAGCTGCAGCGCTTTGCGCGCTCGGGTTTCCGCCGCGCGCCGTCGGAACACTTGGAAGCCACGATCGCCCTGATCGTTTGACGGCAAGGCCGGCAGGTCCGGCGCCGCCACGCTGAACTCGACGCGGCCCCTTGCGGCGCGTACGATCAATTTCCTCCCTTGCCGCCACGCGGTGCCGCGGTGACAAGCCCGTTTCGCATGACCTCTGGATCGGAGGCTCGCATGAGTGCTTGTCCTTCCCGCCGCCGCTGGCCTCCCGGGGCGCGCCATGCCTGACGCCGCCGCCGCCCGCCCGGCCCCTCTCCTGCACGCCGTCGCGCTCACCGCGGTCGCCATGGTCGCGTTCGCGGCCAACTCGCTGCTGTGCCGGCTCGCGCTGCAGCACGGCGGCATCGACCCGGCCAGCTTCGGCAGCATCCGGCTCGCGTCCGGGGCGATCACGCTGGCGCTCGTCGTGCGCTTCCGGGCGCAGCCGCCCACTCTCGGGCAGACCGGCTGGCTCCCGGCCGTCATGCTGTTCGCGTACGTCGCGTTCTTCTCCTTCGCGTACCTCAGCCTCCCGGCGGGCACGGGCGCGCTGATCCTCTTCGGCGCGGTGCAGCTCACGATGCTGGGCGCGGGGCTGGGCGGCGGCGAGCGCTTCGGGGTGCTGGCGTGGTGCGGCTTCGTCCTTGCGGCGGCCGGACTCGTCTACCTGGTGTCGCCGGGCGTTGCCGCGCCGCCGCTGCTGGGCGCCGTGCTGATGGCGGTGGCGGGCGTGGCGTGGGGCGTGTATTCGCTGCGCGGGCGGGGCGTGGCCGACCCGCTGGCCGCGACCGCTCGCAACTTCCTGCGCGCCGTGCCGCTGGCCCTGGCGCTGAGCCTGGTGTTCGCCACGCGCGCGCATGCCGATGCGCGCGGCGTCGCGCTGGCCGTGGCCTCCGGTGCGCTGACCTCGGGGCTCGGCTACGTGGTCTGGTACGCGGCGCTGGGCCGCCTGTCGGCGCTGCGGGCGGCGACCGTGCAGCTGTCGGTACCGCTGCTGGCGGCGTTCGGCGGCGTGCTGTTCCTGTCGGAAGCGATCACGCCGCGGCTGGCGCTCGCCTCGGTGGCGATCCTCGGCGGCATCGCGCTCGTGCTGAGCCAGAAGTCGCGCCAGGCGGCGCGACGCTAGGCGACGGCCACGCCCACCTTGGCGCCGGCGGCGACGATCTCGCCCCAGGTCGCGTCGTCGACCCACACCCCGTCGCGCCGGCGTGCCGCGCGCGCCCGGCGCTCCGGCTCGCCCGCGATCTGCACGGCCTCGAAGCCCTGGCCCGGCGGGCTTTGCCGCAGCCAGCCGATGAATTCGCGCGCCTCTTCGTCGAAGGCTTTTTGCGTGCCGAGTTTTGCGGGGTCGATCAGCACCGTCAGCATGCCGTTGAGCACCGTGCGTGCCGTGTCCGCCGGCCGGTGCCAGGTGCCGCCGCCCGTGAGCGCGCCGCCCAGCAGCTCGCAGGCCACGGCCATGCCGTAGCCCTTGTGTTCGCCGAAGGTCATGAGCGCGCCGAACAGGCCGTTGCCCTGCGGCACCACGACCACGCCCGGATCGTTGGTGGGCGCGCCGCGCTCGTCGATGAGGTAGCCGTCGGGCACCTGCTCGCCCTTGTTGTGGGCCACGCGCATCTTGCCTTGGGCCACGCGGCTGGTCGCGTAGTCGAGCACGAAGGGCTCGGCGCCCGCCAGCGGAATGCCGATGCAGCACGGGTTGGTGCCGAAGCGCCCGTCGCCGCCGCCCCAGGGCGCCACCACGGGCCGCGAGAGCACGTTGACGAAGTGCATCGCCACCAGCCCCTGGGCCGTCGCCATCTCGGCGAAATGGCCGATGCGCCCCAGGTGGTGCGCGTTCGCGAGCGTGAAGATGCAGCTGCCGTGCTGCTTGGCGCGCGCGATGCCGAGTTCCATCGCCTGCACGCCGACGATCTGCCCGTAGCCGTGCTGGCCGTCCAGGCCCATCAGCGTGCCGATGTCGAGGTTGACCTTCACGGCCGCGTTGGGCACGAGGCCGCCTTCGGCCACCGCATCGATGTAGCGCGGCAGCATGCCCACGCCGTGCGAGTCGTGCCCGCTGAGGTTGGCCAGCACGAGGTTGGCGGCCACCTGCTGCGCTTCGGCGGCGCTGCTGCCCGCCGCTTCGAGGATGCGGGCGACGTTGGCTTGCAGGCCATCGGCCGGCAGGGTTCTGGACATGGATCAGGCTCCTCTTGCGTTCAATGGGATGGCGTGGCCGAAGGGAAGGGCGGGCAGGGGCTGCGTGGGCCTCACATGACCGCGCCGACTTGCCACGGCACGAACTCGTTCTGCCCGTAGCCGTGCTGCTCGCTCTTCGAGTGCGCGCCCGAGGCCGTGGCCAGCACCAGCTCGAAGATGCGCTGGCCCATCTCCGCAATCGAGGCCGTGCCGTCGACGATCTCGCCGCAGTTGATGTCCATGTCTTCTTCCTGCCGCTGCCACAGCGCCGAGTTGGTCGCCAGCTTGAGCGAGGGCGAGGGCGCACAGCCGTAGGCCGAGCCGCGACCGGTCGTGAAGCAGATCAGGTTCGCGCCGCCGGCCACCTGGCCCGTGGCGCTCACGGGGTCGTAGCCTGGCGTGTCCATGTAGACGAAGCCGTGCGCGGTGACGGGCTCGGCGTACTCGTACACGGCCTCGAGGTTGCTCGTGCCGCCCTTGGCGACCGCGCCCAGCGACTTCTCGAGGATGGTCGTGAGCCCGCCCGCCTTGTTGCCGGGCGAGGGGTTGTTGTTCATCTCGCCCTCGTTGATCTCGGTGTAGTGCTCCCACCATTTGATGCGGTCCACGAGCTTCTGGCCGACCTCGCGCTTCACCGCGCGGCGCGTCAGCAGGTGCTCGGCGCCGTACACCTCGGGCGTTTCGCTCAGGATGGCCGTGCCGCCGTGCGCCACCAGCAGGTCGACCGCCGCGCCCAGCGCCGGGTTCGCGCTGATGCCCGAGTAGCCGTCGGAGCCGCCGCACTGCAGCCCGATGGTGATGTGCGCCGCGCTGCACGGCTCGCGCTTTACGGCGTTGGCGCGCGGCAGCATTTCATTGATGAGCGCCACGCCTTTCTCGACCGTCTTGCGCGTGCCGCCCGTGTCCTGGATGTTGAAGGTGCGGAAGTTCTCGCCCTCGGCCAGGTGGCCGGTCGCGAGCCAGGCGTTGATCTGGTTGGCCTCGCAGCCCAGCCCGACGACCAGCACGCCCGCGAAGTTCGGGTGCGTGGCGTAACCCGTGAGCGTGCGCTCCAGGATCTGCATGCCCATGCCCTGCGTGTCCATGCCGCAGCCCGTGCCGTGCGTCAGCGCGACCACGCCGTCGACGTTCGGAAACGCCGCCAACGCCTGCGGATTGGTCTTGCGCGAGAAGTGGTCGGCAATGGCGCGCGCAGCGGTGGCCGAGCAGTTCACGCTGGTCAGCACGCCGATGTAGTTGCGCGTGGCCACGCGGCCATCGCCGCGCTTGATGCCCATGAAGGTGGCCTCGCGCTTCGCGGGCACGGGCTTCACGTCGGCGCCGAAGGCGTAGTCGCGTTCGAAGTCGCCCTTGTCGGGGCCCATGTCCAGGTTCTGCGTGTGCACGTGCTCGCCAGCGGCAATGGCTTTGCTCGCGAAGCCGATGATCTGGTTGTAGCGGCGCACCGGTTCGCCCTGCGCGATGGCGCGCATGGCGACCTTGTGGCCCGGCGGGATCAGGCCGCGCACGGTCACGTTCTCGACGAGCGTGCCGCCCAGCAGTTGCGAGCGCGCGATGACGACGTCGTCGGCGGGATGGAGTCGGATGTAGGGAGTCATCGTGGGTATCGTTCTCGGAGCCGGCGCGGGTGCGCCGGCGGTGGTCGTTACTGCATGATCTTCGGCAGCCACAGCACGGTGGCAGGCCAGTAGGTGATGATGCCCAGGCTCAACAGCAACGGCACCAGCCAGGGCAGGATCGCCATCGTCGTGCGCTCGATGCTCAGGTTGGCGATGCGCGCCAGCACGAACAGCACCATGCCCATCGGCGGATGCAGCACGCCGATCATGAGGTTGAGCACCATCACCACGCCGAAGTGCACCGGGTCGATGCCCAGCTGGTTCGAGATCGGCAGCAGGATCGGCACCAGGATCGTGATGGCCGCGGTGGTCTCCAGGAAGCAGCCCACGAACAGCATCAGCAGGTTCGCGAGCAGCAGGAACACCCAGGCTTCCTTGGTGAAGTTGAGCACCCAGCTCGCGATGTCGGCCGTGACGCCGGTGGCCGTCAGCATCCAGCCGAAGATCGAGGCGGCCGCCACGATGAAGAGCACCGTCGAGGTCGACTCGACCGTCTCCAGGCACACCTTGACGAACATCTTCCACTGCAGCGTGCGGTACCAGAAGAAGCCCAGCACCATCGCCCACACGCAGGCGGCAATGGCGCCTTCGGTGGCGGTGAACAGGCCCGTCGCCATGCCGCCGATGAGCAGCACCGGCGTCATGATCGGCAGCACCGCCTCGAACTTGAAGACCTTGTCGGCCGCGAAGAGGATCACCAGCGCAATGGCCACCGCCGGTTGGGCCGGCGCGCCGAACTTGTCGACTGCGAACCACAGCAGCGTGGGCCACAGGCACACCACCAGCAGCTCGACCAGCGCCTTCATGAGGCGCGGCCACTGGAACTTCACGTCCGCGCCCCAGCCGTTCTTGTGCGCGTAGTAGGCCACCGTGAGCATCATGAGCAGCGTCATGATCAGCCCCGGCATCAGCCCCGCGATGAAGAGTGCGCCCACCGACACGTTGGCCATCATCCCGTAGATCACGAAGGGCAGGCTCGGCGGAATGATCGGCCCCAGCGTGGCCGAGGCCGCGGTCACGCCGACCGCGAACTCGGTCGAGTAGCCGTGCTCCTTCATCGCCTTGATCTCGATCGTGCCCAGGCCGGCCGCGTCCGCGATCGCGGTGCCGCTCATGCCCGAGAAGATCACCGAGCCCAGGATGTTCACGTGCCCCAGGCCGCCCTTGAGCCAGCCCACCAATGCGAGCGCGAAGTTGTAGATGCGGTTGGTGATGCCGGCGTTGTTCATCAGGTTGCCGGCGAGGATGAAGAAGGGAACGGCGAGCAGCGGAAAGCTGTCGACGCCGCTCACCATGCGGTGAATGACGACGAAGCCCGGCAGGTTGCCGCTCCAGAGGATGTAGACCAGCGAGGCACCGGCCATGGCCACGGCGACCGGGATGCCGGCGCTCATGAAGAGCAGGAAGGCGATCTTCAGCATGTTGTTGTCGTGATGGAGTGGGGTTGCGACCTCAGCGGTCGTCGATCGTGGATTCGGGCCGCTCCAGCACGCAGTAGCCGCGGCGCCAGTGCACCACGCTCACCTGCACCGAGCGCACGCACATGGCGACGAAGCCCAGCAGGCACACGCCGTAGACGATGTTCATCGGCAGGTCGACGATGGTCATGCTCGCGTTGTTGCCGATCTTGAGCATCATCTGCACCGTCATGACCACCGCCGCCGCGAAGAACGCCGTGCGCAGCACGTCGACCAGCAGGCCCAGCGCGCGGCCCATGGCCGGCGGCATGTGGCGGTAGAAGAAGTCGACCTGGATGTGGTTGTTGCGCGCCACGCCGATCGACGCGCCCACGAACACCGTGCCCACCAGCAGGTAGCGCGCGATCTCCTCGGTCCAGGAGGCCGAGTCGTTCAGCACGTAGCGCGTCACGAACTGGTAGAGCACCGTGAGGCCCAGCACCCAGAAGATGCCCAGGGCGGCCCAGGCCTCCACGGTGGTGCCGGACAGGTCGACGGCCTCGTCCTTGGCGTGGAACTCGCCGTCGTCGCCCAGCAGCTTGTCGTCGCTCATCGTGTGGCCTTACTTGATCGCGATGATGCGGTCGTAGTCCTGCTGGCGGTAGCCGTGGTCGGTGGGCTTGGTGTTCTTGAGCACGGCCTCGCGGAACGCACCCTTGTCGACCGTGATCACGTTGTTGCCCTTCTTCTTGAACTCCTCCACCAGCCGGGTCTCGGAGGCGATGATCTCGCGGCCGGTTTTCTCGGCGGCTTCCTGCATCACGTCGTTGAACATCTTCTTCTCGTCGGCGCTGAGCTTGGCCCACAGCTGGCCCGAGACCACGGTGAGCAGCGAGTCGACGATGTGGCCGGTCAGCGAGATGTTCTTCTGCACCTCGTAGAACTTCTTGGCCTCGATGGTGGGCAGCGGGTTCTCCTGCGCATCCACGGTGCCGCTTTGCAGCGCGAGGTAGACCTCGGCGAAGGCGATCGGCGTGGCGTTGGCGCCCAGCGACTTGGGGAAGGCCAGGTAGGCGGGCGCGTCGGGCACGCGGATCTTCAGGCCCTTCATGTCCTCGGGCTTGCTCACCGGCTTGGCCGCGCTCGAGGTGACGTGGCGCGCGCCGTAGTAGTTGAGCGCCGTGATGTGGTTGCCGGTCTTGTCGTCGTAGCCCTTGGCGAGCTCCTTGAACACGTCGCTCCTGGCGTACTTCAGCTGGTGCTCCGCGTCGCGGAAGATGAACGGAAAGTAGGTGATGGCCAGTGGCTTGTAGCTGTTGCCCGCGAAGCTCGCACCGGTCAGCACGATGTCGACCGTGCCCAGCGTCAGGCCCTGGTTGATGTCGGCTTCCTTGCCCAGGCTGGAGGCTGGGAACACCTGGATGTCGTACTTGCCGTTGCTGCGCTTCTTGATCTCCTCGGCCGCCCACACCGAGTACTTGTGGAAGGGCTCCGAGGTCTCGTAGACGTGCGCCCACTTGAGCTTGGTCTGCGCCGAGGCGATGCCCGTCGCGCCCAACGCGCCGGCTGCGAGGGCGCAGGCGGCCAGGGCCTTGAGGGCGGTGCGTTTGCTGTTCTTGCTGCTGCTGATCATGGGGTGTGTCTCCGTTGTAGTGAACTGGCAGGAAGGCTGGCGAGAAATCAGGCGGGCTTGGCGCGGCGCCAGCTCGCGCTGAAACGGTGGTGCGAGTTGTCCATGTGCGTGTGCATCGCGCTGCGCGCGGCCTCGGCGTCGCGCGCGGCTATGGCGTCGCGGATCGCCTCGTGCTCGGTGATGGCGGCGCGCCACGAGGTCACGGTCTCGAAGTAGCCGCCCAGCCGCGTGAAGATCGGGCCGCGGCGCGAATCCCAGAAGCCCTGCACCGTCTCGACCAGCACCACGTTGCCGCTGGCGCCGACGATGGCCAGGTGAAAGGCGCGGTCGCCGTCCAGCGGCATGACGTTGCGGTCGGCCATCTCGCGCATGGTGGCGATGGCGCGCGTCATCGCGTCCACGTCCTTGCGCTTGCCCGACAGGGCGGCGATGGCGGCGGTCTCGCCCTCGATCACGCGGCGCGCGCGGATCAGCTCCAGCGGCCCCCACTCGGTGGGCGCCACCGGTGCGCTGGCGCGGTGCGAACGGTCGAGCACGTACACGCCGGAGCCGGTGCGCACCTCGACCCAGCCCTCGACCTCCAGCGCGATGAGCGCCTCGCGCACCGAGGGCCGGCTCACGCCGAGCTGCTTGGCCAGGTCGCGCTCGGCGGGCAGGCGCGCGCCCACGTCGAACTCGCCCTTGGCGATCAGCCCCCGGAGCTGGTCGGCAATCTGGCGATAGAGGCGTTGGGGTTCGACGGTCTGGAGCGGCACGGGAGCAGGGTGTGGGTGCGGGCGAGGCGGTGGATCGGCTTAAGGGTTGTCCTGAATTGGACAAGTGGTAAGGCCAATTCAGAATACGGCGATTCACAGATGTCACCCATCGGGCCTAACCCGAACCCACCCCGCATCCGCAGAACACCCCAGGAGACACCGACCATGAGATTGAAGGGAAAGACCGTGCTCGTCACCGCCGCCGGCCAGGGCATCGGCCGCGCCAGCGTGCTGGCGCTCGCGGCCGAGGGCGCCCATGTGTGGGCCACCGACGTCAACGAGCAGTTGCTGTCGGCCTACGCCGGCGTGGCGAACGTCACGGCCCTGAAGCTCGACGTGCTCGACAAGGCCGCCATCGGCGCGGTCGTGGCGCAGCTGCCCACGCTCGACGTGCTCTTCAACTGCGCGGGCGTGGTGCACAACGGCACCATCGAGCAGGCCAGCGACGACGACCTCGACTTTGCCTTCCGCCTCAACGTGCGCGCGCAGATGTGGACCATCCAGGCCGTGCTGCCCGGCATGCTCGCGGCGGGGCGCGGCAGCATCATCAACATGGCCAGCGTGTGCTCCAGCATGAAGGGCCTGCCCAACCGTTTTGTCTACGGCACCACCAAGGCGGCCGTGCTCGGCCTCACCAAGAGCGTGGCGGCCGACTACGTGGCCCGCGGCATCCGCTGCAATGCCGTGTGTCCGGGCACGGTCGACACGCCCTCGCTGGGCGATCGCATCAACGCCAACGCCGACCCTGAGGCCGCGCGCAAGGCCTTCGTGGCGCGCCAGCCCATGGGCCGGCTCGCACAGGCCGAGGAGATCGCGCCGGTGGTCGTCTTCCTGGCGAGCGACGAATCCATCTTCGCCACCGGCCAGTACTTCACGGTCGACGGCGGCATCACGATATGAACCGGCTCGATTTCGAAGGCCGCCACGCGGTCGTCACCGGCGGCGCCACGGGGCTGGGCTTCGGCATCGCGCAGCGGCTCGTCGCCTCGGGCGGCAGCGTCACGCTGTGGGACCGCGACGAAGCCGCCGCCGGGCGCGCGGCCGAAGCGCTGGGCGCCAAGGCCTTCGCACTGAAGGTCGACGTGACGCAGCAGCCGTCGGTCGCAAAGGCCGTGGCCGCCACGCTCGCCCACGCGCCGCGCATCGATGCGCTGGTCAACAGCGCGGGCATCACCGGGCCCAACGTCAAGCTGTGGGACTACCCGGTGGACGAGTGGCGTCAGGTGATGGAGGTCAACGTCAACGGCGTGTTCCTGTGCTGTCGCGAGGTGGTGGCACAGATGCGCAGGCAGGGCGCGAAGGGCGAGGGCCGCATCGTCAACATCGCCTCGGTGGCGGGCAAGGACGGCAACCCCAACGCCAGCGCGTACAGTGCGAGCAAGGCCGCCGTCATCGGGCTCACCAAGTCGCTCGGCAAGGAGCTGGCCGACACCGGCATCCGCGTGAACTGCGTGACGCCCGCGGCGGTGAAGACCGCCATCTTCGACCAGATGACCCCCGACCACATCGCCTTCATGCTCTCGAAGATTCCCGTGGGCCGCTTCGGCACCGTGGAAGAGGTGGCCGCGATGGTCGGCTGGCTGTGCACCGACGATTGCTCCTTTTCCACCGGCGCCGCGTTCGACCTGTCGGGCGGCCGCTCCACCTACTGATTCCCCATTCAATGCACTGAAAGGAACGCATGAAACTCGTCCGCTACGGCAACCCCGGCAAAGAAAAGCCCGGTCTCATCGACAACGAAGGCAAGCTGCGCGACCTGAGCGCCATCGTCAAGGACATCGGTCCCGACCAGCTCGGCGATGCCGCCCTGGCCAAGCTGCGCAAGACCAAGCTCGACAAGCTGCCGCTGGTCAAGGGCAAGCCACGCTTCGGCAGCCCGGTGGCCAACGTCGGCAAGTTCATCGCCATCGGCCTGAACTACGCCGACCACGCGGCCGAGTCGGGCCTGCCGGTGCCCAAGGAACCCATCGTCTTCATGAAGGCCACCAGCTGCATCCAGGGCCCGAACGACCCGGTGATGCTGCCCAAGGGCTCGGTCAAGTCCGACTGGGAAGTCGAGCTCGGCGTGGTCATCGGCACGAAGGCGCGTTATGTGTCGCAAAAGAGCGCACTCGACTACGTGGCCGGCTACTGCACCATCAACGACGTGAGCGAGCGCGAATACCAGATCGAGCGCGGCGGCACCTGGGACAAGGGCAAGGGCTGCGACACCTTCGGCCCCATCGGCCCCTGGCTCGTCACGCGCGACGAGATCGAGAACCCGCAGAAGCTCGCGATGTGGCTCGACCTGAACGGCCAGCGCGTGCAGACCGGCAGCACCAAGACCATGATCTTCAGCGTGGCCAAGCTCGTGAGCTACGTGAGCCAGTTCATGACGCTGATGCCCGGCGACGTGATCACCACCGGTACGCCGCCCGGCGTCGGCATGGGCATGAAGCCGCCGCTGTTCCTGAAGAAGGGCGACGTGATGACGCTGGGTATCGAAGGCCTGGGCGAGCAGCGCCAGGAAGTCGTGCCCTTCAAGCTCTGAGCACGCGCACCAGCTCGTCGTACACCAGCCGCACGCGCGCCGGCACCGGCGCGCGCTGCGGGCGGTAGACGTGGATCGGCCAGGGCTCGGGCGCCTCGGTCGCCAGCACCTCCACCAGCGCGCCCGATTGCAGCCACGGCTGCGCCAGCGGCCCGATGAGCTGGCCGAAGCCGATGCCCGCCAGCACCGCGGCGCATTCGGCGTCGATGTTGTCCGTCACGAACGCGGGCGACGACACGGTGAACACCCGTTTCTTGCTGAAGGCCCATGGCCACGGCCGGCCCGAGCTGTGGTCGATCAGCGCCGTCACCGGCAGCGCCGACAGCGCATCGACGGTGCGCGGCGCACCGACCCGCTCGATGAGCGCGGGTGAGCCCACCACGCACAGCGACATCTTTCCCACGCCCCGGGCCACGAAGCGCGCGTCGCGCATCGGGCCGACGCGCACGCCGAGGTCGATCTGCTGGTCGACCACGTCGGCATGCTGCTCCGACAGCCGCAGGTCGAGCACCAGCCCGGGATGCTGCGCCAGCAGCGGCGCCAGCGCCTGCGGGATCAGCCGCGCGTACACATGCGGCGCCGTGACCCGCACCGTGCCCGTGTGCTGCGACAGCGCGCGCCGGTCGATGCGGTGGAAAAGTTCGTCCACGCCGCCCACGGCCACGCGGGCGCGCTCGGCGAGCTGGCGCCCGAAATCGGTGAGCTGCACGCCGCGCGTGCTGCGGTGAAAGAGCGGCTCGCCCAGTTCTTCTTCAAGTTCGCGCACCGCGCGCGTCACCACCTGCGGCGACACCGACAGGCGCACGGCCGCCTCGCGGAAGTTGGCGGCATCGGCGGCGGTGAAGAACACGCGCAGGGCTTCGAGGCGGTTGGACATGGTGGTGTTCCTTTTTTGGGAATTCTGAAGTCGACAGAGTTTCATTTACTGGAACGCGTGGATTTTCCACACTGCATGCACTTCTTCAACACACCCCAAGGAAATTCCCATGACCTCCATTCAAGACAACATCCAGGGCAAGGTTGCCATCGTCACCGGCGCCAGCAGCGGCCTGGGCGAATCGACGGCGCGCCACCTGGCCGCGCGCGGCGCCAAGGTGGTGCTCGCGGCCCGCCGCACCGACCGGCTCGACCAGGTCGTCGCCGAGATCCGCGAGGCCGGCGGCGAAGCCATCGCCGTCGCCACCGACGTGGCCAAGCGCGCCGACCTGGAAAAGCTCGCCGCCGCCACCGTCGAGGCCTTCGGCCGCATCGACGTGCTGGTCAACAACGCGGGCGTGATGCCGCTGTCGCCGCTGGACAAGCTCAAGGTCGACGAGTGGGACCGCACCATCGACGTCAACATCAAGGGCGTGCTCTACGGCATCGCCGCCGTGCTGCCGCGCATGCAGGCGCAGTGCAGCGGGCACATCGTCAACGTCGCGTCGATTGCCGGGCTGAAGGTGTTCACGCCCATCGGCACGGTCTACAGCGCCACCAAGCACGCGGTGCGGGCCATCTCTGAAGGCCTGCGCGTGGAGGTGGGCAACAGCGGCGTGCGCGTGACCATCGTGTCGCCCGGCGCCGTGGACTCGGAGCTGAAGTTCGGCAGCAGCGACGCCGAGAGCGCCGCCGGGGTGAAGGCCTTCTACGACGCCAACCAGATTCCGGCTGACTCGGTGGCGCGCGCCATCGTCTACGCGGTGGAGCAGCCGGCGAACGTGGACATCAACGAGGTCGTGCTGCGGCCTGTGTCGCAGGAGTTCTGAGCCGGCCGGGGCAGGGTGCGGCCCCCTGGCGGCCGCCCCCTGCTTTGGCTAACCTTTATTAACCTACCGCGGCCCAAGGTCATTTGCGGTCAAAAGTGCAAAGCCCCTGCAAAATAGAACGACCGTTCGTTTTATTCGGAGCTTTCACGATGTCTGCCACCGCCGTTCCCGCCAAGCCGGCCCGCGCCGCCCCCAAAGGCCAGCAGACCAAGGCCATCATCGTCGACGCCGCGCTGGCACTGGCCGCGCAGATCGGGCTCGAGGGCCTGTCGATCGGCGCCGTGGCCGAGATCACCAAGATGAGCAAGTCGGGCGTGTTCGCCCACTTCGGCTCGCGCGAGGAACTGCAGATTTCGGTGGTGCGCGAATACCACGCGCGCTTCGAGCAGGAGGTGTTCTTCCCCGCCCTGCAGGCGCCCCGCGGCCTGCCGCGCCTGCGCGCCATGTTCGCCAACTGGATGAAGCGCACCTCGACCGAGATCGACTCGGGCTGCATCTACATCAGCGGCGCCTCCGAATTCGACGACCGCCCGGGCCCGGTGCGCGACGCGCTGGTCGAGTCGGTCAGCATCTGGCAGGCCGCCGTGCTGCGCGCCATCGTGCAGTCGAAGACCGAAGGCCACCTGCGCGCTGACGCCGACGAGCGCCAGGTTGGGTTCGAGATCCACGGCCTGATCCTCGCGCTGCACTACGAGGCCCGCTTCCTGCAGGTGCCCGGCTCCATCGGCCGCGCCAACGTCGGCTTCGACAACATCCTTGCGCGCGCCGCCACGCCGGACGCGCCGCCTGCTTCCAACGCCGCCGAGTCCGCGCCCGCCGCGCGCGGCACGCGCCGCCTCAAGACCGTGCGCTGAGCGCCACGGCCGCCCGTTTCATTTTTCCGTTTTCGTTTTTTCCAATCTATCTAGCTTCGACCAGGAGAGTCCCGGATGCCTACCTACAACCCCCCCGTGCGTGACATGCAGTTCGTGCTGCACGAAGTGCTCAACGTCGCCGAGGAACTCAAGGCACTGCCGGCCCACGCCGAGACCGATGCCGACACCATCAACGCCGTGATCGAAGAGGCCGGCAAGTTCGCCGCCGAAGTCACCTTCCCGCTGAACATCAGCGGCGACGAAGAGGGCTGCGTGCTCGACAAGGCCACGCACGAAGTCAAGACCCCCACCGGCTTCAAGGACGCCTACGCCAAGTACGTCGAAGGCGGCTGGCCCGCGCTGTCGTGCGACCCGGCCTTCGGCGGCCAGGGCCTGCC
This sequence comes from Variovorax sp. GW823-FHT02B07, assembly GCF_058797695.1. Classification (NCBI taxonomy): domain Bacteria; kingdom Pseudomonadati; phylum Pseudomonadota; class Betaproteobacteria; order Burkholderiales; family Comamonadaceae; genus Variovorax; species Variovorax sp. GW823-FHT02B07. Next base: position 77,641 of record NZ_JBXAJX010000004.1, read on the forward strand.
GTTCGTGGTGAACCAGTGCCTGTTCGAAATGCTCAACAGCGCCAACCAGGCCTGGACCATGTACCCGGGCCTGTCGCACGGCGCCTACGAGGCACTGGCCGCACACGGCACCGACGACCAGAAGAAGACCTACCTGCCCAAGCTCACGAGCGGCGAGTGGACCGGCACGATGTGCCTGACCGAACCCCATTGCGGCACCGACCTGGGCCTCTTGCGCACCAAGGCCGAGCCGCAGGCGGACGGCACCTACCGCATCACCGGCAGCAAGATCTTCATCTCGGCCGGCGAGCACGACATGACGAGCAACATCATTCACCTGGTGTTGGCTCGCCTGCCGGACGCGCCCAAGGGCAGCAAGGGCATCAGCCTGTTCGTGGTGCCCAAGTTCCACGTCAAGGCCGACGGCTCGCTGGGCGAACGCAACCCGATCTTCTGCGCCGGCCTGGAGCACAAGATGGGCATCCACGGCAACGCCACCGCGCAGATCGTGATCGAAGGCGCCACCGGCACGCTGGTGGGCGAGCCCAACAAGGGCCTGGCCGCCATGTTCGTGATGATGAACGCCGCCCGCCTGGGCGTGGGCAACCAGTCGCTCGGCCTGACCGAAGTGGCCTACCAGAACGCGCTGGCCTACGCCAAGGACCGCATCCAGATGCGCTCGCTCTCGGGCGTGAAGGCCAAGGACAAGGAAGCCGACCCCATCATCGTGCACCCCGACGTGCGCAAGATGCTGCTCACGGCCAAGGCGTACGCCGAAGGCGGCCGCGCGCTGCAGATCTTCTGCACGCTGCTGCTCGACAAGGAACACAACCACCCCGACGAGAAGGTGCGCAAGGACTCGGGCGAACTGGTCGCGCTGCTGACGCCCATCGTCAAGGCCTTCATCACCGACAACGGCCACATCGCGACGAACTCGTGCATGCAGGTCTTCGGTGGCCACGGCTTCATCAAGGAATGGGGCATGGAGCAGTTCGTGCGCGACAACCGCATCAACATGATCTATGAAGGCACCAACACCATCCAGTCGCTGGACCTGCTGGGCCGCAAGATCCTGGGCAACAACGGCGCCTCGCTGAAGAAGTTCGGCAAGCTCGTCGCCAAGCTGGTGGAAGAAGAAGGCGTGAACGAGAAGATGGCCGAGTTCATCAACCCGATCGCGATGCTGGGCGACCAACTCACCAAGTTCACGACCGAGATCGGCTTCAAGGGCTTCCAGAACCCCGACGAAGTGGGCGCCGCCGCCGTCGACTACCTGCGCGTGGCCGGCCACTTCGTGTTCGGCTACCTGTTCGCCCGCATGGCGCAAGTGGCCCTGCGCGAAATCGCCGCCGGCAACAACGATCCGTTCTACGTCGCCAAGCTGCAGACCGCACGCTTCTACTTCGCCAAGCTGTTCCCCGAGACCGTGATGCTGATGCGCACCGCGCGCGCCGGCAGCAAGGTGTTGATGGACACCGACGCCGCACTCGCTTAAGCGACACACAGCCTTTCTTCATCGACCCACCGGGAGCCCGCTCATGAAAGCAATGCTTGCAGCCGTCTTGTTCACCGTCACCGCCGCTTCGGCCATGGCCCAGAGCACGCCGGTGGGCCTGTGGCGCAACGTCGACGACAAGACCGGCGAGGCCAAGGCCGAGATCCGCATCGCCGAAGCCAACGGCGCGCTGCTCGGGCGCATCGAGAAGTCGTTGAAGAAAGACACCAAGCCCGATGCCACCTGCGACGAATGCGCCGACGACCGCAAGGGCAAGCCCATCGCGGGCCTGGAGATCATCCGTGGCGGCAAGAAGGCCGAGGGCAAGGACGTCTGGGAAGGCGGGAAGATCCTCGACCCCGAGAACGGCAAGGAATACCGCGCGAGCTTCACGCCGATCGACGGCGGCAAGAAGCTGGAAGTGCGCGGCTACCTCGGCCCCTTCTGGCGCACCCAAACCTGGAACCGTGTGCAGTAACTCCGCGCACAACCTATCCAAGAAATACCAAGCAACATGTCCCGATTTCAAGTGAAGAAGGTCGCCGTGCTCGGCGCCGGCGTGATGGGCGCGCAGATTGCCGCCCACCTCGTCAACGTGCGCGTGCCTGTCGTGCTGTTCGACCTGGCCGCCAAGGAAGGCCCGAAGAACGGCATCGTCACGCGCGCCATCGACAACCTCAAGAAGCTCAAGCCCGCGCCCCTGGGCGACGTGGCCGACGCGGGCCTGATCGAGCAGGCCAACTACGAGGACGACCTCGCCAAGCTCGGCGAATGCGACCTCATCATCGAAGCCATTGCAGAGCGCATGGACTGGAAGCTCGATCTGTACAAGAAGATCGCGCCCCACGTCGCCAAGCATTCGATCCTGGCCTCGAACACCTCGGGCCTGTCGATCACCAAGCTCAGCGAAGCACTGCCTGAAGCCCTGAAGCCGCGTTTCTGCGGCATTCACTTCTTCAACCCGCCGCGCTACATGTTCCTGGTGGAGCTGATCAACACGCCCACCACGCAGCCGCAGGTGCTCGACGACCTCGAGGCCTTCGTCACCAGCACGCTCGGCAAGGGCGTGGTGCGCGCGCACGACACGCCCAACTTCATCGCCAACCGCGTCGGCATCGCCGGCATGCTGGCCACGCTGAAGGAAGTCGAGAAGTTCGGTCTCACGCCCGACGTGGTGGACGACCTCACCGGCAAGAAGCTGGGCCGCGCGAGCTCGGGCACCTTCCGCACCGCCGACGTGGTGGGCCTGGACACCATGGCCCACGTCGTGAAGACGCTGCAGGACAACCTCAATGCCGAGACAGATCCCTTCTACGCCAACTTCGCGACGCCGCCGGTGCTCGCCAAGCTGCTGGAGCTGGGCAACCTGGGCCAGAAGACCAAGGCCGGTTTCTTCAAGAAAGCCGGCCGCGACATCCTGCGCTTCGACCTGAAGAGCGGCGAGTACGTGCCCGCCGGCGCCAAGGCCGACGAGGTGTACGGCCGCATGCTCAAGAAGCCCGCGGGCGAGCGCCTGAAGCTGCTGCGCGAGAGCGAAGGACCGCAGGGCCAGTTCCTCTGGGCCATCCTGCGCGACGGTTTCCACTACGCCGCCGTGCACCTGGCCGACATCGCCGAGAGCGCGCGCGACATCGACTTCGCGATGCGCTGGGGCTTCGGCATGAAGCAGGGCCCGTTCGAGCTCTGGCAGGAAGCCGGCTGGGCGCAGGTCGCCAAGTGGGTGCAGGAAGACATCGACGCCGGCAAGGCACTCAGCAGCGCACCGCTGCCGAAGTGGGTGTTCGAAGGCCCGGTCGCACAAGCGGGCGGCGTGCACACGCCCGAAGGTTCGTGGAGCGCCTCGCAGAACAAATTCGTGCCGCAGCGCAAGCTGCCCGTGCACGACCGCCAGCTGTTCCCCGAGAGCGTGCTCGGCGCGAACGCGGCCGATGCCAACACGGCCGGCACGACGATCAGCGACGAAGGCGATGTGCGCGTGTGGACGCTCGACGGTGAAGTTCTCATCGCGAGCATCCAGTCGAAGATGCATGCCATCAGCCCCGACGTGGCCGAGGCGCTGGGCGCCGCGGTCGACCTGGCCGAAGCCGAATACAAGGGCCTGGTGATCTGGTCGCCCGACGAAGTCTTCTCGGTCGGCGCCGACCTGCAGGCGATGCTGCCGGCCTTCGTGGTCGCGGGCATCGGCGCGGTCGAGGGCGCGGAAGAAGAGCTGCAGAACGTCATGCTCAAGATCCGCTACGCCAACGTGCCGGTGATCTCCGCCGTGCGCGGCATGGCGCTGGGCGGCGGCTGCGAGCTGGCCATCCACTCGGCCAAGCGCGTCGTCGCGATGGAAAGCTACATCGGCCTGGTCGAAGTCGGCGTGGGCCTGATCCCCGGCGCGGGCGGCCTGACCTACATCGCACGCCGTGCGGCCGAGAACGCATCGGCTTCGACGGGCACCGACCTGCTGCCCTTCCTCACCGAAGGCTTCACCGCCGCGGCGATGGCGAAGGTGGGCACGGGCGCGCTCGATTCGAAGAAGCTGGGCTACCTGCTCGACAGCGACGTGATCGTGCCGAACAAGGACGAGCTGCTCTACGTGGCACTGCAGCAGGCCAAGGCCATGGCCGACGCCGGCTACCGCCCCCCGCTGCGCCGCACCTTCCGCGTGGCGGGCCGCAGCGGCGCCGCGACGATCAAGGGCCAGCTGGTGAACATGCGCGACGGCGGCTTCATCAGCGCGCACGACTTCCACATTGCCAGCCTGATCGCGAACGTGGTCACCGGCGGCGACGTGGACGCGGGCTCGCTCGTGACCGAGGAATACCTGATGACGCTGGAACGCAAGGCGTTCTGCTCGCTCATCGTGCACCCCAAGACGCAAGAGCGAATCATGGGAATGCTCAGCACCGGCAAGCCCGTGCGCAACTAAGGACAGATTTCATGAGCAAGCAAGTACAAGACGCCTACATCGTCTCCGCCACCCGCACGCCCATCGGCAAGTCGCACCGCGGCTACTTCCGCAACTACCGTCCCGACGACCTGCTCGCGACCACGCTGAAGGCGGCGCTGGCCGCCGTGCCGGGCCTGGACCCCAAGGCCATCGAGGACATCATCTGCGGCTGCGCGATTCCCGAATCGCAGCAGGGCCTGAACGTCGCGCGCATCGGCGCGGTGCTGGCGGGCCTGCCGACCAGCATCGGCGGCATCACCGTCAACCGCTTCTGCGCCTCGGGTCTCTCGGCCGTGCAGATGGCCGCGGACCGCATCCGCGTCGGCGAGGCCGACGTGATGATCGCGGCCGGCGTCGAGAGCATGAGCATGGTGCCGATGATGGGCAACTCGCCCTCGCTGTCGCCCTCGATCTTCGAGCGCGAAGGCGACGTGGGCATTGCCTACGGCATGGGCCTCACGGCCGAGAAGGTCGCGCAGCAGTGGAAGGTGAGCCGCGAGGCGCAGGACGCGTTCGCGCTGGCCTCGCACCAGAAGGCACTGGCCGCGCAGGCCGCCGGCAAGTTCGCCGACGAGATCACGCCGGTCGAAGTGACCGACCGCACGCCGAACCTGGAAACCGGCGAATCGATCGCCAAGACCCGCACCGTGAGCCTGGACGAAGGCGCGCGCCCCGACACCAGCATCGAAGGCCTGGCCAAGCTGCGCACCGTGTTCGCCGCGCGCGGCACGGTGACGGCCGGCAACAGCTCGCAGACCTCGGACGGCGCGGGCGCGCTGATCCTGGCGAGCGAGAAGGCCATCAAGCAGTACGGCCTCACGCCGCTCGCACGCTTCGTGAGCTTCGCCAGCAAGGGCGTGCCGCCGCACATCATGGGCATCGGCCCGATCGAGGCGATTCCGGCCGCGCTGCGCTATGCGGGCTTGAAGCATGAAGACATCGACTGGTTCGAACTCAACGAAGCCTTCGCCGCGCAATCGCTCGCGGTGATGAACACGCTGGGGCTCGATCCGTCGAAGGTCAACCCGATGGGCGGCGCCATTGCACTGGGCCACCCGCTGGGCGCGACCGGCGCGATCCGCGCGGCCACCGTGGTGCACGCACTGCGTCGCGAGAAGCTGAAGTACGGCATGGTCACGATGTGCGTCGGGATGGGGCAGGGCGCAGCGGGCATTTTTGAACGCGTCTGATCCGTCCGACCCCGGGACGCCCTAGCAAGGGGCCGCAGAACGAAGGAGACCACGGAATGCAAGCCCTGCAACTGCCGGTCGACGCCGGCGCCCACGTGGCGGTGCGCCGCTACGACCCCGCCGGCGCCCCGCGCGCCAGCATCGTCATCGGCGGTGCGATGGGCGTGCGCCAGTCGTTCTACGAGCCCTTCGCGCACTGGCTCGCGGGGCAGGGCCTGCGGGTCTGGACCTTCGACTACCGCGGCAGCGGCGACTCGCTCGGCGATGCGCCGCTGCGTGGTTTCCAGGCCGACCTGTTCGACTGGGCGCGCGACTACGAGGCGGTGATCGACGCCGCGAAGGCCGCGCTGCCCGACGAGCCGCTGTACCTGCTGGGCCACAGCCTCGGCGCGCAGCTGCCGGGCTTCCTGCAGCGGCCCGGGCAGGTCGACGGCCTCGTGAGCATCGCGGCCGGCAGCGGCTACTGGCGCGAGAACGCGCCGAAGCTGCGGCGCAGCATCCTCTACTTCTGGTTCGTGCTGGTGCCGCTGGCGACGCGCCTGTGGGGCTACTTCCCAGGCCGCAAGCTGAAGAAGGTCGGCGACCTGCCGCGCGGCGTGATCCTGCAATGGCGCCGCTGGTGCCTGAACCCGCGCTACAGCGTGGGCGCCGAAGGCGAGCCCGCGCTGCAAAGCTATGCGCGCGTGCGCTTCCCGGTGCTCGCGCTCTCGATGACCGACGACGAGCTGATGACGCATGCGGGCACGCGCAGCCTCGTGAGTTTTTATGCAGGCGCGCCGAGCGCGGTGGAGCGCATCGCGCCGGCCGACGTGCAGGCGCGGCGCATCGGCCACTTCGGCTTCTTCCGCGAGCAGTTCAGTCAGAGCCTGTGGCCGAGCACGCTCGACAAGCTGCACCGGCTCGCCGCGCTGACCGCGCCTGCGGCAGTGCAGCACGCCAACGTCCCGCACACGACTGCGTGACGTCATCCTCCGAAGGCACACTGGCGATCACCATGAGCAGCACGACCCCACACCCCCTCGACAAAGCCCTGGCCCTGCACCACAGCGACATCCGCGTGGGGCACTTCACGGGCACCACGAGTCCCGACTACTGGAACATGGTCGGCCCGTTCGGCGGCACCACCGCGGCGCTGGCGTTGCAGGCGGTGCTCCAGCACCCCGACCTGCTCGGCACGCCCATCGCGCTGACCGTCAACTACGCGGCCGCGCTCGGCGAGGGCGCGTTCGACATCCAGGCCACCGCCGTGCGCACCAACCGCTCGACGCAGCACTGGACGGTGACGATCACGCAGCCCGGCGCCGACGGCACGGCGAACATGACGACCACCGCCACTGTGGTCACGGCCGCGCGCCGCGACACCTGGAGCCAGGCCGACCTCACCATGCCCGAGGCGCCCAAGCCCGAGGCGGTCGATCGCATCCGCATCGGCCCGTCGGGCGTGGCCTGGCTCGAGCAGTACGAGATGCGCCCCTTCAGCGGTGGCATTCCCGCCAAGTGGGACGGCAGCCTGCAGCACAGCGAAACGCGCCTGTGGGTGCGCGACGCGCAGGCCCGCCCGCTCGACTTCGCTTCGCTCGCCGCGTTGAGCGACGTGTTCTATCCGCGCGTGTGGCTGCGCCGCGCCACGCACGTGCCCGCGGGCACGGTGTCGATCACCACCTACTTCCATGTCGGCGCCGCCGAGTTGGCCGAGGTCGGCACGGGCTACCTGCTGGGCTGCGCGGCGGGGCAGCAGTTCTTCAACGGCTTCTTCGATCAGAAGGCGCAGCTGTGGAGCGAGAAGGGCGCGTTGCTCGCCACGTCGAACCAGATTGTCTACTACAAGGAATGAACGTCATGGCGCTCACCAAGGCTGCATTGATCGTCGGCGCGGGCGACGCCACCGGCGGCGCCATCGCCCGCCGCTTCGCGCGCGAGGGCTACGCCACCTGCGTCACGCGGCGCAGCCTCGACAAGCTGCAGCCGCTGGTGGCGCAGATCGAGGCCGACGGCGGCCGGGCCCACGCCTTCGCCTGCGACGCACGCAAGGAAGAAGAAGTGGTGGCGCTCATCGAGCAGATCGAATCGACCGTCGGGCCGATCGAGGTGATGGTGTTCAACATCGGCGCGAACGTGCCCGAGAGCATCCTCACCGAAACCGCGCGCAAGTACTTCAAGGTGTGGGAAATGGCCTGCTTCTCGGGCTTCCTCAATGGCCGCGAAGTGGCGAAACGCATGGTGGCGCGCGAGATGCCCGCAGGCGGCCATCGCGGCACGATCATCTTCACGGGTGCGACGGCCTCGCTGCGCGGCGCGGCCAACTTCGGTGCCTTCTCGGGCGCCAAGATGGCCCTGCGCGCCTTGGCCCAATCGATGGCGCGCGAGCTGGGGCCGCAGGGCATCCACGTCGCGCACGTCGTGGTCGACGGCGCCATCGACACCGAGTTCATCCGCAGCAACTTCCCCGAGCGCTATGCGCTGAAGGACAGCGACGGCATCCTGAACCCGGACCACATCGCCGACAGCTACTGGATGCTGCATGCGCAGCCGCGCGATGCGTGGACGCACGAGCTGGACCTGCGCCCCTGGTCCGAGAAGTTCTGACCGGCGCCGCGCTACGCATCGCGGCGCGACGCACAGCCACAAGGAGACACCCATGACGAAATCCGTCGCGTTCTATTTCGACGTCGGCAGCCCCGCCGCCTACCTGGCCGCCACGCAGCTGCCGCACGTGTGCGCCGACACCGGCGCCGAACTGGTCTGGAAGCCCATGCTGCTGGGCGGCGTGTTCCAGGCCACGGGCAACCATTCGCCCGCCGAGATCAAGGCCAAGGGCCCGTACCTCACGACCGACCTGCAGCGCTTCGCGAAGCGCTACGGCGTGCCCTTCGTGCACAACCCGCACTTCCCGATCAACACGCTGCTGCTGATGCGCGGCGCCACCGGCGTGCAGATGAAGATGCCCGAACGCTTCGGTGCGTACATCGACGCGGTGTTCCACGCGATGTGGGTCGCGCCGAAGAACCTGAACGACCCTGCGACCGTCGGCGCCGTCTTGCAAAATGCGGGCTTCGACGCCGCGGGCCTGCTCGCGCTGGCCGGCGCGCAGGAAGTGAAAGACCGCCTCAAGGCGGTCACGCAGGAGGCGGTGGAGCGCGGCGTGTTCGGCGCCCCCACCATGTTCGTCGGCGACCAGATGTTCTGGGGCCAGGACCGCCTCGATTTCGTCCGCGAAGCCATCGACGCTTGAGCGCGTCGCCCCCCGTTTTACCTACCCAAGGATCTTTCCATGAGCGACATCCTCGTCCACACCGAAGCCGGCGTGATGACCATCACCTTCAACCGCGTCGACAAGAAGAACTCGATCACCAGCAGCATGTACGCCGCGCTGGCCGATGCGCTCGCCACGGCCGAGAGCGAAGCCGCCGTGCGCTGCGTGCTGATCCAGGGCGACCCGACGATCTTCAGCGCCGGCAACGACATCGGCGACTTCCTCAACGGCCCGGCCTCCACGCAGGAGTCGCCGGTGTTCCGCTTCCTGCGCGGCATCGCCACCTTCCCCAAGCCCATCGTCGCCGCCGTGTGCGGCCCGGCCGTGGGCATCGGCACCACGATGCTGTTCCACTGCGACCTCGTCTACGCGGGTGACAACGCGGCCTTCTCGATGCCCTTCGTCAACCTGGGCCTGTGCCCCGAGGCCGCGTCGAGCCTGCTGGTGCCGCAGATGCTGGGCTACCACCGCGCCGCCGAAGCCCTGCTGCTGGGCGAGCCCTTCATGGCCGAGGCCGCGCTCGAAGTGGGCCTGGTCAACCGCGTGGTGCCGCCGACCGAAGCCAACGGCATCGCCCAGACGCAGGCGCGCAAGCTCGCCGCCAAGCCGCTGAGCGCGCTGATCGAGACCAAGCGCCTGCTGAAGAAGGCGCAGATGCCCGCCGTGCTTGAGCGCATGGGCGAAGAAGGCGCGAGCTTCGGCCGCATGCTGCGCGAGCCGGCCGCGAAGGAGGCTTTTGGCGCTTTCATGGAGAAGCGCAAGCCTGATTTCTCGAAGGTCTAAGCCTTCCGTGGACTTGCCTGCGGACGGTGCCTGCGTACACTGTTCCTCGTGCCTGCTCCAGACGTCAATCCGCCCACAATGCCCGCCACGCGGGCGATGCGTGCTACTGAAAAAGTAGCATTCGGGCCGACGCGCCGGCATGCTTTGGGCTTACTCGCGGGCACGCTCGCGGCGCCCTCGCTGGTGCTGGCGCGCGTGCGGCCGTTGCGCATCGGGGTCATCGGCTCGTGGTCGGGGCCCTATGCGGGCGGCGGGCGGCAGTTCGACGCCGGCATGGCGGTCTGGCTGGCCGACCACAAGCAGCAGATCGCGGGCCGGCCGGTGGAGCTGCTGCGCCGCGACGTGCCCGGCAGCGCGCCCGAACAGGCGCGGCGCCAGGCACAAGACCTCATCGAGAGCGAGCGCGTCGATTTGCTCACGGGGCTGGACTTCAGCTCCAACGCCTACGCCGTCGGCACCGTCGCCACGCAGGCGCGCGTACCGACCGTGATCATGAACGCCGCCTCCTCGGGCATCCCCGGGCGCTCGCCGTTCATGGTGCGGGTGTCGTTCACCATCGCACAGGTCACGGCGCCGCTGGCGCGCTGGGCGCTGCAGCAGGGGCTGCGCGACGTGTGCACCGTGGTGGCCGACTACGCCTCGGGCGTCGACGCCGAAAGCGCCTTCGTCTCCGGCATCACCGCGGGCGGCGGGCGCGTGGGCGCGATGCTGCGCGTGCCGCTGAACACACTCGACTACTCGGCCTACATGCTGCGTCTGCGCGAGCTCAAGCCGCAGGCCGTGTTCTTCTTCCTGCCGTCGGGCCAGATGCCGGCCATCTTCCTGAAGTTCTGGCGCGACCGCGGCATGGCCGATACCGGCATCCGCCTGCTCGCCACGGGCGACGCCACCGACGACCACTACCTGGACGGTATCGGCGAACTGGCCGAGGGACTGGTCACCAGCCACCACTATTCCTTCGCCCACGAGTCGCCGGCCAACCGGCGTTTCGCGGGCGCCTTCGAGACCGAGTACGGCAGCCATCTGCGCCCGGGCTACTTCGCCGTGGCGGCGCACGACGGGCTCGCGGCCATCGACGCCGCGCTGAGCGCGCCGGGCGCGCGTGGCGGCAAGGCGGGCGCCGAGCGGCTGGTGGATGCGTTTCGCGGCCTGCGGCTGGACAGCCCGCGCGGGCCGGTCGAGATCGACGCCCACACGCGCGACGTGGTGCAGTCGGTCTACATCCGCCGCGTGGAGCGGCGCGACGCGCGCTGGATCAACCGCGAGTTCGAGTGCTTCGAGCGCGTGCGCGACGCCGGCATGGGCGTCGCCTGAAGGCGGCTCAGGCCGCCGGCTGTTCGATGGGGCGCGGACGGCCGTTGTCGTCGATGGCCACGTAGGTGAAGGTGGCCTGCGTCACCTTGATGTACTCGCCCTGCGCCCGGAAGCGCTCGGCGAACACCTCGACCGTCACGGTGATCGAGGTGCGGCCCACGCGCACCAGCTTCGAGTAGAACGAGAGGATGTCGCCCAGCCGCACCGGCTGCTTGAAGATGAACTCGTTGACCGCCACCGTGGCCTGGCGGCCCTTGGCGTAGCGCGCCGGGATCACCGAGCCGGCCAGGTCGCACTGCGCCATGACCCAGCCGCCGAAGATGTCGCCGTTGGCGTTGCAGTCGGCCGGCATCGGGATGACCTTGAGCACCAGCTCCATGTCGGTGGGCAGGCTCTTGAGGGTGGCGGCGGCGGCCGCTGCGGCGGAAGCGGCACTGGAAGGGGAGGACATGGGCACAATCTGAAGCAACAACAACACCCACGATTGTCCCCCATGCGCCGAAGCGGCGAAGCCCTTTCCTCCTCTCCCCATGCGCCCGGCGGCCACCCGCCCGCGCGCTCCGACCGTTCCGACTGGGCGACCCTGCGCCGCCTGTTTCCCTACCTCTGGCAGTACAAGTGGCGGGTGATCGCCGCGCTCGGCTTCATGATCGCGGCCAAGGTGGCGAACGTGGGCGTGCCGGTGCTGCTCAAGAACCTGGTCGACACGATGACGCCCAAGCCCGACATGGCGCAGGCGCTGCTCGTCGTGCCGATGGCGCTGCTCGTGGCCTACGGGCTGCTGCGCTTTTCGACTTCGCTCTTCAACGAACTGCGCGAGCTGATCTTCGCCAAGGCCACCGAGGGCGCGGCGCGCAGCATCGCGCTGCAGGTGTTCGGCCACCTGCATGCGCTGAGCCTGCGCTTTCACCTGGAGCGCCAGACCGGCGGGATGACGCGCGACATCGAGCGCGGCACGCGCGGCGTGCATTCGCTCATTTCGATGTCGCTGTACAGCATCGTGCCCACCATCATCGAGCTGGCGCTGGTGCTCACCATATTGGGCGTGAAGTTCGACGCGCTGTTCGTGTGGATCACGGGCGTGGCGCTGGTGCTGTACATCACCTTCACCGTGACGGTGACCGAGTGGCGCACGCAGTTCCGCAAGACCATGAACGAGCTCGACTCGATGGCGCAAAGCCGTGCGGTCGATTCGCTGCTGAACTACGAGACCGTCAAGTACTTCAACAACGAGGAGTTCGAAGCCAAGCGCTACGACGCCAGCCTCGACCGCTACCGCAAGGCCGCCATCAAGAGCCAGCGCACGCTGAGCATGCTCAACACCGGCCAGCAGCTGCTGATCGCCGTGAGCCTCGTGCTGATGCTGTGGCGCGCCACCTCGGGCGTGGTCGAGGGGCGCATGACGCTGGGCGACTTGGTGATGGTCAACGCCTTCATGATCCAGCTCTACATTCCGCTCAACTTCCTGGGCGTGATCTACCGCGAGATCAAGCAGAGCCTGACCGACCTGGACAAGATGTTCGTGCTGATGGAGAAGGAGCGCGAGGTGCGCGACGCGCCCGGTGCGCAGCCGCTGGCGGGTGCCGACTCGACCGTCCGCTTCGAGGACGTGAGCTTCGCCTACGAGCCCGATCGCCCGATCCTCAAGCACGTGAGCTTCGAGATTCCCGCCGGCAAGACGGTGGCCGTGGTCGGCCCGTCGGGCTCGGGCAAGTCGACGCTGGCGCGCCTCTTGTACCGCTTCTACGACGTGCAGCAAGGCCGCATCACCATCGGCGGCGAAGACATCCGCGCCGTGCAGCAGGCCAGCGTGCGCCGCGCCATCGGCATCGTGCCGCAGGACACGGTGCTGTTCAACGACACGGTCGAATACAACATCGCCTACGGCCGCCCCGGCGCCACGCGCGACGAGGTCGAAGGGGCGGCGCGCGCCGCGCGCATCCACGACTTCATCGCCGCCACGCCCAAGGGCTACGAGACGACGGTGGGCGAGCGCGGCCTGAAGCTCTCGGGCGGCGAGAAGCAGCGCGTGGCCATCGCGCGCACGCTGCTGAAGAACCCGCCGATCGTGATCTTCGACGAGGCCACCTCGGCACTCGACTCGGCCAACGAACGTGCGATCCAGTCCGAGCTGCGCAGCGCCGCGCAAGGCAAGACCACGCTGGTCATTGCGCACCGCCTCTCGACCGTGGTCGAGGCGCACGAGATCCTGGTGCTCGAGTCGGGCGTGATCGTCGAGCGCGGCACGCACGCCGATCTGCTGGCCCAACAGGGACGCTACGCCCAGATGTGGGCTTTGCAGAAGAGCGAAGCAGTGCCGATGCTCTAGCCCGATCATTCACCCCTTCTTTCTTTTCACCGACCCCAGGAGTTCAGACGTGTCGACCAAGATTCCCCTGCTGGTGCTCAACAGCCTCTCGAGCGCCCACCAGGCCCAGATTGCCGAGGTCTACGACATGACCTACGCCTTCGGCGACGCGCAGCGCGCCGCCGCCATCGCCGAGCACGGCGCCAAGTTCCGCGCGGTGCTGACCATCGGCGTCATCGGCCTCACGCCCGCCGAGATCGACGCCATGCCGGCGCTGGAGCTGGTCTGCTGCATGGGCGCGGGCTACGAGGGCGTGCCGCTCGAGGTCACGCGCGCACGCGGCATCGCCACCGCCAACGGCGCGGGCACCAACGACGACTGCGTGGCCGACCATGCCTTCGGCCTGCTGATCAGCATCGTGCGCGAGTTCCGCACGCTCGACCGGCTGTGCCGCGAAGGCGTGTGGCGCGAAGCCATTCCGCAGCCGCCGAATGTGTCGGGCAAGAAGCTCGGCATCCTGGGGCTGGGCACCATCGGCCAGAAGATCGCCAAGCGCGCGGCGGCCTTCGACATGGAAATCGGCTATCACAACCGCAAGCCGCGCGAAGGCGCCACGCACCGCTACTTCGACGACCTGAAGTCGCTCGCCACCTGGGCCGACTTCCTGGTGCTGGCCGCGCCGGGCGGGCCGGCGACCAAGCACCTGGTCAACGCCGAGGTGCTCGACGCGCTGGGGCCGCAGGGCTACCTCGTGAGCATCGGCCGCGGCAGCGTGGTCGACACCGAGGCGCTGGCGAAGGCGCTGCGCGAGCGCCGCATCGCGGGCGCGGGCCTGGACGTGTACGAGAGCGAACCCAAGCGCCCCGAGCCGCTCATCGGCCTGGACAACGTGCTGCTCACGCCGCACATGGCGGGCTGGTCGCCCGAGGCCACGCAGAAGTCGGTGGACCACTTCCTCGCGAACGCCGAAGGGCACTTCGCGGGGCGCGGCGTGCTCACGCCGATCTGATCTGATCCGATCGGATCAGGACAGGGCCGGCGGGCGCCGCGCCGCCCAGCCGCAGGCCTGGTCGTAGGCATGCCCCAGCCGCAGCACCTCGAGGTCGGCATGGATCGGCCCGGCCAGCTGCAGGCCCATCGGCAGCCCGCCGTCGCCGAAGCCCGCGCGCACATTGAGCGTGGGCAGGCCCGCCAGCGTGAAGGGCGTGACGATCTCCATCCAGCGGTGGTAGGTGTCGCTCTTCACGCCGTTCACCTCGGCCGGCCAGTGCAGTTCGGCATCGAACGGGAACACCTGCGCGGTCGGCGCGACCACGAAGTCGAAGCGTTCGAAGAGCTTCAGGAAGGCGCGGTACACGTTCGAGCGGTAGTGCGAGGCCTGGTACAGCGAGGCGGCGTCCAGGTGCCGGCTTTGCTCGATCTCCCATTGCGCCTCGGGTTTGAGCTGCGCGAACAGCTTCGGGTCGCTCAGGTAGGCGCCGAGCTTGCCGCCCACCAGCAACTGGCGCAGGCGCAGCCAGGCGCTCCAGTTGTGCTCGCGCGGCACGTCGAGCGTGCAGGGCTCGACCTCGCAGCCGATGGTGCGGAAGGTGTCGAGCGCCTGCTCGCCGAGTTCGCGCACGCCCGGCGCCAGCGGCAGCTCCGGCCAGAGGCTGCCGAGCCAGCCGATGCGCAGGCCGCGGCCGTCGCCGTCCAGCTGCAGGTCGTCGGGCGAGGGCAGGGCGTGCGGCGACGACAGCGGCACGCGCGTGTCGAAACCCGCCTGCACGGCCAGCAGCCGGGCCGTGTCTTCCACGGTGCGGCCCATCGGGCCCTCGCAGCCCAGCTGCTGGAAGAAGAGTTCCTGCTCCGGGTCGCCGGGCACGCGGCCGCGCGAGGGGCGCAGGCCGATCACGTTGTTGAAGGCGGCGGGGTTGCGCAGCGATCCCATCATGTCGCTGCCGTCGGCCACGGGCAGCATGCCCAGGGCCAGCGCCACGGCCGCGCCGCCGCTGCTGCCGCCCGCGCTGCGCTCGGGCGCGTAGGCATTGCGCGTGATGCCGAACACCGTGTTGTAGGTGTGCGAGCCGAGGCCGAACTCGGGCGTGTTGGTCTTGCCGATGACCACGGCGCCGGCCGCGCGCATGCGCGCCACATGCAGGCTGTCGGTGCGCGCGGGCGAGCGCGGCGACAGCGGCGAGCCCATCGAGGTCGGCAGGCCGGCGGCGTGGCTCAGGTCTTTCACGGCCAGCGGAAAGCCGTGCATCCAGCCGCGCCGTTCGCCGCGCGCCAGTTCGGCGTCGCGTTCGTCGGCCTCGGCCAGCAACTGGGCGGGGTCGCGCAGGGAGACGATGGCGTTGAAGCGCGGGTTGAGCGCGTCGATGCGGGCGAGCGACGCCTGCATCACCTCGCGGCAGGACACGTCGCGGGCCGCGATCTTGCGCGAAAGTTCGGTGGCGCTGAGCTCAGGCAGGTCGTCGAAAGGCATGGCGCATGCGGGAAAAGGAGGGGGCGCCCAGTATGGCGCGGCGCTCGCATAATCGCCGCGTATGGAAACAAAGTGGCTCGAAGACTTCATCAGCTTGGCGGAAACCCGCAGCTTCAGCCGCTCGGCCCAGTTGAGGCATGTGACGCAGCCGGCGTTCTCGCGGCGCATCCAGGCGCTCGAGGGATGGGCCGGCACCGACCTGGTCGACCGCAGCTCCTACCCCACGCGCCTCACGCCCGCGGGCCAGACGCTGTACAGCCAGGCCATCGAGATGCTGCAGTCGCTGCAGAGCACGCGCGCCATGCTGCGCGGCCACTCGGCCGCCGGCCAGGACGTGATCGAGATCGCCGTGCCGCACACGCTGGCCTTCACCTTCTTTCCCTCGTGGGTCACCAGCCTGCGCGAGCACTTCGGGCCCATCAAGAGCCGGCTCATCGCGCTCAACGTGCATGACGCAGTGCTGCGGCTGGTCGAGGGCAGCTGCGACCTGCTCATTGCCTACCACCACCCCTCGCAGCCGCTGCAACTGGACGCCAACAAGTACGAGATGGTCAGCCTGGGCGAAGAAACCGTCGCCCCCTGGGTCAAGGCCGATGCCGAAGGTGCGCCGCGCTACCGGCTGCCGGGCCGCCCGGGCCAGCCGCTGCCCTACCTGGGCTATGCGCCGGGCGCCTACCTCGGGCGCGTGGTCGACCAGCTGCTCAAGGAGTCGGGCACCGCCATCCACCTGGACCGCGTCTACGAGACCGACATGGCCGAAGGCCTGAAGGTGATGGCGCTCGAAGGCCACGGCATCGCCTTCCTGCCGCAAAGCGCGGTGCGCAAGGAGATCAAGGCGCGCAAGCTGGTGAGTGCGCTGCCGCCCGAGATCGACAGCCTCGAAGCGAAGATGGAGATCCGCGCCTACCGCGAGCGGCCCACCGCGCCGGTCCCGGTGAAGGGCGGCGCCGGCCGCTCGGCCGCGCGGGCCGGGCTGTCGGAAAGCATGCAGCCCAAGCGCACGGCCGACGCGCTCTGGTCGTACCTGGTCGGGACCCAGCCGCCGCACTGAACGAGCGTGAACGGCGGACGGATTTGTGCGCTGCACAATCTATAAGCACCACGCATACGACCCCCCGCAATCAGCATTGGCGGCCCGGCCACGGCGCCACTACAGTCGCGGCAGTTTTTTTCGGCCGTCGCACGCCGGGGATCGCCGGTCGCTGCTTGCGCCACGCACAGCCGCCCGAATGCCGGGCACAAAGGCTGCTTAGTGAAAGTCGGACAATGCGAAATGTCTGGATTGCACCAGGCTGGCGCCCCGATGGGCGCGGCCGGTGCGAGGCGGGCGGCGATGCCCGTGGAATGCACCGGGTTGGTCCGGGTATCCCGCAAAATGCGAGTGTCTAGAATTTCGTTCTATTTGTTTCAGTCACCCTCAGGAGCTTTTCGTATGAAAAAACAAGTATTGGCATTGGCTGTCGCAGCGCTCGCCACCAGCGGCGCCTTTGCACAGGCCAATGACACCCTGGCCAAGATCAAGGCCTCGGGCACCATCACCGAAGGCGTGCGTGAGTCCTCCGGCCTTTCGTACACGCTCGGCAATGGCCAGTACACCGGCTTCCATTACGACGTCTGCGCCAACATCATCAAGGACCTGGAGAAGGCCGCCGGCAAGAAGCTCGAAGTCAAGTACCAGCCCGTGACTTCGCAGAACCGCATCCCCCTCGTGCAGAACGGCACCGTGGACATCGAGTGCGGCTCCACCACCAACAACGCCACCCGCCAGAAGGACGTGGCTTTCGGCGTGACCACCTACGTCGAAGAAACCAAGATCGTCGTCAAGGCCAACTCGGGCATCAACTCGCTGGCCGACCTGAAGGACAAGACGGTCGCCACCACCACCGGCACCACGCCGCTGCAGACCGTGCGCAAGCAAAAGCGCGCCGAGAACCTGACCTTCAAGGAGGTCTACGGCAAGGACCACTCCGACAGCTTCCTGCTGCTGGAAACCGGCCGTGCCGACGCCTTCGTGATGGACGGCTCGATCCTGGCTGCCCTGGCCGCCAAGTCGAAGTCGCCCAAGGACTACAAGATCCTGAACGACGTGCTGGCCGTGGAACCCATCGCCATCATGATCCGCAAGGACGACCCCGCCTTCAAGAAGGCCGTGGACGACAGCATCAAGGCCCAGGCCAAGTCGGGCGAACTCGCCAAGCTGTATGACAAGTGGTTCCTCAAGCCGATTCCCCCGGCCAACGTGACCATCAACCTGCCGCTGGGCGAAGCCACCAAGAACGCGTGGGCCAACCCGAACGACAAGCCGGCCGAAGAGTACGTCACCAAGGAATAAGCGCGCGTCGCTGCGTGAATGGACGCCCACCTTTCGCGGTGGGCGTTTCTTTTCAAGGGACGGTTTTTCGAAAAGAAGCTGAAGGAGTAAACACACATGGGAAACTGGGATTGGCAGGTCTTCCTGCAAGACCCCGGGGGGGAATATCCGAGCTACCTGCAATGGATGCTCTCGGCCTGGGGCTGGACCGTGTCGGTCGCGCTGCTGGCGCTGATCGTCGCGCTGGTGCTGGGCTCGCTGATCGGCATCATTCGCACGCTGCCCGACAGTCCGTGGCTCGTGCGCTTCGGCAATGCATGGGTGGAGCTCTTTCGCAACATCCCGCTGCTGGTGCAGATCTTCCTCTGGTACCACGTGATTCCGGCGCTGGTGCCCGTGATGAAGGGCGTGCCGAGCTTCATCCTCGTGGTGCTGGCACTGGGCTTCTTCACTTCGGCGCGTATCGCCGAGCAGGTGCGCTCCGGCATCCAGGCGCTGCCCAAGGGCCAGCGTTACGCGGGCATGGCGGTGGGTTTCACCACGCCGCAGTACTACCGCTACGTGATCCTGCCGATGGCGTATCGCATCATCATCCCGCCGCTCACGAGCGAGACGATGAACATCTTCAAGAATTCGTCCGTCGCGTTCGCCGTGTCGGTCACCGAACTCACCATGTTCGCCATGCAGGCGCAGGAAGAAACCTCGCGCGGCATCGAGGTCTACCTGGCGGTGACGGCGTGCTACGTGGTGTCGGCCCTGGCCATCAACCGGCTCATGGCGTACATCGAGAAGAAGACCCGCGTGCCGGGCTTCATCGTCTCGGCCAGCGCTGGTGGCGGAGGACACTGACATGATGAATCTCGACCTGTCCTTCTACAACTGGGACGTCATCAGCAACTTCGTCATCAAGGGCTTCTACTTCAGCATCATGCTGACGGTGGTGGCCACGATCGGCGGCGTGATCTTCGGCACGATCCTGGCGCTCATGCGCCTGTCGGGCAAGAAGTGGCTCGATGCGCCCGCGGCGCTGTACGTCAACGGCATGCGAAGCATTCCGCTGGTGATGGTGATCCTGTGGTTCTTCCTGCTGGTGCCGGCGTCGTTCTATTCGCTGTTCGGTTCGCTCGGCTCGAACTACCGCTCCGAGATTTCGGCGGTGATCACCTTCGTGGCGTTCGAGGCGGCCTACTTCTCCGAGATCATGCGCGCCGGCATCCAGTCGATCCCGCGCGGCCAGGTGAACGCGGGCCAGGCGGTGGGCATGACCTACGGCCAGAACATGCGCCTGGTGGTGCTGCCGCAGGCCTTCCGCAACATGCTGCCGGTGCTGCTCACGCAGACCATCATCCTGTTCCAGGACACCTCGCTGGTGTATGCCATCGGCGCCTACGACATGCTCAAGGGCTTCGAGACGGCGGGCAAGAACTTCGGCCGTCCGATCGAGGCCTACCTGCTGGCGGCGGTCGTGTACTTCGCCATGTGCTACGCCCTTTCCTGGCTGGTGAAGCGCCTGCACAAGAAAATCGCCATCATTCGCTGATTGAGTGGCTGAACTGAACCGGAGAGAAACAAATGTCCGAAAAAATGATTGAAATCAAGAACGTCTCCAAGTGGTACGGCCCGGTGCAGGTGCTCAACGACTGCTCGGTGAACATCTCCAAGGGCGACGTGGTGGTGGTGTGCGGCCCGTCGGGTTCCGGCAAGTCCACGCTCATCAAGACCGTGAACGCGCTCGAGCCCTTCCAGAAGGGCGAGATCACCGTCAACGGCATACCGCTGCACGACCCCAAGACCAACCTGCCCAAGCTGCGCTCCAAGGTCGGCATGGTGTTCCAGCACTTCGAGCTGTTCCCGCACCTGTCGGTGACCGAGAACCTCACGATCGCGCAGATCAAGGTGCTGGGCCGCACGCCCGACGAAGCCAAGACCCGCGGCCTGAAGATGCTCGACCGCGTGGGCCTGATGGCGCACAAGGACAAGTTCCCCGGCCAGCTGTCGGGCGGCCAGC
The DNA here is from genome assembly GCF_058797695.1 of Variovorax sp. GW823-FHT02B07. NCBI lineage: Bacteria > Pseudomonadati > Pseudomonadota > Betaproteobacteria > Burkholderiales > Comamonadaceae > Variovorax > Variovorax sp. GW823-FHT02B07. Next base: position 97,684 of record NZ_JBXAJX010000004.1, read on the forward strand.
AGCAGCGCGTGGCGATCGCCCGTGCGCTGTCGATGGACCCGATCGTGATGCTGTTCGACGAACCCACCTCGGCGCTCGACCCCGAGATGGTCGGCGAAGTGCTCGACGTGATGGTGAGCCTGGCCAAGGAAGGCATGACCATGATGGTGGTCACGCACGAAATGGCTTTCGCCCGCAAGGTCGCGAGCCGCGTGATCTTCATCGACGTGGGCGGCAAGATCCTCGAAGACTGCCCGAAGGACGAGTTCTTCAATCACCCGGAAAACCGTCAGCCGCGCACCAAGGACTTCCTGAACAAGATCCTGCAGCACTGATCCGCTGTCGCACCCAAACAAAAAGCCACGCTGTCCGCAGCGTGGCTTTTTTCATGGGGCTTGGCCTGAAGCTCAGGGCAGCCGCGCGATGTGCTCCGTCAGCAGATCGAAGAAGCCCTGTGCATCGCCGTCGACGATCCACTGCGCGTTCGCGGGCCGCTTCAGGCTGCCGTGCCAGTCGGCCACGGTCTGGCCGAAGCCCATGCCTTCGCGGCTGTCGATCTCGACGTGGATGCGGCGGCCCTGGAACAGGTCGGGGCGCAGCAGGTAGGCCGTCACGGTGGCGTCGTGCACCGGGCCGCCCGGCATGCCGTAGTGGGCCATCTCCTGCGGCGCGTAGGCGTCGAGGATGTCGGCGACGATCGCGCCGGCGCGGTTGCCCAGCTGGCGCAACCGCGCGATGCGCGCGTCGCTCGTGAGGATCTTGTGCGTCACGTCCAGCGGCAGCATGGTGATCGGCACGCCGCTTTTCAGCACCGCCTCGGCCGCATGCGGATCGGCGAACACGTTGAACTCCGCCACCGGCGTGATGTTGCCGCCGTTGAAATGCGCGCCGGCCATGAGCACCAGCTCGCGCAGGCCGCGCACGATGTCGGGCGCCTGTTCGAGCGCGAGTGCGAGGTTGGTCTGCGGGCCGAGCATGGCGAGCGTCACGCTGTGCTCGGGCGCGGCGCGCAATGTGCGAACGAGGTAGTCGACGGCATGGCCTTCGGCCAGCGGCACGGCGGGGTCGTGCACGGCCACGCCCGTGAGGCCTTCGCGGCCATGGATGTTGGCGGCGTAGATCGGTGTGCGCTGCAGGGGCCGCTCGGCGCCCGCGTAGACCGGAAGCTCCGGCCGTCCGGCCCATTCGCAGGCCAGGCGTGCGTTGCGCGAGGTCTTGGCCAGGGGAACATTGCCCGCCACCGTGGTCAGCGCCTGAATCGCCAGCGATTCGGGCGCCGCCAGGGCGAACAGCAGCGCGATCACGTCGTCCGCGCCGGGGTCCGTGTCGATGATCAGGGTGTGCATGGCGACATTGTCATGCCGCCCCGATCCACCGACGGTAACGCGCGGCTTACTTCGCGCGCGCGGCGATGGCCTTCTCGGCCTTGGCCACCAGGTCGACGCCGACGGTCGACTTCCACTTGTCGTACACCGGGCGCGTGGCCTTCACGAAGGCGTCGCGCTCGGCCGGCGTGAGGTTGGTCACCGTCACGCCCATGGCCGCGATGTCCTTCAGCACGGGCTTGTCGGCTTCGACCAGGCCCTTGCGCGCGATGGCGATTTCCTGCTTGCCGGCATCGAGCGCGGCCTGGCGCACGATGGCCTGGTCGGCCGGCGTCCACGAGGCCCAGATTTCCTTGTTCACGACGAACACCAGCGGGTCGGCCACGTAGCCCCAGGTGGTGACGAACTTCTGGCCCACCGTGTGCATCTTGAGCACGGTGAACAGGAACAGCGGGTTCTCCTGGCCGTCGACCGCGCCGCTGGCGAGCGCGGGCTGCGCGTCGGCCCAGCTCATCTGCGTGGGGTTGGCGCCCAGCGCGGTGAGCATGTCGGAGTAGATGGGCGAGCCCACCACGCGGATCTTCATGCCCTTGATGTCGGCCGGCGACTTGATCGGCTTCTTCGAGTTGGTGATCTCGCGGAAGCCGTTCTCGCCCCAGGCGAGCGGCACCACGCCGGCCTTGTCGAGCGTCTTGAACATGTCCTTGCCCACCTCGCCCTGCGTGAGCGCGTCGATGGCCGCGTAGTCGGGCATCAGGAAGGGCATGGAGAACAGGTTGAGCTGCTTCACTTGCGGCGACCAGTTGATGGTCGAGCCCACGGCCATGTCGATCACGCCCTGGCGCAGCGCGCTGAACTCGCGCGTCTGGTCGCCTTGAATGAGCGACACGCCCGGGTACAGCTTGATGTTGATGCGGCCCTGGGTGCGTTCCTTCACGAGGTCGGCCCAGATCTTCCCGGCCTGGCCCCACGGCGTGGGCGGGCCCAGCACCAGCGACATCTTGTACTCGGGCTTGTAGGTGGCCTGCGCCATTGCGCCGGTCGAGAACAGGCCGAGCGTGGCGGCGACGGCGGCAAGGCCCAGCAGGGTGCGGCGGAATTTCATGAGAGAGGTCTCCTCTTTGTCTGTCGATGGATCGAAAAAATCAGTAGCCCAGCTTGCGCGGCAGCCAGAGCGCGAGTTCGGGGAAGGCGATCACCAGCACCATCACCACGAACATCGAGAACAGCATCCAGCCCACCCACTGCACGGTTTCTTCCATGCGCACCTTGGCGATGCGGCACGAGACCATGAGGTTGACGGCCAGCGGCGGCGTGAACTGGCCCAGCGCCACCTTCAGCGTGAGGATCACGCCGAACCACACCGGGTCCCACTTGTAGTGCTGCACGATGGGCAGCAACAGCGGCACGAAGATCAGGAAGATCGACACGCCGTCCAGGAACATGCCCACGGTGATCAGCAGCAGGATCAGCAGCGCCAGGATGCCGTACTCGCCCAGCCCCGAATTCACGATGGCGCGCGTGACCGGATCGATGACGCCCAGCGTCGACAGCGAGTACGCGAAGATGCCCGCCAGCGACACCACCAGCAGGATCACCGCCGACAGCTCGCCCGACTCGCGCAAGATCACGAACAGGTCGCGCACCTTGATCGTCCGGTGGATGCACATGCCCACGAACAGGCCGTAGAACACCGCCACCACGGCCGCTTCGGTGGGCGTGAACCAGCCCGCGCGCATGCCGCCCAGGATCAGCACCGGCGCCGCCAGGCCCCAGATCGCTTCGCGAAAGCTCTTCCAGAACGGCGGGCGCGGCAGCGTCGATTCGAGCGCGCCCATCTTGTGCTTGCGCGCCAGCCACACGGCCGGAATCATCAGCGCCAAGCCGGCCATCACGCCGGGGATCATGCCGGCCGCGAACAGCGCCGGCACCGAGGCGCCGGGCACCAGCACCGAGTACACGATGAACGCGACCGACGGCGGAATCAGGATGTCGGTGGCCGCCGCGGCACCCACCACGCTGGCCGAGTAGGCAGCCGGATAGCCGGCGCGGCTCATGGCCGCGATCATCACCGCGCCCACAGCGGCGGCGTTGGCCGGGCCCGAGCCCGAGATGCCGCCCAGGAACATCGCCACCGCAATCGCCACCAGCGGCAGCATGCCGGGGCCGCGGCCCACGATGGCGATGGCAAAGTTGACCAGGCGCAGCGCCACGCCCGAACGATCGAAGATGGAGCCGACCAGCACGAACATCGGAATCGCCAGCAGCGGGTACTTGCCCAGGCCGGCGTAGAAGTTCTGCGGCACGGCCAGCAGGCCGAACCACTGGGCGTCGGCGTTGGCCAGCGCAATGCAGGCCGCGCCCGCCAGGCCGAGCGCGGCGCCGATGGGCACGCCCACCAGCATCATGAGCACGAAGGCGACGAAGAGCAGGGTGGCGATCACTTGGCGTCGCCCTTCTTGCTGTTGTTGTCGTCAGACTTGTAGTTCGTCTTGCGCCCACGGCGGACCATGAGTCCGATGGCGCGCCCCGCGATCGCGAACGACACGATGGGCAGCCAGATCGAATACCACCAGGCGGGCAGGCCGATGCCGGGCGTGGTTTCTTCGAAGCGGTAGTCGTCCCACACCATGCGGATGCTGAGCGCGCCGATCAGCGCGAACAAGATGGCGATCATCAGTGCGCCGAACTGGGCCAGGCGCTTGCGCCGCGCCATGGAGCCGCTTTCCGAGAAGTACTCGATACGGATGTGCCGGTCGCGCGCCACGGCGGCCGAGCCGGCCACCAGCGCCAGCATGATCATGAGGAACACCGAGAACTCCTCCGTCCACGCGAAGGACGAGTCGGTGAAGTAGCGCACGATGACGTTGGCAAACGTAATGAGAGCCAGCGCGCCCATGATGAGGACCGTGAGCCAGTCTTCGATGGCGAGGGGAACCTTGGTGGGTTCGTCGGCGGCTTCGATGTCGGGGGGGAGGGGACTGGCGGCGTCCAGCGTGGGGCCGGACTCAGGAGGAGTTGTCATCGCAGGAAAGGGCAGCTGAGGCAGGCGCCAGGTCACCGGGCGGACGCCGGGACGCGATCCGTACACCTTGACAGGCGAGCAGCGCTCGATGCTAGGGGGTCAATGACCATTCATATATCGGGGGTTTCCTTAGCTGTGGCGGCTGGTTGACTGCCTCTTCGCGGCCTTTGTTCGGGGCGCTGTTGTCGGGGGCGCGTGCACAGGTCACCGGGTACTCCCCTCCGCGAATGTCCCCCGCCCTTCGGGCTCCTCCTTGATTTCGCTGCGGGGAGTACCCGATGCCCTGCGCACGATGAGTGCGGCTGTGGCGTTGGCGGTTCGACCGCTGCGGCGGATTGCAGATGGATGTGCGGGGCGTACCACTGAGCTTTCGTGAGCGACAGGCACTGGCGAAGCAGAAGCCCGAAGGGCTGGTGCCGGATGCGGTCGACATAGACATGGCTGCGTTCAATGTTCGCGTCAGACTGCGAGCTGTCTTTCAGTCACGACGTCTGACCGTCGCCTTCGGGCCCATTGCCGAAGTTAACCTGCAGCCAACAGAAGCCTCGAAGGCTTCTGGAGCCCCTCATAATCAAAATTTGCCCCCGCTTGTTCGAGATACCGACCTTTCGTCATGGATAAATTCTTGCTGCAACAGCAGGTGCTGGAACGGCTCGCCGAAGACCTGCTGCAAGCCGAACAGGCAGTGCGGGCAGCCCATGAAACGGCGACTCACGAAGAGAACATCGCCGAAAACAAATACGACACATTGGGACTCGAAGCCGCCTACCTGGCCACCGGCCAAGCTCGGCGCGCCGAAGCCATACGCCAGGCGATGGCCAATTGGCGCCAATTCCGCCCGCGTCCCTACGACGCCAGCATAGGAATACGGCTCGGCGCGCTGGTCTGCCTGGTCGATTCCGACGACAAGCAGCAACAGCTCTTTCTCGGCCCGGATGGGGGCAGCATGACGTTGGTCAGCGGCACTCAGCTGGTTCAGGTCATCAGCAGCGAAGCCCCTTTGGGTCGGGCAATGCTGGGCAAATGCGAGGGTGATGAGGTGTCGATACAGGTCGCTCCAATCCGACAGCAGTTTGAGGTGCTGCGGGTTCTTTAAGCCGCAACGGCGCTGCACGACCGCACCATGCCTACTTCTTTGCCAACCCGCCAGTCGGGTCGCGGAGCTCCTCCCCTACAAGTGGCGGACATCGGCTTGAGTACGCTTCATCGGTATGCTTGAGCCATCACCGCACTCAGTACTCAACCCCCTTGTTAGCTCTATCGATCGTCGCGCCGAGCGGCACCTACATCGCTGAAGGACGCAAGATCCTTGAGGTCCGTTCTTGGCGTCCTGACGGGATGCCGCTGCAGGATCTACTCATCGTTGAGAACCACAAGTACCTGACTGCGCCAGGCGACTCGGACCCAGAGGGGCGAGCCGTAGCCTTCGTTGACGTCATAGACATCCGGCCATGGCTTGAGAATGACATTGAAGCGGCTTGCGCTCGCGAATGGACCCGGGGCTACTGGGCTTGGGAGCTGGCCAATGTGCGCCCCATTACTCAGGCCGTGCGGGTCACCGCCGAACGACGGTTATATCGTGCAGTCTTAACCCCCTCGGTGATGCCAGCATTGCTCGCAGCCAAGGACACGACCTGACTTCGCCGGACGCTTACCCTGAGGAGGCCGTCAAAGTCTGAACAGAGCACTCGCTGCTAGCGAAGGTGGACGAGTCTCAATGAGTCAAGGAATTCTCAACTGGCCACTCGGCAACGTGTAAAGCGCAGTCGTCCACGCCGCCCTCAATCATGTCGCCAAGAAGTCGGGGCTACCGCTTAAGGCCTTCGTGCCATCTTGCGGCGAAGCGTCGACGACTGGACAGAAGCGGCACGCGTGACGTTGAGAGTCAGTCGAAGGCGGCGGACCTCGACCTGCATGGACGCTAACTAGGGTCTCGACGAACGTTCCTCGAAGCTGGGCCCCGAATTTCCAGTTGTAGATTTCAGCTGCGCGTTGGCGAGCTCTCCAAGACTCCTGATAGCCCCTTCCAAGCGCGGGTCGCCGAGATACCCGTAGTTGATGCGCAGGTGCCGGGTGTATCGGCGGTCGGCTGAAAACAAATGGCCCGGCGCTACGCCTATGCCGAGCCGAAGAGCGTCCTGGTGCAGTGCGAGCGAGTCGATACCTTCTGGCAGCGCGAGCCACAGGAAATAGCCACCCTCGGGGCGCGTGACCCGCGTTCCAGTTGGAAAGTATCGATCGATAAATCGCAAGCATGCAGCCTGCTGGCGGCTGAGCGAATGCCGCAGGGCGCGCAGGTGACGATCGAAACTCTTGTGTTGCAGGTACTCCTGCAACGCCAGTTGCGAGGGGAGTGCCGTCGCCAGCGAGCTCATCAACTTGTTGCGACCCAAAGTGGCTGCAAAGCGACCGCCCGCTACCCAACCGATGCGATATCCGGGTGCCAGGGATTTCGAGAAAGAACTGCAGTGCAGCACCCAGCCATCCCGGTCCCAGGCCTTGGCTGGTGGCGGTCTCCGAGCCCCCTGCGCGAGCTCGCCGTACACGTCGTCTTCGATCAGCGGTATGGCGCGGGTGGCGAGCATGCTGACCAGTTGCTCTTTGGCTGCGTCGCTCATGGTGCAGCCCATTGGATTCTGGAAGGTCGGCATGAACCAGCAGGCCTTCACCGGATGCTGGTCGATCACGCGAGCAAGAGAGTCGAGATCTACGCCTGTTCGCGGGTGCGTCTCAACCTCGACCGCGCGAAGACCGCGCCGCTCCAGTGCCTGCAACGCACCGTAAAAGGTTGGCGTTTCGATCGCCACGAGGTCGCCTGGCTGCGTCACCGATTCGAGCGCAAGATTGAGTGCTTCCATCGCCCCGCTGGTGATGACCAGTTCAGACGCAGGAACATCCATCCCGACGCTGCCGTAACGCAGGGAGATCTGATGGCGCAATTGGACGTTTCCTGGTGACAAATCCTCGACGGTCTGCCAAGGATCCATCCGCTTGAGCGCTCGCGTCAGGCCGGCGGCAAGTTGCTCGAAGGGAAACAGCTCTGGCGACGGAAAGGCCGAGCCGAGCGGGACCATATCGCGTTCGCGAGCCTGTGCAAGGACCTGAAAGACAAGCGACGAGACGTCGACCGACATGGACCGCAGGACAGGCTCGCTGGCGGCGAGTTCGTTGGTCGGCATTTCCGCGCCCGCTCGAACGAAGTATCCCGACCGCTGCCGAGCTTCGACAAGCCCTTGCGCCTCCAGCAGGTAGTAAGCAGAGAACACGGTGGACGCACTGATGCCCATTTGCGACTTCAGTTCGCGCACCGAGGGAAGGCGATCGTTCGCCTTCAGGCTACCCGCGCGAATACGCTGAGCGATGTTGTCGGCAAGCTTCTCGTAGCGGTTCATGGGTATCTCTTTCTGATACGGTTGTTCTGGACCGCTCCAGAGATTGTCATATCAGACGTCGACCCGCCCCGGCGCGACTGCCGGCCTCCTTGCATCTGATACGAAAATTTTCAGCTGATCTGGTTCTGTACGTATCAGCCTGGAAGATGAACACTCGACAGCACGATGAGAGTGCTTCTGTGATGCAGGCAGACTGCTCCGCCTTTCGACCCATGTCTTGCGTGCCTTTCGACGCGCCTTGCGGACGCCCATTTAGCTCACCGCAACCGTTTCGTCATCGGTCTATTGAGCTAATCGCCGCACTCGGGCACTTCGCCGTCCGTCACCATTGATATCCCTTCAATCATGAATTCAATCCCTATCTCTTTTGTTATTTTCAAGGTTCTCGTGCTCAGCGTGGGCATGTATTTAGCCGTCAAGTGGCATTACGAACGGGGACAGAAGGACAAGAATCAAAAGACAGCTGCAGTGGTACTGACATCCATCAAGGTGGGCGGGGCGTTCGTCGCTTCTGCGTTCCTTGTGCTCTTCCTCACCTTTGAATTTTGCAATTGGATGGGTCTGGACCTGGCCATGCAGTGATTGGAAGTTTTCGGTCGATAGCCCGGATACGGTGCGACCAACGGCACGACCCTTTCAGAAACGGACATTGACACGATGGCGCGGTATTTGGCTGGCATGCCGACGTGCGAGGCGAGCGCGCCGATGGCAAAGTTCTCGCCCAGAATTCATGTCAAGTGATCGCCCGGCTGCATAGTCTCTGCTCCTGCGCCAACCTGCGTCAGTGCCAGGCATCAGGCCAGTTACCTTCTTGCCAGCAGCCTTGAGGCGGCGCCGGAACTCGATCTGGCAATCTTCGATTTTCATATTCGATGAGCCCGCCGAGTGGCTGCTTGTGGCCGCAACGAGCCCTGGTCATCGACCTCAACAATCTGAGGCCCCAATCGACTGAGCCCGTTCCGCTGACTCTCGGTGAAGGTGCGTCGCGCGAGCACAAGCGACTGCAACCCGGTGATGCCTGCCAATGCCGCGATGGTCGCTATGGAGAGCCGCGAGGCGTCGAGCGCAATTTGCTGGATGCCTCGCAGACCGCAAAGCGGAATGACCTTATCGTCCGCCAAAGATACATCCATAAGAGTGACCGCAAAGACCTCCGCGTCCCATACGTAGCCGCCACCGACGGCTTCCACGCCGTCGAGAATCGACTGATTGGCTTGGCTTTCTTCAGGCGTCATTTTCGGTTCACTGTATTGAAGGCGGCGGGAAGCAGGCGCGCCCCGTCTGGAAAGCTGAGAGGCGCCGACGAACTTCCGCTCTTGGCCGACTGCAGCCGGTCGCCTTGCCATCGCAAAGGGCGCTGCTCTCGACAATTTCGCGCGATCATGAAAGCTGGAGCTGGAATGGATTGACACACCCCCGAGGCAATGGAAAAGGCCCATTTAGGATGTGTGAATCCCCGTCCCACCATCAAAAATTCCTACGGATTTCGACTGGGGCCCAGTGTCGATTCATGTACTTCATTGTGAAGATGGGCCCTTCGATAATCCGGAGACGGACAACGTGCGTCTGATGAGTTCGCGCACATGAGATTAACTAAAAGGAAACAACGCTTGTGGAGCAACATCGCTTTGGGCCTATGCTGCCACCGTACCTCCAGGTTTCGCGCGAAGGCCGTGTGCAGCACTTGGCCGAACACAGCGGCACCTGCCGCGGTGCAGTCCTGCGCATTGCATGCAACGGAATCGATGGCTTTCATGCCGGGATGGCAGCCAAGCAGTACGGCCACGCGTGTCCTGGCATCGAGGACACGGGGTGGGGCACGCGTGAGATGACAGTTCGGCATTCCTTCGGGAATCGGTTGACGTTTGCCAACGCAGTGAGCACGTGACGGGCCGTCCGAATGCCCCGAACCGCCGACGGCCGTGGCTACAGTCGATGGCAGCCCTCGCCGTCGCGGCCTTGATCGGCTGGGGGTGCCTTGTTGGAGCGATCGAAGTGGTGGAAAGCGTGCGCACCGGGGTGCTCAACAACCGCAAAGGACCTGACATCCTTGCCGTCGAGCAGCCTGTCCTTTACTGGGCCCTGATCAGCTTCTACGCGGCGGCAACCCTGACCGCCGCCGGCTTGGCGCTTTTGGTGATGGCCATTGCCGTGCGCGATCTGATCAGTGCAAGAGGCCCTGAGCGATGAATGCGTCGTCTACGCGCCTGGCGACCTGCGTGCGCGTTGCCGAGGTGTAAAAGTGGCGCGATCTTTCCTATGCCGGCTGGAGCGCGAGATTCCGGCTTGAAGATGGCCCGCGGACCTCGAAGGGTCGAGGTGGTGACGAGCCCGTTGCCGGCTGTCAGTGCGGCGTAGTTCTCCTAGTCAACTCGCAAGCGACTGCGTGGCGACGCCGAATGACTGCTTCTGTCCGAAGCCGGGCTTCCGCTGATTCGCAGAAAGATGGTGTGAGGCTGCAGTTTCACTCCTTCTTACATACGCACTCGCAAAGAGTTGACGACTTGTCCGTTCGCTGTGATTTGTCAGTGCGCCGAGAGCAGATACTTCATGCCCTGCGTAAAGCCACGCGGCGCGACGGTGAGATGGTCCTCGTCGTTCAGGACCGCTGACTTCAGCTTCAAGCTTGGGTACTTTCTGCTCTGTAGCGCCGTCTCCAGCGCCTGGTTGTCGGCAACCATGTCTACCGTCTGGTTGTAGCGCCGAACACCTTTGCGCAGCGCCTCATAGGCGCCGACATAAAGATAGACATTCGCCTTCAGGTCCCGATTCTGTTTGGCGTAGCTCGCTTCGAGCTTCAAGGCATGTCGCTTGTCGTACCAGAGAGATGGGCTGCCGAGGATATAGCCGTTGAACAAGCCGGGCTCGGTGAAAAGGATCTGCATCCCAAGCAGGGCGCCGTAGGAGTGACCGAGAAAGATTGTTCTGGCCGGGTCGGCCCGGTAGCGAGCGGCGATGAACGGCTTTACCTGGTTGCGCAGATATTCTTGATAGGCGCGCGCCTGACCGTGGACCGCATTGGCAGGCGCGTTGCTGGGGCCGTTCGGTGTCGGTGTGTAGTCGCGCTGGCGGCTGACCGCGCCGTCCTCGCCCTTTGCGTAAGACAGACCGACGAGGATGAATTCCTCGATCTGAGGCCCTTCAACGTTCAGGCGGCGCCCCAACTGCCGGACGATCGGGAAAGCGTAGTCGGCGTCAGTCACATACAGCACGGGGTAGCGCTGCCGCGGCTGCTTCGCATAGGACGGTGGCAAAGCAATGAAGACTTGGTAGCCGCGGCCTGAAACCGGATCGGGCACGTCCCATACCTCGCTGTCGACAACCTCGTAAGGCCGCCCCTCGCCGGGCTGCACCTTGGGCGTCGTTTGGGCCTGGGCGCGTGCCGGATCGCCAGAGATGCCGAAGCTGGCGATGAGGGCAACCAGCAAGGCATTCAGAAAACGTTGTTGCATGTGATGAGGTCTTCGCAGATCGGGGGAAATTCTGGTGCAGACCGAGAGGATGGCTTTCGTTCGACACCTGTCCCATGTTGAGTGTCTGCTTGTGACCGAATCGTTCCGGCGCAAAAAACGGACGATTGTTGGCCCCTGGTGACCTTAGGGTGTTCGCGAACTGGGCGGCGTGAGCGAAGGTCCGGTTCTGGCCGATAGCACTCATTCGCGCGAGGCCAGAAGATGTCGGCACCCGCTGCATCGCCGTCCTTCGTGTGCGCCCGCTTCAGACTGTTGCGAGACAGGCCTGCACGCCTGGCTATCTCGCGAATGCACAACCATTCATTTCATTTGCATCTTTTACTCAGAGCAAATCAGCCGGCGCATCATGCCTTGTGCATGTCGTACTGATGCACTTTGGGTCTCGGCTCGACCCACCCGGCCGCTCCGGTATCCAACTACTTCAATTGGAGACCCAAATGAAAAAATTCATTCCCAGCGCCATCGCCAGCCTCCTGATCGCAGGGGCAATCTTGCCGGTCGCCGCCAAGGAGAAAGTCGTCGCCCGGAGCATCACGGAAGCGGAAGTCCTGGGGGCCCAGCAGGCCTGGTGCAAGGCGCTGGTCGACATCAGTGCTGCGAATTCCAGCGGAGGGCAGCCGGCCGCCAGGGCGCTGGCCGAGAAGGTCATCGACAGCGCCTACGCCTACCAGCTGGGCGCAGTGCTGTTCAAGCCGACGCTCACGACATCGCCGCAGACCTTCCGCACCGCTCGCGACGGCGCGCTGGCGTACTTCGTGGGCGGCAACCCCGCCTTTCCCAACGACACCGGCTTCGCCCTGAAGGGCTGGACGAAATGCGAGATTGCCAACACTGCCGTGCTCATCCACGGCGACGTGGCCAGCACGCTGGGTAACGTGCTGTTCACCGACCCGGACGGCAAGGTCACCACGGTCGACAAGACCTGGACTTTCGTGAAGGACGGTGCCGGCAAGCTGCGCATCGTCGTGCATCACTCGTCGCTGCCGTACGCTGGCCGTTGAACACCGCGTTCGGGTGCCGGCAGGCCCAGGCTCTGGTGCGGCGCCTTCAAGGGGCCTTCATCGGGTGATGAAGGCCCCTCGGAGGACCGTCATTGGTGGCTCAAAGGCGCGAATTGGTGGCAGCACGCCGTCGTAGCGTTCGACCTGCACCGCAGTGAGTTGCCCCGCGCAACCCTGCGCCAGCGATGAGGTGCCGATGTCGTGCGTCAACACATTGGGGTTGCCGTGCACGCTTGCACTTCGAGCGGCAGTGGCCAGAGTGGCTGAACTCCTGTCTGTCTTGGGTCAGTAGGCACCCATGTAGTCGCGCTTACCGATCTCAATACCGTTGTGGCGCAAGATGGCATAGGTGGTGGTCACGTGGAAGAAAAACTGCGGCAGTCCATAGTGCAGAAGATATGCGCTTGCGGTCAGCTTCTTTTCCTTGGGGGTGCCGGGGCGCAATACGATCTCGCGGCTCTCGCTTGAATCAAATTGCTCAGACTTGAAGGAGCCGATATGGGCCAAGGCTTTGGCGATCAACGCTTGCAGGTCGGCGAAGCTGACCTCGGCGTCGGGCCAGGACGGCACCTCGGCACCCGCCAGGCGGGAGGCAATGCCCTTGGAGAAGTCTGCGGCGATCTGCACCTGACGTACCAGCGGAAACATGTCAGGGAACAGCCGCGCCTGCAGCAGCGCATTGGGATCGATATTTTTCTGCGTCGCCTGGTCTTCGGCCTTCTTGAGCACGTCGGACAGGGCGCGCAGCATCTGCTGCATGACGGGAACGGAGGCGTTGTACAGCGGGCTGGTCATGGTGAGTTCACTTCTAAAATTTTGGGCACGATGGCCGGAGTTGGCGTGGCAGAGGCCCTGCCGACCATGCAAGGCTAACAGCACAGGGTGAACTGAATCGCCCCGGCTTTTGTGGCCAGCTTTTCTTCCCGCTGGCAGTCGGAGCAGCCGCGTTGAAGGGCAGTTCACTGGCAAGAAGCGGAGCGCGCCGCGAACCCTGCAGCCCGCAGACCAGCCGCTAACCGCCGGTCTCAAGCGCTGTGCGTCGCGCCTTCTCGCTCAGTTGAAACAGCTCTCCAGCCTTGCGAGCAAGTTCAGCCGCAAGCCAAAGCAGATTGTCCAGTTGTCGAGGCCCGTCACCGCTGCACCAGTCGATGTCTTGCCCATGGCAAACCCACAGGAGCGCTTCGAGTTGAGAGAGTGTGTTTTCGAGAAGATCCGCCGGGTCTTGGGCGTTGTCTTCGGAAGCTACCGGCGTAGTTGGCCGGGCTATAGTCTTGGTAGCCATTTTTGTGCGTTCCTTCCAAGGTAGTTGCACGAACTTGGTTAGACGGCTGGGGTGCTAGTAACACCTCGGCCGTCGCCTTTTGATACCTCGCATCTGCATCGCTGCTTTCGCACCGACGACCTGCCGCGAGGCAAGCAGCCTTCAAACATCTCAGTAGGGGGGTGGGGTGTGGCGCCTTTCTTCTTCCCTTGGTGGGGTGTCGAGTGACAGGGGCATTCACTCTAGAGAGGAACCCGGCGAAGTGGCCGGTTCATGCGGCACGAAGTCTCGGCGAGCGCCAACAAATGCAGCTTCTGCGATGCGCCGAGCACGGACCTCGCGGGCCCGGTGCCGCGCCAGTCCGAAGCGGCTCTGAACGCTCACGTCGATGGGGTGCCTTGCGCAGCGAAATAAAGGAGGAGGGCGAAGCCCGGGGGACATTCGCGGAGCAAGGCGCCCCGTCGGCGGGAGCGCGGCAGAGCTTCAGTTCATCCAGCTGCGAGCCCGGTCCAGATGCTCGCGGCACTCACGCACCATGCGCTCCAGCAGTTCCGCGCAGGTCGGGATGTCGTCGATCAGCCCGATGCACTGGCCGGCCGAGACCACGCCGTTGTGCACCTCGCCCGACTCCAGCGCCGCGCGGCCGCGTGCGCCGGCCACCAGCGGGCGGATATCCTCGAACTCGCAGCCGCCCGGACGGCGTTCGGTGGCCACCACTTCTTCGGAGATCGCGTTGCGGAACACGCGCGCCGTGTTGTGCAGCGTGCGGAACATCAGCTTGGTGTCGCGCTCGGTTGCGGCCACCAGCGCCTGTTTGATGTTGTCGTGGATCGGCGCTTCCTGGGTCACGCAGAAGCGCGTGCCCATGTTGATGCCCTCGGCGCCCAGCGCCAGCGCGGCGGCCATGCCGCGGCCGTCGGCGATGCCGCCCGAGGCGATGATCGGAATGCGCAGCTTGCGCGCCGCCACCGGCAGCAGCACGAGGCCGGGCACGTCGTCCTCGCCCGGGTGGCCCGCGCATTCGAAGCCGTCCACGGACACCGCGTCGACGCCGTTGCGCTCGGCCGAGAGCGCGTGGCGCACCGAGGTGCACTTGTGGACGATCTTCACGTCGTGGCGCTTCAGGGCCTCGATGAAGTCCTTCGGGCTGTTGCCGGCGGTCTCCACGATCTTCACGCCGCTGTCGATGATGGCCTGCACGTACTCGGCGTACGGCGGCGGCTTCACCGCCGGCAGGATGGTGAGGTTCACGCCGAAGGGCTTGTCGGTCATCGTGCGCGTGCGCGCGATTTCGTGGCGCAGGTCGTCGGGCGTGGGCTGTGTGAGCGCCGTGAGAATGCCCAGGCCGCCGGCGTTCGACACGGCCGCGGCCAGCTCGGCGCGGCCCACCCATTGCATGCCGCCCTGGATGATGGGGTAGCGGATGCCGAGCAGTTCGGTGATGCGGGTCTTCATCGTCGCAGCCGCTTACAGCGTGGTCACGAGTTCCGGCACGGCCGTGAACAGGTCGGCCACGAGGCCGTAGTCGGCCACCGAGAAGATCGGGGCTTCTTCGTCCTTGTTGATCGCGACGATGACCTTCGAGTCCTTCATGCCGGCCAGGTGCTGGATGGCCCCCGAGATGCCCGCGGCGATGTACAGCTGCGGCGCGACGATCTTGCCGGTCTGGCCCACTTGCCAGTCGTTCGGGGCGTAGCCTGCGTCCACTGCGGCGCGGCTGGCGCCCAGGCCGGCGTTGAGCTTGTCGGCCAGCGGCGTCATCACTTCGTTGAACTTCTCAGCGCTGCCGAGAGCCCGGCCGCCGGAGACGATGATCTTGGCGGCGGTCAGTTCGGGGCGGTCGCTCTTCGTGACTTCACGGCCCACGAAGGCGCTCTTGCCGCTGTCGGCCACGCCTTCAGCGGTTTCAACGGTGGCGCTGCCACCGGTGGCGGCTGCGGCGTCGAAGCCGGTCGTGCGCACGGTGATCACCTTGGTGGCGTCGGTGCTCTGCACGGTGGCGATGGCATTGCCGGCGTAGATCGGACGCTCGAAGGTGTCGGGGCTGTCGACCTTGGTGATGTCGCTGATCTGCGCCACGTCGAGCTTGGCAGCCACGCGCGGAGCGACGTTCTTGCCGTTGGCGGTCGAGGGGAACAGGATATGGCTGTAGTTGCCGGCGATCGCGAGCACTTGCGCTGCGACGTTCTCGGCGAGGTTCTCTGCCAGCGATGCGCTGTCGGCAGCGATCACCTTGGACACGCCAGCGATCTGCGCGGCGGCCTTGGCGGCTTCGGCTGCGTTGGCACCGGCCACGAGGATGTGGACGTCGCCACCGCAAGCCAGGGCGGCGGTGACGGTGTTGAGGGTGGCCGGCTTGATGCTGGCGTGGTCGTGTTCGGCAATAACAAGTGCGGTCATGTTCAGATCACCTTCGCTTCGTTCTTCAGTTTGTCCACCAGCGTTGCAACGTCAGGCACCTTGATGCCTGCACCGCGCTTGGGCGGCTCGCTGACCTTCAGGGTCTTCAGGCGGGGCTTGACGTCCACGCCGAGGTCTTCGGGCTTGAAGGTGTCCAGCTGCTTCTTCTTGGCCTTCATGATGTTGGGCAAGGTGACGTAGCGCGGCTCGTTCAGACGCAGGTCGGTCGTGATGACCGCGGGCAGCGTGAGCGTCAGGGTTTCCATGCCGCCGTCGACTTCGCGTGCGACGGTGACCTTGTCGGCTGCCAGGTCGACCTTCGAGGCGAAGGTGGCTTGGGGCAGGTCGGCCAGCGCAGCCAGCATCTGGCCGGTCTGGTTGGCGTCGTCGTCGATGGCTTGCTTGCCCAGGATGATCAGCTGGGGCTGTTCCTTGTCGACCAGTGCCTTGAGCAGCTTGGCGACGGCCAGCGGCTGCAGCTCTTCGGTGGTCTCGACCAGGATGCCGCGATCCGCGCCGATGGCCATCGCGGTGCGCAGGGTTTCCTGGCACTTGGCATCACCGCACGAGACGGCGATGACTTCGGTCACGATGCCCTTTTCCTTCAGCCGAACCGCTTCTTCGACAGCGATTTCGTCGAAGGGGTTCATGCTCATCTTGACGTTGGCAATGTCCACCCCGGTGCCGTCGCTCTTGACGCGCACCTTCACGTTGTAATCGACGACCCGTTTGACAGGCACCAGAACTTTCATGGCTGTTCCTCTTGAATGACAAAAATGGGAAAAGGGGTTACTCGAGCTTGGCGCCCGACTGCTTGATCAGGCGCTCCCACACGGGGCGCTCCTGCTTCCAGGCCGCGGCGAAGAGCTCGGGCGAGCTGTCCTTGATCTCGAAGCCCATGGCCGCCACGCGCTCGCGCACGTCGGGCTGCTGCGTGGCCTTGCGCACTTCGTCGGCGATGCGGTCGACGATGGCCTTGGGCGTCTTGGCGGGCGCGGCAATGGCGAGCCAACCGGTCACGCGGTAGGCCTCGTCCTTCAGGCCCTGCTCGGCCAGCGTGGGCACGTTGGGCAGCGTGCTCATGCGGCGCTCGCCGGTCACGCCGACGGCCTTGAGCTTGCCGGCGTCGATGTGCGGCTTGGCCGCGAGGGCGCTGGCGTAGGCCATCTGGATCTGGCCGCCGATGAGGTCCTGCACCATCGGCGCTTCGCCCTTGTAGGCGACGTGGTTCATGTCGGCCTGCTGCGTGAGGCTCATGTGCGCGCCGGCCAGGTGCGGGTAGGCACCCACGCCGTACGAGCCGTAGGCCACCTTGCCCTTGTTCGCGGCCACGTACTTCAGCAGCTCGGGGCCGGTCTTGGCAGGCACGCTGGGGTGCACCACCAGCACCAGCGGCGCCATCGCGATCTGGTAGACCAGCGTGAGGTCGCGCTGCGTGTCGTAGGGCAGCTTCTCGTAGAGGAACTCGTTGGTCATGAGCGAGTTGCTCAGCGACAGCACGATGGTGTAGCCGTCGGGCGCGGCCTTGGCGACCGCGTCGGTGCCGATGATGCCGGCCGCGCCGGGCTTGTTGTCGACCACGAGGGGCTGGCCCATGCTGGCCGACATCTTCTGACCCAGCACGCGCGCCAGCACGTCGGTCGCGCCGCCGGCCTGGAAGGGCACGACGAGGCGGATCGGCTTGTTCGGATAGGGCGCCTGCGCATGCGCGGGGGCCAGCGCGAACAGCGCGGCGGTCGAGGCGGCCGCGCACAGCAGGGCGCGGCGGGTCGAGGGTTGATGGGTCATGGTTTGTCTCCCGTTCGGTTGCAGAAAATCGTTGTGAAGAAGCAGATCAAGATCACTTCAGCGCGATGCGCGTCTTGAAAGGCAGGGGTTCCAGGGCCTTCTGCAGTCGCTCCTGCAATGCAGCGGCCTGCGCGCCCGCTGCAGCAGCGTCGATCTGCACATGCACGAGGCTTTCGCCTTCGGTACTCACCGCCGGCCGCGCCGCGTCGCCCACGCCGAGTGCGGCGCAGACCTCGGCGACCGTGGCCGCCACCACCTGCCGCGCGGCCATGGCGCGCAGCTCGGGCTTGTAGATCTTGCCGACGTTGGTCATCGGCATCGTGGCGATCACCGACACCCACTTGGGACGCGCGGGCGCTTCGTCCACGCGCGCGGAGGTGAAGGCCAGCAGCTCGTCCTCGGTGGCCGAGGCGCCGGGCACCAGCGTCGCAAAGATCACGGGCAGCTCGCCCGCGTAGGCATCGGGGGCGCCCACGGCCGCGCACAGCTGCACGGCCGGATGCGCGCCCAGCGCGTCCTCGATGGTCTTGGGGTCGATGTTGTGGCCGCTGCGGATGATCAGGTCCTTCGAGCGGCCCGTGAGGTGCAGCCGCTCTTCGGCGTCCATCCAGCCCAGGTCGCCGGTCGCGAGCCAGCCGTCGGCCGTGAAGGCCTTGGCGTTGTCGGCCGGATCGACGAAACCCGAGAACACGTTGGGCGACTTGAACAGCACCATGCCGGTCTCGCCCTGCGCCACCTCGCGGTCGCTGGCGTTGCCGTTCTCGTCGAGCGCCACGATGCGCACCTGCGCATAGGGCAGGCGAAAGCCGACACAGCCCGCGGGCCCGTTCACGCCGGGCGGCGTGATGGTCGAGATGCCGGCCATCTCGGTCATGCCCAGGCTCTCGTGCACGTGCAGGCCGAACAGGCGCTCGAAGCGCGCGGCCAGCTCGGGCGCGAGCACGGCGGCGCCGGTGCGGCAGTAGGTGATGGACGAGATGTCGGCGCCGTCCAGCGGCACGTTGGCCAGCGCGGCCAGCACCGTGGGCACGGCGGACAGCGAGGTCGGGCGGTACTTCTCGACCAGCTTCCAGTAGTTGGCCAGCACCTCCTTGTTGCGCAGCAGCGAGGGCGTCGGAATGATCACCTCCACGCCCGCCGACAGCGACGAGAGCGAGGCCGGCAGCACGCCCGCCACATGGAACAGCGGGTAGCCGTTGATCGAGATGCCCTGTTCGTTCATGCCCGCGAGCTGCACGCTGGCCCACGCGGTGAACACCTGCGCGCCGTGGCTGTGGCGCGCGAGCTTGGGCGCGCCCGTGGTGCCGCCGGTGTGGAAGTAGGCGGCGATGTCGGTGGGCGCGATGTCGCGGCCGCTCACGAGGCGGTCAGACGGTTGCGCGGCGCGCAGCGCGTCGAACTCGGCCACGCCGTCGGGCAGCGTGCCGGCCGCGCCGGATGCTTCGTCGTGCGGCGCCACGCGCAGCACGGTGGTGAGCGTGGGCACCTGGCCGCGCAGGCGCATCGCCTTCGACCACATGCCCGATTCCGCGTCGGAGCCGTAGGCGATGAGCACCTTGGCGCGGCCCGCGGTCATCAGCGCGACCAGCTTCTCGTCGGTGAGCAGCGGGTTCAGCGGTTGCACGATGCCGGCCGCCTCGCCGCCCCACAGCGCGAGGTGGTACTCGAGGCAGCCGGGCAGCAGCACCGCGACCGCATCGTCAGGCCCCACGCCCAGCGTGTGCAGCAGGTTGGCGGTCTGGTGGATGCCCGCGAGCAGCTGCGCATACGACCAGCGGATGGGTTCGTCCGCCGGGTTGCCGCTGCGCAGGAAGGTCAGCGCGGTCTTGTCGCCGAAGGCCGCGCCGGAGTTGCGGAAGAGCTCGTAGGTGCTGCGCACCGTGAGCGCTTCTTCGAGCGGCGTTTCTTCCAGCCGCCGGATGTCGGCGAGACCGCGCACCGGAAACAGGGGGCGGAACGGCGCGCTGGCCGTTCCCGTGGGGTTGTTCTTGTCGTTGCCTGTTGTCATGTTGTCTCCTTGAGGGGGTCTTGCCGGCTGCGGACGGAGGCCGTGTCTTACTGGTTCGTGATCTTGTTGTCGCGAATGACCTTGCCCCAGCGCTCGAAGTCCTGGCGCATGCGCGTGGCGGTCTGTTCCGGCGTGCCGTAGGCCGCGAAGGAGCCCACGCTCTGCAGCTTCTCGCCGACTTCCTTGTCGGCCAGCGCCTTCTTCAGCTCGGCGCTCATGCGGTCGACCACGGCCTGCGGCGTGCCGGCCGGGGCCAGCAGCCCACCCCACGAGGTGGCGTCGAAGCCGGGGAAGCCTTGCTCGGCCACGGTCTTCACGTCGGGCAGCAGGCTCACGCGCTTGCCCGAGCCCACGGCGATCGGGCGCAGCGTGCCGGCGCGGATGTGCGGGATCACGGCCACGAGGTCGGAGAACATCGCGGGCACCTGGCCGCCGATGAGGTCGGTCACGGCCGGGGCGCTGCCGCGGTAGGGCACGTGCTGCATCTCGAACTTGCCGATGTTCTTCAGCTGCTCGGTCGTCAGGTGGCCGAAGCTGCCGGCGCCGGCGGTCGTGTAGTTGAGCTTGCCGCCGTCGGCCTTGGCCTTGGCGATCAGGTCCTGCAGGCCGTTCACGCCGGGCAGGGCCTTCGGGTTCACCACCATCACGATCGGCAGGTCGTACACGGTGCCCACGGGCGTGAAGTTCTTGAAGATGTCGTAGGGCACGGTGCCGTACAGGTGCGAGGCCAGCAGCGTCGGCGTGGCCAGCATCACGAAGGTGTAGCCGTCGGGTGCGGCCTTGGCGGCAAAGGCCGCGCCGATGGTGCCCGAGGCGCCGCTGCGGTTGTCGACCAGGATGTTCTGCTTGAGCGACAGCGACATCTTCTGCGCCACGATGCGCGAGGCCACGTCGGTCGGGCCGCCGGGCGGGAAGGGCACGACCAGCGTGATGGGCTTGGTCGGCCAGGCCTGGGCGAAGGCGCTGCCGGCCAGCAGGGGAAGGGCCAGCGCGAGCAGGGCGCGGCGCACGGGGTTGCGGGGGGTACGGAGGAACGGGAAGGCCATGGATTTCTCTTCAGGGATGCGGGCGTTGTCTTCGCGTGGTGCGATCAGACGACGCCATTCGTTTTCAGCGCTGCCAGCTTTTCATCCGACAGGCCGAGCAGGGACTTCAGCACGTCGTGCGTGCCTTCGCCCAAAGTGGGCGGCGCGCTGCGCACGGGCAGGCGCTCGCCATCGAAACGGTAGGGCGGCGCCAGCACGTTGACTTCGCCGGCCACCGGGTGCGGCTGCTTGGTCACCAGCCCGGCGTCGGTCGCGCGCGGGGAGTTCAGCGCTTCCAGCAGGCCCAGCACCTCGCCGCAGGGGATGCCCGATGCGTTGAGCTTTTCGAGCAGCGCGGCGCGCGGGCGCTTCGCGAGTTCGGCGTTCAGCTCGGGCAGCAACGCGGCGCGGTTGGCCGAGCGCAGGATGTTGGTCTTGAAGCGCTCGTCGGCGGCCAGGTCGGGGCGCTCGATCACCTCGGTGCAGAAGCGCATGAACTGGGCGTTGTTGCCCACGGTGATCACCAGCGGGCCGTCGGCCGCGTCGAACACGCCGTAGGGCACGATCGACGGGTGCGAGTTGCCATAACGCGGCGGGTCTTCGCCCATCAGCAGCGCTTCGAGGCCGTAGTAGGCAGTGATCATCAGACCGCAGTCGAACAGCGCCATCTCGATGTGGCGGCCCGTGCCGGTCTTCTCGCGCTGGTAGAGCGCGGCCAGCACGGCCTGCGCTGAGTACATGCCGGTGAACAGGTCGACGGCGGCCACGCCGAACTTCAGCGGCGGCTGGTTGGCTTCGCCGTTCAGCGCCATCAGGCCGGCCTCGCCCTGCACCACGAGGTCGTAGCCGGGGCGCGCGGCCTCGGGGCCGGTGCGGTCGTAGCCCGAGATCGAGCAGTAGATGAGGCCCGGGTTGTCCTTGCGCAGCTGTTCGTAGCCCAGGCCCAGCTTGTCGATGCCGCCGAACTTGAAGTTCTGGATCACCACGTCGCACTGCTTGGCGAGGTCGCGCGCGATCTGCTGGCCTTCGGGCGTCTGCAGGTCGAGCGTGACGGAGCGCTTGTTGCGGTTCACGCTGTTGAAGTAGGCGGTCTCGGTCTTGCCCACGCGCAGGCCCCAGTCGCGCGTGTCGTCGCCGCGGCCCGGGTGCTCGACCTTGATCACCTCGGCGCCCATGTCGGCCAGCACCATGCCGCACCAGGGGCCGGCAAGGATGCGGGACAGATCGAGGACGCGCACGCCGGCGAGCGGCAGCGAGGAATTCAGCGAGGGCATGGGAACAACTCCAGGAAAACGAAAGACCCCCGCATCTGCATCGGCATGCACGAGCGGGGAGGGGCTCGGCGCGTCAGGACGCGTCGGGCTGGGGCGCGTGGCGCAACGCGACGAAGTCGGCCTTGCGCTTGCCGAGGAAGGCGCCGATGCCTTCGGCGGCTTCGGCGTCGGCCTGCGACGTCACCATGTAGACCGCTTCGGCCTCGAGTTGTTCCTCGAGCGTTGCACGGTGCGCCTGGCGGCACAGCGTCTTGATGCGTGCGCTCGCACGCTGCGGGCCGTTGGCCACCTTGGCGGCGAGTGCGATGGCTTCGGCCAGCGCGCCGCCCTTGTCGGTCAGGCGGTTCACCGCGCCCATCGCGTGCAGGCGCTCGGCCGTGAGGCGGTCGCCGGTGAGGCACAGCTCGGTGAGCAGCTGGCGCGAGACGAACTCCGCGAGGAAGGCCGTGGCGCCGCCGTCGGGCGTGAGGCCGACCTTGACGTAGGCCACCGTGTAGAACGCATCGCGCGCCGACACCAGCATGTCGCAGGCCAGCGCCATCGACAGGCCGGCACCGGCCGCGCCGCCTTCCACGGCGGCGATCACGGGCTTGCCGCAGTCGCGGAGCGCGCGGATCAGGTCATGCAGGCCTTCGAGCTTCTCGCGGCGTTCGGCCTCGGGCAGCTCGCGGCGCTTGGCCAGCAGGTTCAGGTCGCCGCCCGAACAGAAGAAGTCGCCCGCGCCGGTGAAGACGATGGCGCCCACCTCGGGGTCGTTCTGCGCGTCGGTGAGCGCGGCAGACAGCTCGGCGTACAGCGTCGGCGTGATCGCGTTGCGCGCGGCCGGGTTGCTGTTGGTCAGGATGCGTACGGCGCCTTCCTGCGAGATGAGGACGGTCTTGTCCGTCATGCCGCGACCTCTTTGCCCAGAGCGATGTAGCGCTGCAGGTGGTGGTCTTCGTCGCCGAGCTGGTGGTCGATCATCACGAGGCGCTTGGCGTAGTGGGGCAGTGGCAGCTCCCAGGTCATGCCGATGCCGCCGTGCATCTGGATGCTTTCCTCGGCCACCAGCGCGCCGATGCGGCCGATGCTGAACTTGGCGGCCGACAGCGCGCGCTCGCGCGCCACGCGGTCGCTGCCGTCGATGGCGGCGGCGGCGTTGATCACGGCCGAGCGGGCCTGTTCGATCTCCAGCAGCAGGTCGGCCATGCGGTGCTGCAGGGCCTGGAAGCTGCCGATGAGGATGCCGAACTGCTTGCGCGTGCGCAGGTACTCGAGCGTGGCGGTCTTGGCGGCTTCCATCGCGCCCAGTGCTTCGGCGCACAGCGCGAGCACGCCGCGGCCGATGGCGCGTTCCAGCGTGGCGGCGCCCTGGCCTTCGGCGCCCAGCAGCGCGTCGGCACCGAGCGTCACGCCGTCGAGCGTGAGTTCGGCCACGCGGCCCCCGTCGATCGCGGGGCAGCCGCGCACGGCGAGTCCGGCGGTCTTGGC
This sequence comes from Variovorax sp. GW823-FHT02B07, assembly GCF_058797695.1. NCBI lineage: Bacteria > Pseudomonadati > Pseudomonadota > Betaproteobacteria > Burkholderiales > Comamonadaceae > Variovorax > Variovorax sp. GW823-FHT02B07. The sequence continues at coordinate 121,105 of NZ_JBXAJX010000004.1, forward strand.
GGGCACGAGGAAGAGGGAGATGCCGGCTTCGTCATCGACGTTGCCCGAGGTACGGGCCGACACGAGGAACAGGTCGGCCTGCTCGCCTTGCGGCACCACGGCCTTGGCACCCTTGAGCACCCAGCCGTCGCCGCGGCGTTCGGCGGTCGTGGCCACGCGCGTGCGTTCGTAGTGCGTGTCGGCTTCATCGTGCGCAAAGGCCGCCACGGTCACGCCGTTGACGATGTCGCCGATCTTCTCTTTCTGCGCGTCGCTGCCGGCGGCGCTGATCGCCTCGCCGACCATCACGGCGCCCAGCAGCGGCTCGACCACGAGGCCGCGGCCCAGCGCTTCGAAGACCACGGCGATGTCGAAGCCGCTGCCGCCGAAGCCGCCGTCGGCTTCGCTGAACAGCGCGCCGATCACGCCGAGCTCGGCGAAGTTCTGGAAGATCTCCTTGCTGAAACCGTGTGCCGACTTCGCGATGCGGTCGCGCGCATCGAAGGCGTACTGCTCGGCGATGAAGCGGTTCAGGCTGTCGGCGAGCATGCGCCGGTCTTCGGTGTGTTCGAAGTTCATGTGCGTGTCTCCTTTACAGCCCGAGGATCATCTTGGAGATGATGTTCTTCTGGATTTCGTTCGAGCCGCCGAAGATCGACAGCTTGCGGTTGTTGAAGTAGCGCGACGCGGCGGCCTTGGCATAGGCGGGGCCGAAGGTCTCGCCGCCGTTCTCGGTGTAGCCGTCCTGCAGCGCTTCGGCGACGAAGGGGCGGCCGTAGACGCCCATGGCGCGGCGCGCGAGCGACGAAATCTCTTGACGGATCTCGGTGCCGCGAATCTTCAGCATCGAGCTTTCCGCGCCGGGCACGCCGCCGCCGGCCACCGCCGCGATCACGCGCAGGTTGGTGGTCTTCATGTTCTCCAGGTCGATCTCGACACGCGCCAGGCGTGCGGCAAAGGCCGGGTCGTCCGCCAGCGGCTTGCCGTTCTTGGTCTGCGACGCGGCGATGCCCTTGAGCTGTTCGAGCGCGGCCACCGAGAAGCCCACGCCCGCGATGTTGGTGCGTTCGTAGGTCAGCAGGTACTTGGCGCAGGTCCAGCCCTTGTTCTCTTCGCCCACGAGGTTCTCTGCCGGCACGCGCACGTCGGAGAAGAACACCTCGTTGACTTCATGCTCGCCGTCGAGCGTGATGATCGGGCGCACTTCCACGCCGGGCGAGGTCATGTCGACCAAGAGGAAGCTGATGCCTTCCTGCTTCTTCGCCTCGCGGTTGGTGCGCACCAGGCAGAAGATCATGTTGGCGTGCTGGCCCAGCGTGGTCCAGGTCTTCTGGCCGTTCACGATGTAGTGGTCGCCCTGCGCGTCGATGCCGCGCACGGCCGTGGTCTTCACCGCGGCCAGGTCGGAGCCCGCGCCGGGTTCCGAGTAGCCCTGGCACCACCAGTCGGCGCCGCTCAGGATGCGCGGCAGCCAGTAGCTCTTTTGCGCTTCGTTGCCGTACTTGATGAGCACCGGGCCCAGCATGTTGACGCCGAAGGGCACGATGCGCGGCGCGAAGGCCAGCGCGCACTCGTTCTCGAAGATGAACTTCTCGACCGCGGTCCAACCCGGGCCGCCGTATTGCTCGGGCCAGTGGTTGGCGAGCCAGCCGCGCTCGTTCAGGATGGCGTGCCATTCCTGCATGTCGGCCTTTTCCAGGATCTTGCCGCTGCGCACCTTGTCGGACAGCCGCGCGGGCAGCTTGTTCGCCAGGAAGGTGCGCACTTCGCTGCGGAAGGCTTCTTCTTCGGTCGTGAAGTTCAGGTCCATCGCGGACTCCTCAATGAATCAGTAAATTTCGAACAGGCCCGCCGCGCCCATGCCGCCGGCGATGCACATCGTGACCACGGCGTACTTGGCGCCGCGGCGCTTGCCTTCGAGCAGCACGTGGCCCGTGAGGCGCGCGCCGGTCATGCCGAAGGGGTGGCCGATGGAGATCGCGCCGCCGTTCACGTTCAGGCGTTCCGACGGAATGCCCAGCTTCTCCTGGCAGTAGATCGACTGCGAGGCGAAGGCTTCGTTGAGTTCCCACAGGTCGATGTCCTGCACCTTCAGGCCGTGGCGCGCGAGCAGCTTGGGCACGGCGAAGACCGGGCCGATGCCCATCTCGTCGGGCTCGCAGCCGGCCAGCGCCAGGCCGCGGAAGGCGCCCAGCGGCTTCAGGTTGGCGCGCTCGGCGTCCTTGGCTTCCATCATCACGCAGGCCGAAGCGCCGTCGGACAGCTGCGAGGCGTTGCCGGCGGTGATGAACTTGTCGTCGCCCATCACGGGCTTGAGCTTGGCCAGCGCCTCGTAGGTGGTGCCGCGGCGGTTGCAGTTGTCTTCCGTGGCGGTGACTTCGCGGTGCGTGACCTCCTTGGTCTCCTTGTCGGTCACGGCCATCGTGGTGGTGCAGGCCACGATCTCGTCCTTGTAGCGGCCGGCCAGCTGCGCTTCTTCGGTCTTGCGCTGGCTCTCGGCCGAGAAGCGGTCCTGTGCTTCACGGCTGATGTTGTAGCGCTTGGCGACGATGTCGGCGGTGTCGATCATCGCCATGTACAGCTCGGGCTTGTGCTCGACGATCCACGGGTCCAGGCTGAGGTCGCCACCGTCGCCGGGGCTGCGGCCGCGGATCTGCGAGATGCTTTCCACGCCGCCCGCGATCATGGCCGGCGCGCCGTCCACCACGATGCGCCCGGCGGCCATGGCGATCGCCTGCAGGCCCGAGGCGCAGAAGCGGTTCACGGTGGTGCCGGCGATGCTGATCGGCAGGCCCGAGCGGATGATCGACTGGCGCGCGATGTTGCGGCCGGTGGTGCCTTCGGGGTAGCCGCAGCCGAGGATCGCGTCCTCGATCAGCGCCGGGTCCAGGCCCGAGCGCTCGACCGCGGCCTTCACCGCGAACGAGGCCAGCGTGGCGCCGGAGGTGATGTTGAATTCGCCGCGGTGCGCCTTGGTGAGCGGGGTGCGGGCGGTAGAAACGATGACGGCTTCACGCATGGGTTTGTCTCCTGGACGGTGGGCTCTAACGGTTACTCGGATTGATTCAGGCTGGCGAAATCGGCGCCGCGTTCGACCAGCTCCACGAGCAGCGGCGACGGCTTCCAGAAGATCGGGTCGGCCTTGGCGAACTCGCGGATGTCGGCGAGCACCTTGGGCAGGCCCACGGTGTCGGCGTACTTCATGGGGCCGCCGCGGTGGCGCGGGAAGCCGTAGCCATAGAGGAAGGTCACGTCCACGTCGAGCGGGCGCAGCGCGATGCGCTGGAGCACGACGTTGGCGCCTTCATTGACCATGGCGGCCATGTAGCGACGCATGATTTCTTCTTCGGTGAAAGTGCGCGGCGTGATGCCGGCGCGCACGCGCTCGGCGTCGATGATGGCCAGCACCTCGGGGTCGGGCACGCCGGTGCGCGCGCCTTCGGGGTACAGGTAGTAGCCGCGTTGCGTCTTCTGGCCGAACCAGCCGCGCTCGCAGATGCGGTCGGCCACCTGCACGTAGCGCGCCTGCGGGTCGCGCGTGGCGGCCTTGCGCTTGCGCGTGGCCCAGCCGATGTCGCCGCCGGCCAGGTCGGACACCTGGAACGGGCCCATCGGGTAGCCGAAGTTGCGCACGGCCGCGTCGATGTCGTAGGGCGAGGCGCCGTCTTCCATCATGTGGTCGGCGGCCTGGCGGTACACGGCCAGGATGCGGTTGCCGATGAAGCCGTCGCACACGCCGGCGCGCACGGGCACCTTCTTGAGCTTCTTGGCGAGTTCGAAGCCGGTGGCGACCACGTCGGCGCTCACCTTGGCGGGCACCACGATCTCCAGCAGCTTCATGATGTTGGCGGGCGAGAAGAAGTGCAGGCCCACCACGTCCTGCGGGCGCGAGATGCTGGCGGCGATCTCGTCGATGTCCAGGTACGAGGTGTTGGTGGCGAGCACGGCGCCCTTCTTGCACACGCGGTCGAGTTCGGCGAACACGGCCTTCTTGACGCCCATCTCTTCGAACACGGCCTCGACCACGATGTCGACATTCGCGAACGCGTCGTAGCTGGTCGAGCCCGAGAAGCGCGCCATGACGGCGGCCTTGGCTTCGGGCGTCATGCGGCCCTTGGCGATGAGGCCGTCGTACACCTTCTCGACGTGGGCACGGCCGCGCGCCAGGCTGGGCTCGTCGCGCTCGACCATGGTCACGGGCAGGCCCGCGTCGAGCATGGCCACGGCAATGCCCGCACCCATGGTGCCGCCGCCGACGATGCCGGCCGAGGTGAGCGCGCGCGGGCTGGCCGAGCGGGTCTCGGGCGCCTTCAGCACTTCGCGCTCGGCGAAGAAGGCGTGGATCAGGCCGGCGCGCTGCGGGCTGTCGATGCACTGCAGGAACAGCTTGCGCTCCAGCGCCATGCCTTCGTCGAAGGGCAGCGTGAGCGCGCCTTCGACCGCTTCGACGATCTTCATCGGCGAGAACAGGCCGCGGCTCTTCTTGGCGGTGTCGGCGCGCGCGGCCTCGAGGGCGGCGCGGGCGGCTTCCTTGTCGGCCAGGCCGGCGGCTTCGCGCGTGCGGCGCACCGGGGCGTGGGCGGCGACGAGTTCCTGCGCGTAGGCGAGGCCTTCGGCGCGCGCATCGGCTTCAGCGCCGAGGCGGTCGACGAGGCCGAGCGTCAGCGCTTCCTTGGCGCCCGCATGGCGGCCGCTGAGCATCAGTTCGAGCGCGGGCTTCACGCCGATCAGGCGCGGCGCGCGCTGCGTGCCGCCCGAGCCGGGCAGCAGGCCCAGCGCCACTTCGGGCAGGCCCAGCTTGGCAGTGGGCGCGGCGAGGCGGTAGTGCGCCGACAGGGCAATTTCCAGCCCGCCGCCGAGCGCGGCGCCGTGAATGGCGGCGACCACCGGCTTGGTGCAGTTCTCGATCTTCAGGCAGACCTCGGGCAGCGAGGGTTGCTGCGGCGCCTGGCCGAACTCGCGGATGTCCGCGCCGGCGATGAAGTTGCGGCCCGCGCCGACGATCAGCACCGCCTTGGCGCCGCTGTCGGCCTCGGCCGCATCGATGGCGGCGGCCAGGCCGCGGCGCACGTCCACGCCCAGGGCGTTGACGGGCGGGTTGTCGATGGTCACCACGCACACGTCGCCTTGACGCTGGAAGGTGACGGGACCGTTGGACGTGGAAGGGCTGGGAGTGGGGGTGGCCATGTGCGTGTCGCTTGTCTCTTGCTTGCGTGGCAGGCCCTCGTGAAGCCGAGGGGTCCGGGGCTCTGGGGAGCCCTGCATTCTTGGCCGGCATCGCTGCTTTGACAATTGCATAGGTGGTTGACAGACTGTCAAAGAATTTTTGACACAATCCGCCCATGGACCTGCAATCGCTCACCCTGCTGGTGGAAATCCTTGACGCGGGCAACCTGAGTGCGGCGGCGCGCCGGCTCAAGATGACCCGCGCCAACGTCAGCTACCACCTGAACCAGCTGGAGCGCTCGGTGGGCGCGCAGCTGATCCGGCGCACCACCCGGCGCGCCGAGCCCACCGAGATCGGCCTGCGGCTGTACCAGCACGGCGTGGCCATCCAGGGCGAGCTGCTGGCGGCGCGCGAGTCGGTCACCGCGCTGGGCGAGGGCCTGCAGGGCCGCGTGCGCCTGAGCGTGCCCAGCGGCTACGGCCAGCTCGTGATGGCCGACTGGCTCATCGACTTCAAGCGCCAGTACCCCGGCATCGTGCTCGACGTGGTGTTCGAGAACCGCATCGAGGATTTGCTGCGCGACGAGGTCGACATCGCCATCCGCGTGATCCCCGAGCCGCCGCAGAACCTCGTGGCGCGCGAGATGGGCCCGGTGCGCTACGTGGCCTGCGCCACGCGCGCGTACGCCGAGCGCCACCCGCTGCCCGTGCAGCTGGACGCGCTGCGCGCCACGCCGGTGGTCACGGCCGCCGTCATCGGTCGGCAGCTGCGCATCTCGGCCTACCAGGGCGAGACGCGGCGCGAGGTGATCCTGGAGCCGACGCTGATCTCGGAAAACTTTCTGTTCCTGCGCCAGGCCATCCTCGCGGGCCTGGGCGTGGGCCTCGTGCCCGACTACGTGGTGCAGGAAGACGTGCGCCGCGGCGACGTGGTGACCACGCTGGACGACTGGCGCCTGTCGATCTTCGGCACCCAGATGTTCATGCTCTACATGCCGAACCGCCAGCACACGCGGGCGATCCGGACGTTCATCGATTTCATCCTGGCGCGGGTGCGGCCGGAAGAAGCCGAAGAAGCTCAGTCGCAGCGGTAGACGACTTCTCCCGCCGGCACACCCTGCGCCGGCACCTCCGACAGCGTGCTGCTCAAAAAGCGCATCGGCGCGCCGAAGTTGCGGCAGTAGTTCTCGGCGTCCTGCGCCGTGGGCGACTTGAACACGCCGTCGGCCAGGAAGGTGACGCGCGGCGCGGGCCGCGAGACGCAGCCCGCGCCGATGAGCAGGGCCGGAACGAGGACGGAGAAAGCAGCGAATCGGCGCATGGGGCAGGGCGGAAAGAAGAGGTCGCGACTGTAGCCGCTTGGCGGCCTCAGTCGGCCAGCCACACGCTGCCGTCCGCCGCTTCGCGCAGCGCCAGCGGCGTGAGGCGCGCACCGCGGCAGGGGCCGCCCACGCAGCGCCCGGTGTCGGGCTCGAAGATCGCGCCGTGCCGCGCGCACATCAGGTAGCGCCCGGAGCTTTCGAGGATCTGGCCTTCGAAATCGAGCGGGCCGCCGGCGTGCGGGCACTGGTTCAGGTAGCCGTGCACGGCGCCCTGCCAGCGCACCGCGAAGGCCGGCGCGCCGCCGGGCGCGGTGAACAGGGCCGCGAGGCCGCCGTCGGCGAGTTCGGTGGTGATGGGGTGTGCGGTCGGGGCGGGCGCGGTCATGGGGAGCGAGCCTACCAAGGTCCGCCACGGGGCTGGCGCTCCGGGGGACACCCCCGCGTCATCACATGTTTCGGCTATGTCATCCGACCAATAGACGCAGGGGCGTGCCGTTTTCACAATGCATCCGCTCGCTTTCCTTCGTCCGTGCATCCTTGTCTCAAGGGGGATTCCCACCGATGAGCACGCTGAAACAGGGCTGGCGCGGGGCCGATGTCCGTCGCCTGCAGGAGGCCCTGAACCGCAAGCTGCAACCCAGCCCCGCCCTCGTCCCCGACGGCGACTACGGCCCCGTCACCCGGGCGGCCGTGCTGCGCTTGCAGGCCGCGCACTGGCTGTGCGAAGACGGCGAGGCCGGCCCCTGCACCCGCAACGTGGCCTTCGACAACGAAACCCACGCGCCGCTGCTGCACCCCGTGGCGCTGATCCCGCAACCGGCGCCCGCGCTGTGCTGGGCGGCCGCCACCGCGATGCTCACGCGCGCCACCGTGCAGACCGTGGTCGCGCGCACGCCCTCGGAGTTGATGGGCGCCGACGGCGCCTTGCGCCGCCGCGTGGACAGCGACCGCCATGCGCAGGGCAGCGGCGAAGAGGACGACGACAACCGCCGCTTCGCCGCCGCGCACGGCCTCACGCTGCGGACCCACGGCCCGTGGACCGTCGCCGCGCTGCGCACCGCGCTGCACGCCGGGCCGCTGATGTTCGACCTGCGCTGGGGCGCCAAGGGCGGCGCGCCCGCCGGCCAGCCGGGCCACATGGTCGTGCTCGCGGGCATCCGCGGCGACAACGACCCCGGCGGGGGCGGCACCACGCTGCGCCTGTTCGACCCCTGGCCGCCGGGCCGGGGCGCGCGCAGCTCGACCAGCCACGTGCGCTGGATGCAGGCCGTGGCGGACCGCATCTGCGGGGTGTTCCAGCGGTAGTGGCGCCTGGCTGCGGTGGCCGTTGGCACCGGTGCATGAAAAAATCCTGACTTTCCGCGAACCGTTTCGGCGGGTGGCCGCCTCTTTCCATGCGGGAGGGGCGCTCTGCTCCCCCGCATTCACACGTCACGGATCGAAGGAAACCACCATGCTCTACGTCAAGAATGTCCCCGGCTGGGAACGCGCCCTGCGCATCGCCCTGGGCCTCGCCGGCCTCGCCTTCGCCGCCCTGAACTGGCCGGCGAATGCCATGGCCGTCGCGGTCGGCCTCATGGGCGCGATGCTGGCCCTCACCGGGCTGGTCGGCTTCTGCCCGATGTGCGCGATGGTCGGGCGCAAGCTCGACAAGGGCCACTGACCCATGGCCACCGCAGCGATCGACCGCACCTGCCTGATACTGGCCGCGCAGACCGGCGACCCCGTCGCCCTCGAGGGCCTGCTCGCCGCCTGCCAGACCGACGCGCGCCGCTACGCCCGCCGGCACTGCCAGGCCAGCGACGTGGACGACGCCGTGCAGGAATCGCTGCTCGTGGTCGCACGCCGCGTGCGCGGGCTGCAGGCGGCCGTGGCGTTCTCGTCGTGGCTGTTCACCGTCATCCGGCGCGAATGCCTGCGCCTGCAGCGCGCGATGTTCCGCCACGACCCGCTCGACGAAGACACCGTCGAGCGCCAGCTCGCGGCCCGCAGCGACCACGCGCTGCGCATCGACCTGGCCCATGCGCTCGAATCGCTGCCGGCGCACTACCGCGAGGTCGTGCTGCTGCGCGACTTCGAGGAACTCACCATCGCCGAGATCGCCGAGCGCCTGGGCGAGCCGCCGGGCGCCGTGAAGAGCCGGCTGCACCGGGCGCGCCTGCTGGTGCGGGAGTACCTGCTGGGGTAGCCCGGGGGTGCTCCGGTCGAGGGGCGATGCGACAATCTCGCCGCAATGACAGACACCCTCACGATCACCCGCCCAGACGACTGGCACCTGCACGTGCGCGATGGCGCCGCCCTCGAAGCCGTCGTGCCCCACAGCGCCCGCCAGTTCGGCCGCGCGCTGATCATGCCGAACCTGCGTCCGCCCGTGACCACCGCCGCCCAGGCCGTGGCCTACCGCGACCGCATCCGCGCCGCCGTGCCCGCGGGCACGTCCTTCGAGCCCGTGATGTCGCTCTACCTGACCGACAAGCTGCCGCCCGAAGAAATCGCGCTGGCCGCCGAAGCCGGCGTGCGCGCGCTCAAGCTCTACCCGGCCGGCGCCACCACCAACAGCGATGCCGGCGTGACCGACATCCGCAAGACCTACAAGACGCTCGAGGCCATGCAGAAGCACGGCCTGCTGCTGCTGGTGCACGGCGAAGTGACCGACCCGGCCATCGACCTGTTCGACCGCGAAGCCGTGTTCGTCGACCGCGTGATGATCCCGCTGCGCCGCGACTTCCCCGAGCTCAAGGTGGTGTTCGAGCACCTCACGACCAAGGAAGGCGCCCACTACGTGCGCGACGCCGACCGCTTCACCGCCGCCACCATCACGGCGCACCACCTGCTGTACAACCGCAACGCCATCTTCACCGGCGGCATCCGCCCGCACTACTACTGCCTGCCCGTGCTCAAGCGCGAGACGCACCGCGTGGCGCTCGTCGAGGCGGCCACCAGCGGCAGCGACCGCTTCTTCCTGGGCACCGACAGCGCGCCGCACCCCGCGCACCTGAAGGAGCACGCGCTCGGCTGCGCCGGCTGCTACACCGCGCTCACCGCCATCGAGCTGTACGCCGAGGCCTTCGACAGCGTGAACGCGCTCGACAAGCTCGAGGGTTTCGCCAGCTTCCACGGCCCCGACTTCTACGACCTGCCGCGCCACACCGACACCATCACGCTGAAGCGCGAAACCTGGACCCTGCCCGAGACCGTGCCCTACGGCGAAGCCACGCTCAAGCCGCTGCGCGGTGGCGAGACGGTGAACTGGAAGCTCGCATGACGGCGCCGGTGCCCCTGTCGTCGCTGCGCGTGATGCTGCTGATCGACGCCGACAACGTCTCGGCCGACGTGATCGAGCAGGCCGTGCAGCGCACGATGGAGGACTACGGCGCCATCCACGTGCGTCGCGCCTACTGCAACGCCGAGATGGCCGTGAACCGCCAGGCGCTGTTCAAGCGGCTGTCGGTGCGGCCCATGGTGAACCTGTCGGCGGGCAAGAACAGCACCGACATCGCGCTGGCCGTCGACGCCATCGACCTCGTGATCGCCGAGCGGCCCGACGTGGTCGTGCTGGTGTCGTCCGACTCCGACTTCGCGCCGCTGGTGATCCGCCTGCGCGAAAAGGGCTGCCGCGTCTGCGGCATCGGCCAGCAGGGCAAGACCGGCGAAGAGACCGTCGGCATCTACGACAGCTTCATCGACCTCGCGCACCACGGCATCAAGCCGGCCGTGCGCACCGCGCCGGCCAAGAAGGTGGCGGCTGCGAAGAAGACGCCGGCCGCGAAGACCGCCCCCGCGAAGAAGGCTGCGGCCAAGACTGCGCGCAAGACGGCGGCGAAGACGGCCAAGCCGGTGGCACCGCCACCGCCGCAGCAGCCTGAAATCTCCGAAGCCGCCGAGTTCATCCTGCAGGCCGTTCCCGCGCTGCGCCGCGGCACCGACGTGCCGCTGAACGACGTGGCCAAGGCCCTGCGCACCGCCGGCCTGCTCAGCAAGAGCGGCAGCTCGCTCAAGCTCTTCGACAAGCTCACGGGCGAGTTCGCGGTGATGCAGCACCCCGACCGCATCCGATGGACGGGGGCGCCCGCGCCTTGAGCACGGACCTGCCAGCGGTCGCGGCCATCGATTGGGCCGCACCCTGGCTGGCGCCGTACCGTGATCCCGGCGAAGTCGTGGCGCGGGCCGTCGCACAAGCCGGTACCGTCGCCGCCGCGCTGCAGGCGGCCAAGCCACTCGCCGTGCCCGACTTCGTCACGCAGGACGCGCTGCCCGAGGGCCAGGCCTACGAGGCCCACATCTTCCGCACGCGCACCGTGCCCACGCGCGACAACCTGCACGACTTCTTCAACGGCCTGGTCTGGCTGGCTTTCCCTGAAACCAAGCGCCGGCTCAACGAACTGCAGGCCGCCGAGATCGCACGCGCCGGCGTCGGCGCCACGCGCGGGCCGCTGCGCGATGCGCTCACGTTGTTCGACGAGAACGGGGCCGTGCTCGATGCACCGCCTGCGCTGTGGGAGGCGCTGGTGGCGCGCGACTGGCAGGCGTTGTTCGTCACGCGGCGCCCACTCTGGGCGCAGGCCCGGCTGCGCGTGTTCGGCCATGCGCTGCTCGAAAAACTGGTGGTGCCGCGCAAGGCCGCGACCGCGCATGTGCTGTTGCTGCCTGCAGCCGGAGGTCCGCTCGGCGACGCGGCGCTGGCGCGCTGCCTCACGCTCGAGCACATGGCACGCAAGCCCTTCGCCCCGCTGCCGGTGCTCGGCGTTCCGGGGTGGTGCGGCGCCAACGAAACACCCGATTACTACGACGATCCGAAGGTCTTCCGGCCCCGTTCATAGAACTTTTACTCCTATCATTGCTCTACCGCACGCCACCGCGCCGCGCCCGTCACAACCTACGACAACAGCGGTCACCCCGGCCGGGCAGGCTTGAAGCGGGCCTTGTGGCCCTCATCTGGTCGGCAGTGTTCCCCACGGAGAATTCAACTTGAAACGTATCCTTCTGTTTGTCCTGACCAACGTGATGGTCGTCGCGGTGCTCGGCGTGGTCGCCAGCCTGCTCGGCGTCAACCGCTTTCTCACGGCCAACGGGCTCAACCTGACGGCGCTGCTCGGCTTCGCGCTGGTCATGGGTTTCGGCGGCGCGATCATCTCGCTGCTCATCAGCAAGCCCATGGCCAAGTGGACGGCCGGCCTGCGCATGATCGACAACCCCCAGTCGCCCGACGAGGCCTGGATCGTCGGCACGGTGCGCAAGTTCGCCGACAAGGCCGGCATCGGCATGCCCGAGGTCGGCATCTTCGAAGGCGAGCCCAATGCCTTTGCCACCGGCGCGTTCAAGAACTCGTCGCTCGTGGCTGTGTCCACCGGCCTGCTGCAGGGCATGACGCGTGAAGAGGTCGAGGCCGTCATCGGCCACGAAGTCGCGCACATCGCCAACGGCGACATGGTCACGATGACGCTGATCCAGGGCGTGATGAACACGTTTGTCGTGTTCCTCTCGCGCGTGATCGGCTACGCGGTCGACAGCTTCCTGCGCCGCGGCGACGACCGCTCGTCGGGCCCCGGCATCGGCTACTACGTGAGCACCATCGTGCTGGACATCGTGCTCGGCTTCGCCGCCGCGATCGTGGTGGCCTGGTTCTCGCGCCAGCGCGAGTTCCGCGCCGACGCCGGCGCCGCCGCACTCATGGGCAACCGCCAGCCGATGATGAACGCACTCGCGCGCCTGGGCGGCCTGCCGGCCGGCGAACTGCCCAAGGCCGTGGAAGCCATGGGCATCACCGGCGCGATGGGCAAGCTGTTTGCCACGCACCCGCCGATCGAAGAGCGCATTGCGGCGCTGCAGAACGCGCGCTGAGCACAGACAGGCCGCGCAGCGGCACAAAGGAAAAGGGGCTGGTGATTCACCAGCCCCTTTTTCATTCACCGAAGAACGGTGTGTCGTTCAGTCAGACCTCAGAGGTTGAGCGCCGAGACGGCTTCCAGGCCCTGCTTGATGTTGTTGCGCGCGGCACCTTCCACCGACATGCGCAGGCGGGTCGTGCCGACGAGCGAGTCGAACGCGCCGCCCGTGTAGGTCGACTTGATGACCTGGCGCATCGCCACCGACTTGTCGGAGGTCTTGATGAGCGACCAGCCCGCTTCCATGTCGACCGTGAACGCGGCGCCGAACGTGGGCTTGGTCAGCTTGACGATCGAGACCGACAGCTCGTAGTCGCCGCTCTTGCCTTTGACGACTTCCTTGAACAGGGCCGATTGCGTGACCGACTTCTCGATGGCGGCACCCAGGTCTTCGTTGGTGATGTCCGAGCTCCAGAGCGGGTTCGTTTCATTGCCGCCGCCGGTCTTCACCGACACCGAGTAGGGCAGCTTCTTGCTCGAAGCGATGCTGGTGGGCGTCATGGCCTCGCGGTTGGCCGACGAGGCGCAGCCCGCGAGCACGACGACGACGGAGAGAACGGCCAGGGCGCCTGCGCGGCGAAGGGTGGTGGTGTTGATCATTTGGTCTTGTCCGATTCTTTGAAGATGTTGCCGACCACTTCGTCGACCATTTCGGGCGGCGAGAGGCGTGTGAGGGAGGTGTGGAGCGAATTGCCGGTGGCCAACGGGTAGTCGGACTTCGGTTCGCGGATCGTGACGGTGAGCTCGACGAGGTACATGGTGATGTCCCACATCCACTTGTCCACGTAGGTGACGACAGCGTCGACTGGCTCGGGGGGCTTGGCTTCTTCCGTGACCTCGAAACCGCGTTTGCGCAGATTGCCGGCAATCAGCTTCTGGAGCGTGCCGTCTTCACCCTCGAGCTTCCTGACCTGCACCACGCGCAGCTTGTCGAGATTTGCCGAGGGATCGACGGTCGCTGTTGCGCGGTTGACCGCGCAGCCGCTCGCGAACACGGAAACAGCCACGGCCGCGAGAAGCAGCCTGATGACTCTTTTCAAATGAACTTCTCCTCCGCCCGGAATGGGCCGAAGGAATGTAGCTGGAAATGTGTAAAAACGTTTCCTGAGCACCGATCCCTGGCGAAAAATTCGCCGCGCCGCAGTCAGACTGCACAGTTGCAGCCTTCTGGGCGCTTCAGGCCGTTCAATTGCCGGTGGCGGCAGGCTCGTCGGACGCGGGCGTGTCCGGTGCGGATTCGGCGGCTTGCGGCGCAGCTTCTGGTACTGCTTCCGGTGCCGCTGCGGCCGCAGCGGCGGCGGCCTCTGCCGCAGCCTCGGCCCGCTTCTTGTCGTCCCGCACGCGCTGCAGCGTGCGCGTCACGTCGCCCGGCTTCATGCCGTACATGTCGGCGAACTCCTGTTCGCTGCGGCCGCTGGCTTCGAAGGCGCGCAGCAGGGCTTCGCGCTTAGCGGCCTGCTGGGCGAGTTCGGCCAGGGCTTCGTCGACGATGGCGTTGTTGTTGGCGTCGCGCGAGCGCACCAGCACGGCATAGGCCTCGTGGTCGAGGCCCGAGGCTTCGATGGCCTTGGCGATGCGCGTCACCAGCTGCGGACGCAGGTCTTCGCCGGGGTTGCGGTGCGAACGGCGGCGGTGCAGCTCGAGGATGGCGTGGTGCACGTGCTCGGGGGCGACCGGGTCGAGCGCGTTGCCGTCGAGGTCGTGGCGCGCATGGCCGGCGGCCACGCTCTCGAGGTAGCGCGTGGAGCGCGCATGCTGGCCCATCGCGATCTTCAGGTCGTCGGCCTTGAAGTCTTCGGGATGGCGCGCGATCAGCTCTTCGTACACGCCGAGCTTCAGCGGCACGAAGCGTGCGCCGAAGAGCTGCGGGTAGAGCGCGAACAGGCGTTCCAGCACCGGGTTGACCTTGCGCGGTGTGCGTTGGGCTTCGGGCTGCTGTTGTTGTTGCTGCGGGCCGCGCGGCTTGCGCCCTTGCTGCGGCTGCTGCTGCCCGTGCGGGCGCTGCTGCTTCGCCCGCGGCGGGCGTTGTTGTTGCTGTTGTGCGGGGGCGGGCTGCGCCGCCGACGCGTCAGCGCCTGCGTCGGTGCTGCCCGCGCCGGACTTCAGCTGCTGCAGCTGCTCGGCCATGTCCGGGCGCTGGCGCCGTGCGTTGCGCGAGTTCGTGTTCGGGGCGGCGGTGGATGCGTCGGTCATACGGAAGGCTCGGCGATGGGCGCGAGGGATGGAAAGGGAAGAAAAAGAACAACCGGTCCCGCGCGGTCAGCGCGGCCGGAACATCCTGCGGGTATTGTCAGGGCGGATGGTCATGCGCGTGCAGCGCCTCGGTCACCTCGGTCAGGGACCTGCCGCCCGATCAGCAGCCGGAACGGCAGCAGCATCAGCACGCCGACACCGAGCTTCACGCCCAGGTCGCCGAGCGCCCAGGTGAGCCAGGGGCCGTCGGTGCCTGCGAAGGCGATGCCCCAGAAGACGATGCTGTCGAGCACGGCCGCGATCACCGTGGCCACCAGCGGCGCGCGCCACCACAGGCCCCGGCGCAGGCGGTCGAACACGCGGATGTCGAGCAGCTGCGAGGCGATGAAGGCCAGGCCCGAGGCGGCGGCGATGCGCGCCGGCGCCAGCAGCAGCGACACCGCCACGGCCACCGCGAAGCCGACCCACGCCACGCGCCGCGCCATGCCGGGGCCGAAGCGCCGGTTGACGAGGTCGCTCACGAGGTAGGCCACCGGGTAGGTGAAGGCGCCCCAGGTGAGCCAGTCGTTGATGGCGAACTGCACGAGGATGTTGGACGCGAGCACCACGGCGGCCATCGCCAGCGTGGCGACGGCCAGCTGGCCGGTGGTGGGACGGTGGAAGTGCATCGTCAAACGGCGCTGCCGAGCACGCTGCGCGCCACGGCCTCGGCCACCTTGATGCCGTCCACGCCGGCCGACAGGATGCCGCCCGCGTAGCTCGCGCCTTCGCCGGCCGGGTAGAGGCCGCGCACGTTGAGGCTCTGGAAGTCGTCGCCGCGCGTGATCTTGATCGGCGACGAGGTGCGCGTTTCCACGCCGGTGAGCACGGCGTCGTGCGTGTCGAAGCCCTTGATCTTGCGACCGAAGGCCGGGAAGGCCTCGCGCATCGCCTCGATGGCGTAGGCGGGCAGGGCCTGGTGCAGGTCGGTCGGCGTCACGCCGGGCTTGTACGACGGGATGATGCTGCCGAGCGCGGTCGAGGGCTTGCCGGCGATGAAGTCGCCCACCAGCTGGCCGGGCGCGTGGTAGTTGCTGCCGCCGAGCACGTAGGCGTTGCTTTCGAGCTGGCGCTGCAGCGCGATGCCTGCCAGCGCATCGCCGGGGAAGTCCTTCGGGTCGATGGCCACCACGATGCCCGCGTTGGCGTTGCGTTCGTTGCGCGAGTACTGGCTCATGCCGTTGGTGACCACGCGGCCCGGCTCACTGGTGGCCGCGACCACGGTGCCGCCGGGGCACATGCAGAAGCTGTAGACCGAGCGGCCGTTGCTGGCGTGGTGCACCAGCTTGTAGTCGGCCGCGCCCAGCAGCGGGTGGCCCGCGTGGCGGCCCCAGCGGGCGCGGTCGATCAGGCCCTGCGGATGCTCGACACGGAAGCCGATCGAGAAGGGCTTGGCCTCGATGTGCACGCCGCGGGCATGCAGCATCTCGAAGGTGTCGCGCGAGCTGTGGCCCAGTGCCATCACGACGTGGTCGGCGCGCAGTTCGCTGCTCTGGTTCGTGGTCTGGTCGAGCACGGTGAGGCCGCGCAGATGACCCTCTTCGATGTGCACGTCGGTCACGCGCTGCTCGAAGCGGATCTCGCCGCCGAGCGCGACGATCTGCTCGCGGATGTTCTCCACCACCTTCACCAGCTTGAAGGTGCCGATGTGCGGATGCGCGACGTACAAGATTTCGGGGGGCGCGCCGGCCTTCACGAACTCTTCCATCACCTTGCGGCCGAGAAAGCGCGGGTCCTTGATCTGGCTGTAGAGCTTGCCGTCCGAGAAGGTGCCGGCGCCGCCTTCGCCGAACTGCACGTTCGACTCGGGGTTGAGCACGCTCTTGCGCCACAGGCCCCAGGTGTCGCGGGTGCGCTGGCGCACGGTCTTGCCGCGTTCGAGCACGATGGGCTTGAAGCCCATTTTCGCGAGCATCAGCGCCGCGAAGATGCCGCAGGGGCCGAAGCCGATCACCACGGGCCGCGTCGCGTCCGCAGGTGCTTGGCCCGGCGGCGTGTAGCGCATGTCCGGTGCGGGCTGGATGTGCGGGTGGCTGGCGTGCTTGGCCAGCAGCGCGGCTTCGAGCGCCGCGTCGGCCAGCTGCACGTCGCAGATGTAGACCGTGAGCAGGTCGACCTTGCGAGCGTCGAAGCTGCGCTTGTAGACGGTGTGGGAGGCGATCGCGTCAGGCGGAACGTCGAGCGTCCGGGCGATCAGGGTGACCAGCGCGTCAGGCGCGTGGTCGAGCGGGAGTTTGAGTTCGGAGATTCGCAGCATGTCGTGGGGCTTGTGGTTATCAAGCAGACCGACGATTTTAAGCGCCCGTGGCGCTATGAAACTTGTAGCTGGATCAGGCGGGCAGGAAGCCCTCGACCGACAGGTAGCGCTCGCCGGTGTCGTAGTTGAAGCCCAGCACCACCGCATCGGGCGCCAGCGAGGGCAGCTTCTGCGCAATGGCCGCGAGCGTCGCGCCCGACGAGATGCCGACCAGGATGCCTTCCTCGACCGCGCAGCGGCGTGCCATTTCGCGCGCGGGTTCGGCGTCGACCTGCAGCACGCCGTCCAGCAGCGAGGTGTCCAGGTTCTTCGGGATGAAGCCCGCGCCGATGCCCTGGATGGGGTGGGGTGCCGGCGCGCCGCCCGAGATCACGGGCGAAGCCACCGGCTCCACCGCGAACACCTGCAGCTTGGGCCACTTCTTCTTGAGCACCTTCGCCACGCCCGTGATGTGGCCGCCCGTGCCCACGCCGGTGATGAGCACGTCGATGCCCTCGGGAAAGTCAGCCGCGATCTCTTCGGCCGTGGTGCGCACGTGCACGTCGACGTTGGCGGGGTTGTTGAACTGCTGCGGCATCCACGCGCCCGGCGTGCCGGCCACGATTTCCTCGGCGCGGGCGATGGAGCCCTTCATGCCGTTGGCGCGCGGCGTGAGGTCGAAGGTGGCGCCGTAGGCCAGCATGAGGCGACGGCGCTCCACCGACATGCTGTCGGGCATCACCAGGATCAGCTTGTAGCCCTTGACGGCCGCGACCATCGCCAGGCCGATGCCGGTGTTGCCCGAGGTGGGCTCGACGATGGTGCCGCCGGGCTTGAGCGCGCCGCTCTTCTCGGCGTCTTCCACCATCGACAGCGCGATGCGGTCCTTGATCGAGCCGCCGGGGTTGGCGCGCTCCGACTTGATCCAGACCTGCTGCTTCGCATGGCCGAACAGGCGGTTGATGCGGATGTGCGGCGTGTTGCCGATGGTCTGGAGGATGTTCTGGGCCTTCATGGAATCTCCTTGGGTGCGAGGGTCGGATGGTCAGCGCGCATTGTGGCGCCCCCCGGGCCGGGTTGCATCCGGCCCGCGACCGTTTCAGCACGAGGGGATGGCAGGCCGTTGCGGTTCAGGCCTCCAGGGCTTCCAGCGGCCCGAAGAACTCGTAGCGAAGCTGCTGCTTCGGCACGCCGAGCGCCAGCCCGTTCGCATACACCGCCTGCATGAAGGGCTTCGGCCCGAGAAAGTACAGGTCGACGTCGCGGTCTTCCGGCAGCAGCCCGGCCAGCAGCTCGCGGGTGACGAAGCCGGTCGCGTGCGGCGTGTCGGTGTCGCGCGGCGCGTCGTAGACATACAGCGGCTTCACGTTCGCATGCCGCTGCGCGAGCGCGTCGACGCGGGCGCGGAACGCATGCGCGCCGCCGTGCCGCGCCGCGTGGACGAAGTGCACCGGCCGGCCCGTGTGCGCCACCGATTCGAGCATGCTCATCGCGGGCGTGATGCCCACGCCGCCCGTCACCAGCACGAGGGGACGCGCCTGCTCGCCCGCGGGCTGCAGCACGAAGTCGCCGCACGGCGCCTGCACCTGCAGCCGCGTGCCGACCGCGGCGGCCGCGTGCAGCCAGTTCGAGGCGCGGCCGCCTTCTTCCTTCTTCACGCTGATGCGGTACCACGGCTTGCCCGGCGCGTCGGACAGCGAGTAGTTGCGGCGCACCGGCTGGCCGTCGATCTCCAGCACCAGCGTGAGGTACTGCCCCGGCGAGAACGCCAGCAGCGCGCCGCCGTCCACGGGCTCCAGGTAGAACGAGGTGATGACCTCGCTCTCGTCCTCGCGCCGGGCCACGCGGAATTCGCGCGTGCCGCGCCATCCGCCGGGTTGCGCCGCGTTGGCGCTGTAGACGGCTTCTTCCGCGGCGATGAGCAGGCCCGCCAGCGATTCGTAGGCCTCGCCCCACGCGGCGATCACCTCGTCGGTCGCGGCATCGCCGAGCACCTCCTTCACGGCGCGCAGCAGGTAGTGGCCGACGATCGGATAGTGCTCCGGCAGCACGCCCAGCGCGGCGTGCTTCTGGATGATGCGGGGCAGGGCGCCGGCGATCGCTTCGAGCCGGTCGATGTGCGCGCCGTACGCGATGACCGCCCCCGCCAGCGCACGCGCCTGCGTGCCGGCGGCCTGGTGCGCCTCGTTGAAGAAGGCCTTCACCTGCGGATGGCCCTCGAACATGATCTTGTAGAAGTGGCTGGTGATGGCCTCGCCGTGGGCCTGGAGCGCGGGCACGGTGGACTTGACGATGGCGATGGTTTGCGGGTGCATGGTCTTGCGGTCCTTCGGTTGGAGATGCCTGTGTCATCTCACGATCCGTGCCAGCCGGAAGGCCTCTGCAAGTGCTTGACGCCATTGGGGATTTATCGGGCGTGGTCAAATTCGCAACAACTTCTGCGTTGTACTTATGACCACATTGCGTGTCGATTCGACCACCGAGGCCTCACCACCTGAGCCCGAGCCCGAAGCCGAGTCCGCCCGCTACCGGTCGCTGCTCGCCGCCGCGCGCGGACTGGTCCGCTGCGATGCCGCCGCGCTGCTGCAGCTCGACGTCGACGTGCTGAAGCCCGTCGCGGTCGACGGCCTGAGCGATGAAACCCTCGGACGCCAGTTTCCCGTCGCCGCTCATCCGCGCTTCGCGCGCCTGCTCGACAGCGAACGGGGCCTGCGCTTCGCGCACGACAGCAACCTGCCTGACCCGTACGACGGCCTCGTTGCCGGCCAGCCGGGCATCCTGCCGGTGCACGACTGCATGGGCGCGCCGCTGCGCCTGCGCGGCGCCGTCTGGGGCCTGCTCACGCTGGACGCCCTGGAGCCGCACGCCTTCGATGCCGTGGGCCCGGCGCAGATGGAGGCACTGATCGCCCTCGTTGAAACCGGCATCGAGGCCGCCCACACGATCCGCGAGATGCAGGCGCGCGCGGTGCGCGAACAGGCCGTCGCGCAGGCGTTGCGCGCAGGGCGTGGCGCGCCGCGCGAGCTGCTGGGCAGCAGCCCGGCGATGAAGCAGCTGTGCCACGAGATCGACACCGTCGCCGTGTCCGACCTCACGGTGCTGCTGCTCGGCGAAACCGGCGTCGGCAAGGACCTGGTCGCGCAGCGCCTGCACGCGCGCTCGCGTCGCAGCGAGCAGCCGCTCGTGCAGGTCAACTGCGCGGCGCTGCCCGAGTCGCTGGCCGACAGCGAACTCTTCGGCCACAAGCGCGGCGCGTTCACCGGCGCCGTGCAGGACCGCGACGGCAAGTTCGAGATCGCCGATGGCGGCACGCTCTTTCTCGACGAGGTCGGAGAGCTGCCGCTGAGCGTGCAGGCCAAGCTGCTGCGCGTGCTGCAAAGCGGCGAGGTGCAGCGACCCGGCAGCGACCGCATGCGCAAGGTCGATGTGCGCGTGATCGCGGCCACCAACCGCGACCTGCCCGCCGCGATCGCGCAGGGGCGCTTTCGCGCCGACCTGTACCACCGGCTGTCGGTCTATCCGCTCGTCGTCGCGCCGCTGCGCGAACGGGGGCGCGACGTGCTCGTGCTCGCCGGCAGCTTTCTCGAGGAGAACCAGCACCGGCTGGGCGCGCGCAACCTGCGGCTCTCGCCGGCGTCGAAGGCCGCCATGCTGACGCACGGCTGGCCGGGCAACGTGCGCGAGCTCGAGCATGTGATCAGCCGCGCCTCGCTGCGGGCGTTCAGGGAACAGCCGCGCGGTTCGCGCTGGACGGCCATCGAACCGCATCACCTGGCGCTGGACAGCGCTGCCGTGGGGAGCGCCGTGGCAGCGCCCGTGCAGGCGCCGGCGAACGAACACGCGGGGCCTGCCATCGCGGGCGGCACGCTGCGCGAGGCGACCGAGGCCTTCCAGCGGGCCTGGCTCTTGGAACTGCTCGCCCGCCACGGCGGCCGCGTGGCCAGCGCCGCGCGCGAGGCCGGCATCGACCGCAGCAACTTCCACCGGACGTTGCGCAAGCTGGGCCTGGTGCAGGCCGGCGACAGCGAAACGCTCGGTTGAAGGTCGGCGCGCGACACCGCTTGAAGGGTCATTGATGGGGCGGGCGATAATCGAGAGGTGAAGCACGCCAGACCGCCGCTGGTGCAAGCCCGAAAGGGACGATGCTCTGCCCTCGGGCAACAGCATCGGGTCGAAAGATCGCACTGGAGGAACGTCCGGACTGCACAGGACAGCGCAGGAGTTAACGACTCTCCACCGTGAGGTGAGGATCAGAGCAACAGAGACGAGCCGATTCAGTTCGGGTGAAACGGGCAATCTCTGCGCGCAGCAACACCAAGTAGGCCAGTATTGAGGTGGTTCCGCTGAGCTGGCGGGTAGGTGGCATCGAGCCGTTTGGCGACAAACGGCCCAGAGTAATGGCGGTCACGCCGGGGTCTTCGCAAGAGGGCCCCGGTGCACAGAATCCGGCTTATCGGCGAGCTTCACACTTTTCTTTCCCTTCCCCCTTTTCCCTGGGCCGCGTGCTGACGTCGTGCGCGGCCGCGTGCAAGACTCGGTAGAAACCCGTACAATTGTTAGCAAGCTAACTAATTGATAACGCCGTGGCCGATACCGAACCCATCTCCCCGTTGCGCGAACACGCACTGATGCGGCTCGGCACCTCGCTGTCGGTGCTCCAGCGCGGCTACCGCGCGGCGGCCGACAAGGCAGTGGCGCACGTGGGCCTGTCGCAGACGCTGGCCTGGCCAGTGGTGGTGCTCGGGCGCATGGAAGACGGCGTTCGGCAGGGCACGGTGGCCGAGGCGCTGGGCATCGAAGGGCCGTCGCTGGTGCGCTCGCTCGACCAGCTGGTCGAGGCCGGCTTCGTCGAGCGCCGCGAAGACCCGGCCGACCGCCGCGCCAAGACGCTGCACCTCACGCCCGCCGGCCGCGCCGTCTGCGAGCCCATCGAGGCGGCGCTGCGCCAGATGCGAGCCGCGCTGTTCGAAGGCATTCCCGACGAGGACATCGCCGCCACGTTGCGCGTCTTCGGCGCGCTCGAGGCCAAGCTCGGCCGCAGTGCCGCCGGCATGCAGAGCCTGCAGCAGGAAGGGCGCGGCTCGTAAATGGCGATGTCGATGGCGCTGCCGCGCTTCACCCGCGCGGAAGCTCTCTTTTCCGTCAAGAGCTTCGCCGCCGCGATGCTGGCGATGTACCTGGCCAGCCGCGCCGGCCTGCCGCGCCCCTTCTGGGCGCTCATGACCACCTACGTCGTCGCCCACCCGCTGGCCGGCGCGGTGCGCTCCAAGGCGGTGTTCCGCTTCTGCGGCACGCTCATCGGCAGCGTTGCCACCGTGCTGATGGTGCCCGCGCTGTCCAACGCGCCCGAGTTGCTCACGCTGGTGCTCGCGCTGTGGGTCGGGCTGTGCCTGTATGTGTCGCTGCTCGACCGCACGCCGCGCTCGTACGTCTTCATGCTCGCGGGCTACACGGCGGCGCTGATCGGCTTTCCCTCGGTGCAGACGCCGCTCGTGCTGTTCGACACCGCCGTGGCGCGCGTGGAAGAGATCGGCCTGGGCATCTTCTGCGCCACGCTGGTCCACAGCCTCGTGCTGCCCGCGGGGCTCGCGCCCACCGTGCTGGGCCTGCTCGACCGCACGCTGAAAGACGCGCGCCAGTGGATCGGCGACCTGTTCCAGCCCGGCGACCGCAGCACGCCCAAGGACGCCGACCCGAAGCGCCTGGATGACGACCGCCGCCGCCTCGCCGGCGACATCACGCAGCTGCGCCTGCTCTCTACCCACGTGCCCTTCGACACCACGCACCTGCGCTGGACCGCCGGCGCGATCCGCGCCATGCAGGACCGCGTGGCGGCGCTCACGCCCGCGCTGTCGGCCGTCGAAGACCGGCTGCAGGCGCTGGCGCAAGCCGAAGGCCGCCTCGCGCCCGACGTCACCGCCGTGCTGGCGCTGGCCGCACAGTGGCTGCGCGACGAAAGCGACCCGGCCGTCGATGCCTCCGCACGCCTGCAGGCGCTGCGCCAGGCGATCGCCGCGCTGGGCGGCGCACAAGACACGGGGCTCACGCCCTGGGCCCGCGCGCTGCGCATCGGCCTCGCGGGGCGGCTCGAAGAACTGGTCGACGGCTGGACCGCCTGCGCCCAACTGCGCCGCGACATCGACGAAGGCCTGAAGGGCGGCGCGCCGCTGCGCCGCACGGCCGCGCTGGGCCATCGCGCGATGCACCGCGACCACGGCATGGCGCTGCTCTCCGCGCTCGCGGCCGTCATCGCCATCTGCCTGTGCGGTGCGTTCTGGATCCTCACGGGCTGGCCCACGGGTTCGGCCGCCACCATGATGGCCGCGGTCTTCTGCTGCTTCTTCGCGACCATGGACGACCCGGTGCCGGCGATCCACGGCTTCCTGAAGTGGACGCTGTGGTCCATTCCCATCTCGGCCGTCTACGTGCTCGTGCTCATGCCCACGGTGCAGGACTTCGGCATGCTGGTCGTGATCTGCGCGCCGCTCTTCCTGCTGCTGGGCCTGTACCTGCCGCGCCCGACGCATTTCATGGCCGCGATGGCGCTGGTCTTCGGCGTGTCGGGCACGCTGGCGATGCACGACACCGCCAGCGCCGACCTCGTGAGCTTCATCAACAGCATGATCGGCCAGGTCGTCGGCGTGCTGGTCGCAGCGCGCGTCACGCGGCTGGTGCGCTCGGTGGGCGCCGACTGGAGCGCGCGCCGCATCCAGCGCGCCACCTGGCGCGAGCTCGGCGACATGGCCGCTTCCTCCCAGCCGCAGTACGCGCAGAGCGACGCCTACGCCGTGCGCATGCTCGACCGCATCGGCCTGCTGGCGCCGCGCATCGCGCAGGCCGGCGGCACCGTCGAGGGCGTGGCCGCCAACGACGCGCTGCGCGACCTGCGCATGGGCGCCGACATCGCCGTGCTGCAGCGCGTGCGCGCCCAGCTGCCGATGGCCACCTCGGCCGCACTGCTCGGCGGCATCGCGCGCTTCTTCCGCCAGCGCGGCGAAGGCCGCATGGCGCCGCGCCCGACGGCACTGCTGCCGCAGATCGATGAAGCGTTGACCGCCGTGCTCGCCGCGCGCGACACCTCGACCGCGTCGCGCGCCGCCGTCACCGCGCTGGTCGGCCTGCGCCGCAACCTGTTCCCCGACGCGCCGCCTTCGCTGGCAGGCGTGTCTTCCTCTTCACCGCAAGGAGCTTCCGCATGATCGGCGAAGCCAGTTTCTACGGGCTCTACGTGCCCTGGCTCATGCTGCTGGCCGGCGCCGCGCTGCTCGCCCTGTGGGGCGTGCGCCGGCTGCTCGCCGCCACCGGCCTGTACCGCTGGGTGTGGCACCCGGCGCTGTTCGACATGGCGCTGTACCTGCTGCTGCTGTACGGCCTGAGCCGCCTCACGGCGCACCTGCAATGACAACGCAAACCACACAGAGATTCCCATGAAAGCCAACCCCTTCGCAGACAACCCCCGGGCCCAGAGCCTGCTGCGCGTTCTCCTCACCGTGGCCGTGGTGGCCGCCGCCGTCTGGGCGGGCTTTCGCCTGTGGGACCACTACGAGCTCGCGCCGTGGACGCGCGACGGCCGCGTGCGCGCCAACGTGGTCCAGATCGCGCCCGACGTCTCGGGCCTCGTCACGGCCGTGCCGATCCGGGACAACCAGCCGGTCGCCGCCGGCACGCTGCTGTTCGAGGTGGACCGCGCGCGCTACGACCTCGCCGTGCGCCAGGCGCAGGCCGCGCTCGCCGCGCAGCGCGCCGTGAGCGCCCAGGCCCAGCGCGAGAACGCACGCAACACGGGGCTGGACGAGCTGGTGTCGAAAGAGTCGCGCGAACAGACCCGTGCCCGCGTCGAGCAGGCCCAGGCCGCCGTCGCGCAGGCCGAGGTGGCGCTCGATTCGGCGCGCCTGAACCTGCAGCGCGCCGAAGTGCGCGCGCCAGCCGACGGCCTCGTCACCAACCTCGACCTGCGCCAGGGCAGCTACGCCGCCGCGGGCCGGCCGGTGCTCGCGCTGGTCGATGCGCAGTCGTTCTACGTCGAGGGCTACTTCGAAGAAACCAAACTGCCGCGCATCCACCTGGGCGACCGCGTGCGCGTGACGCCGATGGGCGGCGGCGCGGTGCTCGAAGGCGCGGTCGACAGCGTGGCTGCCGGCATCGCCGACCGCGACCGTTCCACCAGCGCCAACCTGCTGCCCAGCGTGAACCCGACCTTCAACTGGGTGCGGCTGGCGCAGCGCATCCCGGTGCGCGTGAAGCTCGACCCGCTGCCCGAAGGCGCGCGCCTCGTGGCCGGCCAGACGGTCACGGTGCAGGTCCTCGAACACGACGCGGCCCACGCTGCCGCCACGCCGAAGAAGGGATGACCGCCATGACCCGCTTCGCCTTTCGCATGGCTTCGCTCGCGGTCGCGGCCGGGCTCGCGGCCTGCGCGGCGGTCGGCCCCGACTACCGGCAACCGCCCGAGGCGCTGGCCAGCCAGCCCGCTGCCGGCAAGCCGTTCGCCGAAGCCCCGGCCCATGCTGCGCCGCTGCCCGCGCACTGGTGGCGCCTGTACCACGACCCGCTGCTCGACCGCCTCGTCACCCAGGCCCTCGCGCACAACACCGACCTGCGCCAGGCCGTGGCCAACCTCGAGCGCGAACGTGCCATCGAAACCGAAGTGGCCGGCGCCAAGTACCCGACGATCGGCGTGAACGCCGGGCCGTCCTTCGGCCACGTCTCGGGCCTGTCGCTGCTGCAGAAGGGCTACGAGCCGCCGAACACCTTCAACTACAGCGCGGGCGCATCGCTGTCGTACCAGGTCGACCTGTTCGGCCAGATCCGCCGCGCCATCGAAGCCTCGGCCGCCAACAGCCAGGCCGCCGAAGCCGCGCTCGACCTCGTGCGCGTGAACGTTGCGGCGGGCACCGCGCGCGCCTACGCCGAGGCCTGTTCGGCCGGCCTGCGGCTGCAGATCGCGCAGAAGTCGGTCTCGCTGCAGCAAGACGCCGTGAACGTCACCGAGCGCCTGCAGCGCGCGGGCCGCGCCGGTGCCATCGACGCCGGCCGCGCGCGCGCCCAGCTCGCGCAGCTCGACGCCGCGCTGCCGCCGCTGAAGGCCCAGCGCCAGGGCGCGCTCTACCGCCTGGCCACGCTCACCGGCGCACTGCCGCAGGACTTTCCGCGCGAGGTGGCCGACTGCACCACGCCGCCGCGCGTGGCCGGCGCGCTGCCGGTGGGCGACGGCGCCGCGCTGCTGCGCCGCCGGCCCGACATCCGCCAGGCCGAGCGCAGCCTCGCTGCCTCGACCGCGCGCATCGGCGTGGCCACGGCCGACCTCTATCCGAAGGTCACGCTGGGCCTGTCGGGCTCGTCGGCCGGCCATGCCACCGGCTTCGGCCGGCAGGACACGCTGGCCTGGAGCGTCGGCCCGCTGATCTCGTGGACCGTGCCCAACACCGGCGCCGCGCAGGCCCGCATCGCGCAGGCCGAGGCCGGCACGCGCGCCGCGCTCGCGAAGTTCGACGGCACCGTGCTGACGGCGCTGCGCGAGACCGAGACCGCGCTCGGCACCTACGCCCGCGAGCTCGACCGCCGCGCCGCCCTGCAGGCCTCGCGCGACGAAAGCGCCAAGGTCGCCGCGCAGGCGCGCCAGCTGTACCGCAACGGCCGCACCGCCTACCTCGACGCGCTCGACGCCGAACGCGCACTGGCCGGTGCCGACGCCGCATTGGCGGCCAGCGAGGCGCAACTGGCCGACGACCAGGTCGTGCTGTTCATGGCGCTCGGCGGCGGCTGGGAGCCGGCCGATGACGCGCTCGCACAAAGTCAACAAGGCAAGCCCGCCACGACCGTCCGCTGAGCGGCACGTGCCGCTCGCCGGCCGCAACGCTCAGCGAGTGAACAGCCAGCCGCCCTTGGGCTGGCGCGTCAGCTCGTGGCGCTTGATGGCGCGCTCCTCGCCGTCGTCGCCCACGTAGACCACGTCGAAACGCAGCAGCCGGGGCGACACCAGTTTCCAGTTCTGGATGCGCTGCACCGTCACGCAGGCGGTCTTGTCGTGGTACTGCATCTCGGCCATCGGCCCGCCCTGGAAGCCCGTGCCGTCGAACAACCGGCCGGGCGCCGCGAAGGGGTTGAGCACCGCGCCGTTGCGCGCCGTGATACAGCCTTCGGTGCGCAAGAAGGATTCGATGGTCGGCGACGCGCTCCCCACCACCTTGCCCACCGCGGGGCTCGGGGGCTTGCCGCCGACGGCTTCGCGGATGCGTTCCACCTGCACCGCGGTGATCGGCGCGAGGCCGTCTTTGGAAACCACGGCGGGCGGGGCGGCTGTCGTCGCGGCGGTCGGCGAACCGACCGGCGCGTCCGGGAACAGCAGGGCCGTGAGGTAGCTGCAGCCCGCCAGCAGCGTCAGGGGCAGGGTGCAGGCCAGGGTGCGGATCGGTGTGCCGAACTTCATGGTGCTGGTATCTCCCGTGTGCGGCGCGGGGCCGCTGTCTTCAGGTGGCAGTTTGCGGTGCTGCCTCGTCGTCCTCAAGCCGCTTTCAAAAACGCTCGTGCGGCGCCAGGTAGCGCCACTGGCCCGGCTGCAGCCCGGCCAGCGAGACACGGCCCACGCGCAGGCGCCGCATGCCGACGATGCGCAGGTTCACGCCGTCGCAGATGTGCGCGATCTGCCCGGGCCGCGCGCCCTTGAGTGCAAAGCGCAGGCCGGTCTGCTCGGGCGACTGCCGGCCGATGCTCACGCGCGCGGGCGAACGCTCCAGCCGCGCCAGCACCTCGGGGCTCACCGGGCCGGCCACGTCGACCATCACTTCGTGTTCGAGGATGCCCGCGTCTTCCTGCAGTTTGCGCTCGATGCGCCATTCCTGCGTGTAGGCCACGAGGCCGCTGGCGCCAGTTTCGAGCGGCGTCATGCAGCGCTGGCCGCGCGCATGCGCCGGCAGGAAGCGCTGGCCTTCGCGCTCGGGCTCGTGGTGGTTCGCGGCCACCAGCAGCTGGTGGGCGTTGTCGGTCGGCATGCCGGCGGGCTTGTACAGCACCATCGTCACCGGCACCACGGGCTCGGGCCGCGCGCCGGCGGCAATCTCGACCTGCTGGTGCGGCTGCACGCGCGACTGCGGCAGCAGGGCGGGCACGCCGTCCACGCGCACCGCGCCGTTCTCGATCAGCAGCTCGGCCTCGCGGCGCGACACCTGGGCCATCGCGGCCACGCGCTTGGCCAGGCGCACGCCTTCGTCGTCGGGTGCCGAGGGGCGGTTCGAGCGGTTCATCGCGCGTCAGCCAGTTGACGGATGCGCGCCACGTGCGCCGCCAGCGAACGCGCGGCCACCGGCCACATGCGCTCGGGCACGTCGTCGTAGGCGAGCGGCAGCCACTGCTCGGGCGTGCCGTCGGGCAGCCGCTGCATCGCAGCGGCGATCTTGGCCTCGCGCTTGAGGCGGTGCGCCTTCAGGTGCGCGATGGCGGTGCGCGCAAAGCCGATCACGTAGCCGTGCGCCGGCAGGATGAAGTCGATGTCGCCGGCCGCGCAGGCCGCGTCCAGCTTGTCGAGCGAATCGAGGTACGCCGTCATGTCGCCGTCCGGCGGATCGACCACCGTCGTGCTGCCGTTGAGGATGTGGTCGCCCGAGAACAGCAGGCCGTCTTCTTCGAGCACCAGGCACAGGTGGTTGGCCGCGTGGCCGGGCGTGTGGATGGCGCGCAGCGTGTGCACGAGCGGCGTGCCGTCGGGCGCGGTGCCCGAGAGCACCAGCCGCTCGCCGTCGGCCAGCTCGCGCTCGGCGCTGAAGCGCGCGGTGGAGCGCGCCGTGGGCGCGGACGACAGCCCGAGGATCGGCGGCTTGCGTCCTGCGGCGCACAGCGCCTGCAGCGGCGCAGCGCCCGGCGAGTGGTCGGCGTGCGAGTGCGTGCAGACGATCAGGCGGATGTCGCCCTGCGTGGCTTCCACGAGCCGCGCCAGGTGCGTCGCGTCGTTCGGGCCCGGGTCGATCACGAGGTAGCCGGTGGCCGCGTCGCCCACGAGATACGTGTTGGTGCCCGGGCCGGTCATGGCGCTGGGGTTCGGCGCCGTGAGGCGCTGCACGTTCTTCAGCAGCGCCACGGGCTGCGTGCTCTGCCAGTCGAGCGCGTGCGCGATCTGGCCGTCGGGGCACACCAGCGCGAGTTCGCCGAAGGGCGACTCGTGTTCCATGTAGCGCGCGTCCTCGCCCTTGAGCAGGCCGGCGCGCGGGCAGCTGGTCCACAGCGGCTTCTCCTGGCCGTCGGCCCCGGGCGCGCAGGCCGCGAGCACCGCATCGACCGTCGCGTAGGCCGCCATGCGCTGCAGCGTGCGGATGGTCGGGAAGATCATGAAGAAGCTGCCCGCCTCGTGGCGCGCCAGCGCGTCGGCCGGGCGCACCCAGCAGGGCTCGAACTGCTCGCTCTCGTCGGCCGTGGGCTCCTGGCCCTCGGGCATGCGCGCCACCAGGAAGGGCACGTCGAAGCGCTTGGGCAGGTCGCGGTCGGTGATCCAGTGCGCGAAGGTGAACACCTCGTCGGCCGACAGCACCAGGCCGCGCGCCGCGCACTGGTCGGCGAAGGCCGTGCCGGCGGTGGCGTTGCGGTCCATCGCGGCGACCTCGCCGGCAGCCACCGCGCGGCCGTCGGCGTGGCGGGCCAGCAGGATGCCCAGTTCTTCGAAGGCCTCGCGGATCGCGGCGATGGCCTGCGTGTGCTGCGTGTCGCTCTGCGTGGCGCGCCGTGCCGCGATGCGCGCGGCAGCGGCGTCGGCCGCGTCGATGTGGCCCCCCGGAAAGACGTAGGCACCGGGCGCGAAGCTCGCGGTGGCCGAGCGGCGGGTCATGAGGACCTCCAGGCCGGCGTCGGTGTCGCGCAGCAGCAGGACGGTGGCGGCGGCGCGCACGGGCACCGGTTCGCGATGGGTGTGGAGTTGTTGTGTGGGGCGGACCATGGAGCGATTATGGAGAGGCGAGGGGCGCGGTGCATAAGCACATGTGCAAACAGATATCAGCCGCGCGCCACAATCGGCGCCTGCACCGTCCGCCTCGAAGAAAGACCGACATGGCCCATTCTCCCTTCCCGCGTCGCGCCCTGCTGGCCGCTGGCGCCTTGCTCTGCACCGCCGCCGCATCGACCCTGGCGCTGGCCCAGCCCGACTGGCCGCAACAACCCGTCACACTGATCATGGGCTTCCCGGCCGGCTCGGGCGTCGACGTGGTCGCCCGCGCCATCCAGGAGCCGCTGTCGCGCCAGCTCGGCAAGCCCGTGATCATCGACTACAAGTCGGGCGCCGCCGGCAACATCGCCAGCGAGTACGTCGCCCATGCCAAGCCCGACGGCTACACGCTCTCGTTCGGCACCGCCGCCACGCACGGCAGCAATGCTGCGCTCTACAAGAAGCTGCCCTTCGACGTGGAGGCCGACTTCGTGCCCGTGGCGCCCGTGCTCGACGTGTCGAACGTGCTCACCATCAACCCCGACGTGATCAACGTGCGCACGCTCAAGGAGTTCGTCGAGCTGGTGAAGGCCAACCCCGGCAAGTACAACTACGCCTCCACCGGCAACGGCGCGGGCACGCACATGGCCTTTGCGGAGTTCAACTCGCGCCTGGGCCTGAACATGGTCCACGTGCCCTACAAGGGCGGCCCCGAGGCCATCACCTCGGTGGTGCGCGGCGAGACCTGCTGCATCATGAACCAGGTGCAGACCGTGCTGCCGCACTACAAGGCCGGCAAGGTGCGCCTGCTGGGCGTGACCACCGCCACGGCGGTGCCGGCCGTGAAGGAAGTGCCGACCATCGCTTCCAGCGGCCTGCCCGGCACCAAGGGCTTCGACAGCGCCATCTGGTTCGGCATCTTCGCGCCCAAGGGCACCGACGCGCACATCGTCGACAAGCTCAACGCCGCCGTGAAGACCGTGCTCGAGCAGCCCGAGATCCGCGAGCGCTTCGAGAGCCAGGGCAACACCGTGCGCATCGAATCGCCCGCGCAGTTCAAGAAGACCGTGCACGCCAACCGCGTGAAGTGGGCCGAGGTCGCCAAGGCGGCGAACATCAGCATCGACTGATCAGAGCGTCTTGGTCAGCGTGAGGATGAAGCGGGCCTTGTTCGGCGAGTAGGTCGTCTGGCCGACGTTGCCGAAACCGTAGTCGAAGCCCGGGTTGGCCACGGACACGTACGCGCCCTTCTTGTTCGCGCCCTGCACCGAGCCGGTCAGTGTGAGGCCGCTGCCGAAGTCGTACGTGGCGCCGACGTTGTAGTCGACGTAGCTCCTGTAGCCCAGGCTGCGGATGTCGCTCGACATGTTCGTGTAACCCACGGCCGCTTTCAGCGTGACCTTGGGCACGATCTCCTTGCTGTAGGCCAGGTTCAGGTAGCCGGTGTTGCGGCCCGTGCGGCCCGAGCCGGTCTTGGCGCTGGCATAGCCGAAGTAGTCCTTCGACACCGTGTGCGAGTACTTCAGCGTGAACGAGCCGAGCGTGGCGTCGGTGTAGCCCGCGCTGGCGTACAGCTCCGTCGTGTTGCCCGTCGAATTGCCCGGGTACAGGTAGGTGAGGGCGCCCACGTCCATGTCGACCGGGCCGGCCTTGAACTTGTAGCCGCCGTACAGGTCGCTCTCGATGCTGTTGCCCTTGAGCCAGTTGACGCTCGAATTCCAGTTGCCGATGTAGAAGCCGCTGTCGCCGAAGGCGTAGTCGAAGCCGCCCTGGATGGCGGGCTTGAAGCCCTTGGTCTTGGCGTAGTCGTTCTTGCCCAGCATGTCCTGGTCCTGGCCGCGGAACTTGTAGTTCGTGGTCAGCGCCACGTTGCCCGTGAGCTGCGCGTTGGCGAGCATCGGCAGGGCGAACAGGGTGGGAAGAACGAGCACCGGCAAGGCGGTGCGGAGAAGGTGTTTCATCGAAAGAATTCGCTAACGGATGGAGGAGCCGGCAGCGTAGAAGCGCGGGTCTAAAAGCCGCGTAAAAAACGAAGGCCCCGGCGCAAAAGTTGTGTGTCGGGCGTCGTCATCGCGACCACGCCCACCACCACGCAGGCCAGCCCGATCCACGCCGTGGCCGCCAGCGTCTCGCCCAGAAACACCACGCCGATCGTCACGCCGATGGGCACGCGCAGGTAGGCCTGCGCCGAGGTCGACATCGGCCCCAGCGTCTTGATCAGCCGGAAGTAGATCGTGAAGGCCAGCGCCGTGGACAGCACCGCCAGCGCCAGCACGGCGAGCATCGAGGCGGTGGAGGGGGCGAGCGCCCAGGGCCTGTCGATCGCGAGGCTCGCGGGCACGAGCAGAGCGGCGCCGCTCAACAGCGAGCCGGCCGCGGGCACCATCGGGTCCAGGCCCTTGAACACGCGGCCGAACATCGCGGCGCAGCCGTAGCAGACGGCGGCCACCACCAGCGCCAGCTGCGCCAGCAGCGAATGCCCCAGCCCCTGCAGCGCCTCGAAACCCACGATCAGGCAGATGCCCGCCAGCCCCGCCCCCACGCCGAAGAGGCGCTGCAGCGTGGGCTTGCCCGCCCCGCCCAGGCCCCAGCCCAGCAGGAAGATGAAGATCGGCGAGGTCGAGTTGAGGATGGTCGCCAACCCCGCATCCACGCTGCGTTCGGCCCACGCGATCAGCGTGAACGGCAGCACGCTGTTCAGGCCAGCCTGCAGCGCGAAGCGCCGCCATGTCGCGCCGTCTTTGGGCAAGCGCACGCCGCGCACGCGCAGCACCGCGAGCAGCAGCAACCCGGCGATCAGGGTGCGTGCCGCGATCAGCGTGACCGGCGGGATCGTCGCCACGCCGATCTTGATGAAGGTGTACGAGGCGCCCCAGCAGGTCGCGAGCACCGCGAGCAGCGCCCATTCAAGGGCAGGGGTGTGGGGTTGGACTGAAGCGGCGAGCGGGGTCGTTGGCATGGTGCGCCGATCTTCGCGAGACCGGCCCCTCGACACTTCGCTCATGGGCGAAATGTGGGCGAAATGTCGGCGCGAAAGCCTCAGTGATCGTGCCCGTGGCTTCGCGCCGGCGCAGCGCCGTTCAGCAGCGCCGCCAGGTCGACTTCCTGCTCCGCCGCCGCGCCCGCGATCACGCGCTGCTCCAGCTCGTCCAGGTGCTCCAGCGCCACGGCCAGCGCGGCGTCGAGCGAGTCGCCCATGAGCGCTTCGATGATCTGTTCGTGCTCGCGCGGCGCGCAGCTCGCGGCCTCGGCCGAGTCGTACAGCGCCTTGTACAGCTCGGTGTTCGAGATCAGCCGCCGGATGTACGACAGCAGCTCGTCGCTGCCCGCCATCTGCGCCAGCAGCAGGTGGAAGTCGCCGGCCAGGCGGATCGCGTCCTCGCGCCGGCCTTCCTTGAACGCCTTCTGCTCCGCCTGCACGTGCTTGCGCAGCGCGGCCACCTGCTCGCGCGCCAGTCGGCCGAACAGCGTGGCGACCAGCCCGGCCTCCACGATGCGGCGCGCGCGGTAGATGCCGCGCATGTCGTCGATCGACGGGTTGGGCACGAAGGCGCCGCGGTTGTGCTCCAGCACCAGCCGCTTTTCGGAGCCCAGCCGCGCCAGCACCTTGCGCACCGCGCCGCGCGTGCAGCCCAGCGCCTCGGCCAGCGCGCGCTCGCGCAGCGGCGTGCCGGGGCGCAGCTTGCCGCTGAGCAGCGCCTTGGACACGGCGGCGTAGACGCGCTCGTCCACGTTCGCGTCATCGACGGAAGCGGGTTCGGCAGGTTCTGCGGAAGGGGCGGGTGCGGCGGATCGGCGGGTGGCGGCAGGCATGGGTCTGCGGATTATTGCCTGCACCCCGCCACCTCCGGGAAAGCCCCCGGATTGACGCGGCCCGCCCGGCTCCGTACCATTCGCGCCGTTTGGTTAACCAAAATATATAAAATGGTTAACCAAAAGAAGATCGAATTTCCAACCACCCGAACACACAGAGACATCCCATGAAACTCGCCAAATGGCTGGCCCTGCTGCCGGTCGCCGCCTTCTTCAGCGGGGGATGGCTGTCGTCCGTCGCGCCCACCTTCGTGCTCGGCATGCCGTTCCTGATGGTCTGGAACGTGAGCTGGCTGGTGCTGACCTCGCTCATCATGGTGGTCATCGACCGCGCCGAGGGCGACCTCGACGCGCAGGATGCGCAGGCTGCCAAGGCTGCAGGAGACGCGCGATGAACGCCGCACTCGGCGTGATCGCGCTCTTCGTGGCCGGCGCCCTGGGCCTGGCCGTGCTCGCGCGGCGCGGGCGCACCATGAGCCTGGAGCAATGGGCGCTGGGCGGACGCGGGCTGGGCACGATCATGGTGTTCCTGCTCATGGCGGGCGAGTCGTTCTCGACCTTCACCTTCCTGGGCGCCAGCGGCTGGTCGTACAGCAAGGGCTCGCCGGCCTTCTACATCCTGGCCTACGGCGGCCTGGCCTACCTCATGGCCTTCTGGATGCTGCCGGCCATCTGGCGCTACGCCACCGCGCACAAGCTGGTGTCGTTCTCCGACTTCTTCGCCCACAAGTACGACAGCCGACCGCTCGGCGTGCTGGTGTCGGTGGTCGCGCTCATGGGCATGGTGGCGCTGCTCACCATCCAGCTGCGCGGGCTGGGCATCATCGTGTCGGAGGCCTCGTACGGCTCCATCGCGCCGCAGGTGGCGATCTGGATCGGCACGCTCGTGATGGTGAGCTACATCCTGTTCTCGGGCATCCACGGCTCGGCCAGCATCGCCATCGTGAAGGACATCCTGATCCTCGTGCTCGCCGTGTTCCTGGGCGTGTACCTGCCGTGGCACTACTACGGCGGCGTCACGCCGATGTTCAGCGCCATCCACGCGGCCAACCCCAGCTTCTTCGAGTTTCCGAAAGAGGGCCTGAACCTCACCTGGTACAACTCGACCATCCTGCTCACGGCGCTGGGCTACTACCTGTACCCGTTCAACCTCACCTCGGTGTATGCCGCGCGCAGCGCGAGTGCGGTGCGCCGCAACACCATCCTGATGCCGCTGTACCAGGTGGTCATCGCCTTCCTGTTCCTGGTGGGCTTCGCGGCCATCCTGCAGGTGCCGGGGCTCAAGGGCTCCGAGGTCGACCTGGCCCTGTTCGGCCTCGTGAAGCACACCTTCGACCCTTGGTTCGTCGGCGTGATCGGCGGCACGGGCGTGCTCACCGCGCTGGTGCCGGGCTCGATGATCCTGCTCACCGCTTCCACCGTGATCGGCAAGAACGTCTACAAGGAAGGCTTTGCGCCCCACGCCACCGACAAGCAGGTCTCGCGCGTGGCGCGCGGCGTGCTGCCCTTGTTCGCATTGGTGGCTGTGTACTTCGTGCTGCGCGGCGGCACCACCATCGTGGCCGTGGCCATCTTCGCGTCGAGCCTGCTCACGCAGCTGCTGCCCTCGTTGCTGTTCAGCCTGATGAAGAAACCCTTCGGCAGCAAGCACGCCGCCTTTGCGGGCATCCTCGCGGGCGGTGCGGTGCTGGCCTTCACGATGACCACCGGCGCGAACCTGGGCACGCTGTTCCCGGCGGCGCCTGTCGTCTTCAAGTCGCTCAACACCGGGCTGGTGGCGCTGGCGGTCAACGCGCTGGTTTTCGTGGCGGTGGCGCTCGTCACGCCGCGCGTGCTGCCGCGCACCGTGGCGGCGCAACCCGCCTGACCGGTCTTCTCTTGCCCCTGACCCACGAACGAAATCGAATGACCTCGCAGCTCCTGATCCGCAACGTGCGCCCCCTGGGTGCGTCTCCTGTCGACGTGCGCGTGCACGACGGCCGCATCGCCGAGATCGGCGCGGCGCTGGCCGCACCGGCCGGCGCCACCGTCGAAGACGGCGAGGGCGCCTTGCTGCTGCCCGGCCTCGTCGAAGGCCACACCCACCTCGACAAGACCATGTGGGGCATGGACTGGTACCGCAACGAGGTCGGCACCAATCTCACCGACAAGATCGAGAACGAGCGCGCCTTCCGCCACGCCAGCGGGCACGACGCCGCCGCGCAGTC
Source organism: Variovorax sp. GW823-FHT02B07 (assembly GCF_058797695.1). Classification (NCBI taxonomy): domain Bacteria; kingdom Pseudomonadati; phylum Pseudomonadota; class Betaproteobacteria; order Burkholderiales; family Comamonadaceae; genus Variovorax; species Variovorax sp. GW823-FHT02B07. The sequence goes on from NZ_JBXAJX010000004.1 coordinate 156,852, forward strand.
GCTGGTGCTGGCCAAGGCCTTTCTCGCGCTCGGCACCACGCGCCTGCGCACGCACGTCGACGTCGACACCCAGGCCGGCCTGCGCCACCTCGAAGGCACGCTGCGCACGCGCGAGACGCTGCGCGAGGTGCAGCAGATCCAGGTCGTCGCGTTTCCGCAGTCGGGCCTGCTCGGGCGCGCCGGCACGGCCGAGCTGCTCGACCAGTCGCTGGCCCTGGGCGCCGACGTGCTCGGCGGCCTCGACCCCTGCGCCATCGACGGCGACCCCGTGAAGTCGCTCGATGTGCTCTTCGGCATTGCCCACAAGCACCAGCGCCCCGTCGACATCCACCTGCACGAGCCCGGCGCCATGGGCGCCTTCTCGCTCGAGCTGATCCTGCAGCGCACCGAGGCGCTCGGCATGCAGGGCAAGGTCGCGATCAGCCACGGCTTCTGCCTGGGTGACGTGAGCGAACGCGAGCGCGACGTGCTGCTCGCGCGCATGGCGAAGCTCGGCGTGGTGCTCATCACCAGCGCGCCGGCCTCGCGCAACGTGCCGCCGCTCATGGCGTGCCGCGCCGCCGGCGTCACCGTGCTGGGCGGCAACGACGGCATCCGCGACACCTGGTCGCCCTACGGCAACCCCGACATGCTCGAGCGCGCCATGCTCATCGGCCTGCGCTACAACCTGCGCCGCGACGACGAGCTCGACGTGGCACTCGACACCGTCACCCATTCCGGCGCGCGCGGTTGTGGCTTCGCGGCCTACGGGCTCGACGTGGGCTGCCGCGCCGACCTCGTGCTGGTCGACGCGCAAACGCCCGCGCAGGCCGTGGTGAGCCGCCCCGTGCGCAAGCTCGTGGTGTCGGGCGGCCGCGTGGTCGCGCGCCACGGCACGCTCGTGCCCGGCGCCGTGCCCGCGTGAGCCGCGCCGCACGCCCTGCAACCGACAGCTCGCGCACCGGCGCGGGCCCGGTCTTCTTCGCCTGCGTGGTCGTGCTGGTGGCGCTCAACCTGCGCGCCTTTCTCACGTCGAGCAGCCCCTTGCTCGAACCGATCCGCGCCGCGACCGGCATCGGCTTCCACGCCGTCGCACTGCTCACCGTGTTGCCGATGTTCGCAATGGGCGCCGTGTCGCTGTCGGGCGCGGCCGTGGGCCAGCGGCTGGGCGCGCGCGGCGGCATCGCGCTCGGGCTCGGCGCCATCGCGCTGGCCTGCGCCGGCCGCTACGTGGCGGGCGGCGCCGCGGCGCTGCTGTGGAGCGCCGCGCTCGCGGGCGCGGGCGTGGGGCTGGTGCAGGCGCTCATGCCCGGCGTGGTCAAGCAGGCCTACCCCGCGCGGCTCGGTCTCATGACCGGGCTCTACTCGGCCGCCATCATGGGCGGCGGCGGGCTCGGCGCCATGGCCAGCCCGTGGCTCGCGCGCGCCGTGGGCGGCGATGCGCAACTCGACTGGCACGCCGGCCTCGCCATGTGGGCGGTGCTCGCGGTCGTGGCGCTGGCGGCGTGGCTGCGCGGTGCGCGGCAACTTCCATCTGCGTCGTCATCTGCGCGAGGCACCGCCGCCCCCTCGCTCGATCGCGCCTGGCTGCGCTGCTTCGGCCACCGCCGCGCATGGCTGCTGGCCCTGTGCTTCGGCCTCATCAACGGCGGCTACACCAGCCTCGTCGCGTGGCTGCCGCATTACTTCCATGCCGAGCGCGGCTGGACGGCGCAGCAGGGCGGTGCCGTGCTCGCGCTCATGACGCTGGCGCAGGTCGTCGGCGCGCTCACGCTGCCGGCGCTCGCGCGGCGCGGCGGCCAGCGCGACCTGCGGCGCTGGCTGGTCGGCGCGCTGCTGGCGCAGCTCGCGGGCTTTGCGGCGCTCGGGCTTGCGCTGCCCGTGCCGGCGGCCATCGTCGCCGTCGTGCTCGGCGCCGGCCTGGGCGGTGCGTTCTCGCTGTGCATGGTGCTCGCGCTCGACCACCGGCCCGACCCCGCGCAGGCCGGCGCGCTCGCGGGCTTCATGCAGGGCGTGGGCTTCATGATCGCGGCGCTCGCGCCCTTCGTCACCGGCTGGGTGCGCGAGCAGACCGGTGGCTTCACCATGGCCTGGGCCTACCTGGCCGCTGTCACCGTGCTGCTGTTGCCCGCCGTGCTGCGTTTCGACCCGCGCCGCTACGCGAGTGCCACCGCCGGCCTGTTCGGCGCGCAGGCCGCGCCCGCGCCGTCCCCCATCAACCAGGCCCGCAAGGTCTGAGCACCCAGGAGATTCGACCCATGTACAACGAACACTTCATGCAGCGCGCCCTGGCCCTCTCGGCCCGGGCGCTCCAGGAACCCGGCACCGAGCCCTTCGGCGCCGTCGTCGTCAAGAACGGCGAAGTGGTGGGCGAAGGCTTCAACCACTCCGTCGCGCACCACGACCCGACCTCGCACGGCGAGGTCGAGGCCATTCGCGATGCCTGCCGCCGGCTGGGCACCGTCGACCTGTCGGGCTGCGAGCTCTACACCTCGTGCGAGCCCTGCGCCATGTGCGTGGCGGCCATGCACATCGCGGGCATCGGCCAGCTGTACTACGCGGCCACGCTCGCGCAGTCGGGCGAGGCATTCAAAGGCGTGACCGTGGCGGCGCGCCACCCCATCGACGTCGATGTGCTGCGCACCGAAGCCGGCGCACCGCTGGCCGCGCGTGTGCAACCGGCCGAGCAGAAGATGGACGCCGAAGCCGTGCGCATCCTCTCGGCGTGGGCCGAGCCGCGACGCGGCGACTGAAGCGCTACGCGGCCGCAGCGTCGCCGCGCGTGGCGGCTTCGAACTCGGCGCGGTTGAGCAGGCCGAAGTACAGCACGTCGTACCACTGCAGCCCCAGCGGATATTCCGTGGCGCGGCTGCGCGTGCTGTCGCAGTCGTCGTCGAAGCGCAGCCCGAAGAACGCATCGAGCGGGGCCGCCTGCTTTTTCGCACCGGCTTCGCGCAGCACCTGCGCCGCCGCTGCGATGTCTTGCGGCAGCGCATCGAGCGCGGCGCCGGCCTGCTGGCAGCGGGCAAGCTCCTTCTCGACGCAGGCCCGCAGCGGGGCTTCTTCCGATTCGGTCATGGTGTCGAGCTCGACCGTCTCCAGCAGCAGGTGCTCGTTGCGGTGGGCTTCGAGAAAAGCCAGGGTCTCGTCCAGCCAGCCCGGCAGCTGCGTCGAGCCCGTTGCGGGCGCGGCAGCCGCGGGCGGTGCCTTCGGTGCGGCCGACGGCGAGAACCAGCCCTTGAGCCGGTCGACGAACGATGTGGCCTTCGGCGCGGCCACGACGGGCGCTGCTGCGGGCGCGGTCGCAGGCACCGGCGCCTGTGCCGCCAGGAATCGCATGATGTCGATCAGCCGCTTCACCCGCGCAAAGCCCGGCTCGAAGCGGCCGCTGATCGCGTACAGCCTGACCTTCTCATCCCCCTCGTCGCTGTCGAGGCCGTCGGAGATCAGCGACGCGCACAGCTGCGGATCGCCCGACATCAGCAGCCGGTACATGAACGGAATGTCGTAGTTCCATTCGGACAGGCCCGAGATGGTTTCGGGCCGGTCCGTGTACGCCGTGGGCCGGTTGGTGAGGCTGTAGAGGTAAGAACGATTGGCCATGGATCAAAGTGTGAATGGCGGCTGCAATGCGAGCGCGTCGCCGTGACAAGAATGAAGAAGAGCCACCCCTCGCGAAGCGGCCTTCGGCCTGGTCGGCAGATTCTGCCTTCGCCAGATTTACACTCCGCCCCATGCAAGGAAAGCAAGGCAACGGCGAGGTTCAGCGCGGTCTGCAGCCCGTGGTGGAGCTGCGGTCTGAAGGCGCGTCGTACCTGTATTCCGTGCGTGCGCCGCGCTCCAAGGGCGTGATCCCGCCCAGCTCGTACAGCCACACCGGCTTTGCCAGCGTCGCCGATTGCCTGCGCGACATTGCACGCGCGCTCGGGGGCAACTTCACTCGCATCTATGTGCGCCTCGAAGGCCACTGCGTCGGCGAGCGCGACATTGCCGAGCTGCGCAAGGCGCCCGACATCGTCGCGGCCGAACTGCAGGCCCTGTGCCGCGCGGTGATCGCCGAGCAGCAGAAGCAGCAGCAACAAGAACAGAGCGAAGCCACCACGCCGCGCTGCTAGCCGCGCGAGGCGTGGTGCCGTTCGCTCACTGCGGCACGTTCACGATGGTCGCCTGCATCATCGCCACCACCTTGTAGTCCGTGTCGCCCGCCTTCGCGAAGGCGCGCACTTCGCCTGTGCACACCGCGAGCAGCTTGCCCGAGCTTTGCACGCGGCCCACCGCCAGGAAGCGCTCGCCCAGCGCGGGCCGCATGAAGTTGATCTTGAACTCCGCCGTCACCACGTCGCAGCCCTGCGGCGCTTTCGTGAGCCCCGCGTAGCCGCAGGCGCTGTCGACGATGCTCGTCACCGCGCCCGCATGCACATAGCCGCGCTGCTGCGACAGCGCTTTTGAAAACGGCATCTCGATGTGCACCTCGCCGTCGCCCACATGCACCAGCCGCGCGCCGAGCGTGGCCATCAGGCCCTGTGCGTTGAAGCTGTCGGAGATGCGGGTGTGAAGGTCGGTCATGGCTGGCAAGCGAAAAGAAGCAGAAGAAAAAGGGCACCCATGAAGGCGCCCCGAGGGGTCACTGCATTCTGCCGCGCGGCGCTACATCCCGCGCCAGCGCCTCAGTCCCACGCCGGCGACAGCCCTTGCGGATCGGTCAGCCGCTCGCCCCGGTCGAGCGCGGCGATCTGCGCCATCTCGGCCTCGGTCAGCGTCAGCTGCTGCGCCTTCAGGTTGCTTTCGAGGTTCGCGCGCTTTGTCGACGACGGAATCACCGCGTAGCCCAGCTGCATCGCCCAGGCCAGCACCACCTGCGCGGGCGTGGCGCCGTGCGCCGTGGCAATGGCGCCGATCACCGGGTCGTTCAGCACCTTGCCGTAGGCCAGCGTCATGTACGAGGTGATGCGGATGCCCTGGCTCTGCGCGAAGGCCGCCACCTTGCGGTTCTGCAGGTAGGGGTGCAGCTCGATCTGGTTCGTGGCAATGGCCGGCGCGCCCACGGCGGCGATGGCTTCCTGCATCAGCGCGATGTTGAAGTTCGACACGCCGATCTGCTTCGTGAGCCCCAGCGCCTTGGCCTCGGCCAGCGCGCCCATGAACTCCGCCACCAGCACGGCGTTGGCCGGCGAGGGCCAGTGGATCAGCGTCAGGTCCACATGGTCTGTGCGCAGCTTGGCGAGGCTGTCTTTCAGGCTGGGCACCAGCTTGTTCTTCGCGTAGTGGTCGGTCCAGATCTTGGTGGTGATGAACAGGTCGTTGCGGGCCACGCCGCTTTCGGCAATCGCCTGGCCCACCTCGGCTTCGTTGCCGTAGATCTGCGCCGTGTCGAGCGTGCGGTAGCCCAGGTCGAGGCCGTTCTTCACCGAGTCGATCACCACCTGGCCCTGCAGGCGGAAGGTGCCGAGGCCGAAGGCGGGAATGGGGGTGTGGATGTTCGTGGTCATGGCGTGTGTGTGCCTTGTGTTCAAAGAAAGAAAGAAAAAGAAGAGAAGGGAAGAGGAAAGCTCAGTGCCCGACCGGCACCGGCCCCGAGGCGCGCACCGGAATGCCGGCACGGCGGTCGAGCGAGCCGCTCCACTGCGTGAGGGCCAGCGACACCAGCACCACCAGCGCGCCGATCCAGGGCGTATGCATCAGCCCGAGGTGCGTCACGATCAGGCCGCCGGCCCAGGCCGCGCCGGCAATGCCCAGGTTGAAGGCCGCGATGTTCAGGCCCGAGGCCACGTCCACCGCCTGCGGCGTGAAGCGTTCGGCCTGCTTCACCACGTACACCTGCAGTCCCGGCACGTTGCCGAACGCCACCGCGCCCCACATCAGCACCGCCACCAGCGCCAGCCACTTGTGCGGCGCCGCGAAGTTGAAGACCAGCAGCACGGCCGCCAGCAGCGCAAAGATGATCTTCAGCGCCGGAATCGGGCCCATGCGGTCGGCCAGCTTGCCGCCCCAGATGTTGCCCACCGCCACCGAGATGCCGTACACCAGCATCACCCAGCCCACCGCGCCGGCGCTGAAGCCCGACACGTCGGTGAGGATCGGCGCCAGGAACGTGAACGGAATGAACGAGCCGCCGTAGCCGATGGCCGTCTTGGCATACACCAGCAGCAGGCGCGGCTCGGCCAGCACCTTGGCTTGTTGCGCCAGCGAGGCCGGCGGCGTGTGGCGGATGTTGCCCGGCACGAAGATCCAGCTGCCGATGAAGGCGATCACGCCCAGCGCCGACACCGCCAGGAAAGTCTCGCGCCAGCCGAAGTGCTGCCCGATGAACGTGCCCAGCGGCACGCCCGTGACCAGCGCCACCGTGAGGCCCGTGAACATGATCGCGATGGCGCTCGCCGCCTTTTCTTTCGGCACCAGGCCGGTGGCAATCGTCGAGCCGATCGAGAAGAACACCCCGTGCGCCAGCCCCGTGAGCACGCGGGCGGCAATCAGCGATTCATAGCTGGGCGCCTGCCAGGCCAGCAGGTTGCCGACCGTGAAGAGCGCCATCAGCCCGAGCAGCAGCGCCTTGCGCGGCAGCTTGCCCGTGAGGGCCGTGAGCACCGGCGCGCCAATGGCAACGCCCAGCGCATAGAGGCTGACCAAGAGGCCCGCCGAGGGAAGGCCGATGCCGAGGTCGGCGGCGACGGTGGGAATGAGGCCAACGATGACGAACTCGGTCGTTCCGATGGCGAAGGCGCTGAGGGTCAGCGCGAGTAAGGCGATTGGCATGAGAGCACTCCTTGTGGGATGGGAGGAGTGTCTGGCGATTGCCTTTGCAGATTAAGAGGGTATGGAGAAGAAGATAGTTGCCTCATAAGCAAGTATCTGGCGAATGCGTAGCGGGAAAAAAGAGCGGAATAACGCTACATATAGTGGGTTGCAATCAGAAAATGCACTAGATATAGTGTGGCACTGGATGGAAAGACAGTCTATGCAACTGACCGCTGATTCTCCGCAGACCCTCATCGATCGCCCTCAGACATTCGAGGAGATGAGTGTGCGTGAGAGCTTTCAGGCCCCAATCGACCATACCCAACATGTCCTAAAGGCGGTGCTGTCCGAGTACCACTTCCAAAGACAAGTCCTGTGTGGTCTCAAGGCTTGCAGGACACCTCACAACCACGGGTTCCTAGTCATCACAGAAAGCGGGATTGAAACCAACATCGGTCAGTACTGTGGTCGTACGCATTTTGGCGAAGAGATTTTTCATACGCTTCAGGCGGACCATCAACGACTTAGGGAGCGCGCAGACCTTGTAAGGCGAGCAAGGGAGCTGCAGGCCTTAGTTCCTTCTATCGAGGCTCGCATCAATGCTTTTATGCACACCAACAAGTTCGGGGCGAAGTGGCTTACTAAAGTCAGAGCGGGGCTGTACGCACTGATTGGCTCCTCACTCGAATCGTTGGAGGCCGTTCAGCAGCGTGGAGACTTCACAGTCAAGGAATATCGACAGCGGACCGAGGCGGAAATTGAGAATTTGATGGCGGCCACCAAAGGACTAACTAGGGCCGCTGCGCGGGACGCGACAGCGATTGTTGGCGCACTTGAGCCAATGCCGTGGATCATGTTCGATTGCCGTGGCCGACTCATAACGAATTTGTTGGAACCGCTTCTTGCTTTTGCGGCGCTGGACCCAGATCGAATCCCATCGCCGAAGCTCAAGGGCACGCTGAAATTCCTCGATGGTCACGCTCGAACGTTGGATGAGGCCGATGCCGCAGCGGCGTCTGCGCTGCGATTCCTCACGGATAACAACCTGCGCCTACTTGCTCTTTGGCTTCCCCCGCACCTCGCGACGAAAGCGAATGCCCTGCGAGATTGGATTGGGAGCGATGCGCACGCGATGCTATTGAAGGGGCTCGCGTAGGTTCAATTTTTTTAGCCTAGGACTGTGCTGCGATTTACAGTTCTTGCGCTTTTAGAAAAATTGAATCGCCGAAAAATGTTCGAATATTCACGAAAGACTTGCAATGTCTTTTTCTAGGCTTCGCGTCGCACGACGTATTAGTCGATGAAACACGGCATTGATCTCTGAATCCGGAAAGTCATCAATTTTTTGCCCTATTCCAATTAGAAATTTTTTCATCTTGGATGTGTTCAAAGAGTCGTAATTGGGAATGTATAGATGACTTTCTTTGTCAGTTCTCTTGGATTCGTAAAAGGCTTTTAATGTGCGCTTTGGATTCGGAGGGGTTGAAATTCCAAATCTCTTGAGCAGCATAAGGATGGTGTTGTCTATTCGGCGAAGAACACTAAGGTCGTTAATTTGGGAGTAGTAAAAAACCCACCCAAATCGCTGATTTTTATAAATGCATCCGGTAATTTTTAGATTCAAGGCCCATCTAAATCTTGCGAACGCGGTTTCCTTTTCAGAGGCGTTTTTGGCGTTTCTGATGCGATGTTTGTAGTCCGAAAAAACATCTACCAATGAGCCCTCGAAGCCAAGAATGCTATTTCTTCGAATTGAAACGGTTTTTGGTCTTAATGAGTATCCTAGAAATTCTAGTCCGTCAGATATTTTTCCAATTTTTGTTTTTGATCCAATTGCGTCGAGAGGGTGCGGGTTTAACTTGTGTTTTCGCAAAATCTTGCAAATCTCTGTATGCGCTGTGCCCGCGTTCGAATCAGTAAGAATGATGATGTCGTCGACGAATCTTAGGAAGACTGGAGCAATTTTCCGAATTTTTTCGTCGACGTCGAGCATGAAGATTTCTGCAAGAACATTCGATATGGAAAGGCCTTGTGCAACTCCTTTGGCAACAGGGTCTTGATTTTTTGTGCTGGTCTCGGATACGGTTGGATTTTTTATTGCATCACTGATCAGTTTACGAAAAGGCTCAATCCGAATTCTTCTTCTTAATTTGGAAACTAGTATTCTGTGATCGATAGATGGATAAAAATCCCGAAGATCGATCTTGATGAAGTGAGTGTATTTTCCCGAATCGATGGCCTTGCGAAGCTCTTCAATTTTCTCTTGGGGTAGAGCAGGTTTTGATTCTGGAAAAATGGTAAACAAGTACTGGCAAATAATCTTCAACGTTAGTCTATCCCTAATAGTGGGTATAGAGAGCTGCCTGGGGGGCTTGCCAAAGCCTTTTGAAATCAGCTTTTCTTTGTACTTCGTGAATTTGTATGTGCCCGCTAATGCCTTTTGAGATATTAGCGAGATCTCTGTTGCGTTTTTTGCGGCAAAGTTATTTGAATCAACTCGATCAAGCCCTATTGCTCTAGTTCCCAGAACTTTGGTGCTGTAGACGGCTTCAATGGCCGCCTCGGAAAAAAAATCCCGGAATTTTTTTGCGGCGCTGATCTTAGCCAATTTGATTCCAAAAAACAGAGAGCGGGAGAAGGTAGAGGAAAAGAACCCCCCCAACTCTTGCTGAGCATGTCAAGAGTGCCAGTGCCCAATCCCACCAAGTTGGTTTTCTAGATGTCAAGCCTGCACGATTGAAGACCCGAAAATAACGATCATCATAAGAAGTATGATTTTCGCACTCTGACAAGAGTTTTGCGTAGAGCTCTGGCTTCTGGTTGGGGTCAATAATTCCCAATTTTAATTCGTCGTGGAATTTTTTCAGTGCGATATGATTGGCCCGCATTTGGAGAGCTCTTCCCCGATAATCACGGCTTGCAACAAGTAGTGAAATGGATAAGAGTCCAACGGACAAGACAGCTGTATAAATATCTGTGTCAGGGCCGGCAAATTTTTCGTAGCGCAGCGCAACGATGCTGGCAGCTGATGAAATTATCGCGTACCAAACAAGCAATATTTGGGAGTGAAGATCGTTATTCTTGAGGCGTAGCTCGGCAGCGATCCGCGCCTTGAACGTAAACCAAATGTCGTCTAAATTCATATGGTGGAGGGACGAGAATTGGAAAGTAAGTAAATCGCCCTTTGCAGGACCAGAGGCTTTCACCTCAACAGGAAATTCCCGTTTGTCATCAGATTCGCCGTCTAGGACAGCTGCGTGAACCCGTCCCCCCGAAGCGAAATGTTACATGATTGACGCGAGCCGAGGAGCGCGGTCAAACACCGCCAATCTTTGCGTATCTTCGATGCAACACATTCGGGTTGGACCTAGGCCGCTCATATTGATGCGCTCAGGTCTGCAGTTGGCGAAGCCTCCTGGATATACTGCCGCCGTCGCGCAAGAAACGCGATCGGGTTTGGAAGCCCGCTAAAACCCCTGCGACGAAAGCCGCAGGACCCGCACATGGTCTGCGGCTTTTTCGTTCGCGCTGCTTTTTAGGCGGCTCGGACGGGAGGGCGCGAGCCCTGCCGGTTTCTCTACAAGGGGTTTTCCGGTCTTCCAACCCGTTCGAGCTGCCGCCATCGTTTGGAAGCGGGGGCGTCGGTTGTGGCAAACCAAAATCCCTTCGGAGGCCGCACATGGCTGAATCTCCATCCGCCTCGGCGCGATCTAGCGCCCGTCCCACTTCTCCGTCTTCCGAGCTTGACGATCTCGCCACCCAAACCTGCGACGACGTCAACAAGCTCAATGAAGTAATGCGCGCCTACACCGCTCTAGAAAAGCTCGTAGACACCAGCGCCCTGAACGACAGCGAAGAGCTCGCCCCCACCCGCACCGAACTGAGCGCCTTGCTGCGCCTGCTCAACGAAGCGTTGATGACCCGCATCGCCACCGTCAACGCGACAGCCGGCGCCGTACGCGATGCGCTGCAAGCGCACCCCTCGCTCAAGCCGGCCTAGCGCCCAGCGACCGGCGTGAAGCCTTTGCCTCACGACCGGCCCGCACCCCTCAAGCCGCCTTCGTCTCCGGCAACACCGCCGTCAACGCAAAGTCCACCAGCATCAGCCAGGTCTCTTCGAGCCCGGTGATGTTGTGGTGGTCCGAGTTCGACACGGTCTGCACGCTCACGGGCGTGGGCCAGGCGGCGATGAGTTTTTCGGAGCGTTCGTGGGGCACCACGTCGTCCTTCGCGGCGAGCAGCACCTGCGTCTTGGCGGCGACTTCCTTGCTGTGCTCGATGGAGTTGAAGCGGTGGCGCAGCAACAGCGACAGCGGCACGAGCGGAAAGCGCTTCTTGGCGACTTCGAGCAGCGAGTCGTAGGGGGTGATGAGCTGCAGGCTCGCAAACTCTTGTCGCGCCACGAGCTGGATGGCCACGCCGGTGCCCAGGCTGCGGCCCACCACGTGCAGGCGCGCCTGCGGAAAGGCGCGGCGCAGGTGGCTGGCGAACTGGGCGGCGTCGGCCACGGAGGCGATTTCCGAAGGCGCGCCTTGCGAGTCGGCCACGCCCCGGTAGTTGAGTGCCGCAAAGCCGAAGCCCTCGGGCAGCCAGTGCAGCATCTGCGCGGTGGCGCGCACGTCTTCGCCGCGGCCGGCGAAGTAGATGAACAGGTCCTGCAGCGCGTCTTCGCCCTGCGGGTGGTACACGTAGCCGCGCACCATGCCGCCGGGCACGGGGTGCGAGTAGGTCGAGAAGTCGTCCGACAGATGCACCACGGGCAGCTTGCGGGCGTTGAAAAGAATGTGGCCCTGGCGCGTGGCGAGCAGGGTCCAGTAGGCGGCCAGGCTGCCGATGGCGGCGGCCGAGGCCGACAGGGCAATGCGGGCAATCTTGGCTTGGGTGTTCTTCTGCAAATCAGGGCTCCCGAGAAAGTGGCGGCGTGGCATCGCAAGGGCAGGGCCCGGCCGATGCACAACGCGCAAGGGGCGTAGTTTCACCGCGTTCGCGAGGCGGTGCGTTGCGAGGTGTATGGCCGTGGCGCGCGGCGCGCCGGCCGGGGGCTGAAGATAATCCCCGCATGATCGCCATCGACTGCTACTACAGCCTTTCCTCGCCCTGGGCCTACCTCGGCGGCCCGCAACTGCAAGACATCGTGCGCCGCCACCATGTGCAGCTCACGCTCAAGCCCTACGACTTCCAGGCGGTGGTGCCGCAGACTGGCGGCATTCCGCTGAAGACGCGCCCCGAGCCGCGCCGCACGTACCACGCGCTGGAGCTGTCGCGCTGGCGCGAATACCTCGGCATGCCGATGAACCTGGAGCCCGCGCACTACCCGAAGGGCGCGCCGACCGACCCGAACTGGAACAAGTACCCCGGCTGGATGGTGATCGCCGCCCAGCTGCAGGGCCTCGACGCGCAGCCGCTGTCGCACGCGCTGCTGCGCGCGCTGTGGGCCGAGGAGCGCGACACGGCGCAGGCCGCGGTGCGCATCGCGATCGCCGATGAAAACGGCTACGACGGCGCGGCGCTGCAGGCGCTGGAGCAGTCGGCCGAGGTGCTGGCCGTGTATCGCGCCAACAGCGCCGACGCGGTGGACGCGGGCGTGTTCGGCGCGCCCACGTTCATCCTGAACGGCGAGCGCTTCTGGGGACAAGACCGGTTGGCGTTTCTCGACCGGGCGCTCGACAAGCTGCGCGCCGGCGGCTGAGCGACAAGCTCTCTTTTTTCTTCAGAGGAACGAGCGCGGCAGCAGCGCGGGCACGAGCGTGCGGTGCAGCCGCTCGCGCCACCAGCGCAGCGCCTGGCCCTGCGCGCCGGTTTTCCACGCGAGCCAGAAGGCCTCGGGTGCGCGCGGTTCCTCGGTCGGCAGTTCGACCAGCGTGCCGCGCGCCAGCTCGTCGGTGATGCAGGCGCGCGGCAGGAAGCCGTGGCCCAGCCCGGCGACCTGGCAGGCGACCTTGGCGGCCATCGACGGCACGGTGATGCGCGGCTGGCCGGCCATGAGGCCGACGGTGCGGTCCGACAGGGTGCGCGCGGTGTCGCCGACGACGATGGCGTTGCAGTCGATGAGGTCGCCGCGCTGCACGGGGCGCTTCAGCCGCGTGAGCGGGTGGGTGGGCGCGACGCAGAAGGCGAACGCCAGGCTGCCCACGGCCACGGCCTGGTGGCCGCCGCCGGCCGGGCCTTCGCCTGCGGCCACGACGATGTCGGCGCGGCCCTCGCGCAGCGCCTCCCAGCTGCCGGTGAGCGCCTCGCAGCCGATGCGCAGCCGCGTGCCGCAGCGCAGGTCTTCGAAGGCGCGGATGTCGTCCATGAAGGCCTGCGTGGGAATGAGCGAGTCGTGCACCAGCCGCAGCTCTGATTCATAGCCGGTGGCAATCTGCCGCATGCGCGATTCGAGGTCGCTCGCGGCGCCGAGCAGCCAGCGGCCTTCCTTGAGCATTTCTTCGCCGGCGGCGGTGAGGGTCACGCGCGGGCCGTTGCGCTCGAACAGCAGCATGCCCAGCTGCTCTTCGAGCTTGCCCACGGCGTAGGAGATGGTGGAGGGCACCTTGTTCAGCCGCGCGGCGGCGGCGGCAAAGGAGCCGTGGCGCGCGATGGCGTCGACGACCTCGATGGCTTCCAGGGTGAGCTTGAGCACGGGGCGTTCCTCGCAGGAAAAAAGGAATGATCGAAAACTTCGATCATTGATGGTGAAAAGTTTCGTCGATGGGGCCCTGCGCGCACCGGATGATTCAGCCCACGCCAAGGAGATTCCCTCTGAAAGCGATTGTGAACCGAATCGAATGTCCACGCACCCAACTTTGCCGAAGGAGCCTTTCATGACCGTCCAAGCCACCCCCACCGCCGGCGCCAAGCTGCTCACCCCCACCGACCACACGCTGGTGATGATCGACTTCCAGTCGCAGATGGCCTTTGCCACGCACTCGATCGACGCCGTCAACCTGCGCAACAACGCCGCGCTGGTGGCGCAGGCGGCGGCCGGCTTCAAGGTGTCGACCATCCTCACGACGGTGGCCGAGAAGAGCTTTTCGGGCCCGATGTTCAGCGAGATCACCGACGCCTTCCCCGGCCAGAAGATGCTGGACCGCACCTCGATGAACACCTGGGAAGACGCCGCCGTGATCGAGCGCGTGAACGCCATCGGCAAGCCGCGCATCGTGCTGGCCGGCCTGTGGACCAGCGTGTGCATCGTGGGCCCGGCGCTGTCGGCGCTGGACCAGGGCTTCGAGGTGTACGTGATTGCCGACGCCTGCGGCGACGTGTCCACCGAGGCGCACAACCGCGCGATGGAGCGCATGGTGCAGGCCGGCGCGCAGCCGATGACCTCGCTGCAGTACCTGCTGGAGCTGCAGCGCGACTGGGCGCGTGGCGACACCTACGAGTTGACGACCGGTATTGCGAAGAAGGTGGGCGGCGCCTACGGTCTGGGCGTGACGTACGCCAAGACGATGTTCGGCGCCCACGAGGGTTGAGCGCAGAGCACCCGGAAGGCCGACCGACCATGAAGACCTATGTCGTTTCCCTCGCGCTCGGCCTGCTGGTCGGCGTGATCTACGCGCTCTTCCAGGTGCGCTCGCCGGCGCCGCCGGTGATCGCCCTGGTGGGCCTCTTGGGCATCCTGCTCGGCGAGCAGATCCCGCCGCTGGTGCGGCAGGTGTTCGACCGGCCGGCCGCCACCTCGTGGCTGCATGACCAGGTCAAGCCGCATGTGTTCGGCGCGCTGCCGACCTGCGCGCAGCCCGGGGCGGTGAAGTCCGCCGCCGCCGGCAGCCGCCCGTCCGAGCGGAGCGACGCATGAACGCCCCCGACCCGCAACGCCGCCACTTCCTGGGCGCCCTCGGCGCCTTTGCAGCCACCTCCCTCGCACCCGCATCCACCATGGCCACCACCCAGACCCCCGACCTCATCCTGCGCAACGGCCGCTTCACCACGCTGGACCGTGCCAACCCCACGGCCGACGCGGTGGCCATCAAGGACGGCCGCTTCACCCGCGTGGGCCGCGCCGAAGACGTGCTGCCGCTGGCCGGCAGCCAGACCCGCGTGATCGACCTGCAAGGCCAGCGCGTGCTGCCGGGCCTCATCGACAACCACCTGCACATCATTCGCGGGGGCCTGAACTACAACATGGAGCTGCGCTGGGACGGCGTGAAGAGCCTGGCCGATGCCATGGGCATGCTCAAGCGCCAGGTGGCGATCACGCCCGCGCCGCAGTGGGTGCGCGTGGTGGGCGGCTTCACCGAGCACCAGTTCGTCGAGAAGCGCCTGCCGACCCTGGCCGAGCTGAACGCGGTGGCGCCCGACACGCCGGTGTTCATCCTGCACCTGTACGACCGCGCGCTGCTCAACGGCGCCGCGCTGCGCGCCGTGGGCTACACCAAGGACACGCCCGCGCCGCCCGGCGGCGAGATCGTGCGCGACAGCGCCGGCAACCCCACGGGCCTGCTGCTGGCCAAGCCGAACGCGGCCATCCTGTACGCCACGCTGGCCAAGGGGCCGAAGCTGCCCTTCGACTACCAGCTCAATTCCACGCGCCACTTCATGCGCGAGCTCAACCGCCTGGGCGTGACCGGCGCCATCGACGCGGGCGGCGGCAACCAGAACTACCCCGACGACTACGAGGTGATCCAGAAGCTGCACGACGACGGGCAGCTCACGATCCGCCTGGCCTACAACCTCTTCACGCAGAAGCCCAAGGCCGAGAAGGACGACTTCCTGAACTGGACCGCGACGTCCAAGTACAAGCAGGGCGACGACTACTTCCGCCACAACGGCGCGGGCGAGATGCTGGTGTTCTCGGCGGCCGACTTCGAAGACTTCCGCCAGCCGCGCCCCGACATGGCGCCCGAGATGGAGGGCGACCTCGAAGGCGTGGTGCGCATCCTGGCGCAGAACCGCTGGCCGTGGCGCATGCACGCGACCTACGACGAAACCATCAGCCGTTCGCTCGACGTGTTCGAGAAGGTCAACAAGGACACGCCGCTGGCCGGCCTGAACTGGTTTTTCGACCATGCCGAGACGATTTCCGAGAAGTCGATGGACCGCATCGCCGCGCTCGGCGGCGGCGTGGCGGTGCAGCACCGCATGGCCTACCAGGGCGAGTATTTCGTGGAGCGCTACGGCCCCGGCGCGGCCGAGGCCACGCCGCCGGTCAAGAAGATGCTGGAGCGCGGCCTGAAGGTGTCGGCCGGCACCGACGCGACGCGCGTGGCCTCGTACAACCCGTGGGTGTCGCTGTCGTGGCTGGTCACGGGCAAGACGGTGGGCGGCATGCAGCTGTACCCGCAGCGCAACTGCCTGGACCGCGAGGCCGCGCTGCGCATGTGGACCGAGAACGTCACCTGGTTCTCGAACGAGGAGGGCAAGAAGGGCCGCATCCAGGAAGGCCAGCTGGCCGACCTGGTGGTGCCCGACCGCGACTTCTTCGCCTGCGCCGAATCGGAGATTGCCGACACCACGGCGCTGCTCACGATGGTGGGCGGCAAGGTGGTCTACGGCGCCGGCCCGTTCGCCGCGCACGACGAAGGCGGCCTGCCGCCCGCCATGCCCGACTGGTCGCCCGCGCGCACCTTCGGCGGCTATGCGGGCTGGGCCGACACGGCCGAGGGCGCGCCGCTGCAGAAGGTGATGCGCAACGCCGCGATGTCGTGCGCCTGCGCCAACGACTGCAACGTGCACGGCCACAGCCACGCGACGGCCTGGAGCAGCAAGCTGCCCATCGCCGACCTGAAGAGCTTCTGGGGCGCGCTGGGTTGCGCCTGCTGGGCGGTGTGATGAAGGCCATGCACTGGACCCTGTCGCCCGCCGTGCGCTGGATCGCCTTGCTGCTGCTGTGCGCGGCCTACCTGCAGGGCGGCCTGAACAAGGCGCTGGACTTCAACGCCGCCATCGCCGAGATGAACCACTTCGGCCTGGCGCCGGCCGGCCCGCTGGCCGTGGCGGTGATCGTGCTGGAGCTGGGCGCCGCGGCGCTCATCCTCATCGGCTTCTGGCGCTGGCTCGGCGCGCTCGCGCTGGGCGGCTTCACGCTCATGGCGACTTTCGTCGCGCTGCGTTTCTGGGAGATGCCGCTGGGGCAGGAACGCTTCATGGCGGCCAACGCCTTCTTCGAACACCTGGGCCTGGTCGGCGGCTTCCTGCTCGTCGCCTGGCTCGACCTCAAGGAGCGCCACGATGACTGAGCCCCAAGCCAAAGCCGCCGGCGCCTTCGCGCCGCTGCGCCAGCCGGTCTTCGCCGTGCTGTGGGCCGCCACGGTGCTGGGCAACATCGGCAGCTTCATGCGCGACGTGGCCAGCTCGTGGCTGGTGACCGACCTGTCGGCCAGCCCGACGGCGGTGGCGCTGATCCAGACGGCGGCGACGCTGCCGATCTTCCTGCTGGCGATTCCGGCGGGGGTGCTGTCGGACATCCTCGACCGCCGGCGCTTCCTGATCTTCGTGCAGGTGCTGCTGGCCGCGGTGAGCGGCACGCTGCTGGTGCTCTCGCACACGGGCACGCTCACGGTCGAGTACCTGATCGCGCTGACCTTCGTGGGCGGCATCGGCGCGGCGCTCATGGGGCCGACCTGGCAGTCGATCGTGCCGGAGCTGGTGCCGCGCAGCGAGCTCAAGGGCGCGGTGGCGCTGAACTCGCTGGGCATCAACATCGCGCGCTCCATCGGGCCGGCGGCGGGCGGGCTGATCCTGGCGAGCTTCGGCGCGGCCGCCACCTACGGGCTGGACGTGCTGAGCTACGTGTTCGTGATCGCGGCGCTCTTGTGGTGGAAGCGCCCGGCGGCGGTCGACAGCGGGCTGTCCGAGAACTTCTTCGGCGCCTTCCGCGCGGGCCTGCGCTACACGCGGGCCAGCAAGGAGCTGCATGTGGTGCTGCTGCGTGCGGCGGTGTTCTTCCTGTTCGCCAGCTCGGTGTGGGCGCTGCTGCCGCTGGTGGCGCGCCAGATGCTCGGCGGCACGGCGAGCTTCTACGGCATCCTGCTGGGCGCCGTGGGCGCGGGCGCCATCGGCGGCGCGCTGGTGATGCCGCGGCTGCGTGCGCGGCTCGATGCCGACGGCATGCTGCTGCTGGCCTCGCTGCTCACGGCCGCGGTGATGGGCGCCCTGGTGTTCGCGCCGCCGCAGTGGCTGGCGGTGCCGATGCTGGGCGTGCTCGGCCTGGGCTGGATCATTGCGCTGACCACGCTCAACGGGGTGGCGCAGTCGATCCTGCCGAACTGGGTGCGTGGGCGTGGGCTGGCCGTGTACCTCACGGTGTTCAACGGCGCCATGGCCGCCGGCAGCCTGGGCTGGGGCCTGGTGGCGCAGCAGATCGGCGTGCCGGCCACGCTGGTGGCGGGCGCCGTGGGGCTGGTGGTGATGGGGCTGGTGTTCCACCGCGTGCGGCTGCCCGCCGGCGAGGCCGACCTGCAGGCCTCGAACCACTGGCCCGAGCCGCTGCTGGCCGAGCCGGTGGCGCACGACCGCGGGCCCGTGATGATCCAGGTCGAGTACCGCATCCGCAAGGAAGACCGGCCGGCGTTCCTCGATGCGATGAAGCGCCTGTCGCTCGAGCGCCGCCGCGACGGCGCCTACGCCTGGGGCGTGCACGAGCACACGGCCGACGCCGAGCGCGTGATGGAGTGGTTCCTCGTGGAGTCGTGGGCCGAGCACCTGCGCCAGCACCACCGCGTGTCGCACGCCGATGCCGACCTGCAGGCCGAGGCGCTGCGCTTTCACATCGGCCCGGGCAAGCCCGAGGTGCATCACTTCCTGGCGCTCTGAGCGGCCGGATTCTTTCTCTTTCCCTTTCACCCTTTCGTCCATCTCAAGGAAAAACCATGACCACACTGACCCTTCGCGACGGCACCGAGCTCTATTACAAGGACTGGGGCAGCGGCCAGCCCATCGTCTTCAGCCACGGCTGGCCGCTGAGCGCCGACATGTGGGACGCCCAGATGCTGTTCTTCGCCGAGCGCGGCTACCGCGTCATCGCGTTCGACCGCCGCGGTTTCGGCCGCTCCAGCCAGCCCTGGACCGGCTACGACTACGACACCTTCGCCGATGACATCGCCGAGCTGATCGAAAAGCTCGACCTGAAAAACGTGATCCTGGCGGGCTTCTCGATGGGCGGCGGCGACGTCACGCGCTACATCGCGCGCAAGGGCAGCGCGCGCGTGGCCAAGCTGGCGCTCATCAGCGCGGTGACGCCGCTGTTCATGAAGACGCCCGACCATCCCGTGGGCCCCGAGGCGTCGCTCTTCGCGGGCATCCGCGCCGGGCTGGCCGCCGACCGGGCGCAGTTCATCGACGACTTCAGCACGCTGTTCTACGGCACCAACCGCCCGGGCGCGAAGGTGTCGCAGGGCGTGTTCAAGCAGACGCTGCAGATCGCGCTGCAGGCCTCGATCAAGGCCACCATCGACTGCGTGACGGCGTTCTCCGAGACCGACTTCCGCCCCGACATGGCGAAGATCGACGTGCCCACGCTGGTGATCCATGGCGACGACGACCAGGTCGTTCCCTTCGAGGCCACGGGCAAGCTGGCGGCCGAAATGATCCAGGGCAGCCAGCTCAAGCTGTACGCCGGCGCGCCGCACGCCACCTGCACCACGCACGTGGCGCAGGTCAACGCCGACCTGCTGGCGTTCATCCAGGGCTGAGGCCGGGTGTGTCGAAAGGGCCGCGTCCGGCGGCCCTTCCGGCGCGAAGGGCGGCGCCGGTGGCGATAATCCGGCGATGCGAATCCGCTTTACCAAGATGCAGGGAGCCGGCAACGATTTCGTCGTGCTGGACGAAACGCGCGGCACGCTGGGCCTCAGCGCCGCGCAGTACCGCTTCCTGGCCGACCGTCATTTCGGCGTCGGCGCCGACCAGATCCTCACGGTGCGCCCGTCGCCCGCTGCAGGCATCGACTTCCAGTACGTGATCCACAACGCCGACGGCGGCGAGGTGGAGCAGTGCGGCAACGGGGCGCGCTGCTTCATGCGCTTCGTGAGCGAGCACGGCCTGACCGAGAAGAAAGACGTGCGCGTGCAGACGCTGGCCGGCGTGATCGAACCCCGCATGGGCGACGACGGCCGCGTGACGGTCGACATGGGCGCCCCGGTCTTCGAACCGGCGCGCGTGCCCTTCGACACGGCCGGGCTCGACCCGCAGCACGAAGGCGCGTGGCAGACCTGGCACCTGGCGCTGGGCACCCGGGCCGGCAGCGCTATCGTTTCGGTAGCGGTGCTGTCGATGGGCAACCCGCACGCGGTGCAGGTGGTCGACAACGTCGACACCGCGCCGGTGGCCGAGCAGGGCCCGCAGATCGAGCACCACCCGCGTTTTCCGCAGCGCGTGAACGCCGGTTTCATGCAGGTGGTCGACCGCACCCACATCAAGCTGCGGGTGTTCGAGCGCGGCGCCGGCGAAACGCTGGCCTGCGGCACGGGCGCCTGCGCGGCCGTGGTGGCAGGCATTCGCCTGGGGCTGCTGGATTCCCGCGTCGACGTGCAGACGCACGGCGGCATTCTCACGATCGAGTGGCAGGGCGACGGCCGGCCGGTGCTCATGACAGGACCGGCCACGACGGTGTTCGAGGGCGAGATCGACGTGCCCGACATTTCGGAACAGCCATGACCCAATTCACCCACGACAACAACGCCATGAACCCGATCACCGAAGACGACATCGCGAACTACCTGTCGAACACCCCCGACTTCTTCGAGCGCCACGCCCAGCTGCTGGCGCAGGTGCAGCTCACCAGCCCGCACGGCAACCGCGCCGTGAGCCTGCAGGAGCGCCAGGCCGAGATGCTGCGCGAGAAGATCAAGGCGCTGGAGCACCGCCTGATGGACATGGTGCGCCACGGCACCGAAAACGTGGTCATCGCCGACCGCCTGCAGCGCTGGACCAAGGGCCTGCTGACCACGCGCGACCCGCGCAGCCTGCCGTACCGCATCGCGGTCGACCTGCAGTCGCTGTTCCTGGTGCCGCAAACGGCCATCAAGGTGTGGGACTGCGGCACCGAGTACCTGAACGAAGCCTATGCCCAGTGGGTGAGCGACGACGTGAAGGCGCTGGCCACTTCGCTCACTTCGCCGTACTGCGGGCTCAACGCGGGCTTCGAGGCGGCCAACTGGCTGCCCGAGCCGCAGGGTGCCGCCTCGATCGCGCTGATTCCGCTGCGCCCCGACGCCGAGTCGCCGGCCTTCGGCCTGCTGGTGCTGGCCTCGCCGGACGCGCAGCGCTTCAACGCCGAAATGGGCACGGACTTTCTCGAGCGCATCGCCGAGCTGTCGTCGGGCGCGCTGTCGCGGCTGCGCCCTTGAGCCGTTCCGCGCGAAGCGGGTGGCGCCGCCGGCCTTGGCTGACCGGCCTGTGCGTGGTCTTGCTGGCCGGCGTGCTGACGTATGTCGCCATCGCGGGCGTGATCTGGCAGCGTGCCGAGGCCGCACTGGCCGGCCCGATGCCGCGCGCGGCCGACGTGGCGCTGGTGCTGGGCAACCGCGCCTACCTCGACGGCAAGCCCAACCCCTGCCTCACAGGCCGGGTCGACCAGGGCATCGTGCTGGCGCGCGCCGGTCGCGTGCAGACGCTGGTGTTCTCGGGCGGTGTCGACGTGGAAGACGGCCGCATCGAGGCCGAGGTGATGCGCGACCACGCCACGGCCGAGGGCTACACGGGGCCGATGGTGCTGGAGTCGGTGTCGTCGTCCACGCGCGCCAACCTGTCGCTGTCGCGCACGGTGCTGGAGGCCAACGGCGTGCGCAGCGTGATCATCGTGTCGGAGCCGTACCACCTGTGGCGCATCGAACGCCTGGTGCGTGCCAGCGGCTTCGACCAGGCCTTCGACGTGCAGTACGCCGCCGCGCCCACCTCGTGCTGGCGCCGTTGGGGCATGCTGTTCAAGGGCGCATTGCGTGAGCCGGCGGCCATCGTGAACAATGCGTCGCTGGGCTATCTGTTCTAGTTCCAGCTAGCGGGCCCGGGCGCCGCACGGAGCACGACGACATGGAATGGATCGACAAATACCTCGAACACGTGCGCGTGGAGCGTCGGCTCGCGCCGCGCACGGTCGAGCTGTATGCCTTCCATCTGCGCGCGCTGACCGACCACGCCGCCGAGGCCAGCCTGCCGCTGGACCGTGTGCAGACGGCCCACATCCGCCGCTGGATGGCGCAGCTGCACAGCGCCGGGCGCGAGCCGCGCGGCATTGCGCTGGTGCTGTCGTGCTGGCGCAGCTTCTACCGCTGGCTCGGCCATGAAGGGCTGATCGGCTTCAACCCGGTGCAGGACGTGCACGCGCCCAAGGCGGGCCGGCCGCTGCCGAAGGCGCTGGGCGTGGACGACGCGGTGCGCCTGGCCGAGCTGTACGACCCCGAGGCCGATCCCTGGACCGAAGCGCGCGACGGCGCCATCGTCGAAATGCTCTATGGCTGCGGCTTGCGAGTGAGCGAGCTCACGGGGCTCGACGCCCAGGCCAGCGCCTCGGCGCTCGGCTGGGTCGACCTCGACGCCATGGAAGCCCACGTGCTCGGCAAGGGCAGCAAGCGGCGCAGCGTGCCGGTGGGCAGCAAGGCGGCCGAGGCGCTGCGCGACTGGCTCGCGGTGCGCGGCGAGCGCCAGGAGCCGGCGCTGTTCGTCAGTGCGCGCGGCGCGCGCATGTCGTCGCAGGCCGTGTGGAAGCTGCTGCGCGAGCGCAGCCTGAAGGCCGGCCTGGCCGCGCCGGTGCATCCGCACATGCTGCGCCACTCGTTCGCGAGCCACGTGCTGCAGTCGAGCAGCGACCTGCGCGCGGTGCAGGAGCTGCTGGGCCATGCCAACATCGCGACCACGCAGGTCTACACGCGGCTGGATTTCCAGCACCTGGCCAAGGTCTACGACGCGGCGCATCCGCGCGCCAAGGCCCGGTCGGACAAGGACGGCAGGTAGCCACGGCCCGTCGCCTGCATCGTTTTCTTTCGTCTTTCATTTCTTCTTTCATTCATCTCCCATGAAAACCCTCCGCCTCAAGCCGGGCAAGGAGCGCTCGCTCCAACGCCGCCATCCCTGGGTCTTCGAATCCGCCATTGCGCGCGGCGGCGCGGACTCGGGGGAAACGGTGCGCGTGGAGTCGCACGACGGCCACTTTCTCGCGTGGGCGGCCTTCGGCCCCACCTCCAAGATCCGGGCACGGGCCTGGAGCTTTGACGAGAAGCAGCGCATCGACGCTGCTTTTTTTTCCACGGTCTGTGCGCGCGCGGTGCATGCGCGGGGCCTCTTCGACCTGCAGAGCGACGGCGTGCGGCTGGTGCACGGCGAGGCCGACGGCCTGCCGGGGCTGATCGTCGACCGCTATGGCGACACGCTGGTGGCGCAGTTCCTGTCGGCCGGCGTGGAGCGCTGGAAAGACGTGCTGGCCGACGCGCTGCTCAAGGCCACGGGGCTCACCAAGCTCTATGAACGCTCCGACGCCAGCGGCCGCGAGCGCGAGGGCCTGAAGCCCGTCACGGGCTGGCTGCGCGGCGAAGGCCCGACCCAGATCACCATCCGCGAGCACGGCTGGCAGCTGTCGCTGGACATCGCGACCGGCCACAAGACCGGCTTCTACCTCGACCAGCGCGACAGCCGCCAGCGCTTTGCCGAGCTGGCGCAGCACCGGCGCTTTCGGCGCGTGCTCAACTGCTTCTGCTACACGGGCGGCTTCACCGTGGCCGCGCTCGCGGGCCTGAAGGCGGCCGGGGCGCTCGAGGGTGCCTCGCTGGTGTCGGTCGATTCGTCGCAGCCCGCGCTCGAGCGGGCCCGCGCGCACCTCGCGCTGAACGGCTTCGAGGGGCAGGGCATCGCCACGGAGTTTCTCGATGCCAACGTGAACACGGTGCTGCGCGAGTTCATCGACCAGGGCCGCACCTTCGACGCGATCGTGCTCGACCCGCCCAAGTTCGCGCCCACGGTGGCGCACGCCGAGCGCGCCGCGCGGGCCTACAAGGACATCAACCGCCTGGCGCTCAAGTTGCTGGAGCCGGGCGGCGTGCTGCTCACGTTCTCCTGCTCGGGCGGCATCAGCGCCGACCTGTTCCACAAGATCGTGGCCTCGGCCGGGCTCGACGCGGGCGTGGACGGTTACATCGCCGAACGCCTGGGCGCCGCGCCCGACCACCCGATGACCATCGAGTTTCCGGAAGGGGAGTACCTGAAGGGGCTGGTGGTGGTGAGAAAGCCCCTGTGAACGAGGGCTTGACCCCGTCGGCAACGCAACTCAGTGGCATTGGCTAAACTGCCCGCCAATCCCCCGCCTTTTTCTGTTTTCCGTTTCCGGAGCACTTTTCCATGGCCCTCATTCCCGCGACCATCCTGACCGGCTTTCTCGGCTCGGGCAAAACCACGCTGCTCAAGCGCATCCTGACCGAGGCCCACGGCCAGAAGATCGCGGTCATCGAGAACGAGTTCGGTGAAGAGAACATCGACAGCGACATCCTTGTGACCGAGTCGAAGGAGCAGATCGTGCAGATGAGCAACGGCTGCGTGTGCTGCACCATCCGCGAAGACCTGCGCGAAGCACTGCAACTGCTGGCCGCCAAGAAGCGCCAGGGCCTGCTCGATTTCGACCGCGTGGTGATCGAGACCACCGGCCTGGCCGACCCCGGCCCCGTGGCGCAGACCTTCTTCATGGACGACGAGATCGCCGAGAGCTACCTGCTCGACTCGATCCTGACGCTGGTCGATGCCAAGCACGCGCCGCAGCAGCTCAACGACCGCCAGGAAGCGCGCCGCCAGGTGGGCTTTGCCGACCAGATCTTCATCAGCAAGAGCGAGCTGGTGTCGGCCGAAGAGACCGATGCGCTCATTCACCGCCTGAAGCACATGAACCCGCGCGCGCCGCAGCAGAAGGCGCACTTCGGCGACGTGCCGCTGAAGGACATCTTCGACCTGCGCGGCTTCAACCTGAACGCCAAGCTGGACATCGACCCCGACTTCCTGAAGGAAGACGACCACGACCATCACGACCATGACCACGCGCATGGCGAGGCGTGCGACCACCCCTCGCACAAGCACGAAGGGCACGGTCACCATCACCACACCGATGACGACGTGAAGAGCTTCGTCTACAAGGCCGACCGCGCCTTCGACCCGGCCAAGCTCGAAGACTTCCTGGGCGCCATCGTGAACATCTACGGCCCGCGCATGCTGCGCTACAAGGGCGTGCTGAACATGAAGGGCACCGAGCGCAAGGTGATCTTCCAGGGCGTGCACCAGCTGATGGGCAGCGACCTGGGCCCGGAGTGGGGCAAGGACGAGGCGCGCCAGAGCCGCATGGTGTTCATCGGCATCGAGCTGCCGCGCGAGATCCTGGAGCAGGGGCTGGAGCAGTGCCTGGTCTGAGCACGCGCGCCTGAGGCGAACAAATAAAAACGGCGCTGGCCTCGCGGTCAGCGCCGTTTTTCATGGGACGGGTCGTGCTTACTTGCCGAAATTCCCCATCGGCTTGCCCAGGAGCTTGAGCTGGCCTTCGCTGAACTCGACCTGGCTGGCCAGGTCGTCGCCCGTGCGCTTCACGTAGCCGTTGGCTTCGCCCTGTTCGATCAGGCCCGCGAGCATTTCAGGCGGCGGCGTGCGGCCGCTCTCGGCGCCGGTTTCGGCCAGCTTCTCGATCCACTTCACGGGCACGCGCGCGTTGGCCTTGAGCACGCCGCGCTTGAGCACCAGTGCGTTGCCGGGCAGCTGCAGGTCTTCGTCGGTCACGCCGGCGAGGGCCACCGAGTAGCTGAGCTCGGCGCTGTGGCCGCCGATCTCGACCAGCAGGCGGTCCAGGCCGGCTTCGGGGCTGTGCTTGGCCATGGCCTTGAGGTCGGGCGCGAGCTGTTCGATGAGCGCCTGCATCGCGTCCTTCTGGGCCTTGCTGCGCTGGCCGCAGCCGGCGCCGGCGGTCGACTGCAGCCAGGCGTCGGCCAGCTTCTTGTAGCCGGCCGCCTGGATGCGGCGCGCGCTGCTGGCGATCTCGAACTTGTCGATGGCGGTCTCGTTGACCTTGCCCTTGCCCTTGAAGGCGCCCTCGGAGGCGTACAGGCCGTCCTTGATGGTGGCTTCGCCGGTCAGGTCGATGCTTTGCAGCAGCACCTTGATCGCCTTGGCGGGGGCGGCCTCGGTGCCCGCGCCCAGGCCCAGTCCCTTGGGCGCGTTCAGCTCGAAGCTGTCGAGGCGGCCTTCGGACTTGCCGGTGGCAAGCATCCAGCCGGCGCTGCCGTCCATGTCGGCCTTGGCGGTGAACTTGCCCATCTTCAGCTGCACGCCCTTGGAGGCGGTGCTGACGTCCAGGCCGGGCATCGTCATGTCATAGCGCACGTGGGTGCGGGCCGCGTTCATGTCCAAGCGGGCTTGTGCACCTTGCCAGGCGAACTCGCCCTTGCCTTCTTCGGCCAGCTTGGCGGGCGCGACGGTGAAGTCGCTGGTGAAGCCGCCGCCGAAGCCGACCTGGGTGCGCGCGGTCAGCGGCTTGGCCTTGCCGAACAGCTTCTCGGCCTCGGCCTGCGCCTTGGCGTCGAGCACCAGTTCGCTGTCGATGACGGCCGCGGCCAGCGCGGCGCCGGCGATCGGGCCGTGGCGGATGGTGTCGCGGATGGTGATGCGCACGGGCTTGGGCGGGGTGGCCGCGGCGTCGCTGTCGTCTTCGGCGGGTTCTTCTTCGTCGCCTTCGGTCGCGGCCTCGGCGACGTCGGTCGTGGCGGCTGCCGGCGCGGCGGCGGGTGCCGACGCGGCAGGGGCGGTGGCGGCTTCGGCCTCGGCCGGGCAACCCAGTTCGAGCGTCACGGTGCTCACCGCGCCGAAGAAGTTGCGTTCGTAGCTGCGCTCGATCACGCGCACCAGCGCGGTCTGCTTGGGCAGTTCGCCCAGGGCGACGTCGTAGCTCGATTTGATTTGCGTGCCGGCCCACCAGGTGCTGCCGCCGTAGGCGACGGCGATGGCCGCGGCCAGGACTCCCAATACTGCTTTTTTGCTCAAGATTATTTTCCGATCGGTTGTTTGAAGGGCCGCCGCGGTGTCTCCCCGACCCGCGGCGTGCCTGCGCCACCCCCTGTGGCGGCGCCGGGCGATGCTAACGGAGCAGGGCAGTGCGTCACCCGATGGCCTTGCGTTTCGAGTTCTCTATACAATCGCGCGCCTGTTCCGGGAGCCATGCTTCGTCCACAGGGGCGAGATATGACTTACGGCACGGGGCGCCAAGGGTTTTTGGCGGGCTTTCGGGGGTATAACCCCGGGGTTCACCACTTGAGGACGCCCCCGACAACGTGAGCCGACGCGGCCTGACACCCGCAACGGTTCCCTTGGGAGGAGACACCCAGTGAAAGCGCGTTCCAGTTCGTACAAGGAGCCAGTCACCGTGAAGAAACCCGCCGCCAAGGCCACGCCAGCCACCAAGCCCGCCGCAAAGAAGGCGACGGCTGTGAAGGCTGTACCCGCGACGAAGAAGGTTTCTGCCACCGCTGCTGCTGCCTCTGCCGCGAAAGAGAAAAGCGCTGCCAAGAAGCCTGCGGCAACCCCGGCCAAGACCGGGACCGCGGCTGCCAAGAAGTCCGCCAAGCCCGCAACCAAGTCCGCGGGCGCGGCGCCTACGTCATCCCAACCGGTCGGCCGTCCTGCGGCCGTCCTTTCTGCTCCCCCGACCCCCATGAAAAAAACGGCTGCCGCCTCTTCTTCCGCCCCGGCGACACCCTCGATCCCCGCTACGCCCGCTCCCGCTGCGCGTGGTGGCCGCGTGTCCCGGCTGTCGCAACTGACCGTGCCCTCGATGCCGCAATCCGTGGCCTCGACCGCCGCCAAATCCAGCTTCTCGCAGGCACCTTCCACCGCGCTGGTGCCGCCGCCGCCCCTGGCCGTCAAGAAAGACCCGAAGCTGGCCAACAACTGGAAGACCAAGACGCCCGCCGAGCTGAGCGACGCCGAGGTCATCGCGATGCCCGACGACGAGTACATGAACGACAAGCAGATGGCGTTCTTCCGCCTGAAGCTCGAAGAACTCAAGCGCGGCATCCTCGAGAACGCCGGTGAGACCACCGAGCACCTGCGCGAAGACACCGTGGTCGTGCCCGACCCGGCCGACCGCGCCACCATCGAGGAAGAGCACGCGCTCGAACTGCGCACGCGCGACCGCGAACGCAAGCTGCTCAAGAAGATCGAGCAGTCGATCCAGCGCATCGACGCCGGCGACTACGGCTACTGCGACGAGACCGGCGAGCCCATCGGCGTCGGCCGCCTGCTGGCCCGCCCGACCGCCACGCTCTCGCTCGAAGCGCAGCAGCGCCGCGAGCTGAAGCAGAAAATGTTCGGGGATTGAACGGCAGCAAGGTAGAACGGAACCCGCGCTTTCGATAACCTTCTCTGAATGCCAAAGGAAGAGTCAGGCCGCCTTTTCTCGAAGGTGGCCAAGTTCGTTCGAAATCCCCTGAAAGACTGGTCGGAGCTGGACACGCCGTCCTCCGACTCGTCGCTGCCCGAGCAGACCTACAGCCGCGAGATGCTGAAGGAAATGATCGAGCGGCGCCAGCGCAACGACTTCGTGCGCCGCCGCGAGTTCGACATGCTGCGCAAGCTGCGCCAGCGCGAGGCGGCGGCCCATGCCTTCGAGGCGACGGTCACGCCGTCGTCGTTCAACCTCAACAGCACTTCCGAAAAATCCGAAGGCCGCGCACTCACGCTCAAGAAGATCGACGAGATCGAAGAGCAGATGTCGCAGCAGTGGTGGAAGGGCCGCGGGCCGAACGGCGAGACGCTGGTCAATCCGCCGCCCGACGCGGGCGCTGAAACGCTGCCGCCGGTCGACAGCGGCGGCGACCAGCTGCCGGTCGGGCAGGGCGCACCGGCCGCTTCCGAACCCGTGGCCGCAGCGCCGGCGGTTGCCGCTGCGGCAGCCGTTCCCGCGCCGCAGCCGTCCCGGCTCGCGCACGACGGCGCGCTCGAAGAGGCGGTGATCCGCTTCGCGCACGGCGACGACATCGGCGCCGAGGCCATCCTGCTGCAGGCACTGGCCGCCGAAAGTGTGTTCTCCGCCGACGACGCGACCGCAGCCGTCACGCTGGAGCGCGACGACGCCCGCTGGCGTGCGCTGTTCGACCTGTACCGCGCCACCGGCGACGCCGCCAAGTTCGCGGCCGCCCGCATGCGCTATGCGCAGCGCATGAAGCGCATGGGACCCGACTGGGTCTCGCTCGACGAACTCGCGCGCAGCGTGAAGGCCGTCACCGCCAGCGAGGACGCCGAAGCGGCCTCTGACACGACGGGCGCCGCCGACTGGGCCAGCCCCGCGCACCTGACGCGCGAGGGGCTCATGGCGCTCACACGCGCGCTCTCGCAGGCCGGCATGGTCTGGACGCTCGACTGGCGCGCGCTCACCGAGATCGATCCGTCGGCCGCCGCGCCGCTGCGCATCCTGTTCGCGCACTGGTCCGATTCGCCGGTGCAGCTGCGCTTCTTCGGCGCCTCGCAGCTCATGGCCGTGCTGGCCGCGGCCACGCCCAACAACGAGCGCCATCCCGACGACGCCTGGTGGCAGCTGCGCCTCGCAGCGCTGCGCATGATGCACCTGCCCGACGACTTCGAGTTGGTGGCGCTCAACTACTGCATCACCTACGAGGTGTCACCGCCGTCCTGGCAGGACCCGAAGGGCGAGTGCACCTCGCTGGCCGCGCCGTCGGCGAGTCGGCCGAGCTCGGTGTGGTCGCTGCTGTCGGTCGGGGGCGATTCCGAGAGCTTCCCGTCCACCGACAGCGGCTTTGCCGCGCTGGCGGGCGACCTGCGCGGCGATTCGCTGTCGTGCTGGCAGCGACTGGATCACGACCTGCGCCACACGACGGCGCCGGTCATCTCGTGCGCGGCCCTGCTGCGCATGGACCTGACGGCGGCTGGCACGCTGCTGAGCTGGGTCCGCGAGCGCGATGCGAACGGCGAGCGGGTGCAGTTCGTCGACGCCCACCGGCTGATTGCCGCGCTGTTCGGGCTGATCGGCATCACCGACCACGCCACGGTCGCGGTCCGCAAGAACTGACCCCGTCACAGGGGTTCCGCGGCCCCGGCGGGGCCGTGTTTTCCGCCAGCAGTTTGTCCGACCGCAAGGGTTGCATTGGCGGGGCCCATCCCCAGATGGCTGCGATGGAACAGTTTCACGGCACCACCATCGTGAGCGTGCGCCGCAAGACCCCCCAAGGCGATCAGGTCGCCATCGGCGGGGACGGGCAGGTCACTCTCGGCAACATCGTCATCAAGGGCACGGCGCGCAAGGTGCGGCGGCTCTATCACGGCAAGGTCCTGGCGGGTTTCGCCGGCGCTACGGCCGATGCCTTCACGCTCTTCGAGCGCTTCGAGGCCAAGCTCGAGAAGCACCAGGGCCACCTGACCCGCGCGGCGGTCGAGCTCACCAAGGACTGGCGCACCGACCGCGTGCTGCGCAAGCTCGAAGCCATGCTGGCCGTGGCCGACGCCACGACTTCGCTCATCATCACCGGCAATGGCGACGTGTTGGAGCCTGAAGACGGCGTGATCGCCATCGGTTCGGGCGGCGCCTACGCCCAGTCGGCGGCCAAGGCGCTGATCGACAACACCGAGCTCTCGGCCGAGCAGATCGTGCGCAAATCGCTGGCGATCGCCGGAGAAATCTGCATTTACACGAACATGAACCACACGGTGGAAGCGCTCTGACCATGTCCATGACTCCCCAGGAAATCGTCTCCGAGCTGGACAACCACATCGTCGGCCAGCCCGCCGCCAAGCGAGCCGTGGCCATCGCGCTGCGCAACCGCTGGCGCCGCCAGAAGGTCGACGAGAAGCTGCGCCACGAGATCACGCCCAAGAACATCCTCATGATCGGCCCGACGGGCGTCGGCAAGACCGAAATCGCCCGCCGCCTGGCCCGGCTGGCCGATGCGCCGTTCATCAAGGTCGAGGCCACCAAGTTCACCGAGGTGGGCTACGTGGGCAAGGACGTCGACTCCATCATTCGCGACCTCGCCGAGATCGCCGTCAAGCAGACGCGCGAATCCGAAAGCGTGAAGGTGCGCGCCCGCGCCGAAGACGCGGCCGAGGAGCGCATCCTCGACGCGCTGCTGCCCCCGGCGCGCGGCGCCGATGGCGCTGCGCCCGCACTCGACAGCCCCAACCCGACGCGCCAGGCCTTCCGCAAGAAGCTGCGCGAGCACCAGCTCGACGACAAGGAAATCGAGCTCGACCTCGCCGAAACCCGCGCACCGCTGGAGATCATGGGCCCGGCCGGCATGGAGGAAATGACCGAGCAACTGCGCGGCATGTTCGGCCAGCTCGGCGGCGGCAAGCGCAAGACGCGCAAGCTCAAGATCGCCGAGGCGATGCGCCTCTTGATCGACGAGGAGGCCGCCAAGCTGGTCAACGAGGACGAGATCCGCGCGCAGGCCATTGCCAATGCCGAGCAGAACGGCATCGTCTTCATCGACGAGATCGACAAGGTTGCCACGCGCAGCGAAGCGCAGGGCTCCGATGTCTCGCGCCAGGGCGTGCAGCGCGACCTGCTGCCGCTCGTGGAGGGCACGGCCGTGTCGACCAAGTACGGCGTGGTGCGCACCGACCACATGCTGTTCATCGCGAGCGGCGCGTTCCACCTGAGCAAGCCGAGCGACCTCATTCCCGAGCTGCAGGGGCGCTTTCCGATCCGCGTCGAGCTGCAGTCGCTCTCGGTGTCGGACTTCGAGAGCATCCTCACGCAGACCCGCGCTTCGCTCGTGAAGCAGTACCAGGCGCTGCTGGCCACCGAAGGCGTGACGCTCGACTTCGCGCCCGACGGCATCACGCGGCTGGCGGCCATCGCCTTCGAGGTGAACGAGCGCACCGAGAACATCGGCGCACGCCGTTTGTCGACCGTGATGGAGCGCCTGCTCGATGAGGTAAGCTTCGATGCCACCCGCATCGAGGGCCAGACGGTCCGCATCGATGCCGCTTATGTCGACGAGCGCCTCGCGGCACTAAGTCACGACGAAGACCTTTCGCGCTTCATCCTCTGAAGCCGCCTCCCTCGGCCCCTGTAACGGGGTCGTCCTTCACGCATCACTTTCACTGCGTGAGCTAAGTACTTCATTTTCAACACAATTCGCCGATTTCAAGGTTTGGAAATCGGCGCTAAGTCGTTGATTCCATTACAAAAAATACCCCCGGGCCCCAGTTGCGTCGCAAGTGTTTCCTGCTACAGTGGAAAAAAGTGCAGTTAAGTGGGAAAAAGTGCGGGCAACGCCCCTTCCGGGTGTCGCGGCACCTCCCACCACAGGGGTTTCGTGGTCGTGTTTCAAGGCGCTTCATCGCTCAGTCTGGATGCCAAGGGGCGGCTCTCCGTGCCGACCCGGCATCGCGACGTCCTGAGCGCCACGGCAGGCGGCCAGCTCACGATCACCAAGCATCCGCACGGATGCCTGATGGTGTTCCCCCGTCCTGAATGGGAAAAATTCCGCGAACGCATTGCTGCGCTGCCGATGTCGGCGCAGTGGTGGAAGCGCGTCTTCCTCGGTAACGCGATGGACGTCGAGATGGACGGCACCGGCCGCGTGCTGGTGTCGCCCGAGCTGCGCGCCGCCACCGGCATCAACCGCGAGACGCTGTTGCTGGGCATGGGCAACCACTTCGAACTCTGGGACAAGGCGACCTACGAGGCCAAGGAGGCCGAGGCCACCCAGGGCGAGATGCCGGATGTGTTTCAGGACTTCGCGTTCTGAGGAGCCCCGTGAACACCCCTCTGACCCACACGACCGTCTTGTTGAACGAGGCGGTGGAAGCCCTTCTTTCCGGCAGCGCGGCAGCCGCGGGCACGTACGTGGACGCCACCTTCGGCCGCGGAGGACATGCGCGCGCCATCCTCGCGCGGCTGGCGCCGGAAGGCAGGCTCATCGCATTCGACAAGGATGCAGAAGCGGTGGCCGAAGCAGCGCGCATCTCGGATGCGCGTTTTTCTATCCGCCACCAGGGATTCCGCTCGCTGGGCGAGTTGCCCGACGCCAGCGTCAACGGCTTGCTGATGGACCTGGGCGTGAGTTCGCCGCAGATCGACAACCCGGTGCGCGGCTTCAGTTTTCGTTTCGACGGCCCGCTCGACATGCGCATGGACACCACGCGCGGCGAGAGCGTGGCCGAATGGCTGGCAACGGCCGAACTTCAACAAATTGCAGAGGTGATCCGTGACTATGGCGAAGAACGGTTTGCTGTTCAGATTGCAAAGGCGATTGTTGCTCGCAGACAAGAACGGGGCGCAATTTCAACCACCACCGAACTGGCCGAGCTCGTGGCTGGCACGGTCAAAACCCGCGAGCAGGGCCAGAACCCTGCAACGCGCACATTTCAGGCTTTTCGGATTTTCATCAACGCCGAGCTTGAGGAGCTGCAACAAGCGCTAGAAGCCAGCCTGTCGGTGCTCGCGCCCGGCGGCCGGCTCGCGGTGATCAGCTTCCATTCGCTCGAAGACCGCATCGTCAAGCAGTTCATCGCCAAGCACTCGAAGGAGGTCTACGACCGCCGCGCACCCTTCGCCGCGCCCAAGGTGATGAAGCTGCACGCGCTCGAGCGCATCAAGCCGTCCGAAGAAGAGGTGCGCGGCAACCCGCGCTCGCGCAGCGCCATCCTTCGGGTGGCCGAACGCACGGAGGCCGGGTAGCCATGGCGCGCATCAACCTGCTTCTTCTGCTGGCCGTCATTGCGACGGCTTTGTACCTTGTGCACACCCAGTACCAGTCGCGCCAGCTCTACACGGAGTTCGACCGCGCCCTGCAGGAAACGCGCAAGCTCGAAACCGAGCATGACCGCCTGCAGGTCGAGAAGCGCGCCCAGGCCACGCCGCTGCGCGTGGAGAAGCTGGCCAAGGAACAGCTGCAGATGCGCACGGCCTCGCCGGCCATCACGCAGTACGTGCGCCCCGACGGCTCGGTGATCCCGGCCGTCGCGCCGCTGCCGCCGACCACGCCGGCCAAGCCCGGCACCGCCACCGCGAGGCCCGCCCGATGAGCCGCGGCAACCGCAGCGTGCGCTACACCACCAGCCCCTTGCTCGCGAGCAAGACGCCGGTGTGGCGCAGCAAGTTCATCGTCGCCGGCATCGCCTTCGGCTTCGTCATGCTGGCGGGGCGGGCCGCGTACGTGCAGGTCTTCAACAACAGCTTCTTCCAGCGCCAAGGCGAAGTGCGCTTCGCCCGCACGCTGGAGCTGCCGGCCAACCGCGGGCGCATCCTCGACCGCAACGGGCTCATCCTGGCGTCCAGCGTGGTGGCGCCCAGCATCTGGGCCATTCCCGAAGACGTGGAGCGCGACGACCCCGAGGTGCGCGCCAAGCTCAAGCAGGTGGCCAAGCTGCTCGGCATGCCGCAGAAGGACTTCGACAAGAAGCTCGAAGACGAAGACAAGACCTTCGTCTGGATCAAGCGCCAGGTCGACGAGCCCATCGCCAAGCAGATCGCCGCGCTCAACCTCAAGGGCATCTACCAGCGCAAGGAATACAAGCGCCAGTACCCCGAGGGCGAGGCGGCCGCGCACGTGGTGGGCTTCACCAACGTGGAAGACAACGGCCAGGAAGGCATCGAACTGGCGTTCAACAAGGAACTGGCCGGCAAGGCCGGTTCGCGTCGCGTCATCAAGGACCGGCTGGGCCGCGTGGTCGAGGGCGTGGGCGAGCAGGTGCCGCCGGTCGAGGGCCGCGACATCCAGCTCAGCGTCGACAGCAAGGTGCAGTTCTTCGCCTACCAGAAGCTGCGCGACGCTGTCACCGCGCGCCGCGCCAAGGCCGGCAGCGTGGTGGTGCTCGACAGCACCACCGGCGAGGTGCTGGCGTTGGCCAACTACCCGAGCTACGTGCCCGACAAGCGCCAGAACCTCACCGGCGAGCAGCTGCGCAACCGCGCGCTCACCGACACCTTCGAGCCCGGCTCGACCATGAAGCCCATCACCGTGGCGATGGCGCTGGAGGCCGGCCGCGTCAAGCCCTCCACCATCATCGACACCGCGCCCGGGCGCTACCAGCTGGGCGGCTTCACCATCAGCGACACCCACAACTACGGCTCGCTGACGGTCGAGGGCGTGATCCAGAAGTCGAGCAACGTGGGCGCGCTCAAGATCGCCCAGAAGATGACGCCCCACGAGATGTGGGACACCTACACCGCGCTGGGCTACGGCCAGAAGCCGCAGATCCAGTTCCCCGGCGCCGTGACGGGCCGGCTGCGTCCGTGGAAGACCTGGAAGCCGGTCGAGCAGGCCACCATGGCCTACGGTTACGGCCTGTCGGCCTCGCTGTTCCAGATGGCGCATTCGTACACCTCGTTCGCGCACGACGGCTCCATCATCCCGGTCACCATCCTGAAGAACACCGAGCCGCCGGTCGGCGTGCGCGTGTTCTCGCCCTCCAACGCGCTTGCGGTGCGCAAGATGCTGCAGATGGCCGCCGGCCCGGGCGGCACCGGCACGCGCGCGCAAACGGTGGGCTACTCGGTCGGCGGCAAGTCGGGCACGGCCCACAAGCAGGTCGGCAAGGGCTACGCCAGCAACAAGTACCGTGCCTGGTTCACCGGCATGGCGCCCATCGAGAAGCCGCGCATCATCGTCGCGGTGATGATCGACGAGCCGACCGACGGCCAGTACTTCGGCGGCCTCGCCGCGGCGCCGGTGTTCAGCGAAGTCGTGCAGCAGACGCTGCGCATGATGAACGTCCCGCCCGATCTGGCGGTCAAACCCCTCGTGCAGACGCAAGACGTCCCCGAGAGCTTCTGACATGCTGACACTCACTTCCCCCACCACCGCCGCGTTCTGGCTGAAAGAGCGCGTGCAGGGCGCGCTGCTCGCCGACAGTCGCGCGGTCGGCCCGGGCGATGCCTTCATCGCCTGGCCCGGTGCCGCGACCGACGGCCGCCAGCACGTGGCGGCCGCGCTGGCGCAGGGCGCCGTGGCCTGCCTGGTCGAGCACGAGGGCGTGGACGCCTTCGGCTTCGACGGCGACGAGCGCATCGTGAGCTACCCCGGCCTCAAGGCCGCCACCGGCCCGATCGCCGCCGCCTTCTACGACAACCCCTCGGCGCAGCTCGACCTGCTGGCCGTGACCGGCACCAACGGCAAGACCTCCACCGCGTGGTGGCTGGCCGAATCGCTGTCCACGCTGCGCGCGGCCGGCGGCGTGCGCGCGATGCGTCCCGACGGCACCACCGAGCGCGGCGCCCCGTCGCCCTGCGCCGTGGTCGGCACGCTGGGCATCGGCGTGCCGCCCGAGCTCACCTACACCGGCCTGACCACGCCCGATCCCGTGATGCTGCAGCGCGCGCTGCGCGACTTCGTCACCGAAGGCTTCGGCGCCTGCGCCATCGAGGCTTCGTCGATCGGCATTGCCGAGCGCCGGCTCGACGGCTGCCGCATCGCGGTCGCCGTGTTCACCAATTTCACGCAGGACCACCTCGACTACCACGGCAGCATGGACGCCTACTGGCAGGCCAAGGCCGAACTGTTCCGCTGGCCCGGCCTGCGCGCCGCGGTGATCAACATCGACGACATGCATGGCGCCAGCCTGTGCGCCAATCTGCTGGACGCCGGCATCGGCGCGCTCGACGTCTGGACCGTCTCGGCCGCCGGCAAGCCTGCACGGCTCATGGCGCGCGACATCGGCTACGACGCCCAGGGCCTGCAGTTCACCGTGGCCGAGCACGGCAGCACGGCGCCGGCCGAGCGGCTCGCCACCGGGCTGATCGGCCAGTACAACGTCGCCAACCTGCTCGGCGTGCTCGGCACCTTGCGCGCGCTGGGCCTCACGCTCGCCCAGGCCGTGGCCGCCTGCGCCCACCTCAGCAGCGTGCCGGGCCGCATGGACCGCGTGCAGCCGACCGACGGTGCACCGCTGGCCGTGGTCGACTACGCCCACACGCCCGACGCCCTCGACAAGGCCCTCGCCGGCCTGCGCCCGCTGGCCAGGCAACGCGGCGGCGCACTGTGGTGCGTGTTCGGCTGCGGCGGCAACCGCGACCCGATCAAGCGCCCGCTGATGGCGGCCGTCGCCGAACGGCAGGCCGACCATGTCGTGCTCACCAGCGATAACCCGCGCAACGAGAACCCCGACGCCATCATCAGCCAGGCGCTGCGCGGCTTCACGCGCGTCGAAGCGGCCCGCGTGCAGGTCGACCGTGCGCGCGCCATCGCCGAAACCATCGCTCAGGCGGCACCGCAAGACGTGGTGCTGATCGCCGGCAAGGGCCACGAAGAGTGGCAGGAGATCGCCGGCCAGCGCCTGCCGTTCTCCGACAAGACCCACGCGCTTGAAGCGCTCGCGAAGCGGGGTGCCGCATGACCGCCATGGCCACGCCCGTCTCCACGCCGCTCAACCTCACACTGGCGCAGGCGCAGCAATGGGTGCCGGGTTCGCGACTCGTGGGTGATCCGGCCACCGTGATCGCCCGCGTCCACACCGACACCCGCACCCTGGCCGCGGGCGACCTGTTCGTTGCGCTCAAGGGCGAGCGCTTCGACGCCAACGACTTCCTGGCCGACGCGAAGAAGCAGGGCGCCGTCGCCGCCATCGCGCACGGCGGCCTCGAAGCCGCAGGGCTTGCCGGCCTCGAGGTGCCCGATTCGCTCATCGCGCTCGGCGCGCTGGGCGCCGGCTGGCGCGCGCAGTTCAGCCTGCCGCTGATCGCCGTCACCGGCAGCAACGGCAAGACCACGGTCACGCAGATGATCGCGTCCGTGCTCGCCGCCTTCCGCGCCGACCGCGCGCTGGCCACGGCCGGCAACTTCAACAACGAGATCGGCGTGCCGCTCACGCTGATGCGCCTGCGCGCGCAGCACCAGCTGGCGGTGCTCGAACTCGGCATGAACCATCCGGGCGAGATCGCGCGGCTGGCCGCCATGTCGCAACCGACCATCGCGCTGGTCAACAACGCGCAGCGCGAGCACCAGGAGTTCATGGCCAGCGTCGAGGCGGTCGCCATCGAGAACGCCGCCGTGTTCGCCGAACTGCCCGACGACGGCACCGCCGTGTTCCCCTACGGCGACACCTTCACCTCGCTGTGGACCGACTTGGCGCGCCAGAGCGGTTCGCGCCGCTGCCTGACCTTCGGCGAGCACGCCGACGCCGACATCTCGCTCGACAGCGCCGAATGGCAGCAGGGCGCCTGGCGCGTGCGCGTACGCACGCCGCTGGGCGCCTTCGATGCGCGTCTGCACATCGCGGGCCGCCACAACGTGGGCAACGCGCTCGCCGCCACCGCCTGCGCGCTGGCGGCCGGCGTGTCGCTCGACACCATCGCCGCGGGCCTGTCGGCCTTCGAGCCGGTCAAGGGCCGTTCGCGCGCCAGCGAGGTCGTGCTGCCCGGCGGGCACGCGCTCACGCTGGTCGACGACAGCTACAACGCCAACCCCGATTCCGTGATCGCCGCCATCGACGTGCTCACCGGTCTGCCCGCGCCGCGCCTGCTGGTGCTCGGCGAGATGGGCGAGGTCGGCGACCGCTCGCCGGAATTCCACGCCGAGGTCGGCGCCTGGGCGCGCCAGCGCGGGCTCGACGCCGTCTACACGCTGGGCGGCGAGACCGTGCATGCGGCGACGGCTTTCAACAACAACAACGATGGTGTCGATGGACGCCATTTCGACGATTTCGACACGCTCCGCGCGGCCGTGCTCGCCCGCCTGCCGCAGCTGGGCAGCGTGCTGGTCAAGGGGTCGCGCTTCATGAAGATGGAGCGCGTGGTGCAGGCGATCGAAGCACAACAACAAAAGGAGGCCGGTCATGACGCATGAGCCGCGCAACACACCATGCTGATGTCCCTGGCCCAATGGCTGCAGACGCTGTCGCCCGAGTTCGGGTTCTTGCGCGTTTTCAACTACCTCACGTTCCGCGCGCTCATGGCCGCGCTGACCGCGCTCGTGGTCGGCCTGGTGGCCGGCCCCTATGTGATTCGTCGCCTCGCCGCACTCAAGATCGGCCAGCCGATCCGCGGCTACGGCATGGAAACGCACCTGACCAAGAGCGGCACGCCGACCATGGGCGGCGTGCTCGTGCTGTTCGCCATCGCCTTCGCCACCTTGCTGTGGTTCGACATCTCGAACCGCTTCGTGTGG
This sequence comes from Variovorax sp. GW823-FHT02B07, assembly GCF_058797695.1. Taxonomy (NCBI): domain Bacteria; kingdom Pseudomonadati; phylum Pseudomonadota; class Betaproteobacteria; order Burkholderiales; family Comamonadaceae; genus Variovorax; species Variovorax sp. GW823-FHT02B07. The sequence continues at coordinate 195,566 of NZ_JBXAJX010000004.1, forward strand.
ATCGTGCTGTGGGTCACGATGGGCTTCGGCGCCATCGGCTGGGTGGACGACTGGCGCAAGGTGGTGCGCAAGGACCCCGAAGGCATGCGCTCGCGCGAGAAGTACTTCTGGCAATCGCTGGTCGGCCTGCTCGCGGGCTTCTACCTGCTGTTCAGCATTTCCGAGAGCTCCAACTGGCGCGTGCTCGAGCTGTTCTACGCCTGGGTGCGCTCGGGCTTCGACCTCGACTTTCCGCCCAAGATCAACCTGCTGGTGCCCTTCTTCAAGGAAGTGAGCTACCCGCTGGGCGGCATCGGCTTCGTGATCCTCACGTACCTCGTGATCGTGGGCGCGAGCAACGCCGTCAACCTGACCGACGGCCTCGACGGCCTGGCGATCATGCCGGTGGTGATGGTGGGCTCGGCGCTGGGCGTGTTCGCCTACGTCACGGGCAGCGCGGTGTACTCCAAGTACCTGCTGTTCCCCAACATCCCGGGTTCGGGCGAGCTGCTGGTGTTCTGCTCGGCCATGGCCGGCGCGGGCCTCGCGTTCCTCTGGTTCAACACCCATCCGGCGCAGGTCTTCATGGGCGACGTGGGCGCGCTCGCACTGGGCGGCGCGCTGGGCACCATCGCGGTCATCGTGCGCCAGGAGATCGTGTTCTTCATCATGGGCGGCATCTTCGTGGTCGAGGCGATCTCGGTGATGGCGCAGGTCATGTACTTCAAGTACACGAAGAAGCGCTACGGCGAGGGGCGCCGCGTGCTCAAGATGGCGCCGCTGCACCACCACTTCGAGAAGAGCGGCTGGCGCGAGACGCAGGTCGTCGTGCGCTTCTGGATCATCACGATGCTGCTGTGCCTCATCGGCCTGTCGACGCTGAAGCTGCGGTAACCACACAACCATGCGGCACCTGAAAGACCTCCCCGTTCTCATCCTCGGCCTCGGCGCGTCCGGGCTGGCGATGGCGCGCTGGTGCGCGCGCCACGGCGCGGTCGTGACCGTGGCCGACACGCGCGAGGCGCCGGCTTCGCTGGCGACGCTGCAGGCCGAACTGCCCGACGCCACCTTCATCGGCGGGCCGTTCACGGCCGCGCTGGTCGAAGGCACGCCGATCCGCGCCGTCTACCGCTCACCGGGCCTGTCGCCCGCGACGCTGGCACCGGTCGTCGATGCCGCCAAGGCCGTGGGCCTCGTGGTCGGCGGTGAGCTGGACCTGTTCGCGCGTGCGCTGCTCGATCTGCAGACGGTCGAGGTGCCGGTGGTGGAAGCCGAGGCGGAAGTGCCGGTCGAAACCGCCGTGGTCGAGCCTGTCGTTGAAACGCCGGCCCAGGCCGAGCTGGCCCTGAGCGAAGAAGCCCCTGTGGCGGAGGCTGCGGTGGTCGAGACGCCGGAAGTGCCTGCGCCGGAGGCTGCTGCGGTTGTCGAAGGCGAGCTCGAAACGGCCGCGCCCATCGAAGCTGTTGAGGCGACCGAGGCGGTTGCACCCACGGAGGCCGTAGCCGCTGAGTCGACCGAAGCCGCACTGTCAGTCGATGCGACTGCCGCAGAAGCCGAACCCGCCGCCCCCGTCGAACAGACCGAAGCCGCCGAACCCACACCGCCCGCTATGGCCGAAGCCATGCCGCGCGATGCATCGCTGAGCGTGCCGGTGACGCCGCCCACCGAAGACGTCGTCGCCGAAGGCGCCATGACGGAAGACGCCACCACGGAAGACGGCGCAGCGCCGGCCACCGCTGATACGCCTGCCGTGTCGCCCGCCCCTGCCGCCACCGTCTCCCGGCTCCCGACCCCCGGCAAGCCCTACGTGCCCACCGCGGCGCGCGAGGCCGCCGAGTTCGTCGCCAAGATCGCCGAGCTGTCCGCCACCAACCCGGCGTCGGCCGCGGTCGAGGAAGAGGCCACGCCGCAGCTTGAACTCGTGCCCGAACCCGAGCCTGAAGCGCCCAAGGGCTACACGCCCGCCGTGCTCGCCATCACCGGCACCAACGGCAAGACCACCGTCACCTCGCTCACCGGCCAGCTGGTCGAACGCGCGGGCAAGACCGTGGCCGTGGCCGGCAACATCGGCCCGACGCTGCTCGACACGCTGGCCGGGCACCTCGACGCCGGCACGCTGCCCGACGTGTGGGTGCTCGAACTCTCGAGCTTCCAGCTCGACGGCGTGCAGGGCTTCGAGCCCACGGCCGCGACCGTGCTCAACCTCACGCAGGACCACCTCGACTGGCATGGCGACATGCCGGCCTACGCGGCCGCGAAGGCGCGCATCTTCGGCGCCAAGGGCCTGATGATCCTGAACCGCGACGACGCCGGCGTGATGGCCATGCTGCCGCCGCCGGTCAAGGTGCGGCTGCAGCGTCCGCAGATCCGCACCCACGTCACCTTCGGCGGCGCGATGCCGCTGCGCCCCGGCGACTACGGCATCGAGCGCATCAACGGCGTGGCCTGGCTGGTGCGCGCGCTGGAAGCCGACGAAACGCAGAAGCGCAAGCGCGGCGCGGTGGTGGAAGAAGAGCTCTTCTTCCAGCGCCTGATGCCCGCCGACGCGCTGCGCATCCGCGGCCGCCACAACGCCATGAACGCGCTGGCCGCGCTCGCGCTTGCCAGTGCTGCTGACTGCCCGCTGGGCCCGATGCTCTACGGCCTGCGCGAGTACCGCGGCGAGCCGCACCGTGTCGAACCGATCGCCATCGTGGACGAGGTCGAGTTCTTCGACGACAGCAAGGGCACCAACGTCGGCGCCACCGTGGCCGCACTGAGCGGCCTCGGCGAGGAGCGCCGCGTGGTCGTGATCCTCGGCGGCGAAGGCAAGGGCCAGGACTTCGAGCCGCTGGCCGACCCCGTGCGCCAGTACGCGCGCGCCGTCGTGCTGATCGGCCGCGACGCCCCGCTGATCGAGGCCGCGCTGGCTTCCACGGGCGTCTCGCTGAAGCACGCGGGCTCGATGGAAGAGGCCGTGAAGCTCGCCGCCGCGCGCGCCCACCCCGGCGATGCCGTGCTGCTGTCACCGGCCTGTGCGAGCTTCGACATGTTCAAGGACTACGCGCACCGTGCCGAGGTGTTCTGCGAGGCCGTCGAGGCCTATGCCGACAGCCCGCGCGAGGCCGTGGGTGGCGACGACGCGGTGGTGTCGTACGCCCCGCAAGCTTCGCTGTCCACCGCCGGATCGATGGAGGACCCGATTTGAACTCCGCAGCCGCAGGCCAGGAAACCAGCACCGGCAGCCGTTTCGGCGGCTGGTTCCGGCGCGCCCGCAGCGGCATGGATTCGCTGCCCGTGCACCTGCCCGTGCGGTTGGGCGGCGCCGGCGTTGCGCAGACCAAGGCCACGCCGATGCGTGTGCTGGGCTTCGACCAGGCGCTGGTCTGGGTCACGGTCGCGCTGATGACCTGGGGCCTGATCATGGTGTATTCGGCCTCGATCGCGCTGCCCGACAACCCGCGCTTCGCACGCGCCGGCTACAGCGCCTCGTACTTCCTCACGCGGCATGCGGCGTCGCTGGTCATCGCCTTCATCGCCGCGCTGCTGACCTTCCAGGTCCCCATGAAGACCTGGGAGCGCGCCGCGCCCTGGCTCTTCGTGGCCTCGCTGCTGCTGCTGGTGGCGGTGCTCATTCCGCACATCGGCATCAACGTGAACGGCGCGCGCCGCTGGCTGCCGATGGGCTTCATGCGCTTCCAGCCGTCGGAGCTGGCCAAGTTCGCGATGGTGCTCTATGCCGCCAGCTACATGGTGCGCAAGATGGAGATCAAGGAGCGGTTCTTCCGCGCCGTGCTGCCGATGGGCATCGCGGTGGTGGTGGTCGGCATGCTGGTGATGGCCGAGCCCGACATGGGCGCCTTCATGGTGATCGCCGTGATCGCCATGGGCATCCTGTTCCTGGGCGGCGTGAACGCGCGCATGTTCTTCGTGATCGCGACGCTGGTGGTGGTGGCCTTCGGCTCCATCGTGGCGAGCAGCCCGTGGCGCCGCGAGCGCATCTTTGCGTACCTCGATCCGTGGAGCGAAGAGCACGCGCTGGGCAAGGGCTACCAGCTGTCGCACTCGCTGATCGCCATCGGGCGCGGCGAGGTCTTCGGCGTGGGTCTGGGCGGCAGCGTCGAGAAGCTGCACTGGCTGCCCGAGGCGCACACCGACTTCCTGCTGGCCGTGATCGGCGAAGAGTTCGGCCTCATCGGCGTGCTGCTGATCATCGGCCTGTTCCTGTGGCTCACGCGCCGCATCATGCACATCGGCCGCCAGGCGATCGCGCTGGACCGCGTGTTCTCGGGCCTCGTGGCCCAGGGCGTGGGCGTGTGGATCGGCTTCCAGGCCTTCATCAACATGGGCGTGAACCTGGGCGCACTGCCGACCAAGGGCCTGACCTTGCCGCTGATGAGCTTCGGCGGCTCGGCGATCTTGATGAACCTCGTGGCGCTCGCCGTCGTGCTGCGCATCGATTACGAGAACCGTGTGCTCATGCGGGGAGGTCGCGTATGACGCGCACTGCGCTGGTCATGGCAGGCGGCACGGGCGGCCACATCTTCCCGGGTCTCGCAGTGGCCGAGGCCCTGCGCGAGCGCGGCTGGCGCGTGCACTGGCTGGGCGCGCCCGGCAGCATGGAAGAAAAGCTCGTGCCCCCGCGCGGCTTCGCCTTCGAGCCGGTGCAGTTCGGCGGCGTGCGCGGCAAGGGGCCGCTCACGCTGTTCCTGCTGCCGCTGAAGCTGCTGCGCGCCTTCTGGCAGAGCCTGGCCGTGGTGCGCCGCGTGAAGCCCGACGTGCTCGTGGGCCTGGGCGGCTACATCACTTTCCCGGGCGGGATGATGGGCGTGCTGATGGGCAAGCCGCTGGTGCTGCACGAACAGAACTCGGTGGCCGGCCTCGCCAACAAGGTGCTGGCGGGTGTGGCCGACCGCGTGTTCACAGCCTTCCCGAACGTGCTGAAGAAGGCGCAGTGGGTGGGCAATCCGCTGCGCGCGGCGTTCACCTCGCAGCCCGATCCGGCCACGCGCTTCGCGGGCCGCACGGGGCCGCTCAAGTTGCTGGTGGTCGGTGGCAGCCTGGGCGCGCGTGCGCTCAACGCCGTCGTGCCGCAGGCGCTGGCGCGCATCGCGCCCGCCGAACGCCCGCAGGTGCTGCACCAGAGCGGCGCCAAGCAGATCGACGAACTGCGCGCCAACTATGCGGCGGCCGGCGTCGAGGGCGAACTCACGCCCTTCATCGACGACACCGCGCAGGCGTACGCCGAGGCCGACCTCATCGTCGCGCGCGCTGGCGCCAGCACCGTCACCGAAATCGCGGCCGTCGGCGCAGCAGCGCTGTTCGTGCCTTTCCCCTCGGCGGTCGACGACCACCAGACCACCAACGCGCGCTTCCTCGTGGACGCGGGCGGCGGCTGGCTGGTGCAACAGACCGACCTCACCCCTGAATTGCTGGCTGATTTGCTACAGAAAACCGAACGCGCGACCTTGATCGACCGGGCCACCAAGGCCAAGACCCTGCAGAAGACCGAAGCAGTGGACGCGGTTGTCCGCGCCTGCGAGGAGCTTGCGAAATGAAGCACGCGATCCGTCACATCCACTTCGTCGGCGTCGGCGGCTCGGGCATGAGCGGCATCGCCGAGGTGCTGCTGAACCTGGGCTACCGGATCACCGGCTCCGACCTGTCCGACAGCGCCACGCTGCGCCGGCTCGCGGGCCTGGGCATCGGCACCTTCGTGGGCCATGCCGCCGCGCACATCGACGGCGCTGATGCGGTCGTCACCTCCACCGCCGTGCAATCGGACAACCCCGAGGTGCTGGCCGCGCGCGAAAAGCGCATTCCGGTCGTGCCGCGCGCGCTCATGCTCGCCGAGCTGATGCGCCTGAAGCAGGGCATCGCCATCGCCGGCACGCACGGCAAGACCACCACCACCAGCCTGGCCGCGAGCGTGCTCGAGGCCGCCGGGCTCGACCCGACCTTCGTGATCGGCGGGCGCCTGAACAGCGCCGGCGCCAACGCGCAGCTGGGCAGCGGCGACTACATCGTGGTCGAGGCCGACGAGTCGGACGCCTCGTTCCTGAACCTGCTGCCCGTGATGGCGGTGGTCACGAACATCGACGCCGACCACATGGAGACCTACGGGCACGACTTCGCGAAGCTGAAGAAGGCCTTTGTCGATTTCCTGCACCGCATGCCGTTCTACGGCGTGGCCATTCTCTGCACCGACGATCCTGCGGTGCGCGAGATCGTGGCCGACGTAACCTGCCCGGTCACCAGCTACGGCTTCGGCGAGGACGCCCAGGTGCGCGCCATCGACGTGCGCGCCGTCGGCGGCCAGATGCATTTCACCGCGCAGCGCCGCAACGGCGTGACGCTGCCCGACCTGCCCATCGTGCTGAACCTGCCGGGCGAGCACAACGTGCGCAACGCGCTGTCGGTGATCGCCATGGCGGTCGAGCTCGGCATTGCCGACGAAGCGGTGCAGCGCGGCCTGGCCGGCTTCAAGGGCGTGGGCCGCCGCTTCCAGAGCTATGGCGACGTGGCCGTGCCGAACGACACGGCGGGCGGGCGCTTCACCGTCATCGACGACTACGGCCACCACCCGGTCGAGATGGCGGCCACCATCGCGGCCGCGCGCGGCGCCTTCCCGGGGCGCCGGCTGGTGCTGGCCTTCCAGCCGCACCGCTACACCCGCACGCGCGACTGCTTCGAGGACTTCGTGAAGGTCATCGGCACGGCCGATTCGGTCTTGCTGGGCGAGGTCTATGCCGCGGGCGAGGCACCCATCGTGGCCGCCGACGGCCGCACGCTGGCGCGCGCGCTGCGCGTGGCCGGCAAGGTCGAGCCGGTGTTCGTGGACGACATCGTCGCCATGCCGCAGGCCATCCTGGACAACGCCCGCGCGGGCGACGTGGTGCTGTGCATGGGCGCGGGCTCCATCGGCGCGGTGCCGGGCAAGGTGGTCGAACTTGGCACGCCGCCCGCACCCTCATCAACAACTTCAGAGCGCACTGCGCGCAAGGGGAGGGCCGCGTGAGCCTTCAGGATCCACAACTTTTCGGCAAGGTCGCCGTGCTGTTCGGCGGCAGTTCCGCCGAACGCGAGGTGTCGCTGATGTCCGGCGCCGGCGTGCTGCAGGCCCTGCGTTCGCGCGGCGTCGACGCGCATGCCTTCGACCCTTCGGAGCGCGAGCTGACCGACCTGAAGCGCGAAGGCTTCGATCGCTGCTTCGTCGCGCTGCATGGTCGCCACGGCGAAGACGGCACCGTGCAGGGTGCGCTCGAGCTGCTCGGCATTCCCTACACCGGCTCGGGCGTGATGGCCTCGAGCGTGGCCATGGACAAGGTCATGACCAAGCGCATCTGGCAGGCCGACGGCCTGCCCACGCCCAAGTACGTGCGCCTGGCCTTCGACCAGCAAAGCCGCGAGCAGATCATGGTGGTGCCCGACGTGCTCGGCCTGCCGCTGATCGTGAAGCCGCCGCGCGAGGGCTCGTCCATCGGCGTGACCAAGGTCGAGGGCTACTCGCAGATGCAGGATGCCGTCGCGCTGTCGGCGAAGTTCGATGCCGACGTGCTGTGCGAGGAGTTCATCGACGGCGAGGAAGTCACCTGCGCCGTGCTCGGCCAGGGCCTGGACGCGCGCGCGCTGCCGGTGGTGCGCATCGCCGCGCCCGAAGGCGCCTACGACTACCAGAACAAGTACTTCACCGACGACGTGAAGTACCAGTGCCCGAGCGGCCTGCCCGAAGCCGAGGAACGCGAGATCCAGCGCATCACGCTGGCCGCGTACCACACGCTCGGCTGCCGCGGCTGGGGCCGCGCCGACGTGATGATCCGCGCCAGCGACCGCAAGCCCTTCCTGCTCGAGATGAACACCTCGCCCGGCATGACCAGCCATTCGCTGGTGCCGATGTCGGCGCGCGCGGCGGGCATTCCCTACGAAGAGCTGTGCGTGCGCGTGCTCGCGTCCGCATCGCTGGATGCCAAGGGAGGCGCGAACTAAGCCATGGCCGACAGCATCCCCGCTCCCTTCGACGTCAAGCTGATGAACATCGTCGCGAACGTTGCGTTCGTGCTGGTGGCGCTCATGCTGCTGGCGGCGAGCGCGTGGTGGGTGCTGCGCCAGCCTTTCTTCCCGATCTCGGGCATCAAGGTGGACGGCGAGGTCACGCACAACAACGCGGTCACGCTGCGTGCCAACGTGGCGCCGCAGCTCAAGGGCAACTTCTTCACCATCGACCTGGCGCGTGCGCGCACAGCCTTCGAGACGGTGCCGTGGGTCCGCAGCGCGGTGGTGCGGCGCGAGTTCCCGAACAAGCTGCGCGTGACGCTGACCGAGCAGGTGCCGGTGGCGGTGTGGGGCGACGAGGCCGGCTCCAAGCTGATCAACGGTTTCGGCGACGTGTTCGAGGCCAACGTGGCCGAGGTCGATGCCGACCTGCCGCGCCTGGACGGCCCGATCGAGCAGGCCGGGCAGGTGCTGGGCATGTACCGCGTGCTCGCGCCGATGTTCGAGCCCTACGACTTCGACATCGCCGAGCTGCGGCTGTCCAGCCGCGGCAGCTGGAAGGTGCTGCTGGACAGCGGGGCCGAGATCGAGCTCGGCCGCGGCCAGAGCGACGAGGTGTCGGCGCGCCTGCAGCGGTTCCTGAAGACCGTGACGCAGGTCGCGGGCCAGTACCGCCGCACGGTGGCCGACGTCGAACGCGCCGATCTGCGCCACAACGACGCGTATGCCCTGCGGCTGCGCGGCGTCACCACGGTCTCGCCCGAGGCCCCAAGAAAAATCAAGTAGCGAATACCGAGGACATCTACATGCCCAAAGAATACAAAGACCTGGTCGTAGGCCTGGACATCGGAACCGCCAAGGTGATGGTGGTCGTGGCCGAGGTGCTGCAAGGCGGCGAGCTCAAGCTGGCCGGCCTGGGCATCGCGCCCAGCAACGGCCTCAAGCGCGGCGTCGTGGTGAACATCGACGCCACCGTGCAGAGCATCCAGCAGGCGCTGAAAGAAGCCGAGCTGATGGCCGACTGCAAGATCAGCCGCGTCTACACCGGCATCACCGGCAGCCACATCCGCGGCATCAACTCGAGCGGCATGGTGGCGGTGAAGGACAAGGAAGTCACGCCCGCCGACGTGGCCCGCGTGGTCGAGACGGCGCGCGCCATCAACATCTCGAGCGACCAGCGCCTGTTGCTGGTGGAGCCGCAGGAGTTCGTGATCGACGGCCAGGACGTGAAGGAGCCGATCGGCATGAGCGGCATGCGCCTGGAGGCCAAGGTGCACATCGTGACCGGCGCGCAGAGCGCGGCCGAGAACATCATCAAGTGCGTGCGCCGCTGCGGCCTGGAGGTCGACCAGCTGATGCTGAACCCGCTGGCCTCGAGCCAGGCGGTGCTCACCGAAGACGAGCGCGAACTCGGCGTGGTGCTGGTCGACATCGGCGCGGGCACCACCGACGTGGCGATCTTCACCAACGGCGCGATCCGCCACACGGCCGTGATCCCGATCGCGGGCGACCTCATCACGAGCGACATCGCGATGGCCCTGCGCACGCCCACCAAGGACGCGGAGGACATCAAGGTCGAGCACGGCTATGCCAAGCAGCTGCTGGCCGACCCTGAATCGCAGGTCGAAGTCCCCGGCCTTGGCGATCGCGGCCCGCGCATGTTGAGCAAGCAGGCGCTTGCCGGCGTGATCGAGCCGCGCATCGAAGAAATCTTCTCGCTGGTGCAGCAGGTGGTGCGCGAGTCGGGCTACGAGGAAGTGCTGTCGTCGGGCGTGGTGCTCACGGGCGGCAGTGCCGTCATGCCCGGCATGGTCGAACTCGGTGAAGACATCTTCCTCAAGCCCGTGCGCCGCGGCATTCCGAAGTACTCGAGCGCGCTCTCGGACATGGTGGCGCAGCCGCGCGCGGCCACCGTGATGGGCCTGCTCGAGGAGGCACGTTTTGCACGCATGCGTGGCTTCAAGGTCGCACAGAAGAACGGGTCCGTAAAGACTGCGTTCGGACGTTTCAAGGACTTCATCGTGGGGAACTTCTGACCATGAACCACTCCCCACTCTGGCTCGCACGCGCGGGCCCTCCGCTGCATTTCAACGAGCGATGGCGACGCACCGGTCCACCATCGCGACGGCGATCCCGTTGATCACGTCACGGCAAAAGAAATATTCATAGACACATAACGGCAACTGCAATATTCAAGGAGTTAGAAATGACCATCGAAATGATCGAAGTCGAAGAATTCAACCAGGGCACGCAGATCAAGGTGATCGGTGTCGGCGGCGGCGGTGGCAATGCGGTCGCCCACATGATGGAGCGTGGTGTGCAAGGCGTGCAGTTCGTTTGCGCCAACACCGACGCGCAAGCCCTGCAACGCAGCAACGCGCACAAGAACATCCAGCTGGGCATCAGCGGCCTGGGCGCCGGCAGCAAGCCCGAGAAGGGCCGTGACGCGGCCGAAGCCGCGGTGGACGACATCCGCGCTGCCATCGACGGCGCGCACATGCTGTTCATCACGGCCGGCATGGGCGGCGGCACCGGCACCGGCGCGGCACCCGTGATCGCGCGCGTGGCCAAGGAAATGGGCATCCTGACGGTGGGCGTGGTGACCAAGCCCTTCGACTGGGAAGGCGGCCGTCGCATGACCAACGCCGACGCCGGCCTGGCCGAGCTCGAAGCCAACGTCGACTCGCTGATCGTCGTGCTCAACGAGAAGCTGCTGGACGTGCTCGGTGAAGACATCACCCAGGACGAAGCCTTCGCGCACGCCAACGACGTGCTGAAGAACGCCGTGGGCGGTATCTCGGAAATCATCAACGAGTACGGCGGCGTGAACGTCGACTTCGAAGACGTGCGCACCGTGATGGGCGAACCCGGCAAGGCCATGATGGGCACCGCTGCCGCAGCAGGCCCCGACCGTGCGCGCATCGCCGCCGAACAGGCCGTGGCCTGCCCGCTGCTCGAAGGCATCGACCTCTCGGGCGCCAAGGGCGTGCTGGTGCTGGTGACGGCGTCGAAGGGTTCGCTGAAGCTGAACGAGTCGAAGCTCGCGATGAACACCATCCGCGCCTACGCCTCGCCGGACGCGCACGTGATCTACGGCGCCGCCTACGACGAAAGCCTGGGCGACCAGATGCGCGTCACGGTGGTGGCCACGGGCCTGTCGCGCGCCGACGCACGCCGCCAGGCCCCGACGCTCGAAGTGATCCGCACCGGAACCGACAACATCCCGTTCACCGTGCCGACGCTCGGCGGCGTGGGCCACGCGGGTGGTGGTTCGGGCAGCCAGCCCAACTACGACGGCATGGCCGTGCCCAGCGTGTGGCGCACCAACCGCACGATGGCCGCTGCCAAGGTCGACGCGCTGTCGTCGGGTGGCATGGACGACTTCGAGATCCCCGCATTCCTGCGCCGTCAGGCCGACTGACCGCAGGCCACCGAACGCAGAGGGCACGAGGGTTCGCAAGGGGACGGGGAAGACCTGAAAGGGACTGACCCCCGGCTCTAGGCGCTGCGTCCACCTCGTGCCCCTTGCGTCCATCGCCGGGGGCTCCCGGCTTTTTGTTTTTTCTTATCTGACCGGTGCATGTCTATCGCGGCCATAGCGAAGGGAATAGGGCGTCACGGTCGCCGCCCGCCTAAAATCTCGGGCGTGCTGCAACAACGAACCCTCAAGTCGATCAGCCGCGCCGTGGGCGTGGGGCTTCACAGCGGCCAACGCGTGGAGCTGACCCTGCGACCGGCCCCGGCCGACACGGGCATCGTGTTCCGCCGCGTCGACCTGCCCGAGCCGGTCGAGATCCGCATGACCGCCGAATCGGTCACCGACACACGCCTGGCGTCCACCGTCTCCACGGGCGGCGCCAAGGTGCAGACCGTCGAGCACATCATGTCCGCCTGCGCGGGCCTGGGCATCGACAACCTCTACATCGACATCACGGCCGACGAAGTGCCGATCCTCGACGGGTCGGCCTCGTCCTTCGTGTTCCTGCTGCAAAGCGCGGGCATCGAACTGCAGAAGGCGCCGCGCCGCTTCATCCGCGTGCTGCGCAAGGTCGAGGTGCGCGAAGGCGAGGGCGCCAACGAGAAGTGGGCAAGCCTGGAGCCGTACCACGGCTTCAAGCTGAGCTTCGAGATCGACTTCGACCACCGCGTCGTCAACTCCACCGGCCAGCGCGTGGAGTTCGACCTGGGCACCGACTCGTACAGCCGCGACATCGCACGCGCACGCACCTTCGGCTTCACCAAGGAAGTCGAGTACATGCGCAGCAAGGGCCTGGCGCTCGGCGGTGGCCTGGACAACGCCATCGTCATGGACGACACCAAGGTGCTCAATGCCGGTGGCCTGCGCTACGACGACGAGTTCGTGAAGCACAAGATCCTCGACGCCATGGGCGACCTGTACATCATCGGCAAGCCGCTGCTGGCCGCGTACACCGCGTTCCGCTCGGGCCATGCGCTCAACAACAAGCTGCTGCGCGAGCTGCTCTCGCACAGCGACGCCTACGAGGTCGTGACCTTCGAGGACGAGAAGCGCGCACCGCGCGGCTTCGGCGAAGTGGCGCGGGCCTGGTAAGCCCGGCGCACGCCTTTTCCTTCAGATGCTTCTCTTTCGCTGGGCCATCCTGCTGCTTCTGCTGGTGGCGGGCGTGTCCTTCGCGTTCTATGCGGGCACGGGGCAGGTCAAGTACCGCCGCTTCGGCTGGATCGTGTTCAAGTGGACGGTGCTGGCGGCGCTCGGCTTCTTCGCCGTACTGATCGCCGAGCGCGTCGCTTAACCAGCTACCCTCAATCGACCAGGGCCTGCAAGGCCTGCACCTGCTGCGCAAGCAGCGGCCCCTTGCGGTGTGCGGGCACCAGCAGCATCAGCGTGTCCCCCAGCGCCTTCGGCCGCCCCCAGGGCGCGTGCAGCCGGCCTTTCTCCAGCAACGGCGCCACCAGCCGCTCGCGACCCATCAGCACTCCTTCGCCATCGAGCGCGGCCTGCAGCGCGAGGCTGTAGAGCGAGAAATCCGGGCCCGCGGCCAGCGCATCGGCCTCGGTCGCCGTGGTGCCGGGGCGCACGGCCTGCAGCCAGCGCGACCAGTCGTCGCGCCACACCGTGTCGTGCAGGCCGCCGCAGCGCGCGAGCACGTCGAGGAGGTCGTCGAGCGGGCGCGGGCGGGCGCTCTCCAGCGACGCGCGCACGCGCGGGCTGCACACGGGCACGAGGCGGTCGCGCGCGAGCGGGATACCCGTGGCGCCGACGGCGGCTTCGGCGCCGCGCGCATAGAACAGCCCGAGATCGAAAGGCTCGCGCCGGAAGTTCGGCGGCTGCTCCAGCGCCGTCACCGACACCTGCACGCCGGGCAGCGCGGCCTTCAGCCGCGAGAGCCGCGGCGACAGCCACAGCTGCGCCATCGCCGGCAGGGCCGCCACCTGCAGCGTGCTGCGGCGCGCGGCGGTCTGGGTTTCCTGGCGCAGCGCCTGCACCGCGAGGCCGAGCTGGTCGACCGCCGCGCTGAGTGCAGGCAGCGCGCGCCGCCCGTGTGCGCTGAGCCGGATGCCCTGGCTGTGTCGCTCGAACAGCGCACCGCCGGCCCAGGTCTCGAGCGCCTTGATCTGCTGCGCGACGGCGGCGGGCGTCACGAACAGTTCCTCGGCCGCGCGCGCGAAGCTGCCGTGGCGCGCCGCAGCCTCGAAGGCGCGCACGGCCGTGTGCGGCGGCAGGCGAGGGCGGGGTGGGGCGAGGGACATGATCTGAATGCCGTGCAGGCCAAGTTTTTCTAGGGCTCAGGCCCAGTTTATCCGTGTTGCCCGTTGGGGCACGGGGCGCGACCATGCGGTCATTCCCTTCCACCACTCCCAGCGAGACACCGCATGCCCGCAGCCCTTCACCGCCGTTCCTGGGTTCCCGCCGCCAGCGAGGACCACGTGCTCGCCATTGCCGCCGACGCCGCCGCGCGCGACGCGGCGGGCGTGGCCGCCGAGATCGAACGCCTCGTGGCCGACAGCCACCGCATCCACGACGTCGAGGGGCTGAACCTCAACCCCGCCACCAACGTGATGAACCCCGCCGCCGAGGCGCTGCTGTCGCGCGGGCTGGGGTCGCGCCCGTCGCTGGGCTACCCGGGCGACAAGTACGAGATGGGGCTGGAAGCCATCGAGCGCATCGAGGTCGTTGCCGCCGAGCTGGCGGCCGAGGTGTTCGGCGCGCGCTTCGCCGAGGTGCGCGTGAGCTCGGGCGCGCTGTCGAACCTGTACGTGTTCATGGCGACCTGCCAGCCCGGCGACACGATCATCGCGCCGCCGCCCGCCATCGGCGGCCATGTGACGCACCACGCGGCGGGCGCGGCCGGGCTCTACGGCCTGAAGACCGTGCCGGCGCCGGTCGATGCCGACGGCTACTCGGTCGACGTGATGGCGCTGGCCAAGCTCGCGCGCGAGGTGAAGCCCAAGCTCATCACCATCGGCGGCAGCCTGAACCTGTTCCCGCACCCGGTGCCCGCGATCCGCGAGGTGGCCGACAGCGTGGGCGCCAAGGTGCTCTTCGATGCCGCGCACCTCTCGGGCATGGTGGCCGGCAAGGCCTGGCCGCAGCCACTCGAAGAGGGCGCGCACGCGATCACGATGAGCACCTACAAGAGCCTGGGCGGCCCGGCCGGCGGGCTGATCGTGTCGAACGACGCGGCGCTGATGGCGCGCATCGACGCCATCGCCTACCCCGGCCTCACGGCCAACTCGGACGCGGGCCGCACCGCGGCGCTGGCGCGCGGCCTGCTCGACTGGAAGGTGCACGGCGCGGCCTATGCGGCGGCGATGCGCGACACCGCGCAGGCGCTCGCACGCGCGCTCGATGCGCAAGGCCTGCCGGTGTTCGCCAAGGCACGCGGCTTCACGCAGTCGCACCAGTTCGCGCTCGAGGCTGCGCGCTGGGGCGGCGGGCAACGCGCCGCGAAGCAGCTGGCCCAGGGCGGCCTGCTGGCCTGCGGCATCGGCCTGCCGATCGCGCCGGTCGACGGCGACATCAACGGCCTGCGCCTGGGCGTGCCCGAGATCGTGCGGCTGGGCTTCACGCCCGAGGACATGCCGCAGCTGGCCGGCTGGATCGCGCGGGCGTTGGCTGGCGATGCGATGTCGGTGGCCGCCGAGGTGCGCGAACGCCGCCGGCGCCTGGGCGACCTGCGCTACATCGTGCGCTGAAGCCTCAGCGCGAACGCCCTTGCCGGTAGGTGCCGGCGTGGGTCTTCGACAGCTCGGCCGCCTCCGCGAGCCGCGCCATCGAACGGCCGACCTGCGCGTGCGTGATGGCGATGCCCAGCGCATCCGCCGCGTCGGCGCCCGGCAGGCCGGGCAGGTCGAGCAGGCGCTTCACCATCTCCTGCACCTGCGCCTTCGCGGCCTGGCCGTGGCCGGCCACGGCCTTCTTCATCTGCAGCGCCGTGTACTCGGCCACCGAGAGGTTGTGGCTCACCAGCGCCGTCACGCAGGCGCCGCGCGCCTGGCCCAGCAGCAGCGTCGACTGCGGGTTGACGTTGACGAAGATGATTTCGACCGCCGACGCCTCGGGCTGGTAGCGCGCCGTGATCTCGCCGATGCCGTCGAACAGCACCTTCAGGCGCGCCGGCAGGTTGCCGCTGCCCAGGTGTCGGGTGCTGATGGTGCCGCTGGCCACGTAGCGCAGCGCATGGCCGTCCGCATCGACCACGCCGAAGCCGGTGGTCTGCAAACCGGGGTCGATGCCGAGGATCCGCATGAAAAGGAAGCGTAAAGGCCTAAGCCTGGGTGAGGAAGGTTGAAGAAGGTGCGAATTCGCGCGCGATGCGTGGGGGATCGCGGGCAGAATCCGCCGTTCTTGCATTCCGCCCCGCTCCGCGCGGGGCGCGCCACACAAGGAAGCGAAGGTGAATGTAGTCGAGTCCTCCGCGCAGCAGCAACCGAAGCCATTGAACGACGCCCCGGCCCTGCCCGCGCACCTGCAGCAATCTCCCGCCGAACGCGCCGCCGCGAGCTTTCGCCAGGCGGAGCTGTTGAGCGACCTCGGCCGCCGCCGCGAGGCGATCGCCGCCTGCAGCCGGCTGATCGCCGAGTTCGGTGCGCTGCCCGACGCCGGCGTGGTCGTGCCCTGTTGCCAGGCGCTGCGGCTGCTCGCGCACGTGCTGCGCCAACTGCACCGCCCGGCCGACGCGCTGGCCACACTCGACCGCCTCGTGGCTGCGCACGGCGGGCGCAGCGAGCCCGAGATCCGCGCGCACATCGCCCACGCGCTGTACCAGCGCACCTGGCTCATCGACGATGCGGCGGCGCGCTGCGAGGCCTGCGACTTCATGAGCGAGCAGCTCGACGCACAGGCCGATGCCGCGCTCGATGCGTGGCGGCTCGATGCGCGCCTGCTGAAAGCCGAGATCGAACACCACCGTGGCCTGCCGCAGGACGCATTGGCCACGCTCGAAGCGGCCATCGAACGCTTCGAGGGCGGCGCCGACGCCGGCGTGGTGCTGCGCGTGGCGCGGGCGCGGCTGGCCGCGGTGCTCAACCTGCGCGAACTGGCGCAGCACACGCAGGCGCAGGTGCTGTGCCTGCAGGTGGCCGACCAGATCGAGACCGGCCTGGCCGAGGCCGCGCCCGAGCTGCGGCTGGAGGGCGTGCGCGCGCTGGCCCTGTTCTTCGACGGCCTCGGGCTCGACGAGGTCGCGCGCCGTGCCGAGCTGGTCGGCTGGCTGCTCGACCGCTACGGCCACGACGCCTCCGCGCAGGTGCGTCGCCTCGCGGCCGTGCGCGCCCACGAATGGGCCGTGGGGCTGCGCGACCAGGGCGACGGCGAGGCCGCACTGGCCGCCTGCGAGCGCCTGCTCGGCACTTTCGCGCGCGACAGCGACGCCATGGTGCAGCGCACCGTGGCCACCACCTTGCTGCACAAGGGCTTCGTGCTGCTCGACCTGCTGGGTCGGCCCGAGGCGGCGCTTGCGGTGTACGAGCCGCTCGTGGCGGCGTCGCGCGACGGCGCCACGCCTGAACTGCGCGAGCTGCGCGTGAAGGCCATGGCCGGGCGCGAGGCCTGCCTGAAGCGCCTGCGCAAGACCGGTGGCCTTGACGTCGGCGAGCTGCCGGCCGAGCTCTTCGATGCGGCGTGCGACACCGTCCGCGAAGGCCGCAAGCTCGGCGACGCGGGCGCATCGCGCGAGGCCATCGCGCTGTTCGACGAGGTGCTCGCGGCGCATGCCGCGTCGCCGCACCCGCTGATGTGCCGCCAGTGCGCCCGCGCCCTGTCGCACAAGACCTTCTGCCTGCTGGCGCTCGAGCACTTCGCCGAGGTCGTCGAGGCGGCCGACGCGATGGACGCGCGCTACGGCGCCGATGCCTCCACCGAGATGCAGTCGCAGGTGGCGCTGTGCCTGCAATACAAGAGCACCGCGCTCGACCGCCTCGCGCGGCCCGCGGACGAGATGCGCGTGCACGACGAGATCGTTGCGCGCTGGGGCAATTCCGAACTGCCCGACCTGCGTGCGCGCGTGGCCGGCGCGCTGTTCCGCAAGGGCGCCGTGCTGCGCCGCGCGGGCCGCTTCGCCGAGGCCGTGGCCAGCTACGACGAGGTGATTGCGCGCACGGCGATGGCGCGGGACAGCGCCCTGCAGCTGTGGGCCGCCAAGTCGATGATCAACAAGGCCAAGGCCTTCGACAAGATGGACGACCTGCCGGGCCAGGCCAAGGCCTACCGCGTGCTCATCGCGCGCTTCGGCGAGTCGGGCGACACGGCCTTGCGCGAGCGCGTCGCCAATGCGTGCGAATGGCTGGCCGAGGCCGAAGGGCGGCAGGGGCGGGTGGCGGCGCAGCGCGAGGCGCTGGAGCTGGCACTCGGGCGTTTCGGCACGGCGCTCTCGGCCGAGCAGCGCACGCGGCTCAAGCGCGAGCTTCAGGCGCTGAAGACGAGGGCTCTAGGGCGGCGTGCGAAGCAGGCCTTCGACCGGGTGGTGCGGCGCAAGGTCTGATCGCCCACCGCCCGCCCGGTGCTTCAGACGTTGAAGTACCAGCGGATCGAATGGAAGAAGATCGGCGCCGCGAAGCACAGCGCATCGACGCGGTCGAGCAGGCCGTTGGCGCCGGTCACGCCCACGCCCTTCTGGCCCCAGTTCGGAATGCCGCGGTCGCGCTTGAGCGCCTTCATCACGAGGTGGCCCATCGAGCCCGCGACGCAGGCAATGATCGACACCGCGAGCGCCTGCCCGAACTTGAACGGCGTGATGAACGAGAACAGCGCGCCCACCAGGCTGGCCACGACGATGCCGACGCCCCAGCTGGTCCAGTTGAAGCTGCGGCTCACGTTCGGCGCGAACGGCGTGCGCTGCATGCGCCGCGAGATCAGGTGCTGCACCAGCACCGAGGTCTGCACCACGAACACCAGGAAGAACACGAGGAAGGCGCTCTTGCCTTCGTAGCCCGGGAAGGTCAGCAGCAGCAGCGCGGGCACGTGGCTCATGCCGTAGACGCAGACCATGATGCCCCACTGCAGCTTGGCGTTGCGTTCGAGAAAGTGGCTCGGGTCGTTCGCCAGCGCACTCGCCACCGGAATGGCGAGGAACACGTAGACCGGGATGAACACCGTGAACAGGTCGAAGCGCGCCGTGGCCACCAGCCAGAACTGGATCGGCAGCACCACAAAGAACGCGAGGATCAGGCTGCGGTGGTCGCCGCGCCGCGTCGGCGAGAGCGTGATGAATTCTCGCAGCGCAAAAAACGCGATCAGCGCGAACAGCACCGTGGCCACCGTTTCGCCCAGCGCCCAGCCGATCCAGAACACGATCACCATGAACCAGGTGGTGCCCAGCAGCGCGCGGAAATGCGCCAGCTCGGCCTGCCACGACTCGTCGTGCACCGGGTTGCGCCGCTCCTTGAAGCTCAGGAAGAAGACGGCGGTGCTCACGATGAAGAGCAGGCCGAAGACGATCAGGAAAAGGGCCGCGACCTGCTGGGTCGGGCTGAGGCTGCGCAGGAACTGGTTCATACCTTCAGACGTCGCGCAATGCGATCACGGCGGCACGCGCACGGTCGAGGAAAGGGCGGCGCTCTTCGCCTGCTTCGACGCGGATCGGCGCGCCGAAGGTGACGGAGCACAGGATGGGCACGGGCACGATCTCGCCCTTGGGCATGACGCGCTGCACGTTGTCGATCCAGGCCGGCACGAGCACCACGTCGGGGAACATCGTCGCCAGGGCGTACAGGCCCGACTTGAATTTCTGCGGCTCGCCGGTGTGGCCGCGCGTGCCTTCGGGAAAGATGATGATCGAGTCGCCGCTGCGCAGCGCGTCGATGAGCGGGGCGAGCGGGTCGGCGGCGGGCGGCTCGGGCGCGGCGACCGGTGCTTCGGGTTCGATGACCGGCGGCGGTGCGACCGGTGGTGGAGGCGGCGGGGGCGCGGGAAGATCGAGCTGTCCCTGAATCTCCTGCGGGCCTTCGGCGGCCGGTGCGTGAACCACCGTTTCGATCGGCAGCAGCGGCTCCATCGACGGCTCGATGCGCTCGTCCGGGGCGATGGGCGCCGCGGGCGGCGGTGCCTGAGGCGGTGTTTCCGGCGGCGGCGCAACCGGAGCAGCCCCCGTGGCCGCCCGCTCCACATACACCGCGTTGAACACCTCCGTCGTGATCCAGCGCTTGACCGGCGTGTTGGCCCAGTAGTCGCGCGCCGCGATGGGCCGCGTGATGCTGCGCAGCTCTTCGGGCAGTGCGGCCCAGATCATCACGAGGTCCGCATGGCTCTGGTGATTCGCGAAGTAGATGCGCTGCTCGGCTTTCGGCGGACAGCCGTACCAGCGCGCCTGCGCGCCGGTGAGCAATCGGACGATTCCCAGCAGCAACCAACCTGTGAGCTTTGCCAGCATATGGAGGCGATGATACGGGCCATGCGATGGCGATTCGATCTTCTTTCCCTGGCGTGGGCGGTGGCCCTCTTCGTGTTGCTCGTGCTGCTGGCCACCGTCGGCGCGCGCTGGGGCTGGGTGCGAAGCTTCTTCGGCGACGTGCTCGCCGTGGCGTGGGTGTACGTGGTGTTCAAGACCTTCGTCGGCGCGCGCGTGCTGCCGCTCGCGCTGGCGGCCTTCGGCGTGGGGCTGCTGGTGGAACTCGGGCAGTTCCTTGCGTCGACCTGGCACCTGCACATTCCGAACCGCGCGCTGCGCATCGTGCTCGGCGCCACCGCCGACTGGTGGGACGTGCTGGCCTACGCGATCGGCTTCGTCGCCGTGCTGGCGGTGGAAGGCGCGGTGCGCAGGCTCAGGGCAGGTCGACCGCCGGCATCCGCGCCACGATCGTCGATGCCCGTCCGTTGATGTACGAGGAGTTGGGCCGCCGCTCGAAGAACTTCGGGCTCGGCAGCATCACGGCCAGGCGCGCGGCTTCGTATGAAGTCAAGCGTGCGGCCGGTTTCCTGAAGTAGTACTGCGCCGCGGCCTCGGCGCCGAACACGCCTTCGCCCCATTCGACGTTGTTCAGGTAGATCTCGAGGATGCGCCGCTTGTCGAGCAGCACCTCGAGCAGCGTGGCGAGCACCAGCTCCTGGCCCTTGCGCAGCATGGTGCGCTCGCCCGACAGCAGCAGGTTCTTCGCGAGTTGCTGCGTGATGGTGGAGCCGCCGCGCAGCGGGGCCGGCTGCACCGGTTTGCCGCGTGCAGCCGCGCGCGCCATGCGCTTGGCGGCCAGCTGTTCGGCGCGGGCGTTGCGCTGCCGCGCACGCTCGATGGCTTCCCACTCGACGCCGTTGTGGTCGACGAAGCCGGCGTCTTCACTCGCGATCACGGCGCGCTTGAGGGTGTCGTTGATCTGCGTGTACGGCACCCAGTCCTGGCGCCATCCGCCGTCGCGGCCCTGCGAGAGGGCGACGCGCCAGGCTTCGGAGCGCTGGAAGGCCGTGCTCTGCGGATCGATCACCGCCATGGCCGCGATGCGCACCACGAAGAACAGTTCGAGCGCCAGGCCCGCCACCACGAGGCAGGCGATCAGGCGCAGCAGGCCCTTCATGCGCCGGCGGCGAGCGAGGCGCGCAGCTCGGCCAGCACCTGGGCCGACGGCGGGCGCACGCCGCGCCAGAATTCGAAGGCTTCGGCGGCCTGTTCCACCAGCATGCCGAGGCCGTCGCGCGCGACCGCGCCGTGCGCTTCGGCCCAGGCCATGAAGCCTGCGGCGGCGGGGCCGTACATCATGTCGACGGCCAGCGCGCCCGGGCGCAGCACCTGCGCGCGCACGGGCACGGCGTCGCCCGCGAGGCTGGAGGCGGTGGCGTTGACCACCACGTCGAAGTCGCCCGGCACCTCGTCGAGCGCCCAGGCCTCGAGCGTGGCGCCGTGGCGCAGCGCGAGCGCGGCGTGGCGCTGCACCAGCGCGATGGCCTTGTCGAGCGTGCGGTTGGCCACCACGACGTGCGCGGCGCCCGCGTCGAGCAGCGGCCCGAGCACGCCAGCCGCCGCGCCGCCGGCGCCGATCAGCAGCAGCGACCGGCCCGCCAGCGGCACGCCGGCGTTGCGCACGATGTCGTTGACCAGGCCGATGCCGTCGGTGTTGTCGGCGTGGATGCTGCCGTCGGCCTCGAAGCGCAGCGTGTTCACGGCCTGCGCCAGCGTGGCGCGCTCGCTGGTGTGCTGCGCGAGCGCGGCGGCGTCGAACTTGAAGGGCACGGTGACGTTGCAGCCGCGTGCGGTGTCGCCCTGCGCGGCCGCTTCACTGCGGAAGGCGGCGATGCCTTCGGCAAACGCGCCGATCGGCACCAGGCGCCGGCCGTAGGCCATGGGCTGGCCGCAGAGTTCGGCAAAGCGCGCGTGGATGCGGGGCGAGCGGCTGTGCTCGACGGGGTTGCCCATGACGCAGTACTGATCCATGGCCGATGCTCCGTGTTCTGCTGGGGTGCTGTTGCTATTGGGACGACAGCTCGATGGTCTCGTCGCGCGTGAACTTGAAGCGCGACTGCAGCACGATCTGGTCGGTCTGCTTGCGCATGGCGTCGGTGAAGGTGCCGAAGTTGCCGACGCTGCGCACGATGGCCTGGGCACGGCGGTCGAGCGTGGTGTTGCCCGAGCTCTCGTCGACCACGGTGTCGAGCACGCGCCCGTCGTGGTTGATGGTGACCGTCATCTTGAGTTCGCCGTAGAGCTTCTTGCCGGCCGCGGTCGGGAAGTTCTCGGTGCCCTTGACCTCGATGCGCCGGCGCAGCGTGTCGACGTACAGCGCGTAGGCGGCCTCGCGCGTGGCGGGGCTCAGGTAGCGCTTCTTGGGGCGCGCGTTTTCCTCGTTCACGCGGCGCTCGATCTCGGCGAGCAGCGCGACCATCTGGCGGCGCTTTTCCTCGCGCGCGGCGGCCTCGGTCGGGTCGCCGGCCTGGCGCGGATCGGGCACGGGCATGGCGGCCAGCTCGCGCTTGAGCTGCGCCAGCATCTGCATCTGCTGAGCCTGCATGGCCTCGACCTGGCGGCGCGACTCCTCGAACGAGTCGCCCATGGTGGTGAAGCTCGACGGCGGCAGCGGGCTGGTGGCCCGGCCCTTGTCGAGGTCGCCGCCGCCCGCGAGCGTGGTCTGCGCCATCACGCGGGCCGCGGGGTCGGGCTTGTCGTTGGTCTTGCTGTTGACCAGGATCACCTCGAGCGGGGTTTCGCTGAAGACCCGGTTGAACGATTCGGGATCGACGAAGCGCACCGCGAGCAACGCGGCATGCGCGATGACCGACACGCCCAGAGCGATCTGCAGCGTGCTGAGGTCCTTGAGATTCATTCTCGAAACTCCTCCAGGGGTCGCGTGTCTCCGGTCGTTCGACCGGGGGTCATGCAGGCGTGGTCGTCGCCGGGTCGGGTGCGGCCTCGGTGTCGCTCAGGTCGACCGCGATGGCGATCGGGCCGGCGACTTCTTCCTCGTCGTCCTCGCCGCCCTCAGCGGTTGCGGCATCGGCCTGCGGCACGTCGAAGCGTTCGAGCACGGTGCCGCTCACGTCGAGCGCGATCTCGTCGATCTCGCCGAGCTTCACGCGCACGCGCGCGCCGCGCTCCTGCTGGCCGGCCACCGGGAACACCAGCGGCAGCGTGTCGGCACGCACCAGCGCGCCGTTGGGAATGTCCTTGATGACCGTGGCCTCGAGCTCGGTGATGCCCTGCTGCTGCAGGTACTTCAGCGTCCAGAAGCGCTCCATGCCGCCCTGGTAGGCGTTGTACGTGGCGTAGGCCGCGTCGAAGCCCGACAGGATCGAGAACAGGTCGGCGTCCTTCGGCTTGAAGGGCGCGGCCAGCGCTGCGGTCTTGCCGTGGCGCGCGGCCGCGATGATCTGCCACTGGTTCACGAGGTCGGTGTAGCGGCGCAGCGGCGAGGTGCTCCAGGCGTAGCTCTTCACGCCCAGGCCCGCATGCGGCAGCGCGCGCGTGCCCATGCGCACCTTGATGCCGGGCGCCAGGCTGGCCTGGCTGCGGTACAGGCCCGGCACGCCGAGCTCGCCCAGCCAGCCGCCCCAGCTGCTGTTGGCCAGGATCATGGCCTCGGACACGATCAGGTCGAGCGGTGCGCCGCGCTGGCGCGTGCTGATCTGCACCTGCTCGTTGCCGGTGGGCTCCGCGCCGTCGTTGCCGACGAGGCGGAAGTTGTAGTCGGGCCGGCTGAAGTTCTCGGGCTTGCCGCGCACCACTTCGCGCTGCGCCTTCAGGTGCTTGGCCAGGCGGAACAGGAAGGAGAGCGGCGCGCGCAGCTTCGCGGCGGCGTCGGGGGTGTTGTCGGAGGTGAAGGTGGCGTCTTCGAGCCAGGGCTGCGTGACGACGGCGTCGAGCTGGTCGTGGCGCAGGTTGGCGACGATCGGCACGCGTTCGAGCTTGGTCTCGGTGGCCTGCAGCTCGAGCGTGGCTTCGTCGAAGCGCGCATAGAGCGACACGGCCGGACGGTCGCCGCCTTCGAGCAGCGTGTAGGTGTCGACCACCTCATCGGGCAGCATGGTGATCTTGTAGCCCGGCATGTACACGGTGGACATGCGCGCGCGCGCCACGGCGTCGATGGCGCTGCCCGGCGTGAGCGCCAGGCCCGGCGCGGCGATGTGGATGCCGACCGTGATGGTGCCGCTGCCCATGCCCTGCACCGACAGCGCGTCGTCGATTTCGGTGGTCTGCGAGTCGTCGATCGAGAAGGCCCGCACGCCTTCGGCCAGCGGCAGGTCGTCGGCGACGGCCGGCGCCGCGAGCGCGGGAAAGCCGGTGCCCTTGGGGAAGTTCTCGAACAGGAAGCGCCGCCAGTGGAACTGGTAGGGCGAATCGATGGCGCCAGCGCGCTCCAGCAGGTCGAGCGGCGGGCGCTGCGTGGCGCGCGCGGCGTCGACCACGGCCTTGTACTCGGGCGCGTTCTTGTCGGGCTTGAACAGGATCTTGTAGAGCTGCTCGCGGATCGGCGGCGGGCACACGCCTTCGGCCAGCTGGCCGGCCCATTCGACGATCTGCGCCTGGATGGCCTTCTTCTTCTCGATGGCGGCCAGCGCCTGCTGCACGATCTCGGCCGGGGCCTTCTTGAAGCGCCCCTTGCCCGCGCGGCGGAAGTAGTGCGGCGCCTCGAACAGCGCGAACAGCGCGGCGGCCTGCTGCGCCAGCGAGGGCTTGTCGCTGAAATAGTCGGCCGCCAGGTCGGCAAAGCCGAACTCGCCTTCGGCCGCGAATTCCCAGGCGAGGTCGAGGTCCATGGCGGCGGCGAGCGTGCGCGCCTCGGCCATCAGCTCGGCCGGGGCCGGCTTCTCGAAACGCAGAACGATGTTGGCGCCCTTGACCTTGACGCGCTTGCCGGTCTCGAGCTCGACCTGTGCCGAGGCTTCGGCTTCCGACAGGATGCGGCCGCCGAGGTATTTGCCGGCTTCTTCAAACAATACAAACATCCGGCGATTCTCCCACGCGGGATCGGGCGCGCTTCCGGGCCCGGGGCGAACGCTAGACGGGGTTGATGAACGCCATCACGTCGTCGAGGTGCGCTTTTTCGAAATCGGACAGCGCATGGTCGCCGCCCTCGAGCAGCTTGATGCGGCTGTCGGGGTAACGCGCCGACATCTCGTGCCAGTCGAGCGCCTCGTCGCCCTTGGCGATGATCGCGAACAGGCGCTCGGGCCGCGTGAGCGCGCCGATTTCCATCGCGCGTAGCTCCTGGATGAATTCGGGCTGGAAATAGAAGTGCTCGGCCGGATCGTGCCAGGCGGTCTGGCTGCCGATGTAGCGCGTGAGGTCGCGCGCCGGGTGCACCGCGGGGTTGAGCAGCACGGCGCGGCAGCGGGTCATGCCAGCGACGTAGGTGGCGTAGAAACCGCCCAGCGACGAACCGATCACCGCCATCGACTTGCGCGGCCAGTGCGCGATGCCCTTCATCACCATGTCGATCGCATCGTGCGGCGACGGCGGCAGCTGCGGGCACCACCACTCCAGGTTCGGGTGCTCGCGCGCCACGTGCTTCGCCACCAGCCGCGCCTTGGTCGAGCGGGGCGACGAACGGAAGCCGTGCAGATACAACAGATGGGTGGTTTGCGGTTCCATGGGAGGAGGTGACTGGGGGTGCGCTGGTCGCGCCCCGTGGCCGGATTCAGACAATTTTGCATGAGGTCCGCACCGCTCACGGCGCGGTGACCCCACAAATCCCTGCGAATCGGCCCCTGAAAAGGCCGCGAGGGCGTGGCTGGAATTCGAAAGTATTCACGGTGCGGCCGCGCAGGGGGCGGCGGTGCGGCGCAAGGGCAGAAAGAAGAGACAAGTTTCGTGACGCATCTGGCAGGGGGCATCCCATGAACGAGGGAGGCAGGCCCCGCGTGGCGGTGGGTGCCCAGGCTTATGCTTCATCCCATGAATACCGAGGTACAGGATGACGGGATGCCACGCCGCTGGGGCGTGCTCGTGGTCGAGGACGACAGCCGCGCACGCGCCTTCTTCGAGGCCAGCGTGCAGCGCAGCCCGCGCCTGTTCTGGCTGGGCAGCGCCGGTACGGTGCAGGAAGCGCGCAGCTGGCTGGCCGCGACCGCGACCATCCCCGACGTGCTGCTGGTCGACCTCGGCATGCCCGACGGCACCGGCCTGGACGTGATCCGTGACGCCGTCGCGCGCTTTCCCGGCTGCGAGCCGCTGGTGGTGTCGGTCTTCGGCGACGAGGAGAACGTGCTGGCCAGCATCGAGGCCGGCGCTGTCGGCTACATCCACAAGGACGCCGCACCGGAAGACATCGCGCAGACCATCGTCGAGATGAAGGCCGGCGCCTCGCCGATCTCGCCCATGATCGCGCGCCGCGTGCTCGCCAAGTACCGCAGCCTGCAGGCGGCCGTGCCGGGGACCGCAGGCGCGGCGCCGGCAGAGACGGCGCTCGACGAGGTCGACCGCGGCCTGCTCTCGGCGCGCGAGCACGAGGTGCTGACGCTGATCGCGCGCGGCTTCTCGTACGCCGAGATCGCGCGCCTCAAGGGCCTGAGCGTGCACACGGTGCAGACCCACATCAAGAACCTCTACGGCAAGCTCGCGGTGCATTCCAAGAGCGAAGCGGTGTTCGAGGCCACGCGCCTCGGCCTGCTGTCCCACCCGGGCTGAGGGCGGATGCTGCGGCGGCTGGCGTTCCTGTGCCTGCTCGGGCTGGCGGCGCTGCTTGCCGCGGGGGGCGCCGCCGCAGGGGAGACGCAGGGGCCGATCGAGCTGCGCCACGCCAGGGTGACCACCACCATCGACGGTGTCGTGCAGACCGAAGCGGTCGACCTGTCCTACCACTGGGACCGCCGGCACCGCGGGCGCACCGGCTTCGCGAGCTTCGAGCTGCCGTTCCGGGTCGAGACCCTGCCCGAGGTGCCCTGGGGCGTCTTCATTCCCCGCGCCGGCAGCGTCTTCGAGGTGCAGCTCAATGGCGCGCTGCTGCAGTCCTATGGTGACCTCGGCCAAGGCAACCGCGCCGACTACGCCAAGGCCCCCGTCTACGTGCCGGTGCCCGGGCGGCTGCTGAAAGAGGGCGAGAACCTGCTGCAGATCCGCATCCGCGCCGACAGCGAACGGCGCGCCGGCCTGTCGCGCGTCACCATCGGGCCGGCGACGCCGGTGCGCACCGCGTTGTTCGAAGGCGCCTACGCCTGGCGCTTCACGGGGTCGGTGCTGCTGACGGCGTTCAGCCTCATCGTCGGCAGCATCGCGCTGGCGCTGTGGTTCACCCAGGTCGACACCGGCGCGACCGGCCGCCGCCAGCGCGACGCTCTCTACTTCTGGGCCGCGGTCGCCGAGTTCTGCTGGGCGCTGCGGGTGGCCGACGCCATGATTCCCGAGCCGCCGCTGCCGTGGCAGCTGTGGGGCGTGCTGATGGCCGGCTGCTACGCGGGCTGGGCCGCCTCCGCCATGATGTTTTGCTACCACCTCGCCGACTGGGCCCAGAGCCCGCGCACGCGCTGGGTGCGTTGGCCGACGGCGGCCGTGGTGGCCGGCACCGTGGTGTTCACCTGGCTGGCGCTGAACCGCGAGGAGCCGCGCTGGCTCACGGCCTGGCTGGCGGTCGAGATCACGATCGTCGTCGGCTTCGTGATCGCCTTTGCCGTCGCCACGGTGCGCCGACCCAGCGTCGAGCGGCTGCTGGTGGCCGGCGCCGCGCTGGTCACGGTGGCCTTCGGCACGCGCGACTGGCTGGTGATCCGCCTGAGCGACGCCTACGGCGAGACCACCTGGGTGCGCTATTCCTCGGTGATGTTCGGGGTGGCGCTGCTGCTGATCGTGCTGCGGCGTTTCCACTTCGCGAGCGTGCAGGCGCGCGGCTGGGTCAAGACGCTGGCCGACCGGGTGGCGCAGCGCGAACGCGAACTGGCCTCCACCTACGCCGAGCTGGAGGAGGTGGCCCGCGACCAGGCGCGCACCCACGAGCGCGAGCGCATCCTGCGCGACATGCACGACGGCGTGGGCTCGCACATCAGCTCGGCGATCCGCCAGTTGCAGTCGGGCCAGACCAGCCCCGAGGAACTGCTGCGCACCCTGCGCGACTCGCTCGATCAGCTCAAGCTGTCGATCGACTCCATCCACCTGCCGCCCGGCGACATCGGCGCGCTGCTGGCGGCGCTGCGCTACCGGCTGGAACCCCGGCTGGCCGCTGCGGACATCGCCTTCGAATGGGGCGTGGACGAACTGCCCCCGGTGACGCAGCTCGACGCCCACGCCACGCGGCAGCTGCAGTTCCTGCTGTTCGAGGCCATCTCGAACGTGCTGCAGCATGCCCACGCGAGCGCGCTGCGCATCGAGGCCGACGCGCGCGACGGCGCCGTGCGCCTGCGGGTGATCGACAACGGCGTGGGCTTCGACGCCGTCGAGGTGCCGGAGGCGCTGTCGAAGCGTGCCGCGGCCATCGGGGCCCGGCTGGCGATCGAAAGCCGACCGGGGCGCACGGTCGTTCAGCTCGTTTTCGACTGAAGGGGTGGGCGGGGCGGGGATAATCCGCCCCCATCATGTCTGCCGTGTTTAACCAGCCCTCCCTGGCGCGTCGCATTGCGCCCATCTTCCAGGGCTTCGACGGCTTCCTGGCCTTTGCCGTGATGCTGCTCGCCTTTGCCGGGCTGCTCACCATGTATTCCTCCGGCTACGACCATGGCACGCGCTTTCTCGACCATGGCCGCAACATGCTGCTGGCCGGCGGCATCATGTTCGTGGTGGCGCAGGTGCCGCCGCAGCGGCTCATGGCGTTCGCCGTGCCGCTGTATGCGGCCGGGGTGGCGCTGCTGATCGCGGTGGCGCTGTTCGGCATCACCAAGAAGGGCGCCCAGCGCTGGATCAACGTGGGCGTGGTGATCCAGCCCAGCGAAATCCTCAAGATCGCGATGCCGCTCATGCTGGCCTGGTGGTTCCAGCGCCGCGAAGGCCAGCTGCGCCCGCTCGACTTCGTGGTGGCGACGCTGCTGCTGGCGGTGCCGGTCGGGCTCATCATGAAGCAGCCCGACCTGGGCACCTCGCTGCTGGTGCTGGCGGCCGGGCTGGCGGTGATCTTCTTTGCCGGGCTGCCGTGGAAGCTGATCGTGCCGCCGGTGGTGCTCGGCGCGGTGGCCATCACGCTGATCGTGGGTTTCGAGTCGCAGCTGTGCGTCGACGGCGTCGACTGGCGCGTGCTGCACGACTACCAGAAGCAGCGCGTGTGCACGCTGCTCGACCCCAGCAAGGACCCGCTGGGCAAGGGCTTCCACATCATCCAGGGGATGATCGCCATCGGCTCGGGCGGCGTGGGCGGCAAGGGCTTCATGCAGGGCACGCAGACGCACCTCGAATTCATTCCCGAGCGCACCACCGACTTCATCTTCGCGGCGTACTCCGAGGAATTCGGCCTGATCGGCAACCTGGCGCTGATCGCGGCCTTCATCCTGCTGATCTTCCGCGGGCTGACCATCGCGCTGAACGCGCCCACGCTGTTCTCGCGCCTGCTGGCCGGGGCGGTGACCATGATCTTCTTCACCTACGCCTTCGTGAACATGGGCATGGTCAGCGGCATCCTGCCGGTGGTGGGCGTGCCGCTGCCGTTCATCAGCTACGGCGGCACCGCCATGGTCACGCTGGGGCTGGGGCTGGGCATCCTGATGTCGATCGCGCGGGCCCGCAAACTCGCCCAGAACTAGAGTCCCCCGGGGCGGCACGGACGGGGGCGGCTGCCTAGAATGGCAGTCATGATCTCCCGCGAACCCACCATCGAGCGCCTCGCCACGGCGCAACAGCTCCTGCTCACGCCGTTCGGCCTGGACGAATCGCACCTGAGCAAGGCCCTGGCCGAGATCACCGCGCACCGCGTGGACGATGCCGACCTGTACTTCCAGTACACCCGCAGCGAGGGCTGGAGCCTCGAGGAAGGCATCGTCAAGACCGGCAGCTTCAGCATCGACCAGGGCGTCGGCGTGCGTGCCGTGAGCGGCGAGAAAACCGCCTTTGCCTATTCGGACGACATCTCCGAGGCCTCGCTGCTCGACGCGGCGCGCACGGTCCGCTCCATTTCCTCCGCCGGTCGCACCGCGCGCGTGAAGACCGTGCCGCGCAAGATCGCCTCCAGCCGCTCGCTCTACGGCGGCATCGACCCCATTGCCACGCTCGACAGCACGGCCAAGGTGAAGCTGCTCGAGAAGGTCGAGCAGCTCGCCCGCTCGCGCGATCCGCGCGTGGCGCAGGTCATGGCCGGCCTGGCCAGCGAGTACGACGTGGTGATGGTGGCGCGCGCCGACGGCACGCTGGCCGCCGACGTGCGGCCGCTGGTGCGGCTGTCGGTCACCGTGATCGCAGAGCAGAACGGGCGCCGCGAGGTCGGCTCGGGCGGCGGCGGCGGGCGTTTCGGCCTGGCCTACTTCACCGACGCGCAGATCGCCGAGTACGTCGACCACGCCGTGAAGGCCGCGCTGACCAACCTCGACGCCCGTCCGGCCCCGGCCGGCGAGATGACGGTGGTGCTCGGTTCGGGCTGGCCCGGCATCCTGTTGCACGAAGCCATCGGCCACGGCCTGGAGGGCGACTTCAACCGCAAGGGCTCGAGCGCGTTCTCGGGCCGCATCGGCCAGCGCGTGGCGGCCAAGGGCGTCACGGTGCTCGACGACGGCACCATCGCCGACCGCCGCGGCTCGCTCAACGTGGACGACGAAGGCCACGCCAGCCAGCGCAACGTGCTGATCGAGGACGGCATCCTCAAGGGCTACATCCAGGATTCGATGAACGCGCGCCTCATGAAGGTCAAGCCCACGGGCAATGGCCGCCGCGAGAGCTACGCCCACGTGCCGATGCCGCGCATGACCAACACCTACATGCTCGGCGGCGACAAGGACCCGCAGGAAATCGTCGCCAGCATCAAGAAGGGCCTGTACGCCACCAACTTCGGCGGCGGCCAGGTCGACATCACGAGCGGCAAGTTCGTGTTCTCGGCCAGCGAGGCCTTCTGGGTCGAGAACGGCAAGATCCAGTACCCGGTGAAGGGCGCGACCATCGTGGGCAACGGCCCCGACGCGCTCACCCGCGTGACCATGATCGGCAACGACATGGCGCTCGATTCGGGCGTCGGCACCTGCGGCAAGGAAGGCCAGAGCGTGCCCGTGGGCGTCGGCCAGCCGACCCTTCGCATCGACGGCCTGACGGTAGGTGGAACGGCTTAGGACTTTCGGCACTTGCCGGCTGTTTCATTCGGTTGCTAAGCTGCGCTCCTTTTTGCGAACGACGAATCAAGGAGCATTTCAATGGGGAACAGGATCAATTCGCCCGCCGTGCTGTGGGCCGTGACCGCCGTGGTCGCGCTGGCCACAGCCGGTTGCGCATCGCGCGGTGGTTCGGGCAGCCAGCCCGCCGCCGCACCGGCACCCGCCCCGGCCGCCGCCGCGCCTGCGGCGCCCAGCGGTTCGAAGGCCGGCATGGACGCACGCGGCAACGTGGTGGATTCGTCCAAGGTCGAGGCCGGCAGCGGCCGCACCGTCAAGGGCCTGAACGGTTTCGAGGGCGAGATCACCGGTAACCCGGCGCGCAACAGCAAGTTCACGCGCCTGCAGATCGGCATGAGCACCAAGCAGGTCACCGACCTCGCCGGCCAGCCCACTGACCAGGGCGCCTACATCACCGGCAAGGCCTGGATTCCCTTCTACTTCGGCAGCGATCGCCATCGCTTCGAGATGACCTACAAGGGCCAGGGCCGCCTGATCTTCGCGGGCGGCGGCATGGGCGATTTCAGCAGCGGCAACCTGATCTGGATCATTCACAACGCCAACGAATCGGGCTACAGGTAAAAACAACACCGACCCGGCCGCCTGGCCGGGTTTTTGTTTTCCGTGCTACATTCCGCCCACATGTCCGCCCTCCGCGCTTACTTTTTTGCCTACTTTTGGTTCCCGGTTTCCGGCGGACGAGAGGCGAGCGCGTAAAGCAAACGAACACCCTCCCAGAACCGCCGGTGGCTTCCAGCCCCCGGCGGTTTTTTTATGCCCTGACGATTTTTCATTCACACCAACAAGGAAGAGAACCATGAGCACGAACACCCCTCCCGCCGGCGACAGCTGGTATGCGAGCGTCGAAAAAACCAGCAAGACCGACGACGAACGCATCAAGGACATCAACGTGCTCCCCCCTCCTGAACATCTGATCCGCTTCTTCCCGATCCGCGGCACGCCGATCGAAACGCTGATCACCGGCACCCGCCGCGGCATCCACAACATCATGGCCGGCAAGGACGACCGGCTGCTGGTGATCATGGGCCCGTGTTCGATCCACGACCCGGCCGCGGCCCTCGAGTACGCCCGCCGCCTCAAGGCCGAGCGCGACAAGTACGCCGGCACGCTGGAGATCGTGATGCGCGTGTACTTCGAGAAGCCGCGCACCACGGTCGGCTGGAAGGGGCTCATCAACGACCCGTACCTGGACGAGAGCTATCGCATCGACGAAGGCCTGCGCATCGCGCGCCAGCTGCTGATCGACATCAACCGCCTGGGCCTGCCGGCGGGCAGCGAGTTCCTCGACGTGATCTCGCCGCAGTACATCGGCGACCTGATCGCCTGGGGCGCCATCGGCGCGCGTACCACCGAAAGCCAGGTGCACCGCGAACTGGCCTCGGGCCTGTCGGCGCCCATCGGCTTCAAGAACGGCACCGACGGCAACATCCGCATCGCCACCGACGCCATCCAGGCGGCGGCGCGCGGCCACCACTTCCTGTCGGTGCACAAGAACGGCCAGGTCGCGATCGTGCAGACCAACGGCAACCGCGACTGCCACGTGATCCTGCGCGGCGGCAAGACGCCGAACTACGACGCCGCCAGCGTCGAAGCGGCCTGCAAGGACCTCGAAGCCGCCAAGCTGCCGCCCACGCTGATGGTCGACTGCAGCCACGCCAACAGCTCCAAGCAGCACCAGAAGCAGATCGACGTGGCCAAGGACATCGCCGGCCAGATCGCCGGCGGTTCGAAGCGCGTGTTCGGCGTGATGATCGAAAGCCACCTGCAGGCGGGCGCCCAGAAGTTCACGCCGGGCAAGGACCAGCTGTCGGGCCTGGAGTACGGCAAGAGCATCACCGATGCGTGCATCGGCTGGGACGATTCGGTGCAGGTGCTCGAGACCTTGTCCCAGGCCGTCAAGCAGCGCCGGGGCTGAAGCGTAGTTAGTTAGAGCATGCTGGCCAGGTCGGGCCAGTGGTGCCGCATCGACGCCGCCTCGTCGCTGCCCTGCGGCACCAGCGAGAAATCGGCGAAGTCGAAGCCCGGCCCGACCATGCAGGCGACCAGCGTGTAGTCGCCCGCCGCGTGGCCCTGGATCGGGCGCGCGGCCTGCCACTGGCCGGCGGGCACCACGTGCTGTGGCCGGGTGCCGTGCACGTCGACTGGGCCCAGCTTCACGTGGGCCGGCGCGGTCCGCATCGCGGCATCGCAGGTCCACAGCGCCAGCGGCACGCCTTCCAGGTGCACCCAGACTTCGTCCGACAGCACCCGGTGCCAGCGCGAATGCTGGTGGACTTCGAGCAGGAAATAGATGCTGGTCAGCGCGCTGCGGGGCGCGCGGCCGTCGGCGGGCGCCACGCTTGCGGCCGACCGGAACACCTCGCTGTACCAGCCGCCCTCGGGGTGGGGCTGGAGCTTCAGGGTGTCGATCAGTTCACGCGCGCGCATGCCGTTCATGATCCGTGGGCGGCGCGCAGGGCGTCCAGCAGTTTCTCGTGCACGCCGCCGAAGCCGCCGTTGCTCATGCAGACGATGTGATCGCCGGGCCGCGCCGCGGCTACGACCTGCTGCACCAGCGGCTCGATGGCGCCGGCGACCTGGGCGCGTGCGCCCATCGGTGCCAGCGCGGCGGCCGCGTCCCAGTCGAGGCCGGCTGTGTGGCAGAACGACAGGTCGGCCGATTCCAGGCTCCACGGCAGCTGCGCGGCCATCACGCCCAGCTTCATCGTGTTGCTGCGTGGCTCGAAGGCCGCGAGGATGCGCTCACTTTGCTTGCCGGCGTCGTCGAGCTTCTTGCGCAGCCCATCGAGCGTGGTGCGGATCGCGGTCGGGTGGTGCGCGAAGTCGTCGTAGACGGTGATCGCGCCGCCTTGGCCCTCGACCGTGCCGCGCAGCTCCATGCGGCGGCGCACGTTGCGAAAGCGCCCGAGTGCGCGGGCCGCATCGGCCGGCGGCACGCCCACGTGGTCGGCTGCCGCGATGGCGGCCAGCGCGTTCATCTGGTTGTGCAGGCCCGAGAGTTCCCACTCGACCCGGCCGACCACCTCGCCGCGGTGCAGCACGTCGAAGGCGTCGTGCGTGCCGCGCGCCTGCCATTCCGTGGCCGGGCCGCCGTCGCCGAAGCGGGCGAGTTCGCTCCAGCAGCCCTGGGCCAGCACGCGCTGCAGGCTCTCTTCGGTGGCGTTCACCACCAGGCGCCCGGTGCCGGGCACGGTGCGCACGAGGTGATGGAACTGGCGCTCGATGGCGGTCAGATCGTCGAAGATGTCGGCGTGATCGAACTCCAGGTTGTTCAGCACCGCGGTGCGCGGCCGGTAATGAACGAACTTGCTGCGCTTGTCGAAGAAGGCCGTGTCGTACTCGTCGGCCTCGATCACGAAGGCCGGGCCGTCGCCCAAGCGGGCCGACACACCGAAGTCCAGCGGTACGCCGCCGACCAGGAAGCCGGGCGCCTTGCCGCCCTGTTCGAGCACCCAGGCCAGCATCGAGGTGGTGGTCGTCTTGCCGTGCGTGCCGGCCACCGCTAGCACATGGCGGCCCTGCAGCACGTGCTCGGCCAGCCACTGCGGGCCGCTGGTGTAGGGCTTGCCGGCGTCCAGGATGGCTTCCATCAGCGGGAACTTGGGGCTGCCGTCGGGCAGCCGGGCGCGCGAGACCACGTTGCCGACCACGAACATGTCGGGGGCGAGGGCCAGCTGGTCGGCGCCGAAGCCTTCGATGAGATCGATGCCGAGCGCGCGCAGCTGGTCGCTCATCGGGGGGTACACGCCGGCGTCGCAGCCCGTGACCCGGTGGCCTGCTTCGCGTGCGAGGGCGGCCACACCACCCATGAACGTGCCGCAGATACCCAGAATATGAATGTGCATCGGCCAATTCTAGGGAGGCGCTGCGGGTGCCCCGACGGCTTCGCCCCGGGCGCCGTACTGATGTTCATGTGAGGGACGTCCGCAGCGGGCAAAATGCCCCGATGGACACGTCCAAGCGTGAAATCGCCGCCGTTGCCGCCCGACTCGTCGTCGAGGAGGGGCTCGAGTACGGCCCGGCCAAGCGCCGGGCGCTGCGCGAACTCGGCCTCCCGACGCGCACCGCGCTGCCCAACAACGACGAGGTCGAGGCCGAGGTGCGCGACTACATCGCGGTCTTCTGCGCCGACACCCAGCCCCAGGAATTGCACGCACTGCGCCTGCTCGCGCTCGAGTGGATGGAGCGCATGGCCGTGTTCCGGCCGCATGTGGGCGGCGCCGTCTGGCACGGCACGGCCACACGTTTGTCAGACATTTATATTCAATTGTTCTGCGATGATTCCAAGTCGGCCGAAATCGCCCTGATCGATCACCACGTGGACTACGAGCCGCGCATGGTGACCGGCTTCCATGGCGAGCAGGTCGAAGCCCTCAGCGTCCACGCGCCGAGCCGGGCGCTGGGCGAGGAAATCGGGGTCCACCTGCTGGTGTACGACCTCGACGACCTGCGCGGCGCCCTCAAGCCCGACGCCCAGGGGCGCGCGCCGCGCGGCGACCTGAACGCGCTGCGCCGACGCATTGAACAAGAAAAGGACCAGTAATGACTTCAACGCCCACACGACGCGGCATGCTGTATGCCGGCGTGGCGGCAGTCGCTGCCGCGGCCGGCATTGCCGGCGCCTGGTGGCGGGAGCGCAATGACAGCGGCGTCGCGGCCACCGGCGGCGAAAAGCTCGATGCCGCCATGTTCTGGGACCAGCGCTTCGAGCGCCCCGAGGGCGGCGAGCTGGCCCTGTCGAGCCTGCGCGGCAAGCCCGTGCTGCTCAACTTCTGGGCCACGTGGTGCCCGCCCTGCGTCGAAGAAATGCCGATGATCGACGCCTTTTTCCGCGAACATGGCGCCAACGGCTGGCAAGTGGTGGGATTGGCCATCGACCAACCCAGCGCCGTGCGCAAGTTCCTGCAGCGCACGCCGGTCACCTACCCGACCGCGCTGGCCGGCTTGCAGGGCATGGAACTGGTGAAGAATCTGGGCAACACGGGGGGCGGCCTGCCGTTCACCTTGGTGCTCCATGCCGACGGTTCGGTGCTGGCTCGTAAAATGGGCAAGCTTGAAACGACCGACCTGGACGCTTGGCGACGCCAACTTGTTCACGGTTAGAATTTAAATACACAAGCTGGCGTTAGACGCCAAACGCCGAAAATCGACGGTTTTCGGTCAAGTTCTTTCCTAAAGACCGGCAAAGCTGGCACTGGAGTCCCATGGATCTGCGCAAACTCAAGACACTGATCGATCTGGTGTCCGAATCGAATATTTCCGAACTGGAAATCACCGAGACCGAAGGCAAGGTCCGCATCGTCAAGGGTGGCGGTGCCGCCCCCGTCCAGTACGTGCAGACCCTGGCCGCCGCGCCCGCCGTGGCAGCGCCCGCCGTGGCCGGTGCTGCCGCTCCGGCTGCCGCGGCCCCCGCCGTCGAAGCCGCACCGAGCGGCCATGCCGTGAAGTCGCCGATGGTCGGCACCTTCTACCGTTCGTCCAGCCCGGGCGCCGCGGCTTTCGTCGAAGTCGGCAGCAAGGTGAACGAGGGCGACACGCTCTGCATCATCGAGGCGATGAAGATCCTCAACGAAATCGAGGCCGACAAGGCCGGCACGGTCACGCAGATCCTCGGCGAAAACGGCCAGGCGGTCGAATACGGCCAGCCGCTGTTCATCATCGAGTAAGCATGTTCAAGAAGATTCTGGTTGCAAACCGGGGGGAGATCGCCCTTCGGATCCAGCGCGCTTGCAGCGAAATGGGCATCAAGGCCGTGATGGTCTATTCCGAAGCCGATCGCGAAGCCAAGTACGTCAAGCTGGCGCAGGAAGCCGTGTGCATCGGCCCGGCGCCTTCGGGCCTGAGCTACCTCAACATGCCGGCCATCATCTCGGCCGCCGAGGTGACGGACGCCGAAGCCATCCACCCCGGCTACGGTTTCCTGAGCGAGAACGCCAATTTCGCCGAACGCGTGGAGCAAAGCGGCTTCCAGTTCATCGGCCCGACGCCCGACAACATCCGCACGATGGGTGACAAGGTCTCGGCCAAGCAGGCCATGATCAAGGCCGGCGTGCCCTGCGTGCCCGGCTCGGAAGGCGAACTGTCCGACGACGCCGCCACCAACAAGCGCATCGCCCGTGCGATCGGCTACCCGGTGATCATCAAGGCGGCAGGCGGCGGCGGTGGCCGCGGCATGCGCGTGGTGCACACCGAGGCGGCGCTGGTCAACGCGATCCAGATGACCAAGGCGGAAGCCGCCGCGGCCTTCAACAATCCGGCCGTGTACATGGAGAAGTTTCTCCAGAACCCGCGCCACATCGAAATCCAGATCCTCGCGGACAAGCACAAGAACGCGGTCTACCTGGGCGAGCGCGACTGCTCCATGCAGCGCCGCCACCAGAAGGTGATCGAGGAATCGCCGGCCCCCGGCATTCCGCGCAAGCTGATCGAGAAGATCGGCGAACGCTGCGCCACTGCCTGCAAGAAGATCGGCTACCGCGGCGCCGGCACCTTCGAGTTCCTGTACGAGAACGGCGAGTTCTACTTCATCGAGATGAACACGCGCGTGCAGGTGGAGCATCCGGTCACGGAGTTCACCACCGGCATCGACATCGTGAAGACGCAGATCATGGTCGCCGCCGGCGAGAAGCTGCCGTTCACGCAGCGCCAGATCGAGATGCGCGGCCACGCCATCGAGGTGCGCATCAACGCCGAAGACCCGTGGAAGTTCACGCCGTCGCCGGGCCGCATCACCATGTGGCACCCGCCGGGCGGCCCGGGCGTTCGCGTCGACTCGCACGTGTACACCAACTACTTCGTGCCCCCGAACTACGACTCGATGATCGGCAAGATCATCGTGTACGGCGACACCCGCGAACAGGCCATGGCGCGCATGCGCACGGCCCTGAACGAGACGGTGATCGAAGGCATCCAGACCAACATGCCGCTGCACCGCGAGTTGATGGTCGACGCCAAGTTCATGAGCGGCGGCACGAACATCCACTACCTGGAAGAGTGGCTCGCAGCGCACAAGCGCTGAGTCCACGCGCAACGCCCTGTATGTTTGAACTCCGCCTCATGGCGCCGGAAGACCGGGTCGAAATGCTCGGCGATGCGCTCGACGCACTCGATGCGCTGAGCGTGTCGGTCGAAGACGCCGACGCGCAGACCGATGCCGAGCAGGCCCTGTTCGGCGAGCCCGGCATGCCGCCGCCCAAGGAGGGCTGGCAGCGTTCGCGCGTGATCGCGCTGTTTCCCGATGAAGATGCCGCCAATGAGGCCGCCTCGGTGCTCGCGCTGCAGGACTTCTTCGAAGGCTGCGCGGTGCTCGGCGTGGCGCCGGTGCCCGATCAGGACTGGGTGCGGCTCACGCAATCGCAGTTCGCGCCGGTCGAAATCACGCCCGAGTTCTGGATCGTGCCGACCTGGCACGAACCGCCCGCGCAAGCCAAGCAGGTGATCCGGCTCGACCCGGGCCTGGCTTTCGGCACCGGCA
The DNA here is from genome assembly GCF_058797695.1 of Variovorax sp. GW823-FHT02B07. Lineage (NCBI taxonomy): Bacteria > Pseudomonadati > Pseudomonadota > Betaproteobacteria > Burkholderiales > Comamonadaceae > Variovorax > Variovorax sp. GW823-FHT02B07. Next base: position 234,115 of record NZ_JBXAJX010000004.1, read on the forward strand.
CGCACCCGACCACGCGCATGTGTCTGCGCTGGATTGCGACACAAGGCGAGGGCGCCTTTGCCGATCAGCGCGTGCTCGACTACGGCTGCGGCTCCGGCATCCTCGCCATCGGCGCGGCCAAGTTCGGTGCGCGCAGCATCGACGCCGTCGACATCGACGAAGCCGCGGTCTCCTCGACCCGGCTCAACGCCGAGGCCAACGGCGTGCAGCTGAACGCCGGCCTGCCCGAAGCAGCGAAGGGTGAGTACCAGACGGTGCTCGCCAACATCCTCGCGACGCCGCTCAAGGTGCTGGCGCCGCTGCTGCGCAGCCATGTGGCCGCTGGCGGTTCGCTGGTGCTGGCCGGCATCCTCGAGCGCCAGGCCGACGAGCTCAAGGCGGCCTACGCGCCGTACGCCGCGCTCGAAGTCAGCGACACCGAGGACGGCTGGATCCTCATGACTGCGCGCTGCTGAAGCGCGCGGCCGGGCGCTCGCACCGCGGGCGCCCCGGGGCACCTGCCTGCACGGCTGGGGCCCAACCCTACAATCGCCCGGTCATGAGCCTCGTCACGCGTTGCCCCGCCTGCACCACCACCTTCAAGGTGGTGCGCGACCAGCTTCGCATCTCGGACGGCTGGGTGCGCTGCGGTCGATGCAGCCATGTGTTCGATGCCACGCTCGACCTGCAGGAGGCGCCCGACGGTGTGGTGTCCGCGCCTGCCGCGCCGGCACCCGCGCCCACATCGGCACCTTCGCCGATGTCGTCGATGGCCGCACTGGTGGCGTCTTTCGACGACGCACGCCTCGACCTGGCGGCCGCACGGCCGGCGGTCGAGGAGGCCGACTTTCTCGACGACGAGTCCGAGCCGCAGGCGCCACCGCCTGCCCCGCAAGACGAAGCCGGGCTGTCGACCGCCGCCACCAACGTCGCGCCGGCTGCGTCCCCGCTGCCTTTCGAACTGACGCTGCCCGCGCACGGCCTCGCCGCGGATGAGCCCTGGTCCGACCTCGACGCCACCGAGCCCGCATGGCGTCCGCCCGCGAGTTCGCTGCCGCCGTTTCCGAACATCGACCTGAACCTCGGCGCGCCGCCTCCCGCATCGCCGCCGCCTGCGCCGCCCTTGCCCGACCTGCCGCGCAGCTCAGCGCTGCGCGGGCTGGTTGCAGCGACCGGTGAGAACGACGACGGCGCGGCCGCGGAGCGCGAGCAGGAAGAGAAAGACCACGACCGGCTCCTGATCCAGAAGGCGCTGCGCCGCGCGCGCGCCAAGTCGGCCAAGATCGCGAACGCCAAGGCGCGTGACGCGCAGCACGAAGAGGCGTCCGCGCCGCTGCCGGGTCCCGGCATCCGTGCCGAGGGCGAGCCGGATTTCTCGCTCTCCGCGACCTTCGAGGCGCCTGAAGACCATCCCTTCGCCGAAGAAGACGAGCCGGCCGAAAAGGCCACCGGCTTCTGGCAGCGCAAGGGCGTGCGCCGCCTGCTCGTGCTGCTGGCTGTGCTCGCGGCGTTGGCCCTCATCGTGCAGATCGTTCGCCACGAGCGCGACGGCATCGTGGCGCGCCAGCCGAACCTGCGGCCCACCCTGTCGGCGCTGTGCCAGTACACCGGCTGCGAGCTCGCGGCGCTGCGCCAGATCGGCGACATCGTGATCGAAGGCGCGGCCTTCGCGCGCGAGAAGAGCGGCGGCAACGACTACCGGTTGAGCTTCACCTTGCGCAACGCGGCGACCGTGCCGCTCGCAATGCCGGCCATCGAGCTGTCGCTGCTCGACACGCAGGAACAAGCCGTCGTGCGGCGCGTGCTGACGCCCGCCGACTACGGCGCGCCGGGCGTGCTGGCGGCGCGTGCCGACCGCGCGGCCTCGCTGCCGCTGACCCTGTCGGCCACCGAGGCGGCGGCACTGCCACCGATCGCGGGCTACCGCGTCGAAGCTTTCTATCCCTGAGCGGAGCGCCGACACGCGCGCCGCTCGTTCCCTTTCTCATCCAACCTACGGTCCACCCATGGCAGCAGTGATTTGCGGTTCCCTCGCGTTCGACACCATCATGACTTTCGAAGGCCGGTTCGCCGACCAGATCCTGCCGGACCAGCTGCACATCCTGAATGTGTCGTTCCTGGTGCCGGGCTTGCGCCGCGACTTCGGTGGCTGCGCCGGCAACATTGCCTACAGCCTCAACGCCCTGGGCGGCACGGCGCTGCCGATGGCCACGCTGGGCAGCGACGGCGCCGACTACGCCGAGCGCATGCGCACGCTGGGCATCAGCACGGAGTTCGTGCGTCAGCTCGACGACACCTTCACCGCGCAGGCGATGATCATGAACGACACGGACAACAACCAGATCACGGCGTTCCACCCTGGCGCGATGCAGCAGGCGCACATCACGAAGGTGGTGGCGCGCGAGGACATCAAGCTCGGCATCATCGCGCCCGACGGCCGCGACGCGATGCTGCAGCACGCCGAGCAATTCGCCGCCGCCGGCATTCCCTTCGTGTTCGATCCGGGCCAGGGCCTGCCGATGTTCGACGGCGACGCGTTGCGTCACTTCATCGAGCTCGCGAGCTGGGTCGTGGTCAATGATTACGAAGGCAAGATGCTGTCGCAGCGCACCGGCTGGAGCCTGGCCGAGATCTCGCAGCGCGTGCGCGGCCTCGTGGTCACGCTGGCCGCCGAAGGCTGCGAGGTGTGGACGAAGGGTGAACGCGAGCACGTGCCCGGCGTGACGCCGACGGCGGTGATCGAGCCCACGGGTTGCGGCGACGCATGGCGCGGTGGCCTGCTGTACGGCCTGGAAAAGGAATGGCCGCTGGCCCGCTGCGCAGCCCTCGGCAACCGCATCGGCGCGCTCAAGATCGCGCAACGCGGACCGCAGAACTACCAGATCGATCGCGCCACGCTCGACCTGTGATTCGCTGATTGGCCCGCATCGCTTCGGCGATTCGGCCACAGCGGGCGCCCATGAAAAAAGCCCGGCACCTTGCGGTGCCGGGCTTCATGCCTTTCAGGGCCGCTGAGAATTCACTCAGGGCTTGCTGGCCGTCGGAAACGGCCAGGCAGCCTGGGGATTCAGCGTCGTTTGCGCCGCAGGGGCAGGCGCTACGGCAGCCTTCGCAGGCGCGGCGGCCTTCTTGGCAGCAGGCTTCTTGGCAGCAGCGGCAGGCTTGGCAGCGGGCTTTTTCGCGGCTTTCTTGGCCGCGGCCTTCTTGGCAGGAGCCTTCTTGGCGGCAGCCTTCTTCGCAGGCGCCTTCTTGGCAGCAGCCTTCTTGGCAGGCGCCTTCTTCGCTACGGCCTTCTTGGCGGGCGCCTTCTTGGCGGCGGCCTTCTTTGCCGGAGCCTTCTTGGCAGCGGCCTTCTTCGCCGGTGCTGCCTTCTTCGCTACGACCTTCTTGGCTGCAACCTTCTTGGCCGCGACCTTCTTTGCCGGAGCCTTCTTCGCTACGACCTTCTTGGCGACAGCCTTCTTGGCCGGAGCCTTCTTGGCAGCGACCTTCTTTGCCGGAGCCTTCTTCGCGGCGACAGCCTTCTTAGCCGGAGCCTTCTTTGCAGCGACCTTCTTGGCCGGCGCTTTCTTTGCAGTTGCCATTTCTATTTCTCCTTGATCAAGTTGAAAAAATCAACCTATTGAAGCACTCCACGCGCGTTGGGAGCGTGAAGCGATTCATGGCGTTGGAATCTGAGCCCCAGCACCATGAACACCTGAGCCCTCGTCCATGCCGCGCTCTTTGGCGCAGTCGGTGGCAAGGGCAATTCTTGAATTCATGAATTGTTGTGTATCGAAAAATTCAATCCCAGGAGAGCGCACCACCCGACTGGTACTCGATCACGCGGGTTTCGAAAAAGTTGCGCTCTTTCTTCAGGTCAATCATTTCGCTCATCCAGGGGAACGGGTTTTCCTCGTTCGGGAAGAGCGTTTCGAGGCCGATCTGCTGCGCGCGCCGGTTGGCGATGTAGCGCAGGTAGCCCTTGAACATGGAGGCGTTCATGCCGAGCACGCCACGCGGCATGGTGTCTTCGGCGTATTTGTATTCGAGCTCGACGGCCTTCATGAAGAGGTCCTTGATCTCGGCCTTGAACTCTGCGGTCCACAGGCCGGGATTCTCGAGCTTGAGCTGGTTGATCAGGTCGATGCCGAAATTGCAGTGCATCGATTCGTCGCGCAGGATGTACTGGTACTGCTCGGCAGCACCGGTCATCTTGTTCTGGCGGCCCAGCGCAAGGATCTGCGTGAAGCCGACGTAGAAGAAGAGGCCTTCCATCAGGCAGGCGAACACGATGAGCGACTTGAGCAGCGTCTGGTCGGTCTCGTGCGTGCCGGTCTTGAAGTTCGGGTCGCTGATGGCGTCGATGAACGGGATCAGGAACTGGTCCTTCTCGCGGATCGACGGCACTTCGTTGTAGGCGTTGAAGATCTCGCTCTCGTCCAGGCCGAGCGACTCGACGATGTACTGGTACGCGTGCGTGTGGATCGCTTCCTCGAAGGCCTGGCGCAGCAGGAACTGGCGGCACTCGGGAGCCGTGATGTGGCGGTAGGTGCCCAGCACGATGTTGTTGGCGGCCAGCGAGTCGGCGGTCACGAAGAAGCCGAGGTTGCGCTTGACGATGCGGCGCTCGTCTTCGGTCAGGCCGTTCGGGTCTTTCCACAACGCGATGTCGCGCGTCATGTTCACTTCCTGCGGCATCCAGTGGTTGGCGCAGGTGGCGAGGTACTTTTCCCAGGCCCACTTGTACTTGAACGGCACCAGCTGGTTGACGTCGGTCTGGCCGTTGATGATCCGCTTGTCGGAAGCCTTGACGCGCTGGCCTGCAGCGGCGGCCACCGGTGCGGTGGCAGTGGCGGGTTGTGCAAGCGACGAAGTCGGAGCGGCGACCGCGCGGCCAGCGGAAAGACCGCCGGTCGATGCGTGGTGCTGCTGCAATCCTTGTTGCATATCCTTTGGTAAGGAGGGCTTGACTTCTTCGTCCCAGGTCAACATAGAAAAATCCAATGCGCAATTATCGGAGCAACGATGTGAGTTGCAAAGTGCTCGTTCACATCGTGCGCCATTTATGGGGTTGTTATGTTGCTCGCATGCATCGCGCGACGTCAGTCAATGCCTTGATTGATTGAACGTCGCGCGCTTTTCACTTGTGCGAGCACCTCGCTGATCGATCGAAGCGTCTTGTGTGTTGACGCTTCACTTGCACATCACTGGCAGGCTTCGCAGGTCGGATCGTCGACACCGCAGAACGCGATGTCGGTGGCGGGCATCGCGCTCATCTGTGCCTTCGCTGCAGCGGCGGCGGCTTCGAGTGCGCTCATGCCCGAGGGTGCGTCGTTGCCCGACGACACCGCGTTGAGACGGCCCGATTGCACCGTCGACTTCTCAGCGTGCGTCGCGCTCTGCGTGCGCAGGTAGTAGGTGGTCTTCAGGCCGCGCAGCCAGGCGAGCTTGTAGGTGTCGTCGAGCTTCTTGCCCGAGGCGCCGGCCATGTAGATGTTCAGCGACTGCGCCTGGTCGATCCACTTCTGGCGACGCGCGGCGGCTTCCACCAGCCACGTCGTCTCGACTTCGAACGCGGTGGCGTACAGCGCCTTCACGTCCTGCGGCACGCGGTCGATGGGACGCAGCGAACCGTCGAAGTGCTTCAGGTCCATGACCATCACGTCGTCCCACAGGCCCAGGCGCTTCAGGTCGCGCACCAGGTAGTGGTTGATCACGGTGAACTCGCCCGACAGGTTCGACTTGACCGACAGGTTGCCGAAGCAGGGTTCGATCGAGGCGTCCACGCCGATGATGTTCGAGATGGTCGCCGTGGGGGCGATGGCCACGCAGTTCGAATTGCGCATGCCGTCGGCCTTGATCTTGGCGCGCAGCGAATCCCAGTCGAGGGTGGCCGAGCGGTCCACTTCGACGTAGCCGCCGCGGGCCTTCTCGAGCAGGTCGAGCGAATCGATCGGCAGGATGCCCTTGTCCCACAGCGAGCCCTTGTAGCTGGAGTACTTGCCGCGTTCCTTGGCCAGCTCGGTCGAGGCCCAGTAGGCGTGGTAGCAGATGGCTTCCATCGACTCGTCGGCGAACTGCACGGCTTCCTGCGAGGCGTAGGGAATGCGCAGTTCGTACAGCGCGTCCTGGAAGCCCATCAGGCCCAGGCCGACCGGACGGTGGCGCAGGTTCGAGTCGCGCGCCTTCTTCACGGCGTAGTAGTTGATGTCGATCACGTTGTCGAGCATGCGCATCGCGGTCGAGATGGTGCGCTTGAGCTTTTCCTGGTCGACCTTGCCGTCCTTCAGGTGCTGCAGCAGGTTCACGGAACCCAGGTTGCACACGGCGGTTTCGGTGTCGCTGGTGTTCAGCGTGATCTCGGTGCACAGGTTCGACGAGTGCACGACGCCGGCGTGCTGCTGCGGCGAGCGCACGTTGCAGGCGTCCTTGAACGTGATCCAGGGATGGCCGGTCTCGAACAGCATCGTGAGCATCTTGCGCCACAGGTCCGAGGCCTGGATGGTGCGCGCGGGCTTGATCTCGCCGCGGGCGGCCTTCTCTTCGTAGGCGACGTAGGCCTTCTCGAAGTCGGCGCCGAACAGGTCGTGCAGGTCAGGCACGTTGGAGGGCGAGAACAGCGTCCAGGTGCCCTTTTCCATCACGCGGCGCATGAACAGGTCGGGGATCCAGTTGGCGGTGTTCATGTCGTGCGTGCGGCGGCGGTCGTCGCCGGTGTTCTTGCGCAGCTCCAGGAACTCCTCGATGTCGAGGTGCCAGGTTTCCAGGTACGTGCAGACGGCGCCCTTGCGCTTGCCGCCCTGGTTCACGGCCACGGCCGTGTCGTTCACCACCTTCAGGAACGGCACCACGCCCTGCGATTCGCCGTTGGTGCCCTTGATGTGGCTGCCCAGTGCGCGCACGCGGGTCCAGTCGTTGCCCAGGCCGCCGGCGAACTTCGACAGCAGCGCGTTTTCCTTGATCGACTCGTAGATGCCGTCCAGGTCGTCGGGCACGGTGGTCAGGTAGCAGCTGGACAGCTGCGAGCGCAGCGTGCCGGCGTTGAACAGGGTGGGCGTGCTCGACATGAAGTCGAACGACGACAGCACTTCGTAGAACTCGATGGCGCGGGCTTCGCGGTCGATTTCGTTCAGCGACAGGCCCATGGCCACGCGCATGAAGAACGCCTGCGGCAGTTCGATGCGGGTCTTGCGCACATGCAGGAAGTAGCGGTCGTACAGGGTCTGCAGGCCCAGGTAGTCGAACTGGTTGTCGCGCTCGGCCTTCAGGGCGGCGCCCAGGCGGGGCAGGTCGTACTGCAGCAGCTTCTCGTCGAGCAGCTCGTTCTCGACGCCCTTCTTGATGAACTGCGGGAAGTAGTCGGCGTAGGCGGTGGCGCGCTCGACCGGCATCACTTCGCGGCCGATGATTTCCTTGAAGATCGTGTGCAGCAGCAGGCGCGCGGTGGCGAAGGTGTAGTCGGGGTCCTTCTCGATCAGCGTGCGGGCGGCCAGGATGGAGGCCTTGTAGACCTCGTCCAGCGGCACGCCGTCGTACAGGTTGCGCATCGTCTCGGCGACGATGGGGGCGGCGGTGATGCTGTCGCCCAGGCCCTGGCAGGCCGATTCGATCAGGCCCTTGAGTTCGTTCAGGTCCAGCGCCACGCGCTCGCCGTTGTCGAGCACGTGCAGTGCCGGTGCGGCGGGCACGTCCTGCTCGCCCTGCTTCGAACGCTCCTGGGTGCGGCGTTCGCGGTACAGCACATAGGCGCGCGCGATTTCATGGTGGCCGCCGCGCATCAGGCCGAGCTCGACCTGGTCCTGCACGTCTTCGATGTGGAAGGTGCCGCCGCCCGGACGCGAGCGCACCATGGCGCGGATCACGCCTTGCGTCAGCGTGTCGACGGTCTCGCGCACGCTGGCGGAAGCCGCGCCCTGGGTGCCGTGCACCGCCAGGAAGGCCTTCATCATCGCGATGGCGATCTTGTTCGGTTCGAAGGGAACGACGGCGCCGTTGCGGCGAATGATCTGGTAGTGCGCGAGGTTCTGACCGGTGGGCGAGCCCGCAGTGTCTTGTTGCTGCTGCGGCGTCGCGGGGACGGCGCGGGGGGTCGACGGGGTGTTCAGTGCAGTTTGCATTCGCTTCCTCTCGGTTGTGCAATTCTTGTTGGTTGGCAAGGCCTCGCGGGCCTTGCGTCGGCGTTGTTGCCGAACGGGAAGACACTATATCTAGGGTGTCTGTGCCCTACAAGCCACTACAGGTAGTGTTTTCCTATGGACGCAACCCTTACAGGAATTGCGCCGCACCCAGCGCATCGCCAGCGATGCCGCGTGAATACTGGCCCATGGTGGCGCAACCCGCACGGGGCGCGGCTTGCAAGGCGATTTGGGCCTGCAGGCCGCATGGTTGCTACGTCACGTGCCTGCGCTTGCGAGATTGCTGCGCTGCGAGAGCGGCGCATCGCGGGCCACGGAGCGATTGAAAAAATTAGCGCGCGACCACCTGCTCGGGAAACATCTGTGGATTCCAGCCGAGCTGTTCGCGCAGCAGGCGCCAGTCGAAACCGGCGCCGGGGTCCTGCTTGCGACCGGGCGCGATGTGCTCGTGGCCGGCGATGTGGGCGATGGCGTAGTGCTGCGCGAGCGCGGCGCACAGGCTGGCCAGCGTCTCGTACTGCGCCTCCTCGAAGCGTTCGCCCTCGAGGCCTTCGAGCTCGATGCCGACGGAGTCGTCGTTGCAGTTGGTGCGTCCGCGCCACGACGACACGCCGGCATGCCAGGCGCGGTCCTCGCAGCTCACGAACTGCCAGAGCTCGCCGTTGCGTCGCACATAGAAATGCGACGACACCTCGAGCCCGCGGATCGACTGGAAGTACGGGTGCGCGTCCCAGTCGAGCCGGTTGGTGAAGAGCTGTTGCACCGCGTCGCCGCCGTATTCGCCCGGCGGCAGGCTGATGGAATGCAGCACGATCAGGTCGGTCTGCGCGCCGACGGGGCGCGGGCCGAAGTTGGGCGAGGGCAGGGCCTTGGCGAAGCGGTACCAGCCGGCGCGCCAGAGTCCGTCGTCGCCGGCCGGTGTCGTGGCGGGGTCGTCAGTCGTCGGCATGCGCGGTGGCACCGTCGTCGCCGTTGGGCGTGGAGATGCCCAGGCGCGCGATGCGGTAGCGGATCTGGCGCAGGCTCATGCCCAGCCGCGCGGCGGCGGCCGTGCGGTTGAAGCCGCTTTCGTGCAGCGCGCGCACGAGGATCTCGCGCTCCTGCTGGTCGAGCCAGGCTTGCAGATCGGAAGGCAGCGGCGGCGGCGCGGGCTTGGGTTCGGCCGCCGGCGCGGGGGCCGCAGCCACCGCAACGGCGGCTGGCGCTTCAGCGGATTCGCTGCGCGGCGCGGCCGGCATCGGCGTCATCGCGCCCATCAGGTCGATGTGCAGTTCGTCGCCGTCGTTCAGCGCCACGGCGCGGTGCAGCAGGTTCTCGAGCTCGCGCACGTTGCCGTCGAGCGGGTGCTGGGCCAGGCGCTGCAGCAGCGCGTCGGACAGGCGCGGCACGGGCAGGCCGCCATCTTGCGCGATGCGCGCGAGCAGCGCGGTGCACAGCGCGGGCAGGTCTTCGCGGCGCTCGCGCAGCGCGGGCACGGCGATCTCGATCACGTTGAGGCGGTAGAACAGGTCCTGCCGGAAGCGGCCGGCCAGCACCTCGGCGTGCAGATCTTTATGGGTGGCGCTCACGATGCGCACGTCGACCGCGTCTTCCTGCGTCGAGCCGATGGCGCGCACGCTGCGTTCCTGGATGGCGCGCAGCAGCTTCGACTGCATGGCCAGCGGCAGGTCGCCGATTTCGTCGAGGAACAGCGTGCCGTCGCGCGCGGCCTGGAAGTAGCCGTCGCGGTCTTGCGAGGAGCCGGTGTACGAGCCCTTCTTGGCGCCGAAGAACTCGGCCTCGAGCAGGTTCTCGGGAATCGCGCCGCAGTTCACCGCGACGAAGGGGCCTTCGCTGCGCTGGCTGCAGCCGTGCACGGCGCGCGCGACCAGCTCCTTGCCGGTGCCCGACTCGCCGCGCACCAGCACCGGCGCCATGCCGCGCGCCACCTTGGCGATGCGCGACTTCACGAGGCGCATCGGGTCGGAGTCGCCGACCAGCCGGTCGAGCGCGGTGGCGCCGCTGCGCGTCACGGCCAGTGCGTCGGGGCGTTCGCCGCCCTGGCCGGCGGCCTGCGGCGGCGCCTTCTGCGGCACGACCACCGCCGCGCGGTTGGCCTGCACGGCCGACGCCACCACGGCGCGGAACTGCTTCAGGTCGACCGGCTTCGTGAGGTAGTCGAAGGCGCCGGCCTTCAGCGCCTCGACCGCGTTCTCGGCGGAGCCGTAGGCGGTCATGACGACGCAGCGCTCGCTGCGCTGGTCTTTCTGGATGCGGTGGATGATCTCCATGCCTTCGCCGTCGGGCAGCCGCATGTCGGTGATCACGGCGTCGAAGCGGCCGGCCTCCAGGTGCTGCCAGGCTTCGGACACGCTGCCCGCCGCTTCCACCCGGTAGCCTTCGCGCAGCAGCGTGAGTTCGTAGAGCGTGCGCAGGTCGGGTTCGTCGTCGATGACGAGGATCTGCGCGGGGCGCGGGGCGGCGGCGGAAGGCGGGAGGGAGCTCACGGCCGCTATTGTGTCAGCCGGTTTTCGCTCGGTGCGAAGCTGACGAAGAATTCGTTGCCCTCAGGGCCGCCCGGCACCAGCGCGCGCCGTTCGTAGCCGATGGTGGCGCCATGGCGCCGGCACAGCTCGCGGCACAGGAACAGGCCCAGGCCGCTGGAGCGGCTCTCGGACGAGAAGAAGGGTTCGAACAGGTGGCGCTGCACCGCCGGCTCCAGCGGCGCGCCGTCGCTCCACACCAGCAACGCGGCGCGCTGCACGCCGGCGCGCTGCAAGGTGGTGATGACCTGGATCGCGCCCTCGCGCTGGCTCGCGTAGCGCGCCGCGTTGTCCAGCAGGTTCACCAGCAGCCGGCGCAGGTGCTCTGCCTCGAAGCGCACCTCGCTGCCCGGCGCCTCGAGCGCCACGCGCACGCCCTTGCGCTGGGTCTGGCGTATCCATTCCTCGGCCAGGATCTGCGCCGCCGGGTCGAGCACCAGCTGTTCGCCCAGCGAGAGCACGCGCTGCTGGCGCGCGCGCGAGACGTCGAGCACGTCGTCCACGATGCGCGCCAGGCGCTGCGCGTTGTGCTGGACCATGTCGGTCAGCTTGCGGTGCGCCGGGTCGGTCAGGTCTTCGCTGAGCAGCGCGCTGGCCTGTGCGATGGCGGCCAGCGGGTTGCGGATTTCATGCGCCACCGCGGCCGACATGCGGCCCATCGCGGCAAGCTTTTCGGTGCGGATGCGGGCCTCGAGCTCGCGCAGGTCCTGCAGGAACATCACGCACAGGCTGTCGGCGCGGCGGTCGTCGGTGGGCGTGAGCCGGGTGCGCACGCGCACCTCGCGCGCCGCGCCGCGGGCCTGCGCCACCGGGATCTCTTCGGTCTGCGGCGCGCGGCGCGCGAAGGTCTGGCGCGCCAGCGCGGCCAGCGCGTGCCAGGCCGGCTGGGTGTGCAGCGGGAACGGCAGTGGCAGCTGCGCCAGGCCCTGGCCGAGGATCGCGTCGGCCGCCGGGTTGGCTGCGTGCACCAGGCCGTCGGTGTCGATCACCAGCACGCCTTCGCTCAGGGTTTCGATCACCAGGTCGTTGACCTGCGCCTGCATCTGCGCGTGGCTGCGGCTGCGCTGCGCCACCGCTTCCTCGCGCGCCAGTCGGCGCGCGAGTTCGTGCGCGAGCAGCGCCACCACGAACAGGCCGGTGCCGGTGAGGGCGGCCTGCACGAAGCGCGCCGAAGGATCGCCGGGTTGCTGCAGCCAGTGCCAGCCGGCGTCGGCCAGCAGCAGCAGCGTCACGGTGGCCGTGGTGCCCAGGCCCACGAGCAGCGTGCCGAGCACCGCACTCATCAGCACCGGCAACGCGAACAGCGGCGTGTAGTTGACGCTGCCGCCCTGCAGCACCTGCAAGGCGCTGAAGATGCCCAGGTCGACCCCGATGGTCAGGAGCCAGAGCGTCGAGAAGCCGCGGATCGGCGGCTCGAAGTGCGCGTAGCGCATCTCCAGCCAAGCCAGCACGAGGTAGCCGCCCGACAGCACGATCGGCAGCGGCTGCACGGCCTGCCCGATGGCGAAGGCCACGCCCTGCAGCAGCACCAGCACCACCGCCACGAAACAGCGCGCCGCCATGAAGCCGCGCCACAGCCGCAGCAGGGCCGTGCTGTCGCCGGCGCCCAGGTCGAGCACGTCCCAGTCGGTGGCCGGCTCGCCGCGCGACCGGCGCAAGGAACTCATGCGGAGGTGCCGGCCTGGCGGTGCGCGGCGCTGCAGAACACCGCGCCGTCCGGCCCGGGGAGTGCGTCGGCCGCGGGCAGGTGCAGCCCGCAGTGGGCGCAGCGCACCATCGCCTGCGGCGGGCCGACGGCCGGCGTGCGCTGCTGTGCCTTCTTGGCGCGTTCTTGCTGTGCGTCGCGCATCTCTTCGCGCCGGTTCTTGCGCCAGAGCCAGATCGCGACCCACACCACCGCGAGGACGAGCAGGTACTTCATGCGGGCAGGCGCGTCAGCACGACTTCGAGCACGAAGCGCGAGCCCACGTAGGCCAGCAGCAGCAACGCTGCGCCCGCGTAGAGCACGCGCCGCGCCGTGCGTCCGCGCCAGCCGAAGCGCGCGCGCCCGGTCAGCAGGACCGCGAAGCTGAGCCAGGCGAGCACCGAGAAGATGGTCTTGTGGTCCCACTTCCAGGCGCGGCCGGCGGCACCGTAGAGCTGTTCGCTGAACAGCAGGCCGGCCAGCAGCGTGGCCGACAGCAGCACGAAGCCCGCCGTGACGAAGCGGAAGGTGAGCCGTTCCAATGTGAGCAGCGGCACGCCGGCCTGCGCATCGGCGCTGGCGAGGCGGATCTGTTTTTCGGCCCGCGTGATCAGCCAGGCGTGCACCACGGCGGCGCCGAACAGGCCGTACGAGGCGATGCCCAGCGCCAGGTGCAGTGGCAGCCAGGGCGAGGCGCTGACATGCAGCGGCGTGCCCGGGAACAGCAGCGCCAGCAGCACCGCCGCCGCGCCCAGCCAGGCCAGCGCACGGCGTGCCTTCAGTTGCGGGTACAGGCGGCTTTCGACCGCGTAGACCGTGAGCACCAGCCACGCCGTGACCGACAGCGCCGGCGCAAAACCGAAGCGAGGGTCGCCGCCGATCAGCCCGTGGCCGAGCACCGCAGCGTGCAGCAGCCATGCGATGCCGAGCGCCCATTGGGTGGTCTGGCGGCTGAGCCGCGCACCGGCGGCAGCGGCAAAACCGTAGGCTGCCGCGGTGGCGATGCCCAGCGCCACGCCGAGTGGGGAGGGGATCGCTAAAATCATCGGTGGAGTGTATAGGCTCGCCCCCCGGCTTCGCGCACGTCGCGTCGCTTCGCCCACCCCCGCCGGGGGCCCCCCCCGCGAGAGAGCGGGCCCACATACCGCTTCCAGGTTTTCACGACTTTCCATCGGTCCGCTGCCGCGGACAACAAGGTATTTCCTTCATGGCCACCGCCCTCACCGAAAAGTTCTCCCGCCTCGTCAAGACGATGAGCGGCCAGGCGCGCATCACCGAAAGCAACGTGCAGGACATGCTGCGCGAGGTGCGCATGGCGCTGCTGGAGGCCGACGTGGCGCTGCCCGTGGTGCGCGACTTCGTCGCTCGCGTGAAGGAGAAGGCGCTCGGCCAGGAAGTGCTGGGCTCGCTCAAGCCGGGCCAGGCGCTGGTGGGCATCGTCAACCGCGAACTCGCCGCCACCATGGGCGAGGGCGTGTCGGACATCAACCTCGCGGCCCAGCCGCCGGCGGTGATCCTCATGGCCGGCCTGCAGGGCGCCGGCAAGACCACCACCACCGCCAAGCTGGCCAAGCACCTGATCGAGAAGCGCAAGAAGAAGGTGCTCACCGTGTCGGGCGACGTGTACCGCCCGGCCGCCATCGAGCAGCTCAAGACCGTCACCAAGCAGGCCGGCGCCGAGTGGTTCCCGAGCACGCCCGACCAGAAGCCTCTGGACATCGCGCGCGCCGCGCTCGACCACGCCAGGCGCCACTACTTCGACGTGCTGCTGGTCGACACGGCCGGCCGCCTCGCGATCGACGAAGTGCTGATGACCGAAATCAAGCAGCTGCACGCCGAGCTCGATCCGGTCGAAACCCTGTTCGTGGTCGATGCCATGCAGGGCCAGGACGCGATCAACACCGCCAAGGCCTTCAAGGAGGCGCTGCCCCTCACCGGCATCATCCTGACCAAGACCGACGGCGATTCGCGCGGCGGTGCGGCGCTGTCGGTGCGCCAGGTGACGGGCGTGCCGATCAAGTTCGCCGGCGTGAGCGAGAAGATCGACGGCCTCGAGGTGTTCGACGCCGAGCGTCATGCGGGCCGCATCCTGGGCATGGGCGACATCGTCGCGCTGGTCGAGCAGGTCACGGCCGGCGTCGACGTCGAAGCGGCGCAGAAGCTCGCGGCCAAGGTCAAGAGCGGCGCGGGCTTCGACCTGAACGACTTCCTCGGCCAGCTGCAGCAGATGAAGCAGATGGGCGGCCTCTCCAGCCTGATGGACAAGCTGCCGCAGCAGATGGCCGCCAAGGCCACCGAGGCCGACATGACCCGCGCCGAGCGAGACATCCGCCGCAAGGAAGGGATCATCCAGAGCATGACGCCGCTGGAGCGCCGCAAGCCCGAGCTGCTCAAGGCCACGCGCAAGCGCCGCATCGCGGCCGGCGCGGGCGTGCAGGTTCAGGAAGTGAACCGCCTGCTCAACGAGTTCGAGCAGATGCAGGGCATGATGAAGAAGATGAAGGGCGGCGGCCTGATGAAGATGATGAAGAAGATGGGCGGCATGAAGGGCATGGGCGGGATGCCCGGCATGGGCGGAGGCGGCGGCAAGCTGCCGTTCTGAGCCCGGCCGCTCGCACATACATATATATAGGCGCGCAGCCCCGCGATGTCCGCAGGCGACTGGAAAGAGCTCTACCAGGGCGCGCTGACCGGCGACCTCGACTTGGTGCGCTATCACATCGGTGCGGGCGTGAATCCGAACTACCAGCACCCCGAGATCCTGTGCACGCCGCTGGTGGCCAGCCTGGTCCAGGGGCATGGCGAGATCGCCAGCTACCTGCTGGACCACGGCGCCGATCCGAACCTGCTGTCTGAATTCGACGGGCTCACGCCGCTGCAGGCCGCCCGCAATCACGGCCGCGAGGCGCTCGTCACGGCGCTGGTGGCGCGCGGCGCGCACGCACCCCGTCCGCCGTTCTGGCGCCGCTGGCTGCCCTTCTGAGATCTCGATGCGCATGGCGCACCGCCCAGCAAAAAGCCCGCCGAAGCGGGCTTTTTCTTTGGAGCGATCAGCCGCAGGGCGGCGATCGCATCAGGCCGTGGCCAGCGCCGCCGGACGCGCCAGGCGCAGCGCATGCATCCACGCACGACGCAGCACGGCGGGCGAACGCGATTCCTCGGGAATCAGCAGGAAGCCGCGGTCGCGCAGCGTGGTGCCCAGCGCGATCTGGCTGGTCAGCACGGTCAGCGGAATCGCCAGCAGCAGCGGCAGGCCGACGGGCATGAGCCAGATCAGCGCGCTCGGGTCGATCATGGCGACGCCGACGGCCAGCATGGCGATCACCAGCGTCATGGGGGCCAGTTGCGAGGCAGCGACCTTCCACGGCACGGCGGCGGCTTCACGCGGGGGCGACTTCCAGTCGAGCTTGATGCCGGTGAGGGCGACGAGCACGAACAGCGAGTGGGCCAGCATGCGCACGGGGGCCTGCACGATGGCCAGGCCGGCTTCGAGCACCGAGCTCTTCACCAGGCCCCACACACCGCCGTACTGGCGTTGTTCGCCGCGCATCAGCACGGCGGCGATGCCCAGCACGCGCGGCAGGAACAGCAGGCACAGGGTCCAGACCCACAGGCCGGCCAGCTCGGCGGGCAGCACGTTCCAGCTCGACACGAGGCTCGAGCCGCTCAGCCACAGGGCGGTGCCCAGCGTCAGGAAAGCGAGCCACAGCGGGGCCGAGACATAGGCCATGGTGCCGGTCACGAACATCGCGCGGTGCACCGGGTGGATGCCGGGCTCGGCCATCAGGCGGGCGTTCTGCAGGTTGCCCTGGCACCAGCGGCGGTCGCGTTGCAGCTCGGCCAGCAGGTCCGGCGGTTGCTGTTCGTAGCTGCCGACCAGGTCGGACACCAGCCACACGTGGTAGCCGGCGCGGCGCATCAGCGCGGCTTCGACGAAGTCGTGCGACATGATGCCGCCCGACATGCCGCCGGTGCCCTTGATGGGGGCCAGCGCGCAGTGCTTCATGAAGGCTTCGACGCGGATGATCGCGTTGTGGCCCCAGTAGTGCGACTCGCCGAGTTGCCAGAACTGCATGCCCAGCGTGAACAGGCGACCCGTCACGCGCGAAGCGAACTGCTGGGCGCGGGCGTGCAGCGTGACGTGGCCGATGGCCTGCGTCGCGGTCTGGATGATGCCGGCGGTGGGGTTGGCTTCCATCAGCTTGACCATCGAGGCCAGGCAGTCGCCGCTCATCACGGAGTCGGCGTCGAGCACGACCATGTAGCGGTAGTCCTTGCCCCAGCGGCGGCAGAAGTCGGCGACGTTGCCGGCCTTGCGGTGCGTGCGGCGGGTGCGCAGGCGGTAGTACACCTCGACCTGCGGCTGGTTGGGGCTTTCGGCCAGCGCGGCGCGCAGGTCTTCCCAGGCGGCGCGCTCGGCGGCGGCGGTCTCGGGGTTGTAGCTGTCGGACAGCACGAACACGTCGAACTGCTTGGCGTGGCCCGTGGAGGCGACCGATTCGCAGGTGGCGCGCAGGCCGGCGAACACGGTGGCCACGTCCTCGTTGCAGATCGGCATGATGATCGCGGTGCGTGCCTCGGGGTTCATCGGGTGGTGGGCCACCTGTTTCGCCGAGAGGGCGTGCTTGTCACCGCGCACGGAGACATAGAAGCCCATGAGCGCGGTCACGAAACCGGTCACGACCCAGCCCGAGAGCAGGCCGTACAGGCCGATCTGGCCGTATTCGAGCCAGACGTTGTCGTAGTCGGGTTGCACGCTGGCGAACAGCGACGACGCGATCACGGTGCTCAGCAGCGTGAGCAGCATGAAGGCGAGGCGGCGCTGGCCGGCGGCGCGTTCCCAGGCCTGCGGGGCCGGGGTGGCCTGCTTGGCGGCGGGGGCGCTGTCGGCATTGCGGCCGGCGCCCAGGCGCACGAGCAGTGCGGTGCCGATGCTGTTCCAGAAACCACGCCAGGGGCGCGGTGCCATGGAACCGCGGTTGACCGGCGGTGCGGTCACGGCGTTGGGGTGGCGTTCCTCGCGCAGCGCGCTGCGGCGTGCGAAATCGGATTCGGCGAGGACGTTGAGGTGGGAGAAGTCGTTCGGCTTCATCGGTTCATTCACCAACGTTGCTTGTCGAGGGGGGTGTCGCCAATGGCCGGAAGGCGCTTGAAGACGCAATCCGTGGCGGCGCCGCCGACGCCGGAGAGCGCGGTCAGCGAATGGCCCGCGGCACGGGGCCGCGAGGAGGAAAACTGCTTTTGACGCAGGCCGTCGCGCTGCGGACGCAGTGCGAAAGATGGGCTGGTAAGTGCTGTCATGCCAGTACAGGGGCAAACCCTGTGCCAGCCTGGAAAAACGCTTTCAAATCAACGACTTGGCGCGATTCGAAACCGTTTTCCGTGGGGGAGGGGCCTGCCGGGCCCCCGAAACCCCCGTTTTTGTCGCCGAATCCCGACAAGCCGGGGAGGCCCTCGGGAAACAGCCTTTCAAATCAACGACTTAGGCCTGTCGCTACTCGGCGACAGGGTCGCCACCGGGAGCGACAACGTCGGCCTTGAAGTTGCCCGGCGTGAGCTCGTGCTTCTGCAGCAGGCGGTAGAACTCGGTGCGGTTGCGGTCGGCCAGGCGGGCGGCGTCGGCCACGTTGCCGTCGGTCAGCTTGAGCAGGCCGACGAGGTAGTCGCGCTCGAAACGCTGCTTGGCTTCGGCGTAGGTGAGCACCTCCACGCTCGGCACGCGCAGCGCGCGCTGCACCAGCGCCAGCGGGATCAGCGGCGAGCCCGACAGCGCGCAGACCTGCTCCACCACGTTGTAGAGCTGACGCACGTTGCCCGGCCACGCGGCGGTGGTCAGCGCCTTCAGCGCCTCGGGCGCGAAGCCCGACAGCCGCTTGCCGTACTTGGTCGACAGCTTCTGCAGGAAGTGGTTGGCCAGCAGCGGAATGTCCTCGCGCCGCGCCGACAGCGGCGGCAGCGTGAGCGTCACCACGTTCAGGCGGTAATAGAGGTCTTCGCGGAACTGGCCGGCTTCCATCGCGGCGTCCAGGTCGCGGTGGGTGGCCGAGACGATGCGCACGTCGACCTCGATCGACTGGCTCGCGCCCAGCGGACGCACCGCGCGCTCCTGCAGCACGCGCAGCAGCTTGACCTGCAGCGCGGGCGGCATGTCCCCGATTTCGTCGAGCAGCAGCGTGCCGCCGTCGGCCTGCTGGAACAGGCCCTTGTGGTTCGCGTGGGCGTCGGTGAAGGCGCCCTTCATGTGGCCGAACAGCTCGGATTCGAGCAGCGCCTCGGGAATGGCGCCGCAATTGACCGCCACGAAGGGCTTGTCGGCGCGTGCGCTGGCCTTGTGGATGGCGCGCGCCAGCAGTTCCTTGCCGGCGCCGGAGTCGCCGCGCAGCAGCACGGAGGCGTCCGACTTGGCGACCATGCGCGCCTCGGCCAGCAGCTCGGCCATGCGGTTGCTGCGGCTCACGATTTCCGAGCGCCAGCTGTCGTCGCCGGTCTTGCTGGGCGTGGTGGTCGGGGCACCGAGCGCCAATGCCTGCGCGATCTTCTCGAGCAGCTCGCGCGCGTCGTAGGGCTTGGTGAGGTAGGTGAACACGCCGCGCGCCGTGGCCTCGACCGCGTCGGGGATGGTGCCGTGCGCAGTCAGCAGGATCACCGGCAGCGTCGGGTGGCGCTTGCGGATCTCGTCGAACAGCTGCAGCCCGTCGCGCCCGGGCAGGCGCACGTCGCTGAGCACCAGCTGCGGGTGCTCGATCTCGAGCTGCGTGAGCGCGGTCTCGGCCGAGGTGACGGCCGTGACCTGGTAGCCCGCCGACACCAGCCGCATCGAGAGCAGCCGCAGCATGTCCGGGTCGTCATCGACCACGAGGAGGCGGGCACCAGTGGTACTCATGGATTCGTTCGGCTTCCGTTGGATGGCGTGGGGGCCGGCGTGTTGGGCCGGGCGAAGCTGCGCTCGATGGCGCGCAGCGCCTCGATGCGGTCGTTGAGCTGGTCGATGCGGCGCTGGCTGTCGCGCAGCTGCTGCACCTGCTTGTCGCGGTCGTCCTCGACGCGGCGCTGCTCCACATAGCGCGCCGCCAGTGCCCGCGCGAGCGGATGCAGCGGCTGCGCCTCGGGCGCGGGGTTGGCGATCACGCGTTGCAGCAGGCCCAGCGCGCGCGCCAGGTCGGCCGGCACGCGGGTCTGCGCGAGCAGGAGCGCCAGCTGCATCTGCGCCGCGGGCGTCTCGCCCTGTTCGCTGACGCGCGCAATTTCGGCGCTCAGGTCGGCGCCGCCCAGCGGGCGCACCTTGTCGGCATAGGCCAGCATGGTCGCGAGGGGGCCCTGCGTGAGCTGCGTGAACAGCGAGGCCGGCTGCGTGGCCGGCGCGCGGGGCTCGGCCTCGACCGGCACCACGCGCGGCGCGGCCACGGGCGGCGGCAGCGCGTCGGCTTCGGCCGGCGGCTTGGGCTGGGAGGCGCAGGCTGCCAGCAACAGGGCGCATGGCACGGCCATGGCCCCGGCGAAGGTGGATCTGCGGACGAACGAAAGGAACATGGGTCGAAAAAGCGCGGGGCGGTGTTGGAGGGGGTGTCCGGGGTCAGGTCGTGCGCGGCAGTTCGATGCGAAAGCGTGCACCGGGGCCGTCCGGCAGCAGGGCGATGCGGCCCCCATGGGCTGCAATGTACTCCTGCACGATGGAAAGTCCGATGCCGGTGCCTTTCACCGTGTGCTCGGGCTGGCGCTCGCCGCGGAAGAAGGGTTCGAAGATGCGGTCGCGGTCGTTCACGGCAATGCCGGGGCCGGCGTCGCACACGTCGATGTGCACCGCCTCGGGCGTGCCCGACACGGCCAGCGTGATCACGCCGCCGGCGGCCGAGAAGCGGATCGCGTTCGACAGCAGGTTGGCGATGGCGGTGCCGAGCTTGGTGCGGTCGACCGTGAGCGTGATCGGCTCGCCCTCGGCGCGCACGCGCAGGCCGTGTGCCTGCCACTGCAGGCGCTGGGCCTCGATCTGCTCCTCGATCAGCGGCAGCAGCTCGGTGCGCTCGCGGCGCAGCTCGCGCGCCTCGAAGGCGGCGGCGTTGAAGCGCAGCAGCGCCTCGATCTGGTTCTGCAGCGACACGGTGTTCTGCTGCAGGATCTGCGCGACCTCGAGCTGCGCCGGATTCAGCGGGCCGGTCACGCCGTCCTCGAGCAGCGACACGCCTTCGCGCAGCGCCGCCAGCGGCGTCTTCAGCTCGTGCGACACGTGGCGCAGAAAGCGCGCCTTGTCGGCGTCGAGCTCGGTCAGGCGCAGGCGCAGCCATTCGAGCTGCTGCGACACGCGCCGCACGTCGGCCGGGCCGCGGATGTCGATCGGTTCGTCGAGCCGGTTCTGGCCCAGGCCGACGATGGCGTTCTCGAGCCGCTTGAAGGGGCGCGCCAGCCAGATGCCGAAGGCCAGCGCCAGTGACACGGCCAGCACGCTGGCGGCCACCACCTCGCGCATCAGCCGGCGGCGCGCATTCTCGATGCGCTTGGCCAGCGCGTCGTTCTGCGTTTCGATCAGGAACTGCGCCTGCTGGGCGATGTTGGTGTTCAGGGCGTCGAGTTCGCGGAACTGCATCGCCATCGTGCTTTCGCGCGCCAGGGCGCTGTCGGGGCTGCCGCCGAGCAGCCCTTCGATCACGCCGAGCTGGCTGCGCCACATGTCGATGCCGGCGGCCGGCAGGCCGTTGCGTTCCAGACGCTCCAGCACCTGGTGGGCTTCGCGCGCCGCCTCGTCGAAGCGGCGACGCAGCACGGCGTCGTTGAGCACCAGCGACTGGCGTCCCGCGCGTTCCATGGCCGCGCTGCGCTCGGCCAGCGACTGCGAGGCGCCCGACAGGCGCAGCGCGCGCGCGGCGGCGTCGCGGCTTTGCGTGACGAGCGCGTCGTACTGCAGCACCGAGCGCAGCGCCACGCCCACCAGCAGCGCGGTGATCAGCAAAAAGGCGAACAGCAGGAGCTGCTGGAACGAGCCCCGAACGGACGGTCGCTTCGCCATCAGTGGGCGAGCGCCGTGGCGGCAGCCAGGGCCGATTCGCGCGTGACCACCTCGCCGCGCAGCGTGTACGCCAGCGAGCGGGTGATGCGCAGGTCGGCCATCTGGCCCACGAGGCGGGCGTCGCCTTCGAAGTTGACGACGCGGTTGCAGGCGGTGCGGCCCATGAGTTCGTTCGCGTCCTTGCGCGAGGCGCCCTCGACCAGCACGCGCTGCGTGCTGCCCACCAGCGCGTCGCCGAAGCGGCGCACGTTGCCGTCGATCACGCGCTGCAGCGTCTGCAGGCGCGCCAGCTTCACCTCGTGCGGCGTGTCGTCCTGCAGCGCGGCGGCCGGCGTGCCGGGGCGCGGGCTGAAGATGAAGCTGAAGCTGTTGTCGAACTGGCAGTCGTCGATGAGCTTCATCATCTTGTCGAAGTCGGCGTCGGTCTCGCCGGGGAAGCCGACGATGAAGTCGCTGGACAGGGCCAGGTCGGGGCGGATGGCGCGCAGCTTGCGCACCGTGCTCTTGTATTCCATGGCCGTGTAGCCGCGCTTCATGGCCATGAGGATGCGGTCGCTGCCGTGCTGCACCGGCAGGTGCAAATGCGAGACGAGCTGCGGCACCTTGGCATAGGCCTCGATGAGCCGCGGCGTGAACTCGTTCGGGTGGCTCGTGGTGTAGCGGATGCGCTCGATGCCGGGGATCTCGGCCACGTACTCGATGAGCAGCGCGAAGTCGGCGATTTCGGCGGTGTCGCCCATCTTGCCGCGATAGGCGTTCACGTTCTGGCCCAGCAGCGTGATCTCGCGCACGCCCTGGTCGGCCAGGCCGGCAATTTCGACCAGCACGTCGTCCAGCGGGCGGTTCACTTCCTCGCCGCGGGTGTAGGGCACCACGCAGTAGCTGCAGTACTTGGAGCAGCCTTCCATGATCGACACGAAGGCGGTGGCGCCTTCGACGCGCGCGGGCGGCAGGTGGTCGAACTTCTCGATCTCGGGGAAGCTGATGTCCACCTGCGGGCGGTCCAGGCGCTCGCGGTCGTTCAGCATCTCGGGCAGGCGGTGCAGCGTCTGCGGGCCGAACACGATGTCGACGTACGGCGCGCGCGCGATGATGGCTTGGCCTTCCTGGCTCGCCACGCAGCCGCCCACGCCGATCTTCACGCCCTTGGCCTTCAGGTGCTTCACGCGGCCGAGGTCGGAGAACACTTTTTCCTGCGCCTTCTCGCGCACCGAGCAGGTGTTGAACAGGATGAGGTCGGCCTCGTCCACGTTCTGCGTGGGCTCGTAGCCCTGGGCGGCGTGGAGCACGTCGGCCATCTTGTCCGAGTCGTACTCGTTCATCTGGCAGCCGAATGTCTTGATGAATACTTTTTTCATGGGGAGCTCTCTGTGCCCTTCGCAAAGAGGAAGGGCTGCGAGGCGCGCGTGGCGCCCGCGGATTTTTGCTTGCTTGCGGCCCGGCCGCGTTACTGCGTGTTCAGCGTGTCGTTCGAGGTGAACGGCCAGATGTTCAGGAACGGCTTGTTCAGCGATTCGCGGCTGGCCATGGCCTCGTCGGGCGTCAGGATCCAGACCTCGCGCAGCAGCCCGGCGGCGTCGCGCGTGTAGTTCACGAGGTACTTCTGGCCGATGATGGCGCCGGGCATCACCAGCATGTTCTGCGGGCTGCGGATGCGCGCGCCGGCGCCCAGGCGGTCGGCCCGGCCGTCGAGTTCGACGTCGGGGGCGCTGGTCACCATGAACTTGCCGCGCAGCGTGCCGATCGGGAAGTTGCGCCCGCCATTGAGCGACTCGTTCTGGGTCTGCGGACGGGGCACCTCGTCCTGGGCGCTGGCCTGGAGGGAGAAAAGACCTGCGGCGCCGGCAAGGGCGGCGCAGAAGGCAAGGGAAGTGAGCGTTTTCGTGGGTGTCTTGCAGCGGTTCATGGGGTATATCCAGAGGCTGTGGACCGGCGATTTTAGCGAGGGGGTGTTTTCCCTCATACCGGGTGCAGCGGGTGGTGCGGGGGCTTTGCGTCGGCCTGCTTTACATTTCTTTACGGCGCCCGTGAACACCGTGCGTCGGCCACTGCTCCAATAGCTGCTGTCAGCCCAAAGTGCACAAGAACCCATGAAGAAATCTGCCGCCTTCGCCCTCGCGGGCGTGTTGATCGTAGCCGTCGCAGGCGGCTGGTGGCGCATGTCGGGCGATCGGCCGGCCGCGAAAGATGCCAAGTCCGCGAACGCCGGGCCTCCCGCCGCGCTGGTCACGCTGGCCACGGCCGAGAAGCAGGACGTGCCGGTGACGGTGCAGGTCAACGGCAGCGTGGTTTCGCTCAACAGCGTCGACCTGCGCCCGCAGGTCACCAACACCGTGAGCGCGGTGCACGTCAAGGAAGGCCAGTTCGTGAAGGAAGGGCAACTGCTCTTCACGCTGGACGACCGCAACGACCAGGCCAACCTCGCGCGCGCCCGGGCCCAGCAGCAGAAGGACGAGGCCACCATGGCCGACCTGGAGCGCCAGTACAAGCGCAGCCAGGACCTGGTGGCACAGAACTTCATTGCCAAGAGCGCGGCCGACGCCACGCTGTCGCAGCTCCAGGCGCAGCGCGCCGCCGTCGCGGCCGACCGCGCCGCCGTGCAGTCGGCGCAGGTGGCGCTGGGCTACGCCACGCTGCGCGCGCCCATCGCGGGGCGCATCGGCGCCGTGAACATCTACCCGGGCACGCTGGTGCAGCCCACGCTGTCGCTGGTCACGATCACCCAGCTCGACCCCATCGCCGTGAGCTTCCCGGTGCCCGAAGGCAACCTGCAGGACCTGCTGGCCGCGGCGCGCACGCGCGCCAAGGTCGAGGCGCTGGTCACGGGCCGGCGCGAGCCGCTGTTCGGCACGCTCGACTTCGTCGACAACACGGTCGACCCGCAGATCGGCACCGTGCGCGCCAAGGCCGTGTTCGCCAACGCCGACCAGAGCCTGTGGCCCGGCCAGTTCGTCAACACGCGCATCACGGTGCGCATGCTCAACGGCGTCACCGTGGTGCCGGCCGCGGCGCTCATGATGCTGTCCGATGGCGCCACGCTGTACGTGGTCGATGCCGAGCGCAATGCGGCACGTCGCCAGGTCAAGGTGCTGCACACCTTCGGCACCAAGGTGGCCGTGAGCGGCGTGACGCCCGGCGAGCAGGTCGTGATCGAAGGCAGCCAGAACGTGCGCCCGGGCGGCAAGGTGCGCATCGACGTGAAGGCACCGGCCGGACCGGGCGGTGCGCCTGCCAACGGCACCACGGGCGTCACGCCCGGCAGCGCCGCTTCGTCGGATGTTCAGCCGGCACGAGAACGCGCATGAACATTTCAGAGCTCTGCATCCGCCGTCCGGCGATGACGGTGCTGCTGTCGGCGGCCGTCGTGGTCATCGGCATCTTTGCGTACTTCAGCATCCCGGTCGCGGCGCTGCCGAGCTACAACACGCCGGTCATCAACGTCAACGCGCAGCTGCCGGGCGCCAGCCCCGACACCATGGCGAGCTCGGTCGCGCTGCCGCTCGAAAAGCAGTTCTCGACCATCCCCGGCCTGCAGACCATCAGCTCGGTGAACACGCAGGGCGTGACCTCGCTCACACTCGAATTCGTCAGCAGCCGCGACATCGACGCCGCTGCCGTCGATGTGCAGGCCGCGCTGCTGCGCGCCCAGCGCCAGCTGCCGCAGGAACTCACGCAGCTGCCCTCGTACCGCAAGGTGAACCCGGCCGATGCGCCGGTGCTGTTCATCGCGCTGATCTCGCCGTCGATGAACCCGTCGGAGCTCAACGACTACGCCGAGAACCTCATTTCGCCCACGCTCTCGACCATCGACGGCGTGGCGCAGGTGGGCGTGTACGGGCGCAAGGCCTTCGCGGTGCGCATCAAGGCCAACGCCGACCTGCTCAACGCGCGCAACATCACGCTCGACGAGCTGGCCAAGGCGGTGAACTCGGCCAACGCCAACACCCCGGTCGGCACGCTCGACGGCCCGCGCCAGACGCTCACCATCCAGGCCAACCGCCAGCTCATGAAGGCGGCCGACTTCGCCAAGCTGATCATCGCGCAGCGCAACGGCGCGCCGGTGCGGCTGGACGAAGTGGCCACGCTCGAAGACAGCTTCGAGTCGGTCAAGACCGCCAGCAGCTTCAACGGGCAAGACTCCATCTCGCTGGCCGTGCAGCGCCAGCCCAACGCCAACACCGTGCAGGTGGTGGACGCGGTGCGCGCGCTCATCCCGCGCTTCAAGGCCGAGCTGCCGCAGTCGGTCGAGATCCAGATGGTCAACGACCGCTCGATCTCGATCCGCGAGGCGGTGCACGACGTGCAGCTCACGCTGCTGGGCACCATCGCGCTGGTGGTGCTGGTGATCTTCCTGTTCCTGCACCGGCTGGTGGCCACGCTGATCCCGGCGGCCACCATCCCGATCTCGCTGATCGGCGCCGTGGCGCTGCTGTACGCCTTCGGCTACAGCCTGGACAACGTCTCGCTGCTGGGCATCACGCTGGCCGTGGGCCTTGTGGTGGACGACGCCATCGTGGTGCTCGAAAACATCATGCGCTACGTCGAGAAGGGCATGGAGCCGATGGCCGCCGCGCTGCGCGGCGCGCGCGAGGTGGGCTTCACCATCGTGTCGATCTCGATCTCGCTGGTGGCCGTGTTCATCCCGATCTTCTTCATGCCCGGCGTGATCGGCCTTTTGTTCCACGAGTTCGCCGTGGTGGTGGCGCTGGCCGTGCTGGTGTCGGCCGTGGTGTCGCTCACGCTCGTGCCCATGCTCGCGAGCCGGCTGCTCAAGCACGTGCCGCGCAAGGCCGGCGCGCTCGACCACGAAGAAGAGCACCCCGAGCCCGGCACGGCGATCGGCCGTGCCTTCGAGCGCGGCTACCGCGCCGTGCACGGCGGCTACATGCGCACGCTCGACTGGACGCTCGGGCACCGCGCGCTGATGCTGGTCATGGCGGGGCTGACCTTCGTGGTCACGGCCTGGCTCTTCATCAGCATCCCCAAGGGCTTCTTCCCCGAGGAAGACATCGGCCAGATCCAGATCACCACCGAGGCGGCCGAGGACATTTCGTTCACCGCCATGAAGGCGCTGCAGGACCGCGTGGCCGCCGCGCTCAAGGCCGACCCGAGCGTGGACTACGTGAGCTCCTTCGTCGGCGTGGGCGGCCCGACCGCCACGCAGAACTCGGGCCGGCTGTTCGCGGTGCTCAAGCCGCGCAGCGAGCGCCCCAAGATGGCCAAGGTGCTCGAGTCGCTGCGCCAGCGCTTCCGCGAGATCCCGGGCATTGCCGTGTACATGCAGCCGGTGCAGAACCTGCGCCTGGGCGGACGCCAGAGCAAGGCGCGTTTCCAGTACACGCTGCAGAGCGTGAACGCCGGCGAGATGGTGCCGTGGTCGACCAAACTCATGGAGCGCATGCGCGCCGATCCCGACTTCCGCGACGTGACCAGCGACTCGCAGAACCGCGGCCTGCAGGCCACGCTGGAGATCGACCGCGACAAGGCCGGCGTGCTCGGCGTGGCCGTGGGCGACCTGCGCACCGCGCTGTACAACGCGTACGGCGACCGCCAGATCGGCAGCATCTACGGCGCCAGCAACACCTACCAGGTGATCCTGTCGGCGGCCGACAGCGACCGCCAGTTCGAGGAAGACGTGGCGCGCCTGTCGGTGCGCAGCACCACCGGCAAGCTGGTGCCGCTGTCGGCGTTCTCGACCGTCAAGCGCACCGTGGGGCCGACCTCGGTCAACCACCAGGGCCAGCTGCAGGCGGTGACGGTGTCGTTCAACCTCGGCCCCGATGTGCCGCTGGGCAACGCGACCGCGAAGATCGACCGCTTCAAGGACGAGCTGAAGATGCCGCAGTCGATCATCACGACCTACGGCGGCGACGCGGCGGTGTTCCAGAGTTCGCAGGGCAGCCAGGCCGTGCTGCTGGTGCTTGCGGTGCTGGTCATCTATGTGCTGCTGGGCGTGCTGTACGAGAGCTACATCCACCCCCTCACCATCCTGGCGGGCCTGCCCTCGGCGGCGGTGGGGGCGCTCATTTCGCTGAAGCTCTTCGGCTTCGACCTCACGCTGATCGCGACCATCGGCATCCTGCTTCTGATCGGCATCGTGAAGAAGAACGCGATCATGATGATCGACTTCGCCCTCGACGCGCAGCGTACCGAAGGCATGCAGCCGGTCGACGCGATCCGCGAGGCCTGCCGGCTGCGTTTCCGCCCGATCCTGATGACCACGCTGGCCGCGCTGATGGGTGCGCTGCCGCTCGCGCTGGGCCTGGGTGCCGG
This sequence comes from Variovorax sp. GW823-FHT02B07, assembly GCF_058797695.1. Lineage (NCBI taxonomy): Bacteria > Pseudomonadati > Pseudomonadota > Betaproteobacteria > Burkholderiales > Comamonadaceae > Variovorax > Variovorax sp. GW823-FHT02B07. The sequence continues at coordinate 261,691 of NZ_JBXAJX010000004.1, forward strand.
CGCCGAGCTGCGTCAGCCGCTGGGCGTGGCGGTGGTGGGCGGGTTGATCTTCTCGCAGGTGATCACGCTGTACATCACGCCCGCGATCTACCTGGCGCTCGACCGCTACAGCGGCAGCGGGCCGATGGTGGAGCTGCCGGGCGAGGCGAAGGCCGAGGCTGCGGCGGGGCACGCGGCCTCGCACGCCTGACGGCGATTCAAAAGATGCCGGATGGCCATGAGCGTGAGCCACCCGGCCAGGAAGGACTTGTGCAGTCCAGCGCTAAGCCACACCCGGACCATCGCCCATTGAAGGCGCTCCGGCCTCTCTCCTCAACGGCTCTCTCCATTCCCTCCGCCGCTGCTCTTCCCATGTGTGTGACGGGATGAATGATCGCGAGGGGGAGAGGGTGTCGACGGTATCCAGCGATACAGGAAGCGGGCTTTTTCCTTACGGTGTCGCGTCGCGGAAACGATGCAGGGCTGGCGCATTCGGAATGCTGACCTGCCGGGCCCGCGTTTCAATGAGCCCTTCTCTCGCCAGCGCATTCAACGTGCGCGTGACGGTGACGCGGCTCAGGGCCGTCATGGCGCCGATCTGCTCGTGCGTCAGATCCACGGTGAGTTGTTTCGGTGCCTGCGCCGATGGCGGGCGTGCCACCCGCAGCAGCAAGTCGATGACCCGCTCCTTGGGCGCCGCCGAGGCCACGCCGGCGAGCTTGGCAACGATCATGTGGTTCTTGAAGCCGAGCAGCTGGATCAACGAGGTCGCGAGTTCGGGCAGCGCCGAGAACTGCTGCGCGACATCCGCCGGGCGGTAGCGGCTGAGAACGGCCGGCGCGACCGCCCGGGTCGTCGTGGGCCGGGGGCTGTCGGCAAACGCCGGGCCTTCGCCGAAGATCGCACCCGGCCCGAAGATCTCGAGCAGGAACTCCGAGCCGTTGCTCCGGTGGATCGTGGAATGCACGAAGCCCGACCGCAAGAGATAGAAGTAGTCGTGCCGTTCGCCTTCACGCGCAATGGTGTCGCCGGCCTCCAGGGTGACGAAGCTTCCCAGGTGCGTGGCGTCGATCCACGGCGCGGACAGCGACTGGGAGGCATCCCAGCTGGCGTAGGCCGAGGGCGTGGGATTCGTTTTTCTCATGGGAGCGTCTTGCCCGGGGCGAAGAGAGGCAAGCGGCTCACCCCACTAGGTCGTGGTCTCGTCCAGCGGCGCGTCCGTCGCGAGGTGCGCGATGTCGCTCCAGCCGACGAGGCTGAAGCCCTCGGGCGTCCACAGCATGCGGTTGATGGCCGCGTTGCCGAGCTGCCAGGTGCGCGGCGCCTGCAGCTCCTGGCGCGTGGCAGCGCGGTAGAGCACGTCCATCACGCCGCCGTGGGCCACCAGCACCACCAGCTGGCCCGGGTGGCGCGCGGCGATGGCCGAGGCGGTGCCGGTCACGCGGTCGCGAAAGGTCAGCAGGCTCTCACCACCGCCTTCGGGCTCGAACTCGGGGTCGCGCTCGCGCCAGCGGCGCGCGTCCTCGGGCAGCGTGGCCTCGATCTCGGCGAAGCTCATGCCCTCGAAGCGGCCGAAGGCGCGCTCGCGCAGGCCCAGGTCGGGCTGCACGGCGAGGCCGTGGGGCTCGGCGATGGCCTGGGCGGTCTGCCAGGCGCGCGAGAGGTCGCTGGCGTAGACCGCCGCGATCGGCTCGTCGGCCAGCGCCTGTCCGGCGCGCTGCGCCTGCCAGAGGCCGGTGGCATTGAGGCCGATGTCGAGGTGGCCCTGGATGCGGGTGTCGACGTTCCAGGCGGTTTCGCCGTGGCGCACGGCGATCAGGCGGGTGAGATTGGCTTCCATCCGTCCGAATTCTAGAAGTGCGTCATTTCTTGGCAGCCGGCGTGAGCTCGATGTTCACGCGGCGCTCGCCCGGCGGCGGGTTCGGAAAGCCCTGCAGCGCGGCCTCGAACATCACCGGCAGGATCGCCGCGCTCGAGCTGTAGGGGCCGTCGTTGCGCGCGCGGGTCTCGTACACCACGCGGTGGCTGCCGCCCGCCTCGCGCAGCACGAGGCTCACCTCGCGCTGGTACCAGGGGTTGGCCGGCGGCGTGAACATCGGGCCGCCGTACCAGCCGCTGCCATACCAGCGGTGGCCGTAGTAGCCGCCATAGCCGTAGCCCCAGGGGCCGGGCCCGTACAGCCACGGATCGGCCCAGGGCGACAGCGCCGCCGTGACGCGCGCGCCGATCTGCGCCGTGTACTGCGGCCTTGTGTCGTCGCGGCGCAGGCCGACCTTGTCGAGCGCGGCCGCGGCCATGGCCTCCAGGCCTTCCTGGCGCGCCGTGTCGGCCTGCTGCGAAGGCAGGCGCTCGAAGCGGTAGGTGGCGCCGGGCGGCACGGTCGTGCCCGGCGTGGCAAAGCTCTTGACGTTGCTGTCGACCACCCAGGAGGTGGCGCAGCCGCTCAGGGTTGCTACCAAAAATAGAGCTGAAAACGCACGATACATAAGGGTCTCCGGGCCTGCGGCCCTCAAAGTCCCCTGGGTTGCCCGTCAGAAGGTGTAAATGAATCCGGCGTGGCCGAGCAGCCCGTCCAGGCGCGTCTCATCGAGGCGCAAAGCGCAGCCATAGCTCAAGCTATGGCGAGCATTTGCAACGAAGAGGGGGCGTGTCTGGGCGGGATGAGCGGACATGTCGGGTTCGTTTACACCTTCTTAGCCCTGGACGATGCGCAGGGCCGAGGGTGCCTGGGAGAGCAGGTCGAAAGCGGGCGTGTCGAAGGCCTTGTCGCCGTTCTCGTCGGCCACGCCCGTCGCCTTCAGACCCTGGAAGTCGTGCAGCGTTCCGTCCAGCAGGTGCGAAGGCACGACGTTCTGCAGCGCGGTGAACATGTTTTCCACGCGGCCGGGGTACTTCTTGTCCCACTCGCGCAGCATCTCGCCGACCTGCTTGCGCTGCAGGTTCTCCTGGCTGCCGCACAGCGTGCAGGGAATGATCGGGAACTCGCGGTGCTGCGCCCAGCGCACCGTGTCCTTTTCGGCCACGTAGGCCAGCGGACGGATCACGATGTGCTTGCCGTCGTCGCTCACCAGCTTGGGCGGCATGCTCTTGAGCTTGCCGCCGAAGAACATGTTGAGGAAGAAGGTCTGCAGCATGTCGTCGCGGTGGTGGCCCAGCGCGACCTTGGTGGCGCCCAGCTCGTCGGCCACGCGGTACAGGATGCCGCGGCGCAGCCGGCTGCACAGGCCGCAGGTGGTCTTGCCCTCGGGGATGACGCGCTTGACGATGCTGTAGGTGTCCTGGTTCTCGATGTGGAAGGCCACGCCGAGCTCGCTCAGGTACTTGGGCAGCACCTCTTCGGGGAAGCCGGGCTGCTTCTGGTCGAGGTTGACCGCGACGATGTCGAAGTGGATGGGCGCACGCGCCTTCATCTTGAGCAGGATGTCGAGCAGCGCGTAGCTGTCTTTTCCGCCCGAGACGCACACCATGACCTTGTCGCCCTCTTCGATCATGTTGTAGTCGACGATGGCCTGGCCGACCTGGCGGCACAGGCGCTTTTCGAGCTTGTGCGTCTCGCGTTCGATCTTCAGCGAGTTGGAGGGCGCACCGGCTTCGGGCGTATCGTCGATCCAGACGGCGTTCATTGGGGGGCTACTTCGGGCAAATCGGGGGAAAGAGCCCCGATTTTGCCTTGGATCACCATTCCCCGGCTTCGATGCGGATGGCGACTTCGCAGTCGTCGAAGATTTCGAGCTTGGCGATCTTCACGCGCACGCCCCGCACGCCGGGCAGTTGCAGCAGGCGCTGCGCGAGCTTGCCGATCAGGCTTTCGAGCAGGTTGACGTGCTCGGCGGTGCACTCGTCGATGATGATGCGGCGCACCTTGCGGTAGTCCAGCACGTGGAAGATGTCGTCGTCCTGCGGCAGCAGCGGCTGCGGGCCGAGGTTGAGCTCGGCGTCCACCAGGATCGGCTGCGGCGCGGTCTTTTCCTGCTCCAGGATGCCCAGGTTGGCGTCGAAGCGCAGGCCCTGGAGGGTGAGTGTCTGGTGGCCGTGCGGTGTGTTCGTGGACATGGTGGTGGTGCTCGTCACATGAGCGAGAAGTCGCGCTCGAATTTCATGAGGTGCTGGCCGCCGTCGACGAGCAGCGTGGTGCCGGTGATCGAGCTGTTTTCCAGCGCGAACTTCACGGTGGCGGCCACGTCGTCCGATGTGGACGAGCGGCCCAGCGGCGACAGCTTGTGCAGCTGCGCGAACTTGTCGTCGTCGAGCATGTGGCTCGCCAGCGTGAGGCCGGGCGCCACGCCCACCACGCGCACGCGCGGCGCGAGCGCCAGCGCGAGCATGGGAGTGGCGGCTTCGAGTGCGGCCTTGGAGAGCGTGTAGCTCAGGAAGTCGGGGTTCGGGTTCCACAGCTTCTGGTCGAGCAGGTGCACCACGGCGCCGCCGTGCGCGTCGCGCCGGGCCAGGTGGTCGTGCAGCGCCTGCGCCAGCAGGATGGCCGCGCCGGTGTTGCTGCGCGCGTGGCGCTCCATGAGCGCGTAGCTGAAGCTGGCGGCGTCGTCGTGTTCGAAGAGGGCGGCGCTGTGCACCACGGCATCGACGGCACGAAAGCGTGCCGCCACGCGCGGCAGCAGGGCGCGCGTGGCCTGCTCGTCGGCCAGGTCGGCCTCGAACAGCGCCGAGTCGCCCGAGCGCGCGGCGCAGTCGGCCACGGTCTGCTCGGCCTCGGCGCGCGAGCTGCGGTAGTGCACCGCCACCTGCCAGCCGCCCGCGGCGAGCGCCAGCGCGATCTCGCGGCCCAGCCGGCGGCCCGCGCCCGTGACGAGGACGGTGCGGCGGCGATCGGGGGAGGTGGGTGGGATGGCGCTCATTCGGAGGAAGAAGACAGAAGACAGGAAGAGGACAATGGCGCCGTGACGACGCCAACGACAAACAGTTTACCCATCGCCCTCGACCATCTGATTGCCCGCTCCGTCGAGCGCGCGGGCGGATGGATCGGCTTCGACCGCTTCATGGCCCTGGCCCTGTATGCGCCGGGGCTGGGCTATTACGCCAACACTTCGGCCAAGTTCGGCCACATGCCCTCGTCCGGCAGCGACTTCGTGACCGCGCCCGAGCTGACGCCGATGTTCGGCCACACGCTCGCGGTGCAGGTGCTGGAGGCGCTGGAGAAGACCGGCACCGACACGGTGTGGGAGTTCGGCGCGGGCTCGGGGGCGCTGGCGGTGCAGCTGCTGCATGCGCTGGGCGAGATGGGGCGCGGCGATGTGCGCTATCGCATCGTCGACCTGTCGGGCACCTTGCGGGAGCGGCAGCAGCAGGCGCTGGCGGGGTATGCGGGGCGGGTCGAGTGGCTTGGGGAGCTGCCTGAGTCGATGCAGGGCGTGGTGGTCGGCAATGAGGTGCTCGATGCGATGCCGGTGCAGTTGTTGGCGCGGGTGAAGGGGGCCTGGTTCGAGCGGGGGGTGGTGCGGAATCCGGCGGGGGATGGGTGGACGTGGGCGGACCGGGCTACCGAGTTGCGGCCGCCGGTCGAGGTGTCTGGGGTGCATGACTACCTCACGGAGGTGCATCCGCAGGCTCAGGCTTTTATTGCGACGCTGGCGGATCGGCTTGGGAAGGGGGCGGCCTTTCTCATCGACTACGGGTTTCCCGAGGGCGAGTACTACCACCCGCAGCGGCACATGGGGACGGTGATGTGCCATCGGGGGCATCAGGCGGATGGCGATCCGCTGTCGGAGGTGGGGTACAAGGACATCACGGCGCACGTCGACTTCACGGGGATTGCTGTGGCGGGGCAGGAGGCGGGGCTTGCTGTTCTTGGCTATACGAGCCAGGCGCGGTTTCTTTTGAATTGCGGGATCTTGGGGCGGATGGAGCGGGGGACTGTGGCGCAGCGGGGGATGGCGGCTCGGTTGATTCATGAGCATGAGATGGGGGAGTTGTTCAAGGTGGTGGGGTTTGCTGTGGGTGAGCCTTGGGATGCCGTCGGGTTCTCTGAAGGGGATCGGAGTCATACGCTCTGAGATCTTTGGTCTTGGCTGAGTGATTGCTTCCCGGGGCCGGGTCTCGCCCCGGCGGGCGACTCACTTTCTTTTGCTTCGCCAAAAGAAAGTAAGCAAAGAAAAGGCGACCCCACTGTCTGCGTCCCTCCGCTTCGCTGCGGGCAACCTGCGGTGCTCGCGTTTCGCGGGGTCTCGCCCAAACTCGCTTCGCTCAAACAAGGGCGAGCCCTGATCCGCGAAACGCTGCGCTCCTCGGCGCAGCCAGAGGGGCTTGGATGCCGGGCGGGCCGTCGCTGCGCTCGGCCTGGGGCTTGTGCTTTCAACGGAAAGAGTTGGTCATAAGCAAGCAACAAAGACTTCGTTGGGGAATGGAGGGCGCGCTTCTACATTCGCGGCATGACTGCCGTTCTTTCCCGCGCTACCTCCACCACAGAGGCGCCCGCGCAGCCCTTCGAGGTGCGGCCTTTCGATGCGCCTGTCGGTGCGGAGATCGTCGGGCTCGACATCGCTGAGCCGATCAACGCCGCCGACTTCCAACGCATCCACCGCGCGCACCTGGACCACCACGTGCTGGTCTTTCGCGACCAGCGCATCACGCCCGCGCAACACATCGACTTCAGCCGCCGCTTCGGGCCGCTGGAGATCCACGTGCTGCACCAGTTCCAGCTGAAGAACCACCCCGAGATCCTGATCGTCTCGAACATCAAGGAGAACGGCGAGCCGATCGGTCTTGGCGATGCGGGCGTGTACTGGCACTCCGACATTTCGTACAAGCCCAATCCCAGCCTGGGTTCGCTGCTGCACGCGCAGGAGCTGCCGAGCGAAGGCGGGGACACGCTGTTCGCCGACCAGCACCTGGCATGGGAGGCGCTGCCTGCCGAGCTGCAGCAACGCATCCTGCCGCTGAAGGCGGAGCACAGCTACCTCGCAAAGTACGAGGAACTGCGCGCGAAGAACCCGTGGCGGCCGAAGCTCTCACAGGCGCAGATCGATCAGGTCGCACCCGCCGTGCAACCTGTGGTGCGCACGCACCCGGAGACGGGGCGCAAGGCGCTGTTCGTCAGCGAGCACTTCACGACACGCATCGTCGGCCTGCCGCAAGGCGAGAGCGATGCGCTGCTGGCCGAGCTGTTCGCGCACAGCACGCGGCCGGAGTTCGTGTACCGCCACATGTGGGCGCCGCACGACCTGGTGTTCTGGGACAACCGCTCGCTGATGCACCTCGCGGCAGGCACGCCCGACCACCTGCGCCGCCGGCTCAACCGCACCACCATCGTGGGCGACACGCCTTTCTGATTTCCTCCTTTCTCTTTTCCGGACTTTCCAATGAACCGCTTCACCCGCCGCGCCGCCGCGCTCGTCACTGGCCTCGGCCTTCTCGCCGGCAGCCTGGCCGCGCAGGCCGAAGGGCAGATTCGCATCGCCGAGCAGTTCGGCATCGTCTACCTGTTGCTCAACGTGGCGCAGGAGCAGAAGCTGATCGAGAAGCACGCGAAGGCCGCAGGGGTCGATGCGAAGGTGGAGTGGGTCAAGCTCTCGGGCGGCTCGGCGGTGAATGACGCGCTGCTGTCGGGCAACATCGAGATCGCGGGTGCGGGCGTGGGGCCGCTGCTCACGCTGTGGGACCGCACGAAGGGCAAGCAGAACGTGAAGGGCGTGGCCTCGCTGGGCAACTTCCCGTACTACCTGGTGAGTAACAACCCGAACGTGAAGTCGATCGCCGACTTCACGGACAAGGACCGCATCGCGCTGCCCGCCGTGGGCGTGTCGGTGCAGTCGCGGGTGCTGCAGATCGCGTCGGCCAAGCTGTGGGGCGACAAGGAGTTCAACAAGCTCGACAAGATCAGCGTGGCGCTGCCGCACCCCGATGCGGCGGCGGCGATCATCAAGGGCGGCACGGAGATCACGGGGCACTTCGGCAATCCGCCGTTCCAGGAGCAGGAGCTCGCGGGCAACCCGAATGCGCGCATCGTGCTCAACTCGTACCAGGTGCTGGGCGGGCCGTCGTCGGCCACGGTGCTGTACGCCACCGAGAAATTCCGCAACGAGAACCCCAAGACCTACAAGGCCTTCGTCGATGCGCTCGACGAGGCGGCGAAGTTCGTCACGGCCAACCCCGAGAAGGCGGCCGACATCTACCTGAAGGTGAGCAACGCCAAGCTCGACCGCGAGCTGCTGCTGAAGATCATCAAGAACCCCGAGGTGCAGTTCAAGACCGCGCCGCAGAACACCTACGTGTTCGCGGAGTTCATGCACCGCGTGGGCGCGATCAAGAACAAGCCGGCGTCGGTGAAGGACTATTTCTTCGACGACGCGCACACGGCCTCGGGGAACTGACGCGATGCTGTCCCGGCTCGAGCGCCTGGCGGGGCCGCCCGCCGCGGCCTTCCTCGGCGGCGCGGTGGCGCCGCAGCGGCCGGCCCGGCGGCGCGGCGTGGTGGCCACGGGCGACGCGGCACCGCCGTACGTGCACGAGGCGCTGCTGCAGGTCGAGGGCGTCAGCCTCGAGTACCGCACGCCCGAGCGCGTGGTGCGCGCCACGCACCGCGTGAGCTTCGACGTGCATGCCGCCGACCGCTTCGTGCTGCTCGGGCCTTCGGGCTGCGGCAAGTCCACGCTGCTCAAGGCCGTGGCCGGGTTCATCCCGCCGGTTGAGGGCGAGATCCGGCTCGACGGCCGGCGCGTGTCGCAGCCGGGCCCCGACCGCATCGTCGTGTTCCAGGAGTTCGACCAGCTGCCGCCGTGGAAGACGGTGAAGCAGAACGTGATGTTCCCGCTGCTCGCGTCGCGCACGCTGGGGCGCAAGGAAGCGGCCGAGCGCGCGCTGCACTACCTGGACAAGGTGGGCCTTTCGAAATTCGCCGATGTGCACCCGCACCAGCTCTCGGGCGGCATGAAGCAGCGTGTGGCGATCGCGCGTGCGCTGGCGATGCAGCCGCGCGTGCTGCTGATGGACGAGCCCTTTGCCGCGCTCGACGCACTCACGCGCCGCCGCATGCAGCAGGAGCTGCTCGAACTGTGGGATGAGGTGCGCTTCACGCTGCTGTTCGTCACGCACTCGATCGAAGAAGCGCTGGTGGTCGGCAACCGCGTGGCGCTGCTGTCGCCGCATCCGGGGCGCATGCGCGCCGAGCTCAACAGCCACGGTTACTCGCTGGACAGCCTGGGCGGCGCCGACTTCCAGGCGACGGCGCGGCGCATCCACGACATGCTGTTCGAGGAAGAACAGGGCACCCCATGAGCACCCTGACGCCACCCATCCGCCCCGAATACGAACGCACGCTCGAACCCTTCACCGAACTGCCGGTGGAGCGCGCGCTGCCGCTGGCCACGCGCCTCACCTCGCACACCTGGCTGCGCAAGGGGCTGATCCTCGCCGTCATCGCCGTGCTGTGGGAGCTGGCGGCGCGCTGGCAAGACAACGACCTGCTGCTGCCCACCTTCACCGCCACCGCCCGCGCGCTGGCCGAGGGGCTGGCCAGCGGCGAGCTGGTCGAGAAGGTGCGCATCTCGCTGGCCGTGCTGCTGCAGGGCTACCTGGCGGGCGTGCTGCTGGCCTTCGGGCTCACGACGCTGGCGGTGTCCACGCGCATCGGGCGCGACCTGCTGGACACGCTGACCTCGATGTTCAACCCGCTGCCCGCGATCGCGCTGCTGCCGCTGGCGCTGCTGTGGTTCGGGCTGGGCCGGGGCAGCCTGGTGTTCGTGCTGATCCACTCGGTGCTGTGGCCGCTGGCACTCAACACCTATGCAGGCTTCCAGGGCGTGCCCGAGACGCTGCGCATGGCGGGGCGCAACTACGGGCTGAAGGGGCTGCGCTACGTGCTGCAGATCCTGGTGCCGGCCGCGCTGCCGTCGATCCTGTCGGGGCTGAAGATCGGCTGGGCCTTTGCCTGGCGCACGCTGATCGCGGCCGAGCTGGTGTTTGGCGCCTCGTCGGGCAAGGGCGGGCTGGGCTGGTACATCTTCCAGAACCGCAACGAGCTGTACACCGACCGCGTGTTCGCGGGCCTGGCGCTGGTGGTGCTGATCGGCCTGCTGGTGGAAAGCCTGGGCTTTCGCACGCTGGAGCGGCTCACGGTGCGGCGCTGGGGCCAGCAGCGCTAGCAGGCGGTTGGAAGGGGTGGGGCGGACGAATGCCCCGGCGATGGCGAAACGGGCGCGGGCTCGGGTCTAATCGCAGCTTTTGGCACGCGTTCTCCTTCCCATGAGCTCTTCCGCCCCCGACCTTTCCGCGATCGCCGGCGCGCTGGCCGATGCCGCCGCCGCCCAGTCGATGCGCTACTTCCGCACGCCGCTGGACATCATCACCAAGGCCGACGAAAGCCCGGTCACGCTGGCCGACCGCGCCGCCGAAACGGCGATGCGCGAGATCCTCGGCGCACGCGTGCCCACCGACGGCATCTTCGGCGAGGAGCACGGCCCCGAGCGGCTCGACGCCGACCGCATCTGGGTGCTCGACCCGATCGACGGCACGCGCAGCTTCATCACCGGCTCGCCGCTGTGGGGCACGCTCATCGGCGTGCTGCAGGGCGGTCGCGTGGTGCTGGGCATGGTCGACATGCCGGTGCTGAAGGAACGTTGGATCGGCGAGACCGGCAAGGGCGCCACGCGCGACGGCCAGCCCGTGCGCGTGAGCGGCTGCACCGAGATCGCCAAGGCCCGCATCGTGACCACCTCGCCCGACATCTTCTCGCCGGCCGACTGGAGCGCCTTCGACCGCCTGAGCCGCCAGTGCGCGATGCGCCGTTTCGGCGGCGACTGCTACGGCTACGCGCAGCTCGCGGGCGGCACCATCGACCTCGTGGTCGAGACGGGGCTGCAGCCCTACGACTTCCTGGGCCCGGCCGGCCTGATCGAGGCCGCGGGCGGCGTCGTCACCGACTGGGAGGGCCGGCCGCTGGGGCTGAATCCCGACCAGCGCGTGATTGCTGCAGCCACACCCGAACTTCACCGACAAGCCCTGGCCGTGCTCGCGGCCTAGACTGTCGGCATGTTCCGCTGGCTGATCGTCGTTGTCCTGGCGCTGGTGCTCATGAGCGGCCTGACCGCCTGGCTGCGCCGCTTCGGCTTCGGACGGCTGCCCGGCGATTTCGAGTTTCGCGCCTTCGGCCGCGACTGGCAGCTGCCGATCGCGAGCACGGTGGTGCTCAGCATGATCGCGGCGCTGGTGGCGCGGCTGCTCTGAGAAACGCCTGAGAAAGAAGAGAACCCCGCAATGAGAGCCTGCGTAGACATCGGCGGCACCAAGGTCGCCGTGAGCCTTTCCGCTTCGAGCGACGCGCCGCTGATCGGCCGCCGCAGCGAGCCCACCGCCAAGATCGGCAACAACGACGCCGTGGCGGTGCAGATCCTGCGGCTCATCGACGAGGTGTGCGCGGAGCAGGGCATCGATCCGGCGAGCATCGACCGCGTGGGCGTGTCGTCGACCGGGCCCTTCGAACTGCACGACGGCATGGTCGAGCTGGCCACGCCCAACATCTGCGGCGGCATCGCAGGCCCCTCGCGCGGGCTGCCCAACAACTGGATGACGGCCATCGTCGAGGCGCCGCTGGCGCGCCGCTTCGCCCGCGTGCGCGTCGAGAACGACGCCGTGGCCGCGCTCGAGGCCGAGCGCCACTGGGGCGCGCTGAAGGGGCTCGACAACTGCGCCTACGCCACCTGGAGCACCGGCGTGGGTGTGGGCCTGTGCGTCGACGGCAAGGCGCTGCGCGGCAAGAACGGCAACGCCGGCCACGCGGGCCACAGCTTCGTGGTCGACGACGACAGCGGCGCGCTGTGCGGCTGCGGCAACCTGGGCGACGTGGAAGCGCTGGCGGGCGGCAATTCGATCGCGCACCGCTTCGGCCAGCCCGCGGCCGATCTGTTCACGGCCGCCGCGGCCGGTGACGCCGCGGCCCTCGAGAAGGCCGACGCGCTGTGCCGCGTGATCGGCCGCATGCTCTACAACCTGGTCATCACGCTCGACCTGCAGCGCATCAGCCTGGGCGGCAGCGTGTTCTGGCACCACCGCGACTTCGTGCTGCCGCGGCTGCAGGCGCAGGTCGATGGCAAGCTGCCGCCGCTCACGCGCGGCGTGCTGCTGGTGCCCGCCGGGCTCGGCGACAAGGTGGGCGACTACGCGGCCCTGGCGCTGCTGGACTGAGTTGCAGCGCGCGGCGACCGGACCAGTGTGGCTGGCTGGTTCTTCTGCGCGGCGCAGCCTTCCTCGACGATCCGCCCGAGCCGCCGCAGCCCCGCATCGACCGCTTCGCTGAAGGGCCAGCCGCAGTTGATGCGCAGGTAGTGGTCGAAGCGCGAGGCGTTCGAGAACTGCGCGCCCGGCGCCACCAGCATGTGCTCGCGCAGGGCCGCCTCGAACACGGCCACCGACGACAACCGATCGGGCAGCTCCACCCACAGCTGGAAGCCGCCGCGCGGCAGGTTGAGCCGCGTGCCGGCCGGAAAGTAGCGGGCGATGGCGTCGGCCGTCTGGTCGCGCTGCGTGTGCAGGCGTTCGCGCAGCCGGCGCAGGTGGCGGTCGTAGCCGCCGCTGGCAATGATCTCGCCCGCGGCGATCTGCGCCAGCGCCTCGTTGTTGCGCGTCTGCGCGTACTTGAGCATCTCGACCTGCGCGTGCCAGCGCCCGGCCGTGATCCAGCCCAGCCGCAGGCCCGGCGCCAGTACCTTGTGCAGCGAGGCGCAATACACCACGTTGCCCGTGCGGTCCCAGGACTTGATGGCGCGCGGCGGCACCTCGGTTTCCACCAGGTCGCTGTAGGTGTCGTCCTCGACCAGCGCGATGCCGTGGCTCTCGCACAGCTGCACCAGCCGCTGCTTGTGGGCGTCGGGCATCACGCTGCCGATGGGGTTCTGCAGGTGCGGCACCACCACCACGGCCTTGATGTCGTCGTAGGTGTGGATGGCCAGGTCGAGCGCCTCCAGCGAAATGCCGGTCTGCGGGCTGGTGGGAATCTCCAGCCCGCGCAGGCCCAGGCTCTCGAGCACCTGCAGCAGGCCGTAGAAGGTGGGCGATTCGACGGCGACGGTGTCACCGGGCTTGGCGATGGCGCGCAGGGCGAGGTTCAGCGCCTCGATGCAGCCGTTGGTGACCAGCACGTCGTCGGGCGCCACCGTCATGCCCACGCGCAGGTTGCGCTGGGCCACCACCTGGCGGAACTGCTCGTGGCCTTTTTGCGAGGAGGCCGTGGTCAGCAACTCGGGGCGCTGGCGCAGCGCGCGCGTCATGGCGTTGCGCAGCGCCTCGGCCGGGTAGAGCTCGGGGGCGGCGCGCGAGATCGCGAAGTTGAGCTTCACGTCGTTGAGGCGCCCGCGCGCCATGAAGTTGGCCATGCGCGTGCGCATGTTGACGAACTGCGCCGGGTCGGGCGGCAGGCCGGACACGGGTTCTTCCATGGCCGCGATGGCCAGGCGCTGCGGGCGGCGCACGAAGTAGCCCGAGCGGTCGCGCGCCTCGACCCAGCCTTCGCTTTCCATGGCGCGGCACACCTGCAGCGCGGTCGAGAGGCTGATGTCGTGCAGCCGCATCAGGCTGCGCAGCGAGGGGAGCTTGTCGCCGGCCTTGAGCGAACCGGCGTGGATCGCGTCCACGTAGTGCGCCGCGAGCTGGCGGTAGAGCGGTAGCGAGTCCATGGGTCGATGTTCCCCGCATCGGGCATCCGAAAACAGATGCAGTTGACTGGGAAAAAGACCATAACAGATGGCGTGGCGGCCCGGCTGTTCCGGTCGCAATAGCCATCGGGTGTGCCTGTTTTTCGGGCGACGGAATTCCTACGATGAAGCCCACATCCACCCGAGGTCCGCCATGATCACCACCCTGTCCGAAGCCCCCGATTCCATCGTCCTCGAACCCGGCCAGTCGCTGCGCACCGCCGTCGATGCGGGCGCCTGGCTGCAGCTGGCCGAGGGCCGCGCCCGCGTGGTGTCGCCGCCGGGCTGGCTGGGCGAGACGGTGTTCATGACCGAGACGCTGCTCGGCGAGGGCGACATGCACTGCGTGCCGCAGGGCGGGTGGATCGAGGTGTCGGCGGTGACGGCGGTGCACCTGCGGGTGCATGCGCCCCAGCGCGCGGCCCGGGCCACGGCGCCGGTGGCGGCGCGGCCGGTGATGCGCTTCGTGCGCCTGCTGACGGGGTGGTGAGGTCCGGGGCAGGGCGTCTGCCCCGAACCAGAGCCCGAAGCCGCCGTCAGTTCTTCGGCAACTTCTGCGGCCGCTTCCAGTTCGCGAAGCTGACCTGCTTGCCCCGCGCCACGGTCAGCGCGCCGGGCTCGGTCGACTTGTTCACCGTCGAGCCGCCGCCGATGGTGCCGCCCGCGCCGATGGTCACGGGGGCCACGAGCACGCAGTTGCTGCCCACGTGCACGTCGGCCTCGATCACGGTGCGGTGCTTGTTGGCGCCGTCGTAGTTGGCCGTGATGCTGCCCGCGCCGTAGTTCACGCGCTCGCCCACCGTGGCGTCGCCCAGGTAGGCCAGGTGGTTGGCCTTGGCGCCCGCCGCCAGCGTGGAGTTCTTGACCTCGACGAAGTTGCCGATGTGCACTTCGGCGCCCAGCTGGGCACCGGGCCGCAGCCGCGCAAACGGCCCGACCAGCGCGCCTGCGCCCACCGTCACGCCGGCCTTCTCGCCATCGATGTGGGTGAAGGGGTGGATCACCGCGCCGGCCTCGATGCGCACGTTGGCGATGACGCAGTTCGCGCCGATGCGCACGCCTTCGCCCAGCGACACCGTGCCTTCGAACACGCAGTTGACGTCGATGTCGACGTCGGCGCCGCAGCTCAGCGTGCCGCGCAGGTCGAAGCGCGCCGGGTCGGCCAGGCGCACGCCCTGTTCCATCAGCGCGTTGGCCTGGCGCAGCTGCCAGGCGCGCTCCAGCGCCGCGAGCTGGGCCGGGCTGTTGATGCCCGCCACCTGCAGCGCGTCGGTCGTGACATGCGCCACCACCGGCACGCGGTCGTCGGCCGCGAACTTCACGATGTCGGTCAGGTAGTACTCGCCCTGAGCGTTCTTGTTGTCCAGGCGCGCGAGCCAGCCTTTGAGCAGCCGCGCGGGCGCGGCCATCACGCCGCTGTTGATCTCGCGCACGGCGCGCTGCGCCTCGGTGGCGTCCTTGTGCTCGACGATGGCCGTCACCTCGCCGCCAGCCTGGGTGCGGATGATGCGGCCGTAGCCCGTGGGGTCGTCGAGTTCGATGGTCAGCAGCGCGAGCCGCTCGCCGCCGCTGGCGGCGATGAGGGTGCGCAGCGTGTCTTCGGCGATCAGGGGCACGTCGCCCGACAGGATCACCACGGTGCCGTCGTCCGGCAATTGCGGCGTGGCCTGCTGCACGGCATGGCCGGTGCCCAACTGGGGCTCCTGGCGCGCGAAGCCGAGGGCGGCGGCGTTCACGGCCGTGGCCTTGATCGCGGCTTCGACCTGCTCGGCGCCGTGGCCCGTCACGACCACGACGTGGCGCGCGCCGATGCGCGCGGCGGTGTCGGTCACGTGGGCCAGCAAGGCGCGGCCGGCCAAACGATGCAACACTTTGGGCAGCTTGCTCTTCATGCGCGTGCCCTTGCCGGCCGCCATGATGACGACGTCGACCGGTCCCTGGTTGCTCTGCTGCGGAGTCTGATTCATGCGCTTTTCTTCCCGGATTCGTTGTGCTGGACTGGCCCGAATTATCGGTGTGCTGCTGCTGGCCGCTGCCCTGGGGGCTTGCAGCGCGGTCAAGCTCGCCTACAACAACCTGCCCGAGCTGAGCTACTGGTGGCTCGACGGCTACTTCGACTTCGACGGTGCCCAGACCCCCAAGGTGCGCGACGAGCTCGCCCAGCTGCTGGCCTGGCACCGCCAGAACGAGCTGCCGCGCATCATCGGCCTGCTGCAGGAGGCCCAGGGCCTGGCGAGCGCCGAGGTGACGCCGGCCCAGGCCTGCCAGCTGGCCGACCGCGTCCGCGAGCGCCTGCTCGCCGTCACCGAGCGCGCCGAGGCCGCCAGCGCCGAACTCGCGCTGAGCCTGAGCGACGCGCAGCTGCAGCAGCTCGAGCGCAAGTACGCCAAGAACAACACCGACTACCGCAAGGACTGGCTCGACCGCAGCCCCGCGCAGGTGCAGGAGAAGCGCTACGACCAGTTCCTCGAGCGCCAGGAAGACTTCTACGGCCGCCTCACGGCCGAGCAGCGCGCGCTGCTGCGCCAGCAGGTGGCGCAGTCGGTGTTCAGCCCGAAGCTGGCGTACGAGGAGCGGCGCCAGCGCCAGCAGGAGGCGCTGGTGCTGCTGCGCGGCTTCCAGGGCAGCAACGGCGGACCGCGGGCCTCGCCGGCCGAGGCCCGCGCCGCGCTGCATGCCTACATCCAGCGCATCGCCGATCCGCCGCCCGGCCCCTGGCGCGAGCAGCAGCAGGCGCTGCTGCAGGAAGGCTGCCGCAACCTGGCGGCGCTGCACAACACCACCAGCGCCACGCAGCGCGAGCAGGCGGTGCGGCGGCTGCAGGCCTACCAGGGCGACCTGCGGCAGCTGGTGGCGGCGCGCTGAGGCGACCGCCCCCTCAGATCATCGGCACCGGGCGCAAAGGGCGCTCGAAGTAGTCGCCCAGTGTTTCGAGCGCGTGCGGCTCCAGGATGCGCAGCCAGCCGCCGTCGAGCTTGTACAGGCCCAGGCGCTGCAAGCGCCGCATCGTCTTGTTGGTGTGCACCAGCGACAGCCCCAGCGCGTCGGCGATGTGCTGCTGGTTGAACGGAAACTCCACCCAGCCGTCGCGCACCATGCCCACGCGCTGGGCGCGCCGGTACAGGTGCATGAGCAGCATGGCCACGCGCTCCCCGGCGTTGCGGCGCCCGGCGGTGACGAGGTGGTCGTCCACCAGCTTTTCCTCGCGCGCGGCCAGCCAGGTGATGTCGTAGCCAAGCCGGGGCTGGGTCTGGAACAGTGCCCACAGCCGCTCGCGGGCGAAGGCGCACAGCGTGGCGTCGGTCACGGCCTCGACGCCGTGGGTCTGGCCGTCGGCGAACTCGTCCTGCAGGCCGATGAAGTCGCCGGGCAGCAGAAAACCCAAGATCTGCCGCCGGCCGTCGCTCAGGGTCTTGTAGCGGAAGGCCCATCCTGCGTAGAGCGTGAACAGCTGCGGGCTGGCGCGGTGCTCGTCGACGATGGTGCCGCCCGCCTCGACGCGCCGGGTGCCGGTGCGAAAGGACTGGATCGCCTCCAGCTGCTGCGCCGTCACCGGCAGGAAGGCCTCCAGGCGCCGCAGCGCGCAGTGTTCGCAGGGGTTCGCACCCTGCGGCGGGGAGGCAGCAACGGGGTAGTCCTCGAACTTCACGCCGCACTATAGGCTGGCGGGGCTATGTCTTTTGACATTTCGGGGTGCAGGATGGCCCCCTAGACTCGAAACGATGTCCCCTTTTTGCACCGCATGACACAAGAACAAGCCTCTGCAGAATCCCTGTACGAATTCCTCTATTGCAGCCTGCTCGCCCCCGACCTGCCGCCCGCCACCGTGGGCGCGATCGTCACGCAGGCCCGCGCGCGCAACGCCGAGGACGGCATCTCCGGCCTGCTGGTGTTCGACGGCCAGTGCTTCTGCCAGCACTTCGAGGGGCCGCGCGAGGCGGTGCAGGCGCTGATGGCGCGGCTGCAGCGCGATCCGCGCCACGTGGCGCTCGTGGTGGTCCACGACGGCCCGCTGGCCGCCCGGCGCTACAGCGGGTTTGCGATGGGCCTGGCCGAATGCGAGGGCCCCGACCCGGTCTCGGGCCTGCGGGCCCTGCGCGGCGAGGCGGCGCTGGCGCACTTCCTGGCGCTGCGCGCCAGCTTCGACATCAGCACCTGACCGGCTGACTGACGGAAAACTGAAAACGACGGGCAAAGAAAAAGGCGGCCGAAGCCGCCTTTGTTCAGAAGAGCCGGGAGTGCAGGCGGTCGGTCAGACCGGGTCCCACACGTAGGTGGCACCGTAGCCATCCCAGGCTTCCATGACGATGCGCTGGCCGGCGGCCACGGTGAGCGACTCGCCCGGGGCCAGCACGATGTCTTCGCTGGGGCCATGGGCGGTGGCGTCGGGCGTGACCCACACGCGGCCCTGCTTGACGCGCAGCACGCTCGCCGACCGCGCCTTCAGGCTCATCGCCTCGCCGGGCGCAATCTGCCAGGCGCCACGGCGCACGGCCGGCGGAATGGCCGCGGTGCGGGTGGAACGGGACAGGGAAGCGAGCGATTCGTTGGTGCAGACGGCGGTGGACATGATGAGGACTCCTTGGCTGATCCGAAGCGCCTTTGACAGACAGAGAGGTTGGCGCAGTTCGGGAATGAATGATCGTTTTTGCGGCCTTGGAGGTCCAATGAAAACGAGGTAGCCTACTGATGCGATTCCCGCATCAATCAACTGGGCGCCGGGAACGCACACCAAAGTCATACCCATGCAACATTCGCAAACCCACCTGCGCTCCCGGCCCATCTCGGCGGGGCACCTGCGGGCCTTCGAGGCGGTCGCGCGGCACCTCAATTTCCGCGCCGCGGCCGAGGAAATGGCGCTCACCCAGTCGGCCGTGAGCCGGCAGATCCAGTCGCTCGAAGAGGAAGTGGGCGTGTCGCTGTTCCTGCGCCACACGCGGGCGGTCGAGTTGACCAGCGCCGGGGCGCAGCTGCTGCTGTCGGTGCAGCAGGCGCTGCCGCGCATCGACATGGCCGTGCGGCAGATTCGCCAGAGCGCGGGGCGCAAGAGCGTGGCGCTCACCACCTTTGCCTCGTTCGCCTCGATGTGGCTGATTCCGCGGCTGGAAGCCTTCCAGCGCGACAACCCCGAGATCGACATCCGCATCGACGCCAGCGACATCGCGGTCGACCTCGACGTGGCCGACGTGGACATCGCGCTGCGCTACGGCCCGCCCGAAGGCATGCCGCCCGGCGCCGTGCGGCTGTTCGGCGAAACGCTGACGCCCGTGGCGAGCCCGTGGCTCATCAAGAGCAACCCGCCGATCAAGACGCCGGCCGACATCGCCCGCTTCACGCTCATCGAGGCGGGCGACGCGCACCGCACGCACCTGGAATGGCTCACGTGGCGGCGCTGGTTCGAAGTGAACGGGCTGGAGCGCGCGCAGCCCAAGCGCTGGCTCTATTTCAACTATGCGTACCAGATGGTGCAGGCCGCGCTCACGGGCCAGGGCCTGGTGCTGGCTCGCAGTTCGCTCATTGCCGAAAGCCTGGCCAACGGCGACCTGATCGAGGTGCTGCCGCAGCACCGGCTGGATTCACCGATGGCCTACTGGCTCATCTCGGGGCCGCGCAACGCGCTGCGGCCGGAGATCAAGGCCTTTTCCGACTGGCTGGAGGCGCAGGCCGTGACCACGCGCCAGACCATCGGCGAGGTGCCCGACCCCGACACGGTGGACAACCTCGACTGAGCCGGCTCAGGAGGTCGGCCAGACCACGCCGTTGTCGTTGAGGATGGCATCGAGCGGCAGGTCGTGCGCCTCGGGCTCGAAGTCTTCGAGGAAACCGTTCGTGAAGCCCAGCCCCACGGTGAACGGCCGGGGCTCCAGCGCCGCCAGCGTGCGGTCGTAGAAGCCGCCGCCGTAGCCCAGCCGGTAGCCGCCCGCGCTGTAGCCCACGCAGGGCACGAACAGCAGGGTCGGCACGATCAGCTCGGTGTCCTTGGGCTTGGGAATGCCGTAGGCGTCTTCTTCCATCTGGCAGCCCGGGTACCAGGCATGGAAGGTGAGTGTCTTGTGAACCTTGTCGATCACCGGCAGTCCGATGCGGCGGCGCTGCGTTTCTTCCATGAGTTCGCCGTCTTCCTTCCAGCGATGCAGTGCGGGCAGCGGGTCGAACTCGCCCTTGATCGGCCAGTAGGCGCCGATCACGGTGTCGGGCCGGCCGACCAGCCAGATCCGCATCACCCGCTGCAACAGGTCGGCCCGCGCGAGGCGGTCGGGCAGCGCCAGGCGTTGCTCGATGAGTGCCTTTCGCAGTTGACCCTTCAGAAAACTCGCCGTGGCCGAGGTGTCGGCATCCTTTGACTTGTCCATAATCCCCCGATGCAGTTCCCAAGCATTTTGGCATCCGCGCGCGCTCGTCAGCGTCGCGGCGCGCCCGCCCTGGTTTTTTCCGCCGTTCTCGCACTCGCCGCGCTGCTGTCGCAACAGCCCGCCGCCGCGCAGAACAACACCAACGACGACGTGCTGGTCCAGATGAAGCAGGCCTTCCAGCGCGGCGACAAGGCCCGCCTCACGGCCCTGCTGCCGCAGGCCCGCGGCCACGCACTCGAGCCCTGGGCCGCCTACTGGGAGCTCAAGGCCCGCCTGCAGGAGGCCGCGCCCAACGAGGTGCAGGACTTCTACGCGCGCTATCCCAACACCTACCAGGAAGACCGCCTGCGCAACGACTGGCTGCTGCTGCTCGGCCAGCGCCGCGACTGGGACGGCTTTGCCGCCAACATCGCCGGCTTCCGCATGGGCGACGACGCCCAGGTGCGCTGCTACGCGGTGTTGGTCGACACGCTGCGCACCGGCACGGCCACGCAGGCGCAGGCCGACGAGGTGCGCCGCAACTGGTTTGCGCAAAAGGACAGCGACGACGGCTGCCTCACCGCCGCCGACCGCATGGTCGCGGCCCGCCTGATGACGACCAACGACGCCTGGAAGAAGGCGCGCCTGGCCATCGAGGCCAACCGGCCCGCCGCCGCGCGTGGTGCCGTCACCATCGCCGCGCCCGACGCGCTGCCGCTGTTCGAAGAGGTCAACGCCAGCGCCGCCAAGTTCCTCACGGGCCGCGCCTTCGTCGCCGCCAAGTCGCGCAAGGAACTGGTCGTGCTCGCGCTCATCAAGATCGCGGTCGCCGACCCCGACCAGGGCGCCGCACAGCTCGACGGCAAGTGGGGCCCGATGCTCTCCGCCGAAGAGCGCAACTGGGTCTGGGGCACCATCGGCCGCGCGGCCGCGAACAAGCTCTCGCCGATGGCCGTGAGCTATTTCGGCAACGTCACGAAGAACAGCGACCTGTCCGACGACATGCTCGGCTGGCGCGTGCGCGCCGCACTGCGCGCCAGCCAGTGGAAAGACGTTGCACCCGCCATCAACGCCATGAGCGACGCCGCCCAGCAAGACCCCACCTGGGTCTACTGGAAGGCCCGGGCGCTCAGCAGCGCCGGCGGCGACGAGCGCCGCGCCCAGGCCCGCGAGCTGTACACCAGCATCGCCGGCACGCGCGGCTTCTATGAAATGCTGGCGCTCGAAGAACTGGGCCAGCGCGTCGTGGCCGCCACGCGGCCCGCGCCGCTCACGCCCGAAGAAAAGAATGCCGCGCGCACCAACCCGGGCCTGCAGCGCGGCCTGCAGGCCATCGGCATGGGCCTGCGTTCCGAAGGCACGCGCGAGTGGAACTACGCCACCAACCTGCACGACAAGGGTGGCATGGACGACCGCGCCCTGCTGGCCGCCGCCGACCTGGCCTGCCAGCGCGAGGTGTGGGACCGCTGCATCAACACCAGCGAGCGCACCAAGGGCGTGATCGACGTCGAGCAGCGCTTTCCCATGCCCTTTCACGACACGGTGCTGCGCAAGAGCCAGGACATCGGCCTGGACCCGGCCTACGTCTACGGCCTGATCCGCCAGGAAAGCCGCTTCATCATGGACGCGCGCTCGGGCGTCGGTGCCTCGGGCCTGATGCAGGTCATGCCCGCCACGGCGCGCTGGACCGCCCGCAAGATCGGCCTGACCGACTTCACGCCCGGCCAGATCAACGACCGCGAAACCAACATCACCATCGGCACCAACTACCTGAAGCTCGCACTCGACGACTTCGACGGTTCGATGGCACTGGCCGCCGCGGCCTACAACGCCGGCCCGGGCCGCCCGCGCAACTGGCGCAACGGCCCGGTGATCGACGCGGCCATCTGGGCCGAGAACGTGCCCTTCAACGAGACGCGCGACTACGTGAAGAAGGTGCTGGCCAACACCACCAACTACGCCGCCATCATCAGCGGCAAGCCGCAGTCGCTGAAGGAGCGCCTGGGCCGCGTGGGCCCGCGCAACGCCAACGAGCCCGAGCCCAACAAGGACCTGCCCTGACATGAGCTGGCGCGACGAGGTGCTCGACACCGTCGCGTCCGAATTCTCGGACGCGGGCGACGTCGCGCAGCTCACGCGCATCTCGGTGCGGCTGCTGCTGGCGGCCGTGCTGGGCTTTTTCCTCGGCTTCGAGCGCGAGCAGCAGGGCAAGGCGGCCGGCGTGCGCACGCACATGCTGGTGGCGATCGGCTCGGCGCTGTTCGTGCTGATCCCGCAGCAGACCGGCATCGTGCCGGCCGACATGAGCCGCGTGATCCAGGGGCTGGTGGCCGGCGTCGGCTTCCTGTGCGCCGGCACCATCCTCAAGCAGGGCAAGGACGAATCCCACGTGCAGGGCCTCACCACCGCCGCCGGGCTGTGGATGACCGCCGCCATCGGCATGGCCTGCGGGCTCGGCCGCGAGGTCACGGCCGTGTTCAGCGCGCTGCTGGCGCTCGCGGTGCTGTCGCTGGTGCCGCGCCTCGTGGGCCTGATCGAGCGCGTCGTGAAGCCCTCGGCGAACGCAGACGCCTCCGGTCCGCGCGTGATCGTCCCGCCAGAATCCCGCCAGGACGGCGACCGCTGAAGCGGCCCGCATCAATTCGCGCCGCCTTCGTCATCAATCGCAGCGCGCCGCCCGGCTAGCATCGACGGCTTTGCCCCGCATTCCCGCACTGACCCGGAGACCCAGATAGATGTCCAAGCTCTACATCGGCAACAAGAATTACTCGTCGTGGTCCATGCGCCCCTGGGTGCTCATGACGCAGGCCGGCATTCCCTTCGAGGAGGTGATGGTGCGCTTCGACTCGTTCGACGCCACCTCGCAGTTCAAGCACGTGATCGGCGCCATCAACCCCGTGGCCAAGGTGCCGGTGCTGGTCGACGGCGACCTGGCCATCTGGGACACGCTGGCCATCGCCGAGTACCTGGCCGAGCGCTTCCCCGAGAAGCAGCTGTGGCCCCAGGGCGTGGCCGAGCGGGCCCGCGCGCGCAGCATCTGCGCCGAGATGCACTCGGGCTTCACCAACCTGCGCGGCAACTGCCCGATGAACATCGAGGCCTCGCTGCCCGAGGTGGGCGCGCGGCTTCTGGCCGAGCAGCCCGGCGTGCAGGAAGACCTCGACCGCATCGTGCAGATGTGGACCGAGCTGCTCGACCGCCACGGCGGCCCGATGCTGTTCGGCGCCTTCACCATCGCCGACGCCTTCTTCGCGCCGGTGGGCATGCGCATCCGCGGCTACGGCCTGCCGGTGCCGCCGGCCATCGACGCGTACATCGCACGCGTGGCGGCCCTGCCGGGCGTCGCCGCGTGGATCGACGGCGCCCTGGCTGAAAAAACCTTCGTGGCTTTCGACGAGCCTTACCGCACCTCGCGCGACTGAGGCCCGTCGGACTTCGTCAGAACCGGTACGTCGCCGCCAGGTAGGTGACGATCGGGTTCAGCTTCAGGCTCGCCTCGCTGCGCGCCACCGGCAGGCCGGTGATGCTGGTCGTGGTGAGCTTGGCCTTGGTCTTCAGCGGGATGTAGGACACCGAGAACGACACGCCCCAGTGCTTGTCGAACTGGTAGGCCACGCCGGCGTTGAGCACGGGCGCGAACGAGCTGTCGAGCTTGGCGGTGGTGTTCACCGAAGACGGACGCACGTGGAACTGGCTGGCCAGCGCGCCCTGCAGGTTCGAGGTGAGCTTCACGTCGCTGTACCAGACGTAGGTGGCGCCCAGGCCCACGAACGGACGGAAGGCGTCGTTGCCTTCGTTGAAGTAGTACTTGGCCAGCACGGTCGGGCTCCACTGGCGGGCCTGGCCGAGTTCGCCCACGCGCGCCAGCGTGCCGCTGCCGTTGAGCTTGAACTTGGGCGGCACGCCGAGCACGCCCTCGACGGCCCAGTGGGGGTCGATGAAGTACGCGACGTTCAGGCCCAGCGTGTCCGAGTTGGTGACGCTCGCGCCCGAGCCGGCCAGCACGCTGTGCACGGGCGAGGTCACGGTCAGCGGCTTGCTCGAATCCTGCGGCGACAGGTGGAACCAGCCGGTGCCGACGACCCAGTCGCCCGCGTTCTGCGCCAGGGCGCTGCCCGATGCCAGGACCCCGAGTGCCGCCAATGCCAACGATGCTGTTGTTGTGAGTTTCTTCATAGCTGTGAATGCTCCTTGGGTGTTGAAAACAGCCCCGCGCACGGGGGCACCGGCCAGCGACCGGTGCTTCGCGCGACACGAATTTACGAACGGTCGTTCGCATCGCCCGGCGATTATCGAACGACCGTTCTTTTTGTGCAGGGAGAGTATCCCTACACTGCACTCATGAACATTTTTCTCGTCGGCGGTGCACTGCGCGACCGGCTGCTGGGCCGCCCCGTGTCCGACCATGACTGGCTGGTGGTGGGCGCCACGCCCGAGGCCATGGTGGCGCGTGGCTACCTGCCCGTGGGGCGCGATTTCCCCGTGTTCCTGCATCCGCGCACGCGCGAGGAGTACGCGCTGGCCCGCACCGAGCGCAAGAGCGCGCCGGGCTACCGCGGCTTCGTGGTGCATGCGGCGCCCGACGTCACGTTGGAGCAGGACCTGGCCCGGCGCGACCTGACCGTCAACGCCATCGCGCTGCCCGCCGAGCATGTGGGCGCCGACGGCAGCTTCGACCCTCGCCCCGAGACCCTGGCCGACCCCTTCCACGGCCAGCGCGACCTGCGCGACAAGGTGCTGCGCCACGTCACCGACGCCTTCCGCGAGGACCCGGTGCGCATCCTGCGCGTGGCGCGCTTTGCCGCGCGCTTCGACGACTTCACCGTCGCGCCCGAAACCATGGCGCTCATGCGCGAGATGGTCGCGGCCGGCGAGGTCGATGCGCTGGTGCCCGAGCGCGTGTGGCAGGAGCTCGCGCGCGGCCTGATGGAAACGCGCCCCTCGCGCATGTTCGAGGTGCTGCGCGACTGCGGCGCGCTCGCCGTGCTGCTGCCCGAGGTCGACCGGCTCTGGGGCGTGCCGCAGCCGGCGCAGCACCACCCCGAGATCGACACCGGCGTGCACCTGATGATGGTGCTCGACACCAGCGCGCGGCTGGGCGCCACGCTGCCCGTGCGCTTCGCCTGCCTGATGCACGACCTCGGCAAGGGCACCACGCCCGCCGACATGCTGCCGCGCCACATCAACCACGAGCTGCGCAGCGTCGACCTGCTGCAGGCCGTGTGCGAACGCTGGCGCGTGCCGGTGGAGCTGCGCGAGCTGGCCGAGATGGTGGCGCGCGAGCACGGCAACATCCACCGCAGCGGCGCGCTCGACGCAACGCCGCTGGTGCGCCTGCTGGAGCGCTGCGACGCCTTCCGCAAGCCGGCGCGCTTCGCCGAGGCGCTGCTGGCCTGCGAATGCGACGCGCGCGGCCGGCTCGGTTTCGAGGACACGGCCTACCCGCAGCGCCCGCGCCTGCTCGCGGTGCTCGCGGCGGCCCAGGCCGTGGCCACCGACGTGGTGGCGCGCGAGGCGCAGCAGGCCGGCGCCACGGGGCCGCGCATCGGCGAGGCGATCCACCGTGCGCGCATCGCGGCGGTGAAGGCCTCCTTGCCCGCCACGGCCGACTGAATCCCCGCCATCGGCGCACGCCGGGACTTTGGCCGACACGCGCCGCGTGCGAGCCGTGCTATGGTTTTTCCCAATGCCAAAGTCCTCCAGCAGCAACGCCCAGTTGCCACCTCCGCCGGGCCGGGACGCCGCCCTTTTTCTCGACTTCGACGGCACGCTGGTCGGCCTCGCCGCCACGCCTGAAGCCATCGAGGTGCCGCCCGCCCTCGTGCCCCTGCTGAGCGACCTGCGCGACCTGCTCGGCGGCGCGCTCGCCGTGGTGTCGGGGCGCCAGATCGATGCCATCGACCGCTTTCTCGCGCCGCTGCGGCTGCCCGCGGCCGGCGAGCACGGCGTGCAGCGCCGCGATGCCAAAGGCGGCATGCAGGAGCAGCGCCCGCCCGACCTCGTGCCCATCCTGGACGTGGCCAACGAGCTCGCGCGCATCCACGAAGGCCTGCTGGTCGAGCGCAAGCACGGCGCCATCGCGCTGCACTACCGGCTCGCGCCGCAGCTGGAGGCCGTGTGCCGCGACGCGATGGCGCGCGCCATCGAAGGCCGTCCGCAGCTCGAGCTCATGCACGGCAAGTTCGTGTTCGAAGTGAAGCCTTCGGGCGTCAACAAGGGCCTCGCCATCGAAGCCTTCATGAACGAAGCGCCGTTCGCGGGCCGCACGCCGGTCTTCGCGGGCGACGACACCACCGACGAGAGCGGCTTTGCCGTCGTGCAGCCGCGCGGCGGCGTCGCGATCAAGGTCGGCGCCGGGCCGAGCCTGGCGCTGCACCGGCTCGAATCGCCGCGCGCGGTCTACGAATGGCTGGTGCAGGCGCGCGACCTGCTGGCCGCACCCGATCACCACAAAGCATCACCGAGGAGCCCCGCATGAGCGAACAACAACTGCCGGTGGCCCCCGAGGACCGCGCGGGCAACGCCCTGGCCGGCGCGGCGGGCCCGGACGACCAGGCGCCCGTCGACGCCGCGAAAGTGGCGGCAGCCCTGCCGCGCGGCTTTGCGCCGCCGGCCGAGCCGTCGCTCAATGTGGGCGTGATCGGCAACTGCGCCTACAGCGCGCTCATCGACGCGCGCGCCCGCGCCGTCTGGTGCTGCCTGCCGCGCTTCGACGGCGACCCGGTCTTCAACGCGCTGCTGCACCCCGGCGAGGAAGCCGGTGCCTGGGCCATCGAGATCGAGGACTTCGCCTCCAGCAAGCAGTGGTACGAGCCCAATACCGCCGTGTTGCGCACGCAGCTGTTC
The DNA here is from genome assembly GCF_058797695.1 of Variovorax sp. GW823-FHT02B07. Taxonomy (NCBI): domain Bacteria; kingdom Pseudomonadati; phylum Pseudomonadota; class Betaproteobacteria; order Burkholderiales; family Comamonadaceae; genus Variovorax; species Variovorax sp. GW823-FHT02B07. The sequence goes on from NZ_JBXAJX010000004.1 coordinate 288,485, forward strand.
GACAGCGCAGGGCAGGGCATCGAGATCACCGACTTCGCGCCGCGCTTTCACAGCCGCTCGCGCTACTTCCGTCCGCTCATGATGGTGCGCCGCGTGCGCCCCATCGCCGGCGCGCCGCGCATCCGCGTGGCGCTCGACCCGCGCTTCCAGTGGGGCGCCTCGGCGCCGACCGAGGTCACGCGCGGCAGCAACCACATCCGCTACGTCGGGCCCGACGTGACCTTGCGGCTGAACACCGACGCGTCGATCTCGCACATCCTGTCGCGCCAGCCTTTCGTGATCTCGCGCGAGTACAACTTCATGTTCGGCGTGGACGAGACGCTGCTCGAAGGCATTGCCGACACCGCGCGCAAGTTCGAGCAGGAAACCATCGCCTACTGGCGCACCTGGAGCAAGCGCCTGGCCATTCCCTTCGAGTACCAGGACGCGGTGATCCGCGCGGCCATCACGCTCAAGCTCTCGCTGTACGAGGACACCGGCGCCATCGTGGCCGCCATGACCACCAGCATCCCCGAGGCGCCGGGCAGTCAGCGCAACTGGGACTACCGCTACTGCTGGTTGCGCGACGCCTTCTTCGTGGTGCGCGCGCTCAACTCGCTGAGCGAGGTGGGCACGATGGAAGACTACCTGCGCTGGCTCGGCAACGTGGTGATCGGCTCGCACGGCGAGCACATCCAGCCGCTGTACGGCATCGGGCTGGAGCGCGAGCTGCCCGAGTCCTTCGTCGAGGGCCTGCCCGGCTACCGCGGCATGGGCCCGGTGCGCGTGGGCAACCAGGCGCAGGAGCACTTCCAGCACGACGTGTACGGCAACATCGTGCTCGGCGCGGCGCAGGCCTTCCACGACCACCGGTTGCTGAGCCGCGCAGGCGTGGCGGAGTTTCCGCACCTCGAAGCCGTGGGCGAGCAGGCCGTGCGCGTGTACGGCACGCCCGACGCCGGCATGTGGGAGCTGCGCACGCGCGCCCGCGTGCACACCAGCTCGGCGCTGATGAGCTGGGCCGCCTGCGACCGGCTCGCCAAGATCGCGCGCACGCTGGAGCTGCCCGAACGCGCCGCGTACTGGCACGGCCATGCGGCACGCATGAAGGAAGAAATTCTTGCCAAGTCGTGGTGCGAAGAGCGCCAGGCCTTTGCCGAAAGCTTCGGCGGGCACGAGCTCGATGCGAGCATCCTGCTGATGGTCGAGGTGGGCCTGATCGACGCGCGCGACCCGCGCTTCATCTCCACCGTCGACGCCATGGAAAAGTCGCTGTGCGACGGCCCCTACATGCGCCGCTACGAAGCGGCCGACGACTTCGGCAAGCCCGAGACCGCCTTCAACATCTGCACCTTCTGGCGCATCGACGCGCTCGCCAAGATCGGCCGCAAGGCCGAGGCGCGACAGATTTTTGAAACCATGCTCGCCGCGCGCAACCCGCTGGGCCTGCTGTCGGAAGACACGCACCCGGTCACGGGCGAGATGTGGGGCAACTTTCCGCAGACCTATTCGATGGTCGGCATCATCAATGCGGCCGTGCGCCTGTCCGCTCCCTGGGATTCGTGCATATGAGTCGTCTCGTCGTTGTTTCGAACCGCGTGGCCGACCCGCGCAAGCCCGCCGCCGGCGGCCTGGCCGTGGCCCTGGGCGAGAGCCTGCAGCAAAGCGGCGGCCTGTGGTTCGGCTGGAGCGGGCAGATCGTCGAGGGCGGGCCCACGGGCGAAGGTGAGCTGCACAAGCAGCAGGCCGGCAAGGTGACGCTGGCCACGCTCGACCTGAGCCGCGACGACCACGACAGCTACTACCTGGGCTACAGCAACGACGTGCTGTGGCCGGTGTTCCACAACCGCCTGGACCTGGCGCATTTCGATGCCGGCTTCATCGGCGGCTACCGGCGCGTGAACCAGCTGTTCGCGCGCAAGCTGATGCCGCTGCTGAAGGATGACGACATCATCTGGATCCACGACTACCACCTGATGCCGCTGGCCGCCGAGCTGCGCGCCATGGGCTGCAAGCAGCGCATCGGTTTCTTCCTGCACATTCCGCTGCCGCCGCAGATCATCATCGCGGCCATTCCGCAGCACGAATGGCTGATGCGTTCGCTGTTCTCGTACGACCTGATCGGCTTCCAGGCGCAGCAGGACGTGCAGCACTTCGAGCACTACGTGCGCAACGAGGCCCATGGCGAGTACCTGGGCAACGACATGTACCGCGCCTACGGGCAGACGGTGCGCTGCAACGCCTTCCCCATCGGCATCGACGTGGACGAGTTCGCGGCGCTCACGCACGCCAAGGAATCGCGCGACATGTACGAGACCATGAAGCGCGAGTACTCGAGCCGCCGGCTGCTGCTGGGCATCGACCGGCTCGACTATTCGAAGGGCATCCCGCAGCGCGTGCGTTCGTTCCGCGAGCTGCTGGCCAACTACCCCGAGAACCGCCGCAGCGCCACGCTGATCCAGATCGCCTCGCCCACGCGCGAGACGGTCGATGCCTACGCCGACATCCGCAAGGAACTCGAATCGCTGTGCGGCGCCATCAACGGCGACTACGGCGAACTCGACTGGATGCCGGTGCGCTACATCCACCGCATGGTCGCGCGCCGCCGCGTGCCCGGCCTGTGCCGCGCGGCGGCCGTGGGGCTGGTGACGCCACTGCGCGACGGCATGAACCTCGTGGCCAAGGAGTACATCGCGGCACAGGACCCGGCCGACCCCGGCGTGCTGGTGCTGTCGCGCTTTGCCGGTGCGGCCGAGCAGCTGAAGGAAGCGCTGCTGGTGAATCCGTACGACACGCACGGCACGGCAGAGACGGTGCAGCAGGCGCTGCAGATGCCGCTGGAAGAGCGGCGCGAGCGGCACCAGAAGCTGCTGTCGCGCATCCGGGCGCAGGACATCCACTGGTGGCGCCGCACGTTCCTCGAAGCGCTGCGCGAGGCGGCGAGCGAGCGCTGATCGCGACCGGAGCCTGCGTCAGCCCAGTGGCACGCGGGCCCCGAACTTCGCGCGCTTCAGGCTGAAGAACGCCTTCACGTTGCGCACGTTGGCGTCGGCCGTGAACAGCCGCTGCGTCAGCGCGCCGTAGCCGGGCATGTCGCGCGCCACCACCACCAGCACGAAATCGGGCCCCGGCGACACGCGCCAGCACTGCTGCACGGCGTCGTCCGCGATCACGCGGGCCTCGAAGGCGTCGAGCGCGGCGGCGTCCTGCCGGTCGAGCGAAATCTCCACCACCGCCTGCAGGCCGTGGCCCAGCACCGTGGCGAGGCGGTCGGGCGAGAGCAGGGCGACCTGGCGCTCGATGAGCCCTTCCTGGCGCAGCCGCTGCACGCGGCGCAGGCAGGTCGGCGGAGAGATGCCCACCTCGGCGGCCAGGCGCTGGTTGGTCTGCGAGGCGTCGTTCTGGAGCGCGTCGAGCAGCTTGAGGTCAATGGCGTCGAGAGAGATTGATTCCATATGAGTTAAAATTATGGAATAAAACTCCATCTATGGGTTTTGGTGAAATAAAAGTCCGAAACTGAGGAAATTTAGACGCCATATTTCTTGGGCGTCTACCTACCATCGAGCCCTTCTGTTCTTCAAGACAAGGTACACCCCATGTGCGGCATCGTCGGCGCAGCCTCCCATCGCGACATCGTTCCGGTCCTGGTCCAGGGCCTTCAGCGGCTCGAATACCGCGGCTATGACTCCTGCGGCGTCGCGGTGCATGCGGGCGGCCTGAGCCGCGCACGCACCACCTCGCGCGTGGCCGACCTGCTGACGCAGGTGCGCGACGACAAGGTCGAAGGCCTCACCGGCATCGCCCACACACGCTGGGCCACCCACGGCGCACCGGCCGTGCACAACGCCCATCCCCACTTCAGCCACGGCGTCGGCGCCGACGCGCCCGCCGCGCGCCCGGGCCGCATCGCGCTCGTGCACAACGGCATCATCGAGAACCACGAGCCGCTGCGCGCCGCGCTCGAAGCCAAGGGCTACGTGTTCGAGAGCCAGACCGACACCGAGGTCATCGCCCACCTCGTCGACAGCCTCTACAACGGCGACCTGTTCGAAGCCGTCAAGGCCGCCGTGCTGCAGCTGCACGGCGCCTACGCCATCGCCGTCATCTGCCGCGACGAACCGCAGCGCGTGATCGGCGCGCGCGCCGGCTCGCCGCTGATCCTGGGCGCCGGCAAGGACGGCACCGAGAACTTCCTGGCCAGCGACGCGATGGCGCTGGCCGGCGTGACCGACCAGATCGTGTACCTCGAAGAAGGCGACGTGGTCGACCTGCAGCCCGGCAAGTACTGGATCGTCGACAAGAACCACAAGCCCGTCACCCGCACCGTGCGCACCGTGCACGCCCACAGCGGCGCGGCCGAGCTGGGCCCGTACCGCCACTACATGCAAAAGGAAATCTTCGAGCAGCCGCGCGCCATCGGCGACACGCTCGAAGGCGTCGAGGGCATCGTGCCCGAGCTGTTCGACGGCATCGGGCAGGATGGCGCCACCGGCGCGAGCGCGCACCGCGTGTTCCAGGACATCGACAAGATCCTCATCCTGGCCTGCGGCACCAGCTACTACAGCGGCTGCACCGCCAAGTACTGGCTCGAGAGCATCGCGAAGATTTCCACCCAGGTCGAGATCGCCAGCGAGTACCGCTACCGCGACTCCGTGCCCGACCCCAAGACGCTGGTCGTCACCATCAGCCAGTCGGGCGAAACCGCCGACACGCTGGCCGCGCTCAAGCACGCGCGCTCGCTGGGCATGGAACAGACGCTGACCATCTGCAACGTCGCCACCAGCGCCATGGTGCGCGAGTGCAAGCTGGCCTACATCACGCGCGCCGGCGTCGAAATCGGCGTGGCCTCGACCAAGGCCTTCACCACCCAGCTCGCGGGCCTGTTCCTGCTCACGCTGGCCATCGCGCAGTCCAAGAACCGCCTGAGCGCGCTCGACGAAGCGCGCTACCTGAAGGAAATGCGCCACCTGCCCGTCGCGCTGCAGTCGGTGCTCGCGCTCGAGCCGCAGATCATCGGCTGGGCCGAAGACTTCGCGCGCAAGGACAACGCCCTGTTCCTGGGCCGCGGCCTGCACTACCCGATCGCGCTCGAAGGCGCGCTCAAGCTCAAGGAAGTGACCTACATCCACGCCGAGGCCTACGCCGCCGGCGAACTCAAGCACGGCCCGCTCGCGCTCGTCACCAGCGAGATGCCCGTGGTCGCCGTGGCGCCGAACGACGCCCTGCTCGAAAAGCTCAAGAGCAACCTGCAGGAAGTGCGCGCCCGCGGCGGCGTGCTCTACGTGCTGGCCGACGGCGACACGCAGATTGCCAGCGGCGAAGGCCTGCACGTGATCCGCATGCCGGAGCACTACGGCGCGCTGTCGCCGCTGCTGCACGTGGTGCCGCTGCAGCTGCTGGCGTACCACACGGCGTGCGCGCGCGGGACCGACGTGGACAAGCCGCGCAACCTCGCTAAAAGCGTGACGGTGGAGTGAGAGTGCGCGGGCGGCGCGATCCTGATGATCTCGCCAAATAAAGTCTTGAACGCGCAAATAGCGTCGTAAATACTTTGAATTTGTTGATTTCCGTTTACGAGTAATCCAGTCCTCCATGCGAACAACGGCCGCAAGACATTGCGGCCGGTCAGTTCGCGACGGACAGGTGGATCAAACGTCCACGGAAATCAACATGGAGCGATCCGACGAGCTGGATCTTTTCCAGCGCTAGCGTCGAATGCAACTCACAGAGGCGACAGCACCCAAGGGCTCCGCGCATCGGTCATGAGATCTTCGGCAATACCGATGATTCCGCCCAGCGTCATATTCTGACCCGCCCAGCTGGCCCGGCCGATGATGTAGCTCTTTGCAAACTGCGGCCAGGACGAAAAATTCGAGCGCAATTCTTTGTCTGCATGGGCAAGAACTCGATCGAATTCGGCCTGCTCGATGTATTTGCAGTCCAATGACATTCTTGCAACCGTGACGAGGCGGCCCAGATCCCAGGCGAGAATGCCGGCGCTGTAATCCTTGGGAAGGTACGAGCCATTGACTTTGTCTTCGAGAAGACGAAAAACGGATCGCAAATTCTCCAGCATCTCCATTGCCTGGGCCAAAGCGGAAAAAACGAGGTCTTTTTCCTCACTCGGCCCCTGCGCAGCAATCTGCTCGCGCACCGTTTCCGGGGAACCGTAGCGCCCACTGGCGATCAAGGCCTCGAGAACCTCCTGGCGCTCCTCTCCTGAAGCACCATCGCTGTAAATACGAAAAACAATGTCGTAAAAAAAGCGATGGCCATGGCGACCGAGTGACGCCAGGGTTTCAGCAGCCTCCTGGGGCGAGCGTATGCCCCAGTGCGAGCCAAGTCCCTCGGAGAGAGTTTCGTCAGACAGCCCCGTTGCGTAGCTGTCGCAATACGCCATGATCTGTTCGGAGTTGATGAGCCCCGCTTGAAGTGCGCGCTGCGCCGCCGGATCCGCTGCGGCCCCATCGGGGCAGTTTCTGTATTTTTTGCCAGAAACTATCTGGAACAACTTCTTCAAGAAACCCATGGGTCAGATTTGCTTGAAGGTGGCATTGATGGCGCGATGCTTGAGCGCATTCACAAGAACTTCAAAGTCTGAATCCTTCACCATGTGAATGGCATCGAATTCATGCTTCTTGGGTGCCATCGACGGCGTGCTGATTTCTATTGTTTTCTCCGCACTCGATGTGGAGGTTTCCGGGATGTCCGTGATGGTGACTTGATTGATGGCGTCATAGCCCACGGTGGTCAGTACGCCCGAGAATTTCTTGACGGTCGTGAAAGACATGCCCTTTTCATCAAGAACAATGCTGGCGCCCTGGCTGTTGGCTGCGCGCTTCTTGAAAAGTGTTCCGACCGTAAGATACGTGACGTATGCCCCGATCAACATGAGAACGCCATTGGCCACGCCGGTCGGCAGGTGAAGCCGAAGGGTGCCTATTTTTAGATCCGCAATCGGATAAAAAATGGCGGCAATGATAATTGCCGGGCCAATCAGGCCGAAAACGTACTCGAGAATCGAGTACTCCATCTTGTAATTGATGGTGTGCATGTAGCATTTTTCCTTATAGTTGATTTGGCCGGGCGATCGCCCGGTAGGTAGTCGGTCCTGCAAAATTCCTCCAACCCCCGGACTAATGTAACAAATCGCGTCTTGGCGCCGCCGGCCTGCTGTACCTCCAATGCGCCTGCAGAGGCTTCGCCTGCCTTCGTGCGCAACACGTGCATCGCGATGGCGGTAAGCGCACTTCTGGCTGCTTGCGGTTCACACGATTCCCAGCCGCCCGAGCGAACGCGACCCGCGCCTGCTGCCTCCACCACGGTGGTGCTGCCGCCTGTCGTGTACGGGCATGGCCAGGGCCGCCGGATGTCCGAAGCCGATGACGCGTGCGGCGTGCCGGACCCGCTGCGTCAGGCCGTGCAAGATCAGCTGAAGGCGCGGTATGAGGTTGTGCGCCCTGTGCCGGGGCCCGGCAGGGAGGCCGCCCTTTTGCTGAAGATCGACATCATGGACATCGTGACCGTCAGCGCCGGCGGCCCCACGATCGTGGTCATCCATGCGGTGCTTGAACGACCGGGACTGCCCCCTGCGCAATTCAAAGCCCTGCGCCAGGTGCACACCCCGTACGCTGATATCACGGCGGAGACGACCGAATGCAGCGCCATGGATGCAGTGATTCACGGGTTGGGCGTGGACGTTGCGAAATGGATGCGCAAGCCGGCGGACGGGGTGTCTCTGGTGAACGGAGAGTGAGTGTGGTCTTCGACTTGATGGGTCCAAATCAGCTTCTCGCACACGCGACTGCGCGGCATTCATGGACAAACGGTAATGAAACGTGGGCCTTTCCCGCTTCCAGCTGGGCTAGGATTTGTGTCGCACGCCCCTGCATTCCAGAGGCCGCAACGTGAGCACAACCGCACCGCCATCCATGGGTATTTCTTGCCGTGGCCGCACCGACTGACGTGCTCGGCCCCACCGTCATCTGGAACTGCCTCATCGTCGAGGACGATGCCGACAACGCGCGCTACATCGCCGAAGGCTTCCGCTCGCTCGGCCATGTGGCGGTGATCAGCCGCGATGGCGCGGATGCGTTCGCGCGCGCCACGGGCGAGACGTGGGACCTGGTCATCCTCGACCGCATGCTGCCCAACGACGTGGACGGCCTGTCGATCCTCACCACGATGCGCGCCCTCGGCAAGAAGACGCCGGTGCTGGTGCTCAGCGCCTTGAGTGCGCTCGACGAGCGCGTGCGCGGACTCAAGGCCGGCGGCGACGACTACCTGGCCAAGCCCTTCGCCTTTTCCGAACTCGCGGCGCGCGCCGAGGCGCTGGTGCGGCGCTCGCGCAGCGGGCCCGAGATCCGCACGCTGCAGCTGGCCGACCTCACGCTCGACCTGGCGCGCCGCCACGTGGAGCGCGGCGGCCGGCCCATCGCGCTGCAGCCGCGCGAGTTCAGGCTGCTGGCCTACCTGATGATGCATCCGGGCCAGGTGGTCACGCGCACCATGCTGCTCGAGGCCGTGTGGGACTACCAGTTCGACCCGCAGACCAACGTGATCGACGTGCAGGTGAGCCGCCTGCGCGGCAAGCTCGATGCGGGCGGTGCGCCGACGCTGATCCACACCGTGCGCGGCGTGGGCTACACGCTGGCCGCGCCGCAATGACCCGGGCCCTGCGCCAGCTGTGGCGCTCGGTCGGCTTCCGGCTCGCCTTCTACTACGGCCTGCTCGTGGCCATCACGATGCTGGCCGCGCTGGCCATCGTCTACATGCAGACCGTGGGCGTGTTGCAGCAGCGCATGGTGCGGCAGGTGGCCGCCAGCATGCAGCAGCTGGTGGTGCGCTACGAAGCGCGCGGCGCCGAAGGCGTGGCGGGCGAGATCGCCCATGCGCTCTCCGACGGCCGCAACTCCGACAACGAGATCTACCTGCTCACCGACCGCGAGGGCCACAAGCGCGCGGGCAACCTCGACCAGATGCCCTCGCTGGCGCCCGACGCCGGCGACGGCGTGCACCGCCGCGTGGTGCGCGCGGGCCAGACCGTCATCGCCTACCTCGTGATGCGCCCGCTGCCCGACGGCGGCATGCTCGTGGTGGGGCACGACCTGCGCGACCAGGAGTCGATCGAATCATTGGTGGCGAGCGCCAGCGCGGCGGCGGGCATCGTGGCGGTGCTGCTGCTCATCGGCGGCACCTTCGTCTTCCGCCAGGAACTGGAGCGCAGCGTGGGCGCGGTGCGGCGCACGGCCGCGCGCATCGCGGCGGGCGAGCTGCAGGAGCGCGTGGCGCCTTCGGGCCAGGAGGACGAGTTCGCGCTGCTGGAAGGCGACATCAACGCGATGCTCGACCGCATCCAGTCGCTGATGGACGGCGTGCGCCATGTGTCCAACACCATCGCGCACGACCTGCGCACGCCGCTCACGCGCGTGCTGGTGCGCCTGCGTGCGGTGGAGGCGGGGCTCGGCGACGCCCACCATCCGCAGCGCGATCCTGTGGCCACCGCCATCCGCGAGCTCGAGGAGCTGGCGGTGATGTTCGAGAAGCTGCTGCAGATCGCCGAGGTCGAGGCCGGTGCGCGGCGCCAGCAGTTCGCGCCGGTGGCGCTGCACGTCATTGCCGACGACGTGGCGGAGCTGTACGAGGCGGTGGCCGAGGTGCGGGGCATCGCGCTGCTGCGCGAGCCGGCCGACCGCGCCATCGCGCTCGGCGACCGCGACCTGCTCGCGGGCGCGGCGGCGAACCTGCTCGACAACGCGCTGAAGTACGGCGGGGCCGGCGCCACCGTGCGCATCGGCACGCACACGGTCGACGGGCGTGCGCAGCTGTTCGTGCAGGACGACGGCCCCGGCATTCCGAGCGCCGAGTACGAGCGCCTGGGCGTGCGCTTCCATCGGCTGGACCACAGCACGCCGGGTCACGGCCTGGGGCTCGCGAGCGTGCAGGCGGTGGTCGCGCTGCACGGCGGTCGCCTGCAGTTCGGCGATGCCCGCCCGGGCCTGCGCGCCTGCATCGACCTGCCGACGGCGGACGCCTGAGCGGCGCCTTCTTCGTCTCCTCGCGCCTCGAACATTGCCGAATGGCAATGCTTTGTTCATACACACCGCGGCGCTGAATTCCTAGGATCGCTGACGCACATCCTGTGCCGATCAACGCAGTTCCAGGAGACATCAACGGTGAGAATCAAGAGTCAGAGAGACTTCTGCTCGGGCGTGCTTTTCAGCGCCTTCGGCGTGGCCTTCGCATGGGGCGCCACGACCTACAACGTGGGCACCGGCGCCCGCATGGGCCCCGGCTACTTTCCGCTCATCGTGGGCATCCTCATCGCGTGCATGGGCGTGCTGATCACGTTCAAGGCCCTCACGGTCGAGACCGCCGACGGCGAACCCGTGGGCCGCATCGCATGGAAGCCGCTGCTGTTCATCATCGGCGCCAACCTGGTGTTCGGCGTGCTGCTCGGCGGCCTGCCGAGCATCGGCTTGCCGTCGATGGGGCTCATCGTCGCGATCTATGCGCTGACCTTCATCGCGAGCCTGGCGGGCGACAGCTTCGGCTGGAAGGGCGTGACCCTTCTCGCCACCGTGCTCGCGCTCGGCAGCTACCTGGCCTTCGTGGTGGCGCTGAAGCTGCAGTTCCAGGTGTGGCCCACCTTCATCGCCGGCTGACCCGCGCAGAACAACAAGAAATCCAAGAGAACAATGGACCTGATTACCAACCTCTCGATCGGCTTCGGCGTGGCCTTCACCGCGCAGAACCTTGTCTATGCCTTCGTCGGCTGCCTGCTGGGCACGCTGATCGGCGTGCTCCCGGGCATCGGCCCCGTGGCCACCATCGCGATGCTGCTGCCCGCCACCTACGCGCTGCCGCCCGTGTCGGCGCTGATCATGCTGGCCGGCATCTACTACGGCGCGCAGTACGGTGGCTCGACCACCGCCATTCTGGTCAACCTGCCGGGCGAATCGTCGTCGGTGGTGACCGTGATCGACGGCTACCAGATGGCGCGCAAGGGCCGTGCAGGTCCGGCGCTCGCTGCGGCGGGCCTGGGCTCGTTCTTTGCAGGCTGCGTCGGCACCTTGATCCTTGCGGCCTTCGCACCGCCGCTGACCGAGCTGGCTTTCAAGTTCGGCCCGGCCGAATACTTCTCGCTGATGATCCTGGGCCTGATCGGCGCCGTGGTGCTGGCCTCGGGCTCGTTGCTCAAGGCGATCACGATGATCCTGCTCGGGCTGGCGCTGGGGCTCGTGGGCACCGACGTCAACTCGGGCGTGGCGCGCTACAGCTTCGACATTCCCGAGCTCACCGACGGCATCGGCTTCATCGCGATCGCGATGGGCGTGTTCGGCTACGGCGAGATCATCGCCAACCTGGCCGTGCCCGAGCACGAGCGCGAGGTGTTCACCGCCAAGGTCAAGGGCCTGTGGCCCACCAAGGAAGACTTCCGGCGCATGACGCCCGCCGTGCTGCGCGGCACGGCACTCGGTTCCGCACTGGGCATCCTGCCGGGCGGCGGCGCGCTGCTGTCGGCCTTCGCGGCCTACACCATCGAGAAGCGCATCAAGCTCAAGCAGGGCGAGGTGCCCTTCGGCAAGGGCAACATCCGCGGCGTGGCGGGGCCGGAGTCGGCCAACAACGCCGGCGCGCAGACCTCGTTCATTCCGCTGCTGACGCTGGGCATTCCGCCCAATGCCGTGATGGCGCTGATGGTCGGCGCGATGACCATCCACAACATCCAGCCAGGCCCGCAGGTGATGACCAGCAACCCGGAACTCTTCTGGGGCCTCATCGCCTCGATGTGGATCGGCAACCTGATGCTCATCGTGCTGAACCTGCCGATGATCGGCATCTGGATCAAGCTGCTGACCATTCCCTACAAGTGGCTCTTCCCGTCGATCGTGCTGTTCTGCGCGGTGGGCGTGTACTCCGAGAACAACAACACCTTCGACGTGTGGATGGTCGCGATCTTCGGCATCGTGGGCTACCTGTTCCTGAAGCTCAAGTGCGAGCCCGCGCCGCTGCTGCTGGGCTTCATCCTCGGGCCGATGATGGAAGAGAACCTGCGCCGCGCGCTGCTGCTGTCGCGCGGCGACTGGAGCGTGTTCGTCATGCGCCCGCTGTCGGCGGGGCTGCTGGCCGCCGCGGCGCTGCTGCTCATCGTGGTGCTGCTGCCTTCGGTGAAGGCCAAGCGCGAAGAGGCTTTCGTCGAGGAGTGATGCGGCGGTGGCGCGTCGTCATGGCCGCGTCACCCGCCGAACAAGCGCCGCATCCAGCCCATCTTGACCTGCCCCGCGGCGCCGCCTTGCTGCACCGCCTTGCGCACCTGCGCATGCACCAGCACTTCCGCGGACGAATCCGTCGTGTGCAGATGGGCCTTCACGGTCGGAACGTACGCGCCGTCCTCATGGCGGATGTGGTTGAACAGCCAGCGCGAGAGCATGTCGTGCAGCTCGGCCATCACCTCTTCGCCGTGCTCGAAGCGCGTGCGGAACTCGGTGACGCGGCGCACGAAGATCTCGTGCACCTTCCGGTGCGGGCCGGTGAAGGGGTAGCCCGCGTCCTCGATCATGGCCTCCTCGAACGCGAAGTGCGAGGCGGTGTAGTCGATGGTCTCCTCGATGATCCGGCCCACGACTTTGCGGTCGTTCGTGCGGCGGGCATCGTCCAGCGCATTGATGTACTGCACGATGCGCTGGTGCTGCGTGTCGATCTCATGGATCCCCGTATTGAGCTCGGTCTTCCATACAAGGTGGGCCATGGTCTTCAGAACTTTGCAGGTGGATGTAAAAGTCCAGTATCGGCAGCCGAAAGCGGCGCGCGGTTGATCTGAATCAAGCGCGTCGGTGCGGTGAAAGAGAAAGAAAGACAATCGGCCCGTGACGCCCGCCGAAGACCCCCAGAACCCGCCCGCTGCCGTGGAGCCCCGGCCGTTGCCGCTGGTCGTGCGCTGGCTGCTGATGGCCTTTGCCGCGCTGTGCCTGGTGCTGGCCGCCATCGGCGTGGTCGCGCCGGGCATGCCGACCACGGTCTTCGTGCTGATGGCCGCCTGGGCCGCGGCGCGCAGTTCGCCGCGACTGCACCGCTGGCTGCTGAACCACCGGCTCTTCGGCCCGCTGCTGCGCAACTGGGAGAACGGCCGCACCGTGAGCCGGCGCGCCAAGTGGAGCGCCACCGCGGCGATGGCGTTCTGCGCGGTGGTGATCGTGTTGACGGCGCACAAGCCGTGGCTTGCGGGCGTCGCCATCGGCTCGATGGCGGTCGTGCTGGCGTGGCTGTGGCGGCGGCCGGAGCCGCCGCAGGGCGGCTGATCAGCCCTTGGCCAGCTCCGCGCAGATCGCCGGGTTCCAGTGGAAGCTGCGCGCCTTGTAGGCCGTGTCGAAGATCACCTTGTAGCGGCAGCTCGTCGCACCGCCGCCCGAGCGGAAGTGAAAGACGTAGTCCCACTCGCGCACGGCGGCCATGCCTTCGTCGAAGTGCGGGCGGCCGATGAGCGCGTACAGCTGGTCCTTGGTGGCGCCGGGGCCGATGGCGCGCAGGTTCTCGCGGTTCGGAAAGCTGCCTTCGGTCTGCCAGGTCTGCTGCTGGTCGGCGCCGGGCCAGACGAGTTCGGTGGCCTTGCCGTCGCTGTCGAGGCCGCGGCTCACGTACGAGGTGCAGCCGGCGAGGGTGAGCAAGGCCAGCAGCGCGGCGGTGGGCAGAAAAAAGGTGCGTGTCATGAAGGAAGAATGCGTGGGGCCTGGAGCGATGGCGGTTCTGTGGTTCATGCGGCTCACCACTGGTAGCCAGCGCCGGCCGAGACGCCGACGCGGCCGCGCGAGTTCGCCGAGCCGGTGAACTTCATCACCCACTTGCCGTTGTCCGAGATGCTCGAGAAGCCGACCGCGAGCGCGCTCTGGCCCTCGTAGCCGGCGATGCCGGCCGCGATCATGTTCTTGCCCGGCATGTAGGCCTGCGGCATGCCGGCCATGGCCATCGCACCGGCGGTGCCGGCGTTGGCGTCGCGCTGGTTCACGCGGATGGCGTCGCGCCACTGCGCGCCCTGGGCGTTCAGCTGGTTGACGTTCACGGCGTCGGTGCCGGCCACGCCGGGCGCCACGTTGGACACGGTGGTGCCGTTGGGCGCCTGTCCGTTGCCCAGCACGATCTGATTGTGGTTCACGCTGCCGTCCACGTTGGTCACGTAGTTGACCGCGCCGGCCTGCACGGCCTGCAGCTGGCGCACGTTGACCGCGTCGGTGGCCTGCGTGCCGCCCGCCACGTTCGTGATCTGCCGTTCGCCACCCGCGCTGCCGACCGAGACCGCGCCCTGCGTGGAGCCCACGGCGACGTTCGAGAAGCGCTCTTGCTGGCCGCCCATGCCCGCGCGATCGGCGACGGCGCCAGCGCCGAGTGCCACGCCATTGACGGCGCTCGCTGTCGCGCCGGTGCCGATGGCGACGGCCGAGGCGGCCGATGCGGTGCTCTGGCGGCCCACGGCCACGGCCGACTCGGCGCCCGCGGTGGCGCGGTCGCCCACGGCCACGGCGCTGTCAGCCAGCGCCTGCGTGTTCGCGCCCAGCGCGGCGGCGTTGATGCCGTCGGCAATCGCCTTGTCGCCGGCCGCCAGGCTGCTCTTCTTGCGTGCCTGCGTGTTGGCGCCGAGCGCGGTCGAATTGATGTCGCTCGCGGTGGCGCGGTCGCCCACTGCGACGCTGCTGGTGGCCACGGCCGTGCTGTTGGCGCCGATGGCGGTGGCGTTGGTGCCGAAGGCCTGGGCCACGTTGCCCACGGCCGTGCTGCTGACGCCCGCGGCCACGGTGGTGGAGCCGATGGCGGTGGCGTAGGTTTCGGTGGCGCGCGCGTCGGAGCCCGCCGCCACGCTGCCGAAGCCGGTGGCCTTGGCAGCCGTGCCGCCGAGCAGCAGCGCGTCGCCGCCGAGGTTGCCGTTCACCATGCCTTGCAAGGCCGCGGCATCGGGGCCGCCGTTCACGGGGTCGGTCGGCACGCCGGTGATGAGCGCGAAGCCGCCGCTGCCGTTGGGCACCTGGCAGGCCCATGTGGGACCGGCGCCGCCCGAGCTGCAGACCGCGCCCGAGCCAGTGGTGTAGCTGGTGCCGCCCAGGCTCACGTCGGCCCAGGCCGACGGGCCTGCGAGGCCGGCGGCCAGTGCGAGCACGGCGCCCGCGATGCCCCTGGTTTTCTTCTTGCAGACGAATGCGGCGCGCGCACCGCCCCCCACGTGCTGTGTGACGTGTTCCATGGTTCTCTCTTCTCCCTGAGATGGCGCCTGATGGCGCGCTTGATGTGTGACGCTTCGACTGTATGAACCGCAGGGCGCGTGAACCTAGGACCTAATTCACAATAAATGTGAAGGTACCGAAAGCAAATGTTGCTTTCCATCGCGCATTCACACTTCAGGAGATCGCATGAAACCCCAGCCCATCGAGCACGCCGCCGCTTCCGACGAGGTCCGCGCGGTGTTCGACGACATCAAGGCGTCGCGCAACGTGCCCGACGTCAACAATTTCTGGAAGTACCTGGCCAACGACCCGGCCACGCTGAAGCGCACCTGGGCCAGCCTCAAGGAGGTGATGGCGCCGGGCGCGCTCGACCCGGTGGTGAAGGAAATGATCTATCTGGCGGTGAGCGTCACCAACAACTGCGGCTACTGCATCGCGAGCCACCACGCGGGCGCGGAAAAGGCCGGCATGACGCCGGCCATGTTCGCCGAGCTGATGGCTGTGGTGGGCATGGCGAACGAGACGAACCGGCTGGTGAACGGCTACCGCGTGCCGATCGACCCGGCGTTCGACAAGTAAGCCCGCTCAACCGATCGTCATCAGGCTCGCATTGCCGCCGGCCGCGGCGGTGTTGACGCTCAGCGCGCGCTCCAGCACCAGGCTTTCGAGCGGGATACCCGTGTCGCCGGGCGCGAAGCCGCGCACGCCGACGATGGGGCCGGGCCGCGCCGCCACCTGCTGCAACACGGTGGCGAGGTGGCCGGCGTCGCCGTGGTGCAGCACGGCGTCGAAGACCACAGTGGGCGCGCGCCAGTCGTTGGCGAGCACGACCGCGTGGCGCGCCTCGTCGGGCAGTGCGGCCAGCAGCGCGTGCGCGCCGGGCGCATCGGCGGGCCAGATGGCGGTGCTGCCGACCGACAGCACGGCCGCCAGCTGCACGAGCCGGTCGGCTTCCGCATCGGCGAGGCACAGCACGGCCTCGCGCGGCTGCAGCGTGTAGACGTTGCGCTCGCCGGTCGGGCCGGCCAGCGTGCGTGCGCGGCCCACGTGCGCCAGGCCGGCGAAGCGGCGGCACTGCGCGGCCAGCGCGTCGCGGCCTATGTCGCGCGCCCAGCCTTCGAGCGCCGCGAGGCCGGTCGACGGGGAGACGGGTGCGTCGTCCGCCACGGCGCGCGCCAGCACGTCGTCGGGCCGCGCCGACAGCAGGCGCGCCATGTACAGCGGCCCGCCGGCCTTCGGTCCGGTGCCCGACAGCCCTTCGCCGCCGAAGGGCTGCACGCCCACCACGGCGCCGACCATGTTGCGGTTCACGTAGACGTTGCCGGCCTGCGCCTGCGCCACCACCTGCGCAATGGTCTCGTCGATGCGCGTGTGCACACCCAGCGTGAGGCCGTAGCCGCTGCCGTTGATCCGGCCGATGAGCGCGCCCAGGTCGCGGCGGCGGTAGCGCAGCAGGTGCAGCACGGGGCCGAACACCTCGCGCTGCAGCTCGCCCAGGTGTTCCAGCTCGACCAGCGTGGGCAGCACGAAGGTGCCGTGGCGCGTGTCGTGGCCGAACTCGCGGCCCTGGCGGAACACGCGCCGGCCGCGCCCGCGCATGCCGGCGATGTGGCGTTCGATGCCATCGCGCGCCTCGTCGTCGATGACGGGGCCCACGTCCACCGCGAGCCGCGCGGGGTTGCCGATGCAGCTCTCGGCCATCGCGCCCTGCAGCATCGCCACGAGGCGGTCGGCCGCTTCTTCCTGCACGCACAGCACGCGCAGCGCCGAGCAGCGCTGGCCGGCGCTGTCGAAGGCCGAGGCCATCACGTCGGCCACCACCTGCTCCACGAGCGCGGACGAGTCCACGATCATCGCGTTCTGTCCGCCGGTCTCGGCGATCAGCGGCACCGGCGCGCCGTGCGTACCCAGGCGCGTCGACAGCGTCTTCTGCAGCAGGCGCGCGACCTCGGTCGAGCCCGTGAACATCACGCCCTGCACGCGCGCGTCGCCGACCAGCGCGGCGCCGACCGTCTCGCCGCGCCCCGGCAGCAGCTGCACCGCCGCGCGCGGCACGCCGGCCTCCCACAGCACGCGCACCGCTTCGGCGGCGACCAGCGGCGTCTGCTCGGCCGGCTTGGCCAGCACCGGGTTGCCGGCCGCGAGCGCGGCGGCCACCTGGCCGGTGAAGATCGCCAGCGGAAAGTTCCACGGGCTGATGCACACCACCGGCCCGAGTGGGCGGTGCGTGGCATTGGCGAAGTCGGTGCGCGTCTGCGCCGCGTAGTAGCGCAGGAAGTCGACCGCCTCGCGCACCTCGGCGATGGCGTTGGCGCCGCTCTTTCCGGCCTCGCGCATCAAGAGGCCGAGCAGGCGCGGCTGCTGCGCTTCGAGCAGGGCGGCGGCGCGCTCGAGCGCGGCGGCGCGTTCGGCGGGCGGCGTGGCAGCCCACGCGGCGGCGACGGCTTCGGCCTGCGCAATGGCCGAGGCCACGTCGCCCGGCACCGCGTCCTGCACCTGGCCGACGAGGTCGCGGCGGTCGGCGGGGTTGCGCACCTCGGCCCAGGTGCGACTGGCTTCGTCTTCGGCGCGCGGCGCGGCGAGCATCGGCGTGGCGCGCCACGGCTCGCTCGCGCTGGCCTGCAGCGTGGCCGCGAGCGCATGCAGCGTGTCTTCGCTCGCGAGGTCCAGGCCCTGCGAGTTCGCGCGCTGCGCACCGTAGAGCGCGGCCGGCAGCGGAATGGCCGCGTGCGGCAGGCCCATCGCGCCTTCCTGCGCAGCCATGCGCTCGACGGTCGAGACCGGGTCTTCCACCAGCGTGTCGAGCGGAATCGACGCATCGGCGATGCGGTTCACGAACGAGGTGTTGGCGCCGTTCTCCAGCAGCCGCCGCACCAGGTAGGCCAGCAGCGTCTCGTGCGTGCCCACCGGCGCGTAGATGCGGCAGGGCCGCCCGAGCGGCCCCACCACCTGCTCGTACAGCGGCTCGCCCATGCCGTGCAGGCACTGGAACTCGTACTGGCCCGGCGTGTAGCGCGACGGGTCGGCCATCGTGTAGATCGCGGCCAGCGTGTGGGCGTTGTGCGTGGCGAACTGCGGGTACACCGCGTCGGGCGCGTCGAGCAGGCGGCGCGCGCAGGCCAGGTACGACACGTCGGTGTAGGCCTTGCGTGTGTAGACCGGGTAGCCCGCCAGCCCGTCGAGCTGCGCGCGCTTGATCTCGCTGTCCCAGTAGGCGCCTTTCACGAGGCGCACCATGAGCCGGTGGCCGCTGCGGCGCGCGAGGTCGATCACCCAGTCGATCACGAAGGGGCAGCGCTTCTGGTAGCCCTGCACCACGAAGCCGATGCCTTGCCAGCCCGCGAGCGCGGGCTCGAAGCACAGGCGCTCCAGCAGGTCGAGCGAGAGTTCGAGCCGGTCGGCTTCTTCGGCGTCGATGTTCAGGCCGATGTCGTAGTGCAGCGCCAGCAGCGCCAGGTCGCGCAGCACCGGGTACAGCTCGGCCATCACGCGCGTGTACTGCGCGCGGCTGTAGCGCGGGTGCAGCGCCGACAGCTTGATCGAGATGCCCGGCCCGCCGTACACGCCGCGCCCGTTCGAGGCGCGGCCGATGGCATGGATGGCGTCTTCGTAGGCCGCGCGGTAGCGGCGCGCGTCGTCGGCCGTGAGCGCGGCCTCGCCGAGCATGTCGTACGAATAGCGAAAGCCCTGCGCCTCGAGCGTGCGCGCATGCGCCAGCGCCTGGGCGATGGTTTCGCCGGTGACGAACTGCTCGCCCATCATGCGCATCGCCATGTCCACGCCCTTGCGGATCAGCGGCTCGCCGCCCTTGCCGATCAGCCGTGTGAGCGTGGCCGACAGGCCCGTCTCGCTGTGCGTGGCCACCAGCCTGCCCGTGAGCAGCAGGCCCCAGGTGGCGGCATTGACGAACACCGACGGGCTGTGCCCCGCGTGCGCCTGCCACTGGCCCTGCGCGATCTTGTCGCGGATGAGCGCGTCGCGCGTGTCGGCGTCGGGAATGCGCAGCAGCGCCTCGGCCAGGCACATCAGCGCCACGCCTTCCTGCGACGACAGCGCGTACTCCTGCAGCAGGCCCTGCACGAGGCCGGAGCGACCGCCGCCGTGCTTGCGCTGGCGCAGCTGGTGGGCGATGCGGTGGGCGAGGGCGTGGGCTTCGTCGGCCTGGCCGGCCGGCAGCCGGGCCTGGTCGAGCAGCGGCTGCAGTGCCTCGGCTTCGGGGGGGCGGCAGGCGGCGGTGATGCGGGCGCGCAGCGCGGAAGGCGCGGCGGGGCCGTCGGCGAAGGTGGCGAAGGCCGAGGGCAGGGGGGCGGGATCGTTGGCGCTCATGGTGCGTCGGTGGTGGTGATGTGTTGGATGATTTCAGCGATCGGCATGAATATTTCTCCAAAGAACAGTCACTTCGACGAGCAAGTCTCTGCGTCCGAGACGGCCAGCTTTCAGCCCGGGGTTGACTGAGTTTCTATTTAATTGGATATTTCATCCAATATGAAAGAAGAATCGGCTTCGACCCCCAGCCTCAACGACCGCATCGCCCAGCGTGTGCGCGCCCTGCGCGCCGCGCGCGATCTCTCGCTCGACGCCCTGGCCACGCACTGCGGCGTCAGCCGCTCCATGATCTCTCTGATCGAGCGCGGCGAGAGCAGTCCGACGGCCGTGCTGCTCGAAAAACTCGCGACCGGCCTGGGCGTGCCGCTGGCCTCGCTGTTCGAGTCCGACGCGCCGGCCGCCAGCCCGGTGTCGCGCCGCGCCGACCAGCTCGAATGGCGCGATCCGCATTCGGGTTACCTGCGCCGCAACGTCTCGGCCGGCGGCGACGCCTCGCCGATCCAGATCGTCGAGGTGCTGTTTCCGCCCGGCGCGCGCGTGGCCTACGAAACCGGCGCGCGTGAGCCGCGCATCCACCAGCAGGTGTGGGTGCTCGAAGGCTGCATCGAACTCGCGGTCGGCGACGCCCAGCACCGACTCGAAGCCGGCGACTGCCTCGCGCTCGTGCTCGACCAGCCGACGAGCTACTTCAACCCCACCCGCGAGACGGCGCGCTACGCGGTCGTCATCACCAGCGCGCCTTCCCACGCCAACCGGAAATGACCATGACTGCCACCACCACCCCGCGCCTGCGCGCCCTTTCTTCCGCCACCGAGGCCGAGCTGAACGCCCTGGCCGACGTGCTCATCGACTGCGTCGACGGCGGCGCCTCGGTGAGCTTCATGCAGCCGCTCACGCCCGAACGCGCGCGGGCCTTCTGGCGCCACGTGGCCGACGGCGTGGCGCGCGGCGAGCGCGAGCTGCTCGTGGCCGAGGACGACGCAGGCATCGTCGGGACCGTGCAGCTGGTGCTGGCGCAGCCCGAGAACCAGCCGCACCGCGGCGAGGTCGCGAAGATGCTGGTGCACCGCCGCGCACGCCGGCTCGGCCTCGGCGCACTGCTGATGAAGGGCGCCGAACAGCGCGCGCGCGACCACGGCAAGACCCTGCTGGTGCTCGACACCTCCAGCCCCGACGCCGAGCGGCTGTACACCCGCTGCGGCTGGCAGCGCGTGGGCACCATCCCCGGCTACGCGCTGCTGCCCGACGGCACGCCGTGCGGCACCACCTACTTCTACCGCGCGCTCGGCGACTGACGGCCGTGCGGTCTACAGTCGGCCGGTCCGTTCATTTCCCGTCGCCATGAAACACCCCTTCGCCGAACTGATCGACCTGCACTGCGAGGAAGCCACCGCCGGCGCCAGCACCATGACGCTGGTGGTCGCGCCGCAGCACCTGAACCCGCACGAGGTCGTGCACGGCGCCGTGCTCTATGCGTTGGCCGACACCGGCATGGGCACGGCGCTGTACCCCACGCTCGAGGCGGGCGAGATCTGCGCCACCATCGAGATCAAGATGAACTACTTCAAGCCCGTGTTCGAAGGCCAGGTCGTCTGCAGGACCACGCTGCTCAACCGCGGGCGCACCGTCGCCAACCTGGAGTCGCGGCTGTACGTGGGCGAGGTGCTCGTGGGGATGGCGAACGGCAACTACGCGATCTTCCGGCGCAGCCGCGCCGAGGGCTGAGGTTCATGGCGTGACGCCGCAGGTGCGCTGACCTGGCGCCGGCACGCGGACCGGGGCCACCGGCGTCGCCGCCCGCTTCGCTGCCGCCACATGCAGCAGCAGCGCCACCACCACCATCGCCACGCCGACGATCTCGTGGGTGGCGGGCGGCTTGCCCAGCGCCACGCCCATCAGCAACGCCGACACCGGCACGAAGTTCAGGAAGGCCGTGCCCGTGACCGTGCCGAGTGCGCGCACGCCGTGGTTGAAGGCCAGCACCGCGAGCGCCGACGGCACCAGCCCCACGTACAGCAGCACCTGCCACGACAGGCGCAGCCCCTGCGCGTCGGGCGCGGGCGAGGCGCCCAGCGCGGTCATGCCCACCGCCACGGCCAGCAGCAGCGGCCACGAAGCCAGCACCGTGAGCGCGGTGTAGTCCACCGTGTCCAGCGTCGGAAAGCGCGCCGCGCCGCGCGTGTAGACCACCCAGCCCAGCGTGCCGACGAAGGCGATGGCGTCGCCGAGCAGCGTGTCATGCGACAGGCCTGCGCCACCGGGCGACAGCAGCCCGGCCACCGTCGCCACGCCGGCCAGCGCCAGCGCGGCGGTCAGCAGCGTCGTGCGCGTCGGGCGCACGCCGTCGAGCCACCAGCGCAGCAGCTGCGTGGTGATCGGCGTGGTCGCAATCAGCACCGCGCCGTGCGAGGGCACCGAGTGCGAGAGCCCGACGAACAGCAGGATGCTGAACACGCCGAAGCCCGCAAAGCCGTGCAGCGCCAGCGGCACCGCGTGCTGCCGCAGCTTGTGCCAGCCGCCGCTGCCGCGCAGGCCCAGCAGCGCGGCGAACACCAGCGCCGACAGGGTGTAGCGGATGAGCGTGAGCCACACCGGCGCCACGTGCTGCAGCACGCCCTTGCCGACGAGGAACAGGCTGCCCCAGCTGGCGGTGGCGAAGAGCAGGGCCGCGATGCCCGGCAGGCGTGAGGAAGGGGAGGACACGGGAAAGCCTTTCAAGAAAAAAGAGGGAGCGCGTGGCCTGAAGGATGGGGACGGCCCACCGCGAAGGCCATTCGTTTCTTTGGACAGGGGCTTCCGAAAAAGCGAACGGACTGCTGCGTCGCACGCGCTCACAATCCGCGGTCATGGAGCTGTACCAACTGAAGACCTTCGTTGCCATCGCGAAGGAGGGCAACCTGACCCGCGCCGCCGAACGCGTGTTCACCAGCGCCCCGGCCGCCAGCGCGCAGCTCAAGGCGCTCGAAGACGAACTCGGCGTGCGCCTGTTCGAGCGCACGCCGCGCGGCATGTCGCCCACCGCGGCCGGCCAGCGCCTGCTCGAAGAGGCGGAGCGCACGCTGGCCTCGGCGATGCGCATGCAGTCGGCCGCCGACCAGCTGCGCGGCGCGGCGCAGGGCGTGGTGCGCTTCGGCACGGTGGTCGATCCGGTGGCGCTGCGCCTGGGCAGCGTGCTGGTCACGCTGGCGCAGCAGCACCCGCAGGTCACGCTGCAGCTCAAGCAGGGGCTGTCGTACGAAACCCTGGCGGCCGTGCAGCGCGGCGAACTCGACTGCGCCTATGTGCTCAGCGATGCCGAGCGGCTCGAAGGCTTCGAGCTGCGGCGCCTGGGCGTGGTCGACCTGGCCGTGGGCCTGCCGCTGGCGGTGGCGCAGGCGCACCCCGAGCTCACGCTCGAGCAGCTCACCGACCTGACCTGGGTCGGCACGCCGCCCTCGTGCATCCTGCGCGCGCACCTCGAGAAGCTCTTCGCCTCGGCCGGGCGCGACTACCGCCAGGGCGTCACCGCCGACGGCGAGAGCGCCATCCGCAGCATGGTCGCCAGCGGCATGGGCGCGGGCCTGATGCGGCTGGACCAGGCCGAGCAGGGCGAGCGCCAGGGCGAACTGAAGATCTGGAACGGTTGGCGCTCACACACCTGGCTGTGCTGGATCGCGCCGGCCGGCGGCCAGCGCTCGGCGGCGGTCGAGGCCGTGCGCGGCGCGGTGTTCGATGCCTGGGCGTGACCCGGGCCTGATCCGGGTCTGACGCCGCCCCGGATTTCCGCAGTGGCAGGCCGCGCCGTGGCCTGTCATCATTCGCGGCGCATGACTCACCAAGCTCCCGTTCCCCTCGCCGATCTGTTGAACCGCGCCAGGCAGGCCCTGGCCACCCCGGACGGGGTGCTGCCCCCGGCCCCGCCCGCCACCGACGAGGCCGGCTGCGTGGTGTTCCTCGCGATGGGCGAGGGCGAAAGCCGCGCCCGCGTCGTCATGGGCCGCGGCCCCGACACCGAGGCCGCGTGGCAGGCCGCCGCCGAGGCGCTGGCGGTGAAGGCCCAGCGCGCCGAGCGGCCCGCGCAACGGCTGCGCGCGGAGATCGTCGAGCACGCCACGCCCATGACCTGGGGCGAACTGAAGGCGCGGCTGGCGCAGACCAAGCGCAACTACTTCAACGAAGGCATTGCGCTCGACGCGCGCTTCGAGACCGCGCTGCTCGCGCAGGAGATGCACGGCAGCGCCGTGCTCTACAACGGCACGGTCGACCACGCGGAGCCCAACAGCGGCAACCTGCGCACGCACACCAAGCGCCGCTTCGGCGACGAGCGCGACTTTCCCACCGACGACGCCGCGCCCGTGTGGTGCTTCACCACGCGCGCCGTGTACGTCGACGCCGACGGCGCCTGGCCGCTCACGGCCGAAGGACAGGCCGCGGGCTTTCGCACGCTCACCGACTGGAACGCGGCGCAGGTGCGCACGCTGGTCGACTCGGCGAGCGACTACCTGGCCGAGCAGGTCAAGCCCACGGGCGAGTTCCACTACGGCTGGTTCCCCTGCTTCGACCGTGCGATTCCCACCTACAACACGCTGCGCCACGCCAGCTCCACCTACGCGATGCTCGAAGGCTGGGAGCTCACGCGAAGCGACGTGCAGAAGGCCGCCATCGACCGCGCGCTGGCCTTCCTGAGCCAGCGCCTCATCCGCCGCGCCACGCTGGCCGACGGCACGCAGGCCGCGTTCCTGGTCGACATCGGCAACGAGATCAAGCTCGGCGGCAACGCCGTGTGCCTGCTGGCGCTGGTGAAGTACACCGAGCTCACCGGCGATGCGCAGTACCAGCCGCTGATGGAGCAGCTGGCGCTGGGCATCCGCTCCATGCAGGACCCCGAGACCGGACGCTTCGTGCACGTGCTCAACCACCCGGGGCTCGACGTGAAGGAGCCTTACCGCATCATTTACTACGACGGCGAAGCGGCCTTCGGGCTGATGCGGCTGTACGGCCTCACGCGCGACGCGCGCTGGCTCGCGGTGGTCGAGAAGGCCTTCGAGCATTTCATCGCGGCGGGCCACTGGCGCGCGCACGACCACTGGCTGAGCTACTGCGTCAACGAACTCACGCGCTTCAAGCCCGAGACGCGCTACTACCAGTTCGGCCTGCAGAACATGGCGGGCCACCTGGACTTCGTGCTGGAGCGCATCACCACCTTCCCCACGCTGCTCGAGTTGATGATGGCCGCGCGCGAGATGGTGCTGCGACTCGAAGCCGACCCGGCGCTGCGCCCGCTGCTCGCGGGGCTTGATCGCCACAAGTTCGACCGCGCGCTGGAGCACCGCGCGCGCTACCTCGCCAACGGCCACTTCTGGCCCGAGCTGGCGATGTTCTTCCGCCATCCCGACCGCATCGCGGGCTCGTTCTTCATCAAGCATCACAGCTTTCGCGTGCGTATCGACGACGTGGAGCACTACCTGTCGGGCTACGTGGCCTACCACCGGCTGCTCGAAGCGCGCGAGGCGCAGCAGCAGAGCGCGCAACTCACGCAGGCCACGGCCGAGCCCACCGCGCCGCGCGGCACCGAGGGCACCGTGCTGTGGGGCGGCGACGTCAACCTGGGCCGGCGCCAGCACTACCGCATGCACGACCTCGGCGGCCCCGCCCGCATGCTGGGCGACATCGCCGCGCTGCGCGAGGCCGACCTGCGCATCGTCAACCTCGAATGCGTGGTCGCCACCACGGGCGAGCAGGGCGTCGAGAAGGACGAGGGCGGCCCTTATTACTACCGTGCGCGGCCCGAGATGCTCGCGGTGCTGACCGAGGCCGGCATCGACATGGTCGCCACGGCCAACAACCACAGCGGCGACTACGGCCCCGAGGCGCTGCTGGAGCAGCACGGGTTGCTGAACGCCGCCGCCATCGCGTTCGCTGGCACCGGGCCTGATCTCGACTCGGCACTGAGCCCCGCCTTCCGCCAGGCCGGTGGGCTGCGCGTGGCGCTGTTCTCGCTCGACGCCACGCAGCCGCGCTTCGCCGCCACCGCGAAGCTCCCTGGCGCAGCCTGGCTGTCGCTCGACGACCCGGCCGCCTGGCGCGCCACGCTCGCGCCGCGCATCGCCGCCGCGCGCCACGAGGCCGACGTGGTGCTGGTGGCGGTGCATTGGGGTGAGAACCTGGAGACCGCGCCGTCGCGCGCCGAGATCGCCGTCGGCCATGCCATCGTCGAAGCCGGCGCCGACGCGGTGCTCGGCACCTCGGCGCATGTGCTGCAGGGCATCGAGGTCTACCAGGGCCGGCCGATCCTGCACGACGCGGGCGACCTGCTGTTCGATGCGATCCGCAACGATCTCGCGGACTCCGGCGTGTTCTCGCTGCGCCTGGGACCGCACGGCGTGGAAGAGGTGGTGTTCACGCCGGTGGGCGTGGGCTTCGGTTTCTCGCAGCAGCTCGCGGGCGAGGCGGCGCAGGCCGCGAGCGCGCGCTTTGCCGAGCTGTGCCGCGCGCTCGGCACCGAGATGACGGCGCGGCCCGACGGGCGTTGCGCGCTGCAGCTGTCGCCGCCCGAACGCACCGCGCCGGCCGGGCGCCCGCCGCTGGCGCCGCTGTCGGCCTCGCGCCCGCCCGCGCTGGTCGGCCCCGTGCTCGCGCCCCGGCCCGAGTGGTCGGTCGATGCCGTGCCCGAGGACGCCAGGATGCGCCCGCTGCAGTTCGGCCCGCTGCGCCTCGTGGGCATCCGCCTCGCGCCGACGCAGATCATCGGGCGGCGCCTGCTGTGGGTCGAATCGTTCTGGACCGCTGATGCGCCCGTGAGCGCCGACCTGCGCGTGCAGTTCCGCGCGCTGCCGATGCGCAGCAGCACCATGCCGGCCTGGGGCGAGGCCATGGACCACGACCCCTGCGACTGGATGTGGCCCACCAGCCGCTGGACGCCGGGTCGCATCTACCGCGACCGCTACGGCCTGCGCGCGCCGCGCCTGGGCCTGCTCGAG
The DNA here is from genome assembly GCF_058797695.1 of Variovorax sp. GW823-FHT02B07. NCBI lineage: Bacteria > Pseudomonadati > Pseudomonadota > Betaproteobacteria > Burkholderiales > Comamonadaceae > Variovorax > Variovorax sp. GW823-FHT02B07. The sequence goes on from NZ_JBXAJX010000004.1 coordinate 314,961, forward strand.
AACGACGTGCTGCAGATCGAGGTGCGCGTGCGCGGCAGCATGCCCGACCTGCCGGGCGCGCGCCGGCTGCCCGTGTGGTGCGGCCTGCGCGTGCCGAAGTTTCCGACGCCGCTGCCCGAGCGCCCCGCGCCCGTGCTCGCGGCGCTGCGCCCCGGTGCCCCGGCGCAGCCGCCGCCCGTGTGGACCGCCGACGACCTGCAGCGCGTCACCGGCGGGCAGTGGCTGGTGCCGCCGCCCGATGGCTGGTTCGTCAACGCGGTGGTGCGCGGACCGACGCACATGGCGCGGCTGCCGAAGCCGGCGCTGTTCATCGCGTCCGACTACCGCACGCTCGCCAAGCACGAGAACTACAGTAAGCCGCGCGCCGACAACCCCGACCGCCATGAAGACGTGCCCGTGCTGCAGCACGCGCTCGCGGGCGCCGTGGTCGCGCACCCGGTGGACGGTCTCGACCCGTCGTTCCCGCTGCTGCAGGTGGACGACCCGATCCGCGCCATGATCGATCTGGGCGTGGCCGCGCGTGCGCGCTTCCAGGGGCGCGTGGTGGGCGTGACCGGCACGGTCGGCAAGTCGTCCACGATCGCCATGCTGCGCGACCTGCTGCCCGAGGCGGCGCGCGTGCACACCACCATCGACAACTACAACTCGCGCGTGGGCGTGCCGGCGATGCTGGCCAACCTCGCGGCCGACACCGACGTGTGCGTGCTCGAGATGGCGCAGAGCGCGCTGTGGATGGACCGCGGCCCGATCTCGCTCGTGGCGCGCCCGCACGTGGCCATCCTCACCGAGATCGGCCTGTCGCAGACCCGCCAGACCGTCACGCTCGAGCAGACGGCCGAGTTCAAGTCGCGCATCTTCCTGGGCCTGGAGCCCGGCGGCGTGGCCATCGTGCCCGACCACATCCCCTGCCTGATGCAGGTGGTGCGGGCGGCCGCGCGCACGGCAGGCGCCATCTGGGTGGTGGGCAGCAGCCCCGACGCCAACATCCGCATCGTCGACACCCGGCCCGAGCCCGACGGCGGCTGCCGCGTGCGCATCGCGCTGCCGGGGCGCACGGTCGAGTACCTGTTCCCGATCGCGAGCGCCGGGCTGGTGCGCAATTCGGCGCTGGCCTTTGCGGCGCTGCTGGCGCTGGGCTTCGATGCCGAGGCCGCGTGCGCGCGCATGCCTTTCGTGCGCCTGCCGGCTTCGGTGATGCAGCTGCGCCCGCTGCGCACGCAGGGCGGCGTGCAGGCCACGCTCATCGATGACAGCTGGAACGCCGAGGTCATGTCGATGCGCAACGCGATGGAGTTCGTGCGCACCTGCCAGCATGCGGCGCACGGGCCGGTGACGCGCAAGATCGGCGTGCTCGGGCGCATCATCAACCTCGACAAGGAAGCCGAAGCGATGCACCGCAGCCTCGCCGCGCCGCTGTTGGCCTCGGGCATCCAGCACTTGGTGACGCACGGCGCCGAGATGCGCTGGCTGCGCGAGGAGGTGCCGGCCGAGCTGCTCGGCCCGCACTTCGAAGACGCCGCGCAGCTCACCGGCTACCTCGGCGAATTCCTGCGCGACGGCGACCTGGTGCTGGTGAAGGGCGACCGCCAGCAGTCGGACTTCGGCCTCATCTCCGAACTGCTGCAGAAGCTATGACCCCGCGCGCGCGCCTGGCCTGTGTGCTCCTTGTCCTCGTGCAGACGGCCTGCGCGCAGCGTGCCGATGCGCCGAAGGCCGCAGCGCCTCGCGAGCCGGTGGCGTCCGCCTCGGCCGAGGGCGCGTTGCTGCACTGGAACCAGCCCGCCGTGCGCGCCAACTGCCCCGACCGCCCGGGCTTTCTCTGGGTGCAGGCGGTCGAGGGGCCGTCGTGCATCCGCTACTTCGCGAGCCGCGACATCGACGACGCGCGCATCGCCATCGTGCAGTTCTCGGGCGACCGCGACAGCGTGATGAACCTGTCGCCCACGCGCATTCCCGGCAACACCGAACCACTGCGCACGCTCGACGCGCAAGCCGCGAGCGACCGCGCGGGCATGCCGTGGATCTTCATGGCGCGCCCCGGCACCTACGGCTCGTCGGGCGACCACCGCCAGCGGCGCGAGGCGGTGGAGTTCCATGCGCTCGATGCGGCGCTCGAAGCGCTGATGCAGCGCCACCGGCTGCAGCGCGTGGTGCTCTTCGGCCACAGCGGCGGCGCCACGGCCGGCGCCGCGCTGCTCACGCTCGGACGCACGCGCGTGGCCTGCGCGGTGCTCACCTCGGGTGCCTTCGACCTGCTGGAGCGCGCACGGCTGCTCGGCCGCTCGAAGAACGGGCGCACCGACACCACGGGCAGCACGCAGGTCTACGACCCGCTGGACCATGTGGCCGGCATCCCGCGCGACCCGCAGCGGCGCATCGTGCTCATCGGCAACCCCGGCGACCGCAACACGCCGTTCGCGCTGCAGCAGCGCTTTGCCGACGCGGTGGGCAAGGCCGGCCACCGCGTCGAAGTGATGACGCACGACGCCGAGCCACCGACCTTCCACGACCTGAAAGACCGCATCGGCCTGCGCACCGCATCGCAGTGCGCGCGCGAGGCGCTGCAGTCGCAAGCCCGATGATCGAACCCCTCACTTCGCGCCCCTTCGGCGCCATGCCCGACGGCCGGCCCGTCACCGAATACACGCTCGACAACGGCCACGGCCTGCGCCTGAGCGCCATCAACCTCGGCGGCATCGTCACCGCGCTGCACGTGCCCGACCGGCAAGGGCGCAGCGCGAACGTGGTGCTTGGGTTGCCCTCGCTCGATGACTACCTGAAGCCGCACCCGCACTTCGGCACCATCGTCGGCCGCTACGCGAACCGCATCGCGGCGGGCCGCTTCACGCTCGATGGCACCGCTCACCAGCTGGGCCTGAACGACGGCGTGAACACGCTGCATGGTGGCACCACGGGCTTCGGCAAGCGCTACTGGGAGATCGTGCCGGTGCCTCATGAACTCGCCCTCGAGCTGCGCTACACCAGCGCCGACGGCGAAGAAGGCTACCCCGGCGAGGTGCAGCTGACGGTGCGCTACACCTTGAGTGCCACCGCCAACACCTGGCGCATCGACTACCGCGCCACCACCGACCGGCCCACGGTGCTCAACCTGAGCCACCACGACTACTTCAACCTCGCGGGCAGCGGTTCGGTGATGGACCATGTGCTGACGTTGCCCGCGAGCCGCTACTGCCCGGTCGATGCCACGCTCATTCCGCTCGGGCTGGGCGAGGTGGCGGGCACGCCTTTCGATTTCCGCACGCCGACGCGCATCGGCGCGCGCATCCGCGACAGCCACGAGCAGCTGCTGCGCGCGCACGGCTACGACCACAACTGGGTTCTCGACGGCGATCGCAGCGGCACGGGCCTGGCGTTTGCGGCGCGCCTCGCCCACGAGGCCTCGGGCCGCGTGATGGACGTGCACACGACCGAGCCCGGCGTGCAGTTCTATTCGGGCAACTTCCTCGACGGCAGCCTGCTCGGCAGCGCGGGCGCGAGCCTGCGCCAGGGCGACGGCCTGTGCCTGGAGACGCAGCACTTTCCCGACGCGCCGAACAGGCAGGCGTTTGCGTCGACCGTGCTGCGGCCCGGCGAGGTGTTCGCCAGCGCGACCGAGCACCGCTTCGGCATCGGCTGACCACGGATCAGCGCTGCGGGCTCTGCACCGTCGCCGCCACGATCCGACGCACCACCGGCAGCACCACGAGCAGCGAGGGAAACGCGGCCAGCCACGACACGCCCCATGCGGCCATCCACATCTGGAAGAGGCCCGAGGCCAGCCCCACGCTCTTGAGCGTGGAGATGCCCGCCACGATGCACGACATGAAGATCGACAGCAGGAAGGGCATGGCGATGCCCGCATAACGGGCCGGCAGTTTTCGGGTGGTCATGATGGGGCAAGCTCCTGGATGTCGTTGTTGTTCAATGTGCGCGGACGAGGTTGCAGCCCCTCTGCGTTGTCGGTGCCGACCACCCGCACGGGGGGTCCGTGTCGTTGTTTCATGGAATGATTCCTTCGTTTGTGGCAATGCGGCCTGCGACCGCGAGACCTCGAAGATACGAACGGCAGGCGCCATCGGGAATCCACGCGCGCCGCCATAGACCTTCATCCAGACCGAGAGAATCCATGGACCAGATTCAGGACATCCGGGCCTTCGTGGCCATCGTCGACCACGGCAGCCAGAGCGCGGCGGCGCGGCAACTGGGGCGCTCGGTGCAGTCGATCAGCCGCTCGCTGAGCGTGCTCGAGCGCAGCCTGGGCGTGCAGCTCCTTCGCCGCACCACGCGGCAGTCGTCGGTCACCGAAGTGGGGCTGGCCTACCACCGCCGCGTGCGGGCCGCGCTGGCGGAGTTCGATGCGGCGGCCGTCGAGGCCAGCAGCCAGCTCGCCTCGCCGCGGGGCCTGCTGCGCGTGGCCGCGCCGGTGCAGTTCGCGCCGGCCTTCGTGGTGCCGCTGATCGGCGCGTTCATGCAGCGCTACCCGGACATGGAGGTCGAACTCACGGCCTCCGACCGTTTCGTGGACCTGATCGAAGGCGAGCTGGACCTGGCCATCCGCATCGGCGAGCTGCCCGATTCCGAACTGGCGGCCAAGCCGCTCGGCGAGCTGCGGCTGGTGGTGTTCGGCTCGCCGGCGTACTTCGCGCGGCACGGACGGCCACAGCGGCCCGAAGACCTCGCCGATCACCAGTGCGTGGTGCGCACCACGCACGGCAGCGACGCGCACTGGCCCTTCACGGTCGACGGCACGCTGCAGCGCGTCAAGGTGACGGGGCGCTTCCGGGCCGACAACACCGCCGCGATCTATGCGGCCGTGCTGAGCGGGCTGGGCTTGTTCTTCACGCCGCTGTGGCAGATCCGCGACCTGCTCGACAGCGGGCAGGCCGAACTGGTGCTGACCGAGTTCGAGTCGCCGAGGATTCCGGTCCACGCGGTGTGGCCCTCGTCCCGTGGCAGCTTCGCGCGGGCCCGGCTGTTCGCCGATTTCGCGGCGGCGCACCTGCCGTCGCTGCAGCCGCGCGAGGGCGCCTAGCCGGCGAACAACGCCGCCGGCACGCCCGGGCTGTCGATGCGCACCGAGAAGAGCCCGCCGGCCAGCGGCTCGCTCTTCAGTTGTGCTTCGGTGCGGCCGTTGCGCGCCGTCGTGATGTAGAGCGTCTGCATATCCGCGCCGCCGAAGGCGCAGTTGGTCACGTTGCTCGCGGGCAGCGCGATGCGGCACAGCTCGACGGCGCTCACCGGGTCGTGGCAGGTAATGCACGCGCCGTCCCAGTGCGCGATCCACAGGCGGCCGGCCGCGTCGGTGGTCATGCCGTCGGGCAGGCCGTCGCCCTTCGGGAAGCGGTGCCACACGCGCTTGTTCGACACCGCGCCAGCGTCCATGTCGAAGTAGTAGGCGTACATCGTGTTGATCGCCGTGTTGTTGAAGTACATGGTGCGGCCGTCGCCCGACCACGTCGGCCCGTTGGTCACCTCGAAGCCGTCGTCGTGCCGCGTGCAGTGGCCGTCGGCGTCGAAGCGGTAGAGCGCGCCGGTGGGCGCCGTGCAGTCGAAGTCCATGCTGCCGGCCCAGAAGCGGCCGCGGCTGTCGCACTTGCCGTCGTTGAAGCGGTTGTTGATGCGCTCGGGTTCGGGCTGGTGCAGGTAGCGCGGCTTCGTGGTGTCGCCGGGCGCGGTGGTGTCGAACAGCGCGAAGCCGCGGCGCAGCGTGAGGAACAGGCCCGGCGCCGACGCGCGCTCGGAAATCGCGGTGATCTCTTCGTCGAAGTGCCAGGTGCGCTGCGCGCCCGTGGCCGGGTCGTAGCGGAACAGGCGGGGCTGGAGGATGTCGATCCAGTACAGCGCCTGCTCGCGCACCGACCACAGCGTGCCTTCGCCGAGGTCGGCGGCGGCCGGCCAGAGGCATTCGGGGGTGCCGAGCACGCGGGGCGCTGCGAGCGGCGAAGAAGGGGCGCTTGTCTCTTGCATGGTCATTTGTTCTTTCTGTAGGTCATGTCGCCTTGACGCGGCGGATCGTATCAAGGCATATTGATAATAGAAATTGAAAATAACTTCATAGATTGATATGTGTTTTGCAATGTCATGAGATGCCCCCTGGAGACCTTGTCCTTGAATTCCCCTCAGCTTTCCATTCATCCCAGCCTGAAGGGCCGCACCGTGTTCGTCACCGGCGGCGGCAGCGGCATCGGCGCGGCCATCGTCGCTGCTTTCGCGGCGCAGGGCGCGCGCGTGGCCTTTGTCGACATCGCGGAAGCTGCCAGCGCGGCGCTCGCCGCGCAGATCGCCGAAGCCGGCCACGCCGCGCCGTGGTGGCGCGCCTGCGACGTGCGCGACATCGGCGCGCTGCAGCAGGCCATGGCCGACGCGGCCGCCGAGCTCGGCGACTTCGCGGTGCTGGTCAACAACGTGGCCAGCGACGACCGCCACACGCTCGCATCGGTCACGCCCGACTACTACGACAACCGCATGGCCATCAACGAGCGGCCCGCGCTGTTCGCGATCCAGTCGGTGGTGCCGGGCATGAAGCGCCTGGGCTTCGGTTCGGTGATCAACCTCGGCTCCACGGGCTGGCAGACCAAGGGCTCGGGCTACCCCTGCTACGCGATTGCCAAGTCGTCGGTGAACGGCCTCACGCGCGGGCTCGCGGTGGAGCTGGGCCGCGATCGCATCCGCATCAACACCGTCTCGCCCGGCTGGGTGATGACCGAACGGCAGGTGGCACTGTGGCTCGACGAGGAGGGCGAGAAGGCGCTGCACCGCAACCAGTGCCTGCCCGACAAGCTGATGCCGGAAGACATCGCGCGCATGGTGCTGTTCCTCGCGTCGGACGACGCAAAGATGTGCACCGCGCAAGAGTTCACCGTCGATGCGGGTTGGACCTGATCAGTCCATCTCGAGCTTGCGTCCGTAGACGCTCATGCTCGCCGTTTTCAAGGCCTTCATCATCACCTTCGCGGCCGGCGACAGCAGCCGGTCGGTGCGCGTGATGATGCCGAAGGCGTCCATGTGGCAGGGCATGTCCAGCGGCAGCAGCGACACGATGCCGTGCGCCGCGTAGTAGCGCGCCACGTCGGTCGCCAGCACCGCGACCATGTCGCTTTGCTGCAGCATGCGCGTGATGAACAGCAGCGCCGGGCTCTCGATGATGTTGCCCGGCGGCGCCAGGCCTTCCTCCTGGAACATCAGCTCGAAGCGGTGGCGCAGCACGCTGCCCGCGGGCGGCACGATCCAGCCGGCGCCCACCACGTCGCGCAGCGTGAGGCCGCTCACGCCCAACAGCGGATGGCCGGGGCGCACCAGCGCGCACACGGGCTCCTCGGTGAGCGCCTCGTAGCGCAGCTGCGACTTGTCGTGCTCGGCGAACAGCCGCGCCACGAGGATGTCGAGCTTGCCCTGCTCGAGCCGCTCGAGCAGCACCGGGCTGGTCTCGATCTCCAGTGACACGCGCAGGTCGGGCTGCTCGCGCTTGACCATCGCCACGGCCGGCGGCATCAGCGTGAGGCCCGGCGCGGTGATGGCGCCCACGTTCACCTGGCCGAGGCGCCCGGCCTTCAGCGCGGTGAGCTCGTCGTGCGCCTGGTTCAGGCTGGCCAGTGCCACGCGGGCGTGGCGGATCATGGTCTCGCCGTACCAGGTGGGGCGCATGCCGCGCGGCAGCCGCTCGAACAGCGGCACCTCGAGCACGTCTTCCAGGTCTTTCAGCAATTTCGAGGCGGCGGGCTGCGTCATGTTGAGCACCTGCGCCGCGCGGTGGATGTTGCCTTCCTCGGCCAGCGCCACCAGCAACAGCAACTGGCGGGTCTTGAGGCGGGCGCGGATGAACCAGTGGTTGTAGGTGTTCATGAAGAGGCTGCGAACGAAGGTCTGACGGGGTTTTCCAGAATCCACCGATTGATATGCATTTTGTCTAAAAAACGATTGGATCGATATCGAAATCATTCCTAGACTTCCGCCCCAGTCCCATAACAACAGAGACAAGGCAACGCCACGGTGATCCACGGCGAGCTTCGGCAGAGCGTGCGCCAGTACATCAACGGCCGCTGGGAAACCAGCGCGACCACCGGTGTCAGCGTCAATCCATCGGACACCAGCGAAGTGGTGGCCGAGTACGCACGTGCCGACCGGCGCCAGGTCGAGCTGGCGATCCGCGCGGCCAGCGAGGCCTTCGTGCACTGGAGCCACAGCACGCCGCAGCGGCGCGCCGACGTGCTCGACCGCATCGGCGCCGAGCTGCTCGCACGCAAGGACGAGCTGGGCCTGCTGCTGGCGCGCGAGGTCGGCAAGACCCTGCCCGAGGCCGTGGCCGAGGTGGCGCGCGCGGGCCAGATCTTCAAGTTCTTCGCGGGCGAGGCCCTGCGCGGCGGCGGTGGCGAGAACGTGGCCTCGGTGCGCGCCGGCGTGCAGGTCGACGTGACGCGCGAGCCGGTCGGCGTGGTGGGCCTCATCACGCCGTGGAACACGCCCTTCGCGGTGCCGGCCTCGAAGATCGCCGCGGCGCTGGCGCACGGCAACAGCGTGGTCTTCAAGCCGGCCGAACTGGTGCCGGCCTGCGGCTGGGCGCTCACCGACATCATCGGCCGCGCCACGTTGCCGGCCGGCGTGTTCAACCTCGTGATGGGCAGCGGCCGCGAAGCGGGCCAGGCGCTGGTCGACAGCCCGCTGGTCGATGCGCTGAGCTTCACCGGCTCGGCCGCCAACGGCGAACGCGTGCTGCAGGCCGCGGCCGCACGGCGCGCCAAGGTGCAGCTGGAGATGGGCGGCAAGAACGCGCTGGTGGTGCTGGCCGACGCCGACCTGGACCGCGCCGTCGACTGCGCGGTGCAGGGCGCCTACTTTTCCAACGGCCAGCGCTGCACCGCATCGAGCCGCCTCATCGTCGAAGCCGCCGTGCATGACGCCTTCGTGGCGCAGCTGCGCCAGCGCCTGAAGACGCTGAAGATCGGCCACGCGCTGGAACGCGGCATCGACATCGGCCCCGTGGCCGACGAAGAGCGGCTGGCGCAGAACCTCGCGTGGATCGACATCGCGCGCGAAGAGGGCGCGGAGCACGTGTGGGGCGGCGAGGCGCTGCAGCGCGCCACCGCCGGCCACTACATGAGTCCCGCGCTCTTCCTGGCCCAACCCGAACACCGCATCGCGCGCGAAGAGATCTTCGGGCCGCTGGCCTGCGTGCTGCGCGCCGCCGATTACGACGAAGCGCTCGCGCTGTGCAACGACACGCCCTTCGGCCTGTGCGCGGGCATCTGTACCAATTCGCTCAAGCACGCGATGCACTTCAGGCGCCATGCCGTGGTCGGCATGACGATGGTCAATCTGCCGACCGCGGGGGTGGACTTTCATGTGCCCTTCGGCGGCCGCAAAGGGTCGGGCTACGGGCCGCGCGAACAAGGGCGCCACGCCGCGGAGTTCTACACGACGGTGAAGACCGGCTACATGCTGGCCTGACCGAACACATCACAGACGCATCAAGAAGGAGACAACCATGACCATGAATCGCCGCACCCTCAACACCGCGCTCGCCGCCGCAGCCCTGGGCAGCATGCTGCCCGTGTCCGCCCTCGCGCAGAAGAAACTCGTGCTCGGCTTCGCGCAGGTGGGCGCCGAAAGCGAATGGCGCACGGCCAACACCGAGTCGATCAAGTCCTCGGCCAAGGAGGCGGGCATCGAGCTCAAGTTCTCCGACGCGCAGCAGAAGCAGGAGAACCAGATCAAGGCCATCCGCTCGTACATCGCGCAGAAGGTCGACGTGATCGCGTTCTCGCCCGTGGTCGAGTCGGGCTGGGAAACCGTGCTGCGCGAAGCCAAGGCCGCGAAGATCCCGGTCGTGCTGACCGACCGCTCCGTGAACACCAAGGACGACTCGCTCTACGTGACCTTCATGGGCTCCGACTTCACCGAGGAAGGCCGCAAGGCCGGCCGCTGGCTGGTCGAGAAGATGAAGGACCAGAAGGGCGAGGTGAACATCGTCGAGCTGCAGGGCACCGTGGGCTCGGCCCCCGCCATCGACCGCAAGAAGGGCTTCGAGGAAATCATCAAGGCCGACCCGAAGTTCAAGATCACCCGTTCGCAGACCGGCGACTTCACGCGCGCCAAGGGCAAGGAGGTGATGGAAGCCTTCCTCAAGGCCGAGGGCAAGAAGATCAACGTGCTCTACGCGCACAACGACGACATGGCCATCGGCGCGATCCAGGCCATCGAAGAGGCCGGCATGAAGCCCGCGAAGGACATCACCATCATCTCCATCGACGGGGTGAAGGGCGCCTTCGAAGCCATGATCGCCGGCAAGCTCAACGTGTCGGTGGAATGCAGCCCCCTGCTCGGGCCGCAGCTCATGAGTGCGGTGAAGGACATCAAGGCCGGCAAGACGCTGCCCAAGCGCATCGTGACCGAAGAAGGCATCTTCCCCATGGAAGTCGCGGCCAAAGAGTTTCCCAACCGCAAGTACTGAGGACCGACCGACATGAAACGCAACTTCCTCAAGGCCTCGCTCGCGGGTCTCGCCTTCGCCGTCGTCGGCTTCACGCCGCTGGCCCACGCGCAGGACAAGGGCCTGATCGCCATCTCGATGCCCACCAAGTCGTCGGCGCGCTGGATCGCCGACGGCGCCAACATGGTCAAGTACTTCAAGGACAAGGGCTACAAGACCGACCTGCAGTACGCGGACGACGACATTCCGAACCAGCTCGCGCAGATCGAGAACATGGTGACGAAGGGCTCGAAGGTCTTGGTCATTGCCGCCATCGACGGCACCACGCTGTCCGACGTGCTGCAGAAGGCGGCTGACAAGGGCGTGAAGGTCATCGCCTACGACCGGCTCATCAAGGGCTCGAAGAACGTCGACTACTACGCCACCTTCGACAACTTCCAGGTCGGCGTGCTGCAGGCGCAATCCATCGAAACCGCACTGGGCCTGAAGAGCGGCAAGGGCCCGTTCAACATCGAGCTGTTCGGCGGCTCGCCCGACGACAACAACGCCTTCTTCTTCTACAACGGCGCGATGTCGGTGCTCGACCCGTACATCAAGAGCGGCAAGCTCGTGGTGCGCAGCAAGCAGATGGGCATGGACAAGGTCGGCACGCTGCGCTGGGACGGCGCGGTGGCGCAGGCGCGCATGGACAACCTGCTGTCGGCCTACTACACGAAGGACCGCGTGGATGCGGTGCTGTCGCCGTACGACGGCCTGTCGATCGGCATCCTGTCGTCGCTCAAGGGCGTGGGCTACGGCTCGGGCTCGCAGCCGATGCCGGTGGTGTCGGGGCAGGACGCGGAGATTCCGTCGGTCAAGTCGATCCTGCGCAAGGAGCAAAGCTCCACCGTGTTCAAGGACACGCGCGAGCTGGCCAAGGTGACGGTCGCGATGGTCGACGCCATGCTCTCGGGCAAGGCGCCCGAGGTGAACGACACCAAGACCTACAACAACGGCATCAAGGTCGTGCCCTCGTACCTGCTCAAGCCGGTGAGCGTGGACGGCGCCAACTGGAAGCAGGTGCTGGTGGACAGCGGCTACTACAAGGAAAGCCAGGTCAAGTGAGCCAGGCCGGCGAAGCGCGCACGATCCTCGCGATGCGCGGGATCACCAAGACGTTCCCGGGCGTGAAGGCCCTGAGCAACGTCAACCTCGCCGTGCGCGCGGGGGAGATCCACGCGGTGGTCGGCGAGAACGGCGCGGGCAAGTCGACGCTCATGAAGGTGCTGAGCGGCGTCTACCCGTGCGACTCGTACACCGGCGAGATCCATTTCGAGGGCGAGCTGCGCCGCTTCAAGGGCATCGCCGACAGCGAGAAGCTGGGCATCATCATCATCCACCAGGAGCTGGCGCTGGTGCCGCTGCTGTCGATTGCCGAGAACATCTTCCTGGGCAACGAGATCGCGAGCGGCGGCGTGATCGACTGGTTCGCCGCCTATGCGAAGACGCGCGAGCTGCTCGCCAAGGTGGGCCTGAAGGAACTGCCCACCACGCTGGTGACCGACCTCGGTGTCGGCAAGCAGCAGCTGGTGGAAATCGCCAAGGCGCTCGCCAAAGAGGTGAAGCTGCTGATCCTCGACGAGCCCACCGCGAGCCTGAACGAGAACGACAGCGATGCGCTGCTCGCGCTGCTGCTCGAACTGAAGCGCCAGGGCATCGCGTCGATCCTCATCTCGCACAAGCTCAACGAGATCGCCAAGGTGGCCGATTCCATCACCGTGCTGCGCGACGGCGCGACGGTGGAGACGATGGACTGCCGCAGCGCGCCGATCAGCGAAGACCGCATCATTCGCGGCATGGTGGGCCGCGACATGGAACACCGCTACCCGCAGCGCTCGCCGAAGATCGGCGAGACGGTGCTGGAGGTGCGCGACTGGCGCGTGCACCACGCGCTGCATGCCGACCGCGAACAGATCAAGGGCGTGAACCTGCAGGTGCGCCAGGGCGAGATCGTGGGCATCGCGGGCCTCATGGGCGCGGGGCGCACCGAGCTGGCGATGAGCGTGTTCGGCAAGTCGTACGGCCAGCGCATCAGCGGCTCGGTGCTCATGCACGGCAAGCCGGTGGACGTGAGCACGGTGCGCAAGGCCATCGACCACGGCATCGCCTACGTCACCGAAGACCGCAAGGGCCTGGGGCTGGTGCTGGAGGAAGGCATCCGCAAGAACATCAGCCTCGCGAACCTCGATGCGATCTCCGAACGCGCGGTGATCGACGACGGCCGCGAGTTCAAGGTGGCCAACGACTACAAGAAGGCATTGAACATCCGCTGTTCGGGCGTCGAGCAGCTGGTGGTCAACCTGTCGGGCGGCAACCAGCAGAAGGTGGTGCTGAGCAAGTGGCTCTTCACGAAGCCCGAGCTGCTGATATTGGACGAACCCACGCGCGGCATCGACGTGGGCGCCAAGTACGAGATCTACACCATCATCGACCAGCTTGCGAGCGAGGGCAAAGGCATTCTCATGATTTCTTCCGAACTGCCGGAGCTGCTCGGCATGTGCGACCGCATCTACGTGATGAACGAGGGCCGCTTCGTGGCCGAGTTCACGGCGGCCGAGGCGTCGCAGGAGCGCATCATGCATGCGATCGTGAGCGCAGGGAGTTCTGTTCATGTCGCCGCCTGAAGCCAACGCGGTGCAGGGCGCCGCACCCACCGCCGCCCCGAAGCTCCACGTGGGCTTCCTGAAGAACAACTTGCGCGAATACGGCATGCTGATCTCGCTGGTCGCGATCATGGTGCTGTTCCAGGTGCTGACCGACGGCACGCTCTTGCGCCCGCTGAACCTCACCAACCTGCTGCTGCAGAACAGCTACGTCGTCATCATGGCGCTGGGCATGCTGCTGGTGATCGTGGCCGGGCACATCGACCTGTCGGTGGGCTCGGTCTGCGGCTTCATCGGCGCGCTCGCGGCGGTGCTGATGGTGGAGTACGAGTGGCACTTCGTGCCGACCGCGATCATCAGCATCGCGGCCGGTGCGGTGATCGGCGCCGCGCAGGGCTGGTTCGTCGCGTTCCGCAAGATCCCCTCGTTCATCGTCACGCTCGCGGGCATGCTGGTGTTCAAGGGGCTCACGCTGGCGCTGCTGGCGGGGCAGTCGGTGGGGCCGTTTCCGGTCGAGTTCCAGCGCCTGAGTTCGGGCTTCATTCCCGATCCGCTCGGTGGCGACACGCTGCGCACCACCTCGCTGATCGTGGGCGCGCTGGCGGCCGCGGCGCTGGTGTTCTTCAAGCTGCGCGGGCGCACCAAGCTCAAGGCGCATGGCATGGAGCAGGAGCCGTACGCCTTCTTCCTCGTGAAGAACCTGTTCTTCGCGGCGATCATTCTTTTCTTCAGCTACCTGCTCTCTACCTACAAGGGCCTGCCCAACGTGCTGGTGGTGATGGCGGTGCTGATCGTGGTGTACGACTTCGTCACCAACCGCACCACCATCGGCCGGCGCATCTATGCGCTGGGCGGCAACGAGAAGGCCGCGCGGCTGTCGGGCGTGAAGACGCAGCGGCTCGCGTTCCTCACCTTCGTGAACATGGGGGCGCTGGCGGCGTTGGCGGGGCTCGTGTTTGCGGCGCGGCTCAACACGGCCACACCCAAGGCGGGCCTGGGTTTCGAGCTCGATGTGATTGCTGCCTGCTTCATCGGCGGCGCCTCGGCCTCGGGCGGCGTGGGCCGGGTGATGGGCGCGGTGATCGGCGCCTTCATCATGGGCGTGATGAACAACGGCATGTCGATCCTCGGCATCGGCATCGACTACCAGCAGGTCATCAAGGGGCTGGTGCTGCTGGCGGCGGTGTTCATCGACGTCTACAACAAGAACAAGTGAACGCATGACCGACAGCGGCGTCACCCCCGTGCTGGAGTTGCGGGGCATCCACAAGCAGTTCGCCGGCATCCCGGTGCTCAACGGCGTGCAGCTCAAGCTCTACCCGGGCGAGATCCATGCGCTGATGGGGCAGAACGGCGCGGGCAAGTCGACGCTCATCAAGGTGCTCACGGGCGTGCTGCCGTCCAGTGGCGGCGAGATGTTCCTGGGTGGCGAGGCCATCCGTCCCGCCTCGCCGCTGGAAGCGCAGAAGCTGGGCATCAGTACGGTCTACCAGGAGGTGAACCTGTGCCCGAACCTCTCGGTGGCGGAGAACGTGTTCGCGGGGCGCTATCCACGCTGCGGTGCGCTGCAGGGCTTTCGCATCGACTGGGCGGCGGTGAACCGCCGGGCTTCGGAGCTGCTGGCGCGCATCGGGCTCGACATCGACGTGACGCGGCTCCTGTCGAGCTATTCGGTCGCGGTGCAGCAGATGGTGGCGATCGCACGGGCGCTCGGCGTGTCGTCGAAGGTGCTGATCCTCGATGAGCCGACTTCGAGCCTGGACGATGACGAGGTGGAGAAGCTGTTCGAGGTGCTGCGGCGTTTGCGCGGCGAGGGCCTGGCCATCGTCTTCGTGACGCACTTCCTGAACCAGATGTACGCGGTGTCGGACCGCATCACCGTGCTGCGCAACGGCAACTGGGTGGGCGAATGGAAGGCGGCGGACCTTGGCCCGCAAGCCTTGATCGCGGCGATGCTGGGTCGTGAGTTGGCTGCGCAGTCGGCACGACCTGCCGCGCTGCCCGCGTTCGACGAAGCGGCGCCCGCGCTGCTGCAATCTGAAGGGTTGGGCCAAGCCGGGCAGTTGCAGGCCACCGATCTGCGCGTGCGTGCCGGCGAGGTCGTCGGCATCGCCGGCCTGCTCGGCGCGGGCCGCACCGAACTGGCACGCCTGCTGTTCGGCCTCGAATCGCCGGACCGTGGCGTGCTGAAGATCGACGGCCGCTCCGTCAGCTTTTCGAATCCGGCCGATGCGATCCGTGAAGGCCTCGCGCTGTGTCCCGAAGAGCGCAAGACCGATGGCATCGTGGCCGAGCTGTCGGTGCGCGAGAACATCGCGCTCGCGCTGCAGGCCCGCCTGGGCACGCGGAAATTTCTCTCCCACGCCGAGCAGACCGCGATGGCCGAGCGCTTCGTCGCCTCACTGGGCATCAAGACCGCGAGTGTCGAAACCCCCATCGGCCTGCTCTCGGGCGGCAACCAGCAGAAAGCCATGATCGCGCGCTGGCTCGCGACCGAGCCGCGCTTGCTGATCCTGGACGAGCCCACGCGCGGCATCGACGTGGCGGCCAAGCAGGAGATCATGGAAGAGATCCTGCGGCTCGCGCGTGCGGGCATGGCGGTGATCTTCATCTCGTCGGAGATGAGCGAGGTGGTGCGCGTGGCGCATCGCATCGTGGTGCTGCGCGACCGGCAGAAGGTGGGCGAACTGCCGGGTGGTTCGACCGAAGACGAGGTCTACGAAATGATCGCTGCAGCATGAACCGCTTTTCGTCCCTCATGAGCCACCGGCTCGCCTGGCCGGTCATCACGCTGCTGTTGCTGCTCGCGATCAACACCGCGTTCAACGCGAGCTTCCTGCACCTCGAATGGCGCGAGGGTCATCTCTACGGCAGCCTCATCGACATCGTGAACCGCGCGGCGCCGCTGGTGCTGGTCTCGCTCGGCATGACGCTGGTGATCGCCACGCGCGGCATCGACATCTCGGTGGGCGCGGTGGTGGCCATCGCGGCGGCGGTCGCGGCCTGGATGATCGGCGGCTCGGTGTCCAGCGACGTGAGCCGCTTCCCGATGCCGCTCGCGATCCTCGCGGCGCTCGGTGTCGCGCTGCTGTGCGGCCTGTGGAACGGGTTGCTGGTCGCCAAGGTCGGCATGCAGCCGATCATCGCGACGCTGATCCTCATGGTGGCGGGGCGCGGCATCGCGCAGCTGGTCGCGGACGGGCAGATCATCACGATCTACTACAAGCCCTTCTTCTTCCTCGGCAGCGGCTACCTGCTGGGGCTGCCGTTCTCGCTGTTCATCGTGGCGGCGGTGTTCGCGCTGCTGTACCTGGCGATCACGCGCACGGCGCTCGGCCTGTTCATCCAGGCGGTGGGCATCAACCCGACGGCCGCGCGCGTGGCGGGCATCCAGGCGCGGCGGCTGGTCGTCGGTGCGTATGCGTTCTGCGGCGTGTGCGCGGGCGTGGCGGGCCTGTTGATCAGCTCGAACGTGAAGAGCGCGGACGGCAACAACGCGGGCCAATTGCTGGAGCTCGATGCGATCCTCGCGGTCACGCTCGGCGGCACGGCGCTCACGGGCGGTCGCTTCAGCCTCGTGGGCAGCGTGATCGGCGCGCTGATCATCCAGACGCTGACCTACGCGATCTATTCGCTGGGCGTGCCGCCGGAGATCAACCTCGTGGTGAAGGCGGTGGTGGTGTTCGTGGTGATGCTGATGCAGTCGCCGGAGTTCCGGGCAGAGGTTCGCACGCTGGTGCAGCGGCCGGTGCATGACGGGAGCAGGGCATGAATGCAGTGATCGAGGCCGCACCCTCGGCGCCACCCGCTCCCGCGCGCGGGAGCAAGGCAAGGCTCAATCCGAAGTACCTGCCGCTCACCGCGACCATCTCGCTGTTCGTGCTGATGGCGACGCTGGGCTCCGTGTTCTACGACGGCTTCTTCTCGGCGCAGGTGTTCCTCAACCTGCTGATCGACAACGCGTTCCTGATCGTCGTCGCGGTCGGCATGACCTTCGTGATCCTCTCGGGCGGCATCGACCTGTCGGTGGGCTCGGTGATCGCGCTCACGACGATGGTGTCGGCCTCGCTGGTCGAGAAGTACGGGTGGAGCCCGGCCATCGTGATTCCCCTGGTGCTCGCGATGGGCACGGCCTTCGGCGCGTTCATGGGCCTGCTCATCGAGCGCTTCCGGCTGCAGCCCTTCATCGTCACGCTGGCGGGCATGTTCCTCGCGCGCGGGCTGTGCTACCTCATCAGCATCGACTCGATCAGCATCACCAACGACTTCTACTCCGAGGTCTCGCAGATCCGCATTCCCATCTGGGGCGAGGCCTCGGTGTCGGTCAGCGCGGTGATCGCCATCGCCGTGCTGCTGGCCGCGATCTTCATCGCGCATTGCACGCCCTTCGGCCGCGCGGTGTACGCCATCGGTGGCAGCGAGCATTCGGCGATGCTCATGGGCCTGCCGGTGCGGCGCACGCTCGTGGGCGTGTACACGCTCTCGGGCTTCAGCTCGGCGCTGGCCGGCGTGATCTTCACCTTCTACATGCTCTCGGGCTATGGCCTGCACGCGCTCGGGCTGGAGCTCGACGCCATCGCGGCGGTGGTGATCGGCGGCACGCTGCTCACGGGCGGCGTGGGCTACGTGGCCGGCACGCTCTTCGGCGTGCTGATGCTCGGGATCATCCAGACGCTGATTTCCTTCGACGGCACGCTGAGCTCGTGGTGGACGCGCATCGTGGTCGGCGCGCTGCTCTTCGTGTTCTGCCTGCTCCAACGTTTCTTCACCTCGCGCGCCCCGCGCCGCTGACCATTTCCCCATGACAAAGAAACTGCGCTCGACCGAATGGTTCGGCTCCGCCGACAAGAACGGCTTCATGTACCGCAGCTGGATGAAGAACCAGGGCATCCCCGACCACGAGTTCGACGGCCGCCCCATCGTCGGCATCTGCAACACCTGGTCGGAACTCACGCCGTGCAACGCGCACTTCCGCAAGATCGCCGAGCACGTCAAGCGCGGCATCTCGGAGGCGGGCGGCTTCCCGGTCGAGTTCCCGGTGTTCTCGAACGGCGAATCGAACCTGCGGCCCACCGCGATGCTCACGCGCAACCTCGCGAGCATGGACGTCGAAGAGGCCATTCGCGGCAACCCGGTCGATGCGGTGGTGCTGCTCACGGGCTGCGACAAGACCACGCCGGCGCTGCTGATGGGCGCGGCCAGCTGCGACATTCCGGCCATCGTGGTCACGGGCGGGCCGATGCTCAACGGCAAGCTCGACGGCAAGGACATCGGCTCGGGCACGGCCGTGTGGCAGCTGCACGAATCGCTGAAGGCCGGCGAGATCAACCTGCACCAGTTCCTCTCGGCCGAGGGCGGCATGTCGCGCTCGGCGGGCACCTGCAACACGATGGGCACGGCCTCTACCATGGCCTGCATGGCCGAGGCGCTGGGCACCTCGCTGCCGCACAACGCGGCGATTCCGGCGGTCGATGCGCGGCGCTATGTGCTCGCGCAAATGTCGGGCGCGCGCGCGGTGCAGATGGCCAAGGACGGGCTCACGCTGTCGAAGATCCTCACGCGCGAGGCCTTCGAGAACGCGATCCGCGTGAACGCGGCCATCGGCGGATCGACCAACGCGGTGATCCACCTGAAGGCGATCGCGGGGCGCATCGGCGTCGAGCTCGAACTGGAAGACTGGACGCGCATCGGCAGCCACACGCCGACGATCGTCGACCTCATGCCCTCGGGGCGCTTCCTCATGGAAGAGTTCTACTACGCGGGCGGCCTGCCCGCCGTGCTGCGCCGCCTCGGCGAGCACGGGCTGCTGCCGCACCCGGGGGCGCTCACCGTCAACGGCCAGTCGCTCTGGGACAACGTGCGCGAGGCGCCGAGCCTCAACGACGAGGTGATCCGCCCGCTCGACAACCCGCTCATCGCCGACGGCGGCATCCGCATCCTGCGCGGCAACCTGTCGCCGCGCGGCGCGGTGCTCAAGCCCTCGGCCGCCACGCCCGAGCTGCTGAAGCACCGCGGCCGCGCCGTGGTGTTCGAGAACCTGGAGCACTACAAGGCACGCATCGTCGATGAAGACCTCGACATCGACGCGAGCTGCGTGATGGTGCTGAAGAACTGCGGCCCCAAGGGCTACCCCGGCATGGCCGAGGTCGGCAACATGGGGCTGCCGCCGAAGCTGCTGCGCCAGGGCGTGAAGGACATGGTGCGCATCTCCGACGCGCGCATGAGCGGCACGGCCTACGGCACGGTGGTGCTGCACGTCGCGCCCGAAGCCGCCGACGGCGGGCCGCTCGCGGCGGTGCGCGACGGCGACTGGATCGAGCTCGATTGCGATGCGGGGCGGCTGCACCTGGACATCAGCGACGAGGAACTCGCATCGCGCCTCGCGTCGCTGTCCGCCTCCGATGCGCAACCCATGAGCACGCGCGGCGGCGGCTACCAGAAGCTCTACGTCAACCACGTGCTGCAGGCCGACGAAGGCTGCGACTTCGATTTCCTGGTCGGCTGCCGCGGCGCCGCCGTTCCCCGCCACTCCCACTGATCACACGCCATGACCCCCCGATACCGCGGCATCTTCCCGGTGGTGCCCACCACCTTCACCGAACAGGGCGCGCTCGATCTCGAAAGCCAGAAGCGCTGCGTCGATTTCATGATCGACGCGGGCTCCGATGGGCTGTGCATCCTCGCGAATTTCTCCGAGCAGTTCGTGCTGTCCGACGAGGAGCGCGAGGTGCTCACGCGCACCATCCTCGAGCACGTGAAGGGCCGCGTGCCGGTGATCGTGACCACCACGCACTACAGCACCCAGGTCTGCGCCGAGCGCAGCCGGCGCGCGCAGGACATGGGCGCGGCCATGCTGATGGTGATGCCGCCGTACCACGGCGCGACTTTCCGCGTGCCCGAGCCGCAGATCTACGAGTTCTACGCGCGGCTCTCGGATGCGGTGACGATTCCGATCATGATCCAGGACGCACCCGCGAGCGGCACGGTGCTGTCGGCGCCGTTCCTCGCGCGCATGGCGAAAGAGATCGAGCAGGTCGCGTACTTCAAGATCGAAACCGCCGGCGCCGCGTCGAAGCTGCGCGAGCTGATCCGTTTGGGTGGCGATGCCATCGAAGGGCCGTGGGACGGTGAAGAAGCGATCACGCTGATGTCCGACCTCGACGCCGGCGCGACCGGTGCGATGACCGGCGGCGGTTATCCCGACGGCATCCGCCCGATCATCGAGGCGCACCGTTCAGGCGACCGCGACCAGGCCTTCGCGCTGTACCAGCGGTGGCTGCCGCTCATCAACTGCGAGAACCGCCAGGCGGGCCTGCTGGCCTGCAAGGCGCTCATGAAGGAAGGCGGCGTGATCGCCTGCGAGGCGCCGCGGCATCCGCTGCCCGCGCTGCATCCCGAGACGCGCGCCGGCCTCATCGAGACCGCGCGGCGGCTCGATCCGTTGGTGTTGCGCTGGGGAAAATGAAACAGGCGGGCCCGGGTACGCCAGGTACCGGACCGCCAGGGGACGGGCTCAGGAAGCGGCGCTGTTGCCCGCTTCGAGCTCGGTGACTTGCAGCGAGAGATCGAACAGCTTGGACTTGCTGGCGTAGTAGCGGTCCAGGCGCCACTCCTTCAGGATGTCCATCGCAAGCTGGAAGCTCTTGTAGTCGAGGCTGTAGAGCGTGATCAACTCGAAGCTGCGTTCGGCTTCGAGCGCCAGCACGAGTTGGGCAAGGATCTTGGCCGATTCGTTGGCCGGGTCCGTTTCAATGAATCGGCGAGCGACCTTGATGGCATTCATGGGAAAGTGTTCCTCGGTTGGCAGGGACCGGGAACTATAGCTAGCACATGCCTGTATTTTGTGACGATTTGATGACAAACGAGGGCATCGCCCGCGAACGTGTCGTCGGTGTTATCACCGAGGCGCATTCCGGGCGATGCGCACCGGGTCACTGCACCGGAACAGGGCGTGGCATGGGCATCGGCATCGGTTCCGCAGGCATCGGTGCCGGCATCGGGGCGGCCATCGGCGGCGGCAGCGTGGCGGCCGGTATGTTCACCACGCGGGTCGAGACCGATTCGCGGATCACGCCGCCACCCATCACGCTGCCATCGACATTGCTGCGGATGTTGCCTGCGCTGCCCAGCACGCGGGCCTCGCAGTCGGCACGCTCGGCCGGCGGCTGCAGGCCGCAGCGGGCCACGGCGTTGGCGCGGTAGTCGGGCGCGGAGGTGAGGCCGCCGCGCGCCGCGGCCTGGCGCGCGGCCCCGGCTTCGCGGATGCAGGCGGCACGGTCCTGCTGGTTGTGGCCGCAGACCGCAATCTCCTGCTGGTAGGTGCTGCCGCCGCCGTCGCCACGGGCGGCCGTGGCGATGGTGGTGGTGGCCAGCCCGCTGAGTGCGAGCAGGGCAAAGATCATCGAACGCGCATTGTTTGGCATGGTGTGCTCCTTGTTGGCGTATCGGGGTGAAGGCCGGCCTCGCGCGATCAGCGCGCCGGCTGCACGGGCTGCGGCGGCAGCGGGGTGACGGTTTCGCGGATCACGCCGCCGCCCATCACGCTGCCTTCGGTGGAGGTGCGCGCGCCGCCGCGGATGCGCGCTTCGCAATCGGCGCGGTCGGCCACGGGTTGTTCGCGGCAGCGTGCGAGGGCGTTGGCGTCTTCGCGTTCCGCACCGGGGGTGGTCAGGCCGTGGCGACCGGCTTCCTGGCGCGCGGCGCCGGCTTCGCGCAGGCAGGCGGCGCGGTCCTGTTGCACGCCGTCACACGTGGCACGTTCTTTTTGCATCCGCGCGTCGCTGCCGGGCGCCTGGGCCGAGGCCAGCGGCGCGCCGGCCATGAAGAAGCCGCCGAACGCCACGAGGGCGGCGGTCGACACGGTGGAACGGAGGGAATGGGTCGTCATCGGGGCTCCTGGAAAGGCGCGCCGTGCGAGCGGACATGAGGAAGACAAAAGCACGCAGGGCGCGACCGGTCCCCAGTGTGGGCCGGGCGCCCGGGCCGGGCTGTGGGACAAGCCGCACGCCGTGGAGCGGGCCGGACGCGCCCCTGCGTGTGGGACACGTCCGTCAGCGCAAGGAGGGCGGGCCTCCTGCGCTGCGGGGCGGGTGGATCAGCCCTGCGCGATGCGCTGCGCGAGGTGGGCCAGCGCCTCTTCGACCTGGTCGACGAGGATCAGCGACAGGTCGCCCGGCTGCAGCCGGGCGAGCGCGGTGTCGATGGCGACGAACTCGCCGCGGATCTCGTCGATCTGGCGCGTGCGCGATGCGCCCTGCAGGCCCTGGCGCAGCAGCGCCATGACCTCGCCGTCGGCGCGGCCGCGCTGCGCTGCGTCCTGGTACAGGATCACGTCGTCGAAGGCCTGGCCGAGGATCGCGGTCTGGTCGCGGATGTCGGAATCGCGCCGGTCGCCCGCGCCGCTGATGACCACCGAGCGCTTATTGGCGGGCATGGTGTCCACCGCCGACACCAGCGCCTTCATGGCGTCGGTGTTGTGGCCGTAGTCGGCGATCACGGTGGCGCCGCGGTAGTCCATGACGTTGAAGCGCCCGGGCACGCCGGCCGCGTCGTTCATGAAGCTCGACAGGCCGCTGCGGATGGTGTCCCAATCGAGGCCCACGGCCCACGCGGCGGCCACCGAGGCCATCACGTTGTCGACCTGGAAGCCGATGGTGCCGCCGCGCGTGATCGGCACGTCGCGCAGCGCGATGCGTTCGCGCCACGAGCCTTCGGCGGCCACCAGCGTGTCCTGGTCGACGTACACGGTGCGCTTGCCCTGCGCGCGGTGCGTGGCCATCACCGGGTGCATGCGGTCGGCGGTGAAGAAGATGACGTTGCCGGGGCAGCCGGCCGCCATGGCGGCGACGTTCACGTCGGCCGCGTTGAGCACCGCGTAGCCGTCGGGCGCCACGTTGCGCACGATCACGCGCTTGAGCACCGCCAGGTCTTCCACCGTGGTGATGTAGTTCAGGCCCAGGTGGTCGCCGCTGCCGATGTTGGTGACCACGGCCACCTCGCAGCGGTCGAAGCCCAGGCCTTCGCGCAGCACGCCGCCGCGGGCCACTTCGAACACGGCCGCGTCGACGTCGGGGTGCATCAGCACGTTGCGCGCGCTCTTGGGTCCGCTGCAGTCGCCGCTGTCGGTCTGGCGGCCGTTGACGTACACGCCGTCGGTGTTCGTCATGCCGGTGCGCAGGCCGCTGGAGGCAATGATGTGGTTGATCAGGCGCGCGGTGGTGGTCTTGCCGTTGGTGCCGGTGACGGCCACCACGGGAATGCGGCCGTCGTCGCCGGGGGCGAAGAGCGTGTCCATCACCGCCTCGCCGACCGCGCGGCCGCGGCCGAACGAGGGCGAGATGTGCATGCGCAGGCCGGGCGCGGCGTTCACTTCGACCACGCCGCCGTGTTGTTCCTCGAGCGGGCGCAGCACGTTCTCGCAGACCATGTCGACGCCGCAGATGTGCAGGCCGACCATCTGCGCCGCATCGACGGCGCGCGCGGCCACTTCGGGGTGCACGGTGTCGGTGACGTCGGTGGCGGTGCCGCCGGTCGAGAGGTTGGCGTTGTTGCGCAGCACGACGCGCTGGCCCAGCTCGGGCACGCTCTCGGGCGTGAGGCCCTGCGACTCGAGCCGGCCGATGGCGATGTCGTCCAGGCGGATCTTGGTGAGCGAGGTGGCGTGGCCCTCGCCGCGGCGCGGGTCGAGGTTCACGGTGTCGACCAGCTGGCGCACGGTGGAGCTGCCGTCGCCGATCACCTGCGGCGGGTCGCGCCGCGCGGCGGCCACGAGGCGGTCGCCCACCACCAGCAGGCGGAAGTCGAAGCCGGGCAGGAATTTCTCGACCATCACTTCGCCGTACACGGCGGCCGAGTCGTAGGCCGAGGTCAGCTGCTCGCGCGTGGTGATGTTCACCGTCACGCCCTTGCCCTGGTTGCCGTCCTGCGGCTTGACCACGACCGGCAGGCCGATTTCTTCCGCGGCGGCCCAGCCGTCGTCGGCGCTGCTCACGGGGCGGCCCAGCGGCACCGGCACGCCGGCGGCGTTGAGCAGCTGCTTGGTGAGTTCCTTGTCCTGCGCGATCGATTCGGCCACGCCGCTGGTGCTGTCGATCTCGGCGGCCTGGATGCGGCGCTGCTTGGAGCCCCAGCCGAACTGCACCAGGCTGCCGCTGGTGAGGCGGCGGTACGGAATGCCGCGCGCCACGGCGGCGTCGACGATGGAGCCGGTGCTCGGGCCCAGGCGCTCCGACTCGTCGAGGTCGCGCAGTTCGGTGATGGCGGCGTCGGCGTCGAAGGCGGTGTCGGCCAGCGCGGCCTGGATCAGCGCTTCGGCCAGGGCGAGGGCGCGGCGGCCCACGTCTTCCTCGGTGTACTGCACCGTGACCTGGTACACGCCTTCTTCGGTCGTGGGCGCGGTGTTGCCGAAGTTGACGGCGCAGCCGGCCTGGGCCTGCAGCGCCACGGCGGCGTTCTCGAGCACGTGGGCCAGCGCCAGCGGCTGGCCGAGCACCATCGGGTGCAGCTCGCCGATGGTCGGGAAGCGGGCGCGCAGGCGGGCTTCGAACCCGTCGAGCTTGCCGACGGCGTTCTCGTCGCCTTCGCAGGCCACGACGGCCTCGATGGTGGTGTGGCGGCTCCAGAGATTGGGGCCGCGCAGGGCGCGGATGCGGGTGACTTTCATGGGGCTACGGCACGGGGCGCGCGGTTGCGGTGATCTTGCGGTGTGACCGGGGCGCCGGCCCCGCGGGTGGCGGGGCGGCGCATCGTGTCATGCCAGTTGTAGTTGGGGCGAAAGGGGCGAGGCCTGCGACAGCTGCAGCGAGGCCAGGGCCGCCTGCAGGTCGGCTTCGAAGGCCTCGACGCCGGCGCCGATCAGGTTGAGCGGAATGCCCATGGCCCAGGCGGCGGCCACGGCGGCCAGCAGGCTTTCGAGGCTCACGCCGACGTGGGTCGCGCGCCAGATGGTCAGGCGACCCAGGCCGGGCAGGAACGATTCACTCGTGCCGTTGGCCAGCACCACGCGGTCCTGGCGCACCAGCACGGCCTTGCCGCCTTCGGCCTGGTGCGCGGCGAGCGCGGCGGCCTGCGGGTCGGCCGCATAGAGGATGACGGCGCCATCGCACAGCGGCGCCAGCGCGGCGATGCGCGGCTCGTCGGCGTTGAGCACGGCCGTGCCTTCGCCCAGCACCACGTCGACCTGGGTGCGCAGCACCTTGACCATCTGGTCGCTCTCGGTGATGTCGTAGTCGGCCAGGGCTTCGCAGCCTTCGAGGTCGGTCACGATGCCGACTTCGCAGCGGTCGTAGGCCAGGCCGTCGCGCAGGATGGTCTCGGCGCCGTTCTCGATCACCACGGCCTCGACGGCGCGGTTCACGAGCAGGCGGTGGCCGGCGTCCCAGTTGGCGCTGTCGCGTGCATCGACGCGGCGGCGTTCCAGGAACAGGCCGTCGCGGCAGGCCAGGCCGGTGTGGCGCCCGCCGAGGTTGATGAGCCAGGCCACCAGCCGTGCGAGCACGGCGGTGTCGCGCGAACCGGCCACGCCCACCACGGGGATGCGGCCGGGCGCGTCGTTCGGGAACAGGTGGTCGCAGATGGCGCGGCCCACGGGGCGCGGCGAGCCGATGGCCGGCTTCAGGTGCATCAGCAGGCCGGGGCCGGCGTTCACCTCGACGATCGCGCCGCCCTGCGGGCCCAGCGGCTTGGAAATGTCTTGCGCGACCATGTCGATGCCCGCGATGTCCAGGCCGACCACGCGGGCGGCGAGCACGGCGGCATGCGCCACCTCGGGGTGCACGAGGTCGGTGCAGTCGTAGGCCATGTTGCCGTTGCGCTGGATCGTCACCACGCGGCCGGCGGCCGGCACCGAGTTGCCGTCCAGTTCCTGGCGCTTGAGCTCCAGCTGCAGCTTGGCGTCGGTGGCCAGCACGATCACGTCGAGCGGGAATTCTTCTTCGGCGCCGCGGCGCGGGTCGCTGTTGAGCTGCTTGTCGATCAGCCCGGCCACGGTGCTGGTGCCGTCGCCGGTCACGGTGATGATCTCGCCGCGCGCGGCCGCCACCACCTCGCCGCCCACCACCAGCAGGCGGTGTTCGTGGCCGCGGATGAAGCGCTCGACCATCACGTCGCTGCCTTCGGGCTCGGCGACCGCGAAGGCGGCCATGACTTCCTCGCGCGTGGTCAGTTCGAGCGACACGCCGCGGCCATGGTTGGCGTCCGACGGCTTCACGACCACGGGCAGGCCGATGTCTTCGGCGGCTTCCCAGGCTTCCTCGGGCGACTCGACGACCTGGCCGTGCGGCACGGGCACGCCGCAGCTCGCGAGCAGCGACTTGGTCAGTTCCTTGTCGCTGGCGATCGATTCGCCGATGGCGCTGGTGTAGTCGGTTTCCGCGGTCCAGATGCGTTGCTGGTTGGCGCCGTAGCCCAGCTGCACCAGGTTGCCGCTGTTCAGGCGCATGTGCGGAATGCCGCGGTCGGTGGCGGCGGACACGATGGCCGCGGTGCTCGGGCCGAGGTAGCAGTCCTCGACCTTGGCCTTGACGGCTTCGACGGCGGTCTGCACGTCGGCGGCGGTGAACGGGTCGTTGTTGATGGCCGCCATCAGCAGGCGGTGGCCTTCGGTGAGTGCCACGCGGGCGACCTGCTCGTCACGCGCGCGGAACACCATGCGGTACACGCCATGCTCCGAGGTGCTGCGGGTCTGGCCGAAGCCGGTCGGCATGCCGGCCAGGTTCAGCAGTTCGATCACGACGTGCTCCAGCACGTGGCCCGACCAGGTGCCTTCGGTGAGGCGCTGGATGAACCCGCCGCGCTCGCCCACGCCGCAGTGGTGTTCGATGAGCGCCGGCAGCAGGGTGGTCAGCCGGTCGGTGAAACCGTCGATCTTGTTGGAGGGGAAGTCTTCCAGTTGGCCCAGGTCGAGCCAGACTTCGAGCACCGGACGGTAGGTCCAGAGGTTGGGACCGCGCAAATAGTTGATGCGCAGCAATTGGATGTCGTCGAAACGGGTCATGCAAACGTTCGATGTGCTTTGGCCGAGCACCACGGCGCCTTCAAGCGCACCCATGGCGATCGGTCAGAATCGGCGCCCGACCAAGGACGCCATGACGCGGTCCCAGCGGCCCGCGACGGGCAAGAGTCAAATAAACACAATGCAACATCACGATCCAGTCGGCGCCCAGGCGGGCGAAACGGAGGCGGTCTCAGGCGTGCTGAAAAGCCGACTCGCAGGCGCTGAAAACGTTTCGGTAACACTTGCGGTTGACCTCGACGACCAACTTCGCTTCGCCACGGGCCTCGTCGCCCTGACCGACCAGCGGCTCGTCGCCCTGGAGCCGGGTGGCGAGTGGCGTGAGTGGCCACTCACCGATCAGGCCTTGGAAATGCGTCTTTCCGACCACGCCGGCGTCGGAACCCTCGACCTCATCGGCCCCGCCGGACAGCTTGCCCGCTGGCGCTACACCCTGGCCGGCCAGCCGGCGGCGCTGAAGCTGCTCAAGCTGTTCGGCCAGCGCGCCGCGCCCGCTGTCGCGAAGGCGACAGAAGAGGCGCCCGAACTTCTCGACGTCGACGGCACCGACACCGAACTCCAGACCCCGCCCTCGACCTGGGTGCTGCTGCGCCTGGGCCGCTTTGCCGGGCCGTACCGCAAGCAGCTGATCCTCGGGTTTGTCCTGACCCTGATCTCCACCGCCGCCACGCTGGTGCCGCCGTACCTGACCATCCCGCTGATGGACGACATCCTGATCCCGTTCCAGAACGGGCAGAAGATCGATTCCGGCCGGGTCGGCCTCTACCTGGGCGGCCTGCTGATCGCGGCGCTGGTCGGCTGGGGGCTGGGCTGGGCGCGCACCTACCTGCTGGCGCTGGTGTCCGAGCGCATCGGCGCCGACCTGCGCACCACCACCTACGAGCACCTGTTGACCCTGCCGCTGGACTACTTCGGCGGCAAGCGCACCGGCGACCTCATGGCCCGCATCGGCTCCGAAACCGACCGCATCAACGTCTTCCTGTCGCTGCACGCGCTCGATTTCGCCAATGACGTGCTGATGATCGTCATGACGGCGGCCATCCTCATCTCGATCAACCCGCTGCTGGCCGTGGTCACGCTGGTGCCGCTGCCCTTCATCGCCTGGATGATCCACGTCGTGCGCGACCGCCTGCGCACCGGCTTCGAGAAGATCGACCGCGTCTGGTCCGAAGTGACCAACGTGCTGGCCGACACCATCCCCGGCATCCGCGTGGTCAAGGCCTTTGCGCAGGAGCGCCGTGAAGCCGAGCGCTTCCGCGTCGCCAACGCCTACAACCTGCAGGTCAACGACAAGCTCAACCGCACCTGGTCGCTGTTCACGCCGACCGTGTCGCTGCTGACCGAAATCGGCCTGCTCGTGGTCTGGGCCTTCGGCATCTGGCAGGTGGCGCGCGGCAGCATCACGGTGGGCGTGCTCACCGCCTTCATCGCCTACATCGGCCGCTTCTACACGCGGCTCGACTCGATGAGCCGCATCGTCTCGGTCACGCAGAAGGCCGCGGCCGGCGCCAAGCGCATCTTCGACATCCTCGACCACGTGAGCAACGTGCCCGAGCCGGCCAACCCGGTGAAGGTGGAGCGCGTGCAGGGCCGCATCGAGATGAGCGGCCTCGGTTTCCGCTACGGCTCGCGCGCCGTGATCCACGACCTCGACCTGACCATCGAGCCCGGCGAGATGATCGGCCTCGTGGGCCACAGCGGCTCGGGCAAGAGCACGCTGGTCAACCTGATCTGCCGCTTCTACGACGTGACCGACGGCGCCATCAAGGTCGACGGCACCGACATCCGCCGCTTCGCCGTGGCCGACTACCGCCGCCACGTGGGGCTGGTGCTGCAGGAGCCGTTCCTGTTCTTCGGCACCATCGCGCAGAACATCGCCTACGGCAAGCCCGATGCCACGCGCGAAGAGGTGGTGGCGGCGGCCCGCGCGGCCCATGCGCACGACTTCATCCTGCGCCTGCCGCATGGCTACGACTCGCTGGTGGGCGAGCGCGGGCAGGGCCTGTCGGGCGGCGAGCGCCAGCGCATCAGCATCGCGCGCGCCTTGCTCATCGACCCGCGCATCCTGATCCTCGACGAGGCCACCTCGGCCGTCGATACCGAGACCGAAAAGGAAATCCAGAAGGCGCTCGACAACCTCGTGCAGGGCCGCACCACCATCGCCATCGCCCACCGCCTGTCCACGCTGCGCAAGGCCGACCGCCTCGTGGTCATGGACCGCGGCGAGGTGGTCGAGGTCGGGCCGCACGACGCGCTCATGGCCAAGCAGGGCGCCTACTGGCGCCTGTACCAGGCGCAGCTGCGCCAGGGCGACGAAGACGATGTGAGCGAAGGCGCCGCCGACGAGCGCGCCAACGCCCAGGCGCCGCTGGCCGTGAGCCACGCCGCCCATCCGGCAGGGGACGTGTGATGAGCAGCACCAATACCAACATCAGCTTCGAACTCGCACGCGACACCTTCGGCCGCCTCGTGCTGACCGACGCGCAGGGCGAGCACCACGTGGGCGTGACGCCCGTGCGCGCCTTTCCGCTCAGCGCGCCCAACGAGGGCGTGTCGCTGGTCGGCAGCGAAGGCCGCGAACTCGTGTGGGTCGACCGCGTCGACCAGCTGCCCGCGCCCACCCAGGCGCTGCTGACCGAAGAACTCGCCGTGCGCGACTTCGCGCCCACCTTGCTGAAGCTGCACGGCGTGTCGAGCTTCGGCGTGCCCAGCACCTGGACCGTGAGCACCGACCGCGGCGACACCAGCTTCGTGCTCAAGGCCGAGGAAGACATCCGCCGCCTCGAAGGCGGCGCGCTGCTGATCGCGAGCGCGCACGGCGTGCAGTTCCGCATTCCCGACGCGAAGGCGCTGGATCGCGCGTCGCGCAAGCTGCTGGAGCGCTTTCTCTAGAAGCACCAGAGAACGCCGCCGCCGGCGCGTGGCGCGCCGAGCGCGGAATCAAAAATAAAATCGCCCGCCATGGTCAACCTCTACCTCGTCTCCAGTGCGCTCAACACGAAGATCGGGGTTTTCGACAGCGACCAACGCCTGGCGCAGACGCTCTACACCCTGGCCAGCATCCGCCTGCAGGACCCGGACGCCCGCATCTACCTGGTGGAAATGGGCGCCGTGCCCTACAACGACCTCCAGCGCGCCGTGCTGGCACGGGCGGCGGACCGGGTGCTCGACTTCACGGGCGACCGCGAGGTGCAGCAGATTGCCGCGTCGCAGGACCTCAGCATCGTCAAGAACGTGACCGAGACCCTGTGCCTGGATGTCGTGTTCGGCTTCCTGCGCTCCGAGGGCCTGCTGTCCGACGTGTCCCGCGTCTTCAAGGTCAGCGGCCGTTACCAGCTCACCGAGCGCGCCGACATCGGCCGCTATGCCGATGCCCGTTTTTCGGGCAAGGTGGTATTCGCCCAGCGGCGCCCGCCGGGCGACGTCAAGGCGGTTGCCGGCATTCCAGGGCAGTACATGAGCCGTCTGTGGAGCTTCGACGCGGTGCTGATCGACCACGTCGTGGCCGTCTACCAGCAGATCCTGGCCCACATGCTGGCCGTGATCCATGCCGGGGAGTACATCGACATCGAGCATTGCCTGTGCAAGTTCTTCCCGGCAGAGCGGATCGCGGAGGTCGAGTCCATCGGCGTGCGCGGCCCTGCCGGCGGCAGCGGCGCGATGCTCGAAGATTGACCTGGCGGCGCGCCGACCGTTTTCCTTTCCCTATTTTTCCGGAGGCCCCCATGCCCCTGCACACCACCGCCCTCGTTCTCTTCTCCGGCGGCCAGGACTCGGCCACCTGCCTGGCCGAGGCCCTGTCCAAGTACCAGCGGGTCGAAACCCTGGGCTTCGACTACGGCCAGCGCCACCGCGTCGAACTCGACGTGCGCGGCACCGTGCTCGCCAAGATGCGCGAGCGCTTTCCCGAATGGGCGCCGCGCCTGGGGGAAGACCACGTGCTCACGCTGGCCGCGCTGGCCCAGCTCGGCGGCTCGTCGCTCACCGAGGAAGTCGCCTTCGCCATGCAGGCCGACGGCCTGCCCAACACCTTCGTGCCGGGGCGCAACCTGCTGTTCCTCACGCTCGCGGGCGCGCTGGCCTACCGGCGCGGGCTGCAGGTGATCGTGACCGGTGTCTGCGAAACCGACTTCTCGGGCTACCCCGACTGCCGCGACGACACCATGAAGGCCATGCAGCTGGCGCTGTCGCTCGGGCTGGAGCGCCGCCTCGTGATCGAGACGCCGCTCATGTGGATCGACAAGGCCGAGACCTGGGCGCTGGCCCACCGGCTGGGCGGCCAGCCGCTGGTCGACCTGATCGTGGAAGAAACCCACACCTGCTACCTCGGCGACCGCGAACACCGCCAGGCCTGGGGCTACGGTTGCGGCGAGTGCCCGGCCTGCGATCTGCGCAAGAAGGGCTGGGAGCGTTACGTCGCTGCGGCCTGAGCAGCTGTAGAGGTATCGAGCCGGTAGCGCGCGCCGCCGGCTGCACTTTCGTCCTGCGGCACCAGCGTCCACCGCTGGCCATGGAAGTCGCCCACGGCGGGGCGGTGCGCGATCGACACCATCGCACCGCCACCCGCGCGCACCGTGTCGGCCAGCCGTTGGTAGAGCACGGCTTCGGCCGGTGCATCGAGCGCGCTGGTCACTTCGTCGGCGAAGAGCCACGCTGGCTTCTTCAGCAGCACCCGCGCGATGGCCAGCCGCTGCTGCTCGCCGCCCGAGAGCTTCTGGCTCCAGGCGTCGCTGTCGTCGAGTCGGTTCAACAGGTCGGGCAGCAGCGCATCGGCCAGGGCCTGGCGCAGCTGGTCGTCGCTGAAGCCGGCGGCCGGGTGCGGGTAGGTCAGCGCCTCGCGCAGCTTGCCGTCAGGCAGGTAGGGGCGCTGCGGCATGAAGACCGCGTCGGCCGGGGCCTGCACCTTGCCGCGCGCAAACGGCCAGATGCCCGCGAAGGCGCGGAACAGCGTCGACTTGCCGCTGCCCGAGGGGCCTTGCAGCAGCACGCTGTCGCCGGGGCGCACCGCCAGCGCGGCGCCGGCCAGCAGCTGCGTGCCATTGGGCAGCGCGAGCGTGAGGTCGCTGGTGCCCAGCGCGGCGGCGCCTTCTTCGCGCTGCAGGCCGTCTTCGCGCGTGGCGTGGGCGCGCATCGCGTCGTCGAAGCTGATCAGGCGGTCGGTGGTGGCGCGCCAGACGGCCACGCGGTCGTAGTTGGTCACGAACCAGCTCAGCGAATCCTGCACCTTTTCAAAAGCGGTCGAGATCTGGATCAGCGCACCCAGCTGGATGGCGCCGCTGAAGAAACGCGGTGCCGACACGATGAACGGAAAGATCACCGACGCCTGCCCGAACATCGCGGTGAAGGTGACCAGGTTCTTCTGCTTCTTGATCAGTTGCAGGTAGTTGCGCAGCACGGCGCCGAAGCGCGTGTCGAGCTGGCCGCGCTCCACCGTCTCGCCGCGGTCGAGCGCGATCGCTTCGCTGTACTCGCGCACGCGCACCAGGTGGTGGCGGAAGTCGGCCTCGAAGCGCTGCTGGCGGAAGTTCAGGCCGATCAGCGGCCGGCCGATGAAGTGCGTGATGACCGTGCCGACCACGCAATAGACCAGCGCCAGCCACACCATCGAGCCCGCGACCTGGTAGGTGCTGCCGCCCAGCGACAGGTCGAAGGTGCCCGACAGGCCCCACAGGATGCCGATGAAGCTCAGCAGCGTGACCACCGCGTTCAGGATCTCCATCGACAGCGTCATGGTCGCGTTGGTGAACATCTGCATGTCCTCCTGGATGCGCTGGTCGGGGTTGTCGGGCGTGGCGCCGTCGGCGTGCGCGTAGCGCGCCAGTTCCAGGTGATAGAAGGCGCGGTCGGCCATCCAGCGGCCGAGGTAGTGGCGGGTCATCCACGAGCGCCAGCGCAGCTGCAGCAGCTGCGTCAGGTAGAACTTCGCCACCTGGATCGCGATGTTGAAGAAGGCCAGCACGGCGAACACGCGGATCTCGCGCCAGAACACCACCGCGTCCTTGTTCTGCAGCCCGTCATAGAAGCGCCCGTACCACTGGTTGAAGAGCACCAGCGCATACACGTACGCCAGGTTCAGCGCCACGATGCCCGTGAACATGAGGCGCGCCCGCCATTTTTCTTCGTCCGAGCTGAAGTAGGGCGCCGCGAGCCGAAGCACGCGGCGCAGGACCTGGACGAACGCGCCGGCACGCGCCGCGATGGTGGGGGATGGAACAGATGACATGCGGATTTCCTCGCAGGCGCAGGGGCGCCGGACCTCGTGAGGAAACCATCGTAGACAAATGTTTCTTAAACGGGGCTGAAAGTCGGCCCGCCGTCCCTTCGTCCCGCCGGCCCTCAGCGCAGCATCACGCGCGCCGCCGTCGCCAGGAAATGCGCGAGCGGCGGCGTGCGCAGCCCCTCGGCCTTGGCCGCTTCGTCCCACAGCCGCAGCCGCACCGCGTCTCCCGACCACGGCAGGCCCGCAAAGCGCTGCGCCGCCTCGTCGTCCATCACGCCGCCCTGCAGCGCCAGGCTGCGCACCGAATCGGGCGAGAGCATCGACACGTAGTCCGGCCGCGTCGCGCACAGGTAGCGCTTGGCGTCCACATGCAGGCGGATCGGCTCGCGCACCGCCACGTCGAAGGCGCCGCGCAGCAGCGGCAGCGCGATGTACTGGTGGCGATCGTCAATGCCCAGTTCGGTGGGCGAGCGCGACAGCGTCTGGTGCTCGGCGATCAGCAGGTGCCCCAGGTCGTGCAGCAATGCGGCCGTCACGAGCGTGTCGCCGGCGCCCGCCTGTTCGGCCAGCCAGGCGCATTGCAACGCGTGTTCGAGCTGCGACACCGGCTCGCCCGCGTACGCCAGGCCGCCGCGTTCGGCGAACAGGCGAGCGATCTCGGCGAGGTCGAGTGTCATGGGATTGCAAAAGAACGGTGTGCGACAGCCTGTACAGGCTCGCGTCGCTCGATGACAGCCGTGTGACGAAAGTGCAAACGCCGCGGCGCGGGTACGGCCGTGTGACAAACCTTTGTCACATAGCGCTGCGAGCATCGCTGCGTTCACGGCCCCGGCCGTGTTTTCTTTTTGCGTACACCGCCTGTTCTTACCTCGAGGGAATCTCCCATGCTGCATCGTCGTCTGATGTGGGCCGCCGTGCCCGCCGCCTTGTTCTCGCTGGCTTTCGCCGCCTCGGCCCAAGGCCGCACCGAGCTGCTGGTCTACACCGCGCTCGAAGCCGACCAGGTGCAGGCCTACAAGGCCGCCTTCGAAAAGGAGAACCCGGCCATCGAGCTGAAGTTCGTGCGCGACTCCACCGGCATCGTCACCGCCAAGCTGCTGGCCGAAAAGGCCAACCCGCAGGCCGACGTGGTGTGGGGCCTGGCCGCCACCTCGCTGATGCTGCTGGACAAGGAAGGCATGCTCCAGCCCTACGCCCCCAAGGGCCTGGACGCCATCAAGCCCACCATGCGCGACACCGCCAACCCGCCCAAGTGGGTCGGCATGGACGTGTGGTCGTCGGCCATCTGCTTCAACACCGCCGAAGCCACGAAGAAGAACCTGCCCAAGCCCACCAGCTGGGCCGACCTGACCAACCCGGTCTACAAGGGCCAGATCACCATGCCCAACCCCGCGGCATCGGGCACCGGCTACCTCATGGTGTCGGGCTGGATCCAGATGATGGGCGAGGACAAGGCCTGGAAGTACATGGACGCGCTGCACCAGAACATCGGCGTGTACAGCCTGTCGGGCAGCAAGCCCTGCCGCCAGGCCGGCGCCGGCGAGTTCGCGCTGGGCATGTCGTTCGAATACCGCGCCAACAAGACCAAGCGCGACGGCGCCCCCATCGACATCGTGCTGCCCAAGGAAGGCCTGGGCTGGGACATGGAAGCCACCGGCATCATCAAGACCAGCAAGAAGCAGGACGCCGCCAAGGCCCTGGCCGACTGGGCCGTGACGAAGCAGGCCAACGAGCTGTACGCGAAGAACTTCGCCGTGCTCGCACTGCCGGGCATCCAGGAAAAGCTCGAGTTCGTGCCGGGCGACGTCGAGAAGCTGCTGGCCAAGAACGACTTCAACTGGGCTGCCGCCAACCGCGACCGCATCCTGACGGAATGGTCGAAGCGCTACGACGCCAAAGCCGAAAAGAAGCCGATGTGATCGGGGTTCCGGGCAGCCGCACATGACCAGCTTTCTTTCTCTTCGCGGCATCGGCAAGTCCTTTGGCGCCACGCGCGTGCTCGACGGCATCGACCTGGACATCGAGCCCGGCGAGTTCGTCTGCCTGCTCGGTCCTTCGGGCTGCGGCAAGACCACGCTGCTGCGCATCGTGTGCGGCATCGAGCGCGCCGACAGCGGGCAAATTTTGCTCGGCGGCCAGGACATCGCGGGCCTGCCGCCGGCGGCGCGCGGCTTCGGCGTGGTGTTCCAGTCGTACGCGCTGTTCCCCAACCTCACGGCGGCGCAGAACATCGCCTACGGCCTGCACCCCACGGGCGCCTTGGCGCGCGAGATGGCCAAGCGCTCGCGCGAAATGCTCGACCTCGTCGGCCTCACCGCGCATGCCGACAAGTACCCCGTGCAGCTCTCGGGCGGCCAGCAGCAGCGCATCGCGCTGGCGCGCGCCCTGGCACCCAACCCGCGCCTGCTGCTGCTCGACGAGCCGCTGTCCGCGCTCGACGCGCAGGTGCGCGCCACGCTGCGCAGCGAAATCCGCGCGCTGCAAAAGCGCCTGGGCATCGTCACCATCATGGTCACGCACGACCAGGAAGAAGCGCTGTCGATGGCCGACCGCGTGGTGCTGATGCACAACGGCCGCATCGAGCAGGCCGGCACGCCCGACGAGCTGTACCGCAAGCCGCGCACCCGCTTCGTGGCGGGTTTCGTGGGCCGCATGAACATGCTGCCCGCCACCGTGCTGGCCGACGGCAAGGTGCGCGTGCGCGACAGCGAACTGTTCTGCGCGCCCGGCAGCCTCAGCGTGGGTTCGCAGGCCACCGTGGGCATCCGGCCCGAGCATGTGGTGGTGAAGCGCTTCGGCTCCGAACTCGGCACCAACAGCTTCGCCGCGCGCCTGCTCGACACCGAGTTCTTCGGCAACCGCACCTCGGCCCGCCTGGCCTGCGAGCCGCTGGGCATCGAGATCGAGGCCGAACTGCCCGCCGATGCGCGCAGCGGCGGGGAAGAGCCGCTGGTGCCGAGCAGCATGGTGCACATCCAGCTGCCGTTGAACGCGCTGTCGGTTCTGGCGCAATGAAATGACGTCGCGTGTGCGGGGTCCTTGTCGCGTGGTGCGCAGTCCTTCGGGGCGCGCTCCCGCCGACGGGGTGCCTTGCTCCGCGAATGTCCCCCGCCCTTCGGGCTCCTCCTTGATTTCGCTGCGCAAGGCACCCCATCGGCGTGAGCGTTGGGCAGTGCGGCTGTTGATCGAACAGCACAACGACCGCGCCCATCGTGCGCAGGGCACTGGGTGCTTCCCGCAGCGAAATCAAGGAGGAGGGCGAAGCCCGGGGGACATTCGCGGAGGGAAGTACCCGGTGGCCTGTGCACACGCCCTGAACAACGACACCAAAAGAACAACAACATGAGCACCCCTTCCGAAGCCCTCGCCCCGATCGCGATCCCGCGTTCGAATCACTTCGACCGCGAACGCTGGCTCACCGGCGCCGCCGTGCTGCTCGTCGTGCTGCTGCTCGTCGTGATCGTCGCGCTCCCCGTCGGCGCGCTGGTCGGCCAGAGCTTCTACGACCGCGCAGGCAGCTTCGTCGGCCTGACCAACTTCGCGCGCTACCTCGAGAGCCCCGCGCTCGTGCGGTCGGCCTTCAACAGCGTGCTGCTCGCGGTGATCAGCGCCGTGCTGTGCACCGCCATCGCCTACGTGTACGCCTACGGCCTCACGCTCTCGTGCATGCCCGCCAAGGGCCTGCTGCGCGCCGTGGCGCTCATGCCGCTGCTGGCGCCCTCGCTGCTGCCGGCCATCAGCCTGATCTACCTGTTCGGCAACCAGGGCCTGTTCAAGGGGCTGCTGGGCGACCTGTCGATCTACGGGCCGCTGGGCATCGTGCTCGGCTCGGTGTTCTGGACGCTGCCGCATGCGCTGCTGATCCTCACCACCGCCATGGCCACGTCCGACGGGCGTTTGTACGAAGCCGCGCAGACCCTGGGCGCCTCGCGCTGGCGCATCTTCCGCACCGTCACGCTGCCCTCGTCGCGCTACGGCCTCATCGTGGCCGCGATGGTCGTGTTCGTGCTGGTCATCACCGACTTCGGCGTGCCCAAGGTCGTGGGCGGCCAGACCGGCGTGCTCGCGACCGACATCTACAAGCAGGTGGTCGGCCAGCAGAACTTCCAGATGGGCGCGGTGGTCGGCCTCGTGCTGCTGATTCCGGCCGTGCTGTCGTTCCTCGTCGAGCGGCGCGTGCGTCGCAAGCAGGCCGCCGCGCTGTCGGCGCGCGCCACGCCCTACCAGCCCGAGCCCGTGAAATCGCGCGACCGCGCACTGCTCGTGTTCTGCACGCTCACCGCCATCGCCATCGTCGTGATGATCGGCATGGCCGTGTTCGCCTCGCTCGCCAGCTACTGGCCCTACAAGCTCACGCCCTCGCTGAAGAACTACGACTTCAGCAACATGGACGGCGGCGGCTGGGGCAGCTACGGCAACTCGCTGCGCCTGGCGCTGTGCGCGGCCGTGGCGGGCGCGCTCGCCACCTTCGTGTCGGCCTACTTCGTGGAGAAGCCGCGCCACTTCGGCCTGCTGCGCGAGCTGCTGAACCTGCTGGCCAACCTGCCGCTCGCCGTGCCGGGGCTCGTGCTCGGCGTGGGCTACATCTTCTCTTTCAACTCGGCCGCGAACCCGCTGCACGGCCTGTACGGCGGCATGGCGATCCTCGTGATCTGCACCGTGGCGCACTTCTTCTCGGTGGCGCACCTCACCTCGCTCACCGCGCTGCGCCAGCTCGACCGCGAGTACGAGCTGGTGTCCGAATCGATGGGCGTGCCGTTCTGGCGCACGCTGTGGCGCGTGCACCTGCCGGTGGCGCTGCCCACGGTGCTCAACGTGGCCGGCTACTTCTTCGTCAATGCGATGACCACCGTGTCGGCCGTCGTGTTCCTCTATTCGCCGCAGACCACGCTGGCCGCCATCGCCGTGCTCAACATGGACGACGCCGGCGACGTGGCGCCCGCCGCCGCCATGGCCTCGCTCATCATGCTCACGGCCGCCGTCGGCCGCGGCCTGTTCGCGCTGGCCGGGCACTGGGCGCTGAAGCGCACGCAAGCCTGGAGACAACGTTGATGAACCCCAGCATGTCCGTCGAGAGTTTCGATGTGATCGTGGTCGGCGCCGGCATCGTCGGCCTGGCCCATGCCTACACCGCCGCGCAGCGCGGCCTGCGCGTGTGCGTGGTCGAACGCGATGCCGCGTGCCTGGGCGCATCGATCCGCAACTTCGGCTTCATCACCGTCACCGGCCAGGCGCCGGGCGACATGTGGCGCCGCGCCATGCATTCGCGCGACGTGTGGCAGGCCGTTGCGCCGCAGGCCGGCATCGACATCGTGCACCGCCACCTCTGGCTCGCGGCGTACCGGCCCGAAGCGCATGCCGTGCTCGAAGCCTTCCTGCGCACGCCGATGGCCGAGGCCTGCGCGCTCATCGACGCCGCCGACGCGCAGGCGCGCGCGCCCGGCCTCAACCTTGCGCAGGCGCGCTCGGTGCTGTTCAGCCCGCACGAGTTGCGCGTCGAATCGCGCACCGCCGTCGGCCTGCTCGCGCGCTGGCTGGCCGAGGTGCACGGCGTCGTGTTCCGCTTCGGCGAGACCGTGCACGAGGTGGAAACCCCGCGCGTGCGCACTTCACGCGGCACCCTGCGCGGCGAGCGCGTGGTGGTCTGCACCAACACCGAATTGCACGGCCTGTTCGCCGGCCGCATCGCCACGCACGACCTCACGCTGTGCCGCCTGCAGATGCTGCGCGTGCAGCCCGAGGCGGGTTTTCGCCTGCCAGGCGCGGTCATGACCGACCTGAGCCTGGTGCGCTACGAGGGCTACAGCAGCTTGCCCGAAGCGGCGGCGCTGCGCGAGCGGCTGATGCAGGAAGAGCGCGCCTCGCTCGACCACGGCATCCACCTCATCGTGGTGCAGAGCGCCGACGGCTCGCTGGTGGTCGGCGACTCGCACCACTACGGCGACGCGCCCGAACCCTTCGCCATCGAGGCGGTCGACCAGCTCATCCTGCGCCACCTGCGCAGCACGCTCGACCTCGAGACCGCGCAGGTCACCGAACGCTGGACCGGCGTGTACCCGTCGTCGAAAACCACGCCCTGCGTGATCGACGCGCCCGACGACGCCACGCGCGTGGTGTTGGTCACCAGCGGCAGCGGCGCGAGCACGGGCTTCGGCATTGCCGCCGATGTGTTCGACGCGTGGTGAGCGTCGCCGCCTTCTTCTTCATCTTTCTTCTTCCCTCGCCATGAACGCCCACCCTCATATCAGGCTGCAAGCCGTCGTCTTCGACTGGGCCGGCACCATCCTCGACTTCGGTTCCTGCGCGCCCATGGGCGCCTTCGTGAAGCTGTTCGCACAGTCCGGCATCGACATCACCATCGACGAGGCGCGCGCCCCGATGGGCATGGCCAAGTGGGACCACATCAAGGCCCTGGGCACGCAGCCGCGCATCGCCGCGCAGTGGGAGGCGAAGCACGGCCATGCCTTTAGCGACGCCGACGTCGACCGCCTGTACGAGGTGTTCACGCCGATGAACGCGGCCAGCGTGCGCGACCACACCGACTTCATTCCGGGCGCGATCGAGGCCGTCCACGCGGCGCGCGAACGCGGCCTGAAGATCGGCTCCACCACCGGCTACAACCGCCCGATCATGGACGTCGTCACGCCCATCGCCGCGGCCGGCGGCTATGCGCCCGACAACCTCGTGTGCGCGGGCGACCTCGCGGCGGGGCGCCCGTCGCCGCTCATGATGTACCGCTGCTTCGCCGACCTCGGCGTGTGGCCGCCGCACGCCGTCGTCAAGGTCGACGACACCGGCGTGGGCCTGCAGGAAGGCCTCAACGCCGGCACCTGGGCGGTCGGCGTGTCGGTCAGCGGCAACGTCAACGGCCTGACGCTGGCCGAGTGGCAGGCGCTCGACGCCGACAGCCAGCAGGCGCGCCGCGCCCGCGCCACCGCCGAGCTGCGGGCCGCCGGCGCGCACTATGTGATCGACAGCGTGGCCGACCTGCCGAACGTGCTCGAAGACATCGAGCGCCGCCTGCAGGCCGGCGAGCGGCCGGAAGTCCTTTTGCGCTGAAGCAGAAAGCTCGCTTTACCGACGGTGGCTGGCGCTGCCGTCCGACTTGACGCGTCACTTCGCGGGCTTAGCATGCGCCGCATGCGAAGCACAGCCTTTGTTCTTCTGCTCTGTCTCGGCCTGCTGACCGCGGCCTGCGACGGCAAGCGCAAGCCCGGCATTCCGATGCCGAAGGCCTTCTTGTCGTCGAGCGTCGTGGTGGTGATGGCACCTGCGCCGTTCGTGGGTTGAGGCTGCCGGAGCGTTCAGCGCACCGGCCGCGGCGAACGTCTCAGGACGGGACGTACGCCAGCACTTCATCGCCCGCTGCATCGAATTCGCCCGTGGGCTTCCAGCCCAGGTGCCGGTAGAACCCGTGCGAGCGCACCTGCGGGTCGGGCGAACAGCCCAGGAAGAGCCGCTGGAAGCCGAGCCGCACGAACGCCTCGACCATCCGCTCGAGCAGCGCCTTGCCGATGCCCCGGCCTTCGTACGCCGGCAGCAGGGCCAGCACGGCGATCTCGCCGGTGTCCCGCTCGCCGAAGCAATAGCCCGCCAGCTCGCCGTCGACGAGCGCGACGTAGCCGGGCAGGGAGCCGTCGGCGATGCCGGCCTGCCAGCTCTCCAGGGTGATGCCGAGCGCCTCGAGCTCGTCGATGGAGAAGGCGTTCTCTCGCGTGCGGCCGCGCAGGTCGAGGCACGCGGGCGTGTCTTCGGGAATGGCTTGTCTGTAGGTGATGGGCATGCGTCGGGTGCTCGAGGGCGCGCGCAGCAGGCGGCGCGGCCTTCCGCGAGAATGCCACACGACGTGCGCCACCCGATGCACGCGCGGAGACAAGAAGAATGAAGACGACCCCAGAGACAGCTATCGTCCACCAGCCCGACTCGCGCTACGCCATGGTGCGCCTGGCGCTCACGCTGCTGGTCATGACGGTCGGCAGCAGCGGCATGTACGTGGTGTCGGTCATGCTGCCCGCCGTGCAGGCCGAGTTCGGCGTGGCGCGCGCCGATGCCTCCATGCCCTACACGCTGCTGATGCTGGGCTTCGGTTTCGGCGGC
The DNA here is from genome assembly GCF_058797695.1 of Variovorax sp. GW823-FHT02B07. Taxonomy (NCBI): domain Bacteria; kingdom Pseudomonadati; phylum Pseudomonadota; class Betaproteobacteria; order Burkholderiales; family Comamonadaceae; genus Variovorax; species Variovorax sp. GW823-FHT02B07. The sequence continues at coordinate 356,357 of NZ_JBXAJX010000004.1, forward strand.
GTGCTCATGGGCAAGCTGGCCGACCGCATCGGCGTGATGAAGCCGTTGCTGATGGGCTCGGTCTTCCTGGCCGCCGGCTACATCGCCACGGGCCTGTCGCAAGGCATCGTGTCCTTCACCATCGCGCAGGCGCTGCTGGTCGGCCTGCTCGGCAGCTCGGTGGCCTTTGCGCCGCTGGTGGCCGACACCTCGCTGTGGTTCGTCAAGCGGCGCGGCATCGCGGTGGCCGTGTGCGCCAGCGGCAACTACCTCGCGGGCGCCGTGTGGCCGCCCATCGCGCAGCACTTCGTCGAGCAGGTGGGCTGGCGCCAGACCTACATCGGCATGGGCATCTTCTGCGGCCTGACGATGGCGCTGCTGGCGCTGTTCTTCCGCGCACGGCCGCCGGCACTGGCCGAGGTGGCGCCGGTGTCGCAGGTGGCGGGCAGCACGCTGGTGCGCGACATGACGCGGCCCTTCGGCCTGAGCATGGGCACGGCGCAGGGCCTGCTGTGCGTGGCGGGCGTGGCCTGCTGTGTGGCCATGGCGATGCCACAGGTGCACATCGTGGCCTACTGCGGCGACCTGGGCTACGGCCCGGCGCAGGGCGCGATGATGCTGTCGCTGATGCTGGGCTTCGGCATCGTGAGCCGGCTGGTGTCGGGCGCCATCTGCGACCGCATCGGCGGGCTGCGCACGCTGATGCTGGGCGGCGTGCTGCAGTGCGTGGCGCTGCTGCTGTTCCTGCCCTTCGACGGGCTGGTGCCGCTGTACGTGATCTCGGCGCTGTTCGGCCTGTTCCAGGGCGGCATCGTGCCCTCGTACGCGATCATCGTGCGCGAGCACTTCCCGCCCAAGGAAGCCGGCGCGCGCGTGGGCACGGTGCTGATGTTCACGCTGTTCGGCATGGCGCTGGGTGGCTGGATGTCGGGCAAGGTGTTCGACCTGACGGGCAGCTACCACGCGGCCTTCCTGAACGGCATCGGATGGAACCTGGTCAACGTGAGCATCGCGGCGTTCCTGCTGTTCAGGGTGCGCCGGATGCGGCGGGGTGGGGTGGCGGTGGCTGCTTGATGTTCTTGGCGGGCCTAGGCTCGCGGTTGATAGCGCAGAAGAGCAAGATCCCCCAGACCATCAATGCGCCTTTCTTCAACGGGCTCACCTACTAGTTCTTCGAAATACTTGATCCATCCTGAAGTTAGGTTCTGCATGAAGATGGGATCTATGCATTCAAGATGATTCCGCTGGGCTCTCGCCATGACAAGGCATGGCTTCGACGTCGATGGGTGAGTCGCCGGCATGTTCACAGTGAAGTACACGACATTCGTGATGTTCCGAAAACTCTGCCCCAGTATTCGCCAGATCAGATAAATCACTGCATCTGCTTCCAGCGCATAGTTTCCATCGTTGGCTACGAGAAGAAGCCCCTGATAGTTTTGCAACCCGAGTCGCTCAGCGGTTGCTTTGATCTGCTTATTCGCTTTGAGTACTCGGCGCTGAATCGGTGTTTTGTAGACCTCAAGTAGTGCGTGTTGACAGATGGGGGGCAGCGTCTTGGATTCGATTCGGACAGATTCACCGTAGTACGTCGGAATGGTCCCATCTGCCATCCACTTGTCAAACAGTGTTTGAATCTTGGCCTGTAGTAGCTCGTCTTCGCTCTTGTCGTCTTCTAGGCATTTGAGCTCGGCCACCACAGAATTCTGTGGGAAGTAGTAGTCGGCATTCGGGTGATTTGGCGATGGTCCTAGGACATCTGAGACAACTGTTCCTCCAAATCTACGGACGAATTCATTGAAATTTTCTTCGATGGCCAGAGAGATGGGCATGCCCGGTCCTAGTTGTTCGCTTAGTGCGTCAGATCAGCGTTGAATGTCATCGTAAAACCAATGCGGTGCCGCTGATGACTGGCCCTGGCCGATAGGCGTTGGGCCGCGAGACGTCGCTGTCTCGGCATGCCCCGCTTCCTAATTCATCGTCGGCTGCTGCGGCGGCGACGTGATGAAGAACCGGATCGGCACCTCCCGCCACACCACCGTGCCATCGTCCGGCGTCGGCTTGAAGCGCCATGTGCGGACGGTCTCGACGGCCGAGCGGTCCAGCCGTGCATGGCCGCTCGATTCCTTCACCTCGACGCTCGTGGGCAGGCCGGCCGGCGTGGTGCGCACGCGCAGCAGCACCATGCCTTGCTCCCCGTTCATCCGCGATTCGGCCGGATAGGGCGCGTTCGGGTTGGGGGGCTGCGGCGACCATTCGCCGGGCGCCGGCGGCGGCGGTGCCGCGCAGGCGGCGAGCAGCGCGGCGGTGGTGGCGACCGCCAGGAGCGCGTGTCGGGGAGCGTGGCGTGGTGTCTTCATCGGTGTTCCGCAATCCTTCGAAAGGAGACCCCGCGCATTGTGACCCGGGCGCGTTCGCCGCCTTCGCGCCCGGTACGTAGTTCCCCTCGCGGCTGCGTCAGATTCCGATCAGCTTGCAAAAAGAGCATCGATCCGTCCGGCGACTCCCTCCGGACGGAGACACGCCCGCACCGGTTGCATCGGTCGCGGGCGCATTCGAATCACAACATTCCGTGAGCGTATGAATGAAAAATAGAAACCTTGTCAGAGGTCTGTTCCTCATGGCGATCGCGCTGGCCTTCGGCCTGACCGCGCTGCGCTATCCCATCGGCGACTTCAGCCGGGCGGGGCCGGGCCTGTTCCCCGTGATGGTGAGCAGCCTGCTGCTGCTGATCGGCGTGGCCACGGTGGTCCGGTCGTTCGTGGTGGCGCCGGTGACGCTGGACCTGAACTTCAAGAACATCGGACTCATCCTGTCGAGCCTGTGCGGGTTCGCGCTGATCTCGATGTACGTGAACATGATCGCGGGCATCGTCTTCATGGTGTTCTGTTCGGCCTTCGCGGGCAGCTCCAACTCGTGGCTGCGCAACGTGAAGATCTCGGCGGGCCTGATCGCCATGGCGCTGGCGCTGCAGAAGCTGCTCGGCCTGAACCTGCCGCTTTTCTGAGGCCACGACCATGACGGAAGTCCTGAACAACCTGGCGTTCGGTTTCTCGCACGCCCTGACACTGCACAACCTGATGTACTGCGCCATCGGCTGCACGGTGGGCACGCTGGTCGGCCTGCTGCCGGGCCTGGGGCCGCTGGCCACCATCAGCCTGCTGCTGCCGCTGACGTATTCGATTCCCACCACCGGCGCGCTGATCATGCTGGCCGGCATCTACTATGGTGCGCAGTACGGCGACAGCGTGAGCGCGATCACGATGAAGATCCCGCACGCCAGCAGCATCGTGGCCTGCATCGACGGCTACGCGATGACGCTCAAGGGCCAGACGGGCCTGGCGTTGTTCACGGCGGGTTTCTCCAGCTTCATCGGCGGCACGGTCGCGATCCTGGTGCTGTCGTTCCTGGCGCCGACGCTGGGCGAGGTGGCGTTCCTGTTCGGCCCGGCGGACTACGTCGCGATGATGCTGGTGGGCTTCGTGTGCGTGAGCTTCGTGACCACGGGCAGCCTGCTGAACGGGCTGGCGATGTGCATGATCGGCGTGCTGCTGGGCACCATCGGTACCGACGTGAACAGCGGCATGGCGCGCTTCACGATGGACATGCCGTTCCTGACCGACGGCGTGGGCATCGTGAGCATTGCGCTGGGCTGCTTCGGCATCGCCGAGATCACCAAGAACCTCGACTCGCGCGAGGAGCGCTCGCCCTTCAACGGCAAGATCAACCTCATTCCGACCTGGGCGGAGTTCAAGCGGATCATTCCCAGCGCGCTGCGCGGCAGCGTGGTCGGCTCCATCCTGGGCATCCTGCCCGGCGGCGGCCCGACCATTGCGCAGTTCGCGGCGTACGCGCTGGACAAGAAGGTCAGCAAGTACAAGCACGAGATCGGCACGGGTTGCATCGAGGGCGTGGCCGGCCAGGCGGCGGCCGACGAGGCGGCGGCGCGCACGAGCTTCATTCCGCTCATGAGCATCGGCATTCCCGAGAACGCGGTCATGGCGCTGATGCTGGCGGCCTTCATCATCAAGGGCATCCAGCCGGGCCCGAACATGATCGCCAGCCACCCCGAGCTGTTCTGGGGCCTGGTGGCCAGCATGTGGATCGGCAACGTGTTCCTGCTGGTGCTGAACGTGCCGCTGGTGCGCTACTGGCTCTCGGTGTTCAAGATTCCGTACAGCGTGCTGTTCCCGTCGATCCTGTTCTTCTGCTGCATCGGCACCTACAGCGTGAACAACAACCTGCAGGACGTGTTCATCACCGCCGCGTTCGGCTTCATGGGCTACATGTTCATGCGGCTGGAGCTCGACGCCGCGCCGCTCATGCTGGGCTTCATCCTCGGGCCGATGCTCGAGGAGAACTTCCGCCGCGCGATGCTGCTCAGCCGCGGCGGCTTCGGCACCTTCGTCTCGCGGCCCATCAGCGGCACGCTGCTGGGGCTGATCGCGATCTTCGTGGTGTGGCAGCTGGTGGCGTTCGTGCTGCAGGCGCGCAGGAAGAACGGGGCGCGGGCTGCAGTCGCGCTGGAACCGCAAGAGTAGGTCGACAGGCCCGAACAACGCCCGCCCCTTCGGCGGGCGTTGTCGTTTCAGCTCGCTTGTGCCACCAGCCGCCCCAGCGTCTGCAGGGCCTGCTCGCTGTGCGCGTCCCACGCGTGGCCGTAGTTCAGCCGCAGGCAGTTCGAGAACGCACGCGTGGCCGAGAAGATCGGGCCGGGCGCGACGCTGATGCCGCGCTCCAGCGCCTGGCGATGGATTTCCAGCGCGTCCACCTGCGGCGGCAATTCCACCCACAGGAAGTACCCGCCCAGCGGCCGCGTGGCGCGCGTGCCGGCCGGAAAGTAATGGCCCACGGCCTGCGTGAAGCTGGCCTGCTGCATCGCCAGCGTCTGGCGCAGCTTGCGCAGGTGCTTGTCGAAGCCGCCCTTCTCGAGGTAGTCGGCCAGCGCCAGCTGCGCGGGCACCGAGGTGCTGAGCGTGGTCGTGAGCTTCTGGCGCGCCACCTTGCGCGCGAAGCGCCCGGCCGAGGCCCAGCCGATGCGGTAGCCGGGCGCGAGGCTTTTCGAGAACGACGAGCAGTGCAGCACCAGCCCCTGCGTGTCGAAGGCCTTGGCCGGCGGCGGGCGGCGCTCGCCGAAGTACAGCTCGGCGTACACGTCGTCTTCGATCAGCGGCAGTTCGTGGCGCGCGAGCAGTTCGACCAGCGCCTTCTTCTTCGCGTCGGGCATGAGGCTGCCCAGCGGGTTCTGGAAAGTGGTCATGAGCCAGCAGGCGGTCGGCTTGTGCGCGGCGATGGCCTGCGCCAGCGCGTCGAGGTCGATGCCTTCGCCCGGGTGCGTCGGCACCTCGATGGCGCGCAGGCCCATGCGTTCGAGCGCCTGCAGCGCGGCATAGAAGGTGGGCGACTCGACGATCACCGCGTCGCCCGGCCGCGTCACGGCCGAGAGGCACAGGTTGAGCGCCTCGAGCGCGCCGTTGGTGACCACGATCTCCTCGGCCGGCACCGGCAGGCCGTCGGCCAGGTAGCGCAGCGCGATCTGCCGGCGCAGGGCCGCGCTGCCGGGCGTGAGGTCGTCCACGGTGCGCCACGGGTCGAGCGACTTGGCGCTGGCCGCCATGAACTGGCCCAGCCGCGCCAGCGGAAACAGCAGCGGGCTCGGAAACGCCGAGCCGAAGGGCACGACCTGGCGCGACATGCTGGCTTCGAGGATGTCGAACACCTGGTCGCTCACCTCGAGCGCGCGCGGGCCTTCGGCGGGGCGCGAGGTCAGGGTGGTCTCGGGCGGCGCGTCGCGCAGGCCGCCGCCGGCCACGTAATAGCCCGAGCGGTCGCGCGCGCGCACCAGCCCGCGCGCCTCCAGCAGGTAGTAGGCTTGGAACACGGTGGAGGCGCTCACGCCGCGGCTGCTGCCCGTGTGGCGCACGGAGGGCAGGCGGTCGCCGGTCTTGAGGGTGCCGTTGCGGATCGAGGCCTCGATGTCCGAGGCCAGGGCTTCATAACGCTTCATCGGTGGGCCGTTGTCATTCGCGGGGACTCTAATCTGATATGGTGAATCGAGCTGGATCTGCATCTGTTTTTTTTGACCCGTTTGCGCGACAGTGGACCCATGTTCAATCTGATGCGCGCGGTGCGCGCCGTACTCTGGAGCTTCATCGGGCTGGGCGGCCGCCGGGCCGACGCCGACAAGCGGACCGCCCAGCTGGGCATCCTGCCGCTGATCGGCGTGGGGCTGTGCATGGCCCTGCTGCTGATCGCGGGCCTGCTGGCCCTGGCGCATTTCGCGGCAGGCACGTGATGAAGGCCTTGCTCCACCGGGCAGCGCTGGCCCTGGCGCTGCTGTTGCCGCTTGCGCCCATCGCCGCGCAGGCCGCCACCACCGTGCCCGACACCATCGAGCAGCGCGTGGCCGCCTGCATCGCCTGCCACGGGCGCGAGGGCGCCACCACCAACGCCGGCTTCTTCCCGCGCCTGGCGGGCAAGCCGGCGGGCTACCTGTTCAACCAGCTTGTGAGTTTTCGCGACGGGCGCCGTTTCAACAGCGACATGACCTACATGGTCCAGCACCTGTCGGACGACTACCTGCGCGAGATGGCCGACTACTTCGCGAACCTGTCGTTGCCGTACGCGGCGGTCTCGCCGCAGAGCGACGCCTCGCCCGAGCAGCTGCGGCGCGGCCGCCAGCTGGCGCTCGAAGGCGACGCGGCGCGCCAGATCCCGGCCTGCGTGCAGTGCCACGGCGCCGCGCTCACGGGCGTGCAGCCGGCCATTCCGGGCCTGCTGGGCCTGCCGCGGCTGTATGTGTCGTCGCAGCTCGGCGCCTGGCTCACCAAGGAGCGCCATGCGCCCGCGCCCGACTGCATGGCGCAGATCGGCCAGCGCATGACCACCGCCGACATCAACGCCGTGGCCAGCTGGCTGGCCGTGCAGCCGATGCCGGCCGACACCCGCCCGGCGGCCTCGCTGCCCGCACCGCTGCCCGTGACCTGCGGCGGCATGCCCACCGCGGCGAAACCCTGAGAACCCGATGACCGCGCGACTGAGACATTTCGGCTGGGCCCTGCTGGGCCTGGTCACCCTGGCGGCCGTGTTGGCCGGCGTCGTGCTGGCGCTGAACCTGCGCGGCGAAGACCCGCTGCCCGAGCGCGCCGAAGCCTTCGACGCCACGCCGCAACTCGTCGAGCGCGGGCGCTACCTCGCGCTGGCGGGCAACTGCGCCGGCTGCCACACCACGCGCGGCGGCCAGCCCTACGCGGGCGGCGTGCCGCTCGAAACGCCGTTCGGCACCATCTACGCGACCAACCTCACGCCCGATGCGACGCACGGCATCGGCGGCTGGAGCAGCGCGCACTTCTGGCGCGCCATGCACAACGGCCGCAGCAAGGACGGGCGCCTGCTGTACCCGGCCTTCCCGTACCCGAACTTCACGCAGGTCACGCGCGAAGACTCCGACGCCCTGTACGCCTACCTGCGCAGCGTGGCGCCCGCCACCACGGAAAACAAGGCGCACCGCCTGCGCTTCCCGTACGACACGCAGGCCGCGCTCGCGGTGTGGCGCGCGCTCTCGTTCAAGCCGCAGCCCTTCGTGGCGAACGCGAACAAGCCGGCCGAATGGAACCGCGGCGCCTACCTCGTGGGCGGGCTGGGCCATTGCATCGCCTGCCACGGCAGCCGCAACTCGCTGGGCGCGACCGAAACCAAGCTGGGGCTCTCTGGCGGCCTGATCGCGGTCGAGAACTGGTACGCGCCCTCGCTGGCCGACCCGCATGAAGCGGGCGTGGCCGACTGGCCCGCGGCCGACGTCGTGGCGCTGCTCAAGACCGGCACCGCCCCGCGGGGCTCGGTGATGGGCCCGATGGCCGACGTCGTGTTCCGCAGTACGCAGTACCTGAGCGACGCTGACCTGGGCGCCATGGCCATCTACCTGAAGGACCTGCCCGAGGCCGTGAAGCAGGATGCGCCCGCAGCCCAGAAGGCCCCCGCCGCGCCGGTGCGGCGCGACGCCGGCGCGATGGTGCGCGGCGCGAAGATCTACGACCAGCGCTGCGCCTACTGCCACGGCGACCAGGGCCAGGGCGCGGCCGGCGCCTACCCACCGCTCGCCGGCAACCGCGCGGTGACGATGGCGCGGCCCACCAACCTGATCCAGGTGGTCGCGCACGGCGGCTTCCTGCCCGCGACGGCCGGCAACCCGCGCCCCTACGGCATGCCGCCGTTCGGGCACGCGCTCGACGCCACCGAGGTGGCCGAGGTGCTCACCTACATCCGCGGGTCGTGGGGCAACAACGCCGCGCCGGTCACGCAGCTGGACACGATGCGCCGCTGACGCGCACGGCGCACCGCTTTTTCAGGCGGTGTGCGGATGCCGCGCGCTGTCGTACAGCGTGCGCGCCAGGTCGCGGTGCGTCGCCAGCAGCGGCGCCAGCTCGAAGCCCGTGAAGCGCCCGTCGCGGATGCGGACCACGCCGTCGATCACGCTCAGCGCGGCCGCCACCGGCGTGCAGAACACCAGCGCCGCGACCGGGTCGTGCCAGGCGCCCGCGTGGTCCACGCCGCGCATGTCGAAGGCCACGAGGTCGGCCGACATGCCCGGTGCCAGCGCGCCGATGTCGTCGCGCCCCAGCACGCGGGCGCCGCCGACCGTGGCGATCTCCAGCGCTTCGCGCGCGGTCATGGCGGCGGGGCCGTAGCCCACGCGCTGCAGCAGCATCGCCTGGCGCGCCTCGCCCAGCATGTGCGCGCCATCGTTCGACGCACTGCCGTCCACGCCCAGGCCCACCGGCACGCCCGCGCGCCGCATCGCCCCGATGGGCGCGATGCCCGAGGCCAGCCGCATGTTCGAGCAAGGGCAGTGCGCCACGCCGGTGCCGGTGCGCCCGAAGAGCGCGATGCCGGCGTCGTCCAGCTTCACGCAGTGCGCGTGCCACACGTCGTGGCCGACCCAGCCCAGGTCTTCGGCGTACTCGGCCGGCGTCATGCCGAACTTCTCGCGCGAGTAGGCGACGTCGTTGTCGTTTTCGGCCAGGTGCGTGTGCAGCGACACGCCGCGTTCGCGCGCCAGTTCGGCCGACAGTCGCATCAGGTCGCGCGACACCGAGAACGGCGAGCAGGGCGCCAGCACGATGCGGCGCATCGAATGGCGCGCGGGGTTGTGCCAGCGGTCGATGAGGCGCTCGCTGTCGCGCAGGATCGCCGCCTCGGTCTCCACCACCTCGTCGGGTGGCAGCCCGCCGGCGCTGCGGCCCACGCTCATGCTGCCGCGCGCCGCGTGGAAGCGCATGCCCATGGCGTCGGCCGCCTCGATCGAGTCGTCGAGCCGCGAGCCGTTCGGGAACAGGTAGAGGTGGTCGCTGGTGGTGGTGCAGCCCGAGCGCATCAGCTCGGCCATGGCGGTCTGCGTCGACACGCGGATCATCTCGGGCGTGAGCCGCGCCCACAGCAGGTACAGGTTCGTGAGCCAGCCGAAGAGCTCCGCGTCCTGCGCCTCGGGCACGGCGCGCGTGAGGCTCTGGTACATGTGGTGGTGCGTGTTCACCAGCCCGGGCATCACGGCATGGCCGTGCATGTCGATGGCCTCGGCCTGGCCGCTGCGCAGCGCGTCGAGGTAGGGCGCCGGCAGCTCGGTCGTGGCGCCCACCCAGGCGACAGCGGGGCCGTCCATCACCACGGCGCCGTCGGCGATCTCGCGCCGGGCGGCGTCCATGGTGACGAGCACGTCGGCGTGCCGGACGATCAGCAGCGGCGGGCGCTGCGGTTGCGCGGAAGAAGAGGGATGTTGAAAAGTCATTCGGAGCCGTGCGAAGTGCGCGCCGCCATCGCGAAGGACCGTTCCTTCGACAGCACGCCGTTGTAGAAAAGATTGAGCAGCACCGCGGCCAGCGTGCCCAGCACGATGCCGCTGTGCGTCAGCGGATGGGTCCAGGCGGGGAAGTGCTGGAAGAAGTTCGGCGACAGCGTGGGGATCAATCCGAGCCCGATCGAAATGGCGATCACATACAGCGCGTGGCGGTTCTGCGCGTAGTCGATCGCACCCAGGATGCGCACGCCCGTGGCCGCCACCATGCCGAACATCACGATGCCCGCGCCGCCGAGCACGAACTGCGGCACCGAGGCCACGATGTGCGCGATCTTCGGAAACAGCGCCAGCGCGATCAGCATCAGGCCACCGCCCGCCGCCACGTAGCGCGAGCGCACGCCCGTCACCGTGACCAGCCCCACGTTCTGCGAGAACGAGGTGTAGGGGAAGGTGTTGAACACACCGCCGATGACGGTGCCCAGCCCGTCGGCGCGCAGCCCGCGCGTGAGCGCGTCGGTCGTCACCTTGCGGCCGGTGATCTCGCCCAGCGCGAGGAACATGCCAGTCGATTCGACCAGCGTGATGAGCATCACGATGCACATCGAGGCGATGGCCGTGAGCTCGAAGCGCGGCAGGCCGAAGTGGAAGGGCGTGGTCACGGCCATCCAGCTCGCTTCCTCGAGCCCGTCGAAATGCATGCGCCCGAGCGCCAGCGACACGCCCACGCCGAACACGATGCCCAGCAGCACCGCGATGTTGGCGATGAGACCCTTGCCGAAGCGCGTGATCGCGATGATCACCGCCAGCACCGCCGCGGCAATCGCCAGGTTCACCGGCTCGCCGTAGGCCGGGTTGGCCACCGCGTGCGCCACGCCGTCGATCATGCGGGTCGCGGTGGGCTGGCCGCCTGCGGCCCAGTTGATGGCCACGCCCATGAGCGACACGCCGATCAACGTGATGACCGTGCCCGTGACGAGCGGCGGAAACACGCCCAGCACGCGCCCCATGAGCGGCGCGACGAGCATGCCGAACACGCCCGCCACGATGGTCGCGCCGTAGATCGCAGGCAGGCCGAGCGAGGGGTCCATGCCGATGGCGATCATCGGCCCGACGGCCGCGAAGGTCACGCCCATCATCACCGGCATGCGGATGCCGAAGCGCCAGAAGCCGATGGCCTGCACCAGCGTGGCAATGCCGGCGGCGAACAGGTCGGCGTTGATGAGGAAGGCGATGTCGGCCTTCGAGAGGCCGAGCGCACCGCCCACGATGAGCGGCACGGCCACCGTGCCCGCATACATCACGAGCACGTGCTGCAGGCTCAATGCGCCGCAACGGGCGAGCGGAAGCTTCTGGTCGACCCCTTCGCCGTCTCCTGCGGGGGTCTTTTTATCGTTCGAGAACATGGGAACCTTTCCTGCCGATGAACCGGCGCGGCAGTCTAGGAGCGATGTCTTTGCACATGCAAAGTCAATAAATGACGCGCCCTGTGCACAAAAAGTGGACGGTCATCGAAGGGCCTTCAGAGCGGCATTAGGGCGCCAGCAGGTCGTCCAGGCAGGCCACGACATGGTTCGCGAACAGTTCGGCCGCCGCGCTCGGCGCCTGCGCGGCGCGGGTCTCGAGCGTGAGCGTCTGGGCGCGCAGCGTGGGGTCGCGCAGCGGCACGAAGACCAGGCTGCCGTCGTTGCGCTCCTCGTCCACGTCCAGGCGGTTCAGCAGCGTGATGCCGCCGCCGTCGCGCACCAGCCGGCGCATCAGCGCGGTCGAGGTGGTCTCGACCACCGGCGACACGCGGATGGCTGAGCGCTCGAACGCGGCATCGAGGATCGGGCGGATCGACAGCGACGGCGCGGGCAGGATCAGCGGGTAGCCCACGCACTCCACCAGCAGTGTGGTCGCATGCGCCGTGAGCGGATGGCCCGGCGGCACCACCGCGCCGATCGGCCATTCGCTGCTGAACAGCGTGCGAAAGCCGGCCGTGCCGGGCACGTCGTAGGCCAGCGCCAGGTCGGCATCGCCTTCGGCCACGCTGCGCAGCACGGCCGCGATGGGCAGGCCCAGCAGCTTCAGCTGGATGCCCGGATGCGCCGCGCGAAAGCGCTGCACCACGGCCGGCAGGAAGGCGTCGGCCAGACCGGCCGTGGTGGCCAGCGTGACCTCGCCCTGGCGCAGGCCGCGCACGTCCTCGATGCGCTGGCGCACGAGGTCGAACTCGCGCAGCGTGCCGCGCGCATGCGCCAGCACGATCTCGCCCACGGGCGTGAGCTTGAGCGTGTTGTGGATGCGCTCGAACAGCGGCGCGCCCAGTTCTTCCTCGAGGTTGAGGATCTGGCGGTTGACGGCCGTGGGCACCACGTGCAACTGCTCGGCCGCCTTGCGGATCGAGCCCGCGCGAACCACTTCGACGAAGTACCGGATGACCTTGGCGTGCATGAATTCCCCCGCGCCGCTGGCGGGCGCGGGGGGATCATGCCCACGTCTTCAGAGGTCGGGCAAGCCCATCGCCGGATCGCTGACCGTGTGCTTGCCGGTTTCCACGCGGCCGGCGAAGCGGCGGTAGAAGGCCGGGTCGCTGTCGCAGGTGACGGCGAAGTCGTACCACTGGCCGCTGGCGGCGAGTTCCCAGTGCTGTTCGGACTGCGCGCCGCCGTTCACCGTCGCGTTCCACGGGCCGTCGTCGCGGTAGGCCTTGGCGCGCACCGTGAACTTGCAGGCGGCCTTGCCGTCGTTGCGCATCTGCAGGTAGACGTTGCCGTTGGCGATGTCGTAGCAGACACGCACCTCGGGCGCGGCCACGCCGCCGGCGCGCAGGCGGTTGAGGTCGCCCTTGAAGTGGCGGTGGTAGCCGTTGGGGCCGAGCACCCACAGGTCGTAGAAGCCGCTGTTGTCGATCGCCGCGGTCCAGCTGTCGTCGAGCGTCTTGCCGGGCTCGACCATGTAGCGGCGCGGCAGGCGGTCGAGGTTGAGCTTGTCGTACACATGGAACACGGCGGCGGCCTTGCCGGTGTTCGAGAAGACCAGCTTCACGGTGCCAGCGAGGGTGTCGGCCCTGGCGCTCGTGTGCAGCTCGTAGGGCAGGGCACGCGACGGGCGCGTGCCGGTGGCCTGGCGCGGCAGCTGCGGGTCGGTCGGCAGCGGCACCAGCGGCAGCGCCTGCTGGTCGTTGCGCACCTTGTCGGCATCGGTTCGGCTCAACTTGCCTGCGAGTTGGGGCGGGGCCTCGGTGTTCGGCGTGGCGAAGTTGAAGGCGCTCGTGAGGTCGCCGCACACCGCGCGACGGAACGGCGAGATGTTGGGCTCCTTCACGCCGAAGCGCGTTTCGAGGAAGCGCAGCACCGAGGTGTGGTCGAAGGCCTGCGAGCTGACCCAGCCGCCGCGGCTCCAGGGCGAGATCACGTACAGCGGCACGCGCGGGCCGGGGCCGAAGACGCGGTTGTCGGGCTTCGGCTGCGAGGTGCTGCCGTCGGGTGCCGGCTGCGTGAAGTACTCGGGCTTCAGGGCGTCGGCGGCGAGCGTGGTCTTGCCGGCCGGCGTCTTGTCGGCGTTGAGCGAAGGCGCTGACGGCGAGGGCATGTGGTCGAAGTAGCCGTCGTTCTCGTCGAAGTTGACCAGCAGCACGGTCTTGCTCCAGACCTCGGGCACGGCGGTGAGCGCATCGAGGATTTCCTGGAGGAACCATGCGCCCTGCACCGGGCTGGACGGGCCCGGATGCTCGCAGTAGGCCGAGGGCGCGTTGATCCAGCTCACCTGCGGCAGGCGGCCGGCCTTGATGTCGCGCCGGAACGCGTCCAGGTAGTCCTCGGGCTTGTCGCCGGGCAGCGTGTTGGCGATGCCCTTGTACAGCGGGTTGCCCGGGTTGTCGCTGGCCGCGTCGTAGGCGTGGAAGGGAAGCTTCTGGCCCGTGTCGGAAAACGGCGCCTTGTAGTAGCCGCTAGTCACCGGGTAGGGCGACGCGCGGTTGGCGCGGCGGAACTGGCGGAACGCGCCCAGCATGTTGTCGCCCCATTCGTCGGGCATGTTCTGGTAGCAGATCCAGCTCACGCCGGCGTCTTCGAGGCGCTCGGCGTAGGTCTTCCACGTGTAGCCGGTGTCGACCTTGCTGGGGGTGGCGTCCAGCCAGTCCCACTCGTTGCTGACGAAGGCCACGTTCTGCGCGGTCGGGCCGTTGGTGCCGGTGATGTGGAACGAGCGGTTCGCGTCGGTGCCGGTGTGCATCGCGCAGTGGTACGCGTCGCACAGCGTGAAGGCATCGGCCAGCGCGAACTGGAACGGGATCTCGGCCTGCTTGTGGTAGCCCATGGCCTTGGGCGTCTTGTAGCGCGCCCATTCGTTCATGCGGCCGCCGCCCCAGGCCTGCTGGCTGTCGTCCCAGTCGTGCGGCGTGCCGCCGTCGCGCTGCGCGTTGCCCTTGCGGCTGTCGAAGTGGTACGGCAGCACCACGTTGCCGTTGGCATCGCTTTGCTGCCAGACGTTGAGGCCCTTGGGCAGCGGAATGGGGAAGCGGTCGCCGAAGCCACGCACGCCGGCCAGCGTGCCGAAGTAGTGGTCGAACGAACGGTTCTCCTGCATCAGGATCACGACGTGCTCGACGTCCTTGATCGTGCCGGTCTTGTTGTTGGCCGGGATGGCCAGCGCGCGCCGGATGCTCGGCGGGAAGGCCGAGAGCGCGAGCGCGGCGGCACCGGTGGTAGCGGTGCCGGTGAGGAAGTTGCGGCGGGAGGTCATGGTGTCACCCTCGCCTCAGGCGGCGGCCGTGCCCATGGCGGGGTCGCTCACCGAATGCCGGCCGGTTTCCACGCGGCCCGCGAAGCGGCGGTAGTAGCTGGTGTCGGCGTCGCAGGTCACTTCGAAGTCGTACCAGGCGCCGCTGGCGGCCAGGTCCCAGTGCTGCTCGGCCGAGGTGCCGCCGGCCACGGTCGCGGTCCACGGGCCGTCGGTGCGGTAGGCCCGGGGGCGCACGGTGAACTTGCAGGCGTTGCGACCACCGTTGAGCATCTGCAGGTAGACATTGCCGTTGGCGATGTCGTAGCACACGCGCACTTCGGGGTTGGGCGCATCGCCGGCGCGCAGGCTGTTCAGGTCGCCGCGGAAATGGCGATGGAAGCCGTTGGGGCCGAGCACCCACAGGTCGTAGAAGCCCGTGTTGTCGAGCATCGCGTTCCAGGTGTCGTCCAGCGTCTTGCCGGCCTCGACCATGTAGCGGCGCGGCAGGCGTTCCAGGTTGAGCTTGTCGTACACGTGGAAGACGGCGGCGGCCTTGCCGGTGTTGGCGAACAGCAGCCGCACCTTGCCGCTGGTGGCGTCGTTGCGCGCGCTCACGTGCAGCTCGTAGGGGAGGGCGCGCGAGGGGCGCGTGCCGGCGGCCTGGCGCGGCAGCTGCGGCGTGGCGGGCATCGGGACCTGCGCCTGGGCTTCCTGCGCCGCGCGCTTGTCGTTCGCCTGCGTGCGACTCGTGCGGCCGGCCAGCGTCGGCAGCACTTCGTTGTTGGGCGTGGCGAAGTTGAAGGCGCTTGTCAGGTCGCCGCACACCGCGCGACGGAACGGCGAGATGTTCGGCTCCTTCACGCCGAAGCGGGCCTCGATGAAGCGGATCACCGAGGTGTGGTCGAAGGCCTGCGAGTTGACCCAGCCGCCGCGGCTCCAGGGCGAGATCACGTACATCGGCACGCGCACGCCGGGGCCGTAGACGCGGCCGTCGGGCGCGGGCTGCCTGGTGGTGCCCGGCGGCTTGGGGTGCGTGAAGCGCTCGAAGGCGATGTCGGCCTCGGGCAGCGTCGTCTTGCCGGCGGGCGAGCCGTCGGGGTTGAGCGAGGGCGCGGCGGGCGAGGGGTAATGGTCGAAGTAGCCGTCGTTCTCGTCGAAGTTGATGAGCAGCACGGTCTTGCTCCACACCTCGGGCACGGCGGTGAGGGCATCGAGCGTTTCCTGGATGTACCAGCCGCCTTCCACCGGGCTCGACGGCCCGGGGTGCTCCGAGTAGGTGGCGGGCGCGATGATCCACGACACCTGCGGCAGCTTGCCGTTCTTCACGTCGTTGCGGAAGGCGTTCAGGTACTCGTCCACGTTGGCGCCGGGCATCGTGTTGGCGATGCCCTTGTACAGCGGGTTGCCGGCGTCGTCGCTGGCCGGGTCGTAGGCCGGCACCGGGCCGGTGTTCTTGATCGGCTTGCCCGAGGCCTCGCTGGCCTGGCGGTACTGCTTGAAGCCGACCAGCGGGTTGTCGCCGAAGTTGTCGCGCATGTTTTCATACACGATCCAGCTGACGCCGGCGGCCTGCAGGCGCTCGGGGAAGGTCTTCCACTCGTAGCCGGTGGTCGAGGGCGGCGTGTAGCTGTCGTCCCACTCGTTGGCGACCGAGGCCACGTTCGCACCCGTGGGGCCGTTGGTGCCGGTCCAGTGGAACATGCGGTTCGAGTTGGTGCCGGTGTGCATGCTGCAGTGGTAGCCGTCGCACAGCGTGAAGGCGTTGGCCAACGCGAACTGGTACGGCAGTTCGGCCTGCTCGAGGTAGCCCATGGCCTGGGTGTACGGCGCGGTGCCGGTCTTCTTGTACTTGACCCACTGGTACGCACGGCCGCCGTCCCAGGCGTTCTGGCCGTCGTTCCAGTCGTGCGGCGTGCCCGCGACGCGCTGTGCGTTGCCCTTGGTCTGGTCCAGGTGGTAGGGCAGCACGGGCGCGCCCGTCTCGTCGGCCTGCTGCCACACGTTGCGACCGCCCGGCAGCGGAATGGTGAAGCGGTCGCCGAAACCACGCACGCCCATGAGCGTGCCGAAGTAGTGGTCGAACGAACGGTTCTCCTGCATCAGGATGACGATGTGCTCGACGTCCTTGATGGTGCCGGTCTTGTTGTTGGCCGGAATGGCCAGCGCGCGGCGGATGCTCGGCGGGAAGGCCGAGAGGGCGAGGGCGGCCGCGCCGGTGGTGGCGGTGCCCGTGAGGAATTTGCGGCGTGAATTCATGGTCTTGTCGTGGGATGTCATGACGTCGCGGGTCACGGTGCGCAGCGCATTTCGGGCTTCACGCCGGGCTCGGGCTGGGGCTGCGGTGGCGGCGTGATGACGGGCGGAATGCCGCCGCCGCCGTTGTCGCTGCCACCGCAGGCGGACAGCGTGCAGGCCAGGAGGAAGGCGGCCAGCAGGCGCGCGGGGAGGGAAGCTTGGAGCAGCATGGGGTGATCCTCTCTTTGTGATGTCGTGGAGATCGGGGGTGATCGGAGTAATCAGGGCGCCTGTGCCGACAGCGGCTGGCCCGAGGTGTAGATGGCCGTGAGCTCTTCGGCGGTGAGCGCGCGGTTCCAGATCGCGAAGTCGTTGAAGTCCATCGCGCCGCGCGGCGAAGCCGACCAGCGCTGGTAGTACAGGCCGGTGGCGTCTTCGTTCAGGGCGATGCCCTTGCCCAGGCCGCCGAGCGCGGTGACCAGCGCATTCGAGAGCGCGACGCTGCCGGTCTGCGTGCCCTTCACGGGGTCGAACACGTAGCCGCTCATGTTCTTGCCGGCCTTGTCGACGACCATCGCCACGTAGGCCCAGCGGCCCGCGCTCAGGAAGTGCTTGCCCTTGATCTCGCCGCGGCCGCTGCCGGTGCCGGTGTTGAAGCGCAGCTCGCAGTTGCTGAACAGGCCGAGGGCCAGGCCGGCGTTGTCGCCGGTGTCGTAGTTCTTGTTGGCGATGACCGAGGCGCCGTTGCTCACGCCCTGGCTGCAGGTGGCGTCGGTGCGCAGCCAGAAGCCGAAGGTGAAGGCGGCCACGGCGGGGGCCGTGGTCACGTCGCGCGTCTGCAGCAGCTTGTAGCCGGCCATGCCGCTCGCGTTCTTGATGCGGCTGTCCACGCGCAGCGCCTGCACGCGGTAGGGCGGCTGGAAGTTGTCGTCGGCCACGAGCGAGCCACTGTCGGCATCCGCGGCCATGGGCGCGAGCGTCGCGGTGGCGTTGAGGTCCAGCGCGGGCAGTGCGTCGAGCGGGAAGAGGTTGACCAGGCCCACCTTCACGTAGGCGATCTGCGCGGAGATCGAGACGTTGGCGCCACCAGCGGCCACCGTGTACTGGAAGGCGTAGAGGCCGTCGGCCGCGGCCTTGACGGGGTCGGTGTAGCGCGTGGCGCCGGCCGGCAGCGTGGCGATGGGCTTGCCGTCGCGCAGCACCTGCACCGGGCCGCCGAGGTCGCCCGCGAGCGTCCACGAGAGTTCGATGCTGCTGCGGTCGGCGCTGGTGCGGGCCGCGAGTTGCTGCACGGCGGTGGTGGCCTGCAGGGCCTGGCCGTTGAGGTTGTAGGCCACGGTCGCGGGCAGCGCGCCGAGGTGGCGCAGCACCGTGGGCGCGATGTCGGTCGCGGCGGCCGACTGGCGCAGCGCGGTGTCGTCGGCCGGCGAGGTGGCGCCGACGGCGGGCAACGCGGGCAGGGTCTTGTTGCTGGCGATGAAGACGGTCTTGTTGTCGACGTCCTTCAGGCTGGTGACGCCGCCGAAGGCATCGAGGCCGTGGCCGGTCGTGAGGATCACGAGCCAGTCTTCCTTCGCGTCGTTGGCCGTGCGTTGCGCGATGCGCGCGAGCAGCTGGCCGACGGCCGTTGCGGTGTCGGAGACGGCGCGCTGGTAGCTGTCGCTGCGCAGGCCGTTGGCGGCCGCGGCGGCGGGCGCGCTGTACTGCGCCACGAGCAGGTCGTAGCCTGCGCCGATGAGGCGCGTGGTGTTGGCGGTCACGCAGGCATCGGCACCGGCGCAGTCGACGGCGGCGTCGAGCGTGCCGGTTTCCGCGAGCAGCAGGTTCGGATACAGCGTGTTGGCGGTGACCGATGCGGTGAGGTAGCTCGCGTCCTTCTTCTGCTTCGCGAAGGCGAAGACCGAGGGCGCGAGCTTGGCGTCGATGCGTTGGTCCGTGGTGTCGGCGCGCACTGCGTGGCGCGGCACCCAGGTGCCGGTCAGCAGCGTGGCCCAGCCGGGCCCGTCGGTGGCGGGCTGCTCGCTGAGCGCGCCGTCGGTGCCGCCGGTCCATGCGGGAGCGAGCTGCAGCGATTGAAGCGAGGCCGGCACCTTCTTCTGTGCGATGGCGTCGCGCAAGACCGCATGCGTGAGGCCGTCGATCTCGACGATCAGCGCCTTGGGGCCGCTCTTGCCTTCGTTGGGCGTGCTGCTCGGGGGCGGCGTCGGGGTGCCGCTGATGGGGGGAAAGGCAACGCCACCGCCGCCTCCACCGCCGCAGGCCGCGAGCGCGGCGGAAATCGCAAGGGGCAACAGCCAGCGCGTGAGAGGCGCGGCGTGCGTGAGGGAGTTCGGACGCATCGGAAAAGCCGTTCGGTTCTTGTTGTCTGTCGAAGGAGGTGAAAGGCCGGCGCGAAAAAAAAGTGCCACGAAGGCACTGCGCACCGGACAGGCGACAAGACTAGGGAGAACCCGTTACTCGGCAGTGAACGAGCGATGACAGTGGGACGAAACGCGTGTGACAACGCGCTGGTCTTTGAGGTTGCGAGTGACGGACGGTGGCGCGTGCACAGGACACCGGGTACTCCCCTCCGCGAATGTCCTCCGGCCTGCGGCCTCCCCCTTGATTTCGCTGCGGGGAGCACCCGGTGCCCTGCGCACGAGGCACGTTGCTGGTGTGCGGCCGATCAACGACTGCACTGCCCATCGATCACGTCGATGGGGTGCCTTGCGCAGCGAAATCAAGGAGGAGGCCGAAGGCCGGAGGACATTCGCGGAGCAAGGTGCCCCGTCGGCGTGATCGCGCCCTGTACAGCGTCAGGGCTCGTTACTGATGCCGCTCGACACATGCCCCGCAGGCACATGCCGCGAAGCCGCGTCGACGTGACCGGTCTGGTCGTCGAAGAAGAAGTCGGGCTCGAACTCGCGCAGGAACTCGCCCTTGGGCAGGCCGCCGAGGAACATCGCTTCGTCGACGCGGATGTTCCACTTCATGAGCGTGCGGATCGCGCGCTCGTGCGCCGGTGCACTGCGCGCCGTGACCAGCGCGGTGCGGATGCGCATCTGTGCATTGCCCGCCATCTGCAGGCGGTGCAAGGCCATCAGCAGCGGCTTGAACGGGCCTTCGGGCAGGGGCAGGTCGGCCTTGCTGAGTTCGTGCGCCTGGAAAGCATCGAGGCCCTCGGCCTGGAACACGCGCTCGGCCTCGTCGCTGAAGAGCACCGCGTCGCCGTCGAAAGCGATGCGCACTTCGTTCGGCCACGCATCGCTGGCCTTGACCGACTCGACCAGCACGCGTGCGGCGGGGAAGCCTGCGGCGAGTGCCTCGCGCACGTCTTGCGCGTTGACCGACAGGAACAGGTGCGCGCGCAGCGGGCGCAGGTAGCCGAAGGGCGGGCGGCCTTGGGTGAACACGCCGCGCTGCAGCTTGATGTCGGCCGCTGCGCTCGACTTGAAGATGCGCATGCCCGACACCGGGTCGTTGCGCGAAAGAATGACCACCTCGACGCGCTGCACGCCGTCTTCGTTGAAGCGCAGCAGCTTGCGGATCAGCGACGACGCGATGCCGGGGGCGGCCGGTTCATCGATGCGGTCGAGCTGCAGTTTCATGTAGCCCTCGTTGTCGCCGGCCTCGAAGATCTTGTTTTCTTCTTCGAGGTTGAACAGGGCCCGCGAGGAGATCGCGACCACGAGTTTGTCTTCGAGCGTTACGGGCATGTGAGGGGCTCCCCGTCCGTCGTCACTTGACGAACTGATTGAGCTGGATGATAGGCAGCATGACGGCCAGCACGATGAGCATCACCACGCCGCCCATGGCGACGATGAGCAGCGGCTCCAGGATGGTGGCCAGGTGCATGGCGCGGCGCTGCACTTCGGCGCCGAGCTGGTTGGCGGCGCGTTGCAGCATCACGGGCAGCGTGCCGGTCTGCTCGCCCAGTCGCGCGAACATCGACACCAGCCCGGGAAAGCGTTTTTT
Source organism: Variovorax sp. GW823-FHT02B07 (assembly GCF_058797695.1). Taxonomy (NCBI): domain Bacteria; kingdom Pseudomonadati; phylum Pseudomonadota; class Betaproteobacteria; order Burkholderiales; family Comamonadaceae; genus Variovorax; species Variovorax sp. GW823-FHT02B07. The sequence goes on from NZ_JBXAJX010000004.1 coordinate 377,019, forward strand.
CTGCGCCAGTGCGGACGCCAGCGGCGCGCCTTCGCGCACCAGCACCAGCGCGTCGAGCGCGTCGGCGCGCATGGCGCGGTTGCCCAGCGTTTCGGAGGCGGCCTGCAGCGCACGCAAGATGGGCACGCCGGCCGTGGCCAGCATGGCGAGCGTGCTCGCGAAGCGCGCCGCGTTGTAGCCGCGCGCGAGCTTGCCGACCAGCGGCAGCTTGAGCCAGGCGGCATCGAATTTGAGGCGGAAGGCTTCCTGCGCCAGCGCGACGCGCACACCGACGGCCGCGAGCACGATGGCGCCCAGCATCCACCAGCCGTAGTTGCGCACGGCCGCGCTCAGCGACAGCATCACGGTGGTGAGGAAGGGCAGCGAGCGCTTGGTGCCCGCGAACACCTGCGCCACCTGCGGCACCACGTAGCTCACGAGGAAGATCACGATCACGATCGCCACCAGCGTGACGATGGCCGGGTACAGCGCCGCGCCGATCAGCTTCTGCTGCAGCACCTGGCGCTCTTCGAGGTCGTCGGCGAGGCGTTCGAGCACCAGCCCGAGGTTGCCGCTTTGCTCGCCGGCGCCGATCACGGCGGTGTAGATGGGCGAGAACTCGCGCGGGTGCGCCGACAGCGCGCGCGCAAAGGGCGAGCCCGCGTTGACCTCGGCGCGCAGCGAGGCGACGAGGTTGCGCTGCGGTTCCGATTCGGCTTCGTCGGTGAGGGCCGTGAGTGCGCGTTCCAGCGGCAGGCCGGCCGAGATGAGGCCGGCGAGCTGGCGCGTCCACACGGCGAGGTTCGTCGAGTTGAAGACCCGCTTGCCACCGCCGAGCCAGCGCGTGAGCGTGCTGCTTGCGCTGCCGCCACCGCCGGCCGCATCGCCGCCGCCGACCGGCTTGACCGACAGCGGAATGAGCGCCTGCGCCCGCAGCAGGCCGCGTGCGGCGCGTGCGGTGTCGGCCTCGAGCACGCCTTCGCGCGACTGGCCGCTGGCATCGATGGCTTCGAAGGAATAGGCGGGCATCGCGGGACGTTACTCGCGGGTGACGCGCAGCAGTTCGGCGCGCGAGGTGATGCCGGCCTGCACCAGCCGTTCGCCGTCTTCGCGCATGGAGCGCAGGCCGCCGCGTGCGCCAGCCTCGAACAGCGCGCTCTCGGCGGCCTTGCCGTGGATGAGGGCCTGCACTTCGTCGTCGGCCACGAGCAGCTCGAAGATGCCGGTGCGGCCCTGGTAGCCGGTCTGGCCGCAGGCCTCGCAGCCCGCGCCGCCGCAGGCCGTGCAGACCTTGCGCACGAGGCGCTGCGCCAGCACGCCGAGCAGCGACGAGCTCAGCAGGAAGGGCTCCACGCCCATGTCGGTCAGGCGCGTGACGGCGCTCACCGAGTCGTTGGTGTGCAGCGTGGCCAGCACGAGGTGGCCGGTGAGCGAGGCCTGGATGGCGATCTGCGCGGTTTCGAAGTCGCGGATTTCGCCGATCATGATCACGTCGGGGTCCTGCCGCAGGATGGCGCGCAGGGCCTTGGCGAAGGTGAGTTCGATCTTCGCGTTGATCTGCGTCTGGCCCACGCCCGGCAGCTCGTACTCGATGGGGTCTTCCACCGTCATGATGTTGCTGCGGCTCGCGTCGAGCCGGGCCAGCGCGGCGTACAGCGTGGTGGTCTTGCCCGAGCCGGTGGGGCCGGTCACGAGGATGATGCCGTGCGGCTGCGCAATGAGCTTTTCGAAGCGCGCCAGCGAGTCGCCCTGCATGCCGACCGACTCGAGCGTGAGCTTCGATTCGCTCTTGTCCAGAAGGCGCAGCACGGCGCGTTCGCCGTGCGCGCTGGGCAGCGTCGACACCCGCACGTCGACCGCGCGCGTGCCGATGCGCAGGCTGATGCGCCCGTCCTGCGGCAGCCGCTTCTCGGAGATGTCGAGGTCGGCCATGATCTTCAGGCGCGAGATCAGCGCGGCGTGCAGCGCGCGGTTGGGCTGCACCACCTCGCGCAGCGTGCCGTCGATGCGAAAGCGCACCGACGACGTGCGCTCGTAGGGCTCGATGTGGATGTCGCTGGCGCCGTCGCGCGCGGCCTGCGTGAGCAGCGCGTTCAGCATGCGGATGATGGGCGCGTCGCCGGCGCTGGCCAGCAGGTCTTCGACGGCCGGCAGCTCCTGCATCATGCGCGAGAGGTCGGCGTCGTTCTGCACTTCGCTGACCACCGCGGCGGCGCTCGATTCGCCCTGGGCGTAGGCGGCGCTGATGCGCTGCGCGAGCGGGCCGTCGTCGAGCACCTCGAAGGCCTGCACGCCGTACTTGCGGGTCACTTCACCGACCGCGCTGCGTGCCGGGTGGGAAGACATCCACAGCGTGTGGCGGCCGTCGTCCGTGGCTTCGAGCAGCAGTTGCTGGCTGCGTGCGAACGCGTAGGGCAGGGGATAGCGCATGGGTGGCGGGCGTGTGCGAAACGGGGCTCAGGGCAGCTCGCGCGAGCTGGTCGGGTCGGCGGTGGGCGGCAGCGCGCCGCGCAACGGGCTGGGCGCGAGCCGGCGGTTGTCGGTGGCGGGGCGCGGCGGCGGGATGAGCTGCGTGCCTTCCATGCGGGTCTCGCTGGTCTTCTTGCCGCTGTCGTTGCTGTTCAGGCGGTTGATGCGCACCAGCGGCGCCTCGGGCAGCACGGGCGCCGAGTCGACACCGCGCAGCATGATGTTGTCGGTGTTGGGCTGCGTGCGCTGCTGCATGCCGCGGATTTCGTCGTAGCGGTCGTAGGCAAAAGCTTCGGTCGAAGCGCCGTCGCGCATCACGGCGGGGCGCAGGAACATCATGAGGTTGCTCTTGTCGCGCGTGCGCACCTCGTTCTTGAACAGGTTGCCGAGCACGGGGATGTCGCCGGCCACGGGCACCTTCTCGACGGTGTTGCCGTAGTTGTCCGACAGCAGGCCGCCGAGCATCACGAGGCCGCCGTCTTCCACCAGCACGCTGGACTCGATGGAGCGCTTGTTGGTGGTCGGGCCGTTGGGGTCCTTGGCCGTGTTCTGGTCGACCGTGGAGGTCTCCTGGAAGATGGTCATCTTCACGGTGCCGTTCTCGTTGATGGTCGGGCGCACGCGCAGCGTGAGGCCCACGTCCTTGCGCTCCACCGTGGTGAACGGGTTGATGCCGACCGAGCCCGAGGTGCTGGCGTACTGGCCGGTCACGAAGGGCACGTTCTGGCCGATGACGATCTTGGCTTCTTCGTTGTCCAGCGTCAGCAGGTTGGGCGTGGACAGCACGTTGGCGTCGCCGTCGCTGTTGAAGAAGTTGGCGATGGCGCCCAGGATGTACTGGCCGCCGATCTTGCCGGCGATGCCCAGGTTCAGGCCGGTGGAGGGGCGGATGCCGGCCACGTCGCGCGTGGCCAGGGCCTGCGTCAGCGCCAGGATGTTGGCGCTGGCCAGGCTGGAGTTGGTGCCGATGACGGCGTTGTTGCCCAGCGCGCTTTGCCACTGCACGCCGAAGTTGGCGGCCTTCTTGGCGCTGACTTCGACGATGAGCGCCTCGATCATCACCTGCGCGCGGCGGCCGTCGAGCTTGTCGATCACTGCGCGCATCTGGCGGTACTGCGGCTCGGGCGCGGTGATGATGAGCGAGTTGGTGCTCGGGTCGGCCTGGATCTGGCCGCCGGTGGACGGCTGGTTGGCGTTGTTCAGCGGCGCGTTGGCGGCGGCCGAACCGCCGCCCTGGGTGTTGTTGCCGCCGAAGCTGGCCTGCGTCATCGGCATGCTGGCCGGCGGCACGGACGAACCGGCGCTGCCCGCGGCGCCGGGCGCGCCCGGCACCTGCGACTGCTGCTGGCTGGCGGCCATCGCGGCGCGCAGCGTGGCGGCCAGGCGCACCGCATCGGCGTTCTTCAGGTAGACCACGTAGATGTTGCCGGCCGCGCCGTTGCTGCTTTCGGCTGGCGCACGGTCGAGCTTCTCGACCAGCGTGCGCACGAGTTGCGCGCGCGCGGGGTTGGCGGCGCGAAGAATCAGCGAGTTGCTGCGCGGGTCGGCCATCAGCGTGGTGCGGAACGAGGCGTCGGCACCGCCCGGTGCGGCCGCGCCCGGCGCCCCCGCTCCACCGCCTTCAACCAGCCGCGTGACCAGCGGCACCATGTCGGTGGCGACCGAATGCTTGAGCTGGATGACCTCGATGTCGGACGCGTTGGGCACGTCGAGCGACGCGATGATGCGCGCCAGCCGGCGCATGTTGTCGGCGTAGTCGGTGATCACGAGCGAGTTGTTGCCCGGGTTCACGTTGATGGTGTTGTTCGGCGGGATCAGCGGGCGCAGCACCGGCAGCAGGCTGTTGGCCGACTCGTAGTTCAGGCGAAAGATCTGCGTGACGATCTGGTTGCCCGCGGCCGCGCTGGCGCCGCCGATGGAGGTGTTGACGGTGCTGGTCTGCAGCTTGGCGTCGGCCTCGGGCACCACCTTGTACAGGCCGTCGGCTTCCACCACCGCGAAGCCCTGCAGGCGCAGCGCGGCGGCAAACTGGTTGAAGGCGGCGGCCGGCGCCAGCGGGCGGTCGGTGACCAGGTTCATGGTGCCCTTGACGCGTGGATCGACCACCACGTCGCGCCCCGTGACCACGGCCATGGTGCGGGCCACGGCTTCAATGTCGGCGGCGGCGAAGTTCAGCGTGATCGGTTCGCCGCGCCGCGGGGCGTCGCCGGTCTGCGCGTAGGCGGGTGGCAGCACCGGCACGAACGACGCCGCGATCAGCAGGCGCACCGCGAGCGCGACGAGGCCGGGGCGGGTGCCGGACGAGGACAGAGGCTTCTTCATGGTCGGATCAACCCAGGGTGATGATCGAGCGCGCACCGTCGCGCCGCCCGATGATGTTCAACAAATTGGAAAGTGCGTCTTCGCGGCCCGGTGCCGCACTGGCTTCGCCGTTGAAGCGCAACGCGGTGCCGCTCCAGTCGCCGCTGCCGTTCAGTTCGAGGCTGCCTTCGCGCGTGCTCAGCAGCAGCGTGGGACGCGTGCCGCCTTCGAGCGACAGGCGGTAGCTGCCCATCGGCCGCAGGGTCGACAGGGCGGACGACACATCGGTGGCGTCGAGCGTGGCCTGGCCCTCGATGCGCAATGCGGGGCCGTCCCACTGCATGGCGAAGGCGCGGGTGCTGAGGTCGAGGGCGCCTTCGAGCTTGAGCGTGTTCCAGGGCGCACCCAGGCCGGTGAGCAGCGTGGCGGGCCAGCGCGAGCGGGCGTCCTGCCAGGCGAGCTGCAGGCCGTTGGCGCGCGGGCTGGCTTGCAGGCCGAGCGGTTGCGCTGCGCAGCAAGAGAGGTCAAGTCGCGCCGACAGACCGCGCCAGTTCGGCCACATGCGCCAGTTCAAGAGGCCGGGCAGCGAGACGGCCTGCGTGCCGCCCGCGCCGCTGGCGAACACGACGGCGGCGGTGCCGTTCCAGACCGTGCCGCGCGGGTTGACCAGCAGCAGGCGGCCTTGCGTCCAGCCCGACAGCGCCGAGGCGAGCCAGCGCGCCGGCGCGAACAGCACGACCGCGACCAGCAGGCCGGTGGCGGCGCCGAGCACAGCCCAGCGCCAGCTGCCGCGGCGCGGCTGGAGGTCGGGGACCGGGGGACGTCTCGCCATGCCGTGCGGTGCGTGGGGCTGCTTCAGCGCGGGGCGGGCAGCGCCATCACGAGCGTGCCGTCCCAGCGGGGTTGCGGAGGTTGGTCGGGCGTGGCGGGCGCAGGCTTGGCGCCCGGCGGCGGCGGTGCGATGGGCGCGCGCGTCAGGTGCACTTCGCGCGGCACGGCGTGGGCGTTGCCGCGCGCCTGTGCGAGCCATTGCGCCAGGTTCTGGGCGGGCGCGCCGCGCAGCGTGACGGTGGCGGCGCCATCGCCACCGGCCGTCATGAGCTGGGCGTTCGTGACGCCCAGGCCGTCGCGCACCGAGCTTTCGAGCGCGCGCAGGGCGTCGTCGCGCGCCAGGCGCGGTTGCGACTGCAGCGCCTTCGCGCGGTTCTGCAAGGTGGCCATCTGCTGGAGCTGGGCGTCGAGCCGTGCGTGTTCGGCTGGGGCCGCGGCCAGCGTGCGCAGCGCGGGGGCGAGCGCGATCCACCAGAGCAAGGCCAGTGCCACCAGCGCGACGGCGCCGATGACGAGGCGGCGCTCGCGCATCCCGAGGACGGCCCAGCGGGCCTTGAGTTGTTCGCTGAAGTTCATCGGTTGGCCTCGGCCTGCACCAGCAGCAGATCGCCTTCGGTGCGCACCTGGTAGCCGCGCGGCGACAGCGCGGCGGTGATCTGCGTGACCTCCTGCGGCTGCAGCCCGAGGCCGCGCAGGCGCAGCTGGCCGGCGCTGAAGTCGATGGCGCTCGGGGAGCGGCCGGGCGGCAGGGCGGTGGCGATGGCGCCGACCATGGGTTCGAAATCGCTCGGCGCCACGTCGCCCACGGCCTGTTGCAGCGCGGCGACCTCGCGGCCCATCTGCAGCGGCGCGTCGACCACGATCTTCACCGAGGGAAAGGTCTGCGTCAGGATGGCGCGCGTGGCCTGGCGCTTGGACTCGAGTGCGTTGCGTTCCTTCCAGGCCCAGGCGTTCAGGCCGATGAGCTGGGTCAGCAGCAGCACCACGACGCCCCAGCGCGCGGCGCGCCATTCGGGCGCGAAGCGCAGCGTTTGAAGCACCGAGGCGAACTTCTTGCCGGCGCGCGCGCGGCCCGTCACGGCGAGGTCGAACTGCGCGAGCTCCCAGGGCGTGCGCGTGGCGTGCAGCCAGCGCTGGGGCGCCTGCACGATCGGCACGCGGCGCTGCAGCAGGTGCTCGGCGGCTTCGGCGACGGCGGGCTCGGTGGTGATGACGGCGGTGTCCAGCGGCAGGCCGTTCGACAGGGCCAGGCCCGCGCCGGCCAGCGGCAGTGAGACCACGCCGTCGCCGTCGCAGACCGTGAGTTGCGGCGCCTCGGGCTCGCCCGTGACCTGCAGCAGCGGCGGCGCGTCGGCCGGCTGCGGCGTGAATTCGGGAACGATGCGCACCACGCGCCGGCCGGCGGCTTCGAGCCCCTGCACGACGCTGCGCAGCCAGATGCGGTTGCAGGCCGCGACCCACACCGGCTCGCCGGCCTTGGCATCGGGCGCGAGCGCGAAGTGCAGGGCTTCCGGGTCGTCGAGCAGGTGCTCTTCGAGCAGGCCATCGAGCACGGCGCGCAGCTTCGAGGTGCTGCCCATGCTGCCCTTGGGCAAGGTCACGCGGTGCCATGAGAGCGCCGAGGACGGAATGCCGAGCGTGACCTCGGGGCCCGACGGCAGCAGCGTCAGCAGCGCGCGGCCCTGGTCGCGCAGGGCGATGCCGTCCTCACCGGCCTGGGCCCAGTCGTACTCGCCCGCGGCGTCGGCCGGAGGGAGGGGGGCAAGGAGCAGCAGCGGGGTCATGTCGGGGGGTGTCGGAAAAGCCGGTGATTGTAGGAGGGTGGCTTACAAGTTGTTGCTATTGTTTGAATAGCATATCTTGCAGAGACTACGTGCGTTTGACGGTGTTTTGATCAGAGAAAAGGAAAGCGGCGTCAGGGTTTTGCCGGGGGCATGGTGGCGCCCGCGCCACGGGTGCGCCAGACGGTGGTCACGGCCAGGCCCTTGCGAAAGAGCAGCGAGTGCTCCTCGACCCAGGTGCGGTCCAGCCGCAGCCGGCCGTACACCTCGAAATACTGGGTGCCCACGCCGTGCTGGGCCGCGTTGAAGCGCGAGCCGCCGCTGGGCAGGCCGGCGTTGGCTTCCTCGATGTTCTTGAAGAAGGAGCGGGTGCGCCGCTCCACCAGCTGGCGCGCGCTGGCGATGCCCAGCGATTCGACGCTCGCGCTGATGGCCTCGGCGCTGGCCGTGTTGAGGTTGAGCGTGGTGCGCTCCGGCAGGATCGTCACGTAGGGCTCGAGCGCGGCGGCGGTGGCGGGCGAGAGGCCGAGCCACACCAGTTGCGCCACTTCCTGTGGCATCAGCGGGGCGGCGCCGGTGTCGGCGCTGGCATCGCTGCTGCCGCCGCCGCTACCGCCTGAGGCGGCGTCGGTGCTGCCGGTGTGCAGCGCGCTCGCGAGCCGCGCGGTCATCTGGGTCAGCTCGCCGGCGGGCAGGCCGAGCAGGTTGAAGAGGCGCGTGAAGGTGGCGACGCTGGCCGGCACCGGTTTGCCGGCGTCCACCAGCGACAGCACGTTGAGCTTGGACTGCGCGTCGACGATGCGGCCCGACAGGAAGGCGTCGGGCAGGCCTTCGAGGTTGTCGCTCGCCACGTTCTTCTCGGCCGACAGGAAGCTGGTGAGGCGGGCCTCTTCGAGCGGCACGGCCCACGGCTCGCCGAGGTGGTCGGGGCCGCCGGCACGGCCGTCCTCGCCGAGGATCAGGCGCGACCAGTCGAGCGCGCCGATCAGCACCCAGGCTGCCTGCACGCGCGCGCGCTCGGCGCCTTCGACCTCGGCCGAGCGCCACTGCTGCCAGAGCGCGGCGGCGGAAAAGGTGGCGACCAGCATCACGGTCAGCATGGCGGCGAGCAGCGCGGCGCCGCGCTGGCGGCGTGTGCTTGCCACGCGATGGCGTTGCGGCGCGGTCATGAGCGCGGCCCCCCGAGCGTCGGTCGCACCCAGTCGCGCGTGAGCGTGCCCGAGAGCCCGTCGCCGGGCGGCAGGGTCAGCACCAGCCGCACGCCGTCGGGCATGGCGATGAGCGCGCCGGCCGGGTTGGACGGGTTCGCCGCCGCCACGGGCAGCGGCTCCGCCGGCACCCAGGCGTTGTTGCGGAAGTACGCGAGCTGCCAGCTGTTGACCGGCATCAGCGCCACATCGGTGGCACCGCCGGTGGGCGCGGCGCCATCTTGGGCCCAGGCCGCCGCAAGGTTCCAGGCCCGCACCCATTCGCCGCGCGTGGCGAAGGGCGCCGACTGCCAGCGCCGCCAGCGCGTGCCGTCGGCACCGGGGCGCAGCGTCCAGGCGACGACCTGCACGGTCGGCGTGCTGGTGTCGCTGCCGCGGCGCGTCATGCGCAGCACGCGGCCGTCCCAGTCGATCGGGCGGGTCTGCGCGAGCAGGGTGATGGCGTCGAGGTCGGCGCTCCACTGCGCGAGCGTGGCCTGCAGCGTGAGCACCGCGTCGGCGCGCTGCTGGTTCTGCGTGGTGGCGCGCGACATGCTGTCCAGGCCGCGCCAGCTCACGAGCGCGAGCAGCGCCATGACGGCGATGGCGACCAGCAGCTCGATCAGCGTGAAGCCGCGTGCGCGCGAAGGCTTCGTCATCAGACGCGCCCCACCACGGTCGACACGCGCAGCAGCGGTGCGCTGCCCTCGTCGCGCACCTGCACGTCGACGCGCCGGAAGTTCGGGTTGAGCGTGGGCACGGTCGTGGTCGTCACGAGGAAGGTGAGACCGGCCTGCAGGCAGATGGAGCCCGAGTCGCCGACGGCCGGCATCTGCCGCGACAGGCGCGCCTTGGCGAGTTCGTTTTCCGCGCACAGGCCGGCCAGCACGAGGTCGGACTGGCGCTGCGCATTGCGCGTGAGCGACATCGTGGCCTGCGAGCCGGCCGCCAGCGCGAGCGCGACGATGCCCAGCGCGATCAGCACCTCGACCAGCGTGAAGCCGCGGTGGCGTGCGGGGCGCCGCAGCCGCTGTCTCATGGCACGGCGAACACGGTGAAGGGCCGCAGCCCGTCGGTCGCGACACGCAGCACGCGCGCGGGCGGGCCGTCGCTGTGCAGCATGACCTGCTGCGCCGGAATGATGGGGTCGGGCCCGAGCTGCAGCGCCGCCACCGGCGTGTCGCCGCCCAGCATGGGCTGGGCCGTGATGCCTGCGTGGGTCCAGCCGGTGGGCAGTGCGTCGGCGGGCAGGCCGTCGAAGACGAAGCCGCCGCCTTCGACAAGGCGCCAGCGCACCATGACGCCGCTGGCGCGCGACTGGGCACGGGCCGATTCGAGCAGGGCGGCGAGGCGGTCGGCCTCGCGGTCGAGCGCGGCGGCGTTGCTGTCGCGCATCGCGAAGCTCACGCTGGCGGTCGCGATGGCGATGATCGCGATCACCACGATCAGCTCCAGCAGCGTGAAGCCGCGCGCTGCACGAGGCGGTGGCACCACCACGCGGCCGGGGGCGATGCGCTTACTGCCAGCTGCCGACGTCGGCATTCTTGCCCTCGCCGCCGCTCTGTCCGTCGGCGCCGAAGGAGAGCACGTCGATTTCGCCCTTGATGCCGGGGTTCATGTACTGGTACGGATGGCCCCAGGGGTCGTTGGGCAGCTTCTCGACGTAGGGCTTCCAGTTGGGTGCGGCCGGGCCTGCGGTGGGGCGGGTCAGCAGCGACTGCAGGCCCTGCTCGGCGGTCGGGTAGCGCTGGTTGTCGAGGCGGTAGAGCTTGAGCGCCTGCATCAGGTTGTTGATGTCGGTGCGGGCGGCGGTGACGCGGGCGTCGTCGGCGCGCTCGATCACGTTCGGCACGATCAGCGCAGCGAGCACGCCGATGATGACAAGCACCACCATGAGTTCGATCAGCGTGAAGCCGCGTTGTGCGGTGCGGGAGACGGAACGAAGGAGTTTGTTCATAGCTTGCAGGGACATGAGGCGGTAAGCGCGCTGCATGATAATCCGCGGCCATGACAAGTCCTTACTCCGCAGCCCGCTGGCATGCCCCACTTGCAACGACGGGGCTTTGGGCGTTGGCCGCGGGCGCCGCGGTGTTCTGGGCGCTGCGGCTGGCCTCTCCGGCCGACGCCGTGGCTGCGGCGGCCACGATGCCGCGCGCACCGGTCGCGGCCGATGCCGAGGCGGTGGCCCGGTTGCTGGGCGTGGTCACGGTGACGCCGAACGCTCCCGTGGCGCCGGAGGCCGCGAGCCGCTTCGCGCTGTCGGGCGTGGTGGCGGACCCGTCGAACCAGGGCGCGGCGCTGATCTCGATCGACGGCAAGCCGCCGCGGCCGTTCCGCGTCGGCTCGAAGGTCGGGGAGAGCTATGTGCTGCAGTCGGTGGGCGTGCGCGCGGCGACGCTCGGTGCCCAGCGCGACGGGCCGGCGGCGTTCACGCTGCAGCTGCCGGTGCGTGCGCCGCTGAGCATGGGGCTTCCGACGCCGCCTGCCGGTTTGCCCACGGTGTCGCCGGCTGTGCCTGCAGGCCCGTTGCCGGCCACGATGCCGACGATGGTGATGCCGCCGCAGCAGCAGCAACTTCCCGCCACGGCGGGCGCCGCGATGGAGCCGCCGCCGCAGGCGCAGACCCCCGCGCAGTAAGCGCAGCGGTCTTTTTCTTTCTCTTCTCTTCTTTGCGTCAGGCCTGAAGGAACAGGCGGTAGGCCGGGTTGGCCGTTTCCTCGACGCAGGGATAGCCCAGCGTTTCGAGGAAGCTGTCGAAGGCCGCCGACTCCTCGGCCGGCACCTGCAGGCCCACGAGGATGCGCCCGTAGTCGGCGCCCTGGTTGCGGTAATGGAACAGGCTGATGTTCCAGTTCGGCCGCATCAGGCTCAGGAACTTGAGCAGTGCACCCGGACGCTCGGGGAACACGAAACGCAGCAGGCGCTCGTCGTGCGCCAGCCCCGTGCGACCGCCCACCAGGTGGCGCAAGTGCTCCTTGGCGAGCTCGTCGTGCGTGAGGTCGAGCGCATCGAAGCCGTGTTCGATGAAGACCTTCGCGATGGTGGCCGACTCGCCGCGTGCAGAGGTCGTGAGGCCGACGAACACGTGGGCCTTGGCGGCATCGCTGATGCGGTAGTTGAACTCGGTCACGTTGCGCGGCGCGCCGCCGGCCGGCAGCTGGCTGATGAGTTCGCAAAAGCGACGGAAGCTGCCGCGCTCTTCGGGGATGGTCACCGCGAAAAGCGCCTCGCGTTCCTCGCCGACCTCGGCCCGCTCGGCCACGAAGCGCAGCCGGTCGAAGTTCATGTTGGCGCCGCACAGGATCGCCGCGTAGGTCTCGCCTTGGCGGCCATGCTCGGCGGCGTACTGCTTGATCGCCGCCACGGCCAGTGCGCCGGCCGGCTCGACGATGCTGCGCGTGTCGACGAAGACATCCTTGATGGCGGCGCACACCGCATCGGTGTCGACCGAGATGTAGCCGTCGACCAGGTTCTGCGCGATGCGGAAGGTTTCCTCGCCGACCAGCTTGACGGCCGTGCCGTCGGAGAACAGGCCGACGTCGGGCAGGTTCACGCGCTGGTGCGCGGCGACCGATTGCATCATCGCGTCGGAGTCGTTCATCTGGACGCCGATCACCTTGATCTCGGGCCGCACGGCCTTGATGTAGTTGGCCACGCCGGAGATGAGGCCACCGCCGCCGATCGCCACGAACACCGCATCGAGCGGACCCTGGTGCTGGCGCAGGATTTCCATCGCGATGGTGCCCTGGCCCGCGATGACGTCGGGGTCGTCGAAGGGATGGACGAAGGTCAGGTTCTGCTGCGTCTGCAATTCGAGCGCATGCAGGTAGGCGTCGGAATAGCTGTCGCCATGCAGCACGATCTCGCCGCCGAAACCACGCACCGCATCGATCTTCAATTGCGGCGTGGTCACGGGCATCACGATCACTGCGCGCGTGCCGAGCTTGCGCGCACCGAGCGCCACGCCTTGCGCGTGATTGCCGGCCGATGCGCAAATCACACCGCTCGCCAATTGCGCTTTGCTCAGGTGCGCCATCTTGTTATAGGCGCCGCGCAGTTTGAAACTGAATACGGGCTGCTGGTCCTCGCGCTTGAGCAACACGGTATTGCCAAGCCGCTCGCTGAGCGCGCGTGCCTTCTCCAGAGCGGACTCGACAGCCACGTCGTAGACCCGCGCATTGAGGATTTTTCTGAGATAGTCGGCGGGCGTTAACGCCGCAGTAACAGGTGCATTGCGCAAGATCTTTTCCAGGGAGTTTTCATTTGCTAACCATCAATCATAAGAGGCATCGGTATTGCATGCGGGGAATGGCATGGACACAAATGTCATAAACCTATTCCGCGAGGCTCCTGCTGCAAATGATTCCGGTTTTTTTGCGCGCACCTATCCCGCGATTCATACGCCCGCTAATTCACTAACAGTTGGGCAGAATTTGTTATCAGTTTCTGTCAGTGACCTTTCGAAGGGACTGATGCAGGCCGAGGCCGCGCGCGTGCAACGCGGCGAAATCGGACGGCCCACATGGCAGGTCATGGGCAACAGATTGCGTGCGCACATCGTTCCGTTGCTGGGCGATGTGCCGGTGGCTGTGTTCGCGACCGCAGACGTGCAGCGCCTGATCGATCACCTCGGCGAACAAGGCTTCACCAGCACGACGATCGCGCAATACCTCGTGTTGCTGCGCAAGGTGGTCATGCATGGCGTGCACGTCGGTGCGTTGCGCGAGGCCCCCGTGTTCCCGAAGGTCAAGGTGCGCAGCCAGCCGCGCGGCAGCTTCAGCGTGGCGGAGTACCGTGCGCTGATTGCGGCGGCGCGCAGCTTGCGCGGCCATTCGCACCCGGTGCTGGATCGGCTGACGGCCGGCGAACGTTTCTGGATCGCACGCGAATTGCTCGTCATGCCCGACGAGCTGCCGTGGCTGATCCGCTGGATGGTCAACACCTTCGTGCGTCCCAGCGACATCAAGCTCATGAAGCACAAGCACATCGAGGTGGTGCGAGGCAAGCATGTCTACCTGCGGATGAACCTGCCGGAGACCAAGCGGCACAGCCAGCCCATCGTGAGCCTGCGACCTGCCGTTCGTGTCTATGAATGCCTGGTCGCGTACCGCGAGACCCATGGTTTCGGCGGGGCGGAAGACTACATCTTCATGCCGCACCTGAAGAACCGCGAGCACGCGCTGGCGGTTCTCAATTTCTTCTTTCACTGGGTGCTCGAAAAGACCGGTCTCGAGAAAGGACCGCTGGGTCAGTCGAGGACGCTGTATTGCTTGCGCCATACGGCCATCACGTTGCGGCTCCTGTATGGGCAGGGGATCGACATGCTGACGCTGGCGCGCAATGCACGAACGAGTGTCAACATGGTCGAGCGTTTCTACGCATCGGTGCTGAGCGGAGAAATGAATGTGGGGCTGCTGCAGAGCAGGCGTGGCCGGATGAATTGAGGAAGGACAAAAAGCCGCCCGGCTTGAACCGGGCGGCTTGAGCGTTTGCAGATTCAAACTGGCGTGGGCCAGCATGTGAATCGACAGCGAACGATCAGAAGGCGTGACGGATGCCGAAGTCGTAGCCCGTCGAGGTCTTCGGCGTGAAGCCGTTCCCGGTGCCTTGGAAGCCCGGGCCGCCGACGGTCAGCGATGCGCCGTTCTTGTTGCTCACGCGAGCAACGGTGGCGTACAGGGCCGTGCGCTTCGACAGGTTGTGCACGTAGCCGATCGCCAGCTTGTTGGCCTTCTTGTCTGCGGGCAGCACTTCCCAGGGGTTGCGGGCAACCAGGTTCTCGTCGTACTTGACGCTCGAGTACGAAGCGCGGATCAGGCCAGCACCGACCGGCACGGTCACGCCGAGCAGGTAGCCGGTCAGGTCGATGTCCGGACGGCCGCCGAGGTACGGTTCGACTTCGTAGTCAACCTTGTTCTTGGCGCGCGACAGTTCACCGAACAGCTTCACGGGACCGAAGTCGTACGAAGCGCCCAGGTTCAGCGTGTTGACCTTGGTGGTCGTGCCGACGTAGAACTGGTCACCAACGGTGCTGCTGCCATAAGCCAGCGCAACATCCAGGGGGCCGTTGGCGTAGCCGAAGCGGCCACCGACATAGCGACCGGTGCGCGATGCGTTTTCCGTGAGGGGCGTTGCGGTGCCGGGGCTGTACTTGGTCTTCTCGTGGAAGCCGTACATCACCTGGCCGTAGAAACCACCCAGGTTCGGCGGCAGGAAGTAGCCGATGCTGTTGCCGGCGCGAACGTAGTTGCTGCCACCGGCATCGGGGAGCTGCGGAACGTTCTTGAGGGCATCGGGAAGCTTCTTGCCGTCGGCATAGCCGGTGAAACCGCCGAACGAGCCGTTGGCCGTCGAGACCAGGTTGGTGCCCACGCCGTTGGTGCCGAACGGATCGAACACGGTGTCGTTCCAGAACGTCGGGGTGTAGTCGCGGCCGAGGCGGACTTCACCGAACCCGCCCGACAGGCTCACGGTCGAACGGCGCGTGAATGTCGAGACGCCCGTCTGGCCGTCGTCGTTGCTGATCGGGGCCTCGAGCCAGAAGCTGGCGGCCAGGCCACCACCGAGGTCTTCCGTGCCACGGAAGCCCAGACGGCTGGAGTTGTAGCCCGAGTGGGCCAGTTCACGGCGGCTTGCCTTGATGCTGCCGCGGTTCAGGTAGAACGGGTTGTAGATGGGGAAGCCGAGCCTGTCGTACGTGACGCCATTGCCCAGGTCACGCGAGGTGGACGAGTAGCCGCTGATCGACGCGTCGACCACACCAAACAGCGTGACGGACGACTGAGCCGAGGCAACACCGGCAACAGCCAGGGCAGCCAGAGCAGCTGCCCTTCCGGGGCGGACGGCTAGAGTGGCGCCGCCGTCGGGACGCACAAAGAAAAAAGCCCCGAGTCTTGCGACTCGGGGCTAAATCCACCAATTGGAAGGGTGGAGGAGACAACTGGGTGCGCACCATGAAGTGCGCAGCAATGAAATAGAGTATACCCACCCTTTGTTGCGATGCAACAAGCAGGCGATGCTTTTCCCACACACAAGTTGATGTTTGGTGCGCATTTTTCCGCACGAATTCATCCCAATTGGAGCTGAACACCATGGAATGCACAGTAAGTTGGACCGGTGACGCAGGCACCCGATCGGCCATGGGCTTCGTGGCCGAGACCGGCAGCGGCCATGTCCTGATGATGGACGGCGCCCCGGACGCGGCCAAGCCCGAGAACGGCGGCCAGAACCTCGCAGCGCGGCCGATGGAGACCGTGCTCGCGGGCACGGGCGGTTGCACCGCCTACGACGTGGTGCTCATATTGAAGAGGGGGCGCCATCGCGTCGAGCGCTGCAGCGTCAAGCTGACCAGCGAGCGCGCCGAGAAGGACCCCAAGGTCTTCACGAAGATCCACATGCACTTCACCGTGGCGGGCAAGGGCATTCCGGCCACCGCCGTGGAGCGGGCGATCGCTCTCAGCCACGAAACCTATTGCTCCGCCAGCATCATGTTGGCGAAGACGGCGGAAATCACGACCAGCTTCGATCTGATCGAGACCTGAAACCCCCGTTGGATGGCGACCGAAGGCCCTAGATTCGGTGGGCGACGGTCGTCATGACCCGCGATGCCAGGCGCATCAGGGCCTTGGCCGGGGCCGGCAGTTCCGCGGCGCCCGCGTCGACGGCCTGAGTGGCGTGGCGGGCTTCGTCGATCTTCATCTGCTCGACCACGGCGCGGGACGCGTGATCGGTCGACGGCAGGCGGTCCAGGTGGCTTTCGAGGTGTGCCTCCACCTGCCGTTCGGTTTCGGCAACAAAGCCGAGGCTCAGGGGGTCACCCAGGCGTCCGGCAATCAGGCCAAGACCGAAGGCGCCTGCATACCAGAGTGGATTCAGGAGGGACGGGCGGGCGCCCAGGTCGTCCAGCCGCTGCCGGGTCCAGGCCAGGTGATCGGTTTCTTCATGCGCGGCTTCCAGGAAGTGCGCGCGCAACGCCGGGTCCCGCGCCACGGCGGCCTGGGCGGTGTACAGCGCCTGGGCACAGACTTCGCCGACATGGTTCACGCGCATCAGCGCACCGGCCTCGCGGCGCTCCGATTCGCTCAATTCACCTTGCGGCTGGATCGCGGGCGGAAGCGACCGGGTGGCGTGAGATCGGGCAAAAAGCGTGCGCAAAGCCGCATCGGCGGCTGTGAGGGCGGGGTCGAGCAGGGCGGTCATGGGTCTATTTGAACGCACCTGTCCGGCGATGCAAGGACAGCACATTTCGTTTCATATCGTGGCAAAACCACCCGTCTAAGTCCTTTGTTGCACGACTGCAACGAAACACGCGGGGCTTCCAAGATTTAGGGCGATTTGTTTTGCCCTGCCGCAGCGGCTCTGGTGCAATAGCATCAACTTCCCAAAAGGAGGTTGGCCCGGGGTCCGGTGGGAGCACAAAAGTGCCAGTCACGGTGAGCCCTTCGCACCGGAGCCCTATGTTTAACCTTGGAGAAACTTGCAATGAAAAAATCTCTAGTTGCTCTGGCTGCCCTGGCTGTTGCCGGTGTTGCCTCGGCTCAGTCGTCCGTCACGCTGTTTGGTGTGGTCGACGCGTCGATCAGCGGCTACTCGTCCACCTCGCGTGACCTGAACGGCGCCACCTTCCTGAACCCGTTCTACCTGAACCGTGGCAGCGTCAAGGTCAGCCGCACGGCTCTGGCTAACTCGGGTTACAACTCCAGCCGTCTGGGCTTCCGTGGTACGGAAGACCTGGGTGGTGGCCTGGCAGCCAGCTTCTGGCTCGAAGCCCCGATCACCAACGACGACGGCGCAACTGGCGTTTCGACGTTCGCTCGTCGCTCGACCGTGAGCCTGTCGGGTGGTTTCGGTGAAGTTCGTCTGGGCCGTGATTACACCCCGACGTTCTGGAACGACACCGTGTTCGATCCGTTCGGCACCAACGGCGTTGGCACCAACCTGATCTCGACGGCCAGCGGTTTCAACACCACCGGCGGTTCGGGTGGCTTTGGTGGCAATCCGAACTACGTTCGCGCCAGCAACACCATCGGCTACTTCCTGCCCCCGAACCTGGGCGGCTTCTACGGCCAAGTGCAGTACGGCTTCCACGAGAAGGACAAGTTCAGCCCTGGTACCGCTACGCCTAACGTCGCGAACAACTCGCGCACCGGCCGTTACGTCGGTGGCCGCTTCGGCTACGCCAACGGTCCTCTGGACGTTGCGCTGGCCTATGGCAGCAGCACCTCGGGTGACCAGTTCTACGCTGGCGTGACCAACAAGGTCAACACGCTGAACCTGGGCGCTTCGTACGACTTCGGTCCCGTGAAGCTGTTCGGTGAAGTGTCGCGCGTCAAGAACAAGGTCGACTACGAAGTCACCCCCTTCGTCGGCGCTACGCCTGACACCGACCTGACCGGCTACCTGCTCGGCGTGACCGTGCCCGTCGGTGCTGGCCTGATCCGCGCTTCGTACTCGAGCGTCAAGTACGACCTGAACCAGCCGCAAGTGCTGTTCCAGCCGCGTATCGCTGACCCGAAGGCTAACAAGCTGGCTATCGGCTACGTGCACAACCTGTCGAAGCGCACGGCTCTGTACGCTACCGTTGCTCGCGTGAGCAACAAGAACGGTGCAGCCCTGACCGTTGGCGGCCCGGCCTTCATCAACAGCGGTGTCTTCACCCCGAAGAACTCGACCGGCTACGACTTCGGTATCCGTCACGCTTTCTAATTTGATGCTGGCGCAAGCCAGCTTCGAATCGAAAGACTGAAAGCCACCCGGCGCAAGCCGGGTGGCTTTTTCTTTTGGCACGCGCCTGTTCTCACTCGTAAAAATTGCGCCTCCACCCCCGGGGAACCCCCGTGCGGGCACGCTGCTTGCACTGCTAGCATGCCGCGATCACTCTTGTTGCTGAATGACTGCCTTTGTACTGCGCCGCCTGATCCAGGCCGTGATCGTGATGATCGCGGTTGCGTTCATTGCCTTCCTCCTCTTTCAATATGTCGGCGACCCGGTCGTGTTCCTGCTGGGGCAGGATGCCAAGCCCGACCAGATCCGTGAAATGCGCGCCGCATTGGGGCTCGACCGACCCTTCTTCGTGCAGTTCTGGCACTTCCTCGTCAACGCCGCGCAAGGCGAATTCGGACTGAGCCTGCGCCAGGGCGCCAAGGTGTCGCGCCTGATCGGCGAGCGCTTCCCGGCCACGCTCGAACTCGCGCTCGTGGCCGCGGCCCTGGCCCTGTTCGTCGGCATTCCGATGGGCGTGTACACCGCCCTGCGCCGCGGCACCTTCATGAGCCAGGTGTTCATGACCGTCTCGCTGCTCGGCGTGTCGCTGCCCACCTTCCTGATCGGCATCCTGCTGATCCTCGTCTTCGCCGTGACGCTGGGCTGGTTCCCGAGCTTCGGGCGCGGCGACACGGTGCAGTTCGGCTGGTGGACCAGCGGGCTCTTCAAGGCCGACGGCTGGCACCACATCATCCTGCCGGCGGTGACGCTGGCGATCTTCCAGCTCACGCTGATCATGCGGCTGGTGCGCGCCGAGATGCTCGAGGTGCTGCGCACCGACTACATCAAGTTCGCGCGCGCACGGGGCCTGTCGAACCGCGCGATCCACTTCGGCCATGCGCTCAAGAACACGCTGGTGCCGGTCATGACGATCACCGGCCTGCAGCTCGGCGGCCTGATCGCCTTCGCGATCATCACGGAGTCGGTGTTCCAGTGGCCCGGCATGGGGCTGCTCTTCATCCAGGCCGTGACCTTCGCGGACATTCCGGTGATGGCCGCCTACCTGTGCCTGATCGCGCTGATCTTCGTGGTGATCAACCTCGTGGTCGACCTGTTGTACTTCGTGGTCGATCCGCGGCTGCGCGTGGGCAAGGCGGGAGGCCATTGAGGTGAGTGTCGCAACCGCTGCCGCAACGCCGCGCCTGCAGGCCTCCGGCCGGGCCTTCGCGCACATCGCCAGCTTCTACCCCGAGATCACGGCCTTTCGTCGCGACCTGCACGCCCACCCCGAGCTTGGCTTCGAAGAGGTCTACACGGCGGGCCGCGTGCGCGAAGCACTGCGGGCTTGCGGCGTGGACGAGATCCACGAGGGCATCGGCAAGACCGGCGTGGTCGGCGTCATCCGCGGCAAGTCGACGGCCAGCGGCCGCATGATCGGCCTGCGCGCCGACATGGACGCGCTGCCCATGCGCGAGGACAACGACTTCGGCTGGCGCTCCGCCAACGACGGCCTGATGCACGGCTGCGGCCACGACGGCCACACCGCCATGCTCGTCGGCGCCGCGCGCTACCTGGCCGAGACGCGCGACTTCGACGGCACCGCCGTGCTGATCTTCCAGCCCGGCGAAGAAGGCTTGGCCGGTGCGCGCGTGATGATCGAAGACGGCCTGTTCGACCGCTTCCCGGTGAACGCCGTCTACGCCATGCACAACTGGCCCGCGATGCCGGCCGGCACCGTCGGCATCAACCGCGGCGCGATGATGGCCGCGGCCGATCGCGTGACGATCGAGATCAAGGGCAAGGGCGGCCACGGCGCGCATGCCTACCAGACCATCGACCCCGTCGTGGTGGCCGCGCACATCATCACCGCGGCGCAGACCATCGTGTCGCGCAGCGTGCGTCCCATCGACGCGGCCGTCGTCAGCATCTGCGCCGTGCAGGCTGGCGACCTCGGCGCGATGAGCGTGATCCCGGGCGAGGCCACGCTGGTCGGCACCGTGCGCACCTTCAGCGCACGCGTGCAGGCGCAGGTCGAGCAGCGACTGAGCGAGCTGTGCACGGCCATTGCCACCGGCTTTGGCGCGACCGCGACGATCAAGTACGAACGCATCTACCCGGCCACGATCAACACCGCGCCCGAAGCGATGTTCGCGGCCGACGTGGCGCAGGCGCTGGTCGGCGCGAAGAACGTCGATCGCAACCTGGAGCCCAGCATGGGCGCCGAAGATTTTTCCTTCATGCTGCAGAAGAAGGCCGGTGCCTATCTGCGCATCGGCCAGGACGCCCGCAGTGGCGCCTTCCTGCACAACAGCCGTTACGACTTCAACGACGAGATCCTGCCGTTGGGCGCCGCACTGCATGCGGGCCTGATCGAGCAGGGCATGCCGCTGGCTGCTACCCGCAGCCTGCAGCCAGGGAAAGCCGCCGCCACCGCGGCGCCGTGATGTGTTCGATTTCAACCCGAGGAGTGTTCCCATGAGTTTCAAGAAGCAAGCGGCTGCGGTCGCTGTCCTGTGCGCCCTGGGCGCCGTCAGCATGGTCGCCAGCGCGCAGACCATCCGCATCGCGAACCAGGGCGACGCCCTGTCGCTCGACCCGCACTCGCTCAACGAGTCGCTGCAACTGAGCGTCACCGCCAACGTCTATGAAACTCTCGTGGGCCGCAACAAGGACCTGAGCCTGGCACCGCTGCTGGCCACGAGCTGGAAGCAGACCTCGCCGAACGTGTGGCGCTTCGAACTGCGCAAGGGCGTGGTGTTCCATGACGGCACGCCGTTCAGCGCCGACGACGTGGTGTTCAGCTTCGCGCGTGCGCAGGGCGACGGCTCCGACATGAAGGCCACGCTCAGCGAGATCAAGGCCGTGCGCAAGGTCGGCGACCTCGCCGTCGAAATCGAAACCAACGGCCCCTTCCCGATCCTGCCCGACGTGATCTCGCTCACCATGATCATGAGCAAGAAGTGGTGCGAGGAAAACCAGGCCACCAAGCCCGTCGACCGCCGCAAGGGCATCGAGAACACCGCTTCGTTCAAGGCCAACGGCACCGGCCCGTTCCGCGTGCGCGAGCGCCAGCCCAACGTGCGCACCGTGTTCACGCGCAACGGCACCTACTGGGGCAAGATCGACGGCAACGCGCAGGAGATCGTGTTCACGCCCATCGCCAACCCCGCCACGCGCGTGGCCGCGCTGGTCTCCGGCGAAGTCGACGTAATGGAGCCCGTGCCCGTGCAGGACATCGCGCGCATCAACGCCGCGCCCAACGCCCGCGTCATCACCGGCCCCGAGATGCGCACCATCTTCCTGGGCATGGACCAGAAGCGCGACGAGCTGCAGTACTCGAACGTGAAGGGCAAGAACCCGTTCAAGGACAAGCGCGTGCGCCAGGCCTTCTACCAGGCCATCGACATCGCCGGCATCCAGCGCACCGTGATGCGCGGCGCCTCCAAGCCCACCGCGCTGCTCGTCGGCCCGGGCATCAATGGCTGGACCGCCGACCAGGACAAGCGCTTGCCCTTCGACGTCGACGCCGCCAAGAAGCTGCTGACCGAAGCCGGCTACCCCAACGGCTTCGAAGTCTCGATGAACTGCCCGAACGACCGCTACGTCAACGACGGCCAGATCTGTCAGAGCGTGGCCGCCAACCTGGCCAAGATCGGCGTCAAGATCAACCTCGTGGCCGAGACCAAGGGCACCTACTTCCCGAAGATCCTGCGCCGCGACACCAGCTTCTACATGCTGGGCTGGACCCCGACCACCTACGACTCGCACAACGCGCTGAGCTCGCTCACCTCGTGTCCCGACGACAAGGGCACGGGCCAGTTCAACCTGGGCGCCTACTGCAATCCGAAGCTGGACGAGTTGACCAAGAAGATCCAGTCCGAGTCGGACAAGGCCAAGCGCAACGAGATGATCAAGGAAGCCTTCAAGGTCCACACCGACGACATCGGCCACCTGCCGCTGCATCAGCAGTCGCTGGCCTGGGGCGTGAGCAAGAAGGTCGAGCTGGTGCAGCTGGCCGACAACTTCATGTACTTCAAGTGGATGAGCATCAAGTAAGTCGACCGTGGGCCGCTGCCTGAGCGGCCCGACCATGGGCCCGCTTCTTGCGGGCCCATTCTTTTTTGCCTCACGATGAAAAATAACCCCCACGCGGCCCGGCGATGAAAAAAACCCTTGCTCGCTGGCTCGACAGCGATGTCGGCTACAGCTTCCGCACCTCGCCGGTGGCGATCGCCGCCGCCGTCATTGCGCTGGTGTGCGTCTTCTGTTCGGTGTTCGCCGGATGGGTGTCGCCGCACAACCCCTTCGACCTCGCCACCCTCGAACTCGGCGACGCCCGCCTGCCGCCGGCGTGGAGCGCTGAAGGCTCCACCAAATACATCCTCGGCACCGACGACCAGGGCCGCGACATTCTTTCGGCCGTGATCTACGGCGCCCGCATCTCGCTGATCGTCGGCGTGGTGTCGGTGGTGCTGTCGGTCGTCGTCGGCGTGGTGCTCGGCCTGCTGGCCGGCTTCTTCGGCGGCTGGCTCGACTCCTTCCTCATGCGCGTGTGCGACGTGATGCTGTCGTTCCCGCCCATCCTGGTCGCGCTGCTCATCGCCGGCGTCGGCCGCGCGCTCTTTCCGGGCGCGCACGAGTCGCTGGCCTTCGGCGTGCTGATCATCTCGATCTCGCTCACGGGCTGGGTGCAGTACGCGCGCACCGTGCGCGGCTCCACGCTGGTGGAGCGCAACAAGGAATACGTGCAGGCCGCGCGCGTCACTGGCGTGGCGCCGCTGCGCATCATGCTGCGCCACGTGCTGCCCAACGTGATGGGGCCGGTGATGGTGCTGGCCACCATCCAGGTCGCGACCGCGATCATCACCGAGGCCACGCTCTCGTTCCTGGGCGTCGGCGTGCCGCCGACCTCGCCTTCGCTGGGCACGCTCATCAGCATCGGCAACCAGTACCTGTTCTCGGGCGAATGGTGGATCACGGTGTTCCCGGGCCTGATGCTGGTGCTCATCGCACTCAGCGTGAACCTGCTCGGCGACTGGCTGCGCGACGCGCTCAATCCGCGCTTGCGCTGAACAGAAAAGGAGAACGCCCCCATGACGCTGCTCCAGGTCAAAGACCTCGTCGTCGAATTTCCGAACCGCCGCGGCACGCTGCGCGCGCTCGACCGCATTTCCTTCGACATCGCGCCCGGTGAAATCCTCGGCGTGGTGGGCGAATCGGGCGCGGGCAAGTCGCTCACCGGCGCGGCCATCATCGGCCTGCTCGAACCGCCGGGCCGCGTGGCCGGCGGCGAGATCCTGCTCGAGGGTCAGCGCATCGACAACCTCGGTTTCGATGCGATGCGCCCCATCCGCGGCCGCAAGATCGGCGCGATCTTCCAGGATCCGCTGACCTCGCTGAACCCGCTGTACACGGTGGGCCGCCAGCTCATCGAGACCATCCGCACCCACCTGCCCGTGACCGAGTCGGAAGCGCGCAAGCGCGCCATCGGCCTGCTGCAGGACACCGGCATTCCCGCCGCCGAACAGCGCATCGACCACTTCCCGCACCAGTTCTCGGGCGGCATGCGCCAGCGCGTGGTGATTGCGCTTGCGCTCGCGGCCGAGCCCAAGCTCATCGTGGCCGACGAGCCGACCACCGCGCTCGATGTGTCGATCCAGGCGCAGATCATCCAGCTGCTCAAGCAGGTCTGCAAGGAACGCGGCGCGGCGGTGATGCTCATCACGCACGACATGGGCGTGATCGCCGAGACCTGCGACCGCGTGGCCGTGATGTATGCCGGCCGCATCGCCGAGATCGGCCCGGTGCACGAGGTGATCCACCAGCCCGCGCACCCCTACACCTCGGGACTGATGGCGTCGATCCCCGACATGACGAGCGACCGCGAACGGCTCAACCAGATCGACGGTGCCATGCCGCGGCTCAATGCCATTCCGACCGGCTGTGCCTACAACCCGCGCTGCCCGCGCACCTTCGCACGCTGCCTGACCGAACGGCCCGAGCTGATGCACGCGGGCGCCACGCGCGCCGCCTGCTGGCTGCACGACGCCGCCGACCCGCATGCGGGGCAGGCCGAGATCGCCGCGCAGCACCACGACGCCCTGGCGGCCGGCGAGCGCGCCACGCCCGAGGCGGCCGAACCCCTCGCAGAGGTGACCCGATGAGCGCCGTGATCGAACCCCGCAAGGACGCTGCGGCAGCAAAGACCAAGACCGGCGAGCCGCTCGTGGTCGCGCACGACCTCGCACGCACCTTCGACGTGTCGCCGCCCTGGCTCAACCGCGTGCTCGAACGCAAGCCGCGCGTGCTGCTGCATGCAGTGGACGGCGTGAGCTTTTCCATCGAGCGCGGCAAGACGCTCGCGCTGGTCGGCGAATCGGGCTGCGGCAAAAGCACCGTGGCGCGCCTGCTGGTGGGCCTGTATGCGCCCACGCGCGGCGGCCTGCAGTTCGACGGGCAGGACGCGCACGCCGCGTTCAAGACGCCTGAAGGCCGTCAGCTGCGCCGCCGCATCCAGATGATCTTCCAGGACCCCTACGCGAGCCTCAACCCGCGCTGGATCGTCGAGGACATCATCGGCGAGCCGCTGCGCGAGCACGGCATCCTGAGCGACAAGGACGCGCTGCGCCAGCGCGTGGGCGAGCTGCTGCAGTCGGTCGGCCTTTCGCCGCTGGACATGAGCAAGTACCCGCACCAGTTCTCGGGCGGCCAGCGCCAGCGCATCTCCATCGCGCGCGCGCTCGCCACGCAGCCCGAGTTCCTCGTGTGCGACGAGCCCACCTCGGCGCTCGACGTGAGCGTGCAGGCGCAGGTGCTCAACATCATGAAGGACCTGCAGCGCGAGCAGGGCCTGACGTACCTGTTCATCTCGCACAACCTCGCCGTGGTGCGCCACGTGGCCGACCAGGTCGGCGTGATGTACCTGGGCCGGCTGGTCGAGGTGGCGGACAAGCAGAAGCTCTTCGCCGAGCCGCAGCATCCGTACACCCGCATGCTGCTCGACGCGATCCCGCAGATGAAGCACACCGGCCGCGCACGTACGCCGGTGCAGGGCGAGGTGCCGAACCCGCTGAACCCGCCGACCGGTTGCGCCTTTCATCCGCGCTGCCCGCACGCCAATGCGCGCTGCTCGACCGAGCGGCCGCAGCTGCTGAGCCTGAAGGGCGTGCAGGTGGCCTGCCATGCGGTGGAGGAAGGCCGCTTGTGAGTGAAGGCGGCAGCCCGCAGGGCTGGCCGACGGACTTTCCGTATCGGCCGCACCTGCGCTTCTGCTCGCTGGGCAACGAGAACGTGCGGGAGGTGATGGAGGGTTTTCGCCTGGCCTGCGAACGCCTCGGCTACATCACAAGCATCGCGCCGGGGCCGGGTGTCGACAACGACGACATCAACCTCTTCTTCTTCGCGATGGGCCTGAGCCTGCCCTCGGACGACGAGCTGCCGCCGAACGCGATCGTCGTCAACTTCGAGCCGGCCCTGCCCGCGTTGCTCGCGGAGATGCCCGGCTACCAACGGCTGCTGCAGCGCGCCCATGTGTGGGAGTACAGCCTCGAGAACATGGTGTACCACCCGGCGCTGGGCATCCATCGATCCGACTACGTGGGCCCGGGCTTCGAGCCGCTGGCCACGCCGCTGGTGCCGGAGTCCGAAGTGCTGGACGACGCGCAGCAGGACATCGACGTCATCTTCTTCGGCGAGACGACGCCCCGGCGGCTGCAGGTGCTGGAGGCATTGACGGCCGCCGGACTGCGCGTGGCCTACCCCTTCGGCACCGCCTGGACGCCGTCGCAGCGCGACGCCTTGCTGCCGCGCGCCAAGGTCGGGCTGAACATGCGCAAGGCCGATCACTCCAGTACCGTCGAGCTGCCGCGCCTGTCGATCCTGCTGCGGCATCGCAAGGCCGTGGTGTCGGAGCTGTATCCGCATTCCGAGATTCCGCAGGTGCTGCGCGACGCGGTCGAAGGGTGCACGAAGGACGAGCTGGTCGACCGCGTGCGCGCGCTGGTGGCCGATGCGCCGCGGCGGCGTGCGCTGGAAATCGCCGGGCCGCGGGCGCTGCAGTCCTTGCCGCCGCAGCATGAGGTGCTGGCGGAGGCGATGCAGCGTTATCTTGCGGCGGCTCGGCAGCGATGGGTGGGGCAGCGGGAACGGCGCATGGATGAGCCTGCCTCGCAGGTGTCCGTCCTGATGGTGACGCGAGACGACGAGGCGAACGTCGCGGAGGCTTTGGCATCGATCGCCGAGCAAAGCCTCGCACCGCACCAGATCATCGTGGTGGACGACGGCTCCACCGACGCCACCGTCGACGTGGTTCGCGCGCGCATGGCCGCCGACCCGCGCCTGGCCGGGCTGCTGCTGTTGCAGGCGCCCGTCCCGATGGGCTGGGCCGCCGCCGCGCAATGGGGGTTGATGCAGGCGCGCGGCGACGCGCTGGCGCTGTGGGCGCCGACCGTGCGCTGTGCGCCCGAGCGCCTGCAAGTGCAGTCCGCGTTCCTGCGGGCGTCGCCGGAGATCGGCGCGGTCGGTGCCTGGTACACCCGCGACGGCGGCGAGGAACCGCCGATGCAGCGCCTGCCGGAGATGCACGACCAGATCCTGGCCGCGCTGCTGGCCCACTTGCCGCATGAACAGCCGCTGCTGATGGGCGGCCTGATGCTGTCGCTGCCCCGCATCCAGCAACGCGGACTCGGCTTCGACGCCACGCTCGGCCGGTTCGCATGGCTCGGCCTGCTGCTGGAACTGGTGCGCGGCGGTGCGCGGCTCGCCAACCTCGGCATCAGTCTCAGCCAACTGACGACCCGCCACGCTGCGGGACCCGTGGAAACCGATGTGACGGCGCTGACCCGTGTGCGAGAGCGTCTGCTGCCACTGGTCTTCCCCGACGTGCCGTCCGCCGAGGCGCAGCGGCTGGCCCGGCTCTACGGCCAACAGTGGGCGCCCGATGCCGACGATGCCACGGCGCTGCTGCGCGACATGGCGAGCGCTAGCGAGCGGCAGGGTGACGTCCACGCGACCACCGTGCTGCGTGGTGAAAGCCTGCGCGTGCTGGCGGTGTATGCGGAGAACGGGCGACTGGCGCCGGGCTACCTCGACACGCTGATGCGCGAGCCCTTGCTGCGCGATTTCCTGGCGCCGCTGGGCGAACGCCTGCGTGCATTCGTGCCGTGAACCATGGTGCTTGCGCCGGGCGGTGTGCGTAAACGCACTTTCCCAGCCCTCACTCTGTTGCACAGTCCCAGGTTGGCCCCGAATCCACACCCCCTGACACGATGACCTCCACCCCGATGACCCGCCTGCTCGGCCGCCGCGGCTTTCTCATGGGCTCGGCGCTGGGCGCCACCGCCGCGCTGGCGTCGATGACCGAGATCGCACACGCGGCCGGCGCAGCACCGGCGCGCCGCATGCCCGTCATCTTCATTGGCCACGGATCGCCGATGAACGCGCTGGCGGACAACGCCTTCACGCGCCGCCTCGCCGCCTGGGGCCGTGAGCTGCCGCGCCCCACGGCGATCCTCAGCGTGTCGGCGCACTGGCTCAGCCAGGGTGCGACCGGGGTCACGGTACAGACGCGGCCCAAGACGATCCACGACTTCGGCGGCTTTCCGCAGGCGCTGTTCGACATCGAGTACCCAGCGGCCGGCCATCCCGCACTGGCGCGCGAAGCGATCGGCGCCGTCAAGCAGGCGCCGGTGATCGCGACCGAGCAGTGGGGGCTGGACCACGGCACCTGGGCCGTGCTGAAGCACCTCTATCCGAAGGCCGACGTGCCGGTCTTCCAGCTCAGCATCGACTACGACAAACCGGCGGCGTTCCACCATGCGGTGGGGCGCGACCTGGCGGCCTTGCGCGACCAGGGCGTGCTCGTGATGGGCAGCGGCAACGTGGTGCACAACCTGCGTGCCACCGACCGCGGCACGCCCGATGGGCTCAAGGCGAGCCGCCCGTGGGCGCAGTCGTTCGACGAGGCGGTGAAAGCCGCGCTGGCCGGCCGGGACGACCGCGCGCTGATCGGCTACGAAAAGCTCGAAGGGGCGTCGACCGCCGTGGCCACGCCGGACCACTACTTCCCCTTCCTGTATGCCCTGGGCGCTGCGGCGCCGGGCGAGCGTGCGAAGACGGTCTACGAAGGCTTCCAGTCGGGCACGCTCAGCATGCGCTGCCTTCAGTTCGGCTGAAGGCGCGGCGCATTCGGCGGTTCTACTGCTCCTCGCCCCAGGCGAAACCGTCGCGGGCGATCATGGCGCTCGAGGCGCTGGGGCCCCAGGTGCCGGCCGCATAGGGGCGCGGACCGCCATCGGATTCCCAGGAGTCGATGAGCGGCTCGACCCAGCGCCAGGCTTCTTCCTGCTCGTCGCTGCGCACGAACAGGTTGAGGCGCCCGTCGATCACGTCCAGCAGCAGGCGCTCGTAGGCACCCACGCGCTCGGCGCCGAAGCGCTTGTCGAAGTCCAGGTCGAGCTGCACCGGCGCCAGTTGGGCGGCGCTGGCGTGGCCGTTGCCGCCGCGCTGGCGGTTGTCCTGCGCCTGCGCGAGCATGTGCAGCTCCAGGCCGTCCTTGGGCTGCAGGTTGATCACCAGCTTGTTCACGTTGCCTGCCGGTGCGCGGTAGATGGCGTGCGGCGTGGGGCGGAAGTTGACCTCGATGCGCGCGTCGCGCGAGGCCAGCCGCTTGCCGGTGCGGATGTAGAAGGGCACGCCGGCCCAGCGCCAGTTGGCGATCTCGGTGCGCAGCGCCACGAAGGTCTCGGTGCGGCTGTCGGGGTTCACGCCCGGCTCGTCGCGGTAGCCCTGCACCCGCTCGCCGTAGGCCGTGCCGGCCGTGTACTGGCCGCGCACCGCGTGCAGGCCCAGGCTCTCGGGCGTCCAGGGCTTGAGGGCGCGCAGCACCTTGAGCTTTTCGTCGCGGATGGCGTCGGCGTGCGCGTTGATGGGCGGCTCCATGGCCACGGCGCACAGCAGCTGCAGCGCGTGGTTCTGCACCATGTCGCGCAGCGCGCCGGTCTGGTCGTAGAAGGCGCCGCGCTTTTCCACGCCCAGGTCCTCGGCCATGGTGATCTGGATGTTTGCGATGTGCTCGCGGCGCCAGATGGGCTCGAACAGCGCGTTGCCGAAGCGCATCGCGAACAGGTTCTGCACCGAGGGCTTGCCCAGGTAGTGGTCGATGCGAAAGACCTGCTTCTCTTCGAGCACCTTGCCCACCGCGGCGTTGATGGCGCGGTTGGAGGCGAGGTCGTGGCCCAGCGGCTTCTCGAGCACGACGCGGGTGCGCGGGCCGTTGAGCCCGGCGGCGGCGATCTGCTCGACCACCTGCGTGAAGAGCGCGGGCGCCGTGGCCACGTACATCACGACCGTCTTGGCATCGCGCTGCTTGAGCAGGTCGGCCAGGCTGGCGTAGTCGGCGGGCTTGGACAGGTCCATGCGCAGGTAGTGCAGCATGGACGCGAACTTCTTGAACTCCTCGGGGGAGGGGCGCTTGGCGCCTTCGACGGCGCTGAAGCGCGACTGGATCAGCTCGCGGTACTGGTCGTCCGACAGGTCGTCGCGTGCCACGCCGACGATGCGCCCGTCCTGCGGCAGGCTGCCGTGCCTGAAGGCCTGGAACAGCGCGGGCATCAGCTTGCGCCACGCAAGGTCGCCAGTACCGCCGAACAGAACGAGATCGAAGCTCATGAGAAAACTTTCCTTTGTCTGAATGCCGAGCAGGCAACGTGCCAGTCGCGATGGTACTTGTACCGATTCGGCACACCTGTACTAAAGCTACGCTGTCCCATGGCCGCGAGGCCTTTTTTTATTGCCGAGGCAGGGGAATACCAATGAAGAAGCTTTTCACGGCAGCCGCGCTGCTGGGTCTGTCGGCCGCCGCGTCGGCGCAGACCGTCAACGTCATCTGCTCGGTGCAGGCCGAGTGGTGCAACGTGATCTCCACCGTCTACGCCCGCACCACGGGCGTGCGCATCAACATGGCGCTCAAGGGCTCGGGCGAGGCGCTGGCCCAGCTCATCGCCGAGAAGGACAACCCCAAGACCGACGTCTGGTTCGGCGGCACGGGCGACCCGCACCTGCAGGCGGCCGAGCAGGGGCTCACGCTTGAGTACAAGTCGCCCACGCTCACGCAGCTGCATCCCTGGGCCCAGCAGCAGGCCAAGCAGTCGGGCTACAAGACCGTGGGCATCTACTCGGGCCCGCTGGGCTTCGGCTACAACCCCGAGCTGCTGGCCAAGAAGAAGCTGCCCGTGCCCAAGACTTGGGCCGATCTGCTCAAGCCCGAGTACAAGGGCGACATCCAGGTGGCCAACCCCGCATCGAGCGGCACGGCCTACACCATGATCGCCACGCTGGTGCAGCTCATGGGCGAGGACAAGGCCTTCGACTACCTCAAGGCGCTGCACAAGAACGTGGGCCAGTACACGCGCTCGGGCACCGGCCCGATCAAGGCGGTGGCGCGCGGCGAAACCGCGATCTCCATCAGCTTCGTGCACGACGGCCCGGGCGAGAGGATGCAGGGCTTTCCGGTCGAAACCATCACGCCGAGCGACGGCACCGGCGCCGAGATCGGCTCCATGAGCGTCATCAAGGGCGCGCGCAACCTCGATGCCGCCAAGAAGTTCTACGAATGGGCGCTCACGCCCGCCGCGCAGGAGCTGGGCGCCGCCAACAAGCAGTTCCAGCTGCCCAGCAATGCGAGCGCCAAGCTCGACCCGCGCATTCCTGATTTCAAGAAGATCAAGTTCATCAGCTACGACTACGCCAAGTACGGCGCCAGCGCCGAGCGCCGTCGCCTGATCGCGCGCTGGGAAAAAGACGTCAACTCGCTGCCGCGCTAAGTGCAGGCGCGTTCCAACGAAGGCGCGCCGGCCAACCCGGCGTCCCTGGCCGCCGCCCGGCGCGCGCGGCGATGGATCTGGGCCTGGGTCGCGCTGGGCCTGGCGGCCTATCTCGTGCTGCCCTGGTATGCGATCCAGGATGCGACCTGGTACGAAGCCGTTCCGCAGGTCTTCGGGCAGGCGGAAGGCGCCAACGGCCTGATGCAGGCGGCGACGCAGGGCCGCAGCTGGCTCTTCATCGGGCTGGCCGGGCTGCTGCTGTGCGCCGTCGGTGCGGCCTTGCCGGCCGGCAAGGCGCAGGGGCGCTGGCTGCTGGCGGGCGGCGCGATCGGCGCCATCGGCTTGGCCGTGGCGGGCTTCACCATCGGCGCGCGCGGCTGGAGCGTCGCGGCACTCAACACCCAGTTCGGCGAACTGGCGGTCAACCAGTTCGGCATCGGCGCGGGCGGCTTCGTGGCGCTCACGGCGCTGGTGCTGCTGGCGGCCTTCGGCATGGCGCGGCTCGGCCTGTTCAAGGGCGATCTGTTCGTCTCTGCCTCGGTGGTCGGCTGCGGCGTGCTGATGGCGCTGTTCATCGCCTACCCGGTGAGCCGGGCGCTGTCGGGCGCCTTCTTCAACGAAGACGGGCAGTGGTCGATCACGGCCTTCGCGGCGCGCGTGTTCACCGAGCGCATCTGGGGCCTGGGTTGCCTGGCGGGCGGCGTGCGCTGCGGCGTGGCCTGGAACACGCTGGTGCTGGCGCTGCTCACCGCGGCCGGCACCACCTTCCTGGGCACGCTGATGGCGCTGATGGCCGAGCGCGGCAGCCGGCGCGGGCAGGGCGCATTGCGCGTGCTGGCGCTGCTGCCGATCATCACGCCGCCGTTCGTGGTCGGCCTGGGCCTGATCCTGCTGTTCGGCCGTGCGGGCATCGTCAACCAGGTGCTGGAGAACGTGTTCGGCATCGAGCCCACGCGCTGGTTCTACGGCATGCCGGGCGTGCTGGTGGCGCAGCTGTTCGCCTTCACGCCCATCGCCTTCATGATCATGCGCGGCGTGGTGCAGGGCATCGCGCCGAGCCTGGAAGAGGCCGCGCAGATGCTGCGCGCCGACCGGCGCCGCGCGTTTTTCACCGTGACGCTGCCGCTGCTCAAGCCCGGGCTGGCCAACGCCTTCCTGGTCGGCTTCATCGAGAGCATTGCCGACTTCGGCAACCCGGTGGTGGTGGGCGGGCAGTTCTCGGTGCTGTCGACCGACATCTTCTTTGCCATCGTCGGCGCGCAGTACGACCAGGGCCGCGCGGCATCGCTGGCCTGGGTGCTCACGCTGTTCGCGCTCGGCGTGTTCGCGCTGCAGCGCGGCCTCTTGGGCAAGCAGAACTACACGACCGTGAGCGGCAAGGGCGACGCCGGCATCGCGATGGCGCTGCCCGATGGCGTGCGCCGCACCATCCAGTGCATCGCGCTGCCGTGGATCGCCTTCACCGCCGTGGTCTACCTGTTCGCCTTCGCGGGCGGCTTCGTGCAGACCTGGGGCCGCGACTACAGCTTCACGCTCAACCACTTCAAGAGCGCCTTCGCGCTGGAGTGGGGCCAGTTCGGGCTGGTGTGGGCCGGCACGGCGTGGAACTCGCTGATCACCACGCTGAAACTGGCCGGCATCTCGGCGCCGATCACCGCGGCGCTGGGCCTGCTCATCGCCTGGCTGCTGGCGCGCAACGAGTTCAAGGGGCAGGGCGCCTTCGAGTTCGGCGCGCTGCTGGCCTTTGCGATCCCGGGCACAGTGCTGGGCGTGAGCTACATCCTGGCCTTCAACGTGCCGCCGTTCGAGCTCACGGGCACGGGGCTCATCATCGTGCTGTGCTTCATGTTCCGCAATCTGCCGGTGGGCGTGCGCGCCGGCACGGCGGCCTTCAAGCAGCTCGACCGCTCGCTCGACGAGGCCTCGCTGATGCTGCGCGCCTCGACTTCGCAGACCTTGTTCAAGGTGGTGCTGCCGCTGCTCAAGCCCGCGCTGGTGGCCGCGCTGGTCTACAGCTTCGTGCGCGCCATGACGACGGTGAGCGCCGTGATCTTCCTGGTCACGGCCGAGAACGAACTGGCCACCACCTACATCATCGGCCGCGTCGGCAATGGCGACTACGGCATCGCGCTCGCCTACTGCACGGTGCTCATGGTGCTGATGTCGCTGGCCATTGCGCTGGTGCAGTTCGTGGTCGGAGAGCGCAAGTTGGGAAGACGCGGGGCCACGCCCAATCACCAAGGGCATCACAAAATGGAAAGCCTCTCCGTATGAACGGTATCGAATTCCGCAACGTCACCAAGCGCTACGGCACGGACAAGAACGGCCCGATGGCCGTCAAGGGCATCAGCTTCGAGGTGCCCGTGGGCACGCTCACCACCATCCTCGGCCCCTCGGGCTGCGGCAAGACAACCACGCTGCGCATGATCGCGGGGCTCGAGTCGCCGACCTCGGGCTCGATCTTCATGGGCGGGCGCGACGTCACGACGCTCGGCCCGGGCGAGCGCAACGTGAGCATGATGTTCCAGAGCTACGCGCTGTTCCCGCACATGAACGTGATCGAGAACGTGGGCTACGGCCTGCGCATGAGCGGCGTGAAGAAGGACGAAGCCACGTTGCGCGCGCGCGAGGCGCTCCGGGGCGTGGGCCTGGTCGGCTTCGACGAGCGCCTGCCCAGCGAGCTGTCGGGCGGCCAGCAGCAGCGCGTGGCCCTGGCGCGCGCGCTGGTGCTTGAGCCGGCGGTGCTGCTGTTCGACGAGCCGCTGTCCAACCTCGACGCCCGCCTGCGGCGCGAGATGCGCGAGGAGATCCGCTCGCTGCAGCAGCGCCTGAAGCTCACCGTGGCCTACGTGACGCACGACCAGAGCGAGGCGCTGGCCGTGAGCGACCAAATCATCGTCATGGACCACGGCGTGATCGCCCAGCGCGGCACGCCCGAGCAGCTGTACGGCCGGCCCGAGAGCGAGTTCGTCGCCGGCTTCATGGGCGAGGCGATGGTGTTCCCGGCCGTGGCACAGGCCGACGGCAGCGTCACGCTCGGCCCGCTGCGGCTGCAGCCGCGCTACGCGGTGGCGCCCGGCACGGTGAAGGTGGCGGTGCGGCCCGAGGCCTGGGACATCGGCGCGCTCGATGGCCTGCCCGCCACGCTGCGCAAGTCGGCGTACCTGGGCAGCTTCTACGAATACGGCTTCGACACCCCGCTGGGGCCGGTCTTCGTGGTCTCGACCGACCTGTCGCGCCCGCTGGCGGCCGGCACGCAGACCACCCTGTCGCTCGGAACCCATGGCGTGAGCGTGGTGCCCGGCGCATGAAACAATGGCGCCATGAACGTGGTTTTCGATCTTGGCGCCGTGCTGTTCGCCTGGGAGCCGGCACGGCTGGTCCAGGCCCATCTCCCCTCTCACGCCCCCACTGACGCCGCCGCCGCGGCCCTGGGCCGGGCCCTTTTCCATCACGACGACTGGACCGGCTTCGACTGCGGCACCCGCACGCTGGACGAGGCCATCGCCCGCATGTCGGCGCGGCTGGCGCTGCCGGCCGAGTCGCTGCACGCCATGCTCGACGGGCTCGGGGAGCGGCTGGCGCCGATCGACGTCACGGTCGCGATGCTCGAAGAGCTGCTCGTGCAGCGCGACGCCGGTGAGCCGCTGCGGCTGTACTACCTGTCGAACATGCCCGTGCCGTTCGCCCGCGCCCTCGAGCGCCTGCACGCCTTCATGCAGCGCTTCGACGGCGGCGTGTTCTCGGGCGACGTGAAGTTTCTCAAGCCCGAGCGCGAGATCTACGAGCTGCTGGCCATGCGCCACGGCCTCGATCCGGAGCAGACGGTGTTCATCGACGACTCGGCCGCCAACGTCGAGATGGCCCGCGCCTTCGGCTGGCACGCCATCCACTGCACCGCGCCCGACAAGCTGCCGGCGCAACTGCAGCGCTACCTGCCGGTGAGCACCACCTTGTCGGTGTCGAACCCCAGGCTGCGGGCGTAGTCCAGCTCGGCCTGCAGCGCGTCGTCCTCCAGGCGCGGCGCGCGCGACAGCACCCAAAGGTACTCACGGTCGGGCGTGCCGACCAGCGCCACCTGGTAGTCGCGGTCGAGCTTCAAGATCCAGTAGTCGCCCCACACCAGCGGCAGCCAGCCCATCCAGGCGGGGGCGAAGCGCACCTGCAGCCGTCCCGCGCCGGGCTGGCCGGCCACGGGCACCACGCGCGCACTACCGATGGCCTCGTCGAAGTTGCCGTCGTCGCGCACGCAGCGGTTGCGCACCTGCACGGTGCCGTCGGGCTGCGGCGTGTACTCGGCGCTCACCGGGCCGGCGCACTGTTTTTGGAACCGGTTGGGCAGCCGCGCCTGTTCGTGCCAGACGCCGGCGTAGCGGTGCAGGTCGACCGGCGCCACCACCTGCAGCGGCGCGCGCATCAGCGGGGCGCCGTCGGCCGGACCGGCGGGCCGGGCACGGGCCGTGCGTGCGGCGCCCAGCGCGTACCAGGTGGCCACGCCGCCCACGACGAAGGCGGTGGCCATGGCGCCGATCGCGTGGCTGGTGCGGCGGTCGTCGAAGGCGCGGCCGGCGGCGGTCGCGGGGCGTGGGGGGCGAGGGGTCATGAGGGCTCCTGGGGAAAGTCGTTCTCGGCGTGGATGTCGCGTCCCGTTCAGGGTGCCCCGGGCCGCGGCTGGCTGCCGTCAGCCGGGGACCACAGCCCCTGTAGGGCAGGGCGGCCGACAACCCTTCGCGCTGCAGGCCGATGGAGCTTCGCGAAAACCCGTGCTACGGTTCGCATGAAAACATCGACCGCCGCGCAACTGCGTGCAGGACTTGTCACACCCCTCCCCGGATAATTGATTTCATGAACCAACTCGATGCACTCCGCCAGTGGACCACCGTGGTTGCCGACACCGGCGACTTCAAGCAGCTCAGCATTTCCAAGCCGCAGGACGCGACCACCAACCCGTCGCTGATCCTCAAGGCCGTGCAGAAGGCCGAGTACCGGCCGCTGCTCGATGAAACCGTGCAGGCCCACGCCGGCAAGCCGCTCGACGAGGTCATCGACCGCCTGCTGGTGCGCTTCGGCACCGAAATCCTCTCCATCATCCCGGGCCGCGTGTCCACCGAAGTCGACGCACGCCTCTCGTTCGACACCGCCGCCACCGTGGCCCGCGGCGAGCGCATCGTGGCGCTGTACAAGGCCGAGGGCATCGACACCGAGAAGCGCCTGCTGATCAAGGTCGCCTCCACCTGGGAAGGCATCGAGGCCGCGCGCCTGCTCGAGCAGAAGGGCATCCGCACCAACCTCACGCTGCTGTTCTCGTTCGCGCAGGCCGTGGCCTGCGGCGCGGCCGGCGTGCAGCTCATCTCGCCCTTCGTGGGCCGCATCTACGACTGGTACAAGAAGTCGGCCGGCGCCAAGTGGGACGAAGCCGCCAGCGCGGGCGCCAACGACCCCGGCGTGAAGTCGGTGCGCGAAATCTTCAACTACTACAAGCAGCAGGGCATCAAAACCGAGGTCATGGGCGCGAGCTTCCGCAACGTGGGGCAGATCCAGGCGCTCGCCGGCTGCGACCTGCTGACCATCAGCCCCGAGCTGCTGGCCGAGCTGGCCGCGAGCAACGAGCCGCTCACGCACGCGCTCGACGCCAAGGCCGCCGCCACGGGCGACGCGAAGAAGGTGAGCTACGACGAAGCCGGCTTCCGCTTCGCGCTCAACGAAGACGCCATGGCCACTGAGAAGCTTGCCGAAGGCATCCGCGCCTTCGCGGCCGACGCCGTGAAGCTGGAAAAGCTCATGCAGGAAAGCGGCAAGTAAACATGACCATGACCCTGCGCTGTGACCGCGCGCCGGCCTGGGCGCAACTGCAGTCCAGCTTCGACACGGCCGGTCGCCAGTTCGATCTTCGCCATGCCTTCGTGGAGGACGCCGGGCGCTTCGCGCGCTTCAGCCAGGAGGCGCCGCACGTCTTCGCCGACCTGTCGAAGAACCTCATCGACGCGCGCACCGAGGCGCTGCTGTTCACGCTGGCGCGCGAATGCGGCCTCGAAGCCCACCGCGACGCCATGTTCGCGGGCGCGCACATCAACAACACCGAAGACCGCGCCGTGCTGCACACGCTGCTGCGCGCGCCGGCCGACGCGGCCACCGGCCGCCAGACGGCCCACGAGTTGCGCGAGGTGCATGCCACGCTCGACGCCATGCTGGCCTACGCCGAGAAGGTGCGCAGCGACCACACGATCACCGACGTGGTCAACATCGGCATCGGCGGCTCCGACCTCGGCCCGCAAATGGCGGTGCTGGCGCTCGCGGAGTTCGTGGCGCCGGGCAAGCGCTTTCACTTCGTCTCGAACGTCGACGGCCACGAACTGGCGGGCGTGCTCAAGGGCCTGGCGCCCGAGCACACGCTGTTTCTGCTCGCCTCCAAGACCTTCACCACGGCCGAGACGATGACCAACGCGCTCTCGGCCAAGCGCTGGTACGAACAGTCGGGTGGCACCGACATCGCCGGCCATTTCGCCGCGCTCACCACCAACGTCGAGGCCGCGAAGCAGTTCGGCATCGACACCACCTTCGGCTTCTGGGACTGGGTGGGCGGCCGCTATTCGCTGTGGTCGGCCATCGGCCTGCCGATCGCGCTGGCCATCGGCGCCGACGGCTTTCGCCGGCTGCTGGCGGGCGCGCATGCGATGGACGAGCACTTCCGCACCGCGCCGCTCGAGCAGAACCTGCCTGTGCGGCTGGGCCTGCTCGATGTCTGGTACCGCAACTTCCACCGCTTCACGAGCCGCAGCATCGCGCCGTACCACAGCGCCCTGAAGCGCGTGCCGGCCTACCTGCAGCAGCTCGAGATGGAGAGCAACGGCAAGCAGGTCGATGCGAGCGGCGCGCCGCTGGCCTTCGGCACCTCGCCCGTGCTCTGGGGCGAGCCCGGCACCAACGGACAGCACGCCTACTTCCAGATGCTGCACCAGGGCACCGACGTGATCCCGCTCGAGTTCATGGCGGTGCGCGACGCCTCGCACGACCTCGACGGCCACCACCCCAAGCTGCTGGCCAATGCGCTTGCGCAGGCGCAGGCGCTGATGGTCGGCAAGCTCGACGAAGGCGGCCACAAGAACTTTCCGGGCAACCGGCCGAGCACCTTCTTCGTGTTCGAGAAGCTCACGCCCGAAGCACTGGGCGCCTTCCTCGCGATGTACGAGCACCGCGTGTTCACCAGCGGCGCGCTGTGGGGCATCAACAGCTTCGACCAGTGGGGCGTGGAACTCGGCAAGGTGCTGGCGCGCGACATCGAACCGCGCCTGGCCTCAGGCGATGTCTCGGGGCTCGATGCCTCCACGGCCGGCCTGCTGCAGCGGCTGAGCACCTGACGGCGCACGTCACTGCAAGCCTCGCAAGCCTTGGCCAAAGGCTCTATCCACTAGGCCTTTAGGCCATTGGTTTGCAGCGTGGTGGCCGGTTTGGCCGAGTTTGTCGTTGCACAGTGCGCCGATATGATGGCCCCGGGGAAATTTCCCTGGGATTCATCAAGAGGAGCGAGTCAATGGACTTTCAAACAGCGGTCAAGACGTGCATCGCCAAGTACACCGATTTCACGGGTCGTGCGTCGCGTTCCGAGTTCTGGTGGTTTTTTCTGGCCCAGTTCGGCGTGCTCGTCGTGACGGGCCTGATCCATGAGTACGTGTACTTCATTGCAGCGCTGGCCCTGCTTCTGCCCGCCCTCGCGGTGGGCGTGCGCCGCCTGCACGACATCGGCAAGAGCGGCTGGTTCTTGCTGCTGTCGATCATCCCGCTGATCAATCTCGTGCTGATCTATTTCTTCGTTCAGCCGACGCAGCCGGAGAGCAACGCCTACGGCGAACCGCCGAGCGCCTGAGCTTTTTTCCTTCGAAGGGCCGCACACGCGGCCCTTTTTCTTTGGGGCGCCAGGCGGCTCAGGCCACTGCCGCCTCGACGGATGCAGGTGCAGCAGGCGCGCCGCTTGCCATCCGCACGCACAAGTCGAAGGCCTGTTGCAGCCCTTCGATCTGCGCTACGCCCTGGCCGGCGATGTCGAAGGCGCTGCCGCTGGCCGAGGTGGCCACGGGCACGGGCAGGCCGCCATGCAAGGTCACGCCCTGCTCGAAGCCCATGAGCTTCATCGCGATCTGGCCCTGGTCGTGGTACATCGACACCACCGCGTCCACGTCGCCGCGCCGTGCGCCGATGAACACGGTGTCGGGCGAGAACGGGCCGCGCGCGTCGTGGCCTTCGGCGCGCAGCTGTTCGATGGCGGGCGCGATGATCTCGATCTCTTCCATGCCGATCGAGCCGCCGTCGCCCGCGTGCGGATTGAGGCCGGTCACGGCGATGCGCGGGTGTGTCACGCCGGCGCGGCGCAGTGCCGACGCGATGATCTTCACGGCGTCGCGCACGCCCTCTACCGTGATGTGCCGGGCCACGTCTTTCAGCGGGATGTGCGAGGTCACGCGCGAGGTCCACAGCGAGCCGGTGAGGTTGAACTCGCAGACGAAGCCGGTGACCGCGAAGCGCTCCTGCATGTAGCGCAGCTCGTCCTCGTGCACGAGGCCGCCCAGGCGCAGTGAATGCTTGTTGAGCGGCGCGAAGAGGATCGCGTCGGCCTGGCCGTTTCGCACGGCCTGCGTGGCCAGCTCCAGTGCTTCGAACGAGGCCCGGCCCGAGCGCTCGTTCGACTCGCCGAGCACCGGTTCCTCGCCCGCCATCCAGTCGCGCACGAGGAGGCTCGGACGGCCGTCTTCGAAGCGCAGATCGTCCAGGGCGTTCACCTGCAGCGGCGCCAGCTTCGTGCCCGCCACGCGCTCGCCTGCGGCCAGCACGACGGGGTCGGCGATCAGCAGCACGCGCGCGGCGTCGAGGTTGCGCTGGCGCGCGAGCAGCTTCACGGCCATCTCGGGGCCGACGCCGCTGGGGTCGCCCAGCAGCACGGCGATGCGGGGTTTGGCGGAGGTCACGCGCGGGGTTGTCGATGGGGTAGACATGGTCGGCAATGGAGGTGGAGAAAAGAGAAAGAAGGGACGGCCTCACTCGGCCTTGATGCGCGCATCGCGCACGAGCCGGCCGTAGTGGTCGAACTCCTGCCGGTTCATCGCCGCGAAGGGTTCGCCGGTCAGCGTGCCGGGCTCGCCGCCCAGGGCCTTGATGCGCGACTGCACGTCCGCCAGGCCCATCGTCCGCGTGAGTTCGGCGCTCAGCCGCTCGACCGCGGGGCGCGGCGTGCCGGCCGTCACGTACAGGCCGTACCAGGTCGACACGTCGGCGCCCTTGACGCCTTGCTCGGCCAGCGTGGGCACGTCGGGCAGCTCGGGCGAGCGCTGCGGTGCGCTCACGGCCAGTGCGCGGAACTTGCCGGCGCGGATCTGGCCCATGGCCGAGGAGGTGCTGTCGAACATCATCTCGACCTCGCCCGAGATGATGTCGATGTGCGCCTGCGAGCTGCCCTTGTAGGGCACGTGGATCGAGGTCATGCCCGTGGCCAGGTTGAAGGCTTCGCCGCCCACGTGCTGCGTGCTGCCGATGCCCGACGACGCGTACTTGAAGCCGCCGGGCTTCGCGGCCATCGCGGCCAGTAGGTCTTTCACCGACTTGTAGGGCGAGCTGGCCGACACCACCAGCACGTTGGGCATCACGGCCACGAGGCCGATGGGTTGCAGGTCTTTCAGCGGGTCGTACTTGAGCTTGAGGATGTGCGGCGCCACGGCCTGCGCCGTGTTGGTGGCCAGCAGCAGCGTGGCGCCGTCGGCCGGCGCGCGGGCCGTGAGTTCGCCGGCGATGGTGTTCGAGGCGCCGGGGCGGTTCTCCACCGTCACGGGCTGCTTGAGCACGGGCGCGAACTTGTCCGCCAGCACGCGCGCGAGGATGTCGGTGCCGCCGCCGGGCGAGGCGCCGACCAGGATGCGCAGCGGCTTGTCGGGGTAGGCCGGCTGCGCACCCGCGTTCAGGCAGGCCGCCAGCGCCAGGAGCGCCGCCAGGCCGGCACCGCGGGCCAGGGGAAAGAGGGTCATCGCGTCGTCTCCTGCTTGTTGTGGGCTCGAGCCTACGGAGCTTCTGGCGCGCGATCCAATCGAAAAAGGCCGAAGCTCCATATACTTTTGTGCATGAAACCCGGCCTCACCGACGCCTCGCTGATGCTGCATGTGAGGCCGCGCCAGCTGCTCCTGCTCGCCCGGCTCGATGCGCACCGCCACCTCGGCCGCGCGGCCGAGGCCATGAACATCAGCCAGCCTGCGGCCACCAAGCTGCTGCAGCAGCTGGAGGAGTCGCTGGGCGAACAGCTCTTCGAGCGCCTGGCGCGCGGCATGGCGCCCACGCCCTACGGCGAGATCCTGATCCGCTACGCCCACCGCGTGCTCAGCGACTTCGGCACCGCGCGCGAGGAAATGCTCGCGCTGCGTTCCGGCCTGAGCGGCGCGCTGCGCGTGGGCAGCGTGCCGGGTGCGGTGCCCGAGCTGCTGGCGCCGGCGCTGGTGGCGTACCACCTGCGCCATCCGCAGGTGGCCGTGTCGGTGGTGGTCGAAACCAGCGACCTGATGCAGGCGCAGCTGGAGCAGGGCGACGTCGACCTCGTGCTGGGCCGCCTCACCGACGGCCACGACGAGGC
This sequence comes from Variovorax sp. GW823-FHT02B07, assembly GCF_058797695.1. NCBI lineage: Bacteria > Pseudomonadati > Pseudomonadota > Betaproteobacteria > Burkholderiales > Comamonadaceae > Variovorax > Variovorax sp. GW823-FHT02B07. The sequence goes on from NZ_JBXAJX010000004.1 coordinate 418,696, forward strand.
CAAGTACGCGAGCGTGCCGCTGCTGGGCGAGTCGCAGGTGGTCGTGGTGCGCGCGGCGCACCCGGTGTTCGAGCGCGCGGCCACGGTCACGCTGGCCGAGATGGCGAGCTGGTCATGGGTGCTGCAGCCGCCGGGCTCGCCGCAGCGCGGGCGCTTCGAGGCGGCGATGCGCGAGGCGGGCATCCAGGCGCGGCTGGACATCATCGAAACGGCATCGCCCATCGCCATCACGGCGCTGCTGGAGAACTCCGACATGGCCGCCGTCATGCCGGCCTCGCAGGCCAACCATTACGGTCGGCTGGGCGTGCTGCGCACCGTGCCGGTCGAGCTGCCGGTGCGGGTGCCGCCGATCTGCCTCATCACCCGCGAGGACCGGGCGCTGTCGCCGGCGGCGGCGCAGTTCCGGCGCCAGCTGCTGGGTGGGCACGCGTGACGGGCGAGAACTTCAGTCGGACGTTTTTCCATCCTGAATTGCGTTAACTAGGGATTCCACTAGCCAACTGGTGCAAGAGAGTACTGGTTTGGCCGCTCGAAATACCAAAATCGCAAGCGCGTTTCTCCAGAATCCGGGCACGGCGACCACGATACCGAGGCGTCGCTCACCCAAGGAGACACCATGAAGCGCTTTCTGAAAGCGGGCCTCGCCCTCGCACTCATCGGCACGGGCCTTGTGTCCCACGCCGCCACCGAACTCGTGATCGCGACCGTCAACAACGGCCACATGATCGAGATGCAGAAGCTCACGCCCTTCTTCGAAAAGGCCAACCCCGACATCAAGCTCAAGTGGGTCACGCTGGAGGAAGGCACGCTGCGCCAGCGCGTGACCACCGACATCGCCACCAAGGGCGGCCAGTTCGACGTGATGACCATCGGCCTGTACGAAGCGCCGATCTGGTCGAAGAAGGGCTGGCTGCAGCCCATCGCCACCGATGCCGCCTACGACGCCGACGACCTGCTGCCCGCCATCCGCGCCGGCCTGTCGCACGAAGGCAAGCTGTACGCCGCGCCCTTCTACGGCGAGAGCTCGATGCTCATGTACCGCAAGGACCTGGCCGACAAGGTGGGCTTCAAGATGCCCGAGCAGCCCACCTGGGCGCAGGTGAAGGAGCTGGCCGGCAAGATCCATGACCCCAAGGGCGGCCTGTACGCCATGTGCCTGCGCGGCAAGCCGGGCTGGGGCGACAACATGGCCTTCCTGACCACGCTGGTCAACACCAACGGCGGCCAGTGGTTCGACATGCAGTGGAAGCCGCAGATCGACACCAAGCCCTGGAAGGACGCGATCGGCTTCTACGTCGACCTCATGAAGGCCTACGGCCCGCCGGGCGCCTCGGCCAACAGCTTCAACGAGAACCTGGCGCTCTTCAACGAAGGCAAGTGCGGCATGTGGGTCGACGCGACCATCGCGGCCTCGTTCATCAGCGACCCCAAGCAGTCGAAGGTGGCCGACAAGGTGGCCTTCGCACAGGCGCCGGTCGCCGTGACGCCCAAGGGTGCCAACTGGCTGTGGACCTGGAACCTCGCGATTCCCTCCAGCTCGACCAAGGGCGCCGCAGCGCAGACCTTCGTGAAGTGGGCGACCTCCAAGGAGTACGTCAACCTCGTGGCCAAGGAGCATGGTTGGGGCACGGTGCCCACCGGCACGCGCAAGTCGACCTACGCGAACCCCGAGTTCCAGAAGGTCGCCAAGTTCGCCGCCGCCGAGAAGAAGGCCATCGACAGCGCCAACCTCAGCGACAGCACCTTGCCCAAGTCGCCGTACGTCGGCGTGCAGTACGCGGCCATTCCCGAGTTCCAGGCCATCGGCGTGGCGGTGGGCCAGCAGATGAGCGCGGCGCTGTCGGGCAAGGTCACTGTGGACCAGGCGCTGAAGACTTCGCAGCTCGCGGCTGAGCGCGAAATGAAGAAGGCCGGCTACTACAAGTAAGCCACGCTTCTTCCCCTCTCCCCGCGGGGAGAGGGCCGCAGCCTGAGAGGAACAGACCATGAAAAGACTCCTGCCCCGCGCCCTCATGGCGCCCGCCGTGCTCACGCTCTTCCTGTGGATGATCGTGCCGCTGCTGATGACGTTGTACTTCTCCTTCGTGAACTACAACCTCATGCAGCCCGGCGAACGCACGTTCGCGGGCATCGAGAACTTTCACTACTTCGTCACCGACCCCGACTTCTGGCCGGCCACGTGGAACACGCTGCTGCTCATCGGCAGCGTGATCGTCATCACCGTGGTGTTCGGCGTGCTGCTTGCGCTGCTGGTGAACGAACCGTTCCCGGGCCGTGGCATCGTGCGCGTGCTGCTGATCTCGCCCTTCTTCGTGATGCCCGCAGTGAATGCGCTGCTGTGGAAGCACATGATGATGAACCCGATCTACGGCATCCTGGCCGACGTGTGGCGCTTCTTCGGCGCGCAGCCGGTCGACTGGCTCACCGACGTGCCGCTGTTCTCCGTGATCATCATGGTGGCCTGGCAGTGGCTGCCCTTCGCCTGCCTGATCTTCATCACCTCGCTGCAGTCGCTGGACCGCGAACAGATGGAAGCCGCGCGCATGGACGGCGCGAGTTCGTTCCAGCGCTTCTTCTATCTCACCATTCCGCACCTGGGCCGCCCGATGGCCGTGGTGATCATGATCGAGATGATCTTTTTGCTCAGCGTGTTCGCCGAGATCGCCATCACCACCAACGGCGGCCCGGGCAACGAGAGCACGAACATGACCTACATGATCTTCAAGCAGTCGCTCATGAACTTCGACGTGGGCGTGGCGTCGGCCGGTGCGCTGTTCGCGGTGGTGCTGGCCAACATCGTCGCGGTGTTCCTGATCCGCATCATCGGCAAGAACCTGGACTGAAGAAGGAACGACCATGCAACCCAGCAACTTCCTTCCCCAGCTGCTGCGCACCGTCGGTGCGTGGGCCGTGGCACTGCTTCTGTTCTTCCCGCTCGGCTGGCTGTTCCTCACGGCCTTCAAGACGGAGCTGCAGGCGATCCACGTGCCGCCGCTGTTCATCTTCGAGCCCACGCTCGACAACTTCGGCGAAGTGCAGCGCCGCAGCGACTACCTGCTGTACGCGCGCAACTCGCTCATCACCAGCCTGGGCTCGACGATCCTGGGCCTCCTGATCGCCGCGCCCGCCGCGTACTCGATGGCTTTCTTCCGCACGAAGAAGACGCGCGACATCCTCATGTGGATGCTCTCCACCAAGATGATGCCGGCCGTCGGTGCGCTGGTGCCGATCTACGTGCTCGCGCAGACGGCGGGCATGCTGGACTCGCTCACCGCGCTCACCATCGTGTTCACGCTGTCGAACCTGCCGATCATGGTGTGGATGCTCTATAGCGCCTACAAGGACATTCCGAACGAGATCCTCGAGGCTGCGCGCATGGACGGCGCGAGCCTGTGGACCGAGTTCCGCCATGTCGTGATGCCGCTGTCGGTCGGCGGGCTCGCATCGACCGGCCTGTTGTGCCTGGTGCTGAGCTGGAACGAAGCCTTCTGGGCATTGAACCTCACCTCCGCCAAGGCCGGCACGCTGGCCACGCTCATCGCCTCGTACTCCAGCCCCGAGGGCCTGTTCTGGGCCAAGTTGTCGGCCGCCTCGCTGATGGCCATTGCGCCCATCGTCGTGTTCGGCTGGTTCAGCCAGAAGCAGCTCGTGCAGGGCCTGACCTTCGGCGCCGTCAAGTAAAGAAAGGGAGACATCTCATGGCCTACCTCGAACTCAAGAACATCAAGAAGAGCTTTGGCGACGTCCACATCATCAAGGGCGTCGACCTGCAGATCCAGAAGGGCGAGTTCATCGTCTTCGTCGGGCCTTCGGGCTGCGGCAAGTCGACGCTGCTTCGCCTGATCGCGGGGCTCGAACCCATCACCAGCGGCAACCTGCTGCTCGACAGCAAGGACATCACCTGGACGCCTTCGGGCAAGCGCGACCTGGCGATGGTGTTCCAGAGCTACGCGCTGTACCCGCACATGAGCGTGTACGACAACATGTCCTTCGCTCTGAAGCTCGCGGGCGTGGCCAAGGACGAGATCAGGACCAAGGTCGAGTACGCGGCCAAGACGCTGAACCTCACGCAGTACCTGGACCGCACGCCGAAGGACCTGTCGGGCGGCCAGCGCCAGCGCGTGGCCATCGGCCGCGCCATCGTGCGTGCGCCGAAAGTGTTCCTGTTCGACGAGCCGCTGTCGAACCTCGATGCGGCCTTGCGCGGCAACACCCGCGTGGAGATCCACAAGCTGCACCGCGCGCTCGGCGCGACCACGATCTACGTGACGCACGACCAGGTCGAGGCCATGACGCTGGCCGACCGTGTGGTGGTGCTCAAGGACGGCCTGATCGAGCAGGTCGGCACGCCGCTGGAGCTGTACGACCGACCGGCCAACCAGTTCGTCGCGCAGTTCATCGGCATGCCGTCGATGAACATGGTGGCGGCGAGCGCCATCCCGAGTTTTTCCGCCGCCACCGGCGGGCGCCTGCCCAGAGACGGCTTCCTGGGCGTGCGCCCCGAAGGCCTGCGCGTGCATCCGAAGCAGGGCGCGGCCGCCGGCGTGCCGGGCCGCGTCGAGCTCATCGAGGCGCTGGGCGCCGACACGCTGATCCACGTGGACGTGGGCGGCGTGCCGCTCATCGCGCGCCAGAACGAACGCACGCCGCTGCAGGCTGGTGACGACGTGGCGGTCGAGCTCGACCCGTCCGTGCTGCACCTGTTCAGCCGCGAAGGCCGCGCCGTCGCCGCCTGATCCGACGCCCCTCACTTTCAACGGACCTTCCCCGTGACCCTCGCAGCAGCGGGCCTCGTGCCCACCCCACCGGCGCCTTCGGAATTCACGGTGCTTCACCTCGGCCTCGGTTCGTTCCATCGCGCCCACCAGGCCGTCTACCTGCAGCGGCTGATCGATGCGGGCGACACCCGCTGGTCGCTGTCGGGCGCCAACATCCGGCCCGACATGGCCGAGGTCGTTGCGGCGCTGCAGGCCCAGGGCGGGCGCTACACGCTCGAGACGGTGTCGCCGGCCGGCGAGTACCGCTACGAGCAGATCGAAGCCATCCGCGAAGTGCTGCCGTACGAGCCCTCGCTGGCCCCGGTGATCGCGCGCGGCGCGGCGCCGTCCACGCGCATCGTCTCCTTCACCGTGACCGAGGCCGGCTACTACCTGGACACCAAGGGCAAGCTCGACCTGTCGTTCACCGACCTCGCGGCCGACATCGAACGCGCGCGGCGCGGCGAGGCCGGCGAGACGATCTACGGCGCGGTCTGCGCGATCCTGCGGGCACGGCATGCCGCGCAGGCGGGCCCCGTGACGCTGCTGAACTGCGACAACCTGCGCCACAACGGTGACCGCTTTCGCGCGGGCCTGCTCGAGTTCATCGCGCTCGTCGGCGACGCGCCGCTGCAGGCCTGGGTCGATGCCAACACCCGCTGCCCGAACGCGATGGTCGACCGCATCACGCCGCGCCCGCCGCCCGAGCTGCGCGCGCGCGTGCGCGCCGCCACGGGCCGCGACGACGGCGCGGCGGTCACGGGCGAGAGCTTCATCCAGTGGGTGATCGAAGACGACTTCATCGCCGGCCGGCCCGACTGGGGGCGCGTGGGCGTGGAGCTGGTCGAGTCGGTGCAGCCGTATGAAGAGGCCAAGATCCGCATCCTCAACGCCACGCACAGCTGCATCGCCTGGGCCGGCACGCTGGCGGGGCTGGGCTTCATCCACGAAGGCACGCACGACGCGGCCATTCGCCGCATGGCCTTCGACTACGTGACCGACGACGTCATCCCGTGCCTGAGCCCCAGCCCCATCGACCTGGCGGCCTACCGCGACGTGGTGCTCGACCGCTTCGGCAACCCCGCGATCCGCGACACCAACCAGCGCGTGGCGGCCGACGGCTTCTCGAAGATCCCGGGCTTCATCGCGCCGACCGTGCGCGAGCGGCTCGCGGCCGGGCAGGGCATCGACAGCGTGGCGATGCTGCCCGCACTGTTCCTCGCGTTCCTGCAGCGCTGGCACCGGGGCGCGCTGCCCTACGCCTACCAGGACCAGAGCATGGACGATGCTGCCGCGCACGCCATCTGCGACGCGGCCGACCCCGTGGCGGCGCTGTGCGCCGATGCCGGGCTGTGGGGCCGCCTCGCGGGCGATGCGCGGCTCGTCGATGCGGTGCGTCGTGCCGGCGAGCGCGTGGCCCGCTTCATCAAAGAGAAGGCCGCGCCATGAGCGGCCGCCTGCAGGACCGCCATGTGCTGCTGACTGGTGCCGGCGGCGGCATCGGCCTGGCGGTCGCCGAGGCCTGCATCGCCGAGGGTGCGCGCTGCAGCGTGATCGACCGCGCGACCGCCGCGCCCGAGGCCGTGCGCGCACTGCAGCAAGCCCACCCCGACACGCTCGCCTACATCGCGGCCGACGTGACCGACACGCAGGCCATCGCGCACATGCTGGCCGAGGCGCAGGTCGCCTTCGGTCCCGTCCACACGCTGTTCAACAACGCCGCCGTGTTCGACCTCGCGCCGCTGCTCGACAGCGACGAAGCCTCGTTCGACCGGCTCTTCGCCGTCAACGTGAAGGGCATGTTTTTCGTGATGCAGGCCGTGCTGCGCCACATGGTCGAGGCCGGCACGCCGGGCGCGTCGGTCATCAACATGGCCTCGCAGGCCGGGCGCCGCGGCGAGGCGCTGGTGTCGCACTACTGCGCGACCAAGGCGGCCGTCATCAGCTACACGCAGAGCGCCGCGCTGGCCATGGCGCCGCACGGTATCCGCGTCAACGGCATCGCCCCCGGTGTGGTCGACACGCCGATGTGGGACCATGTCGACAGCCTGTTCGCCAAGGCCGAAGGGCTGGCGCCGGGCGAGAAGAAGCGGCGTGTCGGCCTCGCCGTGCCGCTCGGGCGCATGGGCGTGCCGGGCGACATTGCCGGGGCGGCGGTGTTTCTCGCCAGCGACGAGGCGCGCTACATCACGGCGCAGACCCTCAATGTCGACGGCGGCAATGTCATGAGCTGAACCCTACCTTCCTTCCGCATTTCTGCATGAACGACGACTTCCACCTGTACCTCGACAGCGCCGACCTGGCCGAGCTGCAGGCCTGCCTGCCGCACCCGGTGGTGCACGGCGTGACGACCAACCCGACGCTGCTGCAACGCGCCGGCGTGGGGCGCGCTTACGTCCCCGATCTGCTGAAACGTTGCATCGACCTGGGCGCGCGCCAGGTGCAGGCCCAGGTGTATTCGAACGAGGTCGACGGCATGCTGGAAGACGCCGCCGTCCTGCTGCCGCAGTTCGACCCCGGCCAGCTCGTCATCAAGATTCCCGCCACGCGCCAGGGCCTGGACGCCGGCGCGCGGCTCATCGCCCAGGGCGTGCCTGTGACGTGGACCGCCGTGTACGCGCCCGAGCAGGCGCACTTCGCCGCGCAGCTGGGCGCGGCCTATGCGGCGCCGTACCTCGGTCGGCTCGAAGACGCCGGCATCGATGGGCTGGCGCTCATCGCGCAGATGCAGTCGCTGGTGGCGCAACGGCCTTCGCCCCGCACGCGGCTGCTGGTGGCGAGCATCCGTTCGCGCGCGGCCTACCTGGCGCTGCTGGGGCTGGGCGTGGGCGCCATCACCATTCCGCCGCGCCTCTTTGCCGAGCTGCTCGACCATCCCGCCACCCTGGCTGCCGAAGCGGGTTTCCTGGCCGACGCCCGCGCCTTGCCCTGACAGAAGAAGAAAATCCAAGCACCATGCGCATTGCACTCACGGGCGAGGCCCTGATCGATTTCACCGCCGGCGAAGGCGCCGCCCTGGCGTTCCTCGGCCATGAAGGCGGCTCGCCGCTGAACACGGCCGTGGCCTGCGCACGGCTCGGGCAGCCGACCGGCTTTCTCACGCAGCTGTCCACCGACCTGTTCGGCGAGCGGCTGATGGCCTTTCTCGAACGCAACGGCGTCGACACCCGGCTCATCCTGCGCAGCGACGCACCGTCGACGCTGGCGTTCGTGGAGCGCACGCCGCAGACCAACCGCTACGCCTTCTACACACGGGGCAGCGCCGACGCCACCTGGGCGCCCGAGCCGCTGCCGCAGCTGCCCGCGGAATGCCGCTTCCTGCACTTCGGCTCGATCTCGCTGCTGCAGGAGCCGGCGTCGTCGCGCATCGCCGACCTCGTGGCCGCCCACACGGGGCGCTGCGTGATCGTGTTCGACCCCAACGTGCGGCCCAGCCTGATCCCGGACATGGCCGCTTACCGCGCCCGCGTCACCGAGTGGTTCGCCATGGCCGACCTGGTCAAGCTCAGCGACGAAGACGCCGCGCTGCTCGCTCCCGGGCGGCCGGTCGATGCGCTCGCGGCCGAATGCCTCACGGCCGGCGCGCGCGCCGTGGTCGTCACGCGCGGCGGTGCCGGCGCCACGCTGTGGCGCACCGGCAGCGCGCCGCTCACCGTGGCCGCGCCGCGCGTCGAGGTGGTCGACACCATCGGCGCGGGCGACACCTTCACCGCCGGGCTGTCGGTGGCGCTGTTGGCGCACGGCGTCGAGCACCCGGCGCAACTGGCCGAACTGGGCGACGACGCCTGGCGCGCGGTGATGCGCTTTGCCGCCACCGCCGCGGCCCTGAACTGCACCCGCGAGGGCGCCGATCCACCGACGCTGGAAGCCGTTCGCACGGCGCTTTCGCAGGAAGACAACGAGGCCGTCGCTTCCCGGCCCTGATCGATCCGTGCCGCCATGACCACGACCACCCGCAAACGCGCGATCCCTCGTCAACGCCAACCCGAACTGGAGCGCGACTTCGCGCGCTCCCCGTCGCTGGGCTACGAGGCCCCGGAAGAAACCGGCCTGGTGCGCTGCCTCGCACACGGCTTTCCGAGCCCGCTGGTGCGATGGCACTTCCATGAAGACTACGAGCTGCACCTGATCACCGAGACCTCGGGCAAGGCCTTCATCGGCGACTGGATCGGGCCGTTCCAGCCCGGCCACCTCGTGCTGTGCGGGCCGCGCCTGCCGCACAACTGGATCTCGCTCGATGTGCCCGAAGAAGGCGCCGCCGGGCGCGACCGCGTGATCCAGTTCCGCCACGAGCCCATCGAGCGCGCGGCCGCCGAGATTCCCGAGCTGCGCGACGTGATGCCGCTGCTCGACCGCGCGCGCCACGGCATCGAGTTCTTCGGCATGTCGGCGCAGGCGCTGGCGCACTGGGATGCCATCAAGGCCGCGCGCGGCGTGCGCCGCCTGGGCCTGTTCTGCGAGTTCATGGCCGACCTGGCGCAGTGCACCGACTACCGGCTGCTGTCGAGCGTGCAGATGCAGGGCGTGCAGGGCAGCGACGGCGATGCGCAGGTCGACCAGATCAACGACATCGTGAACCGCATCACCAACAACATGACCGACTCGATCTCGATGTCGGACGTGGCCGCCGAACTGGGCATGAGCGAGAGCCGCTTCAGCCGCTTCTTCCGCCGCTCGACGGGCAACAGCTTCACCGACTTCGTGAACCGCGTGCGCATCAACAGCGCCTGCCACCTGCTGATGCAGACCGACCACTACGTGACCGACATCTGCTACCAGGTGGGCTTCAACAACGTGGCCAACTTCAACCGGCGCTTTCTCGAGATCAAGGGCATGACGCCGAGCGAGTTCAGGCGCCAGGCCGACACGCGCTTCGGCTGACTTCTTTCAAGGCGAACGCGCCCGCTCCGAAGGCGCCATCAGGGAGACCATCTTGTATCTGGGACTCGACCTCGGCACGTCCGAGCTCAAGGCATTGCTGCTCGCGGACGATCACCGCATCGTCGGCGTGGCACGCGCGCCGCTCATGGTCGACCGGCCGCAACCGCTGTGGTCCGAGCAGGCGCCTGCCCAGTGGTGGCAGGCGCTCGAGGCGGTCATGGCCGAGCTGCGCACCACGCACGCCGAGGCGCTGCTGCAGGTGCGCGCCATCGGCCTGTCGGGCCAGATGCACGGCGCCACGCTGCTCGACGCGGAAGGCGAGGTGCTGCGCCCGGCCATCCTCTGGAACGACGGCCGCAGCGGTGCGCAGTGCGAGGCACTCACGCGCGCCGTGCCGCGCCTGGGCGAGATCGCGGGCAACCTCGCGATGCCCGGCTTCACCGCGCCCAAGCTGCTGTGGGTGCGCGAGCACGAGCCCGAGGTCTTCGCCCGCGTGGCGCGCGTGCTGCTGCCCAAGGACTGGCTGCGCTTCATGCTCAGCGGCGAAGCGGTCAGCGAGATGTCCGACGCGGCCGGCACGCTGTGGCTCGACGTGGGCGCGCGCGACTGGTCCGACGAACTGCTCGCCGCCACGGGGCTCACGCGCGCTCACATGCCGCGGCTGGTCGAGGGCAGTGAAGTCTCCGCGCTGCTCAAGCCGGAACTCGCGACGCGCTGGGGGCTGTGCGACGGCGTGAAGATCGCCGGCGGCGCGGGCGACAACGCCGCCAGCGCGGTCGGCATGGGGCTCGTGGAGCCGGGGCAGGGCTTCGTCTCGCTCGGCACCTCGGGCGTGGTGTTCGTCTCGACCGACCGCTTCCTGCCGAACCCCGCGCAGGCGATGCACGCCTTCTGCCACGCGCTGCCCAGGCGCTGGCACCAGATGTCGGTGATGCTCTCGGCCGCCAGCGCGGTGAGCTGGGCAGCGAAGACCTTCAAGTTCGCGGACGAGGCGGCGTTGCTCGAAGCCGCAGCCTCGGTCGCGCTGGCGAACCGGGCGCGCTGCCCGCTGTTCCTGCCGTACCTGTCGGGCGAGCGCTCGCCGCACAACAACCCGAATGCGCAAGGGGTGCTGTTCGGCCTGACTCATGCGCACGGCCCCGCGGAGATCGCCTATGCCGTGGTCGAGGGCGTGAGCTTCGGCTTGCGCGATGGCTTCGACACGCTGCGCCTGCCGGCCGACATGCCGCTGCGTGAAGTCGCGCTGGTGGGGGGCGGTGCGCGCAGTGTGTGGTGGGGGCAGTTGCTGGCCGACATCTTCCAGGTGCCGTTGACGCTGTATGCGGGCAGCGAGACCGGCGGTGCGCTCGGTGCGGCGCGGTTGGCGTGGCTGGCCGATGGGGGCGCGGTGGCCGAGGTGTGCACGTTGCCGCCGGTGAAGCAGACGCTGGAGCCTTCATCCGAAGGAGCCGATGGACACAAGACGCGGCATGCGCGGTTCCAAGTGCTCTACATGGCGCTGCGCGACCAGTTCCGATAGGCCCGATCTAATACCGAGCGCCCATAGAAAAAGCCCCGCCGAAGCGGGGCTTTTTCATTTCGCGAAACACCGCGGAACCGGCTTTGCCGGGCCGCAGGTGTTGCCCCCGGTAGGGGGTTGGCGTAGCGGACACGAAGTGCCGCGCAGCCTGGGGGCGAGCGAAATTACATGCCCATGCCGCCCATGCCGCCCATGCCACCCATGTCGGGCATGCCACCGCCGCCGGCGCCGGACTCGTCCTTGGGTGCGTCAGCAACCATGGCTTCGGTCGTCAGCAGCAGCGAGGACACCGAAGCGGCGTTCTGCAGTGCGGTGCGGGTGACCTTCGTCGGGTCCAGGATGCCCAGCTCGAGCATGTCGCCGTACGTGTCGTTCGCAGCGTTGAAGCCGTAGTTGCCCTTGCCGGCCAGCACAGCGTTCACCACCACCGAGGCTTCGCCGCCGGCGTTGTTCACGATTTCGCGCAGGGGCGCTTCGATGGCCTTCAGCACCAGCTTGATGCCGGCTTCTTGATCAGCGTTGTCGCCCTTGACCGACTCGCCCACGGCTTGCTTGGCACGCAGCAGCGCCACGCCGCCACCAGCCACAACGCCTTCTTCCACTGCAGCGCGGGTGGCGTGCAGGGCGTCTTCGACGCGAGCCTTCTTTTCCTTCATTTCGACTTCGGTGGCAGCGCCAACCTTGATCACTGCCACGCCGCCGGCCAGCTTGGCCACGCGCTCTTGCAGCTTTTCACGGTCGTAGTCGCTGGTCGCTTCTTCGATCTGAACGCGAACTTGCTTCACGCGGGCTTCGATGTCACCAGCAGCGCCAGCGCCGTCGATGATGATCGTGTTTTCCTTGCCCACTTCGATGCGCTTGGCTTGACCCAGGTCGGCCAGCGTCACCTTTTCGAGCGTCAGGCCCACTTCTTCAGCGATGACCTTGCCGCCCGTCAGGATGGCGATGTCTTCCAGCATGGCCTTGCGGCGGTCGCCGAAGCCAGGAGCCTTCACAGCCACGACCTTCAGGATGCCGCGGATCGTGTTCACGACCAGCGTCGCCAGGGCTTCGCCTTCGACTTCTTCGGCAATGATCAGCAGCGGACGGCCCGCCTTGGCGACTTGCTCCAGCACGGGCAGCAGGTCACGGATGTTGCTGATCTTCTTGTCGAACAGCAGCACGAAGGGGTTGTCGAGCAGCGCCGATTGCTTCTCGGGGTTGTTGATGAAGTAGGGCGACAGGTAGCCGCGGTCGAACTGCATGCCTTCGACGACGTCGAGTTCGCTGTCCAGCGACTTGCCGTCTTCCACGGTGATCACGCCTTCCTTGCCGACCTTGTCCATCGCGTCAGCGATGAGCTTGCCGATGGTTTCGTCGCTGTTGGCCGAGATGGAGCCGACTTGCGCGATTTCCTTCGACGTGGTGGTGGGCTTGGAAGCCTTCTTCAGCTCGGCGACCAGGGCCGTGACAGCCTTGTCGATGCCGCGCTTCAGGTCCATCGGGTTCATGCCGGCAGCCACCAGCTTGAAACCTTCGCGAACGATGGCTTGTGCCAGGACCGTGGCGGTCGTGGTGCCGTCACCAGCGTTGTCGCTGGTCTTGGAGGCCACTTCCTTCACGAGCTGGGCGCCCATGTTCTGCAGCTTGTCCTTGAGTTCGATTTCCTTGGCCACGGACACACCGTCCTTGGTCACGGTGGGGGCGCCGAACGAACGCTCGAGCACCACGTTGCGGCCCTTGGGGCCCAGGGTCACTTTGACTGCGTTGGCCAGGATGTTGACACCCTCGACCATGCGTGCGCGGGCTTCTCCGCCGAAGACTACGTCTTTTGCTGCCATGATGAATTAACTCCGAATGGATTGAATTTGGATGGGATCGAAAGGAGGAGAAGAATTACTTCTCGACGACTGCGAACAGGTCGTCTTCCTTCATCACGAGCAGTTCGTCGCCATCGACCTTGACGGTCTGGCCGCTGTACTTGCCGAACAGGACGCGGTCGCCGACCTTGACGGTCAGTGCGGCCAGTTCGCCCTTGTCGTTGCGCTTGCCCGGGCCCACGGCCAGGACTTCACCCTGATCGGGCTTTTCGGCGGCTGCGTCGGGGATGACGATGCCGGAGGCGGTCTTGGTTTCGCTGTCAACACGCTTGACGATCACGCGATCGGCCAAAGGACGAAGTTTCATTGCATCTCCTGGAAGGGTAAGAAACGGGTTTGTTTGTGGTCGGGCGCCGGAGAAACCGGCGACCTGTCGACTGGATGGGAGGGCTGTTAGCACTCGTCAGCAGCGAGTGCTAATCATAAGGGCATTCGATGACCTTTCAAGGGCGGCGCCCTTGCCGCCGTTTGGCACCGCCGTGCTTTTCCGGGGAAACACCGGGTGGGCGGGTGCCCTCGGCCGGGAGGTCTTCGGCTATTTTGTCCGGGCAAAATAAGGCCGTGCCCATGTCGCCGACGCACAGAGGTCGAACGCGCAGATTGCTTTTTTGTAATCCGGGTGATCGGTGGTGGACGGGCTTGGCTTCCTAGAGTCGCGGCATCCCGGCAATCTCCAAGGACACCATGACACACACCTTCCGCAACACCGTTTTCGCCGCAGGAGCCGCACTGGCCGCTGCCGGCGCCTTTGCCTCGGGCACCCATGCCGGTGGCCACGGCCACGATGCCGAAGCCGCCGTCGGCAAGCCCGGCGTGGCCGCCAAGGTGACGCGCACGGTCCAGGTCGACATGACGGACTCGATGCGCTTCACGCCGGCGGACATCAAGGTCAAGCAGGGCGAGACGGTGCGCTTCGTCGTCAAGAACTCCGGCGTCCTGAAGCACGAGCTCGTGCTCGGGACCGAGAAGGCGCTGCTGGCGCACTACGAGGCCATGAAGAAGAACCCGGAGATGGAGCACGCCGATCCGAACATGGTCACGCTGGCCGCGGGCAAGACCGGCGAGATCGTCTGGCAGTTCACCCAGGCCGGCAAGGTCGACTTCGGCTGCCTGCAGCCGGGCCACTACGACGCCGGAATGAAGGGCGCGGTGCTGGTGGGCAAGGCCGGCAAGTGAGCGTGATGCGCACGCGTCTTTCACGCGCCGGCCGCCATGCCGGCGCTTTTTCTTCCAGGGTATCGCGCGACAGGGCTTGACCTTCACATCGTGTCAACCTGGACACTGATCGCTTCCCCCTCAAGGGCTTCCCCCTTTCCTGTCGGAGAACGCGAATGAACGACACGTCCACCAGGCACGCAGGACACCCCCACGGTCATCACGGCCACCACGATCACCACGCATCGCACGGGCATGCGCCCGCGGGCCCTGCGCAGCCCGCTGCGGAGGGCACGGTCTACACCTGCCCCATGCACCCGGAGATCCGGCAGGACCACCCGGGCAACTGCCCCAAGTGCGGCATGACGTTGGAGCCCGAGATGCCGACCCTCGACGAGGGCGAAGATCCCGAGTTGAAAGACTTCAAGCGACGCTTCTTCTGGACGCTGCCGCTCAGCGTTGTCGTCACCGTGCTCGCCATGGCCGGCCACCGCCTGCAGTGGTTCGAGATGGGCACGCAAAGCTGGATCGAGCTCGTGCTCACTGTTCCCATCGTGCTGTGGGCCGGTTGGCCGTTCTTTGTGCGCGCGGTGCAGTCGGTGGCGAACCGCAGCCCGAACATGTGGACCCTGATCGGCCTGGGCACGGCCGCCGCCTTTGCCTACAGCGTCGTGGCCACGGTGGCGCCCGGCGTGTTCCCCGCGTCGTTCGTGTCGATGGGGCGCGTGTCGGTCTACTTCGAAGCGGCGGCGGTGATCATTTCGCTCACCCTGCTGGGCCAGATCCTCGAGCTCAAGGCGCGCTCGCAGACCTCCGCGGCCATCAAGTCGCTGCTGGGGCTCGCACCCAAGACGGCGCGCCGGATCGGCGCCGACGGCACCGAGGAAGACGTGCCCATCGGCCATGTGCATGTCGGCGACAGGCTGCGCGTGCGCCCCGGAGAGAAGGTGCCGGTGGACGGCGTGGTGATCGAAGGCGGCAGCGCGGTCGACGAGTCGATGCTCACCGGCGAGCCGCTGCCCGTGACCAAGCGCGTGGGCGACAAGCTCATCGGCGCGACGCTCAACACCAACGGCGCCCTCGTCATGCAGTCGGAAAAGGTCGGCTCGCAGACCGTGCTCGCGAGCATCGTGCAGATGGTGGCGCAGGCCCAGCGCTCCCGCGCGCCGATGCAGCGGATGGCCGACCAGGTCGCCGGCTACTTCGTGATGACGGTGATCGCCATCGCGGTGCTGACCTTCTTCGCCTGGGGCTTCTTCGGGCCGCAGCCCAGCTGGGTCTATGGCCTCATCAATGCCGTGGCGGTGCTCATCATTGCCTGCCCCTGTGCGCTGGGCCTTGCGACGCCGATGTCGATCATGGTGGCCACCGGCAAGGCGGCCACGCAGGGCGTGCTGTTCCGCGATGCCGCGGCGATCGAGAACTTCCGCAAGGTCGATGCGCTCATCGTCGACAAGACCGGCACCCTGACCGAAGGCCGGCCGCAGTTCGAGCGCGCGGTGCCTGCGCCCGGCTTCACCGCCGACGAGGTGCTGCGCCTGGCCGCCAGCCTGGACCAGGGCAGCGAGCACCCGCTGGCCGACGCCATCGTGCGGGCGGCGCGCGAGCGCCAGCTGGCGCTGGACACGCCCGAGGGTTTCGAATCCAGCAGCGGCATTGGCGTGAGCGGCGCCGTGGCCGGCCGGAAGCTGGCGCTCGGCAACACGGCGCTCATGGAGCAGTTGCGCGTGCGGGTCGACGACCTCAAGCCGCAGGCCGAGGCGCTGCGGGCCGAGGGCGCGAGCGTCATGTTCCTGGCGGTGGACGGCCAGGCGGCCGGCCTGCTCGCGGTGTCGGACCCGATCAAGCCCACCACGCTGGAGGCGCTGGCCGCGCTCAAGGCTTCGGGCCTGCGCGTCATCATGGCCACGGGCGACGGGCTGACCACGGCCCGCGCCGTCGCCGCGAAGCTGGGCATCGACGAGGTGCACGGCGAAGTGAAGCCCGCCGACAAGCTCGCGCTGGTCGACAGGCTGCAGCGCGAGGGCTGCATCGTCGCGATGGCCGGCGACGGCATCAACGACGCGCCTGCGCTCGCCAAGGCCGACGTCGGCGTGGCGATGGGCTCCGGCACCGATGTGGCGATGAACAGCGCCCAGGTGACGCTGGTCAAGGGCGACCTGCGCGGCATTGCGCAGGCGCGCGTCATCTCCGAGCAGACCATCGCCAACATGAAGCAGAACCTGGGCTTCGCCTTCCTCTACAACGCGCTGGGCGTGCCGCTGGCCGCGGGCGTGCTGTTCCCGTTCACCGGCTGGCTGCTGTCGCCGATGATCGCGGCGCTGGCCATGAGCCTGAGCTCGGCGTCGGTGATCACCAATGCCTTGCGCCTGCGCGGCGCTACCTGGCGCGAGGCTTGAGAAGGCCCGCCAGGGCCTTCTGGTCTTCGGCCAGCTGGATGCGCATGAGCTGGAGCACGCGCACCGCCAGGCCGGACAGCGGCTGTCCCGGCGGCAGCACCAGCAGGCCCGCGAAGGACACCTCCAGCGACAGCGGGCGCACGGCCAGGCCGCGCTGCGCGTACTCCAGCGCGGTGACCGGGTTGACGACGCCGATGCCCATGCCGCTCAGGGCCATCTCGCACACGCTGGCCGCGTACGGGGTCTCGACCAGCACGCTCAGCGCGACGTTGCAGTCCGCCAGGGCCCGCTCCAGGCGGCGCCGGGACGCATCTTCCGGGTTGAGCGCGAGGAAGGGCTCTTCGGCGAGTTGATGCGGCTGGATGGTCCTGGCGCGGGCCAGCCGGTGCTTGGCATGCATCACCACCACGCCCGGAAAGCGCGCGAATTCGGAGTGCTCCAGACCGGTCGTCGGCATCTCGTCGGCCATCAGCCCGAAGTCGACCTGGCGCCCCAGCACGGCCTCGTGCACCTCCCGCGAACTGAGCACCTGCAGCGAAATCTGCGGGCGGGCGTCGGCGTCGCCGCGCTCGGCCACCAGCCGCGACAGCACCCGCGGCACGAAGCTCAGGCCGAAGGCCGGGTACACCGCCATGCGCAGCGTGTTGACGCCGAAGCGCTTGAGGCTGCGCATGCGGTGCTCGATGCTGCTCAGGCCCACGAAGACGCGCTCGACCTCGGTCAGCAGCGCCTGCGCTTCGGGTGTGGGGTGCAGGCGGCCGCGCAGCCGGCGGAACAGGGGAAAGCCCGCGGCTTCCTCCAGCCTGCGCAGCGACTGGCTGATGGCCGGCTGCGTCACGCCCAGCAGCGCGGCCGCCTTGCTCGCGGAGCCCACGGACATCACGGAACGGAACACCTCGATCTCTCGGAGCAACATATAACAACCACTTATGGAGAAAGAATTTCGAGCGCGATCCGGATTATCTCCAGCGTCCTAGAGTTGGTGTCTTCAGCCACTTCCCGAAAGACGCGAGATGAACCTTCGAACAGCGCTTGCAGTGACGGTCCTGGCGTGTGCGGCGCCCGCATGGGCGCACGATTTTTCCAGCGACGTCGCCAGGTTCCAGACCCTCGCGGCCACCCGCAAGCCCGACAGCCCGCAGGCGGTGGCCGCCAGGCTGGCGCTGGAGCGGGCGCAGGGCGAGATGGAGCAGTCGGACGTGAAGATGCTGCTGCGCATCCGTTCGATGACCAATGCCGGCCTGCGTGCCCTCGGCGAGCAGCCGGCCTTGCTCACCAGCGAGTACAAGCGCCTCGAGGCGGCACTGGCCAACCCGAAGACGCAGGACCCGGCCCGGATCGCCAGCGCCCGCGAGACCTTCACCCGCCTGGGCGTGGAGATGAAGGTCTACACCGATCTCGAAACCATGGCCGTCGAGCAGATGAAGCATGCGCTGCAGCTCATCGAATCGGCCCCCGCGAACTGAATTCCACCGTGAACCCTTCCATTTCCCATCCCGGCGCGTCCCCTGCAGACGCCGCCTTCGCCAGCCTGGCGCCGCCGGTGTGGCGCGCCTCCACGGTCGTGTTCGATTCGCTCGACGATTTCGTGCACCGCCGCACCCGCCTGCCGGACGGCTTCAGCTACGGCACGACGGGCACGCCGACGCAGCGCGCCCTCGAGGCGCGCATCGCCGAGCTGGACGGCGCCGCCCACGGCATCGTCTTTCCTTCCGGACAGGCTGCCATCTGCGGCGCGCTGCTCGCGCTGCTCCAGAAGGGCGACCACCTCTTGATGACCGATGCCGCCTACGGCCTGGCCAAGTCCTTCGCCGTCGAACGGCTGCAGGCGCTGGGCATCGAGGTCGAGTTCTATGCGCCGCGCATCGGCGCGGGCATCGAGCGCCTCGTGCGCCCGAACACGCGGCTCATCTGGCTGGAGTCGCCCGGCACGGTGACGATGGAAGTCGAGGACGTGCCGGCAATCACCGCCGTGGCGCGGGCCCGTGGCGTGCTGACCGCCATCGACAACACCTGGGCCAGCCCGCTGGGCTTTGCCGCGCTGGCGCACGGCGTCGACCTGTGCATTCACGCATGCACCAAGTACATGGGCGGCCATTCTGACGTGCTGATGGGCAGCGTCACCACCCAGGACGAAGGCCTGTACCGGTCCTTGCGCGGCCTGCAGTCGCTGATGGGGCTGGCCGTGAGCCCGGAGGACTGCTTCCTGGTGGCCCGGGGCCTGGACACGATGCAGGTGCGCATGGAGCGCCAGGCCGCCAGCGCGTGCCTGATCGCCGGGCAACTCGCCGCGCACCGCCTCGTGCGCCGCATGCTCTTTCCGGCGCTGCCCGGCGCGCCGGACCATGCGCTGTGGGCGCGCGATTTCGCGCAGCCCGGCTGCGTGATGTCGCTGCAGCTCGTGGACTGCCCCTACGACGCCTACCGGGCGCTGTTCGCCGGCCTGAAGCGCTTTGCCATCGGCGCCAGCTGGGGCGGCGTGCGCAGCATCGCGGCCTTCTACCCGGCGGAGGAACTCGCCAGGCGCAACTTCTGCGACGTCGAAGGGCCGGTCATCCGCCTGTCGATCGGCCTGGACGACCCCCAGGCCCTGCGCGACGAGCTGCTCGGCGCGCTGGACGCCTGCGCCACGCGTTTCGATCTCTGATCCCCGACACCTGGAGCCCGCGATGACTTTCAAGCCGACCCTTCACGCCGCGTTGATCCGTTCCTTCCTCGCCATGGCCGGCCTCGCGCTGTGCGCCGGCGTTGCCGCGCAGACCGCATCGCCGCTGGACGGCACGCTCAAGAAGATCAAGGACACCGGGGCGATCACGGTGGCCACGCGCGGCGCCTCGATCCCGTTCAACTACCTGGACGACCACAACAAGCAGGCTGGCTTCGCCTGGGAAATTTCGCAGCGCGTGGTCGCCCAGGTGAAGAAGGACCTGCAGCTCGCCCGGCTGGAGGTCAAGACCCTGGAAGTCACGCCGCAGACGCGCATTCCGCTGGTGGCCAACCAGACGGTCGACCTGGAGTGCAGCTCGACCACCAACAACGCCGAGCGGCAGAACCAGGTGTCGTTCTCGACGACCTTCTTCGTTGTGGGCGCGCGCCTGCTGGTGCGCAAGAACTCCGGCATCAAGCACTGGGCCGACCTCGTCGGCAAGAACGTCGTGGTCAGCGCGGGCACCACGGCGGAGCGCATGCTGCGGCAGCTCAACGAGAAGAACAAGTGGGGCATCCAGATCATCCTGGCCAAGGACATCAACGAGAACTTCCTGACCGTGGAGACCGGGCGCGCGGTGGCCGCGACGCAGGACGACATCATTCTCTTCAGCAACATCGCCCGCGCCAGGAACCCGGCGGACTGGGAGGTGGTCGGCGTGCCGCAGCAGAAAGAGGCCTATGGCTGCATGCTGCGCAAGGGCGACGCGGCGTTCAAGAAGCTCGTCGACGGCGTGATCACCGGGATGATGCGATCGGGCGAGTTCACCGCGCTGTACGAGAAGTACTTCCTCAAGCCCATCGCGGTGAAGGGCAGTGTGACGGTCAACTTCCCGATGTCGCCCGACATGCAGGAGCTCGTGCGCCATCCGAGCGACCAGCCGCTGTAAGGCGCGGGCGCGGCCACCCCTTCACGAACCGAACCGCCTGCCGGCACCTTTCGCGATGCACTACACCTGGGATTGGTTGATCTTCTTCAAACCCTCGGTCACGGGGGAGGGCCTGTACGGCCTGATGCTGGTGCGCGGGTTGCTGTGGACGGTCGCGCTGTCGCTGCTGGCCTGGACGCTGGCATTGGGCCTGGGCCTGATCGCCGGCGTGGCCCGCACGCTGCCCCACCGGACGGCGCGCGCGCTGTCGGCGGTGTACATCCACTGCTTTCGCAACACGCCGCTGCTGGTGCAGCTGTTTCTCTGGTACTTCGTGGTGCCCGAACTGTTGCCGACCGCCTGGGGCCATGCGATCAAGCAGATGAACCCGACCGCGAACCAGTTCCTCACCGTGCTGGTGGGCCTCACGCTCTACACGGCGGCGAAGGCGGCCGAGCAGGTGCGCGCGGGCATCGAGTCGGTGCCGCGCAGCCAGAAGCAGGCGGCCATGGCGATGGGCCTGGGAACCGTGGCGGCCTACCGGTACGTCATCCTGCCGCAGGCCCTGCGCATCGTCATCCCGCCGCTGACGTCCGACTTCCTGAACGTGTTCAAGAACTCGGCCGTCGCGCTGACGATCGGGCTCATGGAGCTCACCGGGCAGACGCGCCAGCTCAGCGAGTTCAGCGCCCATCCCTTCGAGGCTTTCATCGTGGCGACGCTCATCTACATGGCGATCACCTACGGCGTGATCGTGCTGATGCGCCGCATCGAGCATCGGGTGCGCGTGCCCGGGCTGCTGGGCGCCGCGTGATGGGCTACGACTTCGATTGGGTCGCCCTGCAGCGCGCCTGGCCGTACCTGCTGCAGGGCCTGCAGATGACCGCCCTGCTGGTGGCGGCCTCCATGGCCGCCGGCATCGGCCTGGGGACCCTGCTGGCGATCACGCGGATCTTCGCGCCGCGGCCGGTGGCGGCGCTCGTGGCGGGGTACGTGAACCTGTTCCGCTCGATCCCGCTGATCCTCACGATCCTGTGGATCTACTTCCTGATGCCGGTGGTGCTGCGCGCCGTGACCGGCGACCCGAACCTCGGCGTCGGGCCGATCTACGCCGCGCTCGTGGCCTTCGTGCTCGCGGAGTCCGCGTACTACTGCGAGATCATCCGCGCCGGCATCGGCAGCGTGCGCGCCGGCCAGATGCAGGCGGCGCAGTCGCTGGGGATGTCGCCGGGGCAGGCGATGCGGCACGTGATCCTGCCGCAGGCCTTTCGCAACATGACGCCCTCGCTCATCAACCAGACCATCGCGCTGCTCAAGGACACCTCGCTGGTCTACGTGATCAGCCTGAACGACTTTCTCGGCGCCGCCAGCAAGGTGGGACAACGCGACGGGCGCGTGGTCGAGGTCTACATCCTGGTCGCCGTCGTCTACCTGGTGCTGTGCACGGCGGGTGCCTGGTGGGTCACGTGGCTGCAACGGCGCAAGGTGGCGGCGGCGACCTGAGGCCTTCTCAGAACTTGGCGCGCAGCGTCAGCTGCACCTCGCGCCCCGGTCCCGGCAGGATCAGGTTGTCCACGCTGCCGTGGGCCGAGACGTAGTACTTGCGGTTCGCGATGTTCTTCAGGTTCAGCGCGATCTCGTAGCGCTCGGTCTTGTAGCTGGCCGCGAGGTCGGCGGTCAGGTACGAGGGCAGCGTGACGAGGTTGCTCAGCGAGGCATAGCGCGCGCTGACGTAGTTCAGGCCGCCGCCGGCGCTGAAGCCGTGGCCGAGGTCCTTCATGGCCCACACGAAGGCCGAGTGGCGCGGCGTGAGCGCGGCGGTCTTGCCCTGCACCGGGATCGCGGCGCCCACGGGCAGCTGCAGCGAGCTCACGGTGGCGAGCGACTTGGTCATCTTCGCGTCGAGGTAGGCATAGCCCGCGCTCACGTCCCAGCGGCCCGGCAGGCGGCCGTTGAGCGCAAGCTCCAGGCCGTTGGTGCGCTGCGTGCCGACGTTGATCTGGCGGCGCGGGTTGTTCGGGTCGGTGTTCTTGATGCCCGAGCGCTCCAGGTTGAACAGCGCGGTCGTGAGGTTCAGGCCGCCGTCGAGCAGGTCGAACTTGGCGCCGATTTCCTTGTTGACGGTGATCTCGGGCGCGTTGTCGATGTTGCCGGTGGACAGCGCGAAGTTCTCGCCCGAAGGCTGGAACGAGCGGCTGTACGACACGTAGTACGACTGCACCGTGTCGGGCTGCCACACCACGCCGGCGCGCGGGCTGAACTTGCGGTCGGTGCGCTCCAGCGGCGCGAGCTTGCGCTCGAAGCTGGTGTCCTGCTTGAACACGTCGTAGCGCCCGCCGATCAGTGCCTTCCAGTGCGGCGCCAGCGTGATCTGGTCCTGGAAGTACACGGCCGCGGTCTTGAACTCGCTGTTGCTCGGGATCGCGCCGTCGGCGAGGTAGGTGGCCAGCGGGATCGGCAGCGGGTCCGCCACCGGGCTGAACAGGTTCACGCGCTGCGCTCCTGTAGCGGAAGACACGCTGAACAGCCGCTTGCGCTGCACGCCGAACTCGGCGCCCACCAGCCACTCCTGCTTGAAGCCGCCCAGGTCGTTGCGCCAGGTCAGGTCGGTCTGGTTGAACCAGCCGCTCTCGTCGCGGTCGACGATGCCGCGCGTGCGGCCCACCGTCAGGCGCACCGGGTCGGTGGTGCCGCTGGGCAGCGTGTTGTTGCGGTCCAGGTGGTAGCTGGAATAGCGCGTGGTGTTGCGCAGGCTCAGCGCGTCGCTGAAGCGGTGGTTCAGCGTGGCGGTGAAGGTCTGCACCTTGCTGGTCACGGTGTCGTCGCGCTTGCCGTGCGCAGAGCCGTAGTAGGCGCCGATGGGCACATCGACCGGGCGGCCGTTGAGCGCCGGAATGCCGAAGTCGGTGAGGCGCTGGTCGCGTAGGTTGGTGTACTGCAGCAGCAGGTCGGTCTGCGGGCTGAACTTGATCGCGAGCGAGGGCGCGATGTTGTGGCGGTCGGTGAACTGCTGGTCGCGGTAGCTGTCCGACTGCTCGCCCGCCACGTTCAGGCGGAAGGCCATGTTCTCGCCGATGGGCGTGTTCAGGTCGATCGTGCTGCGCGTGTAGTGGTGGCTGCCCAGGCCCAGCGAGACCTCGCCGAAGCGGCGCTCGAACACGGGCTTCTTGGTCACGCGGTTGATCAGGCCGCCCGAGGAGCCGCGGCCGTAGAGCACGGCGGCCGGGCCCTTGAGCACCTCGATGCGCTCGGTGTCCGACAGGTCGCGAAAGTACAGCGCGTCGTCGCGCACGCCATCCACGAACCAGTCGGAGATGCCGCTGAAGCCGCGGATCACGACCTGGTCGCGCTGGCCGTCGCCGTGGTTGAAGCTCACGCCCGGCACGTTGCGCAGGGCGTCCTGCATCGACACGGTGCCCTGGTCACGCAGCAGCTGCTCCGGCAGCACGTTCACGGCCTGCGGCACGTCGCGCAGCGGCGCGCTGCCCTTGGTGGCGGTGCTGGCGGCGGCGGGGGCGTAGCCCTTGTCGTCCTCGGCGCTGACGGTGACTTCCTTCAGGGTCGAGGCGCTGGCCTGTGCCAGCGCCACGCCCGACAGCGACGCGAGGGCGGCGCCGGCCAGCAGCGAAAGGGGCCACAGCGGGCGCGAGGGGGTGGCGGTGCGGGTGGCTGTGCGGGAGGAGGGCTTCATGTTGTCCGGTTGTGCTTGTTCTTGGAGGGCGGTGCCGCGCAGGCGCAGCCGTACGCGACAACGCCCTTCGTCGCGAGAGACGAAGGGCGTTGTCGTGCCCTGCCTTGAACTGGAAATGTCTGGGTGAGGCAATGGCGCAGCGCGGACGGAAGAAGCTCCGTGGCGGGACGCCATGACGGCCGCTGGACGCGGCGGGCTGAATTCTAAAGAGCTAAATGCGAGGCGTTTGCATTTGTGGCGAGGATGCGACGCGGGGCCGCCCGCTCGCCGCTCACAGCTGGTCGGTCGGCACGAACCACGAGAACAGCAGCAGCTGCAGGCGCGTGAGCATGCTGGAGTCGGGCTCGCTGTCGAGCACCTCGTTGTGCACGTCGCCGGTGCCGATCCACTGCACGTTCTGGCCGTCGGGCTTGAGCACGACGCGGTACACGCCTTCCATGTCGTCCAGCTGGTAGGCGAAGAGCAGCGCCTGCGTGAGCTCGAAGCTGCGCACGCGCACGCCGAACTCGGTGTTCAGCAGGGCCGAGCGCGGGTCGAGGTTCATCGAGCCGAGCAGCACCCACTGGCGGTCGACCAGCGCCAATTTGGCGTGCAGGCGTCCGCGCGCCTTCTTGAGCAGGCTGCGGAACTGGCCGCTGCGCTTGAGCTGCTGCGTGCTCACCTCGTACAGGTTCACGCCCAGCTTGAGCATGTCGACGCGGTAGCGGTTGTAGTTGATGTTCACCAGCGGCTCGTCGCTGTCGGCCAGCGAGTTGGTGACCACCGTGATGCTCAGGCCGTGGTCGCGGCCCATGCGGATGCGCTCCATGCCCTCGTCGCCGGGAATGAAGTAGGGCGAGATCACCACCACGTTCGACTTCGCGGCGCCCAGCATCTCGTGGAAGCGCTGTGCCAGCGACTCCTGCGGACGCGCCATCGTGCCCAGGGCCTTGTTCGGGCTGTCGGCGGTGGCGGCGGCCTCGGCCCGGATCCAGCGCGTCTCGCCGATGTTGTCCAGCTGCGCGCCCAGCGGCAGGTCGCCCAGCAGGTCGGTGGCGGCCAGCGGATCGGGCAGGGGCGCAAAGGCGGGCGAGGTCGCGGCGTCGAAGGCGGCCTTGAGCTCGTCGGGCGTGAGCGTCGTGCCGGCCATGCGCTGCAGCGGGTAGACCACGTCGCTGTTCCAGTAGGTGTCGAATATCCCGGCCGACTGCGGCACCACCGGGCCGGCCAACAGCAGTTCGAAGTCGATGAAGTTGGCGCTCTCGCTGCGCAGGAAGTACTCGTCCGCGAGGTTGCGCCCGCCAGCGATGGCCATGGCGCCGTCGGCGATGAACAGCTTGTTGTGCATGCGGTGGTTGAGCCGCCGGAAATCGCCGAAGAACTCCAGCCAGCGCAGCGACGAGTGATCGCGCGCGTTCACGAAAGGGTTGAACAGCCGCACCTGCGCGTTCGGCTCGGCGGCCAGCCCGAGCAGCAGGCGGTCCATGCCGGCGGTGTAGAAGTCGTCGAGCAGCAGCCGCACGCGCACGCCGCGCCGGGCGGCGTCGCGCAGTTCGCGCAGCAGCAGGCGGCCGGTCTTGTCGTTGCCGAGCTGGTAGGTCTGCACGTCGAGCGAGGCCCGGGCGCGGCGGATGAGCTCCAGCCGCGCATCGAGCGCGAACGAGGCCTCGATCAGCGGCCGCATGCTCGACAGCCCGTCGGGCGGCGAATCGAGGCTGGCGGCGGCATGGCCGAGCGGGGTGGCGGACGAAGCGGGAATGGCGATCGAGGGCGGCCCATCGGGCAGGCGCGGCGGCAGGCCGGCGCAGCCGGTGAGCACCAGCACGGCCAGCATCAGCGCCGGGCCGCGCAGCGCAGGAAACAACGAGGCGAGGAGCTTGAGCATGGGGCCTGTCAGCGCACGCAAGGGCGTGCGGGCGGCATCGTAGCCCGGCTCGCGACGGCGACCGCGGCGGTTTTGCAACGCTTCGCCCCCGTGTGCTGGAAAACCCGTGGACCGCGACTTTCTTGACAATAGAATGCGAATTGTTATCAATAGTGTTCAATGAGCAATAAAAACATGGCAAGAATGAGGGCGCGGCGCAGGGCCGCTTCAGTGCTGGTGGGCTGTCTGGCGATCTACGCGCAGCAGCACGTTCTGGCGCAAACGGGCGGTACGGGTTCGCTGCCCGAAGTGCGCGTCGATGCGAACGCCGAAGCCGAAACCGCCACCTCGCCCGTGATCGGCTACCGCGCGAAGAACGCCGTCACCGCCACCAAGACCGACACGCCGCTGTCGGAAACGCCGCAGTCCGTCACCGTGATCACGCGCGACCAGATGGTCGACCAGGGCGCCAACAACCTGCAGGACGCCCTCAATTACGCGGCGGGCGTGCGCTCCGACGCCTACGGTGTCGATTCGCGCACCGACTCGATCCGCGTGCGCGGCGCCTACCCCGACATCTACCTGGATGGCCTGCGCCAGGCCTACGGCTACTACACCAGCACCACGCGCACCGAGCCCTACACGCTGGAGCGCCTCGAAGTGCTGCGCGGCCCCTCGGGCATGCTGTTCGGCGCGGGCACCGCGGCGGGCGTGGTCAACATGGTCAGCAAGCGGCCGCTGCAGGAGGCCCAGCGCGAGGTGGGCGTGCAGTTCGGCAGCTTCGGCCGCAAGCAGGTGCAGGCCGACCTGACCGGTCCGCTGAATGCCGACGGCTCGCTGTCGTACCGGCTGATCGCATTGCAGCGCAAGTCCGATTCGCAAGTGGACAACGTGCCCGACGACCGCAGCGTGATCGCGCCCTCGCTCACCTGGCGGCCCAACGCGGCGACCTCGCTCACGCTGCAGGGCCTGTGGCAGAAGGACAAGAGCGGCAGCAGCTCGCAGTTCCTGCCGTGGGAAGGCACCTTGCTGCCGAACCCGAACGGCCGCGTGCCCGCCAGCCGCTTCATCGGCGAGGCCGGCGACTACTACAACAGCGAGCGCCAGACCTTCGGCTGGCAGTTCGAGCACAAGTTCAACGGCAGCTGGACCGTGCGCCAGAACTTCCGCTACGCGAAGAACGAAAACGACAACCGCTACCACTACGGCGGCGCGTTCAGCGGCTTCGACAGCTGGTCGACCGACCCGATCTTCAAGCGCGTGTTCCCCCGCTACTTCGACAGCCAGCTGACCCGCAACCGCACACAGACACTCGACAACCACGTCGAGGGCCACTTCCAGACCGGCGCGCTCAAGCACACGCTGCTCGTGGGCGCGGACTTCGCGCGCCAGCGCGAGAACGTCTGGGGCGGCACCACCGCGGACACCATCGACCTCTATGCGCCGGTGTACGGCCACGTGGACGAACCCGAGCGCGTGGCGCGTCCGCGCACCCGCCAGCGCCAGACCGGCCTGTACCTGCAGGACCAGATCAAGCTCGACAACTGGATCTTCGTGGCCGGCCTGCGCCATGACCGCGCCGTGTCCAGCGCCGCCGGCAGCGACGAGCAAAAGAGCAGCGCCACCACCAAGCGCCTGGGCGTGATGTACGCCCATCCCTCGGGCTGGTCGCCGTACCTGAGCTACAGCGAGTCGTTCACGCCGCAGTCGCCGCGCGAAGGCCGCATCTTCTCGCCGCTGCGCGGCGAGCAGTGGGAAGCGGGCGTCAAGTACGAGCCGAAGAACCGCGCCATGGCCTTCAGCGCCGCGGTGTACGACCTGCGCGAGAAGAACCAGATCGTCGAAGAGCAGCCGAAGGTGTTCTCGCAGCGCGGCCTCACCAAGACCAAGGGCGTCGAGTTGGAAGCCAAGGGCTCGGTGGGCGCGAACCTCGACCTGATCGCCCACTACAACTACACCGACGCCGACGCGCAGATCGAAGGCCTGCCCAAGCATCAGGCCAGCTTCTGGGCCAAGTACAGGTTCTCGGTGGCCGGCATGAGCGGCTTCTCGGCCGGCGCGGGCGTGCGCGTGATGAGTTCGTTCCGCGACACCCAGTTCGGCACCGGCCCGCGCATCCCCGGCGTGGCACTGGCCGACCTGGTGTTTGCTTACGATACGGCCCAGTGGCGCTATGCGCTCAACATCAACAACGTGACGGACAAGGTGTACTTCAGCACCTGCCTGTCGCGCGGCGACTGCTGGTACGGTGCGCGACGCAACATCGTGGCGAGCGCCACCTACCGCTTCTAGCCTTTTCTCCACCCAACGACGCACGACGACATGGACAGCCGAAAGATCAAGACCTGGGCCTGGGTGCACAAGTGGAGCAGCCTTGTCTGCACGGTGTTCATGCTGCTGCTGTGCATCACCGGCCTGCCGCTGATCTTCCACCACGAGATCGGCCACCTGCTGGGCACCGAGGTCGAGGCGCCGAAGATGCCGGCCAACACGCCGCGCATCAGCCTGGACAAGGTGGTCGAGATCGGCCGCGCCAAGCACCCCGATCGCGTGGTGCAGTTCGTCTCGCAGCCCGAGGACGACGACGGCCTGTGGTTCGTCACGCTCACGCCCACGCCCGAACCCACCGAAGACTTCAAGTCGGTGGCGGTCGATGCGCGCACCGGCGTCGTGCTGGCGCAGCCGGAGTTCAGCCAGGGCTTCATGTACATCATGTTCAAGCTGCACGTCGACCTGTTCGCCGGGCTGCCGGGCAAGCTGTTCCTGGGCTTCATGGGGCTGCTGCTGCTGGTGGCCATCGTCTCGGGCGTGGTGCTGTATTCGCCGTTCATGCGCAAGCTCGACTTCGGTACCGTGCGACGCGAGAAGCGTCCGCGCCTGAAGTGGCTCGACCTGCACAACCTGCTGGGCATCGTCACGCTGGTGTGGCTGTTCGTGGTGGGCTCCACCGGCATGATCAACACCTGGGCCGACCTGATCATCAAGTACTGGCAGTACGACCAGCTGAGCACGCTGCTCGCGCCCTACAAGAACGAGCCGGTGGTGCCGGTGGCCGAGCGCGGCTCGCTGCAGCGCTCGATGGAAGGCGCGATGCAGAAGGCGCCGGGCATGAAGCTGTCGTTCATCGCCTTCCCGGGCACCTCGTTCTCGAGCCCGCACCACACGACCTTCTTCCTGCGCGGCAACGAGCCCTTCACCTCGAAGCTGCTGCAGCCGGTGCTGGTCGATGCCAAGACCGCAGAGGTGACGGCAGCGCCGAAGATGCCGTGGTACCTCACGGGCCTCTTGGTGTCGCAGCCGCTGCACTTCGGCGACTACGGCGGCATGCCGATGCAGATCCTGTGGGCGCTGCTGGACATCGCGACCATCATCGTGCTGGGCAGCGGGCTGTACCTGTGGCTCAAGCGCGGCAACACGGTGCCGGCCCGGGCGACCCCGACCGCGGCGCCCGGCACGGAGCGTGCGCCGCCCTCGGCCTCGGGCCCGCAGCCCGACCCGGCACCGGCCATGAAGGTGCAGGCATGACGACGCACCACAAGGCACCGCACCAGTCCTTCTGGCGCATGTGGGGCTGGCCGATCGCGCTGGGCGTGATGACCACGGTAGGCCTCATCACCGCGCTGTTCAGCGACGGCGGCCTCGGCGACATGGTGGCCTGGGTGGGCCTGGGCGTTCCGGTGCTCGTGTGCGCCTGGTACGGCTGGCGCCGGTCGCCGCGCACGGGTTCCCGCTAGGCGGAAGGGGCAGGGCACCGACGCAGAATCGGTGCCGATGAATGCCGCACTCTCCTACCCGCTTCGCCTGCTGATCCTGGGCGCTCCGCTGGCCGTGCATGGCCAGCAGCCCGCCACGTCGCCGACCGGCACGCTGCGCGACGTCACCGTTTCCACGCCGCGCGGCACGCTGTCACCCTTTCTCGTGCCCGGCTCGGTCGACCGCGTCGACGGCGACGAGATGCGCGACAGCCGGATGCAGGTCAACCTGTCCGAGAGCCTGGGCGCCGTGCCCGGCCTGCAGGTGCAGAACCGCATGAACTACGCGCAGGACCTGCAGCTGTCGGTGCGCGGCTTCGGCGCGCGCTCGACCTTCGGCGTGCGCGGCGTGCGCCTGTACGTCGACGGCATTCCGGCCACCTTGCCCGACGGCCAGGGGCAGACCTCGAACATCGACATCGGCTCGGTCGACCGCGTCGAAGTGCTGCGCGGGCCGTTCTCGGCGCTGTACGGCAATTCGTCGGGCGGCGTGGTGCAGGCGTTCACGGCCTCGGGGGAGGGCGCGCCGCGCCTGTCGTACTCGCTGGCGGGCGGCAGCTTCGGCAGCTGGCGCCAGTCGCTGCAGCTGAGCGGTTCGCAGGGCGCGGTCGACTACCTGCTCGGCGCGAGCCACTTTCGCACCGACGGCTGGCGTGAGCAGAGTGCCGCGCGGCGCAACATCGCGAACGGCAAGCTGGGCGTCGCGCTCGACAACGGCGACAAGCTGACGCTGGTGTTCAACAGCGTGCGCATCGAGGCGCAGGACCCGCTGGGCCTGACGGCCGAGCAGGTCGCGCAGGCACCGCGCAAGGCGCCGCTGGCGCTGCAGTACGACACGCGCAAGACGGTCGAGCAGACGCAGGTCGGCCTGCGCTA
This sequence comes from Variovorax sp. GW823-FHT02B07, assembly GCF_058797695.1. NCBI lineage: Bacteria > Pseudomonadati > Pseudomonadota > Betaproteobacteria > Burkholderiales > Comamonadaceae > Variovorax > Variovorax sp. GW823-FHT02B07. The sequence goes on from NZ_JBXAJX010000004.1 coordinate 449,003, forward strand.
CGAGCGGCGCCTGAATGCCGAGCAGGCGCTGCAGTTCATGGTCTACGGCGGCGAACGCAAGACCGTGCAGTTCCAGTCGATCCCGCCGTCGGCGCAGCAGAGCCCGCTGCATGCGGGCGGCGTGATCGACCTCACGCGCCAGTACGGCGGCGTCGACCTGCGCTGGACCGCCGCGCTGCAGCTGGCCGACCGGCCCTTCGACCTCGTGGCGGGCCTGGGCTACGACAGCCTGCGCGAGCGCCGCCGCGGCTACGAGAACTACCTGGGCCCGGTGGCCGCGCCCCTGCTGGGCGAGCAGGGGCGGCTGCGCCGCAACGAGCGCAACGAGGTCTGGAACCTCGATCCCTATGCGCAGGCGGCCTGGCGCTTCGCGGAGCGCTGGACGCTCGAGGCCGGCGTGCGTCGCAGCCGTGTGCACTTCGATTCGCACGACCTCTACATCGGTGGTGCCAACCGCGACGACAGCGGCAGCGCGAGCTACAGCAAGACCCTGCCCGTGGCCTCGCTGCGCTACCAGGCCACGCCCGATCTCGCGGTGTACGGCTCGGTCGGCCGGGGCTTCGAGACGCCGACGCTCAACGAGCTGTCGTACCGCCCGGGCGGCGCGAGCGGGCTCAACTTCGGGCTGCGGCCTTCGGTGAACGACAGCCTCGAGGTGGGCGCGAAGGCGCGGCTGGCCGGCGGCCTGCTGACGGCGGCGCTGTTCCACACGCGCACGCGCGACGAGATCGTCACCGCCACCAACAGCGGCGGCCGCGCCACCTTCCAGAACGCGGGGCGCACGCGGCGCAACGGCTTCGAGCTGGGCTGGCAGCACGAAACGGCCGACCACTGGCGCACGCAGGTGGCCTACACCTGGCTGGACGCGACCTACCGCGATGCGTTCTGCTCGCCGTCGCCCTGCGCGGGCGGCAACGCGGTGAACGCGGGCAACCGCATCCCGGGCATCGCGCGGCAGTCGCTGTTCGCTTCGCTCGGCTGGGTGCCGCCCGAGGGCTGGCGCGCCGGCGTCGAGATGCGCGCGCTGAGCCGCATCCAGGCCAACGACCTGAACACCGCGAGCGCGCACGGCTACGCCGTGGCGGCGCTGTACGCCGGCTACCTGAAGAAGTGGGAGCGCTGGGACTTCAACGCCTTCGCGCGCGTCGACAACCTGTTCGACCGGCGCTACATGGGCTCGGTCATCGTCAACGAAGGCAATGCGCGCTTCTACGAGCCCGCGCCGGGGCGCAACTGGACGGTGGGCCTGAGCGGCGCGTACCGCTTCTGAGCGAACGCACCACGAAAAGGAAAAGGCCCGCCGCCCCGAGGGGACGGCGGGCCTTGAGACCCGGTAGTCGCAGTGCTTACTTGAGGCCGGCCGCAGCGCGCAGTGCAGCAGCTTGCGTCGTGGCTTCCCAGGTGAACTCGGGCTCTTCGCGGCCGAAGTGGCCGTAGGCGGCGGTCTTCTGGTAGATCGGGCGCAGCAGATCGAGCATCTGGATGATGCCCTTCGGACGCAGGTCGAAGTGCTCGCGCACGAGTTCGGCGATCTTCTCGTCGGGGATCACGCCCGTGCCTTCGGTGTAGACCGTGATGTTCATCGGCTGGGCCACGCCGATGGCGTAGGCCACCTGGATCTGGCACTGGCGCGCCAGGCCGGCGGCCACGATGTTCTTGGCCACGTAGCGCGCGGCGTAGGCGGCCGAGCGGTCGACCTTCGACGGGTCCTTGCCCGAGAACGCGCCGCCGCCGTGCGGGCAGGCGCCGCCGTAGGTGTCGACGATGATCTTGCGGCCGGTGAGGCCGCAGTCGCCCTGCGGGCCGCCGATGACGAAGCGGCCGGTCGGGTTGATCAGGTAGCGCGTGTTCTGCAGCCATTCCTTGGGCAGCACGGGCTTGATGATCTCCTCGATGATGGCTTCGTTGAACGAGGCCTTCATCTTGGTCGGCGTCTCGCTCTGGTCGGGGCTGTGCTGCGTGGAGAGCACCACGGTGTCGATGCTGTGGGGCTTGCCGTCCACGTAGCGCATCGTGACCTGGCTCTTGGCGTCAGGGCGCAGGAAGGGCAGGCGGCCGTCCTTGCGCAACTGGGCCTGGCGCTCCACGAGGCGGTGCGCGTAGTAGATCGGCGCGGGCATCAGCTCGGGCGTTTCGTCGCAGGCGTAGCCGAACATCAGGCCCTGGTCGCCGGCGCCGGTGTTCAGGTGGTCGTCGGAGGCGTGGTCCACGCCCTGGGCGATGTCGTTGGACTGCTTGTCGTAGCAGACCATCACCGCGCAACCCTTGTAGTCGATGCCGTACTCGGTGTTGTCGTAGCCGATGCGCTTGATGGTGTCGCGCGCGACCTGGATGTAGTCGACGTGCGCGTTGGTCGTGATCTCGCCGGCGAGCACCACGAGGCCGGTGTTGGTCAGCGTTTCGGCGGCGACGCGGCTGCGGGGGTCCTGTTCGAAGATCGCGTCGAGGATCGCGTCCGAGATCTGGTCCGCGACCTTGTCGGGATGGCCTTCGGAGACCGATTCGGAGGTAAAGAGAAAGTCGTTCGCCACTGTGGTCACTCCTTGAAGTTCAATTGGCGCGTTGCCAACTCTGCGGAGCCCTGGCGAACGCTTTAGCAGATGTCGATGAATCGACGGGACACAATCGCATTCGCGCTTGTGGGTGTCGCCCTGCAAGTTGTTCCGTAACTCGGCGACAATTTGCATTCTATTCGAGCCGCGCAATACCATGCGCGCGCGTCCGCCTTTTGACCCTCCCTGACTCTCTCCCCCTCCCCGTTCAATGATCACCCTGTTCCGCCTGCTTGCCCGCGTGCCGATGCCGTTGATGCATCGGCTCGGCGCCTTGCTGGGGTGGCTGGTCTGGTGGTGCGCGCCGGACTACCGCCGCCGCTTCAAGGCCAACGCCGAGAGCGCCGGCTTCTCGCCCGCGCAGTACCGTCCCGCCATCGCCGCCGCCGGCCACATGGCGTCCGAGCTGCCCTGGCTGTGGCTGCGCCCGCAGGGCGAGAGCGTGCTGACGCGCGTGGTGCGCTGGGAAGGCGTCGAGGCCTTCGAGGCCGCGATGTGCGCGAAAAAGGGCGTGATCCTCGTGGCGCCGCACCTGGGCAGCTGGGAGATGTGCGGCCAGGCCATCGGCGAGCGCTTTCTCGCGGACTTCGGGCCGATCACCGCGCTGTTCCGTCCGGCGCGCAAGAAATGGATGGCCGACCTGATCGCCGCGGGTTCGCGCGACCGGCCCGGTCTGCAGACCCTGCCGACCAACAACACCGGCGTGCGCGGCCTGATCCGCACGCTGCGCGGCGGCGGCTACACCGGCATCCTGCCCGACCAGGTGCCGCCGCTGGGGCAGGGCGTGTGGGCGCCTTTCCTCGGCCGCCCCGCCTACACCATGACCCTGCTTCCCCGTTTGGCCCAACAGACCGGTGCCGCCTGCTTCCTCAGCGTGTGCGAGCGCCTGCCGCGCGGCGCGGGCTACGTGATCCGCTTCGAGCCGATCGTCGGCACCGCGCTCACGGACCCCGAGGCCTCCATCGAGGACGCCGCAGCCGCCATGAACGACGGCATCGGCCGCCTGATCCACAGCCTGCCCGGCCAGTACGTGTGGGACTACGCGCGCTACAAGGAGCCGCGCGGCGAACCCGCCGTGGTGGCCAATGCCGCTGGAGGGGCTGCGCCATGAGCCTCAGTTCCCGACTCGGTATCGGCTTCATGCGGGTGCTGGCCCCGCTGCCCCTGCCGCTCGTGCGCGGCTTCAGCAGGGTTCTCGGCCGCCTGCTGCACACCATCGCCGTGCCGCGGCGGCGCGTGGTCGACCGGAACCTGGCCCTGTGCTTCCCCGGGAAATCGGAGGCCGAGCGCCGCGCCATCGCGCGCGAGACCTTCGTCTTCGTCGCGCAGTCATGGCTGGACCGCAGCTGGCTCTGGCATGCGCCCGAGCAGGTGGTGAAGAGCCGGCTGAAGATCGTCGGTTCTGCCTCGGAAATCCGCGAGATCGCCGAGGGCGACGCGCCGATGATCCTGTTCGCGCCGCACTTCTACGGCCTCGATGCCGCGGCCACCGCGCTCACCATGCACACGGCGCGCCCGTCGGCCACGATCTACACGACCCAGCGCGACCCGATGGTCGACGCCTGGATCCGCGAAGGCCGCACCCGCTTCGGCGACGTGGCGGCGCTCAACCGGGTGGACGGCATCAAGCCCATCCTCTCGGGGCTGCGCAAGGGCGGTTTGCTGTACCTGCTGCCCGACATGGACTTCGGGCGCGACCAGACCATCTTCGTGCCCTTCTACGGCGTGCAGGCGGCCACCGTGCCGTCGCTCTCGCGCTTCGCGCGGCTGGGCAAGGCCAAGGTGGTGCCGGTGGTGGCGAAGCTCACGCCGGGCGGCTACGAGATCCAGGTGCTGTCGGCGTGGCAGAACTTCCCGACCGACGACGTCGAGGCCGACACGGCGCTCATGAACGAGCGCCTGCAGGGCTACATCGACACGATGCCGTCCCAGTACTACTGGGTGCATCGCAGGTTCAAGACCCGCCCCGAGGGCGAGCCGCCGATCTATTGAAAGCCCCCCAGCTTTTCACTTCGCTTCGCTGCGTGTAACTCCACCCCCCGAGGGGGAGGCGCGGCCCGCCTTGGGGCGGCCCGGCGGCGGCCGCCTCAATTGCGTGCCAGGAAGCCCTCGATCTCGCGCGCGACCAGCTGCGGCTGCTCGTGCACGATCCAGTGGGTGGCGTTCGGCACCTTCTTGACCTCGAGCTGGGGCACGTACTCTTCCAGCCCTTCGAGCAGGCCTGGCAGCAGCGCGGCGTCGTCGAGTGCCCAGAACACGAAGGTCGGCATGGTCACCGTGAGGCGTTCGCGCGGCAGCACCGGAATGCTGTCGATCGACTGGCCCGGCAGTGGCGGCTTCATCGGCGTCACGCGGTACAGGTTGCAGGCGCCTGTGAGGCCCGCGCTCCAGACTTCGCGGTACTGCTGCTTCACCTCTTCGGTGAGCCAGCCGAAACCGTCCGGGCCGGCCTTCATCAAGAGGAAGAAGGGCCACATGCGCTTGAAATCGTCGGCCGCAAGCAGGACTTCAGCGTCGGGGCGCGCCAGGAAGTGCATGTAGGCACTGGCCTGCTGCTGTGCCGGGTTGTTGCGCAGCTCGCGCGTGAAGGTGCCCGGGTGCGGCGAATTGATGATGACCAGCTTGCCGACCTGCTGCGGGAAGGCGTTGGCGTAGCCCCAGGCGAAGGCGCCGCCCCAGTCGTGGGCCACCAGCGCGGCCATGGTGCCGTCGGCGCTCTCGGTGGCCACGAGCTGCTGGATGTCCTGGATCAGCAGGTGGGCCTTGTAGTCGGCCACTTCCGTGGGCGCGCTGGACTTCTCGAAGCCACGCAGGTTGGGCGCCACGCAGCGGTAGCCGCCGTGGGCCGGGTCCGAGAAGTAGGCGAGCAGTTCGTCCCAGATGAACGCGGCTTCGGGGAAGCCGTGCAGGAACACCATCAGCGGCTGGCCCGGCTTGCCGGCCGCGCGGCAGCTCAGGGTGGTGCCGTTGGGCAGGCTGCGTTGGAAGGTCTCGATCATGCTTCGTGTCTCCTTGGGTTGATTGTCGCTATTGTTTTGATAGTGAACTTCGCAGGCGAGGCGCTCGATGCAGCCGGTTCCTCTAGCGCATCAGGCGTTTTCGGCCGGTGGCGGCGCGGGCGTTGCCGCGGCGTCGTCGGGGTGCACCCAGCGCCACAGCAGTTCGGCCGCTTCGCCGACCCCTTGCTTCTTCAGGGCCGAGAACAGTTTGACCTCGCCGCCGCCGGCGTTCAGTCGCGTAATCGACAGCACCTTGGCGGCTTCGGTGCGCGTGAGCTTGTCGGACTTGGTCAGCAGCACCAGGAATTTGAGGCCTTGCTCGACGCGCGGACGGATCACGTCGAGCAGGATCTCGTCGAGCTCGGTCATGCCGTGGCGCGGATCGCACATCAGGACAACCCCGCGCAGACTTTCGCGCGTCATGAGGTAGTTGCCCATCACGCGCTGCCAGCGCAGCTTGGCTTCCTTCGGCACGGCCGCGTAGCCGTAGCCGGGCAGGTCGGCCAGCACGGCGTCGTCGACCTTCTGTTTGCCGATGCCGAACAGGTTGATGTGCTGCGTGCGGCCCGGCGTCTTCGAGGCGAAGGCCAGCCGTGTCTGCTGCGTCAGGGTGTTGATGGCGGTCGATTTGCCGGCGTTGGATCGGCCGACAAAGGCGATCTCGGGCAGGTCGACCGGGGGCAGGTGTTCCAGCTGCGGAGCGCTGGTCAGGAAGTGGGCGGTGTGCAGCCAACCGAGGGCCACGCGCTCGCGTTCAGCGACCTGCGGGTCCACGGCAGGGGCCGCGCGGGGAGGATAAGCGGCGGACTTGGCGCGCGGGGAGGTCATCAATGGGCTTTCGGAACGGGGCGCCATTGTAGAATCGCGGGGTTTTGCGCCATAAATTCGAAGCCCCCGATATGAAGTTGTTTGCCAATATTCTGCTTGCAGCCCTCATGGGCGTCGCAGCCAGCGCGAGTTTTGCAGCCGATGAGCATGCAGCTGCCCCCGCAGCGGCAGCCGCCAAGCCGGCCAAGCCCGATCCCGCCAAGGGCGACACGCTGTTCAATGCGACGCCGGCCAACAGCCAAAGCTGTGCTTCGTGCCACAACGCGGACGGCAACTCGGCCATCGCAGCCAACCCCAAGCTGGCGCAACAACACCCCGAATACATCCTCAAGCAGCTGCAGGACTTCAAGTCCGGCAAGCGCAAGAGCGCGATCATGAAGCCGCTGGCGTCGGCGCTGTCCGAAGAAGACATGCGCAACATCGCCTGGTTCGTCGGCTCCAAGAAGATCAAGCCGGGCTTCTCGAAGGAGAAGGACACGGTCGCCCTCGGCGAGAAGATCTACCGCGGCGGCATCGGCGATCGCCAGATCCCGGCCTGCGCCGGCTGCCACAGCCCGAACGGTGCCGGCCTGCCGGCCCAGTACCCGCGCCTGGGCGGCCAGCACGCCGACTACACCGTGGCCCAGCTCGTGGCCTTCCGCGACAACGTCCGCCTGAACAGCTCGCCCATGAACGGCGTGGCCGCCAAGCTCAACGACCGCGAAATCAAGGCTGTCGCCGACTACATCGCCGGCCTGCGCTGATTTCCGCCGTCGCGCTGTCCAGCGTGAACTAACCGCCGATAAAAATCCCAAACAAAGGGCGGGCCGATCCAGGAGGATGGCCCGCCCTTTTGTTTTTTTCCTCTTTCCTGGTTCCCTCCCGATGACCGTCTCCACCCATGGCCTTCGCGTGCATCGCGGCCCGCAGCTGCTTCGCGCCGCGGTGGAACTGCTGTCGTCGATGCGCTTCGCGATCGCGCTGCTCACGGTCATCTGCATCGCCTCGATCATCGGCACCGTGCTCAAGCAGCACGAGCCGATCAACAACTACATCAACCAGTTCGGGCCCTTCTGGGCCGAGCTGTTCCGCACGGCGCGGCTCGACTCGGTTTACAGCGCCTGGTGGTTCCTGCTGATCCTGCTGTTCCTGGTGATCAGCACGTCGCTGTGCGTCGCGCGCAACACGCCGCGCATCCTGATCGACCTGCGCACCTTCAAGGAAGACATCCGCGCGCAGAGCCTCAAGGCCTTCGGTCAGCGCGCCGAAAACCGCCTGGCGGAAACGCCCGACATGGCGGCCAACCGCATCGGCCAGCTGCTGGTGAGCGGCGGCTGGAAGGTCAAGCTGCAGCAGCGCAACGCCAGCGCCGACGGCAAGGCCGCGGCGGGCTGGATGGTCGCGGCGCGCGCCGGCGGTGCCCACAAGCTGGGCTACATCGCCGCCCACAGCGCCATCGTGCTGGTGTGCATCGGCGGCCTGCTCGACGGCGACCTGGTGGTGCGCGCCCAGACCTGGTTCAACGGCAAGAGCGTGTTCACGGGCGGCGGCATGATCGCCGACGTGGCGCCCGAGCACCGCCTGTCGACCGCCAACCCGACCTTCCGCGGCAACATCCTCGTGCCCGAGGGCGGGCGGGGCAACGTGGCCATCCTGAACCAGGCCGACGGCGTGCTGCTGCAGGAGCTGCCGTTCACCATAGAGCTGAAGAAGTTCATCGTCGACTACTACTCGACCGGCATGCCCAAGCTGTTCGCCAGCGAGGTGGTGCTGCACGACCGCGAGAGCGGCGAGCAGGTGCCCGCGCGCATCGAGGTGAACCACCCGGCCAGCTACAAGGGCGTGGAGATCTACCAGTCGAGCTTCGACGACGGCGGCTCCACGGTGAAGCTCAAGGCGGTGCCGATGGCGGCCGCGGCCAAGCCCTTCGAGGTCGAGGGCATCATCGGCGGCCCGAGCACCGAGATCACCAACGGCAAGGACAAGCTCACGCTCGAGTACGCCGCGCTGCGCGTGATCAACGTCGAGAACTTCGCCGACGGTGGCGCCATGGGCAGCGGCGCCGACGTGCGCAAGGTCGACCTGCGCCACGGCATCGAGTCGCGCCTGGGCGCCGCCAACAAGACCAACAAGCCCAAGGTGCTGCGCAACATCGGCCCCAGCATCGGCTACAAGCTGCGTGACGCGGCCGGCCAGGCGCGCGAGTACCAGAACTACATGGTGCCGGTCGACGCCGGCGACGGCCAGCCGGTGTTCCTGCTGGGCATGCGCGAGAAGCCCGAGGAGCCGTTCCGCTACCTGCGCGTGCCGGCCGACGAGCAGGGTTCGATGGACGGCTTCGTGCGCATGCGCACCGCGCTGGGCGACCCCGCCACGCGCGAGCGCGCCATCGAGCGCTACATCGCCAAGGCGACCGACCCCAAGCGTCCCGAAATGGCCGAGCAACTGCGCGTGTCGGCCGCCCGTGCGCTGGCGCTGTTCTCGGGGGCCGAGCGCGCCAAGGCCGACGCCGCGTCGCAGGGCGGCTGGCAGGCGATCGCCGAATTCATGGAGGCCAACGTGCCCGAGGCCGAGCGCGAGCGCGCCGGCACGGTGCTGGTGCGCATTCTCAACGACGTGCTGTTCGAGGTGCTCAACCTGAGCCGCGAGGGCGCCGGACTGGCCGCGCTGCCGAACGACGAGAAATCGCAGGGCTACCTGACGCAGGCCGTGCTGGCCCTGAGCGACGCGCACTTCTATCCGGCGCCCGTCGCGATGATGATGACCGACTTCACCCAGGTGCAGGCCAGCGTCTTCCAGGTGGCGCGCGCCCCTGGCAAGAACATCGTCTATCTGGGGTGTCTGTTGCTGATCGTCGGTATTTTTGCCATGCTGTACGTGCGCGAGCGCCGCCTGTGGGTGTGGCTGACACCCGGCGGCGGCGCCTCTGGAGACAACGACGGCCGCGAAACGGTCGCCACGATGGCGTTCTCGGTCAACCGCAAGACCCTGGACAGCGATCGCGAATTCGAGCACCTGAAGCACAGGTTGCTCGCCCTGAAGAAAGAAGAACCGGCGTCACCATGAACACCACGACCCTCACGCTCCACGAAAGCTGGCTCTCCCGCCGCAACCTGTTCGACTGGGTGTTCGCGGCGCTGGTGCTGGCCGGCGGCGCGTTCGCCTTCATGCGCCACGCCGGCTCGATGGACAGCTACGAAAAGCCGATCCTCGTGGCCGCGCTGATTTCGGTCATCGGCATCTGCTGGTTCTGGCGCCCGCTGCGGGTGCTGACGCTGGTGGTGGCCGCGGCCTCGCTGCTGGCCATCAGCTCCTACCAGGGCGACTTGGCGCGCGCCGACTCGGTGTTCTGGCTCAAGTACTTCCTGTCGAGCCAGTCGGCCATCCTCTGGATGAGCGTGCTGTTCTTCATGAGCACGCTGTTCTACTGGATCGGTTTTGCCGCCGGCAAGCAGCAGGCCGACACCTTCGACCTGATCGGCTCCCGCCTGGCCTGGGCGGCCGTGACCATGGCGCTGATCGGCACCATGGTGCGCTGGTACGAAAGCCACCAGCTCGGCCCGGACATCGGCCACATCCCGGTGAGCAACCTGTACGAAGTGTTCGTGCTGTTCTGCTGGCTGACGGCGGCGTTCTACCTGTACTTCGAAGAGCGCTACAACACGCGCGCACTGGGCGCCTTCGTGATGCTGGTGGTCAGCGCGGCGGTCGGCTTCCTGCTCTGGTACACGATCGTGCGCGAGGCGCATGAGATCCAGCCGCTGGTGCCCGCGCTGCAGAGCTGGTGGATGAAGCTGCACGTGCCCGCCAACTTCATCGGCTACGGCACCTTCGCGCTCGCGGCCATGGTGGCTTTCGCCTACCTCATCAAGGAACAGGCGAGCGAAACCCGCTGGTACAAGCTCACGCCGATCTGGCTCCTGGGCGTGGCGCTGTGCTTCGTGCCGGTGGCGTTCCGCCAGCGCGTGCAGGAAGCCGGCGGCAGCTACTGGGTGATCTACGCGGGCATCTCGGCGCTGATCGCCGCAGGCATCCTGCTGGGGCGCAAGCGCATCGCGGCGCGCCTGCCGGCCAACGAGGTGCTCGACGACGTCATGTACAAGTCGATCACCGTCGGCTTCGCCTTCTTCACCATCGCGACCGTGCTCGGCGCCCTGTGGGCGGCCGACGCCTGGGGCGGCTACTGGAGCTGGGACCCGAAGGAAACCTGGGCGCTGATCGTCTGGCTCAACTACGCGGCCTGGCTGCACATGCGCCTCGTGAAGGGCCTGCGCGGCACCGTGGCGGCCTGGTGGGCGCTGGCCGGCCTGGCCGTGACCACCTTCGCCTTCCTCGGCGTGAACATGTTCCTGAGCGGGCTGCACAGCTACGGCACGCTGTAAGCGCAGGCCTGGCGCCTTTTGCGAAGAATTGAAACCACGCGCCGCCATGGCGCGTAACCAAACCGGGGCATGTCACGAACTACCCTGAGCACAACGATTCACGCGAAAGGCCTGCCATGTCGTTCCATTCCCGTTCGCACCGTCGCGACACCCAGGGTTTCACCCATCCGCTGTCGAGCGAGATCACGCCGCGCGCCGCCTACGAAGGCCGGCGCGACCTGCTCAAGCTGATGGCCGGCGGTGCCGCGGGTGCGGCGCTCGCCACCTTCGCCGGGCGCGAGGCCTTCGCCCAGGCGACCGGCCCGCACAAGCTGGCCCTGCTGCCGGGCGCCAAGTCGGCCGTGCCGGGCGCGCAGACCATGGAAAAGCTCACCGACTACAAGGACGCGAGCAGCTACAACAACTACTACGAGTTCGGCGTCGACAAGGGCGATCCGGTGAAGAACGCCGGCACGCTCAAGACGCGGCCGTGGACCGTGGAGGTCGAAGGCCTGGTCAAGAAGCCGGGCAAGTACGGCATCGAGGACCTGCTCAAGCTCAGCGCGCAGGAAGAGCGCATCTACCGCCTGCGCTGCGTCGAGGGCTGGTCGATGGTGATTCCGTGGGTCGGCTATTCGCTGGCCGAGCTCATCAAGAAGGTCGAGCCGCAGGGCAATGCCAAGTTCGTCGAGTTCGTGACGCTGGCCGACCCGAAGACCATGCCCTTCGTCGGCTCGCGCGTGCTCGACTGGCCCTACACCGAGGGCCTGCGCATGGATGAGGCGATGCACCCGCTCACGCTGCTGGCCTTCGGCATGTACGGCGAGGTGCTGCCCAACCAGAACGGCGCGCCGGTGCGGCTCGTGGTGCCATGGAAGTACGGTTTCAAGTCGGCCAAGTCGATCGTCAAGATCCGCTTCGTCGAGAAGGAGCCGAGCACGGCCTGGAACAAGGCGGCGGCGCAGGAGTACGGCTTCTATTCGAACGTGAACCCGAACGTCGACCACCCGCGCTGGAGCCAGGCGACCGAGCGCCGCATCGGCGACGGCGGCGGCCTGTTCGCGAAGCGGCGCAAGACCGAGATGTTCAACGGCTACGAGGCACAGGTCGGCCAGCTCTACGCCGGCATGGACCTGAAGAAGAACTACTGAGCGGGCGCGCCCGCCCGGTCGTTGCGCCATGCTGAACAAGCTGCTCATGCACCCGGCGACCAAGCCGGTCGTCTTCCTGCTGTGCCTGCTGCCGTTCGCGCGGCTGGCCTTCGGTGCCTTCACCGACGGGCTGGGCGCGAACCCGGCCGAGTTCCTGATCCGCGCGACGGGCGACTGGACCTTGCGCTTCCTGTGCATCGTGCTGGCGGTGACGCCGCTGCGCGTGATCGCCAAGCTCAACGCGCTGGCGCGGCTGCGCCGCATGCTGGGCCTGTTCGCGTACTTCTACGTGGTGCTGCACCTGCTGTGCTACAGCTGGTTCGACATGGGTTTCGAGTGGGGCGAAATCGCCAAGGACATCGCCAAGCGGCCGTTCATCCTGGTGGGCTTCTCGGCCTTCGTGCTGCTGACGCCGCTGGCGGCCACCTCGTTCAACCGCGCGATCAAGGCGATGGGCGCCAAGCGCTGGCAGCTGCTGCACAAGTTGGTCTACGTGATCGCGGGGCTCGGGCTGCTGCACTTCTTCTGGATGCGCGCGGGCAAGAACAACTTCGCCGAGGTGTTCGTCTATGCCGCGATCATCGGGGTGCTGCTGGCGTGGCGCATCTGGAATTTCGCGCGCAAGCGCCAGGCCAGGCCCGCAGTGGCCGTGCGCGGCAGCGAGAAGCCGCTGCGCACCGGCTGAGACCGGATCAGCCGTCGATCTCGGCGCGCAACTGGTCTTCCATCGTCTCGCGGCGACGGATCAGCTTCGTTGTAGCGCCGCTCACCAGCACCTCGGCGGCGCGGCCGCGCGTGTTGTAGTTGCTGGCCATGCTCATGCAGTACGCACCGGCCGACAGCACGGCCAGCAGGTCGCCGGCCGCCACGTTGAGTGCGCGGTCGCGGCCGATCCAGTCGCCGCTTTCGCAGACCGGGCCCACCACGTCGTAGGTCGGCGCGTCGCCGGCGCGCTCGCGCAGCGGCACGATCTTCTGGAAGGCCTGGTACATCGCGGGGCGCGGCAGGTCGTTCATGGCCGCGTCGACGATGCAGAAGTTCTTGTCTTCGCCGGGCTTGGTGTAGAGCACCTCGGTCACGCACACGCCGGCATTGCCGACCAGCGAGCGGCCGGGTTCGATCACCAGCTTGCGCTGGCCGAAGCCGCGCGCGTCGAGCTTGGCGAGCAGCTGCTGCCACAGCGCATCGGCCTTGGGCGGCACTTCGCCGTTGTAGTCGATGCCCAGGCCGCCGCCGAAGTCCAGGTGATGGATCGGCACGCCGGCCGCCTCGATGGCCTCCACCAGGTCGAGCACGCGGTCGCAGGCGTCCAGGTAGGGCGAGGCTTCGGTGATCTGCGAGCCGATGTGGCAGTCGATGCCGACCACCTCGAGGCCCGGCAGCCGGGCGGCGTGCTGGTAGGCCTGCACCGCGCGGTCGTGCGCGATGCCGAACTTGTTGCCCTTCAGGCCGGTGGAAATGTAGGGGTGCGTCTTCGGGTCGACGTTCGGATTGATGCGGATGCTGATCGGCGCGCGCACCTTCTCGGCCAGCGCCACCTCGTTGAGCACGTCGAGCTCGGCTTCGCTCTCGACGTTGAAGCAGGCGATGCCGGCCGCCAGGGCCTGGCGCATCTCGGCGCGCGTCTTGCCGACGCCCGAGAAGATGATCTTCTTGGGATCGGCGCCCACGGCCAGCACGCGCGACAGCTCGCCGCCCGAGACGATGTCGAAGCCGCAGCCGGCTTCGGCGAACACGCGCAGCACGCCGAGCGAGGAATTGGCCTTCATCGCGTAGCAGATGAGCGCGTCGCGGCCCTCGAAGCCGCGCTGGTAAGCGGCCAGAGCGTCGAGCATCCACTGCTTCGAATAGACGAACAGCGGCGTGCCGTGCGTGCGTGCCAGCGCGTCGAGCGCGACGCCCTCGACGTGCAGGGCGCCGTCGCGGTGGGCGATGTGGGGGTGGCCGGGCAGGGGGGTGTTCGTCGTCATTTCTGGGGGGAGGCGGGGGCGCTGCTGGCTGCGGCGGGCTTGGGGGCCGCTTCGTTGTCGGTGGCTTTGGAGCCGCCGGGGGTGAGCAATTGGGGCAAGGTGGCGCGCTGGGCGGCCGCCGGATCGGTCGGCAGGTAGAGCGCGCCGCGCTGTCCGCACGCCGCAAGGCCGGCCGCGCTGGCGGCAAGGCAGACCATGAGCGCGGTGCGGGCGCGAGCGCTCACTAGAATTTGGCGAACATTCAACATGCTGAAATTGTAATGACCGACACCGAGTACATGGACCGCGCCGAGGCGGCGCTTGCTGCCATTGAGCAGGGCTGCGACCGCATCAACGACGCGACCGACGCCGACATCGACAACCAGCGGGTCGGCGGGATGATCACGATGTCGTTTCGCAACGGCAGCCAGCTGATCGTGAACCTGCAGAAGCCGTTGCAGGAAATCTGGCTGGCGGCACGCTCCGGCGGCTACCACTACCGGCACGACGGCCGGGTGTGGGTGGACACCAAGACCGGGGAAGAGTTCTTCGGCAACCTGTCGCGCGAAGCGACCCTGCAAGCGGGGCAGCCGCTGGTGTTCGCGGCGGCCTGAGCCGCCGCGCTCTGTCTTTTTTGATCAGTTCCTGAACAGGTCGAGGATGCGGTTGCGCTCCTCGGGTGGCGCAGGCGCGCTGATTGCCGGGCCGCTCAGGGCTTCGGCCGGTGCCACCGGCGCGGAGGATTCCACGCCCAGGCTCGACACGCCGCGGCCCGGCGCGTAGTCGTCGTAGTACCACTCGCCGCCGACGCTCACGATGCCCGAAGGCGGCGTGGTCGACAGGTCGGTCACGGGCACGCCCTTGAGGGCGGTTTCCATGTAGTTGATCCAGATCGGCAGGCTCAGGCCGCCGCCGGTTTCGCGGTCGCCCAGGTTGCGCGGCGTGTCGTAGCCGATCCACGAGATCGCCGTCATGGTGGGCTGGAACCCCGCGAACCAGGCGTCGAGCGAGTCGTTGGTGGTGCCGGTCTTGCCGTAGAGGTCGGGGCGCTTGAGCATCGCCTGCGCCTTCGCGGCCGTGCCGGCGCGCGTGATGGACTGCAGCAGCGTGTCCATGATGAAGGCGTTGCGCTGCGGGATGGCGCGCGACGCTTCGTTGAGCAGTGGCGGCTGGACGTCGACCAGCACGCGGTCCTTGTGGTCGGTGACGCGGGTCACGAGGTACGGATTCACGCGGTAGCCGCCGTTGGCGAACACCGAATAGCCCACCGCCATCTGCATCGGCGTGACGGCACCGGCACCGAGCGCCATCGGGAGGTAGGCGGGGTGCTTGTCCTTGTCGAAGCCGAAGTTGGTGATCCAGTCTTGCGCGTAGCGCGTGCCGATGGATTGCAGGATGCGGATCGACACGAGGTTGCGCGACTTCATCAGCGCCGTGCGCATCGACATCGGACCGTCGAAGCCGCCGCCGTAGTTCTTGGGCTCCCAGGGCTGGCCGCCGGTGGTGCCGGCGTCGAAGAACAGCGGGCCGTCGTTGATGACGGTGGCGGGGGTGAAGCCCTTTTCGAGCGCCGCCGAGTAGATGAAGGGCTTGAAGCTCGAGCCCGGCTGGCGCCACGCCTGCGTGACGTGGTTGAACTTGTTCTTGCCGAAGTCGAAGCCGCCGACCAGCGCCTTGATGGCACCGTCGCGCGGGTCCATGGCCACGAACGCGCCTTCCACCTCGGGCAGCTGGGTGATTTCCCAGGTGTTCTTGGGCGTCTTGGCGACGCGGATCACGGCGCCGCGGCGGATCTTGATGTTGGGCGGTGCCTTGTCCGACAGACCGGACTGCGCGGGCTTGAGGCCGTCGCCCGTGATCTGCACGGCGTCGCCGTTGGCCCGGATGGCCTGGATTTCCTTGGGCGTGGCCTTGAGCACCACGGCCGCCATCACGTCGCCGTTGTCGGGGTGGTCGTTCAGCACGTCGTCCACCGCCTCGTCGAGCTCCTTGGGGTCGCTCGGCAGGTCGATGAACTTCTCGGGGCCGCGGTACACCTGACGGCGCTCGTAATCCATGATGCCCTTGCGCAGGGCCTTGTAGGCCGCGGCCTGGTCGGCGGCGACCAGCGAGGTGTAGACCTTGAGGCCGCGCGTGTAGGTGCTGTCGCCGTACTGGGCGTACATCAGCTGGCGCACGGTTTCCGCCACGTACTCGGCGTGCAGGCGGTTCGGGTCGGCGGCGTCGCGCAGGTGCAGCTCTTCCTTCTTGGCCTCGGCCGCCTGCTCGGCGGTGATGAAGCCGGCCTCCTGCATGCGGTCGATCACGTAGAACTGGCGGCCGCGCGCGCGCTGCGGGTTGTTGACCGGGTTGTTCGCGCCGGGCGCCTTCGGCAGGCCGGCGAGCATGGCGGCCTGCGCGATCGTCATCTCGGACAGCGGCTTGCCGAAATAAGCCTCGGACGCGGCCGCGAAGCCGTAGGCGCGGTTGCCCAGGTAGATCTGGTTCAGGTAGATCTCGAAGATCTGGTCCTTCGTGAGCAGGTGCTCCAGCTTGAAGGTCAGCAGCACTTCGTAGATCTTGCGGGTCAGCGTCTTCTCGGAGCTCAGGTAGACGTTGCGGGCCACCTGCATCGTGATGGTGGAGGCGCCCTGGCTCTTCACGCGGTTCAGGTTGGCGAGGCCGGCGCGCACCAGCCCCTTGTAGTCGACGCCGCCGTGGTCATAGAAGCGCGCGTCTTCGGCGGCCAGGACGGCGTCCTTCACGACCTTGGGGATCGCGGCGATGGGGGTGAGGTTGCGTCGCTCTTCCCCGAACTCGCCGATCTGCGTGCCCTCGGCCGAGAACACGCGCAGCGGCAGCTTGGGTCGGTAGTCGGAGAGTTCCGAGATGTCCGGCAGGTTGGGATAGGCCACTGCCAGGGCCACGGCCACCACGCACAGGATGGAAAGCAGGCCCGCCGCAGCGATGCCCGCCCCCCAGAACACGAAACGCAACAGCCATTTCAGCCAGAAGGGGCGTTCGGGTGGAGGAGTCTTGGCGCGCCCTTTCGGGCTGGAAGTTTCTTGCATGGGGGCCCGGAGAGTCACCGGACATTATAAAAAGCCGCCCCCTCGGCGCCTCCGGATCTTTGTTACCTCGCGCATTCCCTCTCCAGGGGCTAAGCAGAAAGTTACAGAATGCGGCTTTGACGTCACGTTTTGACAACGGTTGTCGGTTCCGGGCTTTCTGCACGCTTGGTGGGCGCTGTGCCTGCTGCTAGCATGCAACCGAACGCATATTTTTCCATTGGTTACAAATAACAGGGGGAGAGGGACCTAACTTGGCTGCTCTTGGATCATTGTTTCGTCGTCAGAACGCCCCCCTGCTGGGACTGGACGTCAGTTCGTCCAGCGTGAAGCTGGTGGAGCTCGGCCGTGAGGCCAGCGGCAAGCTGGTTCTGGAGCGCTGCGCCATCGAACCGCTCGAACGCGGCTGGATCACCGACGGCAACGTCGAGAAATTCGACGAAGTCGCCGAAGCCGTGCGCCGCGTCGTGCGCAAGAGCGGCACCAAGACCCGCAACGTGGCGCTGGCGCTGCCGCCCTCGGCGGTCATCACCAAGAAGATCATTCTCCCGGGCGGGATGAGCGAGCAGGAGCTCGAGATCCAGGTCGAATCCGAAGCCAACCAGTACATCCCGTTCTCGCTCGATGAAGTGAGCCTCGACTTCTGCGTGACGGGACCGAGCACGACCTCCGTCGGCGACGTGGAAGTGCTGATCGCCGCCTCTCGCAAGGAGAAGGTGCAGGACCGCGAGGGCCTGGCGGAAGCCGCGGGCCTGAAGGCCATGATCCTCGACGTCGAGTCGTATGCCTCGCGCCTCGCAACCGCACGCCTGATCGAGCAGCTGCCGGGCAAGGGCGTGGACGCCATCGTGGCGCTGTTCGAAGTCGGTGCCTTCACGACCAGCATGCAAGTGCTGCGCAACCAGGAAGTGCTGTACGACCGCGACCAGGCCTTCGGCGGCGCTCAATTGAGCCAGCTGATCGTGCGCCAGTACGGTTTTTCCGCAGAGGAAGCCGAAGCGAAGAAGCGCAGCGGCGACCTGCCCGACGACTACGGCTCGGGCGTGCTCAAGCCCTTCGTCGAAAGCATCGCGCAGGAAATCGCGCGCGCGTTGCAGTTCTTCTTCACCAGCACGCCGCACAACCGCGTCGACTACGTGCTGCTGGCGGGCGGCTCGTCGTCGCTGCCGGGTCTGACCAATGCCGTGACCCGCCAGACCTCTTTTGCCTGCTCGCTCGTGAATCCGTTCGACGGCATGGACTTCGGCCCCAGCATCCGCGAGAAGAAGGTCCGCCGCGAAGCGCCTTCCTATCTGACCTCCTGCGGCCTGGCCATGCGGAGGTTCCTGCAGTGATCCTGATCAATCTGCTTCCGCACCGCGAAGCCGCGCGCAAGCGCCGCCGCGAGGCCTTCTACGGCACCCTGGGTGGTGCCGCGCTGCTGGGTGCCCTGATCGCCGGCCTCGGTTACCTGTGGTTCGAGGCCCAGATTTCGGCTCAGCAATCGAAGAACGGCTTCCTTCAGGCCGAGATCAAGAAGCTCGAAGTCGAGATCAAGGAAATCTCAACACTGCAGGAAGAAATCGCAGCCTTGCGCGCGCGCCAGCTGGCCGTGGAAGACCTGCAAGGCGACCGCAATCTGCCCGTGCACCTGCTCAACGAACTCGTCCGGCAACTGCCCGACGGCGTCTATCTCACCAGCATGAAGCAGGAGAACCAGACCGTGACCCTGCAAGGCATGGCGCAGTCGAACGAGCGCGTGTCGGAGCTGCTGCGCAACCTCGGCAACAACAGCCCCTGGCTGGTGAAGCCCGAGCTGGTCGAAATCACCTCGGCCAATGTGAACCTGAGCCAGCGCGACCAGCGCCGCGTGGCGAACTTCACGATGCGCATCGGCCTCAAGCGGCCCACCGACGCCCAGAAGGCGGAGGCCGAGAAGGCCTTGGCCGCCAAGGCGCAGGCGAAGGGGTAATCGATCATGGCCATCAGCAACCGATCCCTCCCCAAAGTCGACGTCGCCACCGCATTGCGCAACTTCGGCGACCAGTTCCGCGGACTGAATCCGAACGATCCTTCCATGTGGCCGGCGGTGCCGCGCTACGCACTGTGCCTGGCCGTGTCCGCGCTGGTGCTGGCGGGCCTGTGGTTTGTCTGGCTCACGAACTCCAACGACGAGCTCGAAGCCGAGCGCGCCAAGGAAGTCACGCTCCGGACCGACTACCAGAAGAAAGTGGCGCAAGCCGCCAACCTCGACCTGCTGAAGAAGCAGCGCGAGCAGGTGCAGCAGTACGTGATCCTTCTCGAGAAGCAACTGCCCAGCAAGGCGGAAATGGACGCGCTGCTCTCGGACATCAACCAGGCCGGTCTCGGCCGCAGCCTGCAGTTCGAACTGTTCCGTCCGGGCCAGGTGTCGGTCAAGGACTACTACGCAGAGCTGCCGATCGCCGTGCGCGTCACGGGCCGCTACCACGACATGGGCGCCTTCGCGGCCGACGTGGCCAGCCTGTCGCGCATCGTGACGCTCAACAACGTGACCGTCACACCGCAGAAGGACAAGGACGTGCTGACGATGGACGCCACCGCGCGCACCTACCGCTACCTCGACGAAGACGAGCGGGCCGCCCAGAAACGCGCCACGGCGCCGAAGGCGAAGAAATGAAGCCGGTCGCCAAAGTCCTGTGGCTGGCACTGGCCACGCTGGGCCTGAGCGCCTGCGGCGATTCCGACCAGGAAGACCTGCAGCGCTGGATGGTCGAGCAGCGCGCGCAGGTGAAGCCCTCTGTGCCGCCGATCTCCGAACCCAAGAAGTTCACGCCGCAGGCCTACACCGAGGCGTCGTCGTTCGAGCCCTTCAACATGCTGAAGCTGACCCAGGCGCTGCGCCGGGAGTCGAACCAGCCGAGCACGTCCGAGCTGATCGCGCCGGAGCTGGCGCGCCGCAAGGAAGCCCTCGAAGCGTTCCCGCTCGACACGATGGCGATGGTCGGCAGCATGAACCGCAACGGCCAGCCGGTGGCGCTCGTGCGTGTGGACAAGCTGCTCTACAAGGTGCGCGTCGGCGAGTACCTGGGGCTCAACTACGGGCGCATCACCCGTATCAACGAAACCGAAGTCGCCCTGCGCGAGATCGTGCAGGACGCCGCGGGCGAATGGATTGAACGCGTAGCCACGCTGCAGTTGCAAGAGAGTGCGAAATGAACCATAAAAAATCAACGATGGCACAGTGGCTGCGCGCCGCCGGGCTGGGTCTGCTGGCTTTCGGTGCCCTGGCCGTCGCCCATGCGCAAAACGCAATCGAGTCGGTGACGAGCTCGACCCAGTCGGGCGCGGAAGTGATCCGCATCGACCTGGCCCAGCCGCTCACCGCCGTGCCTGCCGGGTTCTCGGTGCAGACGCCGGCGCGCATCGCGCTGGACTTCCCGGGCGTGACGAACGCCATCGGGCGTTCGGCCATCGAGGTGAACCAGGGCAACCTGCGCTCGGTCAACGTGGTGCAGGCCGGTGACCGCAGCCGCGTGGTGCTGAACCTGAAGCAGGCTACTGCTTACAAGGCCGAGATCCAGGGCAAGTCGCTGCTGGTCGTGCTCGAGCCGGTGGCTGGTACGGCACTCGCGGCTTCCGCGGCGACCACTTTCGCCGAGAACCGCAACCGTGACACGCTGCCGTTGCGTGATGTCGATTTCCGCCTGGGCGCCGACAACACCGGCCGCGTGCTGGTCGACCTGCCGAACAACCAGGTCGGCGTCGACGTGAAGCAGCAGGGCAAGAGCCTGGTCGTGGAGTTCACCAAGTCGACCCTGCCCGAAGGCCTGCGCCGTCGCCTCGACGTGGCCGATTTCGGCACGCCGGTGCAGCTGATCACTTCGCAGCAGTCGGGCGACCGGGTGCGCATGACGATCGATGCCAAGGGCGACTGGGAGCACAGCGCTTACCAGAGCGAGAACCAGTTCGTGGTGGAGGTCCGCGCACGCAAGGTCGACCCGAGTAAGCTCACGCAAGGTGTCGGCTACAACGGCGAGAAGCTGTCGCTCAACTTCCAGAACATCGAGATCCGTTCGCTGCTGCAGGTGATTGCCGACTTCACGAACTTCAACATCGTGACCTCCGATTCGGTCAGCGGCGCACTGACGCTGCGGCTGAAGGACGTGCCCTGGGACCAGGCGCTCGACATCATCATGCAGGCGAAGAACCTGGGCATGCGCAAGAACGGTAGCGTCCTGTGGATCGCGCCCAAGGACGAGATCAACGCCAAGGAGAAGCTCGAGTTCGAAGCCAAGGCGGCGATCGAGAACCTGGAGCCGCTGCGCACGCAGTCGTTCCAGCTGAACTACACGAAGGCCATTGCGATTGCACAGGGCCTGACGGGGACCGGTGCATCGGCGGGTGGCGGCGGTGGTGGTGGCGGCGGCGCGACCTCGCGCATCCTGAGCCCCCGCGGCAGCGTGATCGCCGAATCGCGGACCAACCAGCTGTTCGTGTCCGACATTCCCTCGCGCCTGGCCCAGGTCGCCGACCTGATCCAGAAGCTGGATATTCCCGTGCGCCAGGTGCTGATCGAGGCGCGCATCGTGGAAGCCTCGGACACCTTCGGCAAGTCGCTCGGCGTGCGGATGGGTGGCGGTATCTCCCGCGAACGCGTCGCGTCGGCCAACGGCAATCCGGCCTACGGCACCTTCGGCGTCATGCCTGCCACCACCAACGCCGGCGGCGTCGGCGGCGCAGCAGCCACCTGGACCAACTCCAACTTCATCAACCTGCCCGCCGGCGACGCTGGCGGCACCGGCAACGCCGCAGGCACCTTCGCGATCTCGCTGTTCAACTCGAGCCTGTCGCGCATGCTGAACCTCGAGATCTCCGCCCTCGAAGCCGATGGCAAGGGCAAGCTGGTCTCCAGCCCCCGCGTCATCACGGCCGACCAGACCAAGGCGCTGATCGAGCAGGGCGAGGAAATTCCCTACCAGCAGGCCACCTCCAGCGGCGCCACGTCGATCTCGTTCCGCAAGGCGGTGCTCAAGCTCGAAGTCACGCCGCAGATCACGCCCGAGGGCAACATCATCCTCACGCTGGACGTGAGCAAGGACGCCCGCGGCGTCAATACTTCGGCGGGCCCGGCCATCAACACCAAGCACGTGCAGACCGAGGTGCTGGTCGAGAACGGCGGCACGGTCGTCATCGGTGGTATCTTCGAGCTCACCGAAACCAATGACGAATCGCGCGTGCCGGTGCTGGGTGAAATCCCCTACATGGGGGCATTGTTCCGCAAGCGCGAACGCGTTGCCAACAAGACCGAAATGCTCGTCTTTATCACCCCGAAGATGATTACCGACCGCAACGCCGCGCGCTGACGCGCGGGCGTAGCAACCACCGCGTGGCGGTCGCACTTGTCGGGTTGCCCGGCGCCGGAAAGTCCGCAGTGGGCCGGCGGCTGGGTGCTCGGCTGAACACTCCCTTCATCGACACCGATCACGTGATCGAGCAGCGCATCGGCTGCACGATCCGTGATTTCTTCGACCGCGAGGGCGAAGCCGCCTTCCGCGACATCGAGCAGGCGGTCATCGCCGACTTGGCCGCCCACCCCCACGGCGTGCTGGCGACCGGCGGCGGCGCCGTGCTGCGCGAGGCCAACCGCCAGCAACTGCGCGACCATTTCCACGTCATCTACCTGCGTTCTTCGCCCGAAGACCTGTTCCGGCGCCTGCGCCACGACGTCAAGCGCCCGCTCTTGCAGGTGGCCGACCCGCTGGGCCGGCTGCGCGAACTGCACGACGCGCGCGACCCGTTCTACCGGGAAACGGCCCATGACGTGGTCGACACCGGCCGGCCGTCGATCGCGGTGCTGGTCAACCTCATCGTGATGCAGCTCGAGCTGGCCGGGGTGGTCGAACCCGGCGCCCATCCGGAAGAGCCCTCGGACTGACCCCGGCAGGCCCGAGCGCCTAAACTCGCGGCCATGTCCCTGTCTGTTTCGCCTGCACTTTCCGCCCTGCCAAAGCCCGAACGCGTCGAGATCCAGCTCGGCGAGCGCAGCTATCCGATCCTGATCGGCGGCGGCCTGCTGGAAGACCCCGCCAGCTTCAGTGTCGTTCCCGCGGCTGCCAGCGCGCTGATCGTCAGCAACACCACCGTGGCGCCGCTCTACGCGCAGGCCTTGCGGGCCGTGCTGGCCAAGCGCTTTCGCACGGTCCACCTGCTCGAGTTGCCCGACGGCGAGGCATACAAGAACCTCGAGACGCTCAACCTGATCTTCGACGCCCTCCTGGGCCACGGCAGCGACCGCAAGACGGTGCTGTTCGCGCTCGGCGGCGGGGTGGTGGGCGACATGACCGGCTTCGCGGCCGCCAGCTACATGCGCGGCGTGCCTTTCGTGCAGGTGCCGACCACGCTGCTGGCGCAGGTCGATTCCTCGGTGGGCGGCAAGACGGCCATCAACCACCCGCTGGGCAAGAACATGATCGGCGCGTTCTACCAGCCGCAGCTCGTGCTGTGCGACTTGAACACGCTGCAGACGCTGCCGCCGCGCGAGCTGAGCGCCGGCCTGGCCGAGGTTATCAAGTACGGCCCGATCTACGACATGGCCTTCTTTGACTGGATCGAAGCGAACATCGAAGCGCTGGTGGCGCGCGACCCGGCCGCGCTGGCCCATGCCGTGAAGCGCAGCTGCGAGATCAAGGCGCTGGTGGTCGGTCAGGACGAGCGCGAGACCGGCCTGCGGGCCATCCTCAATTTCGGCCACACCTTCGGCCATGCCATCGAGTCGGGCCTCGGCTACGGCGAATGGCTGCACGGCGAAGCCGTCGGCTGCGGCATGGTCATGGCGGCGCAGCTGTCACAGCGGCTGAGCGGTGTCGACGCGGCCTTCGTCGCGCGGCTGACCCGCCTGATCGAGCGGGCCGGGCTGCCCACCGTGGGACCGGCGCTGGGCGCCGAGCGCTACCTGGAGCTGATGCGCGTCGACAAGAAATCGGAAGCCGGCGAGATCCGCTTCGTGGTGATCGACCGGCCCGGCTCCGCCGTCGTGCGCAGCGCGCCCGACGCGATGGTGCGCGACGTGCTCGCGCAGTGCTGCGCGGCATGAGCGCAGCGCGATACGCGGAGATCCGGCCGTGAGCCTCGCGGCGTACGCCTGCCACCCCGCGCGCTCGCGCGGACGGCGCCACGCGGAGCCGCCTGCGCCCACGCGCGACGCCTTCCAGCGCGACCGCGACCGCATCGTCCATTCCACCGCCTTCCGTCGGCTGGTCTACAAGACCCAGGTGTTCCTGAACCACGAAGGCGACCTGTTCCGCACGCGGCTCACGCATTCGCTCGAAGTCGCGCAACTGGGCCGCTCCATCGCGCGCGCGCTGCGGCTCAACGAAGACCTGGTCGAGGCGATCGCGCTGGCCCATGACCTGGGCCACACGCCCTTCGGCCACGCGGGCCAGGACGCGCTCAATGCCTGCATGGCCGAGCACGGCGGCTTCGAGCACAACCTGCAGAGCCTGCGCGTGGTCGATGCGCTGGAGCACCGCTACCCGCAGTACGACGGCCTGAACCTCAGCTTCGAGACCCGCGAAGGCATCCTCAAGCATTGCTCGCGCGCCAACGCCGAACGCATCGAGGTCGCCGAGCCGCAGGGCGTGGCCCGCCGCTTTCTCGACCGCACGCAGCCGGGGCTGGAGGCGCAGCTGTGCAACCTAGCCGACGCCATCGCCTACAACGCGCACGACATCGACGACGGCGTGCGCTCGGGCCTGATCAGCGTCGAGCAGCTGGCCGATGTGGAACTGTTCGAACGCTACCGCCGCGAAGCGCTGGCCGAGCATCCGCACCTGCAGGGCCAAGGCCGGCGCGTGCTCTATGAAACCATCCGCCGCATGCTCAGCGCGCAGGTCTACGACGTGATCGACACGACGCGCGCGGCCATCGAGGCGCTGGCGCCCGCCGATGCCGACGCTGTGCGCCAGGCGCCACCGCTGGTGGCCTTCAGCGGCGTCATGCAGGCGCAGTCGGAGGCGCTCAAGCAGTTCCTGTTCCGCAATCTCTATCGCCACCCGCAGGTCACGCAGACCACCGACCAGGCGAGCGAGGTCGTGCGCGGGCTGTTCGACGCCTACCTGGCGCGCGGCACCGAGATGCCCGCCTCGTACGCCGAGCGCCGCGACCGGCATCGCGCCGTGGCCGACTACATCGCCGGCATGACCGATCGCTTCGCCATGCGCGAGCACGAACGGCTGACCGGCCGCCGGGGCATCGCATGACGGCGGCCGTGCGCTCGAACAGCGCGTCGGCCCGCGTGCCGGCCGCGGCCTTCGCCGTCGTGCTGGGCGGCGTCAGTGCCGCGTTGCACCTGGGCAAGCTGCCGCCCGCCGTGCCGGCGCTGCAGGCGTCGCTGGGCATCGACCTGGTCGAGGCGGGCTTCCTGCTCTCGCTGGTCCAGGTCGCGAGCATGACGCTCGGGCTGCTGGCCGGGCTTGCGGCCGATTCCATCGGTCTGCGGCGCAGCATGCTCGTCGGGCTGGCGGTGTTGACGACGGCCAGCCTGCTCGGAGGCGCCGTCGGCGCCGGCCTGCTGGGCGAGTCGCACGCGGTGCTGTGGCTGTTCGTGCTGCGCGCGGCCGAAGGCATCGGCTTCCTGATGGCGGTGATGCCGGGCCCGGGACTCATCCGCGCACTGACACCGGCGGGCGCCGACAAGGCCGCGCTGGGCCTGTGGGGCGCCTACATGCCGCTCGGCGTGGCGCTCGCGCTGCTGATCGGTCCGGCCCTGATCGGCTGGGGCGGATGGGCTGATTGGTGGTGGACGCTGTCGCTGGTGTCGGCGGGTGCGGCACTCTGGGTGTGGTTGGCGGTGCCGCGCGATCGGGCCCACGTGGCCGGTGCAAGCCCGCAGCCCGCGTCGGCCGGTTGGGCGTCGCGGCTGTGCGAGACGGTCGGTGCGCGCGCGCCGTGGCTGGTCGCGTTGACCTTCGCCGTGTACTCGTCGCAGTGGATGGCCGTGATCGGTTTTCTTCCCGCGATCTATGCCGACGCGAAGGTGCCGGCCGCCTGGAGCGCGGTGCTGACCGCGCTGGCCGCGGCGATGAACATCGTCGGCAACCTCATGGGTGGCCGCTGGCTGCAGCGCGGCGTGGCGCCCGAGCGCCTGCTGCAATGGGGTTTCCTGGCCATGGCGCTGGGCGGTGTCGCCGCCTTCGCGCAGGTGGGGCAAGGCGCTGGCGCAGCGGCACTGGGCCTGCCGCCCGCGCTGCGCTATGCCGCGATCTGCGCCTTTTCGCTCGGCGGCGGCATGGTGCCGGCGACGTTGTTCCTGCTGGGGGTGCGGCTGGCGCCGGGGCCGAGCACCGTCTCGACCACCGTCGGCCTGATGCAGCAGGCGTCGTCGCTCGGCCAGTTCCTGGCGCCGCCGGCGGTGGCCTGGCTGGCGCACCGCGTCGGTGGCTGGCACTGGACCTGGACCGCCACGCTGGCCTGTTCGCTCGCCGGCATGGCTGTTGCCGCGCGCCTCGGGCGCATCCGCCGACTCACGGAGGCCACGGCATGAGCGACCCGACGATCACCGACGCCGCGCAAGCCGAAGCCGACACCCGGCGCTGGCTCGAGCGCGCCGTGATCGGCCTCAACCTGTGCCCCTTCGCCAAGGCGGTGCATGTGAAGGGGCAGATCCACTACGTCACCTACCTCGACACCCACGAAGGCCGCCTCATCGATGCGCTGCTGGCCGAGGCCCGCGCGCTCGTGGCGCTCGATGCCGAGGTGCGCGACACCACCTTGCTGATCGTCCCCCACGCGCTGGCGGACTTTCTCGACTTCAACGATTTCACCGAGCGCGCCGAGCGCAAGCTCGCCCGCGCGGGCTTCGACGGCGTGCTGCAGCTCGCCAGCTTCCATCCGCATTTCCAGTTCGCCGGCACCGAGGCCGACGACATCACCAACGCCACCAATCGCGCGCCGTACCCCACGCTGCACCTGCTGCGCGAAGACAGCGTGGACCGCGCGGTCGAGGCTTTTCCCGAGGCCGAGGCGATCTTCGAGCGCAACATCGAGACGCTCGAAGCCCTGGGCCCGGCCGGCTGGACCGCGCTCGATGTCGGCCCGGGAAGCGCCACGCCATGAACAACAAGAACACCATGTCCCGTCCCGCGAAAGCCCACCCCACCAACAAGGCTGCGAAGGCCGAGGCCGAGCTGGCCGAAGTCCTGCGGCCGGGCCAGTCCGTCGAGCTGCTCAAGGAGCTGCACATCCTCACGCGCGAAGGCCGGCTCAACCAGGATTCGCGGCGCAAGCTCAAGCAGGTCTATCACCTGTTCCAGTTCATCGAGCAGCTGCTGCGCGAGCTGCCGGGCGAGGGCGCCGAGGCCACGCTGGCCGACCACGGGGCGGGCAAGTCGTACCTCGGTTTCATCATCTACGACCTGTTCTTCCGCGCGCGGCAGGGCGGGCATGTCTACGGCATCGAGACGCGCAGCGAACTGGTCGAGCGCTCCCGCGCGCTGGCGCAGCAGCTGGGCTTCGGGCGCATGTCGTTCCTGAACCTCACTGTGGCCGAGTCGGCGCAGGCGAGCGAGCTGCCGGCGCGGATCGATGTGGTCACCGCGCTGCACGCCTGCGACACCGCCACCGACGACGCCATCGCCTTTGGCCTGGCCAAGAAGGCGCGCTGCATGGTGCTCGTGCCCTGCTGCCAGGCCGAAGTGGCGGCCTGCCTGCGCGAGACCAAGGCGCTGGCCCTGTCGCGCACGCCGCTGGCCGAGCTGTGGCGCCATCCGCTGCACACGCGCGAGATCGGCAGCCAGCTCACCAACGTGCTGCGCTGCCTGTACCTGGAAGCCAACGGCTACAGCGTGACGGTCACCGAGCTGGTCGGCTGGGAGCACAGCATGAAGAACGAGCTGATCCTGGCGCGCTACACCGGCCAGCGCAAGGCGAGCGCGGCGACGCGGCTGCGCGAGCTGCTGGCGCAGTTCGGGCTCGACACGCTGGGCGACACACGCTTCCGCCTCGCCGATTAAGTACCCGGACGGCGTCGTCCACGTCCCCATGGCCCGTCTCCCCCGTCTCACGCTGGCCGGCATGCCGCACCACGTGATCCAGCGCGGCAACAACCGCCAGCCGATCTTCGTGGACCGCGCCGACCACGAGAAACTGCTGGGCCTGCTGGCCGAGAACGCCGCGCGCTTCGGCATCGCGCTGCACGCCTACGTGCTGATGGACAACCACTTCCACCTGCTGGCCACGCCCGACAGTGCCACGGGCCTGCCGCAGTTCATGCAGTCGGTCGGGCGCAGCTACGTGCGCTACTTCAACGACCGCCACGGCCGCAGCGGCACCTTGTGGGAAGGACGCTACAGATCGACCCTGATCCAGACCGAGCGCTACCTGCTGACCTGCATGGCCTACATCGACCTGAATCCGGTGCGCGCCGGCATGGTCACCGAAGCGCGCGACTTCCCGTGGTCCAGCCACGGCCACTACGCCGGCCTGCGGCAGGACCGGCTGCTGACGCCGCATCCGCTGTACTGGGAGCTCGGCAACACGCCCTTCGCGCGGGAGGCGGCGTATGCCGAACTGGTGCGTGGTGGGGTTCGCGCGGCCGATCAGCGGGCCCTGACCGAGGCCACCTTGCGCGGCTGGGCGGCCGGCGACGATGGTTTTCTGGACACGTTGCAGAAGTCCACCGAGCGTCGCGTGATCAAGGCCAAGGCCGGCCGGCCGCCTGCGCCCGCCAAAGATCCGGACTGAAAGCGGTCGGAAGCCTCGCCCTTGTTGGGAGTTATGCTTCTGTTTTTAATATGTCCCCAATTTAATTCTGACAAGAAAACTCAAGATTTAATAGGAATCTGACCCCTATTAAAGTGTTTGGCATTCTTTGTGCATCGCAATATGCTCCCTTTCCCTGCGAAAACTGAAGGAGCGCGCCATGACGACGGCTGCCGAGATTCAACACCTCCAAGAACACGGTCTGTATTCCGGTGCCGATGAGCACGACGCCTGCGGCGTCGGCTTCGTCGCCCACATCAAGGGCGAGAAGAGCCACGCCATCGTGCTGCAGGGCCTGAAGATCCTCGAGAACCTCGACCACCGCGGCGCCGTCGGCGCCGACAAGCTGATGGGCGACGGCGCGGGCATCCTGATCCAGCTGCCCGACCTGCTGTACCGCGAAGAAATGGCCAAGCAGGGCGTCACGCTGCCCCCGCCCGGCGAATACGGCGTCGGCATGATCTTCCTGCCCAAGGAACACGCCTCGCGCGAAGCCTGCGAACAAGAGATGGAACGCGCCATCAAGGCCGAAGGCCAGGTGCTGCTGGGCTGGCGCGACGTGCCGGTCAACCGCGACATGCCCATGTCGCCCACCGTGCGCGAAAAGGAACCGCTGCTGCGCCAGATCTTCATCGGCCGCGGCAACGACGTGATCGTGCAGGACGCGCTGGAGCGCAAGCTGTACGTGATCCGCAAGACCGCCAGCGCCAACATCCAGCGCCTGAAGCTCAAGCACAGCAAGGAATACTACGTTCCGAGCATGTCCAGCCGCACCGTGGTCTACAAGGGCCTGCTGCTCGCCGACCAAGTTGGCACCTACTACCTCGATCTGCAGGACAAGCGCTGCGTCTCGGCCCTGGGCCTCGTGCACCAGCGCTTCTCGACCAACACCTTCCCCGAGTGGCCGCTGGCCCACCCGTACCGCTACGTTGCGCACAACGGCGAAATCAACACGGTCAAGGGCAACTACAACTGGATGAAGGCGCGCGAAGGCGTCATGTCGTCGCCCGTGCTCGGCGCCGACCTGCAGAAGCTCTACCCGATCAGCTTCGCCGGCCAGTCCGACACCGCCACCTTCGACAACTGCCTCGAGCTCTTGACGATGGCCGGCTACCCCATCAGCCAGGCCGTGATGATGATGATTCCCGAGCCCTGGGAACAGCACGCCACCATGGACACGCGCCGCCGCGCGTTCTATGAGTACCACGCCGCCATGCTCGAGCCGTGGGACGGCCCGGCCTCCATCGTGTTCACCGACGGCCGCCAGATCGGCGCCACGCTCGACCGCAACGGCCTGCGCCCCTCGCGCTACTGCGTGACCGACGACGACCTGGTCATCATGGCGTCGGAATCGGGCGTGCTGCCCGTGCCCGAGCAGAAGATCGTTCGCAAGTGGCGCCTGCAGCCCGGCAAGATGTTCCTCATCGACCTGGAGCAGGGCCGCATGATCGACGACGAGGAGGTCAAGGCCACCCTCGCCAACAGCAAGCCCTACAAGCAGTGGATCGAAAACCTGCGCATCAAGCTCGACAGCGTCAAGGCCGAGCCGGCCGCGATCCCCGTGAGCCAGGTGGCGCTGCTCGACCGTCAGCAGGCCTTCGGCTACACCCAGGAAGACATCAAGTTCCTGATGAGCCCGATGGCACAGGCCGGCGAAGAGGGCATCGGCTCCATGGGCAACGACAGCCCGCTGGCCGTGCTCTCCAGCAAGAACAAGCCGCTGTACAACTACTTCAAGCAGCTGTTCGCGCAGGTCACGAACCCGCCGATCGACCCGATCCGCGAAGCGATCGTGATGTCGCTGGTGTCCTTCATCGGCCCCAAGCCGAACCTGCTGGACATCAACCAGGTCAACCCGCCGATGCGGCTCGAAGTGAGCCAGCCCATTCTCGACTTCGCCGACATGGCGAAGCTGCGCGACATCGGCCGCTACACGCAGGGCAAGTTCAAGAGCTACGTGCTCGACATCACCTACCCGCTGGGCTGGGGCGATGAAGGCGTCGAAGCCAAGCTGGCCTCGCTGTGCGCCGAAGCGGTCGATGCCATCAAGGGCGGCCACAACATCCTGATCGTGAGCGACCGCGGCGTGGGCCCGACGCAAGTGGCGATCCCCGCCGTGCTGGCGCTGTCGGCCGTGCACCAGTACCTCGTGCGCGAGGGCCTGCGCACCACCGCCGGCCTCGTGGTCGAGACCGGTTCGGCGCGCGAAGTGCATCACTTCGGCGTGCTCGCCGGCTACGGCGCCGAAGCCGTGCACCCGTACCTCGCGATGGAAACGCTGGCGGCCATGCACGCCGACCTGCCGGGCGACCTGAGCGCCGACAAGGCGGTCTACAACTACGTCAAGGCCATCGGCAAGGGCCTGTCGAAGATCATGTCGAAGATGGGTGTCAGCACCTACATGAGCTACTGCGGCGCCCAGCTGTTCGAAGCCATCGGCCTGAACACCGAGACGGTGAACAAGTACTTCACCGGCACCGCCAGCCGCGTGGAAGGCATCGGCGTCTTCGAGATCGCCGAAGAAGCCATCCGCATGCACAAGGCCGCCTTCGGCGACGACCCCGTGCTCGCCCACATGCTGGACGCCGGCGGCGAATACGCCTGGCGCACCCGCGGCGAAGAGCACATGTGGACGCCCGACGCCATCGCCAAGCTGCAGCACAGCACGCGCTCCAACAACTGGAACACGTACAAGGAATACGCCCAGCTCATCAACGACCAGAACCGCCGCCACCTCACGCTGCGCGGCCTGTTCGAGTTCAAGATCGATCCGGCCAAGGCCATTCCGGTGGACGAGGTCGAAGCCGCCGCCGAAATCGTCAAGCGCTTCGCCACCGGCGCGATGTCGCTGGGCTCGATCAGCACCGAGGCGCACGCCACGCTCGCCATTGCCATGAACCGCATCGGCGGCAAGAGCAACACGGGCGAAGGCGGTGAAGACCCCGCGCGCTACCGCAACGAACTGAAGGGCATCCCGATCAAGCAGGGCGACACGCTCAAGAGCGTGATCGGCGCGGCCAACGTCGAGGTCGACCTGCCGCTGAACGACGGCGACTCGCTGCGTTCGCGCATCAAGCAGGTGGCTTCGGGCCGCTTCGGCGTCACCGCCGAGTACCTGCACTCGGCCGACCAGATCCAGATCAAGATGGCACAAGGTGCCAAGCCGGGCGAGGGCGGCCAGCTGCCCGGCGGCAAGGTCACCGAGTACATCGGCAAGCAGCGTTATGCCGTGCCGGGCGTGGGCCTCATTTCGCCGCCGCCGCACCACGACATCTACTCGATCGAGGACTTGGCGCAGCTGATCCACGACCTGAAGAACACCGCGCCGCACGCCAGCATCAGCGTGAAGCTGGTGAGCGAGATCGGCGTCGGCACCATCGCCGCAGGCGTGGCCAAGTGCAAGAGCGACCACGTCGTGATCGCCGGCCATGACGGCGGCACGGGCGCTTCGCCCTGGTCGTCGATCAAGCATGCGGGCAGCCCGTGGGAAATTGGCCTGGCCGAAACGCAGCAGACGCTGGTGCTCAACCGCCTGCGCAGCCGCATCCGCGTGCAGGCCGACGGCCAGATGAAGACCGGCCGCGACGTCGCCATCGGCGCGCTGCTGGGCGCGGACGAATTCGGCTTCGCCACCGCGCCGCTGGTGGTCGAGGGCTGCATCATGATGCGCAAGTGCCACCTGAACACCTGCCCGGTGGGCGTGGCCACGCAGGACCCGGTGCTGCGCAAGAAGTTCTCGGGCAAGCCCGAGCACGTCGTCAACTACTTCTTCTTCGTTGCGGAAGAAGTGCGCCAGATCATGGCCCAGCTGGGCATCCGCAAGTTCGACGACCTGATCGGCCGCGCCGACCTGCTCGACATGCGCAAGGGCATCGAGCACTGGAAGGCCTCGGGCCTGGATTTCAGCCGCCTGTTCGCCCTGCCGATCGTGCCGGCCGACGTGCCGCGTTTCCATGTCGAGAACCAGGACCACGGCCTCGAGCGCGCGCTCGACGTGAAGCTCATCGAGAAGTCGCGTCCCGCCATCGACAAGGGCGAGAAGGTGCAGTTCATCGAGGTGGCGCGCAACGTCAACCGCTCGGTGGGCGCGATGCTCTCGGGCGCGCTGACCAAGGTGCATCCGCAGGGCCTGCCCGACGACTCGATCCGCATCCAGCTCGAAGGCACGGGCGGCCAGTCGTTCGGCGCCTTCCTGGCACGCGGCATCACGCTGTACCTGATCGGCGACGCCAACGACTACACCGGCAAGGGCCTCTCGGGCGGCCGCGTGGTGGTGCGCCCCAGCCTGGACTTCCGCGGTGAAGCTGCGCGCAACACCATCGTCGGCAACACCGCGCTGTACGGCGCGACCACTGGCGAGGCCTACCTGTGCGGCGTGGCCGGCGAACGCTTCGCGGTGCGCCTGTCGGGCGCCACGGCGGTCATCGAAGGCACCGGTGACCACGGTTGCGAATACATGACCGGCGGCACGGTGGCCGTGCTCGGCAAGACGGGCCGCAACTTCGCGGCTGGCATGAGCGGCGGCGTCGCCTTCGTCTACGACGAAGACGGCCAGTTCGCCTCTCGCTGCAACCTCTCGATGGTGTCGCTCGACAAGGTGCTCACCTCGGCCGAGCAGACCGCCAGCGTGCATCGCAAGATCTGGCACGGCGGCGAGACCGACGAAGCGCAGCTCAAGAAGCTGCTCGAAGAGCACCACCGCTGGACCGGCAGCAAGCGCGCGCGCGAGCTGCTCGACAACTGGGCCGAGTCGCGCACCAAGTTCGTCAAGGTGTTCCCGAACGAGTACAAGCGCGCCCTGGCCGAACTGCACGACCGCCAGGTCGAGCTGGCCAGCAGCGGCAACAACGCCCACGTCGGCCTCGAGCCGCACGCACTGGCCGCGCCCGCCACGGCCGCCGTCTGAGCGCGCCATAGATACGAAGAACAGAGGAAAGCACGATGGGAAAAATCACCGGCTTCATGGAGCATGAGCGCATCGAAGAGGGCTACAAGCCTGTCGAAGAGCGCGTCAAGCACTACAAGGAATTCGTCGTCGGCCTGAACACCGACCAGGCCAAGGTGCAGGGCGCACGCTGCATGGACTGCGGCACGCCGTTCTGCAACAGCGGCTGCCCGGTCAACAACATCATTCCGGACTTCAACGACCTCGTGTACCGCGACGATTGGCAGAACGCCTTCGCGGTGCTCGACTCGACCAACAACTTCCCCGAGTTCACCGGCCGCATCTGCCCCGCGCCCTGCGAGGCTGCCTGCGTGCTCAACGTGAACGACGACGCGGTCGGCATCAAGTCGCTGGAACACGCGATCATCGACCGCGCCTGGGACGAAGGCTGGGTGGCGCCGCGCGTCGCCAAGCACAAGACCGGCAAGAAGGTCGCGGTGGTGGGCTCCGGCCCGGCCGGCATGGCCGCCGCGCAGCAACTGGCGCGCGCCGGCCACGACGTCACGCTGTTCGAGAAGAACGACCGTGTCGGTGGCCTGCTGCGCTACGGCATTCCCGACTTCAAGATGGAGAAGTCGCACATCGACCGCCGCGTCGAGCAGATGAAGGCCGAGGGCGTGACCTTCCGCACCGGCGTCATGGTCGGTGCCGCGAAAGACCCGCTGGGCAAGGGCTCCAAGGTCACCAACCTGGCCAAGGAAACCGTCACGCCCGAGCAGCTGCAGAAAGACTTCGACGCCGTGGTGCTCACCGGTGGCGCCGAGCAATCGCGCGACCTGCCTGTGCCCGGCCGCGATCTCGACGGCATCCACTTCGCGATGGAGTTCCTGCCGCAGCAGAACCGCGTCAACGCTGGTGACAAGGTCAAGGGCCAACTGCGCGCCGACGGCAAGCACGTCATCGTCATCGGCGGCGGCGACACCGGCTCCGACTGCGTGGGCACCAGCAACCGCCACGGCGCCGTGAGCGTCACGCAGTTCGAACTGATGCCGCAGCCGCCGGAAGAAGAGAACCGCCCGCTGACCTGGCCCTACTGGCCGATCAAGCTGCGCACCAGCTCCAGCCATGAAGAAGGCTGCGAGCGCGAGTTCGCCATCTCGACCAAGGAATTCATCGGCGAGAAGGGCAAGGTCACCGGCCTGAAGACCGTGCGCGTCGAATGGAAGGACGGCAAGATGCAGGAAGTGCCCGGTAGCGAGCAGATCCTCAAGGCCGACTTGGTGCTGCTGGCGATGGGCTTCATCAGCCCCGTGGCCACCGTGCTCGACGCCTTCGGTGTCGAGAAGGACGCCCGCGGCAACGCGCGCGCCACGGTCGACTTCATCGGCGGCTATGCCACCAATGTGCCCAAGGTGTTCGCCGCAGGTGACATTCGCCGCGGCCAATCGCTGGTGGTGTGGGCAATTCGCGAGGGCCGTCAAGCGGCGCGTTCGGTCGACGAATTTTTGATGGGATTCAGCGACTTACCGCGCTGATTTTTGTTTCATTTGAAGCGGCGCCGTTCGCGGCCCCGTTATCATCCGCGGAAACCGCATGCCGGGATGCCTCACAAGGCGCCCGGCTTTTTTATTGTGATGGACCCAGCCACACCACCGTCTTCCTCCTTCGTCGAATTCCGCGATGTCACGTTCGGCTACGGCGCGCGCGCGATCCTCGATGGCGTGTCGTTTTCCGTGCCGCGCGGCAAGGTGACGGCGTTGATGGGGGCATCGGGTGGCGGCAAGACCACCGTGCTGCGTCTCATCGGCGGCCAACAGCGCGCCCAACGCGGCGAGGTGCTGTTCGACGGGAAGGATGTCGGCCACTTCGATGTCGCGACGCTGTATGCGGCGCGGCGCCGCATGGGCATGCTGTTCCAGTTCGGTGCGCTGTTCACCGACATCAGCGTGTTCGACAACGTGGCCTTTCCGCTGCGCGAGCACACGCAGCTGTCGGAAGCGTTGGTGCGCGACATCGTGCTCATGAAGCTGGACGCCGTCGGCCTGCGCGGCGCGCGCGACCTGATGCCCAGCGAGGTGTCGGGCGGCATGGCGCGGCGCGTGGCGCTGGCCCGCGCGATCGCGCTCGACCCCGACCTCGTGATGTACGACGAACCCTTTGCGGGGCTCGACCCGATCTCGCTCGGCACGGCCGCACGGCTGATCCGCCAGCTCAACGACGCGCTCGGCCTCACCAGCATCATCGTGTCGCACGATCTCGAGGAAACCTTCCGCATCGCGGACCACGTGATCATCCTGGCCAACGGCGGCATCGCCGCGCAGGGGCGGCCCGACGAGGTGCGCGAAAGCGTCGATCCGCTGGTGCATCAGTTCGTCAATGCGCTGCCTGACGGGCCGGTGCACTTCCACTATCCGGGCGTCAGTATCGAAGACGATTTCGGGAACCGGGAAGGGGGGCGCTCATGACCTGGTGGAAGCCCGCCGACGTCGGCTTTGCCGTGCGCAGCCAACTGGCCGACATGGGCCATGCGGCCAAGCTGTTCCTGCGCCTGCTCGGCCCGGGCGCGCAGATCATGCGGCGCTTCGGGCTGGTGCGTGACCAGATCCATTTCCTGGGCAACTACTCGCTCGCCATCATCGGCGTGTCGGGTCTGTTCGTGGGCTTCGTGCTCGGGCTGCAGATGTACTACGCGCTGCAGCGCTACGGCTCGTCCGAGGCGCTTGGCCTGCTGGTGGCGTTGAGCCTCGTGCGCGAACTCGGTCCCGTGGTGGCGGCCCTGCTGTTCACCGGGCGGGCCGGCACCTCGCTGACGGCCGAGATCGGCCTCATGAAGGCCAACGAGCAGTTGAGCGCCATGGAAATGATGGCGGTCGATCCGGTGCAGCGCATCCTCGCGCCGCGCTTCTGGGCCGGCGTTATCACCATGCCGCTGCTGGCGGCCGTGTTCAGCGCGGTCGGCATCATGGGCGGCTATGTCGTGGGCGTGCTCATGCTGGGCGTCGACCCGGGCGCGTTCTGGGGCCAGATGCAAGGCGGCGTTGATGTCTGGCGCGACGTCGGCAACGGCGTCATCAAGAGCATCGTGTTCGGTTTCACCGTGACCTTCGTCGCGCTGCTGCAGGGCTTCGAGGCCCAGCCGACGCCCGAGGGCGTGTCGCGCGCCACCACGCGCACCGTGGTGATGGCGTCGCTGGCGGTCTTGGGGCTCGATTTCCTGCTCACCGCCATGATGTTCAGTATCTAAAGGGGCTCCGGCTCCATCGTTCTAGACAGAGAGTGCAAACCATGCAACGTTCCACCAACGACATCTGGGTCGGCCTGTTCGTGCTGATCGGCGGCGCCGCATTGCTGTTCCTGGCGCTGCAGTCGGCCAACCTGCTGAGCCTGAACTTCCAGAAGACCTACACGGTCACCGCGCGTTTCGACAACATCGGCGGGCTCAAGCCCCAGACCGCGGTCAAGAGCGCTGGCGTGGTGGTCGGTCGTGTGGAATCCATCGCGTTCAACGACAAGGCCTTTCAGGCCGATGTGACGCTGGCGCTGCAAAACCGTTACAGTTTTCCCAAGGACAGCTCGCTCAAGATCCTGACCAGTGGCCTGCTCGGCGAGCAGTACATCGGCATCGAGGCGGGCGCCGAGGAAAAGAACCTGCAAGCCGGCGACACCATCACCGCGACCCAATCGGCCGTGGTGCTGGAGAACCTGATCAGCCAGTTCCTGTACAGCAAGGCCGCCGAGGGGAATACGGCGCCGGGAACAGCCAACAAGAAATGACCACACGACTTTTTTCGTCGATTGCTATTAAAAGTGTAGCTAGCTCCGCCCGTTGGGCCACCGCCACCGTCGGTTTCGCCCTCGTGGCCGGATGCGCCACCGGATCCGGCGCAAGCCCGACCGACCCCTTCGAGCCGTACAACCGCGGCATGACGCGCTTCAACGACACCGTCGACGAGGCCGTGCTGGAGCCCGTGGCCACTGCCTACCAGAACGTGGTGCCCTCGCTGGTGCGCCAGGG
This sequence comes from Variovorax sp. GW823-FHT02B07, assembly GCF_058797695.1. Lineage (NCBI taxonomy): Bacteria > Pseudomonadati > Pseudomonadota > Betaproteobacteria > Burkholderiales > Comamonadaceae > Variovorax > Variovorax sp. GW823-FHT02B07. The sequence continues at coordinate 486,487 of NZ_JBXAJX010000004.1, forward strand.
CGTGACCAACTTCTTCAGCAACCTCGGTGACATCTGGAGCCTGGCCAACAACGTGGCCCAGCTCAAGCTGCAGAACAGCGCCGAGACCTTCATGCGGCTGAACGTCAACACCTTCTTCGGCCTGGGCGGCCTGCTCGACGTCGCTTCCGAGGCGCGCCTGCCGCGCCACGAGGAAGACTTCGGCCAGACGCTGGGCTACTGGGGCGTGGGCGCCGGTCCGTACGTCGTGCTGCCGTTGCTCGGCCCCTCGACGCTGCGCGACACGATCGCCCGGCCGCTCGACATGTACGGCGACGCGCAGGGCCATATCCACGACATCGCCTGGCGCAATTCGCTGGCAGGCCTGCGTGTCGTGGACACCCGCTCGCGCTACCTGGGCGCCACCCGCCTGCTCGACGAAGCCGCGCTCGACAAGTACTCGTTCACGCGCGATGCGTTCCTGCAGCGCCGCCGCAACCAGGTCTACGACGGCAACCCGCCGGACGACGACAACGCCGGCAAGTGACGGCAAAAGGGGGCGGATGGGGTGGTCCTGCTTGCATCCGGTTGCAAGGCTTCACCTCCGCTTCAGGAACCCGGTCGGCCTGGCGCCTGTCGAAACCGTTCCTGTCTCAGCACGGAGCCATTGGCTGCACCGTGCAGGGAAGACAATTCAACCTGAGGGACTCACCATGAACAACAAGATCTTGCTGCAACGACGCGACATGGGCCGCCTGGCATTGGCCGGCGCGCTGCTGTTCGGCGCCGCCACCGCCTTCGTGCATCAGAGCGCATTCGCGGCCGATGAAGCCCCCGACGCGCTCGTCAAGCGCCTGTCGACCGACGTGCTCGAGACCATCAAGGCCGACTCGTCGATCAAGGCCGGTGACATCAACAAGATCATGCTGCTGGTCGACAGCAAGATCATGCCCAACGTCAACTTCCAGCGCATGACCGCCTCGGCCGTCGGCCCGGCCTGGCGCCAGGCCACGCCCGAGCAGCAAAAGCGCCTGCAGGACGAGTTCAAGACCCTGCTCGTGCGCACCTACGCCGGCGCGCTCGACCAGGTGAGCGACCAGACCGTCACCATCCGCCCGTTCCGCGGCGCCCCCACCGACACCGACGTGCTCGTGCGCACCGAGGTCAAGGGCCGCGGCGACCCGGTGCAGCTGGACTACCGCCTCGAAAAGACCCCGGGGCAGGGCGCCGGCTGGAAGGTCTACAACCTGAATGTGCTGGGCGTGTGGCTGGTCGACACCTACCGCACCCAGTTCGCGCAGGAGATCAACAAGAGCGGCATCGATGGCCTGATTGCCGCGCTGGCCGCGCGCAACAAGGGCAACGGCAAGGGCTGACGGGCGCACGCCATGCTGGTCCTTCCCTCCCGACTCACCCACGACGAGGCTCCTGCCTGCATGCGCATGCTGCAGCAGGGGCTCAAGGGCCAGACCGATTCGTCGTCCACCGTGGTCGACGCCACGGCACTGGCCCAGTTCGATTCCTCCGCGCTGGCGGTGCTGCTCGAGTGCCGGCGCGAATCCAGCGCGCTGGGCCGGGGGTTCTCGGTCAAGGGCCTGTCGCCGCGCTTGCGCGAGCTGGCCGCGCTGTACGGCATCGCGGGCCTTCTGCCCGCCGCGCCCTGACCCCCTAGCGCGTGCGTGGCACTGCTGCGGTCAGCAGCGCGAGTGCCTTGTTCAGGGTCGAGGTCGCGAATCGCTCTCCCTTGGAGTGGCCGATGCGCACGACCACAAGATCGTGCGACGGAATCACGAGCACGAATTGGCCCCCTGCGCCGAGCATGTAGTAGGCCGTCGTCGGCGCCGCCAGTGCCCCCGTTCCATTGATCCAGAAAAATCCCCCGTAGATGGGGCGCTGGTCTGCGGTCCAGGCCGGTGCGGCCGTGCTCACGAAATTGACGAACCCCTCGGGAAGAATGCGCTCACCGTTCCACACGCCGTCCTGCAGGTAGAGATTGGCCAGCCGGGCCCAATCGCGCGCCGACATGAAGTCGTAGCCTTGCGTGAGGAAGTTGCCGTAGGGATCGGTCTCGATCACCATGGAGCGGATGCCGATCTTGTCGAAGATGGCGCGCTGCGGGAACGAGAGGTACTCCTCGCCGCGCTTCTCGACCCCAAGGCGGACCAGGTAATTGGCAAGCACCGGATCGGTGTTGCGGTAGCGGCCCACCGTGTTGGGCGGCCATTGCTGCGGTCGGGTCGCGGCGTAGTTGAATGCGTTGATCCGGCCCGTGTAGTAGTAGATGTGATCGGGGTAGGTGCCGTTGGGATCGAAGTCCGGATCGTCCGGGGCCTTGATGCGCAGCCCGCTGGACATGCGCAGGATGTCGGCAATGCGGATCTGCTGGCGGCCGTCGCCGGCACCTTGCCATTCGGGAATCGGCGCGGGCTGGTCGAGCTTGTACACGCCCTGCTTGATCAGCACGCCCATCATCGTGGCCACGACGCTTTTGCCCATCGACCATGATTCGAGCGGCGTTGTCGCGTTGATGCCGCTCATGTAGCGCTCGCCGATGAGCCGCCCCTTGTGCGTGACCACGAAGGCCGCGGTGTAGGCCTCCGTGGTTTCGAAGGCGGCGCCGAGGGCCTGGTTCACCTTGGCCATGTCGACGTCGGCGGGCGGCGGGTCGTTCGGCAGCACATCGCCCATGGGCCAGGGCACGGTCGTGGGGTCGGCCAGCGCGCTCTTGACATTGACGGGTGTGAAGAGAACATCGTCCTTGCCGGGCGGCAGCGTGATGCAACCCTGCGAGCCGAAGTGGCGGGCCACCAGCGTCGGGCCGCCGTTGGGCATCGTGATGCGGACCTCCTTCTTGGTGCGGTCGACCACCGGCGCACCCACCTTCTTGCGCTGTTCGTACGGCCCCGTGAAGTACCCGATGGTTTCGGCGGCGACTGCAGGATCGAGTCCGGTGATGAAGACCGCCGAGCACATGGCCTTGGCATAGCCGGACGTGTTGTGCTCCAGCACATCGCCGGGTGGTGGCACGTAGGGCGTGTCCAGCTCCAGGCACTTGGCGCGCGCAATGAGTGCATCGCGGGCTGGCAGCTGGGCCGAACCGGCAGATGAAGTGCAAGGTTGGGCGGTGCCGCCCCCTGCGCCAGCGCCTGCGCCGCCGCCAACAAGGGCGATGCCGCCACCTCCGCCGCCACCACCTCCTCCTCCCCCGCAAGCAGTCAGCACCATCGCCAGGAGCAGGGCGGCAACGGTTGGGAGGGGGCTGCGGGTCAAACACTTCATTGGCGTTCCTCGCGATGGGCGGTTGCGGTGCGCAGAATCGGCACCGGCGGGATTGTGGGTGAACTCCGGGCCGATGCCTAGCGCGGCCGGCTCCCCGCGTTCACCCCTGAGCAGCGCCGAAAAACCCATCGCCCGTAAAATCGCGGGCTCCCATGCCCGCGATCTCATTCCAGTCGGTCTCCAAGACCTACCCTCCCTCCCGTCAGCAACGCGCCCAAGGCAAGCAGGGGCTGCGTGCGGTCGACGAGGTTTCCTTCCAGATCGAGCCGGGCGAGTTCTTCGGCCTGCTCGGCCCCAACGGCGCGGGCAAGACCACCCTCATCAGCATGCTGGCGGGCCTGTCGCGGCCCACGGCGGGCGCGATCAGCGTGCATGGCTTCGACGTGCAGCGTGACTACGCCGAAGCCCGGCGCCAGCTCGGCATCGTGCCGCAGGAGCTGGTGTTCGACCCTTTCTTCAACGTGCGCGAGTCGCTGCGCATCCAGTCGGGCTACTTCGGCATCAAGAACAACGAAGCCTGGATCGACGAGCTGCTGCAGAGCCTGGGCCTGGCCGACAAGGCCACCGCCAACATGCGCCAGCTCTCGGGCGGCATGAAGCGCCGCGTGCTGGTGGCGCAGGCGCTGGTGCACAAGCCGCCGGTCATCGTGCTCGACGAGCCCACGGCCGGTGTCGACGTCGAATTGCGCCAGACGCTCTGGCAGTTCGTCGCCAAGCTCAACAAGCAGGGCAGCACCGTGCTGCTCACCACCCACTACCTCGAAGAGGCCGAGGCGCTGTGCAGCCGCATCGCGATGCTCAAGCTCGGCAAGGTGATCGCCTTGGACCGCACCAGCGAGCTGCTGAAGTCGGCCGCGAGCAACGTGCTGCGCTTCAAGACCGACGCCATGCTGCCCTGGGCCATCGCCCAGCACGCGCGCATCACCGGGCGCATCGTGCAGCTACCGGCGCAGAACGCGCACGAAGTCGAACAACTGCTGGCTGCGATCCGCGAAGCCGGCGTCGCGGTGGAAGACGTGGAAATGCGCAAGGCCGACCTGGAAGACGTGTTCATCGACCTGATGGCGGGCGAGCAGACGCCGCTGGAGGTGTCGCGATGATGGCGGTCACGGGCTGGCGCGCGCTCCTGTACAAGGAAACGCTGCGCTTCTGGAAGGTCGGCTTCCAGACCGTCGGCGCGCCGGTGCTCACCGCGCTGCTGTACCTCATGGTGTTCGGTCACGTGCTCGAAGGCCGCGTCACGGTCTACGGCTCCGTGGGCTACACCGCCTTCCTGATCCCCGGCCTCGTGATGATGAGCGTGCTGCAGAACGCGTTCGCGAACAGCTCGTCCTCGATCATCCAGAGCAAGATCATGGGCAACCTCGTGTTCGTGCTGCTCACGCCGCTGTCGCACTGGGGCTGGTTCTTCGCCTACGTGGGCTCCTCGGTGATCCGCGGGCTGGCGGTGGGCGTGGGCGTGTTCGCCGTGACCGTCTTCTTCGCCGTGCCGAGCTTCGTGGCGCCGGTGTGGATCCTGGTGTTCGCGCTGCTGGGCTCGGCCATGCTGGGCACGCTCGGCCTCATCGCCGGGCTCTGGGCCGAGAAGTTCGACCAGATGGCCGTGTTTCAGAACTTCCTGATCATGCCCATGACCTTCCTGTCGGGCGTGTTCTATTCGATCGGCTCGCTGCCGCCGTTCTGGCAGAGCGTGAGCCACCTGAACCCCTTCTTCTACATGATCGACGGCTTCCGCTACGGCTTCTTCGGGGTGAGCGACGCTTCGCCCTGGCTGAGCTTCGGCATCGTCGGTTCCGCCTGGCTGGTGGTGAGTGCGATTGCCGTTCACCTCCTGCGCATCGGCTACAAAATCCGCGGCTGATCCCGCCTTCCAAGACCCCATGACCGCTGACGAACTCCAAGCCATCATCGCTGCCCATCTGCCGTGCGAGCACATCACGCTCGAGGGCGACGGCCGACATTGGTACGCGACCATCGTCTCGGCCGAATTCGAGGGCAAGCGCGCCATCCAGCGCCACCAGCGGGTCTACGCCACCCTCGGTGCGAAAATGCACACCGACGAGGTGCATGCGCTCTCGATGAAGACCTATACGCCGGCCGAATGGGCCGCCGTGGACAAATGACTTTCCGGCCCCTGCGGGCCTCCTGATTTCGCTGGATCCTTCATGGACAAACTTTTGATTCGCGGCGGGCGTGAGCTTCGCGGCGAAGTGCTCATTTCCGGCGCCAAGAACGCCGCGCTGCCCGAGCTGTGCGCGGCGCTGCTGACCGACCAGCCCGTGGTGCTGCACAACGTGCCGCGCCTGCAGGACGTGTCGACCATGCTCAAGCTGGTGCGCAACATGGGCGTGACGGCCGAGGCCGACGACAACGGCACCGTGCGCCTGAACGCCGGCGAGCTCGGCAACCCCGAGGCCCCCTACGAACTCGTGAAGACCATGCGCGCCTCGGTGCTGGCACTGGGCCCGCTGTTGGCGCGCTTCGGCCACGCCAAGGTGTCGCTGCCCGGCGGCTGCGCCATTGGTTCGCGGCCGGTCGACCAGCACATCAAGGGTCTGCAGGCGATGGGCGCCGAGATCGTGGTCGAGCACGGCTACATGGTCGCGCGCCTGCCCGAAGGGCGCACGCGGCTGAAGGGCGCGCGCATCCTGACCGACATGGTCACCGTCACCGGCACCGAGAACTTCCTCATGGCCGCCGCACTGGCCGAGGGCGAGACGCTGCTCGAGAACGCGGCGCAAGAGCCCGAGATCATCGACCTGGCCGAGATGCTGATCCGCATGGGCGCGAAGATCGAAGGCCACGGCACCAGCCACATCCGCATCCAGGGCGTCGAGAAGCTGCACGGCTGCGAGCACGCCGTGGTGGCCGACCGCATCGAGGCCGGCACCTTCCTGTGCGCCGTGGCGGCCACGGGCGGCGAGGCCTTCCTGCGCCACGCGCGCGGCGACCACCTCGACGCCGTGATCGACAAGCTGCGCGACGCCGGCTGCACCGTCGTGACCGAGCCCGACGGCATCCGCATCGGCTCGCAGGGCCCGGCCTACGACCACCTGAAGGCGCAGAGCTTCAGCACCACCGAATACCCCGGCTTCCCGACCGACATGCAGGCCCAGTTCATGGCCCTGAACGTGATCGCGCGCGGCGCCTCGATGGTCACCGAGACCATCTTCGAGAACCGCTTCATGCACGTGAACGAGATGGTGCGCCTGGGCGCGCGCATCCACGTCGAGGGCAAGGTCGCGATGGTCGAGGGCGTGCAACAGCTCTCGGGCGCCACCGTGATGGCCACCGACCTGCGCGCTTCCGCCAGCCTCGTCATCGCCGGCCTCGTGGCCGAGGGCGAGACGCTGGTCGACCGCATCTATCACCTGGACCGGGGCTATGACCGCATGGAATCGAAACTGCGCGGCCTCGGTGCCGACATTGAACGCGTGACCGGAGCCGCCGCATGATCACTTTGGCTCTTTCCAAAGGCCGCATCTTCGAAGAGACGATGCCCCTGCTGGCCGCCGCCGGCATCGAGGTCACCGAAGACCCCGAGAAATCGCGCAAGCTGATTCTTGAAACCACCCGTCCTGACGTGCGCGTGGTGCTGGTGCGCGCCTCCGACGTGCCCACCTACGTGCAGTACGGTGGCGCCGACCTCGGCGTGACCGGACTGGACGTGCTGCTCGAGCACGGCAACCAGGGCCTGTACCAGCCGCTGGACCTGCGCATCGCGGCCTGCCGCCTCAGCGTGGCCGTGCGCGCCGACTACGACTACGCCTCGGCCGTGAAGCAGGGCTCGCGCCTGCGCGTGGCCACCAAGTACGTGGGCCTGGCGCGTGACTTCTTCGCCAGCAAGGGCGTGCACGTCGACCTGATCAAGCTCTACGGCAGCATGGAACTGGCGCCGCTCACGGGCCTGGCCGACGCCATCGTCGACCTGGTCTCGACCGGCAACACGCTCAAGGCCAACCACCTCGTCGAGGTGGAGCGCATCATGGACATCAGCGCCCGGCTGGTCGTCAACCAGGCCGCGCTCAAGCTCAAGCGCGAACCCATTCGCCGCATCATCGACGCCTTCGCGTCCGCCATTCCCTCCGCCTGAACCTCAAGCCCATGACTCTGCAAGCAGCCCCCGCCCGACTGTCCACGAACTCAGCCAGCTTCGACGCTGAATTCAAGGCGCGGCTGCATTGGTCCGCGGACGACGACGCGGCCATCGAGAAGGTGGTGGCCGACATCCTCGCCGACGTGCAAAAGCGCGGCGACGAGGCGGTGCTGGAGTACACCAACCGCTTCGACAAGCTCGACGCGAAGACGCTGCCCGAGCTGGAGCTGACGCAGGCCGAGCTGAAGGCCGCGTTCGAGGGCCTCCCGGCCGCGCAGCGCGACGCGCTCGAAGCCGCCGCGCGCCGCGTGCGCAGCTACCACGAGGCGCAGAAGAAGGCCTCGGGCGAAAGCTGGAGTTACCGCGACGCCGACGGCACGCTGCTCGGCCAGAAGGTCACGCCGCTCGACCGTGTCGGCATCTACGTGCCGGGCGGCAAGGCCGCATACCCGTCGAGCGTGCTGATGAACGCCATTCCCGCGCACGTCGCGGGTGTGGGCGAAATCATCATGGTCGTGCCCACGCCGAAGGGCGAGAAGAACCAGCTCGTGCTCGCCGCCGCCTACGTGGCGGGCGTCACGCGCGGCTTCACCGTCGGCGGTGCGCAGGCCGTGGCCGCGCTGGCCTACGGCACGGCCACCATCCCGGCCTGCGACAAGATCACCGGCCCCGGCAACGCCTACGTGGCCGCCGCCAAGCGCCGCGTGTTCGGTACCGTGGGCATCGACATGATCGCGGGCCCGAGCGAGATCCTGGTGCTGGCCGACGGCTCCACGCCGCCCGACTGGGTGGCCATGGACCTGTTCAGCCAGGCCGAGCACGACGAGTTGGCCCAGAGCATCCTGCTGTGCCCCGACGCCGCCTACATCGATCGCGTGCAGGCCGAGATCGACCGCCTGCTGCCGACCATGCCGCGCGCCGAGATCATCGCCGCCTCGCTCAACGGCCGCGGCGCGCTGATCCACACGAAGAGCATGGAAGAGGCCTGCGAGATCAGCAACCGCATCGCGCCCGAACACCTGGAAGTCAGCAGCAGCGAACCGCACCGCTGGGAACCGCTGCTGCGCCACGCCGGCGCGATCTTCCTGGGCAACTTCACCAGCGAGAGCCTGGGCGACTACTGCGCCGGCCCGAACCACGTGCTGCCCACGAGCGGCACGGCGCGCTTCTCGAGCCCGCTGGGCGTGTACGACTTCCAGAAGCGCTCCAGCCTCATCGAGGTGAGCGAGGCTGGTGCGCAGGTGCTGGGCCCGATCGCGGTCACGCTGGCTGAAGGCGAGGGCCTGCAGGCGCACGCCGAAGCCGCGCGCATGCGCCTGCGTAAGATCTGAGGCTCCAACAACCCCGCTTCAGGGAGGAGCACGCCAGATGATTCAACGCCTCTATCGCTCGCGATTTTTCCGTTTCGCCACCGGCCTCGTTGCCGGTGCCGCCTTGCTGGCCGCCTGCACCCAGATGCCGCAGAACCGCGCCGAGACGACGGCGATGGCGGCCACGTCCAGTGCTGCAAAGCCTGCACCCGCGCCGGCCCAGCTCGGCACGCAATGGGGCGAGGGCATCGAGTCGAAGACCCGCACGGTGGCCGCCAAGCGCCTGTCCGACCAGCCCGACGACGTGGCCTCGATCGGCTACAACGACGCCGCCAGCGTGCGCCGCGACGCGGGCAGCAACCCCGAGCGCCGGCTGAACCTGCAGCTGGCCCAGGGCGACATCGAATGGTCGGTGCTCGACGAGAACGACCGCCCGTTGCCGTTGCAGCGCGCACGTCGAAGCGGCAACGACATGTTCCGCCTCGCCGGCGTCGAAGGTGCGCGCTACACGCTGCGCTTTCGCAACCTCAGCGACCGCAGCTACGAGGTGATCGCCACCGTCGACGGCCTGGACGTGCTCAACGGCAAGCCCGGCAGCCTGCGCAACGGCGGCTACGTGCTGCGCCCGCAGCAGACGCTCAACATCGAGGGCTTCCGCAAGAGCCAGAGCGAAGTGGCCGCCTTCCGTTTCGCCACGCCGGGCCGTGCCTACGCCGCGAACACCGAGGCCGGCGACGTGCGCAACATCGGCGTGATCGGCGCCGCGCTGTTCGAGCTCGAAGAGCCGAACGCCCCGCGCCGCACCCGCCGCGACGCCTCGCCGTCGCAGCCCAGCGCCTTTCCGGCCGACGGCGCGTACGCACCGCCGCCGCGCTACCGCAAGTAAGCCAGCGAGGCCATGCAACGCGCCGCCGTCCTGCTGTTGCCGCGCCTGCCGGCGCTGCTGCTCGCCCTGGCGGCCGGTGCGATCGGCGCCGGCGCGCAGGCCATGAGCATCCGCGAGCTGCGCACCCTCGAAGCCAACGAGAAGGACGGCAAGGCCTACGCCAGCTACTACCTCGTCGGCGTGCTCGAAGGCCTGCGCGAGGGCGTCGAATCGTCGCAGCGCAACGGCCAGGTGCCGCCGTTCTGCATCGAGGGCCGCCGCCTCGAACCCTCGATGGCCCGCTCGCTCTACCAGACCGAGCTGAGCCGCAACGCCGACAGCTACGAAGCCGACATGCCCGTGCAACTGGTCATGGCCGGCGCCCTCCGCAACAGCTACCGCTGCACCCGATGACCGTTTCCGATTCTTCCGCTTCCGACAACCGCCTGCCGCTCGACCGCATCCGCGCCGACGTGCGCGCCATGCACGCCTACGCGGTGCAGGACGCGCGCGGCTTCCTCAAGCTCGACGCGATGGAGAACCCCTACGGCCTGCCACCCGCGCTGCAGGCCGAACTGGGCGCACGCCTGGGTGCGCTGGCGCTCAACCGTTACCCCGGCGACCGCGGCGCCGACCTGCAGCGCGCGCTGGCCGCCCATGCGGGCCTGCCCGAAGGCTTCGGGCTGATGCTGGGCAACGGCTCGGACGAACTGATCTCGCTGCTGGGCATCGCCTGCGACCAGCCCGGCGCCGCCGTGCTCGCGCCCGTGCCCGGCTTCGTCATGTACGCGATGAGCGCCCAGCTGCAGGGCCTGCGCTTCGTGGGCGTGCCGCTCACGGCCGATTTCGAGCTCGACGAGGCCGCCATGCTGGCCGCCATCGCGCGCGAGAAGCCGGCCATCGTCTACCTCGCCTACCCGAACAACCCGACCGCCAACCTCTGGGACGACGCCGTCATCGAGAAGATCGTGCAGGCTCAGGGCGCGCAGGGCGGCCTGGTGGTGATCGACGAGGCCTACCAGCCCTTCGCCGCGCGCAGCTACATCGACCGGCTCGCCAAGCACCGCCACGTGCTGCTGATGCGCACCCTGAGCAAGTTCGGCCTGGCCGGCATCCGCCTGGGCTACCTCATGGGCCCCGCGGCGCTGGTCGCCGAGATCGACAAGGTGCGCCCGCCCTACAACATCAGCGTGCTCAACTGCGAGGCAGCGCTGTTCGCGCTGGAGCACGCGGCCGTGTTCGAGGCCCAGGCGCGCCAGATCCGCGAGGGGCGCGACCAGCTCATGGCCGCGCTGGCCCGGCTGCCGGGCGTGAAGACCTGGCCCAGCGACGCCAACATGATCCTGCTGCGCGTGCCCGATGCCACCCGTACCTTCGAGGGCATGAAGGCCCGCGGGGTGCTGGTGAAGAACGTTTCTAAAATGCATGAACTGCTCGCCAACTGCCTGCGCCTCACCGTCGGAACGGCCGACGAGAACGCGCAGATGCTGGCGGCGCTCGAAGCCTCACTATGACCACCCCCACGACCCCGGGCAGCACCGATCGCATCGCGACGGTCACCCGCCACACCGCCGAGACGAAGATCACGGTCAGCGTCAACCTCGACGGCACCGGCAAGGCCAAGCTCTCCACGGGCATCGGCTTTTTCGACCACATGCTCGACCAGATCGCCCGCCACGGGCTGATCGACCTGGACATCGACTGCGAGGGCGACTTGCACATCGACGGCCACCACACGGTGGAAGACGTGGGCATCACGCTCGGCCAGGCCGTGGCCAAGGCCATCGGCGACAAGAAGGGCATCCGCCGCTACGGCCATGCCTACGTGCCGCTGGACGAAGCGCTCAGCCGCGTCGTCATCGACTTCTCGGGCCGCCCCGGCCTCGTGATGCACGTGCCCTTCACCAGCGGCATGATCGGCACCTTCGACAGCCAGCTCACCTACGAGTTCTTCCAGGGCTTCGTGAACCACGCCTTCGTCACGCTGCACATCGACAACCTGAAGGGCGTGAACGCGCACCACCAGTGCGAGACCGTGTTCAAGGCCTTCGCGCGCGCCATGCGCGGCGCGCTGGAGCTCGATCCGCGCTCCGTCGGCGTCATTCCCTCGACTAAAGGTTCGCTCTGAAACTCCCCGGCGAACAGCTATGAAATCTGTAGCAAAGAATTCCGTCGCGGTCGTCGACTACGGCATGGGCAACCTGCACTCCGTGTCGCAGGCCGTGCGCCATGCGGCCGACCAGGTGGGCGTGGAGGTGTTCGTCACCTCCGACCCGGACGTGGTGCGCCAGGCCACCCGTGTGGTGCTGCCGGGGCAGGGCGCCATGCCTGACTGCATGCGCGAGCTGCGCGACTCGGGCCTGCTCGAGTCGGTGCTCGAAGCCGCGGCCAGCAAGCCGCTCTTCGGCGTGTGCGTGGGCATGCAGATGCTGCTGTCGCGCAGCGACGAAGGCCCAACCGACGGCCTGGGCCTCATTCCCGGCGAGGTCGTCAAGTTCGACCTGGCCGGTCGCCTGCAGCCCGACGGCAGCCGCTTCAAGGTGCCGCAGATGGGCTGGAACCAGGTGCGCCAGGCCCAGCCGCACGCGGTGTGGGCGGGCATTCCCGACCAGAGCTACTTCTATTTCGTGCACAGCTTCTACGCGTGTCCGGCGGATGCCCGGCACAGCGTGGGCGAGGCCGATTACGGGGCATGCTTTACCGCGGCCATCGCACGCGATAACATTTTTGCCACCCAGTTCCACCCGGAGAAGAGTGCGGACCATGGGCTGCAGCTGTATCGCAACTTCCTCCACTGGAATCCCTGACCTTATATTCCCGCCCGGGCCGCACCGTTCGCAGCCCGGCTTTCGCACACTCGCGTCACTTCCATGCTCCTCATTCCCGCCATTGATCTCAAAGACGGCCACTGCGTTCGCCTCAAGCAGGGCGACATGGACCAGTCCACCATCTTCAGCGAAGACCCCGCCGCCATGGCCCGCAAATGGGTCGAGGCCGGCGCCCGTCGGCTGCACCTGGTCGATCTGAATGGCGCCTTCGCCGGCAAGCCGCAGAACCACGCGGCGATCAAGGCAATCCTGAAGGAAGTCGGCGACGACATCCCGGTGCAGCTGGGCGGCGGCATCCGCGACCTGGACACCATCGAGCGCTACATCGACGACGGCCTGCGCTACGTGATCATCGGCACCGCCGCGGTCAAGAACCCCGGCTTCCTGAAGGACGCCTGCAGCGCCTTCGGCGGCCACATCATCGTGGGCCTCGATGCCAAGGACGGCAAGGTCGCCACCGACGGCTGGAGCAAGCTCACGGGCCACGAGGTGGCCGACCTGGGCAAGAAGTTCGAGGACTACGGCGTCGAATCGATCATCTACACCGACATCGGCCGCGACGGCATGCTCTCGGGCATCAACATCGACGCCACCGTCAAGCTCGCGCAGGCGCTGACCATCCCTGTGATCGCCTCGGGCGGCCTGTCGAACATGGCCGACATCGACCAGCTCTGCGCGGTCGAGTCCGAGGGCGTCGAGGGCGTGATCTGCGGCCGCGCCATCTACTCGGGCGACCTCGACTTCGCCGCCGCCCAGGCGCGCGCGGACGAGCTGGCCGGCGCCTGACGCCTTTCCTGTAGCGGCGCGTGCTCTCCGCGCTCGCCATTGCCAACTACCGCTCGCTGCGCCAGCTGACGGTGCCGCTGGGCCGCCTCACGGTGGTCACGGGCGCCAACGGCAGCGGCAAGTCGAGCGTGTACCGCGCGATGCGCCTGCTGGCCGACATCGCCAACGGTGGCGTGATCCGCTCGCTGGTGCGCGAGGGCGGGCTGTCTTCCACGCTGTGGGCCGGGCCCGAGCGCTTTTCGGCGGCGATGCTGCGCGGCGAACAGCCGGTGCAGGGCACCATGCGCAGCGAGCCGGTGGCGCTGAAGCTGGGCTTCGCCGGCGCCGAGGCCGACGATTTCGGCTACGCCATCGACATCGGCCTGCCGCCGCCGGTCCCGTCCTCGGCCTTCTCGCACGACCCGCAGATCAAGCACGAGGCGATCTGGAGCGGCCCGCTGCTGCGCCCTTCCACGCATCTGGTCGACCGCAAGGGCGCCGCGCTGCGCCTGCGCGACGGCAAGGGCTGGCAGGCCGTCGGCCGGCCGATCCCGGCCTTCGCCAGCATGATGACCGAGCACGCCGACCCGCGCGACGCGCCCGAGATGCTCACGCTGCGCGAGCAGATGCGCTCCTGGCGCTTCTACGACCACTTCCGCTCGGACGCCGACGCCCCTGCGCGCCAGCCGCAGCTGGGCACCTACACGCCCGTGCTCGCCAACGACGGTGCCGATCTGGCCGCGGCCCTGCAGACCGTCCGCGAGATCGGCGACGGCGAGGCGCTCGACAGCGCCGTGGACGACGCCTTCCCGGGCGCCCGCATCGAGGTGCAGGCGAACGGCGACCGCTTCGAGACGCTGATGCACCAGCACGGCCTGCTGCGGCCCCTGACGGCCGCCGAACTGTCGGACGGCACCCTGCGCTACCTGCTGTGGATCGCGGCGCTGCTGACGCCCCGTCCGCCCGCGCTGCTGGTGCTCAACGAGCCCGAGACCAGCCTGCACCCCGACCTGCTGCCGGCGCTGGGCCGCCTCATCGCGCAGGCCGCGCGGTCGTCGCAGGTGATCGTGGTGTCGCACGCGGCGCGCCTGATCGCCGCCCTGGACGACAGCGACGGCCTGCAGCCGGTGGTGCTCGAAAAGCGCTTCGGCGAGACCCGCATCGCGAACCTCGACATGAGCGAGATTCCGCGCTGGGAGTGGCCGGCGCGGTAGAGAGGGCAGGCCGGCCTACTCGGCCTTCACCGCCATCGTCTGGATGATCGTTTCCAGTTGCGCGCTCATTGGCAGGTTGAGGCTTTCCCCCGAGGGCAGCTTGCGCATGAACCAGCGCTTGTACTGCCGGTGGATCTCGCCGTCTTCCGCCAGCACCTGGAAGGTGTCGACCACCACCTTGTTTAGCTGCGGGTCGCCCTTGCGGTACATGACCGCGTAGGGGTCGTAGGAGAGGAAGTCGCCCACCACCTCGTACTGCGCCTTGGCGGCGTCGCGGGCGATCAGGCCGTAGAGCAGCACGTCGTCGGTGGCGAAGGCGTCGGCCTGGCCTTCTTTCACGAGCGCGAACGACTCGGCATGGTCGCGCGCCACCTTCAGCTCGATGTTGAGCTTGAACTTCTGCGACAGGTCGCGCAGCGTCTTCTCGTTGGTGGTGCCGGCCGTCACGGCCACCTTCTTGCCGGCCAGGTCGCGGAACGACTGGATCGGCGCGCCCTTCTTCACCAGCACCTTGGTGCCCGAGACGAACATGGTCGGCGAGAAGGCCACGCGCTTCTGGCGCTCCAGGTTGCTGGTGGTGGAGCCGCACTCGAGGTCGACCTGGCCGCTCACGACCGCGTCGATGCGCGAGTCGGAGGTGACGGGCACCCACTTGATCGTGAGGCTCTTGTTGACCGTGTCCTCGATGGCCGTGACGAGCGCGCGGCACAGCTCGATGGAATAGCCGATCGGCTCCTTGCGCGCGTTGAGGTACGAGAAGGGCACCGACGCCTCGCGGTGGCCGATGGCGATGGTGCCGCTCTCGCGCACCTTGGCCAGCGTGCCGGTGAGGAGCTCCTGCGCCTGCGCGGGGCCGGCCGGCAAGGCCAGGGCCACGGCTGCCAGCAGCCATGCGGCGACGGCGGAGGGCAGCGTGGCGATGCGCGTCATGGCGTGGCGCCTCACGCGTGCGCCGGATGGGCGAGGGTGGCCGCGGCTTCCTCGTCGAGCACCTTGGCGTTGGCCTCGGCATCGCTCTCGGACAGCAGCTCGCCCTCCCACTTGGCGACCACGGCCGTGGCGATGGAATTGCCCACCGCGTTGGTGGCCGAGCGGCCCATGTCCAGGAAGGTGTCCACGCCCAGGATCAGCAGCAGGCCGGCCTCGGGAATGTCGAAGTGGTTCAGCGTGGCGGCGATCACCACCAGCGAGGCGCGCGGCACGCCGGCCATGCCCTTGGAGGTGAGCATCAGGATCAGCAGCATGGTGATCTGCGTGCTGATCGGCATGTGGATGTCGTAGGCCTGCGCGATGAACAGCACGGCGAAGGTGCAGTACATCATTGAGCCGTCGAGGTTGAACGAGTAGCCCATCGGCATCACGAAGCTGGAGATCTTGCGCTTCACGCCGAAACGGTCGAGCGCCTGCAGGATCTTCGGGTAGGCGGCTTCGGAACTCGCGGTGGCGAACGACAGCAGGAACGCCTCCTTGATGAGCACCAGCAGCTTGAACACGCGCGGCCCCAGGAACAGCAGGCCGGCCATGATGAGCACGCCCCACAGCACGAACAGGCCCAGGTAGAAGTCGCGCATGAACACGGCGAACTTGACGAGAATGCCCAGCCCGTTCACGGCCACGGTGGCGGCCATGGCCGCCAGCACCGCCAGCGGCGCGAGCTTCATGACGTAGCCCGTGATCTTGAGCATGGCGTGCGACAGCTCCTCGATGGCGGCCACCAGCGTCTTGGCCTTGTCGCCGAGCGAGGCCAGCGCCACGCCGAAGAACATCGAGAACACCACGATCTGCAGGATCTCGTTGTTGGCCATCGCCTCCACGAACGACTTGGGCACCGTGTGACTCACGAAGTCCTTGAAGGTGAACTTGTTGGTCGCCAGGTTGGCCGAGGCGCCGATGTCGGGCAGCGGCAGGCCCAGGTTCTCGCCGGGCTTGAGCAGGTTGGCCATGACCAGGCCGATCACCAGCGAGATCAGCGAGGCCGTGAGGAACCAGCCGATGGCCTTGCCGAACACACGGCCGACCGACTTGGCGTCGCCCATGTGCGCGATGCCCACCACCAGCGTGGAGAACACCAGCGGGCCGATCAGCATCTTGATCAGGCGCAGGAAGACGTCGGAGACGATGGAGACGTAGTCCGCGATCTCCTTGGCGGCCTTCTTGTCGGGAAAGCTGGTGAAGATCATGTAACCGACGATGATGCCGAGCACCATGGCGATCAGGATCCAGGCGGCCATGGGCAGCTTTTTCTTCATGCGTATCCCCTTTGTCGTGTGAGAGTGGTTCTTTTCGAGTGCACGGGACCGACCCGGCACAGGGTATCCAAGAAAGGCGGATGCACGCAATGGCCCGCTGTCAGGATGCGGCGGCTGCCTACAATTCCTCACATGGATATCCGCTCGATCGAGTTTCGAGGCCAGCCGGCGTTGCACGCCGTGGCGGCCGATGGCAGCACGCTGACGGTGGCGCTGCATGGCGCCCAGGTGCTTTCCTGGGCCCCGGCCCGCGGTGGGGAGCGACTGTATCTGAGTCCGAAGGCCGTTTTTGACGGCCAAACCGCCATCCGCGGCGGCATTCCCCTGTGCTGCCCCCAGTTCAACCAGCGCGGCATGCTCCCCAAGCATGGCTTCATGCGCAATCTGCCTTGGATTCGCGAGGAATCGGGCGCGCCCGACACGCTGCGGCTGGTGCTGCGCGACAACGACGCCACCCGCCGGCTCTGGCCGCATGCCTTCGAGGCGCGGCTGGACGCCACGCTCGCCGCCGGCCGGCTGCGCACCGCGCTCACCCTGACCAACACCGGCGACGCGCCCTGGCCGTTCTCGGCCGCGCTGCACACCTACCTGCGCGTGGACGACATCGCCGCCGTGCGCCTCGAAGGCCTGCAGGGCGCCGCCCGCTGGGACGCGGTGCGCGACGTGCGCCAGACCGAAACCGCTGCCGCGCTGCAGTTCGACGCCGAGTTCGACAGCGTCTACACGGCCCCGGCGCAGCCGCTGCGGCTGGTGCAGCCCGACGGCACGCTCGAAATCACCCAGAGCGAAACCTGCACCGAAACCGTGGTCTGGAACCCCGGCGCCGCGCTCGGTGCGACACTCGCGGACATGCCCCCAGAGGGCTTCCGCCACATGCTGTGCGTCGAGGCGGCCCGCATCGACGAACCCGTCGTGCTGGCGCCCGGCGCCCAATGGCAGGGCTGGCAACAGCTTTGCGTTCTCTGATTTCTCCCTGGTTCACCACCCCATGCTTGCCAAACGCATCATTCCCTGCCTCGACGTCACCGGCGGCCGCGTCGTCAAGGGCGTCAACTTCCTCGAGCTGCGCGATGCCGGCGACCCGGTCGAGATCGCCGCGCGCTACAACGCGCAGGGCGCCGATGAACTCACCTTCCTGGACATCACGGCCACCAGCGACGGCCGTGACCTGATCCTGCCGATCATCGAAGCGGTGGCCTCGCAGGTCTTCATTCCGCTGACCGTGGGCGGCGGTGTGCGCACCGTGGCCGACGTGCGTCGGCTGCTCAACGCGGGCGCCGACAAGACCAGCTTCAACTCGGCCGCCATCGCCGATCCGCAGGTGATCAGCGACGCGGCCCAGAAGTACGGCTCGCAGTGCATCGTGGTCGCCATCGACGCCAAGCGCCGCAGCCCCGAAGACGCCGCCACGCGCGGCGCGGGCTGGGACGTCTACAGCCACGGCGGGCGCAAGAACACCGGCCTGGACGTGGTGCAGTGGGCGACCGAGATGGCGCGCCGCGGCGCTGGCGAGATCCTGCTCACCAGCATGGACCGCGACGGCACCAAGAGCGGCTTCGACCTGGCCCTGACGCGCGCCGTGAGCGACGCGGTCAACGTGCCCGTGATCGCCTCGGGCGGCGTCGGCAACCTCGACGACCTGGCCGACGGCATCCAGAAGGGCGGCGCCGACGCGGTGCTGGCCGCGAGCATCTTCCACTACGGCGAGCACACCGTGGGCGAGGCCAAGGCGCGCATGGCCGAGCGCGGGATTCCCGTGCGCATCGACGCCTGAGCGGGACCGGAAGGGTCTTTTCCTATCCTCGACAATATCCCCATGAATTGGCTCGATGAAGTGAAGTGGGACGCGAACGGGTTGGTGCCCGTGATCGCCCAGGAACAAGGCACGAACGACGTGCTCATGTTCGCGTGGATGAACCGCGAGGCGCTCGAAAAGACCGCCGAGTTGGGCCGCGCGGTGTATTTCAGCCGCTCGCGCAGCAAGCTGTGGTTCAAGGGCGAGGAGTCGGGCCACGTGCAGACCGTGCACGAGATCCGCCTCGACTGCGACAACGACGTGGTGCTGCTCAAGGTGACCCAGCTGGGCCACGAGCCCGGCATCGCCTGCCACACCGGCCGCCACAGCTGCTTCTTCAGCAAGTACGAGAAGGGCCAGTGGACCGTGGTCGAACCGGTCTTGAAAGACCCGGAGTCGATCTACAAATGAGCGCCACAGTGAACGATTCGAACACCTCTGACGCGCTCGCCCGCCTGGCCGCGGTGCTCGAGAGCCGCCTGCCCGCGAACGGCGGCGACCCCGAGAAAAGCTACGTCGCCCGGCTGCTGCACAAGGGCCCCGACGCCTTCCTCAAGAAGATCGGCGAGGAAGCCACCGAGGTCGTGATGGCCGCCAAGGACGCCGACCACGGCGGCGACCGCTCGAAAATAGTGAACGAAGTGGCCGACCTGTGGTTCCACACCATGGTGGCGCTGGCCCACTACGGTTTCTCGCCAGCCGACGTGGTCGCGGAGCTCGAGCGCCGCGAAGGCACCAGCGGCATCGAGGAAAAAGCCCTGCGCAAGGTGCAGGCCCGCGAAGCTTCCAACGACTGACTGATCGATTGAAAGGGCATCGACCATGGCCAATGACATCGTGAACGTGGAACCTGACGACTCCCTCAAGACCTGGGGCTGGGTCAGCTACGTGCTGCACCTGATCGTGGCCATCGGCGCGGTCGTGCCGGGCGCGCAGGCCTCCGTGCTGCTGCTGCTCATCGCCCTCCTGATCGATTTCGTGAAGCGCGACGACGCGGCCGGCACCTGGCAGGCCTCGCACTTCAGCTGGCGCATCCGCTCGGTGCTGTGGGCCGGCCTGCTGTACATCGTCACCTCGTGGCTCTGGCTGCTGCTGTTCGTGCCGGGCTGGATCGCCTGGAGCCTGATTTCGCTGTGGTTCCTCTACCGGATCGTGAAGGGCATGATCCGGATGAACGACGGCCGTCCCATGGAACCCAAAGATGTCATCTGATCCGAACTGCGTCTTCTGCAAAATCATCGAAGGCAAGATCCCCTCGCGCAAGGTCTACGAAGACGACGACCTGTTCGGTTTCCATGACATCTCGCCCTGGGCGCCGGTGCATTTCATGCTCGTGCCCAAGAAACACATCGCCTCGATGGCGCAGCTCACGCCCGAGGATTCGGCGCTCATGGGCAAGATCATGACGCTGGCCCCCCAGCTGGCGCTGGAGCAGGGCTGCAGGCCCTATCCGGACGGTGGCTACCGGGTCGTCGTGAACACCGGCGCCGAGGGCGGGCAGGAGGTTCACCATCTCCATGTGCACGTCATGGGCGGCCCCCGCCCCTGGCTTCGCGGCTGAGCAGGGTTAAGCCAAACTGTCACATTCCCCCCGACTAAAATCGGACACATTCTTAGGAGTTCTCCATGGGTTCTTTTTCCATCTGGCACTGGCTGATCGTGCTGCTCGTCGTGGTCATGATCTTCGGCACCAAGAAGCTGCGGAACATGGGTTCGGATCTCGGTGGCGCCGTCAAGGGTTTCAAGGACGGCATGAAGGACGGCTCGGCCTCCCCTGATGCCTCCGCTGCACCGGCCCCCACGCAGCAAGTGACCGGCCAGCCGGCCAACAGCGACAAGTCGACGATCGACGTCGAAGCGCGCCAGAAGTCCTGAGCACCGCAGGCACACATCCGTGATCGACCTCGGCATTGAGAAGCTGGCGCTCATCGGCGTCGTGGCGCTGATCGTGATCGGGCCGGAGAAGCTGCCGCGCGTTGCACGCACGGTGGGCGCCCTGCTCGGCAAGGCGCAGCGCTACGTGAACGACGTCAAGGCCGAAGTCAACCGTTCGATGGAGCTCGACGAGCTCCGCAAGATGAAGACCACGGTCGAGGACGCGGCGCGCGACGTGGAGCACAGCATCCACACCGGCGCCAGCGAGTTCGAGAAGCAGTTTTCCGGCGCGTCCGGCGACACCCTGTCGGCACTGGCCGAGCCCGAGCAGGCGGTGCCCGAATACAGGCACCCCCGCAAGAACTGGCGCCTGAAGCAGGGCGCCACGCCGAACTGGTACAAGGCGCGCAACGGCGTGCGAACCAAGGCGCTGTCGGGCGCGGCGCGGGTCGCCCGCTTCCGCCCCCACAAGATCAACTGACGCACGCGCACGCCCCGCGGCGTTCCCGGGCGCCCCGTGCGCCTGTGTCTTCTCCCACGCTTTCTCCTCTCCCATGGCCGATTCCGACAACAAGAACAAAGAAGACGAGCTGGCGGGCACCGAGCAGCCGTTCGTGCAGCACCTGGTCGAGCTTCGGGACCGGCTGCTGTACTGCGTCTACGGCCTCGTGGTCGCGGGCATCCTGCTGGCGATCTGGCCCGGCCCGAGCGGGCTCATGGACATCATCGCCATGCCGATCCGCGCGCACATGCCGCCGGACGCCAAGCTGATCGCCATCGGCGTGTTCTCGCCGTTCTTCGTGCCGCTCAAGGTGCTGATGATGGCGGCCGTGCTGCTGGCGCTGCCCTGGCTCATGTACCAGGCCTGGATGTTCGTCGCGCCGGGCCTGTACAGCCACGAGAAGCGCTTTGCGCTGCCGCTGATCTTCTTCGGCAGCGTGCTGGCCTACGGCGGCATCGCCTTCGTGCAGCTGTTCGTGCTGGACAAGATGTTCGGCTTCATCCAGAAGTTCACGCCTGCGGCGGTGGCGGCCACGCCCGACATCTCGTCGTACGTGGAGGCCATCCTGTCGCTGTACATCGCCTTCGGCGTCGCCTTCCAGGTGCCGATCGTGGTGATGCTGCTGGTGCGCTTCGAGATGGTCACCATCGAGAAGCTGCGCTCGTTCCGCGGCTACTTCATCGTGATCGCCTTCGTGGTGGCCGCGGTGCTCACGCCGCCCGACGTGGTCTCGCAGCTGGCGCTGGCGGTGCCGATGTGCCTGCTGTACGAGGTAGGCATCATCGGGGCACGCTACTTCGCAGGAACGGGCAAGGCGCCCGAGGGTGAAGAAGAGGGCGCGGGTTCGGGGTCTTCCGGCAGTTCCTGATCCCCCGGATCGATCGGCTCCTGCCCCAAAACAAAAGCGGCCCTCGGGCCGCTTTTTTGTTGCTGTCCGATCTGCGGCCGGAGCCGCTGTCGTTTCCCGCCTACTCGTTGTTGGGCAACTGCTGCCGGATCGGACTCTTCGGTCGCAGCCCCGGTGTCACGTCCAATTCCATCTTGTCGGTGCCGCGCTGCAGGGCGAAGCGTGCGGTGTCGCCTGGCTTGAGGCCGGCGACGGCGGTCAGCAGGGCCTGCACGCTGTCGGTCTTCTTCTCACCCACCGAGGTGATCACGTCGCCCGGGCGGATGCCGGCCTTGGCAGCGGGGCCGTTCTGCAGCACGCCCGTGATGATCACGCCCGCGTCGGCCTTCACGCCGAAGGTCTCGGCCAGTTCGGGCGACAGGTCGCTCGGCTCGACGCCGATCCAGCCGCGGCGCACCTGGCCTTCCTTCACGATGCCCTCGAGCACGATCTTGGCCATAGACACCGGAATGGCGAAGCCGATGCCCATGCTGCCGCCCGAGCGCGAGTAGATGGCCGTGTTGATGCCCTGCAGGTTGCCGTTGACATCGATCAGCGCGCCGCCCGAGTTGCCGGGGTTGATGGCCGCGTCGGTCTGGATGAAGTTTTCGAACTGGTTGATGCCCAGCTGGTTGCGGCCCAGCGCCGAGACGATGCCGCTGGTCACGGTCTGGCCCACGCCGAAGGGGTTGCCGATGGCCAGCACCTGGTCGCCCACCAGCAGCTCGTCGGAGTTGCCCAGCACGATCACCGGCAGCTTGTCGAGCTCGATCTTGAGCACGGCCAGGTCGGTGTCGGGGTCGGTGCCGATCACCTTGCCGCGCGCGTGGCGGCTGTCGTTCAGGGTGACCTCGATTTCGTCGGCGCCCTCGACCACGTGGTTGTTGGTGAGGATGTAGCCGTCGGTGCTCACGATCACGCCGCTGCCCAGGCCCACCTGGGGCTGGTCGGCCTGGTCGCCGAAGAAGAAGCGGAACCAGGGGTCGTTGCTGCGTGGGTGGCGCTGCGCGGCCTTGCTGGTGTTGATGCTCACGACCGCCGGCGAGGCCTTCTTGGCCGCCGCGCTCAGGCTGCCCGCGGCGGGCACGGCCGGCGCGCCACTGGGCGCTTCCACGATCGACACCACGCCGCCCAGCGAGGTCGAGCGCTTGTGGATCCACTCGGGCTTGAGCGTCGCGACGACGAAATAGGCCGCCAGCAGGACGGTCACGGCTTGGGCAAAGAGCAGCCAGGTGCGTTTCATGAAAGCTTGAAGAAAGAGCGTTGGAAAAGCGCTGAAAGACGGCGCCGGTTGCAATTGTCCCTCAACCGGCCTGGCGCCATAGACCGCGCGGCAGGGTCGAGATTGCGCGGCCTTCGGGACGTGAATACGGGCTAACCCTTAGTATCGGCAGGCGATCCGACCCGGATCGCCCCCTCAGGCCTTCCGCGCCGCCCACCCGGCGGATGCGGCCAGGCGATCCCTTCGTCGGCGTGCCACGCTCTGCCCCTATCCGGTTCAAGGCAGGCGAGCGGCCACGATACCCCTGCTGCCATGACCTCAGAAGCTATCTACACGGACGGCGCCACGCCCGCTCCGGCGCGCACGCTCGATGCGCGCGACTACAAGACCCTGGCCCTGTCCGCCCTCGGCGGCACGCTCGAGTTCTACGACTTCGTCATCTACGTCTTCTTCGCGACCGTGCTGGGCGCGCTGTTCTTCCCCGCCGACATGCCCGACTGGCTGCGCCAGTTGCAGACCTTCGGCATCTTCGCGGCGGGCTACCTCGCGCGGCCCGTGGGCGGCATCGTCATTGCGCACTTCGGCGACCTGTTGGGGCGCAAGCGCATGTTCACGCTGTCGATTTTCCTGATGGCGGCGCCCACGCTGGTGATCGGCCTCTTGCCCACCTACGCCAGCATCGGCGTCGCGGCGCCCCTGCTGCTGCTGGCCATGCGCGTGCTGCAGGGCGCGGCCATCGGCGGCGAGATGCCCGGCGCCTGGGTGTTCGTGGGCGAGCACGTGCCGGCGAAGCGCTACGGCTTCGGCATCGGCACGCTGACCTCGGGCATCACCGGCGGCATCCTGCTGGGCTCGCTGGTGGCCGTGGCCATCAACCGCCATTACTCGCCGGAGCAGGTGAACGACTTCGCCTGGCGCATTCCCTTCATCCTGGGCGGTGTGTTCGGGCTGTTCTCGGTCTACCTGCGCCGCTTCCTGCACGAGACGCCGGTCTTCAAGGAACTGGCCGGTCGCAAGACGGTCGCCCGCGAGCTGCCGCTGCGCACCGTGCTGCGCGAGCACCGCCTGGCGAGCGTGTACGTGGGGCTGCAGACCTGGGTGCTGTCGGCCGCCATCGTCGTGGTGGTGCTGTACACGCCCACCTACCTGCAGAAGGTGCACCACATTCCGGCGGCGCTGGCGCTCGAGGCCAACGCGCTCGCCACGCTGACCCTGACCATCGGCTGCGTGATCGTCGGCTGGGCCAGCGACCGCATCGGCACGCGCGCCGTGATGCTCATCGGCTGGGGCGGCCTCTTTGCCACCGCCTACCTGTTCTACACCGGGCTGCCCGGCACGCCGGCCACGCTGTTCTGGCACTACGGGCTGGTGGGCCTCTTCGTGGGCACCATCGCCACGGTGCCGATCGCGGGCGTGCGCGCCTTTCCGGCGCCGGTGCGCTTCACGGGGCTTTCGTTCGCCTACAACATGTCTTATGCCGTCTTCGGCGGCCTGACGCCGGTGATCCTCACGCTCTGGCTGCAGCACGACACCATGGCGCCGGCCCACTACGTCGCCGCGCTGGCGGCGCTGGGCTTCCTTCTGGCCCTGTGGCCCCTGGCCGCACGCGGCCACCCGATGCGCGATGGCGCGCCGGCCGCGGGGAGCGCGACAATGTCGCGATGAGCACCACACGCCACGAACTGCTTCACGCATTCGACCTGCTGCTGGCCCCCGGGCGCTTCAAGGATTACGGACCCAACGGCCTGCAGGTCGAAGGGCGCACCGTGGTCCGCAAGATCGTCTCGGGCGTGACCGCCAGCCGCGCGCTGATCGAGGCCGCGATCCACGCCGAGGCCGATGCCATCTTCGTTCACCACGGCCTGTTCTGGCGCGGCCAGGACGGCTGCGTCACCGGCTGGATGAAGCAGCGCCTGGGCCTGCTGCTGGGCGACGACGTCAACCTGTTCGCCTACCACCTGCCGCTCGACGCGCACCCCGAGCTGGGTAACAACGCGCAACTCGGTCTGCAGTTGGGGCTCGTGGCGCACCCGGGGTCGGCTGGGCGCTTCGGCGAGCAGGAACTGGGCTTCCTGGGCGCGCGCGAGAACGGCGAAAACTTCGCCAGCGCGAAAGCCCTGGCGACCCATGTCGAGAAGGTGCTGAAGCGGCCCGTCACGCTGGTCGACACGGCCCACCGCCCGATCAAGAACATCGCGTGGTGCACGGGCGGCGCCCAGGGCTACTTCGAGGCCGCCATTGCGGCCGGCGCCGATGCTTTCATCACCGGCGAGATTTCCGAGCCGCAGGCGCACTACGCCCGCGAGCTGGGCGTGGCCTTCCTGGCCTGCGGCCACCACGCCACCGAGCGCTACGGCGCGCAGGCTGTGGCGGCCCATGTGGCGGCGCAGCTCGGGCTGAAGCACGAATTCATCGACATCGACAACCCCGCATGAAGGCGCCGATCGCGATCACGCTCGGCGACCCGGCCGGCATCGGCCCCGAGATCATTGCCAAGGCCTTCCGCGACGCGCCCGATGCCGTGCGCGGTGTGTTCGTGGCCGGCGACGTCGGCACGCTGCGAAAAGCCTCGCAGGCGCTCGCGGCGCCGGGGCGGCTGGGGTGGCCGGTCGTGGAGATCGCCAGCGTCGCTGAAGCTGTTGCCGTGCCGCCGGGGTGCATCCCGGTGCTGCAGGTGATCGCGCCGCCGAAAGGCATCGTGCAGGGGCGCATCAGCGCCGAGGCCGGGCGCGCCGCTGGCGACTGCGTGGTGTGGGCCGCGCGTGCCGCGTTGCGCGGCGAGATCTCGGCCCTCGTCACCGCACCGCTGCACAAGGAGGCGCTGGCCGCGGCCGGCTTTCCGTACCCCGGCCACACCGAGCTCCTGCAGGCCGAGGCCGCCGCCCACCTGGGCCGCACCGTGGCCGACGTGCCCGTGCGCATGATGCTGGCCAACGACGAGTTGCGCACCGTGCTCGTGAGCATCCACATGTCGCTGCGCGACGCCATCGAGGCCGTGCGCTTCGACGGTGTGCTGGACACGCTGCGCATCACCCATCGCGCCTTGACCCACGCCCTCGGCCGGCCGCCGCGCATCGGCGTGGCCGGGCTCAACCCGCACGCGGGCGAGGGCGGCCTGTTCGGTTCGGAAGAGCGCACCATCATCGCGCCGGCCATCGAGGCCGCACGCGCCGAGGGCATCGACGCCCACGGGCCCCATGCGCCCGACACCGTCTTCATGCGCGCGCGCGCCAAGGCCGGCGTGCCGTCCAGCGGTGAGTTCGACGTGGTGATCGCGATGTACCACGACCAGGGCCTGATCCCGGTCAAGTACCTCGGGGTGGAGGAGGGTGTGAACGTGACGCTCGGGCTGCCGCTGGTGCGCACCAGCCCGGATCACGGCACGGCGTTCGACATTGCGGGCCAGGGTGTGGCTGATGCCTCGAGCCTCGTCGAGGCGTTGCGCATGGCGCGAACGCTGGCCGGCGCCTGAGCGCGCGGCCAGTAAGAAAAGCTCAGGGGCGCTTCAGGCTGTCGCGGATTTCGCGCAGCAGCGTGATGTCTTCCGGCGTGGCCGCCGGCGCTGCCGGGGCGGCCTCTTCGGTCTTGCGCAGCTTGTTGATCTGCTTGACCATGATGAAGATGATGAAGGCGAGGATCACGAAATTGACAGCAATCGTGATGAAGTTGCCATACGCCAGCACCGGCACGCCGGCCTTCTTCAGCTCCGCCAGCGTGTTCGTCACGCCCGGCGGCACCGTGCCCAGGATCACGTAGAGGTTCGAGAAGTCGAGCTTCCCGAACACCATGCCCACGAGCGGCATGATGATGTCGGCCACGAGCGAGTCGACGATCTTGCCGAACGCCGCCCCGATGATCACGCCGACGGCGAGGTCGATGACGTTGCCCTTGACGGCAAACTCCTTGAATTCGCTGAGGATGCTCATGATTCAGAAAGGGTGCTGAAGACCTGCTGTTGAAAGGGGTGCCAGTATGCCTGCGGAAGCGGGAGGGCAAGACGGCGGCGCGGCGGGTGATGCTGGACTGCAACTGAGGCATGACCGCTGGCGGCTCTTGCCTGGAACGGACGGAGGGTACCCAGTCTCCGTAGCTAAACCTTGCCGACTGCGCTTTGGAACGTCTTGTTTCCAATTTCGCGGGATGGGTAGAACCGGTCGGATACGTCGTGTTTTGCTCTCGAAAAGAAGGCAAAACGGCGCAGTGCGGGCATTCCGGAAGCATCCTGGAACGCAGGCAAAGCCCCATTGACAGTGCACTGCACTGGTACGATGAGAGGGGAGCAGTGGGGAGCGGCCGCGCGAAATCGACCTTCAAGACTTCTGTCTGTCAGAGCGCATTCACCCTGGGTGCGCCAGATTCTTGCGTGACCCCGCGATGAATTCTGCACCTTTGTTGCCTGAATTTGCCAGTTTCAGCGCGACTATAGCTGTTCAAATTTTTACATAAATGGTGCCGCGTAGTGGTGGCGATCACAAGTGTTTGAAAAAGAAGCGCGATACAACAGAACGGATGTGCGAGCCTCGCATGCCTCCGGGCATTGTTCTTTCGCCGCTTCGTTGTTGTTGATACGACTGACTGACTTTCAAGGGACCTGAATTGAGAAGAGATGCGAAAGCCCTTGCGTGGGTAGCGCTTGCCGGCGCGATGTTGCTCCAGGGCTGTGCCGTGGTGCCCGGCATGGGATCGGTGGAGCCTTACGAAGCAGGCGGTGAGTTGCCGTCCCAGTTCCGTTACCTTCCCGACGAAGCGCCTGAGGGCGAAATCACCCCCATCTCACTGGCGCTGGTGCGTACGTTGGCGGAGGTGTCGCCGAAGGGCGTGCCGCCTGATGTGCAGGCGTTGTTTGGCAAGGGGGCTCGCTACACGATCGGGTCGGGCGATGTCGTGGGCGTGATCGTGTATGACCACCCCGAGCTTTTGCCCAATGCGGGTGCGGTCATTTCTCAGTCGGCCGACCCTACTGGCGTGCAGGTGGCACCAGGCTTCATCGTTGACGCCGACGGTGAGATCGCCTTTCCCTACATCGGCCGTGTGCGCGTAGCAGGCCTGAGCGAAGGCGATGCGTCCGACCTGATCGGCAAGTTGCTGCGGCCGCACGTTCGCGATCCGCAAGTGACGGTGCGTATTCAGTCCTTCCGAAGCCGCCGCGCTTATGTGGAGGGTGAAGTGCGTAACCCGGGGTCGCAGATATTCACTGACCTGCCCATGACGTTGAACGAGGCGATTAACCGCGCTGGAGGCATGACGGCAGATGCCAATCGCTCGGCGCTGACTCTCATTCGCGACGGACGTTCGGTCCCAATCGATATGACCCGGTTGCGCGAGGCTGGCTACGACGGGAGCAACATCCCCCTGAAGAACGGTGACACCGTCCGTGTGGCGCACCGGGAGGACTCCAAGGTCTTCGTGATGGGTGAAATCATGGCGCCTGTCGCCCTGTCCATGCGCAGCAACGGCCGCTTGAGCTTGAGCGAAGCCTTGGGCGAGGCAGGCGGTCCCATGACGACCACTTCCAACGCCGGCCAGATCTACGTGATTCGCCAAGGTGCGACCGGCGCACCAGCCATCTTCCACTTGAACGCCAAGAATCCGGCAACGTTGGCGCTGGCAAGCCAGTTCCGGTTGCAGTCGCATGACGTCGTCTACGTCGACCCGGTGCCGCTGGTTAAGTGGAACCGGGTGGTTAGCTTGATCCTGCCGTCTGCGTCCGTGGTCAACAACGCGAGCGAGGTTTACGTCAGGCATCGCTGATTCTTTCAAGGGCTGACGACGGTCAGACCATTTTTCCTCTGACCCAACACGGCGCACCTCGCGCTCACACGCCATGCATGCCCAAAAAATTCTGCTCGTGTTCGGCACACGGCCTGAAGCCATAAAGATGGCGCCGTTGGTCAAATACCTCCAGGCTCATCCCGCATTCGACGCCAAGGTGTGCGTCACTGCTCAGCATCGCCAGATGCTTGATCAAGTATTGAAATTGTTTGACATCACGCCCGACTTTGATCTCAACCTCATGAAGCCCGGCCAAGACTTGACCGATATCACAAGCGGCGTATTGCGAGGCCTGAAGGACGTGTTGAATGATTCCCGGCCCGACGTGATGCTGGTTCATGGCGATACATCCACCACGTTTGCAGCATCGCTTGCTGCGTTCTACCAGCGTGTCGGCGTGGGTCATGTGGAGGCGGGTCTGCGTACGGGGAACCTCTATTCGCCATGGCCGGAAGAGGCCAACCGCAAGCTTACGAGCGTACTGGCGCGCTGGCACTTTGCCCCCACCCAAACTTCGCGTGACAACCTCTTGGTGGAAGGCGTAGCGCCTGCCCATGTGCACGTGACTGGAAACACCGTCATCGATGCACTGTTGCAAGTCCGCGAAAAAATTAGGGGCGATGTCGCTCTGCAAAACGAGTTTAGACAGGCCTTTGATTTCATCAATCCTTCAAAGCGCGTTGTGCTTGTCACCGGTCATCGACGGGAAAACTTCGGTGGAGGCTTTGAGCGAATCTGCCAAGCGTTGGCCCGTATCGCTCAAGATCATCAAGATGTTGAGGTGATCTATCCAGTCCACCTTAATCCGCAGGTGCAGGAGCCCGTGAATCGCCTGCTGGCCAAGATAAGCAACGTACACCTGATTGAGCCTTTGGATTACCTCCCCTTCGTCTATCTGATGGACCGCGCCACTCTTATCTTGACGGATTCGGGTGGCATTCAGGAAGAAGCGCCGTCTCTCGGCAAACCCGTTCTTGTGATGCGCGACACAACCGAGCGACCCGAAGCCGTAGCTGCGGGGACCGTCAAGCTTGTAGGTACGGATGTAGATCGCATAGTCGAGCAGGCCCATATCCTTTTGACCAACGCTAAGGCCTACGAAGCCATGGCTTTTGCGCACAACCCCTACGGCGATGGCCAAGCCTGCCAACGCATAACGCAAGCTTTGCTTGCTGAATAAATTTTCCTTCTTATTTTGATCAGTGCATGAACTTCAAAACCGTTTCCGTTATTGGTCTTGGCTACATCGGGTTGCCCACTGCTGCGGTATTTGCATCAAGAAAACTCAGCGTTGTGGGCGTGGATGTGAATCAAAAGACGGTAGACACCATCAATCAGGGAAAGATTCACATTGTCGAACCAGATTTGGATATGGTCGTGCATGCAGCGGTGACCGAAGGGTATTTACGAGCGTCGAACTGCCCCGAGCCCGCCGATGCATTTCTTATTGCGGTGCCCACACCCTTCAAGGAGGAGCATCAGCCTGATCTAAGCTACATTGAAAAGGCCAGCAGATCTATTGCAGTCGTCCTGAAGAAGGGCGATTTGGTGATTCTAGAGTCCACTTCCCCGGTCGGTACTACAGAGCAGATGGCGGCTTGGCTGGCCGAAGCAAGGCCAGATCTGAGCTTTCCCCAAACGCACGGTGAAGGATCTGACATTCGGATTGCTCACTGCCCGGAGCGGGTGCTGCCTGGGCACGTCTTGCGTGAATTGGTGCAAAACGATCGTGTCATCGGTGGCATGACGAATCGATGCTCCGCAGCTGCGGCTGCTCTCTACAAAATCTTCGTGCAAGGGGAGTGCGTTATCACTAACGCGCGAACTGCCGAAATGTGCAAGTTAACGGAGAACAGTTTTCGGGATGTCAATATCGCTTTCGCAAATGAACTATCGATTATTTGCGACCAGCAAGGAATTAATGTCTGGGAGCTTATCAAGCTCGCGAATCGTCACCCTCGCGTCAACATCTTGCAGCCAGGTCCCGGTGTTGGTGGCCACTGTATTGCTGTGGATCCGTGGTTTATTGTCAGTGCAGCCCCAAAAGAGGCTCGCCTCATTCGTACTGCCAGAGAGGTAAACGACGAAAAACCCGAGTGGGTGATAAATAAGGTTCGGCTGGCGATTGCCGGCTATCTAAAAGAAAATCCGAAAAAAGAATCAAAGAACGTTGTCGTTGCGTGCTTTGGAATAACGTTCAAGGCCGACATTGACGACCTCCGAGAGAGTCCTGCGTACGCCATCGCCAAGAAGATCGCAGAAGAGCATACAGGTTCAGTTTGGGTGGTGGAGCCCAACATTGAAAAACTTCCAGCTCATCCGGTTGATATTTTTACGTTGAAATCATTTGATGAAGCTCGAGAGTGCGCGGATATTCTCTTGCTTCTAGTAGATCACAAAGAGTTTAAATCGATCTCGCCCGATTCTATCGGCGAGAAAATTGTTATTGATACCCGTGGCATCTGGCGTTAATAGATTATGAATATTGAAAATTCCAACATCGCCGTTATTGGACTTGGTTATGTCGGCCTTCCTTTGGCCGTGGAGTTCGGGAAAAAAAGAAAAGTGGTGGGATTTGATATTAACTCAGCAAGAGTTTCAGATCTTAAATCAGGAAGAGACAGCACGTTGGAGGTTAGTGTAGAGAATTTGCAGGCTGCGCAATATTTACAATATTCATCTGATCCGGAGGAGCTCAAGGCTTGTCAAGTATTTATTGTAACTGTGCCCACGCCGGTCGACAATGTTAGCCGGCCAAACATGATGCCGCTGATTAAGGCTAGTGAGACAGTAGGGAAAGCGATTTCCAACGGCGCATTGATCATTTACGAATCTACTGTTTATCCTGGAGCGACCGAAGAAATTTGCGTTCCTGTACTGGAGAAATTCAGCGGAAAAAAATTCAACGTTGATTTCTTTTGTGGGTACAGTCCTGAGCGCATTAACCCAGGCGATAAAGTTAACACGCTGACGACAATAAAGAAAATCACTAGCGGCAGCACCCCGGCAGTCGCTGACGCGGTAGACGCTTTGTATTCTTCGATTATTTCCGCGGGTACTCACAAGGCAAGCAGCTTGAAGGTGGCGGAAGCGGCGAAAGTTATCGAAAACACGCAGAGAGATTTAAATATCGCCTTTGTGAACGAACTTTCAGTTATTTTCGCGCGGCTTGGAATAGATACATTAGAAGTGCTTGAGGCGGCCGGCAGTAAGTGGAACTTCTTGCCATTTCGACCAGGGCTGGTAGGGGGGCATTGTATCGGGGTAGATCCTTACTATCTAACTCATAAGGCCGAGGAAGTCGGCTATCACCCGCAAGTCATTCTTGCTGGGCGGCGTATAAACGACAACATGGCCCGCTATGTTGCGCGCAATACGATCAAACTCATGCTAAAAAATGGTTTGAATGTGCCGCAATGTCGAATTGGTGTGCTTGGAATTACGTTTAAAGAAAACTGTCCAGACATTCGGAACAGCAAAGTAGTCGACATGGTTCGAGAGTTCGAATTGTGGGGTGTGAATGTCGTTGTGGCGGATTCTTGGGCTGATCCTGATGAGTTAATTCGAGAGCATGGGATTAAATTAAACGAAATTGGAAGAGACAGTCCTGTTGATGTGCTAGTTGTTGCCGTAGGTCATAGTGAGTACCGGAGTTTTAGTATTGAAGAACTTCGCGCCTTCTGTAGAGGTGATGCTCCGATACTTGTAGATGTGAAAAGTCTTTTTAACAAGAGTGAGGCAGAGAATAGCGGGTTTGAGGTGTTTCGCCTGTAGAAATTCGTGTAATCAAATATGACATCCAAGAGTGGTTTGGCCGATATCGTCCATCAGATGGTAAGGGATACTGATATTTCGACATTGCTTGGAAGGCCTATTTCTTTTCCAGAATTCCACGGGATTGGAGATGTTCACTCGACGCATTCTAAAAGACTGATTTCGTACATCAAAGATGAAAAATTCATCGAGGTACTTAATAAAAATCGATGCATCGAAGGCGTTTTCTGCAAAAAAAATCACGCACCTTTGATTTCTGAGAGAGTATTTAAGATTGAATGCGATGATCCAAATTTTGCATTCTTTTCTCTACTTGATTTCCGCGCGAAGAGTGTCTTTAAAAATTACTCGAGCCTGATTAATAGTGAATACGACGTCTCTAGAAACTCTATTTCGGAAAATGGCGTTTTTATTGGAAAGCGTTGCGTAATAGAGTCGAATGTAGTTATTCACCCGGGTGTTGAGATTGGAGATGATGTAATCATTCGATCTGGGGCCGTTTTAGGCCTGGATACCTTTCAACATCAACGCCACGTTGGTGGAATCTTAAGTCCCAAACACGATGGAATTTTGATCGTCGAGGACGGCGTTGAGATCGGATCAAATGTTTGCATAAGTAAGGGGTTTAGTTACAGGCCTACGGTCGTTGGAAAAAATACAAAAATAGATGCTCTTTCCTATGTCGGGCATGGCGCGCAAATTGGGCAATCTTCAATTATTTGCGCGGGTGCCAGATTGATGGGGCATGTAATGCTCAGCGAAAATGTTTTTGTTGGCCCTAGTGCAACAGTTACCAGCAGAATTCGAGTTGGCAAAGACTCAAAAATCTCGATAGGTTCCGTTGTCACAAAGGACGTGCCTGCAAACACAAGGGTCACGGGAAATTTCGCCGTCGACCATGAGGATTGGATTGAATTCGTTAAAAGCGTACGCTCAAAATGAATTGAGAAATAGGGTTATCGCCCTTTAAAATTCTTTGGGCGTAGATTTTTTTTGGCAAAATTGAAATCATCCAATACGAGTCGAGGCCTATTTTTTTAAAAATGATCAATAGGAGCAGGCATCTGAATCTTAGTGCTTGAGCCTTTGGATTTGTTTTCGCTGCTCTCTCAATTGATCGTCAGAAGATATCGGTTAATATTTTTTGGTTTATATGGCGGAAAGAAAAATTATAAGCCCTTCGAATGCTGCGGCCAATCCTTGGGTTTCATATGTTGGAGCGGCGGTTTTTTTTCGCTTGGTTTTGGATGCGTGCTACGTCTACTATCTTAATGCTGCATTCTCAGATCACTTTTTAACCCCGATGGAGTTGAGATTTGATTTCATTCAATATCTTGGCTCATACGCTTTTCTGATAGCGGCCGTCTCCTTCGTTCCCAAAGGGAAGAAAAATTTCAGCGGGCTTTTCTTTTTTTCTGCTTTGGCGTTTCTATACATTCCGATGACGTCGATGTATGGGTTGAATTCTGAAAAAAATGCCCTAGCGCCACTTGTTGCACTTATTGCGTTGTTTAGCGCGCATCTGAGTGCCAATATATACCGTCCGCGATTAGCTGTCCCAATTGCAAGAAATGGTGAAAAAAAGGCGTTGTATATCTCCTTCTTCTTCATTTTTGTTTTTTTAATATGGTCAGTGCTGTCCGGGGCCGTCGCGAATATCAATTTCGATCTCGCGGAAATCTATGAAAATAGAGAGCTATCAGGCGGGCAATTAGATGTCGGATTGATGGCGTATATAAATCTATGGACTGAAAAAGTTCTTAATCCATTCTTGCTTGCGGTCGGGTTGCATAGAAAAAAGAAGGCACTAATTATATTTTCTGTAGGAATGCAGATATATTTTTTTTGCAGTAACGCAACACCGGGTGCATCTATTTGTGCCGATCTTGATTTATCTCATATTTCTTTTGTATCAAGGGAAATTTGAAATATCGCGCCTTTATCTGATCGCCGGAGCTGCACTTGGACTATTTCTCGTTTTTTCTCTGTCCTTTGGCTTTGATGACGCCGCTGCAATCGTTGTGAGGCGTGCATTCTTTGTTCCGAGTTCCGTGACGTTCGATTGGATAAATTTCTTCTCTAATGCTGAGAAGTCATATTGGTCAGATGGCTTCTTCTCCGGTTTAATAAGCACTCCCTATTCGGGGCGTTTGCTTCCATATTATCTTGGGGATTATTTTGTTCCAGGGAAATCTCTAGCTTTTAATGCGGGAATTGTTGGGACGGGTTACGCGCAAGCGGGGTTTTTTGGGGTGATTTTCTACGCGACAACGCTTGGATTTTTCCTGCGTTTCGTGAACGGCTTGATCAAGGGCGGCCTGCCCGTTTATATGGTTGCGGCGGTTTTGATTACTCCAATTCGTACAGCGTGGGCGGATAGTGATCTTTTCTCAGCACTGCTTAGCCACGGAATTTTGATTGGAATTGTTGTTCTTTGGCTTTATGGGAAATCGAAGGAAAAAGATAGGGCGAAGCCGCGCACAATATACATTTCGGGCAAGTCATGAAGCTGAAAAAAATATTCCAAATGGGAGGAAGCAAATTTCTCAAGAATGTTTTCATTCTCTCTTCTGGCACCATTTTGGGGCAGGCCATAATGATGCTTGTTTTGCCAGCCTTGACGCGTCTCTATTCCCCTGAGGATTTTGGGATGCTGGGCGTCTATATGTCCCTGCTCATGGTGCTATCCGTGGGAGCTTGCTTGCGATTCGATCTTGCCACGCCGATTGCGACTTCTGAATTCGAAGCTCTGAACTTACTTACGTTGGGCACGATATCCGCCACGTTGATATCGGTGGTGTTGATGTTGCTGGTGTGCCTATTTCCCGAACCTATTGTCGGTATTCTTGCGCAGCCAAAAATGGAAAAGTTTTTGTGGCTGATCCCGCTTGGTGTCTGGCTTGCATCTGTTTATTCGGCCATTCAATTCTGGGCAGTGCGCGAGAAAGATTTTCCGGCCGTCGCTCGAACTCAATTGACTCGTGCTGTTGCTAGCTCCGCGACGCAATTAATTTGGGGGGTATTTAGTCCAGGCTCACTTGGCCTTTTGTTGGGATACATGCTCTACGGCGGCTTCGGAGTTTTTGGTCTGGCGTTTCGTTTTTTTAGGAAAAATTTCGTTCTGCTCAGAAGCATTTCAACTTCGAGTTTGAGAGAGGTTTTTTTAAAATTCTCTCGATTCCCTCTGTATTCTGTTCCAGAAGCGTTTTTAAATACTGCCGCAGTAAATCTTCCGACCGTGATTATTGCTGCACTTGCTTCGCCTCGTGAAGCCGGTTATCTGTTGTTAGCTCAGCGGATAGTCAGTATCCCGATCGGGTTGCTCGGAAGTAGCCTCTCTCGGGTCTATTTATCTGAGTCGGGCGAGAGGGAAAAAAAAGGTGAACTTTTTTCCTTCACTCGTTCAGTGATGTTTAACCTGGCCAAAACGGGTGCTTTACCATTTCTCATCATTGCGCTAGCTTCGCCATTTATTTTCCCACATATTTTTGGCGAGGATTGGCGTCGAGCTGGCCTTATGGTGGCTTGGTTGACGCCGGCCATGATGCTTCAATTTGTGGTTTCACCTGTTGCCACGGTATTGCACGCAACAAGTAACAACAAAAAAGCCTTCTACCTTCAGTTGGGGGGATTTATTTTAACAATAGGGGCAATCTATCTGGCGGCGCAGATTAGTCCACTGAAGATTTTCGAATTTTTTGCTGTTGCACTTGCAATTTACTATCTTTGCTATTTGCTGGTGGTTGGGTCTGTGATGAAGACAATTCGAAAGAAGGAAGAAAAATGCAATGTGCCTTGCGTGCTTTCGAGTTGATTGAGTTTTTCCGATGAATCCTAAATTCGGTTTGAATAGATGGTGCCTAAAGCGGATTCCGCGACCCCTCGCGTTGGCAGGCTTGCTGCGCTGAATTGATTTCGGGAGATGAGTGATCTGACTATGAATCTTATAGTCTGTGAAACAGTACGAGTCACAGTGAATAGGCGGAATTTATCTTTCTATTTGCCATTTAATGATTTTGAGAGATGCGAGTTATGCGAAAGCTAAGTGTTGGTCTTGAATCATTGAGCTATCTCTTGTCTCGAATCATTAAAAAGTCGAGATTGAGTGCCGTGAGAGGAAGCTCGATTCATCGAACCTCGGTCGCCGAATCGGGTTGTCAGATCATTAACTCGAGCATGGCACGCCACTCGTTTTGCGGGTACGACTGCACGATTTTGAATGCAGAAATTGGTGCATTCTGTTCCATTGCTGATCGCACTTATATTGGCGGATCTCAGCACCCCATTCATTTTGTGTCGACGAGTCCTGTATTTCTTTCACATAGAGACAGCGTAAAAGCAAAATTTTCAAGACACGAGTACATGAATTTGCCAACAACCAAGATCGGCAACGATGTTTGGATTGGCTATGAGGCAAAAATTCGCGCAGGTGTAACTATCGGCGACGGTGCTGTAATTGGAATGGGGAGTGTTGTTACGAATGATGTTGCCCCATATTCGATCGTCGCTGGAGTCCCTGCTAAAGAAATAAGAAAGAGATTCAGCGAAGATGTTATTGAAAAACTTCTTGAATCTGAGTGGTGGTCATATGGGGATGAAGAGCTTCGATTGGCGGCTCAGCATTTTAACGAGCCTCACGTTTTTTTGAGGAAATTAGAAGAAAAATGAGAATCGCACATCTATGCTTGTCGTGCTTCTATATTGACGATCGAAGTTATCAAGAAAATGAACTGGTACGTGAGCATACGACGCAAGGTCATGATGTTCTTGTGTTGACGTCGACTGAAAGTCACACCGCCGAAGGAAAGCTAACTTATGTGCAGCCGGCAGAATACATAGGGGGAGAAGGTGCACGGGTAGTGCGATTGCCATATTCAAAGTACATCCCCAAAAAAATCGCACCGAAGCTTCGAGTTTTTCCGAGTGTATATAAGAGATTGGCAAAATTCAAACCGGACGTCGTTGTTTTTCACGGGGCGTGCGGTTGGGAGTTGCTGACTGTTGCGCGCTATGTAAAAGATAACCCCGAGGTTATTTTTTACGTCGATAGCCATGAAGATTCAAATAATAGTGCTCGATCATTTATATCGCGGGAAGTTCTGCATCGGATTTACTATCGTTCAATACTAAATCGAGCATTGCCTTGGGTAAAGAAAATTCTTTGCGTGACCACCGAGTCAATCGAGTTTGTGGAGCGGATATATGGAATTCCGCGAGGCATGCTGGAATTTTATCCCCTAGGTGGGTATCCAATTTCTGACGCAGAGTATTTCATCAGCAGGGGAAGGGCGCGAAAGAAATTGAGCCTGAAATCAGATGAAATCGTGTTGGTTCAATCAGGAAAACAGAACCACAGAAAAAAATTGATTGAGGCGCTGCGAGCTTTCCAGGCTGTAAAAAATGAGAAATTGCGACTCTTTATTGCCGGATCAATAGATAAGGAAATTGAAATAGAGGCGCGGCTCTTAATTTCTCAAGACACTCGGATTGATTTTGTCGGATGGCAGTCGCCGTCAGATTTGACAGATCTTTTGTGTGCTGCCGATGTGTATCTGCAGCCGGGTACGCAGTCTGCAACCATGCAACATAGTTTGTGTTGCCGCTGTGCCATTATTCTTGATGACGTTCCGGCGCATTCTGTTTATTTCAAAAAAAATGGATGGTTGATAAAAGAGCAGCGAGATCTGGAAAGGATTTTTGACGAACTTCCTTTTTCTGATTTTGAGGAAATGAAGGAGCGCTCCTTTGCCATCGCCAAAGAGATGCTCGATTACCGCGTATTGGCTAGACGCGTTCTAATTTAAATCGATATGGTTTCTGCAAATGGCTGCAAAAATGAGAGTTGAACTATGAGTGTTTTGAAAGAAAAATATCAAGTCTGTTGCAACTGTGTAATGGACACGAGTGATAGCGTCATCACATTTGATGCGGATGGGGTCTGTGATCATTGTCAAGACTTCAAAGCAAACGTTCTTCCGGGATGGCATACCGACGAAAGAGGGCATGCGGACCTTCATCGCCATGTGGAGGAAATAAAGAAGGACGGAAAAGGGCGACCATTCGACTGCATCATGGGAATGAGCGGTGGCCTCGATAGCTCTTATTTACTTCATCTCGCTGTAAAAGAACTTGGATTGCGGCCCCTCGTATTTCACGTTGACGGGGGATGGAATACGGATATTGCTGTTAATAACATTCAGGTTATCGTTGACAAGTTGGGCCTTGATCTGTACACGGAGGTAATAAATTGGGAAGAAATGAAAGATTTCCAGTTGGCGTTTTTTAAGTCTGGGGTGCCGCACCTGGATATTCCTCAGGATCACGCATTCATAGCAACCTTGTATCACTTTGCAAATAAGCAAGGGATTAAATACATATTGAATGGCGGGAATATATCAACCGAATGCGTTCGAAACCCCAAAGAGTGGCTGTACTACGGGACAGACATGGCGCAGCTGCGGGATATCCATGGAAAATTTGGCTCCCGAAAATTAGAAACGTATCCCTTCAGTAGTGTGCTTTTTCATAAGGTT
The DNA here is from genome assembly GCF_058797695.1 of Variovorax sp. GW823-FHT02B07. Lineage (NCBI taxonomy): Bacteria > Pseudomonadati > Pseudomonadota > Betaproteobacteria > Burkholderiales > Comamonadaceae > Variovorax > Variovorax sp. GW823-FHT02B07. The sequence continues at coordinate 525,410 of NZ_JBXAJX010000004.1, forward strand.
TACCTGCGGTATATCAAGCGAGTGCAGGTTATCAAACCGTTGAACTACCTTCCATACACAAAGGAGAAAGCAGTCGAAACGCTGACGCGAGAGTACGGGTGGAGAGCCTACCCGCAAAAACACTTTGAGTCTCGTTTTACGCGCTTCTACGAGGGCTATTGGCTTCCGACCCGGTTTGGGTATGACACTCGTCGGGTGCAATACTCCAGTCTCATTTTGACAGGGCAAATGACGCGCGAGGAGGCATTGAAGAAGCTCGAAAGTCCTGCGTACGATCTAGCCAAGATTGACGAGGATTTTGAGTATATTGCGGCAAAACTTGGAATTTCAATTCAAGAATTGAGAAAATATCACGAGATGCCTAAGAAAACTTACAAGAACTATAAAAATCAGGAATGGCTCTTTGATGTTGGGGCGAAAATTTTGAAGGCTATAGGTGTTGAGAGATCGGTGAAACGATGATTGGAATCATTAATTATGGTTCCGGCAATGTGGGGGCCATTGCGAACATCTATAAACAGTTAAAAGTGGCTCATTTCGTAAGCAGCAGTGTCGATGAGTTAAGTGCTGCCGATCGACTCATCTTGCCTGGCGTCGGGGCCTTTGATGCAACGATGAAAAATCTTACTGAATCGGGCCTGTTGGCGATGCTGAATGAGCAGGTGTTGGAGAAGGGAAAAAATATTCTTGGAGTTTGTGTTGGTATGCAAATTTTGGCCGACTCAAGCGAAGAGGGCGAGCGGGCAGGGCTCGGGTGGATTCGTGGACGCGTTCGCAAGATTGACGCATCGAAAATTATCACTGCTTTGAAATTGCCTCATATGGGATGGAACTCGCTAGCCTCTAAGGTAGAGCACCCCCTATTCGAAAACGTTAAAGCTGAAAGTGGATTTTATTTTCTCCATAATTATTTTTTCGATGCGGAAATCCGGAATGAGATTCTTGCCACTGTGAATTATGGCTCGGAAATCCCTTGTGCGGTGGCGCGTGAAAACATCTTCGGTGTGCAGTTTCATCCGGAGAAAAGTCATCATAACGGTTTGGCCGTTTTTCGCAACTTCGCTTCCATTTGATTATGCTTCGCTCTCGAATCATTCCAAGCTTATTGCTTCATAACGGAGGGTTGGTGAAGACCCGCCAGTTTGGCGAGCCAAAATACGTCGGGGATCCATTGAATGCCGTTAAGATATTTAATGAAAAAGAGGTTGATGAGTTGGCGCTCTTCGATATTGACGCCTCTGTAAAGAAGAGGGAGCCTAATTTTTCACTGCTAAAAAGCGTCGCCGTGGAATCGCGCATGCCGATGTGCTACGGCGGTGGCGTGAATAGCGCGGAGATGGCATCGCGCATCATCAACATTGGATTCGAGAAGGTGTCGATTAGCTCCGCGGCCTTGCAGCGCTCACAGCTGATCCGCGAGATGGCCCAGACTATTGGTTCTCAGAGCGTGGTCGTCACTCTCGATGTGAAAAAGAACAGACTTTTTTCTGGCTATAGCATCTATAGCCACAATGGTAAGGAAAAGGTCAAAGTCGATCTCATGGAATTTTGTCAAAAAGCCGTGGAATTGGGGGCGGGTGAGATAGTTATCAATTCTATTGATCGCGACGGGGAGATGAAAGGCTACGACTTAGAGCTGGCTAGAGCAGTACGCCAGCAGGTGTCCTGTCCGCTGACGATGTTGGGAGGAGCGGGAAGCGTTGGAGATATGCAGACACTCATCAACGAGGTTGGAGTGATTGGAGCGGCGGCAGGGAGCCTGTTCGTCTTCAAGGGGCCGTATCGAGCGGTGCTCATTAACTACATGCGACCGGATCGCCTGAACTGAGAATTGAGTGAATTCATGAAACAAATCCTCCAAGACATGGCGAAAGGCGGAACGACGTTGGTCGAAGCGCCGGCGCCTCATGCTGGACGCATGCATCTATGTATACATTCGACGGTGTCATTGATTTCGGCTGGCACGGAGCGGATGCTTGTGGGATTCGGCAAGGCGTCGTATCTCGAAAAGGCACGCCAGCAGCCGGAGAAGGTGAAGATGGTGCTGGAGAAAGTTCAAACCGATGGTTTGATGGCCACGATTGAAGCTGTCCAATCCAAGCTTGCGCAACCGTTGCCGCTTGGGTATTGCAATGTGGGGTTGGTGGCAGAGGTGGGAGCCGGTGTAGAGGGCTTCGTGCCCGGGGATCGTGTGGTTTCCAATGGCCCGCACGCCGATGTGGTGAAGGTTTCCAAGAATCTCTGTGCGCGGATTCCGGATAACGTGGATGACGAGTCAGCATCCTTTGTCGTAGTAGCCAGTATCGGTCTGCAAGGCATTCGCTTGGCCCAGCCGACCTTGGGCGAGGCGTTCGTGGTGATCGGCGCGGGGTTGATCGGCTTGCTCACGGTGCAGCTGTTGCGTGCCCACGGATGCCGCGTGTTGGCGGTGGATTTGGACGATTCAAAGTTGATGCTGGCTCGCCAATTCGGAGCATCCATATGCAACCCTGGCGCCGGTGAGGATCCTGTGGTTGCCGGTATGGTTCTCAGCCGAGGGCAAGGCGTCGATGGAGTCATTATCACGGCGTCGACCAAGTCGAATGATCCTGTGACGCAGGCAGCCCGTATGAGCCGCAAGCGTGGACGAATCGTGTTGGTAGGGGTGACCGGGTTGGAACTGAGCCGCGCTGACTTCTACGAGAAAGAGTTGAGCTTTCAGGTGTCCTGCTCGTACGGTCCGGGCCGCTACGACGCCGCGTATGAAGACCGCGGGCAAGACTATCCGTTCGGCTTTGTGCGTTGGACGCAGCAGCGCAATTTCGAAGCGGTGCTAGACATGCTTGCTAGTGGTCAATTGGACGTTAAGCCCTTGATCACTCATCGATTTGCTTTCGAAGATGCCCCCAAGGCATATGAGGCGCTCACCCAAGATAAGAGTGGTCTCGGCATCCTGCTGCAATACACGTCGCCTGCCAGTGAGCGCATTGTGCGTAGCGTGCCGCTGGCAAAGGGCTTGAGCTTCAGCGCTCAGCGTCCCGTGATGGGTTTTATAGGCGCGGGTAACTATGCCTCGCGGATGTTGATTCCAGCGTTTAAGGCGGCAGGGGCGCAGTTTCACACCATCGTTACTGCGGGAGGTATCAATGGAGTGATCCATGGCGAGAAGGCCGGCTTTGCCGAGGCTTCCACGGAGGTAACAGCGATGCTGGGCAATACGGCCATAAATACCGTGGTCATCGTTACCCGACATGACACGCATGCCCGCTTTGTGGTTGAAGCGATCAAGGCAGGAAAGAACGTGTTTGTCGAGAAGCCGCTGGCCATTCACCATGCCGAGTTGGCGGATGTCGAAGCTGCCTACGCCGTAGCCCATGCAGCCAGCAACGAAAATTCCAGGCAAGCGGGCCGCGGCCCGCAATTGATTGTTGGCTTCAATCGCCGTTTTTCGCCGCAGATACAGAAGATGAAGGCGTTGCTGCAAGCGGTCAAGGACCCGAAGTCCTTCATCATGACTATGAATGCCGGTGCCATTCCGGCCAATCACTGGACGCAAGACAATGCTGTGGGTGGTGGCCGGATCATTGGCGAAGCTTGTCACTTCATTGATTTAATGCGTTTCTTGGCAGGTAGTCCTATTGTGTCTATCCAAGCGCGCCGCATGGGGGATGCCCCGGGAGTTGCGATCGCCGAAGACAAGGCTTCGATCACCCTTGGCTTTGAAGATGGTTCGTTCGGCACCATCTTGTATCTCGCCAACGGTGCGGCCAGCTTCCCGAAGGAACGGGTCGAAGTGTTTGCGGCCGGTCGCGTCCTGCAATTGGACAATTTTCGAAAGCTCAAAGGTTACGGTTGGCCCGGCTTCAGCAAGCTCAATCTATGGAAGCAGGATAAGGGACAGAAGGCTTGTGCGGCCGCGTTCCTGCAGTCGGTCGAAAAAGGCGTTGCGGCCATTCCGGCGCACGAGATCTTCGAGGTGGCGCGCGCCACCATCGAGGTTGCGGAGCAATTGCGGAAGCAATGACCGGCTTGAGAATCAAGGCTCGCACGGCCCTTGCGTTGGGGTTGCCGAATATTGGTCGTGCTGTGGGTTATCGCATGGGCGTGAAGTTGGGTTTGAATCCCGTGCGCCGGCTGAAAAGTGAGGTCGCAAAGGCACCATTCTTCCGGTCAGCTTCCGGTGCGCCGGTGGCCGCACCCGCCACAACCAACTGGGGGGCTGCGGCCCAACTGTTCAGCCATTGGCCGTTCAATGTGACGGCCCGATCGCCGGACTGGATGGCCAATCCTTTCAGCGGGCGGCGAGTCGCGGCGCCTGAACGTGAGTGGTGGCAGATCCCCGATTTCGATCCGGCGACAGGGGACATCAAGCTTGTCTGGGAACTGTCTCGCATGGATTGGGTGCTTGCGTTCGCCCAGCGGGCGCGCAACGGAGACGCCGAGGCCCTAGACCGGCTGAACAACTGGCTCGGTGATTGGAGCGCATGCAACCCGCCTTTTCGAGGTCCGAACTGGAAGTGTGGGCAAGAAGCTTCATTGCGGGTGATGCATTTAGCCATGTCCGCGCTCGTGCTCGACCAGGTGCAGCGCCCTTTGCGGGGGTTGCTGGATCTCGTTCGTGCACATCTGCAGCGCATTGCTCCCACAGTGCAGTACGCCATGGCGCAAGACAACAACCACGGAACCTCCGAGGCTGCTGCTTTGTTCATTGGCGGCAGTTGGCTCGCCCTGGAAGGCGTGACGGCGGGTGAGGAGTGGGCACGCACCGGACGTCATTGGTTGGAAAATCGTGCGGCTCGGCTGATCGGTCCACAGGGCACCTTCAGTCAGTATTCGCTCAACTACCACCGGGTGATGCTCGACACTTTGTGCATGGCAGAGGTCTGGCGACGACATCTTGCGCTGCCTAGGTTTTCAGAGCGCTGGCGGACGCAGGCACTGGCGGCGACCCAATGGTTGCGGCACATGGTGAATCCGTTGAACGGCGATGGTCCGAATGTGGGTGCGAACGATGGAGCGCGCCTCTTGCAACTGGTTGATGCAACTTATCGCGACCATCGACCCACTGTGCAGACCGCCATGGCGCTTTTTGCGGACCGGCGAGCCTATGTGGAAGATGGTCCCTGGAATACACCGCTGCAATGGCTTGGTATTCCACTTCCCGAGGCTGTGGCGTCAACGCCGGGGCACTATGTAGCCGACGATGGCGGCTTTGCCGTCCTGCGCCGCGGCGGCGCAATGGCGATGCTCCGGTTCCCTCGTTTTCGTTTTCGTCCCAGCCAGGCCGATGCGTTGCATCTAGATCTGTGGCTCGATGGCCAGAATCTGCTGCGCGATGCGGGGACTTACAGCTACAACACCGAGCTGCAATGGCAGAACTATTTCGGGGGCACGGCAAGCCACAACACAGTGCAGTTCGATGGACGTGACCAGATGCCGCGGTTGAGCCGTTTTCTGTTTGGCAACTGGCTCAAGACGCAATGGTCGGAGCCTTTGAGCGAGGACGCGCAGGGGGCTCACTACGCCGCTGGCTACCGAGATGATCAAGGTGCCAGTCATCGACGCCGCATCAGCCTTGGCGATGGCAGTCTGCGTGTGAAGGATGAAGTTGCAGGTTTCATGCATCGCGCGGTGCTGCGCTGGCGATTGGCGCCGGGTTCCTGGGAGCTGGTCCGAACGCTGGAATCCGTGCACTTGATCAACCGGCACGACGGCGTCTTCACGCTGGATGTGCAGGCAAGCATGGCTCTGGTTCGCTGCGAGTTGGTGGAGGGTTGGGAGTCTCGTCACTATCTTGAAAAGACACCTGTGCCGGTCCTGGAGATTGAAGTCCAGCAGCCCGGCACTTTGACCACGGATGTGCGCTGGGCAGTATGAGAGTTCTTTATTTTCACCAACACTTCTCGACGCCTAAAGGTTCGGCGGGCATCCGTTCGTACGAAATGGCTCGACGCCTCATCGCACGGGGGCATGAGGTCACCATGGTGTGCGGCAGCTATGGCGGCGGTGAAACCGGTCTCGCCATGCCCTTTGTCAAGGGATGCCGCCGCGGATTGGTTGCAGGCATGGAGGTAGTCGAGTTCGATCTTGCGTACTCGAACACCGACGGCTTGGCGAAGCGTGCCGGCACCTTCGTGAAGTTCGCCGTACGTAGCATTGGACTCGCGTTTACCGAGAGGTATGACGTGCTGTTTGCCACGACCACGCCGCTCACTGCAGGTATTCCCGGAATCTTTGCGCGTTGGCTGCGTCGCAAGCCCTTCGTGTTCGAGGTGCGCGATCTGTGGCCTGAGTTACCACGCGCGATGGGGGTCATTCGCAATCCAATGGTGCTGGGTGCCATGTCGATGCTCGAGTGGGCCAGCTACCGCTCGGCGCACCGGTTGATCGGGCTGTCGCCCGGCATCGTGGAGGGGATCGCTCACCGAGGTGTTCCGCGACAGCGCGTCGCCCTGGTCCCTAACGGATGCGATCTGGACATCTTCGCTGCCGAAGTGACGCCATGGAGGCCTGCTCAGGTGCAAGCTACTGACCTGATGGCGGTGTTTGCTGGGACGCACGGCTTGGCAAATGGACTTGATGCGGTGCTTGATGCCGCCGCCGAACTGAAGCGCCGCGGAAGAAACGATATCAAGCTGCTGCTGATTGGTCAGGGCAAACTCAAGCCAGGCCTGCAAGCGCGTGCCAAATGTGATGGGCTGACCAACGTCGTTTTTCATGACCCGGTCAACAAGGCGCGCCTTGCTGGCTTGATGGCCGCAACTGACTTGGGCTTGCAGATACTGGCCAACGTGCCGGCGTTCTACTACGGCACTTCACCCAATAAGTTCTTTGACTACATTGCTGCCGGCTTGCCGGTTTTGAACAACTACCCCGGCTGGCTGGCAGAGATGATTGGTGAGCACCGCTGCGGTTTCGCTGTTCCTCCGGACGATCCCGTTGCCTTTGCTGACGCACTGGAGGTCGCGGCCGATGATCGGAGTGCACTCAAGGCGATGGGCAACCACGGAAGGGCGCTGGCGGAAAAAGAGTTCAGCCGTACGCTGTTGGCAGATCGCTGGGTAGACTGGATTGAAGAGGTGCGCAGGTGAAGCGACTGTTCGACTTCGTGGTAGCCGCTCTGGGTTTGCTAGTTTTGGCATTGCCGCTCCTGTTCGTGATTTGGCAGGTACGTCGCAAGCTCGGCAGTCCGGTGTTCTTCCGGCAGATTCGCCCGGGCTTGCATGGTCGGCCGTTCCAGATGGTCAAGCTTCGAACCATGACGGATGCGTGTGCACCTGACGGCCAGTTGTTGCCCGACGTCGAACGGCTGACGGCATTCGGTCGATTCCTGCGTGCTAGCAGTCTTGATGAACTGCCAGAACTATGGAATGTGCTCAAAGGGGACATGAGCCTGGTGGGACCTCGTCCGTTGTTAATGGATTACTTACCGTTGTATTCACCGGAACAACTCCGTCGGCATGACGTGCGTCCCGGTATCACTGGTTGGGCGCAGATCAACGGACGTAACGCGTTGAGTTGGGAAGAGAAGTTCAAGCTCGACGTCTGGTACGTGGACAGCCGTTCGATGTGGCTCGACATCAAGATTCTTTGGCTCACGGTTCGCAAGGTGTTGGTGCGGGACGGCATCAGTGCGGCAGGCGAAGCAACGATGCCGCGCTTTACTGGTTCTCGGATGGAGTCAGAACAATGAGTTCGCCACTGTTTGCCGTGTTTGGGGCCAGTGGCTGTGGTCGCGGTGTGATGCCATTGGCTCGCTCGCAGCTGGAGCGCGAGGGCGTCACGGCGCCTCAACTGGTGTTCGTGGATGACCAGCCTGAAGCTGCGATCGTCAATGGACATCATGTGCTGCGATACGAAGACTTCTTGCGTGTCGAGGCGAGTGCAAGGCATGTCGTCGTGGCCATTGCCAACGGTGCGATTCGCGAGCGGATTGCCAATCGCTGTGCAGTCGACGGCGTGCATCCTTGGACGGTGGCAGCTTTCAATGTGGTCGTCATGGATGACGTAACACTTGGCCAGGGGGCTGCGCTCAGTCCGTTTGTGACCCTTACTTCCAACATTCGCATCGGCAAGTGCTTCCATGCCAATCTGTACAGCTACGTCGAGCACGACTGCGTGATCGGCGATTTCGTCACGTTCGCACCTGGCGTCAAATGCAATGGCAATGTAGTCATCGAAGACCACGTCTACGTCGGTGCGGGCGCCGTTATCAAGCAGGGTAGGCCGGGCCTGCCCCTCGTTGTTGGTCGGGGCTCGGTAATCGGTATGGGGGCTGTCGTCACCCGCGATGTACCGCCCGGCGCCACTGTTGTTGGCAATCCCGCCAAACCACTTCTGAGAGGTTGATCTGTTGTGTTGAATACTCCTTTTTCCCCCTGGCCCAGCTTTACGCCCGAAGAGGCCGCTGCTGTACAGCGCGTGCTGTTGTCCAACAAGGTCAACTACTGGACCGGTCAGGAATGTCGCGAATTCGAGAAGGAATTTGCAGCATGGACCGGCACCGCGCACGCCGTGGCGTTGGCCAATGGGACGCTGGCACTGGACGTGATTCTCAAGGGCATGGGCATTGGTCCCGGTGACGAGGTGATCGTCACGCCGCGCACCTTCATTGCCAGCGTCTCGTGCGTCGTGAATGCGGGGGCAACGCCTGTGTTTGCGGACGTCGATGCCGACAGCGGCAATTTGTCGGCAGAGACTATCGCGCGTGTGATTACGCCGCGCACCAAGGCTGTCATCTGCGTGCACCTGGGGGGGTGGCCGTGCGATATGGATCCGATCATGGCACTTGCAGCCAAACACGATTTCAAGGTCATTGAAGACTGTGCGCAGGCGCATGGTGCGCACTACAAGGGCAAGTCCGTGGGGTCGATCGGCCACGCCGGTGCTTGGTCTTTTTGCCAAGACAAGATCATGACCACTGGTGGGGAGGGGGGCATGGTCACCACCAATGACGAAGCACTCTGGCGAGTCATGTGGCAATACAAGGACCATGGAAAGAGCTACGAAGCCGTCTACGAGCGTAAGCACCCGCCGGGCTTTCGCTGGGTGCACGAGAGTTTCGGCACCAACTGGCGAATGTTGGAGTTGCAGGCGGTCATCGGCCGCATTCAATTGCGTCGCATGCCCGACTGGACTGCTGTGCGTATGCGTCATGCGCAGGCCATCTGGGAGGCCGCAGAGCCACATGCAGCGGTTCGTGTGCCTGCCTTTGTGAATCACGAAGCGGCTGGCAGTGTTCATGCGCACTACAAGTGCTATGTCTATGTGCAGCCCGAGAAGTTGGCCGCTGATTGGAACCGAGATCGGATCGTCGAAGCCATTCAAGCGCGGGGGGTGCCTTGCTATCAGGGTTCGTGTTCCGAGGTGTACCTGGAGCGCGCATTTGATGACACCGGCTGGCGGCCGGCTGGCCGATTGCCCGTCGCGCGCGAGTTGGGCGAGACGAGCTTGATGTTCTTGGTTCACCCGACCTTGACTTCGGTCGAGATGGACAAGAGTTGCAAGGTCATCGCACAAGTGCTTGCGGAGGCGTCGGCGTGACAGCCTGGGGTCGCCTCGCGGCCCATGTGACCTTGTGGCGTTGGTTGCTGGCTATCGCCATGCTGGCGTTGCTGGTGCTCAGTTTGATGCCTGCGTCTATTTCGGCGCCGAGCACTGGCTGGGACAAGAGCAATCACGCACTCGGCTTTGCGGCACTGGCGTTTCTTGCGCATTGGGCGCGGCCGGCGAGTATCCCTATGGCGCTGTTGGGGTTGCTCGGCTACGGGGCCCTGATTGAGGGATTGCAGTCGCTGACGCCCGATCGCTTGGCCGAATGGAGCGATCTATGGGCAGATGGCGTGGGGCTGTTGGTCGGTGCAGTTCTCGCCTTAATGGTGCAGCGGTTGCCCGTCGTCCGTTCGTCTTAGTTGATATGGGTGCTGGAGCGGCCCTCCGAAAATGGCCGCCAGCTTGCTTCACCAAGATCTAGTACGGAGCAGCGTAGAGGGCCCACTATGGGCCCTCCAAGTTCGACTCTTTGAGACCTTTAAGCCGCTTCTTCCTTGTATTTGTACTCGGTGTACCGATAACCGCCGTACTTATAGCCATAGCTGCCGTAGTGCCGTCGCGAGAGGTCCATGCCGTTGAAGACCACGCCGTTGACTTGCTGGCCTGCGTGCGCGAGCCGCTTGATGCTCTCGTTGAGTTCGCCCAGTTGGGTCAAGTTGTCACGAGCGACCAGCAGCACGGCGCCTGCATGTGCCGCGACTGCTGCGGCATCGGCGGCCACCAGCACCGGCGGGCTATCGATTACCACTAAGTCGTAACGTTCCGAGAAGTCGTTCAGCAGTTCACCCAGCGCAGACGACAGCATCATGTTCGCTGGATTGAACGGGTAGGCGCCGGTCGTCAAGACGTCGAGGTTCGGGATCACTTGAACATGGATCGCCTGCTCCGGCGTCAAGTCGCCTGCCAGCACTTCCGCCAACCCGCCCTTGCGTGGCAGCCCGAAGGCCTTTTGAAGGTGACCCTTGCGCAGGTCGGCGTCAATCAGCAGTACGCGCTTGCCGGCCTGCGCCATGATGACAGCGAAATTGCCGGAGACGAAACTCTTGCCGACCCCTGGTGTCGCGCCGGTGATGAGCACGCGGTTGTTGCCGCTTTCCATCAAGGTCAGTTGCAGGGAAACACGTAGATTGCGCAGGCTCTCAATGGCAAGGCTTTCGGGGGAGGTCACCGCTAGCAATTGAACGCCCTTCGCACCACCTGCAATGTGCTCCAAGATCGTTTCTTGCTCGAGTGCCAGCGGTACGACGGAATAGACATTCAGGCCAAGACGGTCTTCGATTTCCTGGGGATTGCGGATGCCGCTCGAGAGCTTGCTCCGGAGGATGGCAAATGCAACACCGGTTAACAGCCCCAGTACCAGAGACAATGCGACGACCAGCGGCTTCTGTGGCTTGATCGCTCTTCTGGGTTCGATAGCCGTATCGAGTAGCCGCACGTTGCCGATCTTGCCTTCCTTCACAAGGCGCAACTGTAGCGAGCTGTTGAGCATCGACTTGTAGAGTTCCCCATTGACGCGAACATCGCGTTCGAGTCGCAGGGCATCGCGCTGGATGGCAGGCATCGCACTGACGCGGGTTTCAAGGCCTTCGATTTCATGGCGAACGGCCGCGATCTGGCCGTCGATCATGCGGACCTTCGGGTTGCCTTCAGTGAATCGGGACAGCAACTCGCGTCGCAGTTGTTGGGACTCCAACAGCTTGGTCTGCAATTGCACCGACATGGCCAGTGCAGCCTTGGCCTCCTCGTCAAAAGCGACGGTACCGTTCTGATTGCGGAAGCGTGCGTAAGCATCCTCCGAGTCTTCAAGTTGCTGCTTGAATTCAGGAAGCTGCCGATCAAGAAATTCGATGGTTTTTTCGGCCTCGGCGGCCTTGCGCTCGACGTTTTGGCGAACGTACTGAGCGCCGATCTCATTGAGTGTGCGCTGCAGGCGATCACGGTCACTGTCTTCTAGCGAAGCGTTGATCACGTTTGACTGCTTGCCTTGCTCGGAGAGCTGAAGGCGTTTCTGAAGGTCTTCGGTAGTTGCGAGCAACGAAGCACGCGAAACCAGAAATTCGGAGCCGGGTTTGCCGTCAAGTCGCGAAACCACCAATGTGATGGTGCCGTCGGACAGCTGCTGATTAAGTACTTTGCCAACAGTGCCGATGAGCGGTTCAGCAAGATCGGGATGGGCGAGCGCATATTGGCTGCCGCCTAGCGCGGTGATCGTGAAAGGCTTCTGATCTTCGAGTGCGGATGGCACATTGAACTTGGCAATGTCGACGGCTTCGGTGCCAGAAACATATCCACCGATGCCTAGAAAGCCTGGGTTTGATAGTTCTTTCGCGCGTCTCGATAGCCATTCGCCGACGAGCGGCAAATAACGTGGTTGCGCCTCGATGTACAACTGTTTTGCCTCTACGGCTCCCCCGATGACCATCCGCGAACGGATGATCTGGATTTCGCCCGTGGCTGGTGTTTTCACATCGAAGAGATTCGCGGTGTCGCCAAGAAAGTTCTTGGCGTCCGGAGCAGAGTCTTCAACCTGAATCAGCAGGTTGGATTGGTAGATTGGGGTGGCCAGGAGCGCGTAAGCCGTGCCAATCGCGAGGGCGACGGCGGTAACACCTGCAACCAGCCATTTGCGATCGAGCAGGATGTCCAGGTACTCGGACAGATTAATCGCATCGTCGTCATCGTCGCGAGCGAGCGCTGCGGAGAGGGGCGATGTGGAGGCAGAAGGAGTCATGAGAGTTTGCGAATGCGTTCGGCCCAGGCTTGGGCGCCGTCAGCGATGAGTTGCAGGGCGTGCTCGAAGGCCGGACGGCCCATGCGATACGGATCGGGAATGTCAACGCGTGAGACTTCACCCAGGCGGAACAGCTTGCCACGGGTCAGCGGATGCCGCTGCCCAATGTGAATCCGCTGAGCCTCGTCCATCGCAAGAATGAGGTCGGCCTGCTGACACATCTGCGCTGTAAGTTGGCGCGCACGGTGGGCCTCGATGTCGATGCCACGTTCGGCCATGAGCTTGCGTGCAATCGGATCTGCTTGATGCCCGACCAAGGCCCCAGTCCCCGCAGACGTGACTTGAACCTGCGGCAACGCTGCAGCAATCAGGGCTTCCCCCATCGGGCTACGGCAGATGTTGCCAATGCATACCACCAGAACAGATTTCATGAGACTTGGCTCCCTGCGAAGGCTTGTGCCTCTGTTGTCGGACTCAACGTATTGCGTGCCGTGTGCTTCATATTCAGCATGAATCACATGTCATACAGAAATGTCCGCACCATTTGTTCTTCGTTGAGCGATTGAATCGCGCCATCTAAGCAAGAGAGCCGAAGGATGGTTGGGCACGCCCTTGGCATTGTAGTCAGGGCATTGGCGGCCACTGCCTCGCGGATGTGCTCAGGCAGCAGGCGTTCTGGGCCCGAATCGGTCATGGTTGCTAAAGGGACAGCTGATCGAGCGGGCTGATCAGCTGCTCTATGACCAAAGTCATGTCGATGCAAAAGATACAAAAAATGACATTGTGAGTGTCGCGAATCCCCTGAATTGGGGGGGAGGGGTGGGTACCCTTCACGGACAATTGTTGCAGCGCGGCGCGTCCCAAGCGTCGCAGGAGTTTTCAGTGTGATCAATCGTCTGGCTGCGCCCTTGCTTGCTTTGCCGCGCCCCATGAAGCGCATGCTGGCTCTAGGGGTCGATGCAATGCTCTGCGTCCTGTGTGTCTGGTTGGCATTCAGCTTTCGCTTTGAGCAGTGGATGGCGCTGCGTGGCGTTCAGTGGTCGGCCGTTGCTGTTGCTGTAGCCCTTGCGCTCCCCCTCTTTGTGGTTTTCGGGCTCTACCGAGCCATCTTTCGCTATGCAGGCACGGCTGCAGTCATGGCGATCGTGCGCGCGTGCGTGCTGTTTGGCCTCGGCTATGCATTGATCTTCTCGGTGGTTAGTGTGCGAGGAGTGCCGCGCACGGTCGGTTTGCTGGTGCCGTTGCTCTTGTTCTTGGCCATCGCCGGCTCGCGCATGTTTGCGCGCTATTGGTTGGGTGGCCTCTACATGAGTGCCCTGCAGCGTAAGCAATTACCTCAGGTTGTGATTTACGGCGCCGGTAGCGCTGGCTTGCAACTGGCTGCGGCGTTGGCCCAAAGCCGGGACATGGTCGTCCGCGCTTTCGTTGACGATGACTCGCACCTCCAAGGCAACACGATCAACGGTCTGCGCATTCAGTCCTCGGATTGGCTGAGCAACAACGCTGCCAGTTGGGGCATCACGGACGTGCTCTTGGCGATGCCTTCGGCTAGCCGTGGGCGTCGCGTTGAAATCCTGAACCAATTGTTGCCATTGCGTCTGCATGTACGGATGCTTCCGGGATTGCTCGATCTGGCCAATGGCAAGGTGCAGGTCAATGATCTGGTCGAAGTCGACATCGAAGACTTGCTGGGGCGGGATCCAGTCGAGCCGGTGGCAGACCTGCTGCACAAGCACATCCAGGGCCAAGTGGTGCTGGTGACTGGGGCTGGCGGCTCCATCGGCAGTGAGCTGTGTCGGCAGATCGTTCAACTGTCGCCCTCCACGCTGCTGCTTGTGGAGCTGAGCGAGTACGCGCTCTATGCTATCCACCAGGAGCTGGAGCAGTTGGCGCCGAACGTACGTGTTGTTCCGCTGCTCGCCTCGGTATGCGATGCGGCACGGCTGCGTGAAGTGATGCGCGCCTGGCGTCCTGACACGGTCTATCACGCGGCGGCATACAAGCACGTGCCGCTCGTCGAGCACAACCCGGCGGAGGGTGTGCGAAACAACGCGATGGGCACGCTCACGACGGCCCGGATTGCCATGGAGTGCAAGGTTCCCAACTTTGTTCTCATCAGCACCGACAAGGCTGTGCGGCCGACGAACATCATGGGAGCCAGCAAGCGTGTTGCCGAAATGGCGCTGCAGGGGCTGGCGCAGCAGAGCTCGGACACCTGCTTCTCGATGGTCCGTTTCGGTAACGTGCTCGGCTCCAGTGGTTCAGTGGTGCCGTTGTTTCGAAAGCAGATCGAGGCGGGCGGCCCAATCACGTTGACGCATGCTGACATCACGCGCTATTTCATGACCATTCCCGAGGCCGCCCAGCTGGTGATTCAGGCGGGCGCGATGGCGCAGGGCGGTGATGTCTTTGTGCTCGATATGGGTGAGCCGGTGAGGATCATCGACCTCGCTCGTCGGCTGGTGGAGCTTTCGGGGCGCACGGTCCGTGACGAACATTCGCCGGATGGCGATATCGAACTCCAGGTGACCGGATTGCGGCCCGGTGAGAAGCTCTACGAAGAGCTCCTGATTGGCGACAGCGCGATGCCCACAGCGCATCCGCGTGTCATGAAGGCGCACGATCCCTGCCTGCCTTGGAATGAACTCTGGCGCCAGTTCGAGACGCTGAATGCGGCACTCGAAAGCAGCGATGTGCCGATGCTGAAGCACACGCTGACGCAGATGCTGCCCGGCTATCGGCCCCATGCAGAGGTGGTGGATTGGGTGCATATGGAACGTCACCGTGTGCGTGACCGTGCTCAGCCGCTCGCAGTGGCGGTCAGCGCTGCGCAGGTGGGCGAGGCCAACCAGCCATCCGCGCCGAATCAGATTGCTGTGGCAATCTGATTCGATAGAACAGTTTCATACTTTTTCCGCCCGACTTACCGGCGGTGATGGTGAGACCAAGAGCCCCGGGTCGGGGCTCTTTTGTTTTCAGCTGGCGGCGCCTATTGGGCCCGCTTGAAGTCGAGGATGTTGTCCCCGGCTTTGGGTGCTTTGTCGTCGGGTGGTGAGAAGCTGAAAGCCTTCGGATCCCGTATCGACGTCATCTCGAACAGCGGGTTGATCCGTCCCAGCTTTGCGCCACCGTCGCGGATCAGTGGCGCCCAGGCAAAGTTCGCAGTGAACTTGCTCGAGCGCGGCAGCAATGCATCGAAGGGAATGGAAACGTAGATACCCTTGTCGAAGCTGCCTTCACCGAACTGTGCGGCGGACACGTTGGTCTTGGTCGCCCAGGCGCCGATCGTCACGCCGTTGTCGAAGCGGCGGCTGATGTCGAGGGTGACGCCACGATCGCCCGCCAAGTACTGGCCCGCGCTGATTCTGGCCTGCACCCCGTTCCAGCCGGTGTCCCAATAGAGCGTAGCGTGGCCGGTGTTGACCTTGTAGTCGCGCAGGCCGAGATCCTGCGCGAAGTCGCGCTGGCGTACGTGGTTGACGTCGATGCCGAACGCGAACCTGCTGCGCCACGGGCGGTAGAGCCATTCGGCGCCCACGCCGGCAAACATCGACTCAAGGGCGCCGCCGTAGACGCTGTAGTACTGGTCTTCGTTCAGTCGGCCCACGTGGGTCAGCTGAAACACCGGCATCGTCAACCGCTTGGTCGTTGCGTACTCGCGTTGGTAGGTTCGCACGCGGGGAAGGTTGCTGGGCGCCGTGTAGGTGAACTTGTCGAAGTTGTCGATCAGGCGCCAGTTCAGTGCTGCGTTCACCCAGGTGCTCGGCGTGAAGCGGTACTCCGCGGTGGCCGAGACTCCGAGCTGGTAGAGCAGGAAGGCATCAGGGCCGCCGAGGATCTGCGAGAAGCTCGGAGTCAGGCCGAAAGTGAGTCTTTCCGTGCGCCGCTCCCATGGCGCCATGGCCGGCGTCTCGCCGGACGATGTGGTGGCGGTTGCATCAGTGGGTGTGCGCTGCGGCGATGTCGGCACGTAGAGCCCGTCTTCGGTCCGGCCGCGAGGCGGGGCGTAGTCGCGCTGGTCCGTGGCGCGCAGTTCTGCGGGGGTCTGTGCCTGGTAGTGCGCCGTCACCCACTCGCTGCGATCGACGACTTGCGTGTGCAGTGCCAGTCCGCGCTCGTTGTAGTGAAGCACGAAGTGCTTGATCGACGCCGGGGCATCGCGATGCATGACGGCAATGACCTGCTGCACGCGGGCCTCGCGGTACACCGTGTGGCTTTCCGTGATCCAGATGTGCGCGCTGTCGCCCTGCGGTGCGATGCGCTGCACGGTCCATTCGGTGCGTGCCTGGATCTCCGCAGCAGTGGCGGCCCAGCCGGGTGGATTGGCCGGCGCCTCGGGCGTGAAGCGGGGCGGCGGCGGATCTGCGGGCTTGCTGGCTCGCATGCTCGCCATGTTGGTGGACAGGGTCAGGCCCACCATCACCTTGTTGCCGCGCTCCAGGCCGGCGGTGAAGGCGACGCCGGGTGAGTAGCGATATTCTAGGCCGATGTTGAAGGGTGAGCGCTGAACCTGGTTGTTCTGCTGGGGCTCGTTCTTGTAGTTGTTGCCTTCGTACTCGAGCTTGACGGTCAGGGGATCCCAGGGTGTGCGCCATTCGACGCCGCCGAACAAGGAAGCTGGCCCTCGAAAGAAGGCCTTGAAGTTTGCTTCGCCGCCCGTTGCTGAGCTCACCGTGCGCGTTCTGAAACGATTGCTCAGGGCCAGCAAGGGGTTGCGGATGTTTCCGCTGTTGCCCAGATACCCCCAGCCGATGCCGAGGCTGAAGTCGAGATCGCCGTAGCGTTTGTTGGCGACCAGGTATTCGGCCGAAAAGAGGCCGGTACCGCCAAGGTCGCGAAAGCCCAGCGCAACCTGAGGCATATACGCGGATTCGCGCAGCAGCCGCAGCTTCACGTCGATGCTCTTGTCCTTGTTGCTCTGGCCAGTGGTGCTGGCGGCGTATGCGCGGTTGCTGATGGAGGTGTAGCGAAAGCCGGCCTCCATCCAGTCCAGCGGCTGGAACATCACGTTCAGTCGCGTATAGGGCGACACGTGGCTGATCGACGTACGGAAATCACCGGCCTCGCCCATGCGTGCCGTCGGCGTCTGAAGCAGGCCGGTTTCGCCCCAGTCGTTGCTGCTTGTGCGAGGCGCCTTGTATTGCGGGGCCGAGGCGTCGGGGCGCACCGAGATGACGCTTTCCGGCGGAACTGACACCGGGATGGACGTATTGATTGCTGCGGCCGGCTTGGCTGCTGCAAGCGCGGCGGTGGTGGCGCCCAGCGCTGCTGTCTGCGGCGACGGGCCTTGGGTCGCCAGGAACTTGATGATGCCTTCCGATGCGTCGACCAGTTCAGTCATGCCGCGCGGCGCAGCCCAGACCCATGCGCCGGGCGCTGGCTCATCGGAGGGGTGGCCGTTCCAGGGGGCGATGCCCACGCGCGATGTTCGGCCGTCGGGTTGTGCAACCCATGCCCAGTCGTGGGTGCTGTCGGGCGCGCAGGCGATGACGTAGTCCAAGGCGGTCCGGCCGGCTTCGTGCGCCGCGTGGCACAACTCGCCATTGGGGCGGACAACCGCGATGGTTTTCAATTGCGGGGAGGGCGCAACCAGTTGCTGGCCGGCCGACAGCAGGGGGTCTTGATCTGGGTGCGCCTGCAGCCAGCGAGGGTCCACGATACCCAGCGCCACGCGGCCAGTGACGGGCAGGTTCTGCAACCACGTGATGAGCTTCAACCGATCGAGTTGCTCGGAACGCGGTGCGCGTCTGCTGGCTGCTTCAAGTCGCACGAGCAGGGTGTTCTTCAGAAACTGTTGAGCCAACCGTTCCTGCGGCACGCGCCATGCCAGTCCGGGCGTTGCGGCGCCTTCCGGCTGACGCAGCAACCAAGTGCTCAGTCGCTCACCGGGGCGCACCTCGGCATCATTTGCGGGCTCGACGGTCGCCGTGTTCTGAGACGGCTCCGCCAACGCACCAAGACTCGCCATCAACGCGCAGGCAAGGGCCGTTCGACGGGGCCAATGCGGGGGGCTGATGGCTCGCAGGAAGAGGGGGCTCATGTACCAGCGCGCGCCGCGGTGCCGGCTGCTGGTGCGGGGGGTGTCCACTGTTCGAAGCTCATGCAGAGGTCGCGGGAAATACATTGCTCCGAATACACGACCTGAGGGGCGCCAGAAGCAAATGAAACGCCGAAGCGGGCGGGAGGAACGGAGGCTGTCGCAGGGCGGGACCCGCTGCGTTCTTCATACCAGCGTAAGGAGCTTGCGGGCACGCCGGCGAGCGCGCTGTCGGTGGGCGTCGCGATCGATGTGCGCGCGATGTCGTCGCGAATGCCGAAGCGATAGCCGGGCATCAGGTCGCGTTCTCGAGCGTAGGTCTGTGTGGTGTTGGCAGCGTGAGCTTGCCAGACGGGTGGGTTGGCGAGTCGAACGTCACGCCAATCGACAGACAGCCCGGTCGTGCCAACCAGTTGACCATTCAGCAGTCGAACGACCTCGCCCGAACCGCTGTACCAAACCTCGACGGGCCCTTCGGCACGCTGGTCGATGTAGCCGAGCACCATGAAAACGACGCGCCCATTGACGCTGGTTCTCAGGTACCGATAGCTGGGATTGAAATCGGGCTGGGTTGCTGAGGACTCGCCGCGATACAGCAGGCGAGCCGAATCCAGCATGGCCGAGGTTCCGGAGGAGCAACCGCCAACGCCCAAGCAAAACGTTGCCAAAAGGCAACGTTCTAAGAGTCGCGTGGCGGAAGCAACGCGCGGACTTTTCAGCGAATGCCCTCCTTTCAGGAGGGCAACCAGCATTAACGCGTGCCGGTGGTGCCCGTGCCGGTGGTGCCGGTGCCAGGGACGAAGAAGCCGCCGCCGCCGTTGCCGTTGTTGCTGCTACCGAGGGCCAGCATCAAAGCGCCGGTGCCTCCAACAGCGCCCCATTGAACGGGGGTCAGGCCGCCAAGGCCAGCAGCGGTTGCGCTCGGAGCGCCTGCGGGGCCTGGTGCAAATGCGCGAGTGTTGTTGCTTGCGGGCGCAGGGGTAACCTGCGTTTGGGCAAAAGCCGACGAGATTGCCAGGGTGGCAAGGGCGACGGTAGCAACCAGTTTGTTCGTCTTCACAGTGATCCTCTCAAAGGGTTTTTATGCTCTTGACTTGAGGTTAGCAGCATCAGAAGTGTGCCGCAACTAATTTGGCCTGGAGGATGAGGCGTTTGCCACGGCCTCCTTGTAACCGCGTATTGCCTCGATTGTTGTGGATGAGTGTGACGGGTGCATGTGTATCTCAATGCTACGTAACGTTCCGCCCAGGATGGCCGTAACGACGTCGACTGACGAGCAGCTCCAGCGGCAAGGCCCCGGTCGCTACTGCCGCATTTTTTCAATGAAATCAACGCACTGACCGAGCCATCGTTGCGATGGGCCGCCGGGCCGCCTCCCAGGCATTGTTCCTGCAGTACCCCGAAACGAAAGTTGACATTCAAGGTAGGCCGCGGGGCACAACAAGGGGATATGCGTGGTTCGATTGTCTGAAGGTGGGGTATCGAAGGGTGTGCGAGTGTGTGGGCGCGCGGCCGGTAGCGTGATCGGAGGCGTCTGCTCATGATGAATCACCTGTCCGCCAGCAGCGCGCAGTCGGCGCCGGCACTCGCTGGCCGGTACGCCGCCTTGGGCTGCGCATTCTTCGGTGCCCTGATCGTCGAGGGTGACCTAGCCCTGGCCGATCGCATGCGACGCCTTCTTTGCGATCTGGCCCCGGGCCGCCGCGTCGTGATCGCCTCCACGCACGCGGAGGCGATCCGTCTGCTGGCCGCGTTGCCCTACGACCTGGTGCTGGTCGACATGCACTTGACTGATGACGGCGGCGTCGCGCTCCTGTCGCACCTACGGCGTGCCTACCCGCAGATCGACGCCATCGCCATGTCGAAGGACGACGACCGTTTGCTGGTCGAGGCCGCGATCTCGTCAGGAGCCTCCGGCTATCTGCTGACGAGCACCGACGATGCCGAACTCTCTTTCTTGCTGCGCTCGATCGAGCGCGGCGGTTCGCCGATGGACGCACGCGTCGCGCGTCGTGTCCTCGGCCTGATTGCGGCGTCCGCGAAACCGGAGGGTGTCGAGTCCGCGCTGCGCGACGGCGACACGGTCTCGCCCCCGATGCCTGCTCCCGGGCTGCTGTCACCTCGGGAGCTCAATGTGCTGCGGCTGATCGCGCAAGGTTGGAGCAATCGGCAGATTGCTGAAGCGATCTGCCTCTCGATCAACACGGTCGAGTTCCACGCCAAGCGGATCTACCGCAAGCTGGCCGTCAAGTCGCGAACCCAGGCTGTCCGGCAGGCGACCCAGTACGGGCTGTTGAGCTGAGCGCCAGAGGTTGCCGCGCGCTGTCGCGCACGTGCTGCGGCGCCGTGCGCACGCGCGGCAATCATTGAAAAACCCTTTTGCGCCCCGCTACAATCTCGGGTTGACCTTGCTGTGGCAAAGGTCAGCCCCTGCTCCAGCGAAGAAGACTTAGAGGATCCCCATGAGTGACATGACCTCCGGCTCGCCCCGGATCGACACAAGCAAGCGGACGTGGTTGATCGCATCCAGCTGTGCCGGCGTAGCGGGCGGCGTGGCCACCGCAATCCCTTTTGTGAGCACATTCCAGCCGTCCGAAAAGGCCAAGGCCGCGGGCGCCGCGGTCGAAGTGGACATCTCGGCCTTGAAGGTCGGCGAAAAGATCACCGTCGAATGGCGCGGCAAGCCGGTCTGGATCCTCAAGCGCAGCCCTGACCAGGTCGCCGAGCTCGCCAAGCTCGATGGCCAGCTCGCCGATCCGCTCTCCAAGCGTCACCCCGACGAATTCACGCCCAAGTACGCACAGAACGGCCATCGTTCGATCAAGCCCGATGTGCTGGTCGTGGTCGGCATCTGCACCCACCTCGGCTGCTCGCCGGTCGACCGCCTGCAGTCCGGCCCGCAACCCTCGCTGCCGAACGACTGGGAGGGCGGCTTCCTCTGCCCTTGCCACGGTTCCACGTTCGACCTCGCCGGTCGCGTCTTCAAGAACAAGCCCGCTCCTGACAACCTCCCTGTGCCTCCGCACATGTACCTGTCCGACACGCGCCTGCTCATCGGCGACGACAGCAAGAAGGCCTGAGGGAGACCACGAACATGGCTGAATTTCACGAAGTTTCCCCCAACGCCCCTGCCGGCGAGAAGCTGCTCAACTGGGTCGACAACCGCTTCCCGCTGACCAAGCTCTGGAACGACCAGTGGGGCAAGTACTACGCACCGAAGAATTTCAACTTCTGGTACATCTTCGGCTCGCTCGCGATGCTGGTCCTCGTGATCCAGATCGTGACCGGCATCTTCCTCGTCATGCACTACAAGCCCGACGCGAACCAAGCGTTCGCATCGGTCGAGTACATCATGCGCGACGTGCCCTGGGGCTGGCTCATCCGCTACATCCACTCGACGGGCGCCTCGGCGTTCTTCATCGTGGTGTACCTGCACATGTTCCGCGGCCTCATGTACGGCAGCTACCGCAAGCCGCGCGAGCTGATCTGGGTGTTCGGCTGCGCGATCTTCCTGTGCCTGATGGCCGAAGCCTTCATGGGCTACCTGCTGCCTTGGGGCCAGATGTCCTACTGGGGCGCCCAGGTGATCGTGAACCTGTTCGCCGCCATCCCGTTCATCGGTCCTGACCTGGCCCTGCTGATCCGCGGCGACTACGTCGTGAGCGACGCCACGCTGAACCGCTTCTTCAGCTTCCACGTCATCGCCGTGCCGCTGGTGCTGCTCGGCCTCGTGGTGGCCCACCTGATCGCGCTGCACGAAGTGGGTTCCAACAACCCCGATGGCATCGAGATCAAGGCCAAGCGCGGTCCCGACGGCCATCCGCTCGACGGCATCCCGTCGCACCCGTACTACACGGTGCACGACATCTTCGGCGTGGTGGTGTTCCTCACGATCTTCTCGGCCGTGATCTTCTTCGCGCCTGAAGCCGGTGGGTACTTCCTGGAGTACAACAACTTCATCCCGGCCGACTCGCTGAAGACGCCGAACCACATCGCTCCGGTCTGGTACTTCACGCCGTTCTATTCGATGCTGCGCGCCACCACCGACGACATGGTCAACGTGTTCGCGCTGATCATCGCGGCCGCTGCCGTCTGGAACTTCATCAAGGGCAAGTCGGGCATGGGCCTGAAGGTTGCCGCCGTGGTCGTGGCCGCCGTCGTGATCTTCCTGCTCAAGACCTTCGACGCCAAGTTCTGGGGCGTGGTCATCATGGGCGGCTCGGTCATCATCCTGTTCTTCCTGCCGTGGCTCGACCACAGCGAAGTCAAGTCGATCCGCTACCGTCCGAGCTGGCACAAGTATGTCTACGGCGTGTTCGTGTTCCTGTTCCTGATCCTGGGCTACCTGGGCATCCAGGCACCCGGCGTCTGGGGCAACCTGGTCATCGGCTCGTTCGCCCTGGACATCGCCCAGACCATCTCGCAGATCGGCACGCTCTTCTACTTCGGCTTCTTCCTGCTGATGCCGTGGTGGAGCCGCAAGGGCGAATTCAAGACCGTGCCCGAGCGCGTGGTCTTCGCCGCCCATTGATGCGCGCGCAAGTGCAAGAGAGCTTGAGAGAAACACGATGAAGAAAAGAATTTCCGGCTGGCTCGCTGTCATGGGTCTGGCACTGGGCCTGACCTTCTCCGCGGCCGCATCCGCCGAATCGGGCGGTCTGGCGTGGGACAAGTCGCCCAACAAGACCACCGACGTGGCGGCCCTGCAGAACGGCGCCAAGCTGTTCGTCAACTATTGCCTCAACTGCCACTCGGCCGCCTTCATGCGCTACAACCGCCTGCAGGACATCGGCATCAGCGAGCAGCAGATCAAGGACAACCTTCTGTTCACGACCGACAAGGTCGGTGAAACCATGAAGGCCAACATCGACGCGCGCCAGGCCAAGGAATGGTTCGGCACCACGCCGCCCGACCTGACGCTGGTCGCACGTTCGCGCGCCGGCCACGGCGGCACGGGCCCCGACTACTTGTACACCTTCCTGCGCAGCTTCTACCGCGACGACACCAAGGCCACCGGCTGGAACAACCTGCTGTTCCCGAGCGTCGCCATGCCGAACCCGCTGTGGGAGCTGCAGGGCGAGCGCCTGCCGGTGCACGCCAAGGTCGAGCAGCACGGTCATGCCACCGACGTGTTCACGGGCAAGTGGGAGCAAGTGACCCCTGGCACGCTGACCCCGGTGCAGTTCGACAGCGCAGTGGGCGACCTCGTCGGCTACCTGCAGTGGATGGCCGAGCCGGCACAGAACACCCGCGTGCGCATCGGCGTCTGGGTGCTGCTGTTCCTGGCCATGTCGGTGGTTTTCGTATGGCGACTGAACGCCTCGTACTGGAAAGACGTCAAGTAATTCCGTTCACGCCGACCGGGCGCCTCGTGCGTCCGGTCCCACAGAGTGGGTTGCCCAGGCGACCCACTCTTTTTGATTTTTAGGAGTCTCTCGCCATGATGGTCTTGTATTCAGGAACGACCTGCCCCTTCTCCCACCGCTGCCGCTTCGTGTTGTTCGAAAAGGGCATGGACTTCGAGATCCGCGACGTCGATCTCTACAACAAGCCCGAAGACATCAGCGTGATGAACCCGTACGGCCAGGTGCCGATCCTGGTCGAGCGCGACCTGATCCTGTACGAGTCGAACATCATCAACGAGTACATCGACGAGCGCTTCCCGCACCCGCAACTGATGCCCGGCGACCCGGTCGACCGCGCCCGCGTGCGCCTGTTCCTGCTCAACTTCGAGAAGGAACTGTTCGTGCACGTCGCCACGCTCGAGAACCGCACCGCCAAGGGCAACGAGAAGGCGCTCGAAAAGGCCCGCTCGCACATCCGCGACCGCCTCACGCAGCTCGCGCCCGTGTTCCTCAAGAACAAGTACATGCTGGGCGACAACTTCTCGATGCTCGACGTGGCCATCGCGCCGCTGCTCTGGCGTCTCGACTACTACGGCATCGACCTCAGCAAGAACGCGGCACCGCTGCTGAAGTACGCCGAGCGCATCTTCTCGCGCCCGGCCTACATCGAAGCACTGACGCCTTCCGAAAAGGTCATGCGAAAGTAAGTAAGCTGCGTGCTTGCTTCCTTCGTTTTTCGCCGCCTTTCATGATCAACGCGCTCGAGTCCTCTTCCACCCGCCCGTACCTCATCCGGGCGTTGTACGAGTGGTGCACCGACAACGGGTTCACGCCCTATGTCGCGGTGCTGGTCGACGACACCGTCCAGGTGCCGCGCGAGTACGTGAAGAACGGCGAGATCGTGCTGAACATCAGCTTCGACGCGACCAGCTCGCTGAAGCTGGGCAACGACTTCATCGAGTTCAAGGCCCGCTTCGCCGGCACGGCGCGCGAGATCAGCGTGCCGGTCGGTCGCGTGATCGCGATCTACGCCCGTGAGAACGGCCAGGGCATGGCGTTCCCGGCACCCGTGCCGGCCGCCACCACGTCCGACGATGGCGATGACGCCGCCTCGGCCGCGGCTTCGCCGAACAGCGCACCGCGCATGCCGCTGCGCGATGCCTCGCGCGGCACCGAAGGCGACGCCAGCAAGGTGTTCCACCTGGTGACGGGCGAAGAGGGCGACGAGACGGTCGACGCCGGTTCGGCGCCTTCCGACCCGACCGACGAGCCGCCGCGCCCGCCGGCCGGTGGTGGCACCCGGCCGTCGCTCAAGCGCGTCAAGTGACGACGCGGTCGGCCCCAAAGCCGGCCGCTTAGAATCGTCGCCAGCACTGCTTTCTTTCAGCCGCTTTAGCTCAATTGGTAGAGCACCCGCCTTGTAAGCGGAAGGTCGTCAGTTCGATTCCGACAAGCGGCACCAATCAAAAAAGCCCGACAACGTCCTGCGTTGCCGGGCTTTTTCTTTGTCTCCCTCGACCTGTCCGGCGGTCCGGACCGGCCGCAGAAGCCGACGGAACGCCGCGGGTCAGCCCACCTCCACCGTCACCCGCAGGAACGTCGCAGCGATCAGGCAGGTGTTGGGGTACTGGCTCTGGTTCTGGCTCTGGAACAGCGTCACCAGCTCCGTGCGCAGTTCGTCGGTGCGCCCCGCCTGGGCTGCCGCGTCGAATGCGTTCATGGTCGGGCCGTAGAACTGCCGGAAGGTGTCGACGAATTCCGCCGCCGAGCCTTTGAAGTCGAAGATGTAGCTGTCGCGTTCCCAGCTGATGGCCTCCGAAGCAACGCCCGCCGCGCCAAAGCGCTCGATGATGTTCGGGGTCGAGCCCCAGCCCATCGGGCTCACGAAGCCCTCGGGCGGCGGGGGCGCATACGACGAGCTGATCTTCAGGATCTGCGCCACCAACGTGGGGTCGTTCGGGATCCAGTTGCCCATGAGGATGCGCCCGCCCGGGCGCGTGACACGCACCATCTCCCGTGCGACGTCGAAGGGCTTGGGCGCGAACATGGCGCCGAACATGCTGATGACGAGGTCGAAGGACTTGTTCTCCAGCCGCAGCTCGCAGGCGTCCCCTTCCTCGAACCTGCAGCTGGCCGACAGCCCGGCCTGGGCCGCCCGCCGGTTGCCCGCGGCGACCAGGTTGGCGGCGATGTCCACGCCCAGCACCTGCGCGCCGAGCTTGGCGGCCGGGATGGCGGTGTTGCCGTCGCCGCAGCCGAGGTCCAGCACCTTCATGCCGGGCGTGATGTGCGCGTGCCGCACGACGTCTTCACCGCTCTCGCGCATGCTCTCGGCGATGCGGGTGAAGTCGCCTTTTTCCCAGAGGGCCTTGTTCGGGTTCATGACTTCACCTTCTCGATCATGTGGTCGATCACGTGCGTGTGTTCGTGTTGCGGACTGAACATCACGATCTCCGCGTCGGCGTCGACCTTGACGTTGTGGCCGGGCGGCCAATAGAACAGGTCGTTGGTCTTCACGGTCTCCTGTTCCCCGGCGTCGTCGGTGGTGGTGATCTGGCCCTTGAGCACGAACCCCCAGTGCGGGCACTGGCAGGAGTTGTGGCTGTTCAGGCCCTGGAAGAGCGGCGTCGTGTCGACGCCCGCCGACAGCGTGAAGTACTCGCCGCTGATCTTGCTGTAGCCGGTCGCGTCGCCGAAATTCAAACGCTGCCGGATCAGGGCACCGGGAATTTCCATCTTCACGTCGACTGCGTCTTTTGCGATATGCATGAGGTACTCCTTGAGGGTCCGCGGGCGCGAGGGTGATGCGTCTATTCGTTGCACCCGCCAGATTCGATAGACGGCATACTGATGCTCCACGCTTGGCGTTCCTGAAACGTTCCCGGCCCGTGCCGGGGGAAAGGAATCGCGATGTCGCCCCCACCGACTCCGCCGTCCGAAGCCGTGTCCATCCGGCTGCTGGGCCCGTTCCACCTGAGCGTGGCCGGCGATGACCCGCAGATTCCCTCAGTGCCGCTGACGCGGCGCGCCGCCGAGCTGCTGCAGCTGCTGGCATTGCAGCCCGGACGCAGCCTGGCGAACGAGCAGGTGGTGGACGCCCTGTGGCCGCACCTGGACCCCGACGCGGGCAGCGCCAACCTGCGCAAGGCCGCGCATCACGCGCGCCAGTTCATCGGCCAGCCCGACGCCCTGGTGCTGCGAGGCGGCCGGGTTTTCCTGTTGCCCGACCAGGCGGTGGCGTGCGACGCCGAGCGGTTCGAGCGCGCAGCGGACGAGGCCCTGCGCAGCGGCGATCCGCAGACCTGCAAGGCGGCCGCACAGCTCTACGGTGGCGACCTCCTGCCGGACGCCCGCTACGAAGCCTGGACCGAGGCGCCGCGCCAGCGGCTGCGCGACAAGTTCCTGCGGCTGCTGCGCCAGACCGGCGACCTGGAACGGCTGGTGCGCGAAGACCCCACCGACGAGGCAGCCCATGTCCAGCTGATGCGCGAGGAACTGGCGGCCGGGCGACGCTCTTCGGCGCTGCGCTGGTACGGCCACCTGCGCGACCATCTGCAGACCATGGACATGCGCCCCGGTCCGCCGGCCGAGGCGCTGTACCGCGAATGCGTGGCGGGCCTGGAGGGCGCCGCGCCGCGTTTCGTCGGCCGTGCCATGGAACTGGTGCGTGTCCTGGGGTGGCTGCGCGCCAGCCTCGCGGGCCGGCCGGGGGGCGCGGTGGTGCGCGCGCCGGCGGGCATGGGCAAGACCGCGTTCTGCCGCCGCGTCGCCGAGGAAGCGCGGGGCCTGGGCTGGCAGGTGCGCTCGTTGCAGGCCGGCGACTGGACGCGGCCCTACGGCATCGCGGCCGACCTGGTGGAGCCCTTGCTCGGCGAGCTGCCCGACGCGGCACAGGCCATCGGTGCGCACGCTCAGGCTGTGCTGGCGCAGATGACCGCCTCGGGCGACGTGAAGCCGCTGGCCCTGCCGCTCGGGCGTCACCAGATGGTGGGCGCCGTGCGCCGGCTGCTGCTGGCCACCGCTGCGCAAAAGCCGGTGCTGCTCATCGTCGACGATGCGCACGCGGCGGACGATGCTAGCGCCCAGGCGCTGACGCAACTGGCGGCGAGCGGCCCCCCGGTGTTCGTGCTGCTCGCATGCCGGCACGCGCTGCCGCCGCTGCTGGATCGGAACACCTCGCGCCTGCAGCGTGCCGGCCAGCTGGAGGCCCTTGAACTGGGGCCGCTGTCTGAGGAAGAAGCGGCGCTGCTCGCAGCCCGCTCGGCCGACGCACCGATGACGGCCGAGGCCGCCACCGCCATCGCCCGTCGTGCCGAAGGCCTGCCGTTTGCCGTGGTCGAGCTCGCGCGCGGTACCGCCACGTCGGACGGCGCCACGGCGGTGATGTCCCGCAGCCTGTCGTCGGCCCTGGCCGAACGCCTGTGCGACCTGGACCCCGGCACGACGGAGGCCCTGCGCCGGTTGGCCTTGTCGGCCGAAGATTTCGACGTGGCCACGGCCGTGGCGCTGGCCGCCGATGAAGGCCACGACGCATTGGCGCGCCTCGACCAGGCACTGGCCGCAGGCGTGCTGGTGGTGGCCGATGGCCGCTACCGCTTCCGCCACGCCCTCGTGCGGGACGCGCTGGCCGAAGGCATCCCGCCGCACCGGCGTGTGCTGTGGCATCGCGACGTGGCGGCGCGGCTCGCGCAAGGTGGTGCGGCACCGGGCCTGGTGGGCCATCACTGGCTCGCCGCGGGCGATGCCGAGCAGGCGATGCCGTGTGCGCTGGCGGCTGCGCGCCAGGCCTTTCGCCTCGGCGCCTACGAGGACGTGTTGCGCCACGTCGAGCCGCTGCTCGCGCACCGGGCGGCGCAGCCGGAAGCCCTGGCGCTGCGCGCCGAGTCCCTGGATGCGCTGGGCCGGCCAGGCACGTTGGCCGCCTACGATGCGGCCGCCGCCGTCGCGCCAGACGCGCTGTCCCACGAACTGCGCGCCAAGCGGGCCCTGGCGCAAGTGAAGATGAGCGACCCGCCCGGTGCCCTGCAGTATCTGAAGGATGTGCATCCCACCACGGTGGCGGGGCGCCTCGCCGAAGCGCTGGCCTACAGCGGCGCGGCGGCCCTGGGCTTCGGGGGCCCCGCCGAAGGCACGCGCCGGTCGGCCGAAGTGCGCCGGATCGCCCTGGAGACGGGCGACGAAGGCACGCTCGTGATCGCCTCCTGGTCGCAGGCCGCGGCGGCGCACGCGCGCGGCGACCTGCACGGCAGCGTGTGGGCCGACCTCAAGGAGACGAGCCACCTGCCGCAGCTGGCAGTGCGCGTGTTCGACGGCCACCTGTGCATCACGCAGCGCTTCCTGTACGGCTCGCGGCCGTACGCCGAGGTCATCGCATTCGCCGATGCGCTGGCCACGGAAGCGCAGCGGCTGGGCGCGGCGCGCGGGCATGCGTTCGCGGTCACGCTGCGCGGCGAGGCCTGGCTGCTCAGCGGCCAGCTCGACGCCGCCGAGCAGGACCTGGTGGCGGGCGGGCGCATGCACCGCGCGATCGGCGGCGCGACCGGCGAGGCGCTGTCGCTGCAGCGCCGCTCCGAACTGGCGATCTACCGCGGGCAGATGGACCGGGCGCGCGGCCTGCTCGACGAAGCGCTCGACGTCGCGCGCCAGTCCGACGTCGGCTTCCACCTGCTGGACCGCATCTACGGCACCCGCATCGCGATGGCCACGCAGCCCGATGCCGCGCTGGGCGTGCTGGAGGAGGCCGAGGCCAACGTGCGCGGCCCGCTGGAAAGCTGCCCCGGCTGCCGCATCACCTTCGCCATCCCGGCCACCATCGCGGCCGCGAGAGCGCACGAACTGGACCTGGCGGCCAGCCACCAGCAGCAGTCCGAATACCTGGCCAACGTGGTGATGAAACTGCCGGCCTGGTACGCGTCGCTGCACGAGGCGCAGGCCCACATCGAACGGGCCACCGGCCGTGTCGCTGCCGCGCGCGAAGGCTTCGCCGCGGCGGCGCGGGAGTTCCACGCCTGCGGCCATGCGCTGGACGCCGCACGCTGCCGGGAGTTGGCCAGCTAGGAAGTCCGCGCGGCACCGGCGTGACGAGCGGACAGCAAGACGCATGCGCCGCATGCGTCAGGCCGGTTTCACGCCTTGCGCACGAATTCCGACTTCAGCTTCATCGCGCCAATGCCATCGATCTTGCAGTCGATGTCGTGATCGCCGTCGATCAGGCGGATGTTCTTCGCCTTGGTGCCGACCTTCACGACCAGCGACGAGCCCTTGACCTTGAGGTCCTTGATGACGGTGACGGTGTCGCCGTCGCTCAACACGTTGCCGACCGAATCCTTAATGACCCGCGCCTCATCGGCCGCGCTTTCGGCGGCAGCGCCCGAGGCGGACCATTCGTGAGCGCATTCGGGGCAGACAAGGTTGAGGCCGTCTTCGTAGGTGAATTCCGAATGGCATTGGGGGCAAGGGGGCAGGGTGCTCACGGCGGTAGATGGGGTCCGTATCGGTGGAAGGGCGTGGATGTTAGCCCGCCCTCATGGAAGCAGGTCCTGTTGGTCCGCCCGCGTCACACCTCCGCACCCTCGACCAGAAAGCGCAGCCGGCGCACCCCTTGCCACTCGTCCGCATCGAGCCTGAACGCCAGCTTCACGCGCGGTGGCAGCGGCTCGGTGTGGCTGAACCAGATCGCGTCGATGGGCTGGCCCTGGTGCTTGAGCTTGAGCGCCAGGTGCTTCTCGCCCACCAGCCGCTGCGACACCACCTCGACCTCCTCGCTGAAGGTGGGTGGCGCGAAGCCCTGGCCCCAGACCTCGCGGTGCAGCGTGTCGACGAGGTCGATGCGCATGTACTCGCGGGCGATGGGCCCGTCGGTTTCGATCTGGCGCGTGAGCGCGGCCTCGGCCAGCCATTCGCCGGCGACCTGGGCCAGCGCGCGCTCGAAGACAGGAAAGTGCTCGCGCGCCACGGTGCAGCCCGCGGCCATCGCGTGGCCGCCGAAGCGCAGCAGCACGCCGGGATGGCGCTTGGCCACGAGGTCGAGCGCGTCGCGCAGGTGAAAGCCCGGGATCGAGCGGCCCGAGCCCTTCAGTTCCTGCTCCTTGCCGGGCGCCGCGCTGGCCGCGAACACGAAGGTCGGGCGATGGAAGCGGTCCTTGATGCGCGAGGCCACGATGCCCACCACGCCTTCGTGGAAGTCCGCGCCGAACACGCTGATGGCCGGCGGCGGCGCTTCCACGCCTTCGCCATCGGCCGCGAACAGCGACTCGGCCAGCAGCAGCGCCTGGTCGCGCATGCCGCCCTCGATGTCGCGCCGCTCGCGGTTGATGCCGTCGAGCATGCGGGCGAGTTCGTCGGCGCGGCCCGCGTCGTCGGTCAGCAGGCATTCGATGCCCAGCGTCATGTCGGCCAGCCGGCCGGCCGCGTTGATGCGCGGGCCGAGGGCAAAGCCGAAGTCGAAGGTCGTCGCGGCCGAGGCGGTGCGGCCCGCGGCCTTGAACAGCGCCGCCACGCCGGCCGGCATCGCGCCCGCGCGGATGCGGCGCAGGCCCTGGGCCACGAGGCGGCGGTTGTTGGCATCGAGCTTCACCACGTCGGCCACGGTGCCCAGCGCGACCAGCGGCAGCAGCGCATCGAGCTTGGGCTGCGTGGCGGTGTCGAACACGCCGCGCGTGCGCAGTTCGGAGCGCAGCGCGAGCAGCACATAGAACATCACGCCGACGCCGGCGATGCTCTTGCTTTCGAACTCGCAGCCGGGCTGGTTCGGGTTGACCATCACGTCGGCCAGGGGCAGCTCGGGGCCGGGCAGGTGGTGGTCGGTCACCAGCACCTGCAGGCCGCGCGCCTTGGCGGCGGCCACGCCCTCGACGCTGGCGATGCCGTTGTCGACGGTGATCAGCATGTCGGCGCCGGCCGCGGCCACGCGCTCGGCGATGGGCGGCGTCAGGCCGTAGCCGTCCACCACGCGGTCGGGCACGAGGTAGCTCACGTGCTTGCCGCCCAGCAGGCGCAGGCCGCGCACGCCGACCGCGCAGGCGGTGGCGCCGTCGCAGTCGTAGTCGGCCACGATGCACAGGCGCTTGTCCTGTGCGATGGCGTCGGCCAGCAGCACGGCGGCTTCGCGCGTGCCGCGCAGCGTGTCGGGCGGCAGCAGGCGCGCGAGGCCGTCGTCGAGCTCGTCCTTGCCGCGCACGCCGCGCGCGGCAAACAGGCGCGCCAGCAGCGGGTGCACGCCGGCCTGTTCCAGCGCCCAGACGGTGCGCGGCGGGATGTCCCGGGCAATGATCTTCATAGGGACTCCAGCACCTGCGTGGCGCGGTTGCGGTCGAACAGGCCCTTGGCCCAGCGGGCGAGGCCGCGCGGCTGCACGGTGAAAAGCTGTGCGCCGCGGTCGCCGCACAGCGAGAGCGCCACGTCGGCGCCGCGCGTCAGCTCAGCGAGCAGGCCGGCGACGGCGCCCGCATCCAAGGCCTGCCAGGCGGCGGCCCAGGCCAGGCCGTCGTCGCGCAGCGCGGCGTCGCGCAGCGCGAGCTCGACGACCGGCGTGCGCGAAAGGGGTGGCGAGGGCAAGTCGCCGTCCTTCAGGACGCCGGTGCCGCTGAGCCAGAACGAATTGATCGGCGGCACGCCGCGCGCGGTGCGCTCGTCGTTCACGCGCTGCGTGTACAGCAGCATCTGCATCTCGTTCTGCAGCCGGCGCAGCGGCCGCGAGGCATCGCCCAGCGGCGACCACTGCGAAATGGGGTACCCCACCGCGCGGTCGATGGAGGCCGTGGCCAGCCCGTCGAAGATGGGCGCGCGGGCGAGCCAGCGGCCCGGCGTGTCGGAGGGGTACAGCGCGATGCCGTCTTCCTCGAAGAACGGCTGCGCCACGGTCAGCAGGGCCATCGACTCGGCGGCGTCGATCTCGATGCCGCTCGGGTCGCCCAGCGCCACGTCGTCGATGCCGACCTGCCAGTTGCACAGCGTCACCAGGCCCCAGGCCTCGTGATCGCCGGGCGCGGCCAGGCCGGTCTTGCGGGCTTCGAGCGCGGCCCAGGGAATGCAGCCGTCGTCGGCGGGGGGCAGGCCGAGCGCGCGCGCCAGGGCGCGTTCGTGCGGCGGGGTGCGGGTGCTGTCGTCCTGCGTGTCGGTGTCGGCGAGCGTCAGGCGCAGCAGCAGGGTTTCGAGGTTCGGCAGCCGCAGGGTCGCGAGCGCCGCGCGGCAAGCCGGGGAACCGCGGCCGGCAAAGGGAATCAACAGATGACGTGGGAGAGGTTCGGCCATTTCCCTATTGTCCGGGATGCCACAATTCCACCGTATGACCTACCCCCTCGCTCCTCACCCCGAGTATTTGCCGCCCCCCGCGGGTGCGCCCATGCCCCTTGAGGCCACGGGGCGAGGCCGCTGATGCGATTCCCCTACGAACTGCAGCTCGGCTGGCGCTACACGCGCGCAGGCCGGGCCACGCGACGCAACGGCTTCATCTCCTTCATCTCCGGCGTGTCGATGCTCGGCATCGCGCTGGGCGTGGCGGCGCTGATCATCGTGCTCAGCGTGATGAACGGCTTCCAGAAGGAAGTGCGCGACCGCATGCTCAGCGTGGTGTCGCACATCGAGATCTTCTCGCGCGACGGCCAGGCCCTGCAGGACATCGACGCCATCATGGCCGACGCCCGCAAGAACCCCGAGGTGATCGGCGCAGCGCCTTTCATCAACACGCAGGCGCTGATCGCGCGCGGTGAAGACATGAAGGGCGCGATCGTGCGCGGCATCGACCCCGCGCTCGAGCCCGAGGTCACCGACACCGGCGGCATCGCCAAGGGCGGCACCTTCGACAAGCTGGTGCCGGGCGACTTCGGCATCGTGCTGGGCATCGAGCTGGCGCGCTCCATGTTCGTGCAGCCCGGCGACCAGGTCACGCTGGTGGCGCCGGGCGGACAGGTCACGCCGGCCGGCGTGGTGCCGCGCCTGAAGCAGTTCACCGTGGTCGGCGTGTTCGATTCGGGCCACTACGAGTACGACTCGGCGCTGGCGATGGTGCACGAGAAAGATGCCGCCAAGGTGTTCCGCCTCGAAGGCCCGACCGGCATCCGCCTCAAGCTGAAAGACCTGCACGAGGCGCGCGAGGTGGCCGACCAGCTCGCCGTCACGCTGCCGGGCCAGTTCCTCATCCGCGACTGGACGCGCCAGAACAAGACCTGGTTCGCGGCCGTGCAGGTCGAGAAACGCATGATGTTCATCATCCTCACGCTGATCGTCGCGGTGGCGGCCTTCAACCTCGTCTCGACGCTGGTGATGACCGTGACCGACAAGCGCGCCGACATCGCCATCCTGCGCACGCTGGGCAGCTCGCCGCGCAGCATCATGGCCATCTTCGTGGTGCAGGGCGCCATGGTGGGCGTGATCGGCACCGTGGGCGGCCTGCTGCTGGGCCTGGGCATCGCCTACAACATCGACGTGATCGTGCCCTTCCTGGAGCAGCTCTTCCACGCCAGCTTCCTGCCCAAGGACATCTACCTGATCAGCAAGATGCCGAGCGACCCGCAGCAAAGCGACATCATGCCGATCGCGATCATTTCCCTCATCCTGGCCTTCCTGGCCACGCTGTATCCGAGCTGGCGCGCCAGCCGTGTGAACCCCGCCGAGGCCCTGCGCTATGAGTGATGTCGTTCTCAAGGCCCGCGGCCTCACCAAGCGCTTCCACGAAGGCCGCATCGACCTCACGGTGCTGCACGGCGTCGACCTCGACGTGCACGCTGGCGAAACGCTGGCCATCGTCGGCGCGTCGGGCTCCGGCAAGAGCACGCTGCTGCACCTGATGGGCGGGCTCGACGCGCCCACCGCGGGCAAGGTCGAGCTGCTGGGCAAGGACATCGCGCATGCCGATGCCGCCGAGCAGGGCCGGCTGCGCAACCATCACCTGGGCTTCGTCTACCAGTTCCATCACCTGCTGCCCGAGTTCAGCGCGCTCGACAACGTCGCGATGCCGCTGAAGATCCGCCGCGTCGAGGCCGGCGAAGCGGCGCAGGCCGCGGCCAAGATCCTCGCCAGCGTGGGCCTGGGCGAGCGCCTGCACCACCGGCCGGCCGAGCTGTCGGGCGGCGAGCGCCAGCGCGTGGCCATTGCGCGCGCGCTGGTCACGCAGCCGGCCTGCGTGCTGGCCGACGAGCCCACCGGCAACCTCGACCGCAGCACGGCCGACGCCGTGTTCGCGCTGATGCTCGACCTGGCGCACCGGCACGGCACGGCTTTCGTGATGGTCACGCACGACCAGGACCTGGCCAAGCGCTGCGACCGCGTGCTGCAGCTGGTGGCGGGGCGGCTGGCGGGCTGAGCGTCGGTCAGCCGCTCGAGGGGCGTCCTCGGGCTTCCTGCGGCACGCGGGATGCGCGCCACGCGCCGGGGCGCAGGAAGGTCTGACGTTGCAACGAGACCGTCACACGCCGGTGACAGCATGCAAGTTTCCCGACTGGCGTGCGCTCCTTGCCGACTCGACTTTTCTCCCTGCCATGGCTTTCGCATCCTCACGTCGGGCGTGACGATGCGCGCGGCATCGTTGCGCCGCGAGGGTGAGCGAGGTGCACCCTGGGTTCGCGGGCTCGGCAGGCCGCAGCGTCGCACTCTGCGCGCTCGCGCTGTCGTGGCTGGCCGGCACGGCCTGGGCGAGCGACGGATCTGCATCACCGCTGCGTGAGGGCGAGGCCCCGGCCGGCGCGGTTCCAGGCGCGGGTGACGCCGCACTGGCGTTCGACATTCCCTCGCTTCCCTTGGCCGATGCGCTCAAGCGCTATGCCGCCGTCACGCGGCAGCCTGCACTCTTTCGCAGCGAAATCCTGGCCGGGCTGACGTCCTCCGCGGTGCGCGGGCTTTACGCCCCCGACACCGCGCTTGAACTGTTGCTGGAAGGCACGGGCCTGGTGGCCGAAAAGGTCCGCACGGGTTCGGCCGTCACGCTCGCGCTGAGGCCGGCGCAGGCCCGGGCGGAGGCCCCGCGCGCGGCCAGCCTGGGAAGCCTGGCGGGCTACCCCAGCCTGCTGCAGGCGCGGGTCTGGGAAGCGTTGTGCGACAACGCGCGCACGCGGCCGGGAACGTACCGGTCCTTGTTGCGCTTCGAGGTGGACGAGGGGGGCCAGCTTCGCCGGCCGCGCCTGCTCGGCCTGACTGGCGACGCGGCCCGCGACGCCGAGATGCTGGAGGTTCTGCGGGGCGTGCGCCTCGCGCATGCGCCGCCGCCGGACCTGCCGCAGCCTTTGACGCTGCTCATCCTGCCCACCGATGCGCGCGGCGGAACGCGCTGCCGCGAGGCGGCCGGCCGCTCGCCGTCCTGATCTGTCCATGGCCGAAGACGTCCGCCCCGTGCTCATGGACTACCTGTCCAGGCACTACGACGCCCTCAAGCGCCAGCTGGGCCGCGCGTTGCGCAATGCAGACCTGGCCGAGGACGCGCTGCACGACACCTGGCTGCGCGTGAACGACCAGGGCGGAAGCGACGCAGGGCCGATCCAGCGGCCGGGCGGCTATCTCGTGCGCATGGCGTTCAACATTGCGCTGGACATCCAGCGTCGCCAGAGCCGCAACCTGCCTTTCGAAGAAATCGATGCGCTGATGGAACTGGCCGACACGGCGCCGGGACCCGCTCGGATCGCCGAGGCGCGCTCGCAGCTGGACGCCGTGATCAAGCTGCTGGACCGCATGCCGGCGCGGCGGCGCGAGGTCGTCGTGCTCGTGCACATGGAGGGACTGACGCAGCCCGAAGTGGCCCGGCGCCTGGGCATTTCCCTGCGCACCGTCGAATACGAACTCAAGCATGCGCACGACTACCTGAGTGCCCGGATGGCCCATGACAAAAAATAGTTGCGGGATCGGTGCGGCCCGTTCGTCGTACGGAGTGAAGAATCGAATCACCCTGGCGCTCGCAGCGGGCCGAGGCCCCAAAGAAGGGCCGCGGCCGTGATGCACGACCCCCTGACGGCACCCGCCGACGATCCTGTCCTCGCGGCCGACACGACGCGGCACGAGGCCTGGGAGTGGCTGCGGCTGTTGCATTCGGGTGCCGTCAAGCCGCAGGACGCCCAGCGCTTCAAGCACTGGCTGGCGTGCAGCCCGGCGCACGCGGCGGTCTTCAAGGAGGCCAAGTCGCAATGGGTCGTGCTCGGTCAGGCCTCTGCCGGCGTGCTTCGCACCAATGCCGATGCGGCGGCGTTTCATGCGCGCCACCAGCCCCGACCGGTGCTCGCGCGCCGCGCCTTCCTCGGTGCGGCAGCGGGCGCGGCGGCCATGGCCGGTGTCGCGGGCGTGGCGGTGTTCCATCCGTCCGCGGGCTTGTGGCCCGCGCCGGCGGGATCGGGTGCCGACTACCGCACTGCCACCGGCGAGCAACTGGAGGTGGGCCTCACCGAGCGGGTGCAGGTCACCCTGAACACCCAGACCCGCATCCGGCGCCGCACGGTGGACGGCCGGACGACCGGCGTCGACCTGCTCGAGGGCGAGGCCGCGTTCGATCTGTCGTCGGCCAGCGGCGCACGGCCCTTCGGCGTCGTGGCCGGGGCGGGCCGCAGCCTGGCCGAGTCGGGGCGTTTCGAGGTCCGCTACCTGGACGCCAAGGTGTGCGTGACCTGCATCGAAGGCGCGGTGCGCGTGGAGCACCCCGCGGGTGCGCGTGAGCTGCGCGCGCGCCAGCAGACGGTGTACGACGGCACGTCGGTGAGCAGCGTGGCGCTGGTCGGCGCTGCCAACCTGTCGGCCTGGCGCAAGGGCGAGCTGGTGTTCACGCAGGCCCGGTTGTCCGACGTGCTCGACGAGATCAACCGCTACCGGCGCGGCCGCGTGGTGCTGATGAACACGGCCGCGCGCAGCCGCCTGGTCACCGGGAGCTTCTACATCGCATCGCTCGACCTGGCGCTGGTGCAGCTGCAGCATGCCTTCGATCTCGACGCCCGTTCGTTGCCGGGCGGGTTGACCGTTCTCAGCTGAATCGGACGGCCGTGGTGCGCGGCCTGAAAAATAAGTTGCGGGGTCGTGGGGCGCCCGTTCGTCGTAGTGCATCGACTCAACTTTCCGGCGGAAACGACTCATGAGCACACGCGGGCCCCTCACACCGATCCACGCAACGAAGGCGCGCAACCGGCGGCAGGCGCGGCGCTTTCGCATGGCGCCGATCGCGCGCGCCATTGCCATGACGCTGGCGGCCAACAGCGCACTGGTGCTCGATGCCCAGGCCCAGCAGGCCTTCAGCGGCGCCTGGTTCGCCAACAAGAGCGCGGTGCAGAACACCGCCTCGGCGACGGGCCGCCTGCCCAACGGCATGCCGGCATCGATGCTGACCAACCCGCTGGAGCAACGCAAGGCCGGCGAACAGTTGCAGCGCTCCATGGGCAACCTGAACATGGCGGCGCGTTCCATTGCCGCGCAACAGGCGGCGCAGGCGGCCGCACGCGAGGCCGCATCGAACGGGGGCTCGGACATCCCCGACGGCCTGGCCGACGGCGGGCTCAAGGTCGATACGAACAGCCTCACCGCAGGCTGGCTCAATGCCAGGGCGCCGGTGCAGACCGCGGCGGGCGGCCGCACCGTGGTCGGCATCGAGCAGACCGACGACAAGGCGATCCTGAACTGGGAGAGCTTCAACGTCGGGAAGCACACCACGGTGCAGTTCGACCAGAAGGGCGGCGCCAAGCCCGACGGCACCAACGCATGGATCGCGCTGAACCGCATCAACGACCCGAGCGGCCGCCCCAGCCAGATCGCCGGGCAGATCAAGGCCGACGGCTCGGTGTACCTCATCAACCGCAACGGCATCGTCTTCACCGGCTCCAGCCAGGTGGACACGCGCTCGCTGGTCGCGTCCAGCCTTGCGCTGTCGGACAAGCAGTTCAAGCTGGGCATCAACAACCCGCAGGTGCTCACCAACCAGGGCAACGATTTCCCGATTCCCCAGTTCGGTGAGTTCACCTCCCAGCGGCCCCTGATCTACGGCGACGCGGGTTTCAAGCCCGGCGTCGGCGGCGCGCCCGACAAGATGGGCGACGTGGACCGCTTCGTTCCCGGTGCGGCGCCCGGCGAAGTGCGTGTCGACGCAGGTGCGCAGCTGGCGGCGAACAGCGGCGGCAAGGTCATGCTGTTCGCGCCCAAGGTGCGCAACGAGGGCCGCATCTCGGCGCCCGACGGCCAGGTCATCCTCGCGGCCGGCGAGAACATCTACCTGAAGACGCCATCGACGCAGGACCCGAACGCGCCCCGCGGCCTCGACGTGGCCGCTTCGGCAGTGCCCGGTTGGGCTTTCACCGGCGGGCAGGTGTGGGGCGCGCTCAAGCTCTCGCCGGTCTATGCCGACGCCAACTTCGTCGCCGGCCTGCGCGATGTCGTCATGCCCGAGATGGCGGCGCGCGCCAAGGCGGTCGGCTACGAGGTGGTCAACACCGGCACCGTGCAGGCCGACCGCGGCAACATCACCCTGCAGGCGCAGGACGTGCGGCAGTCGGGCGTGCTCAGCGCAACCACCGCGTTGAACAACCGCAACGGCTCGATCCTGCTGCGCGCCTGGGGCCTGGGCTCGCACATGTACGCCGATGGCGTGAACGACCTGATCAACTGGTCGGCCGGCACGCTCACGCTGGGCGAAGGCAGCATTTCGCAGGTATTGCCCGACGCCTCGGACACGAGCGAGATCGAGGCATCGGCGCTTGCCACGCGCTACCAGCCGGGCCGCGTGAGCCTTTACGGGCAACTGATCGACATCCGCTCGAAGGCCGGCGTGCTGGTGCCGGCGGGAACCATCAAGCTCGAGTCGGCGGTCAATCCGATGTTCACGCTGTTCCCTTACTTCAAGCCGGGCAGCCTGCGCGACGCGAGCCGCATCTACGTGGACAACGATGCGTTCCTCAGCGTGGCCGGCCTGCAGGGCATGCAGGTGGCCATGTCGCGTAACTTCGTCGAGGCCGAACTGCGCATCAACGAACTGCGCGACTCGCCCATGCAGCTCGACGCGTGGGTGCGCGGCAAGAAGGTAGTCGTCGACCGGCGCGTGAGCGGCGTGTTCAAGGACGGCCCGATGGCGGGCGTGCAATGGGTGCTGGGCCCCGACGGCGCCACCTACATTCCCGGTGCCTGGGTGGGCACGCCGCTGGGCGACGTGAGCGGCTGGGTGGGCGTGGGCAAGACCGACCTGGGCGAGCTCTCGGCCAACGCGGGCAGCATCGAGATGCGCTCGGGCGGCTCGGTGATCACGCGCACAGGATCCATGCTGGACGTGTCCGGAGGCTCGGTGCGCTACACCGACGGCATGAACACCGCGACCAAGCTCATGGGCGCCGACGGCCGCGTGCACACCATGGACCGGGCCATGTCCGACACCGACTACACCGGCATCGCGGGCGAGTTCACCCACCAGCATGCGCGCTGGGGCGTGAAGACCACCTGGCGCACGCCGCTCATCGGCGCCGACTACAAGGAAGCCGGCTACACCGAAGGGCGCAAGGCCGGCGCCGTGCAGATCTACGCGGGCGACACCATGGTGCTCGAGGGCGACATGCTGGGCGGCGTGGTGGTGGGCGAGCGCCAGTCGAAGAACCCGGGTGGCAACAAGGGCGGCCGGCTGCAGCTGGGCGAGAACTCGCCGGATGGCCGGCCGTGGTCGCCGGGCACCATCATCGTCAGCCACGACCCGAAGCGGCTCGCGCAGGACTTCGATGCGAACACGAAGCTCGGCGACGACTTCTATGTGCAGCTGAAGCCGGGCGAGCAGAAGTCGCGCAAGCTCACCTTCCTGTCGGACGACATGCTCAGCAATTCGGGCATGGGCACCATCGTGCTGAACCACATCAACGGCGACTTCGAACTTTCGAGCGGCGCGGCGCTGAACCTGTCGCCGGGCGCGTCGCTCTCGGTGGCCGGCACCGAAGGCTCGACCAACGACATCCGCATCAACGGACTGATCCGCGTGCCGGGCGGACAGATCGGGCTTTCGTCGGCCTACGGAAAAGTGGAGCTCGGCGAGCAGGGCCGGCTGGACGCCAGCGGCCAGTGGATCAACACCTGGCGCGACGGCGCACTGCGCGGCGCCTGGGCGCTGGACGGCGGCGCGATCACGGTGATTGCCGGAAAGATCGTGGCCCACAAGGATGCCGTGCTCGACGTATCGGGCGGTGGCCGCGCGGACCCCGGCAAGCAGGGCCTGCCGACGCTGCGCGTGGGCAATGCGGGGTCCATTTCGCTGGCCGGCGTGACGCCCGACCTCGACCTGGACGCACTGAACATGCGCGCCCATGCGGCGGGCTCGGCGGGCAGCCTGTCGATCCAGACCGCCTCGGCGGTGCAGATCGGTGGCGTGCCGCCCGTTTCGCCGCCGGACGAAGCCGGGGCCACTTCGGCCTCCTCGGTGGTGATGCTGCCGCCCACGCTCTTCGGCGAGCGCGGATTCGGCAACGTCACGGTCTCGGTGCGCGGCGAAGGCAAGGGCATCGTGGTGCCCGAAGGCGTGGTGGTGTCGCAGCAGGCCACGAGCATCGACCTGAACAACTTCACCTGGCGCGACCTGCCGAGCGGCCGCAACCTGGCCGAGGCAGCGCCCCTGGGCATGCTGAGGCCCGACGAACGCGCGGCGCGAAGCCCCGCGGCGCTGTCGCTCGGCACCGAGAACGGCCCGGTTCGCATCGCGCGGGGCGCCAGCGTGCGCACCGACACCGGCGGCAGCCTGTCGCTGAACGCCGGCGGCGAACAGGGCGTGCTGACGGTCGGCGGGCGCCTTGACGCACCGGCGGGCCGCATTGGGCTGAGCGGTGCCACGGTGGTTCTCGAAGCCGGCGCCGAGCTGCTGGCGCGCGGCGTGCCGCTGATCCGCATCGACAGCAGCAGCGGCCGCCGCGTGGGCGAGGTGCGCGACGGCGGCACGGTGAGCATCCTGGCGGGCGACATGCGGCTGGAGAAAGATGCGCTCATCGACGTGTCGGGCGCCACCGGCACGATCGACGGCGTGCCCGATGCCGGCCCCTCGGGCACGCGCGTGCCCCGGCCCGCACCGGAGATCCGGCTGGACAGCAATGGCGGCCTGATCGAAATCACGGGCAAGGGCCTGATCGAAAGCACGATGGTGGGCAAGGCGGGCGGGCCCAACGGCATCGGCGGGCGCATCCGCCTGAACATGACCGCGACATCGGGCCCGACAGGCTCGCCGCTGGAGCAACTGCAACGCGTGCTGCAAGACCCGGACTGCGTGGGCCTGGCGGTGGACGGCGTGTGCAGCGACTGGCGGCAGGGCGTGGACTACGACTGGGCGCCCGGCCTGCGCAGCTACGGCTACGAGATCGACGGGCCGATGATCCTGTCGTCGGCGCTGCTCGCGAAGCTGGCGGACGTGAAGGAGCTGGTGGTGTCCGACCGGCTGGGCCTGCCCGGCGCGAACGGCGCGCTCGATGCGGCGCAGTTCGGCCTGACGCCGCAGGCGCTGGACCTGTTCCGCGACGCGCTCTTTTCGAGCGACCTGCTGCGCGACCTGCTGAACAAGCCCGGCCAGGTGTCCACGCTGACGGTGCGTCCGCAGGCCTTCAAGGACGGCGGCTTTGCCGACCTCTCGCTGGT
Source organism: Variovorax sp. GW823-FHT02B07 (assembly GCF_058797695.1). Lineage (NCBI taxonomy): Bacteria > Pseudomonadati > Pseudomonadota > Betaproteobacteria > Burkholderiales > Comamonadaceae > Variovorax > Variovorax sp. GW823-FHT02B07. The sequence continues at coordinate 567,597 of NZ_JBXAJX010000004.1, forward strand.
GAATGCGACACAGGGCGCGATTCGCCTGGACAACGCGAACCTCGCGCTGGGCCGCTCGATCTGGCTGCAGGGGCCGATCGTCGGGCACGCGGGCACGTCGTCGTCGCTGCGCGCGCCACGCATCGTGCTGTCGGCCGTGCCTGCCGCCTCACCTGAAGCGCCGGTATCGTTGGCAGGGGCGGGGCAGCTCACCGTGGCCGGCTCGCTGATCGACATCTCGGCATCGGAAGACCCGACCCAGTTCCAGGCCGGCGCCGTGCGCATCGGCGGCTTCGGCCGCACGGTGCTCGAAGCCGGAGAGATTCGCATGGGCGGCGCGCTGCCTTCGCCGATCAATGAAGAAACCCGGCTGCAGGTCAACCTCGACGTGGACGGGCAGCTGGTGCTGAACGCCGGCCAGGTGTACCCGACCACCGCGATGACCGGCGTGATCCGCGCCGGCGATTCCATCACCGTCGAGCGCCTGGGCGATGCCGGCAGCGCACCGCTGTCGGCCGGCGGCAGCCTGCGCCTGGAAGCACCGGTGATCGCGCAGAACGGTGTGCTGCGCGCGCCCTTCGGCCAGATCGAGCTGAACGCCGGCGAGCGCCTGTCGCTGGGCGCGGGCAGCCTCACCTCGGTGTCGGGCGCCGGAATGACCGTGCCCTTTGGCACGCTGTCCAACAACGAGCACTGGCACGACCCGTCGAAGGCGGTCGATCCCACCAATCCGTCGACTGGCTCGCTGGTCGCGCCGCCTGAAAAACGCATCACCATGAAGTCGCCCGACGTGGCGCTGGCGCGTGGCGCGGTGGTGGACATCGCGGGCGGCGGCGACCTGCATGCCTCCGAATTCGTGCCGGGCCCGGGCGGCTCGCACGACATGCTGAACATGCCCGGCATGTACGCGATCCTGCCGGGGCAGGCCGGCGCGGCTCCCGCTGGCGGTGCCGCGGCGGGCCAGCGTGTCTGGCTCGCCGGCGGCCCCGGTCTGGCGGCCGGCTGGTACACGCTGCTGCCCGCGCGCTATGCGCTGCTGCCCGGCGCCTTCGCGGTGCAGGCAACGGGCAAGGCCTGGGGCGGCGCACTCGCACCCGCCACCCGCGCACCGGACGGCAGCCTGGTCATGCAGGGCAAGGCCGGCAACGCCTACGGCGGCAACCAGGACGTGCAGGCTTCGGCCTGGCGCGTGATGTCCGGCGCCGTGCTGCGGCGCTACTCCGAATACAACGAGGCCACGGCCAACGACTTCTTCTCGTCCGAGGCCTTCAAGCTCACGCAGTACCGCCTGACCGGCCAGAACGTCGTCACGCCGCGCCTGCCGCGCGACGGCGGCGCGGTGGTGTTCGACGCCGACCGCCGGCTGGTGCTGGACGGCACGCTGCGCTCGGCACCCGACGAGGGCGGGCGCGGCGGGCTGGTCGACATTGCCGGCAAGAAGATCGCCATCGTCGGCAGCGGGCAGGACAGCGCCAGCCTGCAGGCCGACGGCTACCTTGTCATCGATGCGGCGAGCCTGTCGAACTTCGGCGCGGGCAGCCTGCTGGTGGGCGGCAAGCGCAAAGGCAACGCGCTCGGCCTGGAGCTGGACGTGACCGCGACCGACATCGTGGTGCGCAACAACGAGGGCTCCGAGCTGTCCGGCCCCGAGATCATCCTGGCCGCCAGCGACAAGGTGGCCATCGAAGGCGGAAGCCGTGTGAGCGCGAAGGGCGCGGGCGGGCGCGGCGCGGGCAACCTGGTCATGAAGCCGCGGGTGGCGGCGGTCTACGCCGACCCGGACGGCAACCTGGACGACAACTTCGATGGCGTGATCGACGCCAAGGACGCGGTGGACGACGTGCTCGTCTCGGCCGCCAGGGACTGGGGCGCGCTGGTGCGCGTGGCCACCGGCGACGCGGTCAAGGTCATCCGCCAGGGCGTGGACACCTCGCGCGGCGGGCTGGTTTCCATCGGTGCGGGTGCCATCGTCAACGGCGATGCGGCCTTGCTGATCGACGCCACGCGCACGACGGAACTGGCGGCCTCGGCGCAGATCGCGGGCACAGACCTGTCGGTGGCGGCCGGCCGCATCGGCTTCGGCGGCGGCACCGAAGGCATGGTGCTGGACAGCGGCGCGCTTGCGCAGCTGGGCCGTTCGACGCGCCTGACGCTGCGCAGCTACACCGACTTCGACTTCTACAGCTCGCTCGACCTGGGCGCGGCCGGCCTGAAATCGCTGACCTTCGACGGCGGCGCATTCGTGGGCCGCGGCGCGGGCGACGTGACGATCAAGGGCGACAGCATCGCGCTCGTCAACAGCGGCGGGGGCGGCACCGGCGTGCCCGCCGCCGGCGGTGCGGGCGGCTTCACGCTGGACGCGGCCACGCTGGTGCTGGGCGCGGGCCAGAAGACGTTCTCGGGCTTCGGCGCGGTGACGTTGGCGGGCCGCAACGCGATCATCGGCGAGGGCGCGGGCGGCATCGACACGGGCGCGTCGCCGCTCACGCTGAACACGCCGCTGCTGACCGGCCGCGGCGGCGCGGCGCAGTCGATTGCCACGGGCGGCGCCTTGCAGGTCGTCGCTTCGGCGCAAGGCGAGGCCGCGTCGTTCGACCCGCAGGAAAGCCTGGGCCTGCGCCTGGCCCTCAGCGGGCGCAGCATCGCCTTCGACGGCAGGGCGGTGGCGCGTGGCGGCAGCATCGACATGACGGCGACCGGCGGCAGCCTGGTCGTGGCGCGCGGCGCCACCATCGACGTGAGCGGCTCCGCCAAGCAGTTCTTCGACGTGGCCGAATACGCGGACGCGGGCCGCATCGGCCTGTCGGCGGTGGGCGGCGACGTGCGGCTGGAGGCCGGCAGCCGGCTCGACCTGGCCGCCCACCCGAGGGGCGGCGACGCCGGCACGCTGAGCCTGGCGGCTTCGCAGGGCGGCACGGTGGTGCTCGACGGCCTGATCGCGGCGCAGGCGGGAGGCAATGGCGGCAAGGCCGGCAGCTTCGCGCTCGACATCGAGGCGCTGCCCGATTTCGCCGGCGTGAGCCAGCGGCTGAACGACGCCGGCTTCAACCGCTCGCGCCAGTTCCGCATCCGCCAGGGCAACGTGGCACTGGGCGGCTTCACGCAGGTGGAAGACTTCGGCCTCACTGCGGACCGGGGCAGCATCGACATCTCGGGCACGGTGGATGCGCGCTCGGCCTACGGCGGGGCCATTCGCATCACCGCCGGCAACGGCGTGGCAATGCAGGCCGGCGCGCAACTGCTCGCCGGTGCCACCGGCAGCCTGGGCAACGGCCGCGTCACGCTCGAAGCGGCGGGCGGGCAGCTCAACCTGCAAGGCGGCCTGATCGACGTGGCCGGCAACGAAGGCGGCAAGGTGCGCCTGCGCGCGCAGCAGAACGCCACGCACGACGACGTCGCGGTCAGCGCGCTGAACGTTGCCGTGAACGGCGCGCGCTCGGCGGTGCTCGAAGGCGTGAGCGTCTACGACGTGAAGGACTACGACGGCGCCACGGTCGATTCGGTCAAGCCCGACGCCATTGCCGATGCCGCGCGTTTCAGGGCCGCATCGGGCGGGGTGGCGGCACGGCTGGGCACCGGGCTGGCCGTGATGCCCGGCATCGAGGTCCGCAGCGCGGGCGACCTCGCGTTGAACAGCGACTGGAATCTTTTCAGCGATTTCTCCGGCGCGCGCGAAGGCACGCTGACCTTGCGCGCGGGCGGCAACCTCGCCATCAACGGCCACCTGAGCGATGGCTTCGACGCGGCCGACCGCAGCGGCCGGCTGCAGGCGGGCCCGTCGTGGAACCTGCGGCTGGTGGCCGGCGGCGAACTGGCCTCGGCCGATGCGATGGCGCTCAAGCCGCTCGCGGCGCAGGCCGCGGGCAAGGGGTCGATCACCGTGGGCACGGCCAACACCGCCGTGCCCACCGACATCGACCCGAAGCCTGACAACGGCGCGGGCAAGCTCGTGCGCACCGGCACCGGCGACCTCGAAGTGCGCGCGGGCCGCGACCTCACGCTGGCGCACAAGGAATCGGTGATCTACACCGCCGGGCGCAAGGACACGACGGTGTGGAGCGACTTCTCCACCGCCAACCCGAACGCCAGCTACGGCGTGGAAGGCGGCAACCTTGCCATCGGCGCGCAGGGCAGCATCGAGGCCGCGCCGTCGGGCCAGCACTTCACCGAATGGCTCAACCGGCAGGGCACGCTCAATGCCAAGCGCTTCTTCGGCGAATACACCAACGGCGAAAACGGCTGGAACCCCGACGGCGTCTACGGCCCCGTCATTCACGCGCCCGAGCAGTCGAGCTGGTGGATCGACTACGGGCGCTTCCAGCAGGGCGTGGGCGCGCTGGGCGGCGGCAACGTCAGCGTGGAAGCCGGCGGCGACCTGCGCAACCTGCTGGTCGCGTTGCCGACCCACATGCGCATGCGCGGCGGCCGCTCCGCCAGCGAGGCCATGGCTATGGAAATGCGCAACGGCGGCGCCATGTCGGTGCAGGCCGGCGGCGCGATCCGCGGCGGCCAGTACTACGTGGCGCGCGGCGCGGGCGACATCCGCGCCGGCGAAACGGCGGTCGGCCACACGGTGACGATAACCCGCGACGACAGCGGCGGCGGCTTGACGAAGAGCAGCTACACCGTGGCGCCGATCCTCGCGCTGGGCGACGCCACGCTGAGCCTGCGCACGGCCGGTGACCTGCGCCTGCAGACGGTGGTCGATCCGCTGCTGGTGACCTACGGCGAGGGCCTGCGAGGCGACGGACAGGTGCTGAACTACGGCGCCTACATGAGCGGCTACACCGACCGCAGCGCGCTGCGGCTGGTGTCGACCGGCGGCAACATCACCTTCGTGAACCGGACCGAGTTCATCTTCCGCGACCTGCTGCTGCGCTGGGTCGAGAAGGACACGCTGGTGGGCTTCGGCGGCAACCGGTATCCGGCGCGCTTTTCGGCGGCCGCCCTGAACGGCGGCATTGCCATCGACGGGCCGCTGTACGTGCTGCCGGGCACCACCAACGACGTGCGAGTGGTCGCGAAGAACGACATCCGCTTCGACGCGCCGCTCGTCATGGCCTACGCCACGCCCGCGATGATGCCCACGGGCTACATGCCGGCCGGCGCGGGCTCGCCGTTCAGCCAGATGAACATGGAGGACATGCTCGACAACCTGATCGAGCGGGCACTGGCCTCGCCGGTCAACAACACGTACCTGCGCACCGTGAACAACCCCGAGGTGCTGCCGCTGGCCAACGACTTCGAGCCCAGCCGCATCTATGCATCGCAGGGCTCCATCGTGGGGCTCGACGTGAAGGCCAACGAGCAGACCTGGGTGCGCGCGGGCACCGACATCCGCGGCCTGCGGCTGGCGGGCCGCAACCTGCGTGGGTCCGACGTCACGCTGCTGGAGGCGGGCAACGACATCCTGGCGATGCAGAGCACGGCGCGGCTGGACCCGAACAACGATCTCTCGGTGGGCCTGACCGGCAACATCGAGATCCAGGGCCCCGGCACGCTGGTGCTGGCCGCCGGTCGCGACCTGTACGCCGACAACCTGCAGGTGCAGACGCTGGGCAACCAGCGCTACGACAGGAACAACCGCGCGCTGCCCGAGACGCAGGTCAAGGGCCTGCCGGAACACGGCGCCGCCATCACCGCCATGGCCGGGCTGAACCACGCCGTGGGCTACGACGCGTTCACGGCCGCCTACCTCGATCCGTCGAAGGTCGCGTCCATGCCCGACTACCTGAAGACCCGGGGCGCGGACGGCAGCGTGCTGCCCATCTACCTGGTGGACCAGGTCGAAACGCGCGCAGGCGGGCAGGAAAAAACCGTGCGCCGCGGCCTCGTCTCGTTCATGTCGGACATGACCGGCGAAAAGCTGGAGCCGCTCGAAGCCTGGGCGCGCTTCCAGAAATTGCCCCAGCTTGCGCAGCAGCAGTTCCTGCGGCAGGTGTACCTGCTCGAACTGCGCGAAGCCGGGCGCGACCAGAACGAGCCGGGCACCGGCGGCCTGCCGCGCAACGGCGGCTACAACCGCGGCTACACGGCCATCGAGACGCTGTTCCCGGGCGACACATGGAAGGGCGACGTGGCGGCCAACAAGCTGATGCTGCGCACCATGGCCGGCGGCGACATCGACGTGCTCACGCCCGGCGGCGGCCTGCAGGTGGCGGCGCTGGGCGCCGCAGTGCCGGCCGGCTACGGTCTGGTGACGCTGGCGTCGGGGCACATCGGCATTGCGGCCAGGAACGACGTCACCGTGAACCAGTCGCGCATCCTGTCGTTCGTGCCCGAGGTCACGAAGCAGGGCAGCGACCAGATCATCTGGTCCACCGTCGGCGACATCGACGCCGGGCGCGGCGCCAAGACCTTGCGCGTGCCATCGGCGCCCGAGGTGTCCACCGACCTGGACGGCGTGACAGTGATCCGCGAGAAGTCGGACATGAGCGGCAGCGGCATCGGCACCGTGGGCGACGGCGACGTCGACCTGGTGGCACCGCGCGGCACCGTGAACGCCGGCGATGCGGGCTTGCGCGTGGCGGGCAACCTGAACATTGCGGCGCTGCAGGTGCTCAACGCGGACAACATCCAGGTCAAGGGCGAGACCAAGGGCCTGCCGGTGATCGCGTCGGTGAACATCGGCGCGCTCACCAATGCGAGCGCTGCCGCTGCGCAGGCGACGGCCGCCGCGCAGGACGCGGTGCAGCGCGAGCGCGCGGCCGCGCGGCAGGCGCTGGCGTCGGTCTTCACGGTGCGCGTGCTCGGCTTCGGCAACGAGCCCGCACAAGAGGGGCGCGACGCGCCGGCGCCGCGGTCGGGACTGCAATCCGGGGCGCAGGTCGACTACGACCCGCAGAACCCCGTGCAGGTGGTGGGCATGGGCCGCAAGATCGACCCCAGGCACTGGGCCGCCCTGAGCAGCGACGAGCGTCGTCGCCTGCAGCAGGACCGCTAGGCGGGCAGGGGCGGCATGTCATGGCACCCAGTGTCCTTTGCGAACAGGAAGCACCGGCGCGCGACGAGGCGGCCGATGCGCTGCGGGACGAAGCGCAGCGTCGCCTGGCGCTGCAGGTTTTTCTCTGCGCCAACTACGAAGGGTTGCGGCGCAAGCTGACCCGCCATCTCGGGTGCGCCGAGATGGCCAGCGAATGCCTGCACGACGCCTGGCTGCGGCTGGGCCACCTGCGGGTGGGCGCGCCCGTGGAGAACCCCAACGCCTACGTCTATCGCGTGGCCTGCAACCTGGCCATGGACCGGTTGCGCAGCGAGGGGGCATGGCGCTATGTGGACGACCCGCACACCGCCGTCGAGTCGGCCATCGACCACGCGCCCGGGCCCGAGGACATGGCCGAAGTGCGCGCCGAAGTCGGTTCGGTCGACCGCGCGATGCAGGGCCTGCCGCGGCGTCACCGGGCGGTGCTCGAGGCCTTGCGCATCGAGGAGAAGACGCGCCAGGAGGTGGCCTCCCACTACGGGCTGTCGCTGCGCAACGTGGATACCGTCCTGCGCCAGGCGCTCGACCATTGCGGCGCGATGACGGGCCGGCCGGTGCTGGCCGGCGTCGGTACACCCCGAAGGGCCGTGGTGTCGCCCCGGATGGGCGCCTGAGCGGCACGTGGCACCGTGGCACCACGGTGCTGCTTGCCACGGCAGGCGCAATGTCACGAAACTGTGGGCTTGTTCGTCAAGACAGTTCAACCACAGGAGCTTTCTTCATGCAGCCCATGTTTTCAACACTGGAAACCGACGACGACACCCCGCCCGCAGCGACGGCCGAGCCGCGCAATTCCTACCTCGAGGAGAAAGCCTTCAAGTCGCGCACGCTGCTGATCTTCGGCAGCATCACCGACAGCGTGGCCGCCGATGTCACGCGCCGGCTCATCGCGCTCGATGCCGACAGCGGCGACAAACCCATCGACATCCTCGTGAGCTCGCCCGGCGGGCACCTGGAGTCGGGCGACGCGATCCACGACGTGGTGCGTTTCATCAGCGCGCCGGTGCACATGATCGGCACCGGCTGGGTGGGCAGCGCCGCCACGCACCTGTTTTTGGCGGCGCCGCGCGAGCGCCGCGTGTGCCTGCCCAACACGCGCTTTCTGATCCACCAGCCCAGCGGCGGCGCGGGCGGGCAGGCGACCGACATCGCGATCCAGGCGCAGGAAATCATCAAGGCCCGCCAGCGCATCGCGCACGAGATCGCGCGCGAAACCGGCAAGCCCATCGATGTGGTGCTGGCCGACATCGAGCGCGACCGCTGGCTGTCGGCCACGGAGGCCGTGGAGTACGGGCTGGTCTCACGCATCATTCAGCGCAAGACCGAGTTGCGGCCCGCCTGATCAGGCCTTGGGCTTGTAGGCGACGACGTCGATCTCGACCTTCGCATCGACCATGAGGCGCGCCTCGGTGGTCGAGCGCGCCGGCTTGTTTTCACCGAAGTAGCTCATGTAGACGCGGTTGAAGGCACCAAAGTCGCGCGCGTCGTGCAGCCAGACGGTGCTCTTGCACACGTCGTCGAGCGTGGCGCCGGCCAGCGCGAGCACGGTCTTCAGGTTCTCCATCACCTGGCGCGTCTGCACCTCGATGCCGCCGGCCACGATCTCGCCCTGCGCGTTGGCGGGCACCTGGCCCGACACGTAGACGAAATCGCCCGCGCGCACGGCGGGCGAGAAGGGGCGGGCCTGGCGGTCGGAAGCGATGGGCGGGGCGCCGAGGTATTCGAGGGGCATGGGAACTCCTGGGAGTGAGAGGGGTTGAGTGGGGCGGGTGAGGGCCGCAGTATCCGTCTGATTTGAAAGACTTTTTCAGAATAACCCCTCAACAAGGGTTAACACGGATGATTTGGCATGAAGTCTGCTTCAGAGTTCGGCCTGGAAAGAAAATTTCTTTCATAAATCAGTCCGCCCCATGAAGGAGTTCTCCATGTCTCACGCCGGTCTTGTCCAGCGCCTGCCCCGCCTGTCGAAGCGCAGCCTGCTGGGAGCTTCCCTGCTCGCGATGCTGTGTGCCGCACTGCCTCACCCCAGCGCCCACGCGCAGGGCCCGCGCAACTTCGCCACGCTGGCGATGGTGGCCGAGCCGCAGACGCTCGACCCGATGGCCTCCACGGCCGACCTGGTCGGAACCATCATGCAGCACGTGTACGAGACGCTGTATACCTTCGATGCCAAGTGGAACGTGGTGCCGATGCTGGCCGAGGGCATGCCCAAGATCTCGGCCGACGGCAAGACCTACGCCATCACGCTGCGCAAGGGCGTGGCGCTGCACAACGGGCGCGATCTCACGGCCGACGACGTGGTGGCCAGCCTGCAGCGCTGGATGGACCAGTCGCCGCGCGGCAAGGCCGTGGGCAAGGAAATCGAGAGCCTCAAGGCCAAGGGCCCGCTGGGCGTGGAAATCGTGCTGAAGGCGCCGTACGCACCGCTGCTGTCGCAGCTGGCGCTGCCCAGCGGCATGGCGGCCATCATGGCCAAGGACTCCATCGCTTCGCCGCTGAAGGACTTCGTCGGCACCGGCCCCTACAAGTTCAAGGAGCGCCGCCCCGACCAGTTCGTGCTGCTCACGCGCTTCGACAAGTACGCCGCGCGCAAGGAGCCCGCGAGCGGCTACGGCGGCAAGCGCGAAGCCGCCATCGAAGAGCTGCGCTTCGTGCCCGTGCCCAACGCCAGCACGCGCGTCGAGGGCGCGCTGGCCGGCCAGTACGACTTTGCCGACCTGCTGCCGGTGGAAGCCCTGCCGCGCCTGGAGAAGGCCGGCGGCAAGACGCTGCCGATCATGACGCCGTCGTTCGGCTTCCCCTACCTCGTGCTCAACACCAAGGAAGGCGTGGCCGCGAGCCAGCCGGTGCGCCAGGCCGTGCAGACCGCGCTGGGCCAGGGCGAGATGCTCGCGGCCGGCTTCGGCGACACGCGCTTCTTCGTGGCCGAGGCCAACCACTTCCCCAAGGGCTCGCCGTTCTACTCGGCGGCCGGCGCCGACCACTACAACCAGCGCAACGCCACCAAGGCCAAGGACGCCGCCGCCAAGGCCGGCTACAAGGGCGAGCCGATCCGCGTGCTCACCAGCCGCCAGTACGACTTCCACTACAACATGTCGCTCCTGATGGCCGAGCAGCTCAAGCGCGCCGGCTTCAAGGTCGACCTCAACGTGGTCGACTGGGCCACGCTCGTGCAACGCCGCAACGACCCGAAGCTGTGGGACATCTACGTGACCCACTCGGGCCAGTTCCCCGAGCCCATGCTCTCGCCGCCGCAACTGGGCGACGGCGCGCCCGGCTGGTGGGATTCGCCCGCCAAGAAGGCCGCACTCAGCGCCTTCAACACCGAGAGCGACCCGGCCAAGCGCGGCGCGCTGTGGGGCAAGGTGCAGCAGGTGGTGTACGACGAGGTGCCGTACATCAACGTCGGCAAGTTCAACGGCCTCTCGGCCAAGAGCCCGGCGCTGGACAACTACCAGCCCGCGACCTGGCCGTTCTTCTGGAACGCGAAGATCAAGTAAGGCCGCAAGCACCGCCATGCCGTCGCGTCGTCAACTTCTGCAAGTCAGCGCACTGGCCTCCGGCCTCGGCGCCCTCGGACTCAAACCATCCATGGCCACTCCCGCTCAAGCCACCACTTCGGGCCCCGTGTACGCCTACGTCGGCACCTACAGCGACGGCGGCAAGCCGTGGCGCGGCGGGCGCGGCCTGGGCGTGCACCAGTTCGTGATGGACGGCGCGACCGGCGCCCTCAAGCCCATCCCCGGTGCACCCCCGGCCGTGGCCAGCGCGGGCAGCGATGCGAAGCTGCGCAACCCCGCTTCGCTCGCGCGCCACCCGACGCTGCCGATGCTGTACGCCGCCAACGAATTCGAAGCCGGCTCTGTCTCGGCCTTTCGCATCGGCGCGAACGGCGCGCTGTCTTTCGTGGCCGAGATGCCCTGCGGCGGCAAGGACCCGGCGCACCTGAGCGTGCATCCCGACGGCCGCTACGTGTTCACCGCCAACTACGCCAGCGGCGACGTCAGCGTGATCGCATTGCGCGCCGACGGAACCTTCGACACCGACCGCGCCGCCGTCGTCTACAAGGACGTCGCGGCCTGCGGCGCCGCCACGCCCTGCAAGCCCGGCGCCGACGTGGTGCCGCTGGCCGCGCGTTCGCACGAAGGCTTTGCCACCAGCGACCACGACGGCCCGCACGCCCACATGGTGCAGGCCGACCCGGCCGGCAACTTCGTGCTCGTGGCCGACCTGGGGCTCGACCGCGTCATCTCGTACCGTTTCGACCGCGCCACCGGCGTGCTGAGCCAGCCGAGCACGGTGGCCGTGTCCGAGAGCTCGGGCGCGCGCCACTTCGCCTTCCACCCCAATGGCAAGTGGGTCTACCTCGTCAACGAAGAGGCCTCGACCATCGCCTTCCTGCGCTACGACGGTGCCACGGGCGTGCTCACGCTGATGAGCGAAACCTCGGCGCTGCCCGCCGGCTTCAAGGGCACCAGCTACGCCTCGGGCATCCGCATGCTGCCGGGCGGCACGCACTTCATGTCGCTCAACCGGCTGCACGATTCGATCTCGATCTTCAAGGTCGATGCGCGCACCGGCGCACCCACGCTGGTGCGCGAAGAGTGGACGCGCGGCAACTACCCGCGCAGCTGCACGCTCGAGCCGAGCGGGCGCTTTCTCTACGTGTGCCACAACAAGCAGGGTGACAACGTGACCATCTTCCGCGTGAAGAAGAACGGCGACGTGCAGTTCACCGGCCAGTACGTGGCCGTCGGCAGCGCCGCCGCCATCGAGTTCTCGTCATGATCAAGAGCGCATCGCTTCGCTACATCGCCTCGCGCGCGGGCGGCATGCTCATCGTGCTGGCGCTGGTGGCCGTGCTGGTCTTCGTGCTCACGCGCGCCGCCTCGGGCGACCCCATCTCCGTGCTGCTGGGCGACCAGGCCACCGCTGCCGACATCGCCCGCGTGCAGAAGGACTACGGCCTGGATAAACCCCTGCCCGTGCAGTTCGGCTACTGGCTGCGCGAAGTGCTACAGGGCAACCTGGGCACCTCGATCTTCCTGCAGCGCCCGGTGACGCAAGCACTGTGGGAGCGCGCCGAGCCCACCACCTTGCTGGCCCTGCTGGCCGTGGCCATCGCCGCGCTCATCGGCGTGCCCTGCGGCATCGTCTCGGCCGTGTTCCGCGGCCGCGTGGTCGACCAGTTCTTCACCGGCATCGCGATGCTGGGCGCCAGCATCCCCAGCTTCTGGCTGGGCATCGTGCTGATCCAGATCTTCGCGGTGTCCTTCGGGTGGTTCCCGGTGTCGGGCTACGGCGCGCCCGATGCACCCTTTGCCGAGCGGCTGCACGCGCTGGTGCTGCCGGCCACCGTGCTGGGCCTCTTGAACTCCGCACTCATCATCCGCTTCACGCGCGCCTCGATGCTCGACGTGCTCGGCGAGGACTACGTGCGCACCGCACGCTCCAAGGGCCTGAGCGAGAAGGTCGTGGTGCTCAAGCACGCGCTGCGCAATGCGCTGGTGCCCATCGTCACGGTGATCGGCCTCACGGTCGCGCTGATGATCGGCGGCGCCGTCATCACCGAGACCGTGTTCGGCCTGCCCGGCGTGGGCAACCTCGTGGTCAACGCGGTGCTGCGGCGCGACTACCCGGTCATCCAGGGCGCGCTGCTTGTCATTGCCGCGATCTACGTGCTCATCAATTTTTCGATCGACCTGCTGTATGCGGTGGTCGATCCGCGCGTGAAGGTCTGAACGATGCGCATGCCTCGAATGCTCCGCCAGCTGATGCACCGCCGCATCGTGATGGTCTCTGCCCTGGTGCTGCTGGTGATTGCCATCATGGCCATCGGCGCGCCGCTGGTCGCCTCGGCCGACCCCAACGACACAGCGGTGCTGCAGCGCCTGAAGGCGCCCAGCGCCGAACACCTGCTCGGAACCGATGAACTCGGGCGCGACATGTATGCGCGCATCGTGCACGGTGCCCGTTACTCGCTCGCCATCGCCGCGCTCACCGCGCTGGGTGCCGTCATCGCCGGCACCGTGCTGGGTTTGATGGCAGGCTTCTTCCGTCGGCTCGACGCACCGCTGATGCGCGTGGTCGACGCCATGATGTCCTTCCCCGACATCCTGCTGGCCATCGCGCTGGTGGCGATCCTCGGACCGTCGCTGATGAACACCGTGCTCGCGCTGGTGCTGGTCTACACGCCACGTGTCGCACGCGTGGTGCGAGCGTCGACCTTGGTCGTGCGTGAACTGCTCTTCGTGGAGGCCGTGCGCGCTTTGGGCGTGCGCACCTCGCGCATCCTGTGGCGCCACATCCTGCCGAACCTGATGTCGCCGATCCTCGTGCAGGTGTCGTTCATCTTTGCCTACGCCATCCTGGCCGAGGCCGGCCTGTCGTTCCTGGGCGTGGGCGTACCGCCCGAGATCCCCACCTGGGGCACCATGGTCGCGGGCAGCCAGCAGTACGCGCACCAGGCTTTCTGGGTCGTGCTGTTCCCGGGCCTGGCGATCATCTTCACGGCGCTGTCGCTGCAATTGCTCGGTGACGGCGTGCGCGACCTGCTCGATCCGAAGCTCAAGAAGACCTCGTGATGACGAACGCGAACACCACCCCACGCCTCACGGTCACCAACCTGAGCACGAGCTTCCCCACCGAAGACGGATTGATCCGGTCAGTGGCCGATGTGAGCTTCTCGATTCAACCCGGCAAGACCACCGCGCTGGTGGGCGAATCGGGCTCGGGCAAGTCGGTCACCAGCCTCACGCTGATGCGCCTGCTGCCCAAGACCGCCAACGCGCAGGTCAGCGGATCGGCATCTTTCGTCACCCGCGAAGGCAAGACGCTCGACCTGCTGCAGATCGGCGAGCGCGAGATGCGCTCGCTGCGCGGCAACCAGCTGTCGATGATCTTCCAGGAGCCCATGACCAGCCTGAACCCGGTGTTCACCATCGGCGAGCAGATTGCCGAGAGCGTGCGCCTGCACAAGGGGCTGGACCGCAAGGCGGCATTGGCCCATGCGCTGCGCATGCTGGAGCTGGTGGAGATTCCGGCCGCCGCGCAACGCATCCACGAGTACCCGCACCAGCTGTCGGGTGGCATGCGCCAGCGCGTGATGATCGCGCTCGCGATGGCCTGCGACCCGACGCTGCTGATCGCCGACGAGCCCACCACCGCGCTGGACGTGACCATCCAGGCGCAGATCCTCGAACTCATGCGCCGGCTGCAGGCTGAGACGGGCATGAGCATCCTGTTCATCACGCACAACCTGGGTGTGGTGGCGCACCATGCCGACGACGTGGTGGTCATGTACTCGGGCCGCGTGGTCGAGCGTGCGCCGGTGCGGCCTCTGTTCGCGCAGCCGGAGCATCCGTACACGCAGGGCCTCTTGGCCTGCCTGCCGGGCAAGGCGCGGGTTCCTGGGCAACCCAAGCCCAAGCGCTTGTTCGCCATTCGCGGGCAGGTGTCGAGCCCATTGGCCCCGCCGCCGGGCTGCGCCTTCGAGCCGCGCTGCGACCAGGCGCTGCCCGAATGCCGCAGCGCCATGCCGCCGCTGATCGACATCCGCCAGGACCGCCAGGCGCGCTGCGTGCGCGTGCAGCCCGACCAACCGCTCGCGAGGGTCGCATGACCGCTGTTTCTGTTTCTTCTTCTCCTTCTTCCTCGCCCCTCATCGAAGTCCGCGGCCTCAAGAAATACTTCGGCAGCAGCGAGCGCCCGGTGCGCGCAGTCGACGACGTGTCCTTCGTGATCCACCCCGGCGAGACGCTGGGCCTGGTCGGTGAGTCGGGCTCGGGCAAGAGCACCATCGGACGCACCGTGCTGCGCCTGGTCGAGCGCACCGAGGGCCAGGTGCTGTACCGCGGCGACGACATCGGCGATCTTTCGGGCGAGCGCATGCGCAAGCTGCGCAGCAAGCTGCAGATCATCTTCCAGGACCCGTACGCCAGCCTGAACCCGAAGATGCGCATCAGCGCCATCCTGGGCGAGGCGCTGTCCACGCACGGGCTGCACAAGGGCGCCGCGGCGCGTGACAAGCGCATCGCCGAACTGCTCGAAACCGTGGGCCTGCGCCCTGAGCATGCCAGCCGCTTTCCGCACGAGTTCTCGGGCGGCCAGCGTCAGCGCATCGGCGTGGCACGCGCGCTGGCCGTGGAGCCCGAGTTCATCGTGGCCGACGAGCCGCTGTCGGCGCTCGATGTGTCGATTCAATCGCAGGTGATCAACCTACTGGCGGACCTGCGCGAGCGCCTGGGGCTGACGATGCTCTTCATCTCGCACGACCTCGATGTGGTCGAGTACCTGTGCGACCGCGTGGTCGTGCTGTACCTGGGCAAGGTGATGGAAGTGGCGAGCACCGAGGAGCTGTTCGCGAACCCCTCGCACCCCTACACCCAGGCGCTGCTGGCCGCGAGCCCGAAGCCCGACCCCGAGCTGGCCACCGAGCGCATCGCCTTGAAGGGCGACATTCCCAGCCCGATTTCACCGCCCTCGGGCTGCGTGTTCCGCACGCGCTGCCCGCACGCCATCGAGGCCTGTGCGCAGACGGTACCCAGCCTGGATGAGATTTCCCCCGCACACTACAGCGCCTGCATCCGCAAAGAACTGCTCTTCAACACCGCCGTTGCACGACCATGACCGACATCGCTTCTGCCACCCAAGACTTCATCGACCCGCTGCTGAGCGACCGTTTCAAGGGCTACCCGCGCACCCAGCCGCCGCGCCTGCGCAGTGAAGTCGGCGCCGCCGGCTGGAACGTGCTGGCCGGCGATCTGCCGCTGCCGCTGGCCGTTCTCAAGCGCGAGGCGCTCGAACACAACCTGGCGTGGATGCAATCGCGCGTGCGCGAATGGGGCATCGACCTCGCACCGCACGGCAAGACCACCATGTCGCCGCAGCTGTTCCAGCGCCAGCTCGACGCCGGCGCCTGGGGGCTGACCTTTGCCACCGTCACGCAGCTGGCCGTGGGCGTGGCCGCCGGCGCGCGCCGCACGCTGATCGCCAACCAGGTCGTGAGCGACGAAGACCTCGCAGGCATTCAGCTGCTGCTGGCCGACCATGCGGACCTGCGTGTCGTGTTCCTGGTCGATTCGATCGCGCAGCTGGCACTCATCGAAGACTGGTCGAAGCGCAACCCTGCGAGCGTGCCTTTCGAGGTCATGCTCGAGATCGGCGTGCAGGGCGCACGCACGGGCTGCCGCACGCACGATGAAGCCATTGCGCTCGCCACGCGGGTGCGCGCGAGCGACGCAGCCAAGCTCGTCGGCATCGAGACCTACGAAGGGCAGGGCGCCACGGGCGAGAGCGAGCCCGACACGGCCTACGCCACCACGCTGATGGACCGCGTCGAAGCCGTGGCGCGCCACTGCGACACGCAGCAACTCTTCGAGACCGACGAGGTGCTGGTCTCGGCCGGCGGCTCGGCCATCTTCGATCTCGTGGCCGGACGCCTGAAGCCCGCGCTGGGTGCGCCGGTGCGCGGCCTGCTGCGCTCGGGCTGCTATGTCACGCACGACCATGGCTTCTACAAGCGCATGGTGAGCGTGGTCGACGAGCGCCTGGGCTGCGAATGCGGCGAGGGCCTGACGCCGGCGATGGAAGTCTGGGCCAACGTGCAGTCGCGGCCCGAGCCGGGCCTGGCGATCCTGTCGGTGGGCAAGCGCGACATCTCCTTCGACCTGTCGATGCCCGTGCCGATCGCGCGTGCGGCGCGCGGCGCGTTGCAACCCCAGGGCGTGCCCGCCGGCTGGAAGATCACCGCGCTGAACGACCAGCATGCCTACCTGCGCTGGGACGAAAGCGAAGAGGCCGATGCTCCGAAGGTCGGCGACCGCGTGGGCCTGGGCATTTCGCACCCCTGCACCACCTTCGACAAATGGCACTGGATGCCCGTGGTCGAGAACGACTACCGCGTGAGCGACGCCGTCGCCATGCACTTCTGAAAAAAACGCACCGATGACGCCCTCATTGCTCCAGAGGATCGCCGAGGCGCGCAGCGACGCGCCGGCCACGCGGCGCGCGATCCTCGACCTGATCCTCGAAGACCCCGACCGCGCGCTCGAAGAGAGCTTCGAGCAGCTGGCCGAGCGCTCGCGCAGCTCGGTGCCCACCATCATGCGCACCTGCCGCGACCTCGGCTTTGCCGGGCTGCGCGAGTTCAAGCTCGCGCTCGCGCAGGAGCTGGCGCTCGGCGGTTCGCCGCTGCACCGCCGTGTCAACATCGAAGACGCCGCCGACGAAGTGGTCGGCAAGATCGCGCGCAGCGCCGCGGCCTCGGTCTCGGGCGTGCGCGGCCAGCTCGACATGCAGGTGCTCGACGGCGCCGTGCGCGCCATCGCGGCCGCGCCGCACGTCGACCTGTACGGCGCGGGCGCCACCTCGTGGTTCATGGCGAACGACCTGCAGGCGCGGCTGTTCCGCCTCGGCCTCTCGGCCAACGCCTGGGCCGACTATCACCTGCAGCAGGTGGCCGGCGCGGCGCAGCGCCCGGGCGGCGTGGTCATCGCCATCTCGCACGTGGGCGGCATGCCCTCGCTGCTCGACGCGGTCGACATCGCACGCGGACAGGGCGCCCAGGTGGTCGCCATCACGCGGCCGGGCACGGCGCTGGCGGCCAAGGCCGACTTCCTCATCGGCCTGTCGGTGCCCGACGACGCCGTGATGCACGTGGGCATCGACGCCTACCTCACGCACCTCACGGTCATCGAGATCCTCACCGTGCTGGTGGCGCAGCGCCGCGGCGAACCCGCCGTGCAGCGCCTGCAGCGCGCGCGCGAGGCTTTCCAGCGCCACGGCATCGACGCCACAACGCACCCGCTGCAAAGCTGGGACGGCGGCGGCATCAACACGAAAAAGGGAGACAGCGAACCATGAGTGACACCCCAGCCGTGCTGCTCGAAGCCGGCCTCGTGGTCGACGGCTCGGGCGGCCCTTCGTGGCCCGGCGACGTGCTGTTGCAGGGCGACCGCATCCTGGCGCTGGGCGACGGCCTGCGCACGCGACTGCCTGCAGGGTTGAACATCGCCGACGTCGACGTGGTCGACTGCCGCGGCAAGGTGATCGCGCCCGGCTTCATCGACGCTCACACGCACGACGACGCCATCGTGCTGCGCGACCCGCTGTGCCTGCCCAAGGTGTCGCAGGGCATCACGACGGTGGTCACGGGCAACTGCGGCATTTCGCTGGCGCCGTACCGCACGCCGCAGTCGAAGCCGCCGCTCACGCTGCTGGGCGCCGACTCGTTCAAGCACGCGACCATGGCCGAGTACCGTGCCGCGGTCGATGCGGTGCAGCCAGCACTCAACGTGGCAGCCCTCGTGGGCCACACCACGCTGCGCTTCGCGGCGATGCAGGCGCTCGACCGGCCTGCCGACGGCGACGAGCTGGCGAGCATGGCCGCGCTGCTCGACGACTGCATGGCTTCGGGCGCGCACGGCATGTCGTCGGGCCTGTTCTACGAAGAGGCCTTTGCCGCGCCGGCCGAGGAAGTCACCGCGCTCGCGCGCGTCGTGGCACGCCACGGCGGCGTGTACGCCACGCACCTGCGCAGCGAGATGCAGCAGATCATCGAGGCGCTGCACGAGGCCGGCGACACGGCCTTCAGCGCGGGCGTGCCGCTGGTCATCTCGCACCACAAGTGCGCCGGCCCCGCGAACTGGGGTCGCACGAAGGAGACGCTGCCGCTGATCGAGGCGCTGTCGCAGCGCCAGGAGATCGCGATGGACGTCTACCCCTACGTGGCCGGCTCCACCGTGCTGCGCGAAGACCTGGTCGACGGCGTGATCGACGTGCTGCTGACCTGGTCCGACCCGCACCCCGAGATGACCGGGCGCCTGATCTCCGACATCGCGCGCGAATGGGGCACCACCGAGCAGGAGGCCTGCCTGCGGCTGAAGCCCGGCGGCGCCTGCTATTTCCAGATGCAGGAAGAAGACGTGGAGCGCGTCATTGCGCACCCGCTCACCATGATCGGCAGCGACGGCCTGCCGCACGACCGCCATCCGCACCCGCGGCTGTGGGGGGCGTTCCCCCGCGTGTTCGCGCGCTACTGGCGTCAGCGCAAGCTCTTCACGCTGGAGCAGGCGGTGCACAAGATGACGGGCATGACGGCGCGCAACCTGCGCATCGCCGATCGCGGCCTGCTGCGCGTCGGCACCATGGCCGACGTGGTGGTGTTCGACCCCGAGACCATCACCGACACCGCCACCTACGACAAGCCGCATGGCGTGAGCGTCGGTGTCGAGCGCGTGTTCGTGAACGGGGTGCTGGCCTACCGCGGCGGCGAGGGCGAAGCGAAGGTGCTGGCGCGTGCGGGGCGGATGTTGACGCGCGGGAGGTGAGTGTTCGGGGCGCGGGCCCAGGCCACCGGGTACTTCCCTCCGCGAATGTCCCCCGGCCTGCGGCCTCCTCCTTGATTTCGCTGCGGGAAGCACCCAGTGTCCTGGGCCCGCCGGGCGCAGCGCGCGAACCCTACGAGGCCTCTTCTTCCGGCTGCGCCTGGAACATGCGCGTGAAGTCGCAGCACGCCTGCGCCAGCATCACGATCGACGATGTGAGCGCGCTGCGGTGCTCGCCCTTGTGCATGGCCACGTAGCGCACCACGGGCAGCGCGGGCGTCACTTCGAGCACCTCGAGCATGCCGGCGTCAACCAGCGGCGCGAGGCATTCGCGCGGCAGGTAGCTCACGCCCAGGCCCGACACGGTGAGGCCCGTGAGCGCCACGAGGTTGCTCACCACGATCGCATTGGCGGGCTGCACGCCCTGGTCCTTCATCCATGCGTCGTAGGCGCGGCCGGTGCCCGAGTTGTTGCCCTGCACCAGCATGCGGTGGCGCGCGAGGTCGTGCAGGCGCACGGTGCCGGTGGCCGCGGTCGAGGGAATCACGCCGGGCTTGCACATCCACGCGCTCTTCACGCGGCCGATGACCTTGCTCTGCATGCGCGAGTCGGCGAAGGTGTGGGGCACGATGACCACGTCGAGCTCGTCGGCCAACAGCTTGTCGCGCAGCTGCAGGCTGTCGTCCACGTCGGGCTCGAGGATCACCTTGGGGTAGTGCTGCTGGATCAGGCCGACCAGGCGCGGCAGCCACGTCATGGCGGTGAGCTCGGTCACGCCCAGGCGGATGCGCCGCTCCACCACGCCGGGCTTGCCGAACTGCTCGACGGCGGCGTCACGCTGGTCGAGCAGCTTCCTGGCGAGCACGTACATCTCCTCGCCTTTTTCGGTGAGGCGCGCCGTGCGCTGGCTGCGGTCGAAGAGTTCGGTGTCGAACAGCTGCTCCAGCTCGTGCACGCGCTTGGAAATGGCCGACTGCGAGGTGTGCAGCTGGTTGGCCGCCTGCGCGAAGCCGCCCAGACGGGCGATCCAGTAGAGGGCTTCGAGTTGCTTGAAGGTCATCACGGCGGGCGGCTCCTGAAAGAAAGAACGCTTTTCTTCATGCGATTCGATCACAAAAAATCGCTTTTAGAAATTCGTCGAGACGCAGAAGATGCGCGCCAGGCCACCGTCATTGCAACCCAAGGAACACACCATGGACTTCAAACTGCCTCTCGCACCTTTCGCATTGGCACTCGCCCTCGTCTTCGCCTGCGGCGCCGCCAGCGCCCAGGACGCCGGCACGCTGCGCAAGATCAAGGACAGCGGCACGATCCAGATCGGCGCGCGCGACAGCCAGATCCCGTTCTCGTACAAGCTCAGCGCCGACAGCGCGCCCATCGGCTTCACCAACGACATCTGCCTGAAGATCGTCGATGCGGTGAAGGCCAAGCTGGGCCTGCCGAAGATCGAGGTGCGCTACACCATGCTCAACTCGACCAACCGCATCCCGCTGCTGCAGAACGGCACCGTGGACCTGGACTGCGCGACCACCACCAACACCACGCAGCGCCAGGCGCAGGTCGACTTCGCGCCCAGCCACTTCGTCACCAACATCACGGCCGCCGTGAAGAAGAGCTCGGGCATCAACGCGCTGCCCGACCTCAACGGCAAGAACGTGGCCACCGTCTCGGGCAGCACGTCGATCCAGCTGCTGCGCGGTGCGCGCAAGAGCGGCACCATCGAGGTGAACGAGATCGCGGGCAAGGACACCTCCGACGGCTTCCTGCTGCTGTCCACCGGCCGCGCCGATGCCTACGTGCTCGACGACGTGCAGCTGGCCGGCATGATCGCCAGCGCCACCAACCCGGGTGACTACAAGATCCTCAAGGAGTCGCTGCGCCAGGAGCCCTACGGCATCATGCTGCGCAAGGACGACCCCGAGTTCAAGGCGCTGGTCGACGAGACCGTCAACGGCCTCATGAAGTCGGGCGCCATCGAGCAGCTGTACACCAAGTGGTTCCTCTCGCCGATCCCGCCGCGCAACGCGAACCTCAACTTCCCGATGACGGACGCGGTGCGCGAGATCTACAAGAACCCCAACAACAAGGGCGTCTGACACCATGGCAGCCACACGTGCGGACCTGCCCCGAGGCGAGCTCCTTTCCGATGCGCTGATGCGCCAGGTGCGCGAGCGCTTCCTGGGCATCGAACGCGACCACCACGGCCGCGAGCGCCTGTACTTCGACAACGCCGGCGGCTCGTTCCGGCTGAAGGCCGCGGTCGAGCGCTTCGCGCTGGTCGACGCCATTCCCGACAACGCCGAGCGCATCCACGCCACCGCCGTCGAGCTGCAGGCCATGCAGGCGCGCGGCGCCGACGACCTGCGCACCATCCTCAACGCCACCGGCGGCAGCGTGTACCCCTCGCTCACCGCCTCGGGCGCGATGTTCGACATGGTGCGCGCGGTGGCCGAGAACGTGCCGGGCACGAACATGGTCACGACCGCGCTCGAGCACCCGTCGGCCTTCGACGCCATGCGCCTGTATGCCGAACGCCTCGGGCGCGAGCTGCGCGTGGCGAAGAGCAACCCCGTCACCGGCGGCGTCGACGTGGACGCCATCGTGGGGCTGATCGACGAGAACACCTGTGTGCTCAACGTGATCCACGCGTCGAACATCTCGGGCGCCAAGCTCGACATGGCGGCCATCGTGCGGCGCGCGCGCGAGATCAAGCCCGACCTGTACATCCTCGTCGATGCCGTGCAGCACGCGCCGCACGGTGTCATCGACCTGCAGCAGACGCCGGTGGACGGCATCAACCTCGCGCCCTACAAGTTCTTCGGCTGCCGCGGCTCGGGCTTCTCGTGGATGTCGGAGCGCGCGGCTGCATTGCCGCACCACAAGCTGGCCGGCAAGAAGCCCGGCCACTGGGAGCTGGGCAGCTCGGCGCCGTGGCAGTTCGCGGTGCTCACCGAAATCGTCGACTACGTGGGCTGGCTCGGCGGCCACTTCACCGATGCGACCGACCGCCGGGCGCGCTTCGTGGCGGGCATCGAGCGCATCGAGCTGCACGAGCGCGCGCTGCTGGCGACGCTGCTCGACGGCACCGCGCAGACGCCGGGCCTGCGCGCGCTCGACGGCGTGCAGGTGTTCCTCGACCATGAAGACCTCACGCAGCGCGACCTGATCCTGGGCATCGGCTTCGACGGCCTTGATTGCACGCAGGCCGTGGTCGAGTACGGCCAGCGCGGCGTCACGGTGTACGAGCGCGTGGCCAGCAGCATCTACTCGAAGCGGATGCTCGAATCCTTCGGGCTCGAAGGCACCGTGCGCGTGTCGCCGCTGCACTGCCACACGGTGGGTGAGATGGAAGCTTTCCTGCGCGTGACGCGCGAGATCGCGGGCGCTTTCACGCCTGCAGTCAGCGCGGCGTAGGGTGCGCCAGCGCCGCGCAGGCCGGCGTGTCGTTCGCCTGCCGCAGGTACGCGAGCAGGTCGGCGCGGTCCCGCGGGTCGGGCACGCCGTCGTAGGTCATGCTGCTGCCCGGCACCATCGCGAGCGGGGCGCTGAGGAAGCGGTCGAGCGTCTTGTCGTTCCACACGATGCGCGACTTCTTCATCGCCTCCGAGTACGCGAAGCCCGGCACGCTGCCGGCGAGCCGGCCGAACAGGCCGCAGTGGCGCGGCCCGACCCGGTCGGCGGCCAGCGCGTGGCAGGCTTGGCAACGCGCGTAGACCTGTTCGCCGCGCACCGCGTCGGGCGTTGCGGCAGCCGCACAGGCCCATGCGGCCAGCAGGCTCGCAGCGAGCCCGCGCGCCGCACGGCTCACGATACGAACGCCGAAGGCACCGGCGCCTCGCCGAGCGCCTGGCGCAGCATGGCCCAGTGCATCGCCTCGTCGCCGAGGATGCTGGCCGCGGCCTTCGACAGCTCGCGGTTGCCGAACAGCGGCACCGCGCCCAGGTAGGCGCTCACGGCGCCTTGCTCAAGCTTCGCGGCGAAGCGCAGCACGTCGGCTTGCGACTTGAGCTGTGCCACCGGAAAGTCGTAGCGCGCCTTGGCCGCGACGGCCTTGCCGCCGAGCTTCGCGATGGTCTTGGCCAGCAGGTCCGCATGCTCCTTGTGGTGGCCCTGGAAGGTCACGGCGAGGTCGAGCACGGGCTTCTCGAGCAGCTTGCTTTCCGCGCCGAGCTGGTAGGCCGCGATGGCCTCGAGCTCGGCGCCGAGCGCGGTGTTGAGGATCTGCACGTCGTTGCCGGTGGCACCGCCGCTCTTGGCGGCGAGCGCGTCGCGCCCCGCCAGCAGCGCCACGGCGGCGCCCGACAGCATCAGGCCGGAGTGGCCGAGAAAGGCGCGCCGCGCGGCGGCCGGGGTGGGCATCAGGAAAAAGGACATGGTGGGGTCTCCTCGGGGGTGGTGGTTGTGGGAAGCCATCAGGGCAGCGCCGCCAGCACGCGCGCCACGATGCGGTCGCAGCGCGCGCCGTCGAACGCGAAGGCGTCGCCCGTCGCCAGGTCGATGTCGCGCGACAGGCTTTCGCGCAGCAGGCTGCGGGCGCGGAAGAAGCGCAGCCGCACCGTGGCCTCGGGCAGCTGCAGCGCCTCGGCGGTTTCGCCGACGCTGAGTTCCTGCACCGCGCGCAGCACGAACACGGTGCGGTAGGCGTCGGGCAGCCGGTCGATGCGGCGCTCCATGAGTCGGCGAAGGTCTTCCCGCATGGCGAGGCGCTCCGGTTGGCGGTCGGGGTCGTCGGCGAGCTGCGTGTCGGGGGCGTCGTCGTCCCCCGGGTCCACGCCGCCGTCGAGCGGAATCACCTGCGCGCCGCGGCGGCGCAGGCGGCCCAGCGCCTCGTTGATGACGATGCGCACCAGCCAGGTCGAGAGCTTTGCTTCGTCACGGAAGCCGCCGATGGCGCGCCAGGCGCGCAGGTAGGCGTCCTGCAGCGCGTCTTCGGTGTCGGCGTCGCTGTGCAGGATGCCGCGCGCCGTGCGAAACAGCAGCTGGTTGTGGCGCCGCATGATGCGCGCGAAGGCCTGCGTGTCGCCCTGCGCGGCGCGTGCGGCCAGTTCGGCGTCGGACGCCTTCGCGTCGGCATCGGCAGTCAGGGGCAGGGCGGTGGGCGGCATGCGGTGAGTTCCTTCTGCCCATTGGATGGCGCACCCCCGCGCCGTGTTGCAACTTTCTTTTTTGCCTTTCAGACCATCGTCTGCCATTCGATCGTGCACAGCCGCTCGTCGACCACGCCGCGCACGCCCGCGATGCCCTCGGCCGCCACGCGCGCCGCGTCGCGCTCGGCCTCGTTGCCGACCATGCCGTGGTACATCACGATGCCGTTGTCCACCGACACATGCGACCACGCGCGGCTCCACCAGGTCTGCCGCTCCAGTTCGGCCACGAGGCGCGCCAGGATCTGCGCGTCGTCGCACGCATCGGCGCTCGAGGTATCGGCCTCGGCCTGTCGCAGCAGCGCCTTGACCAGGTCGCCGCTCGTCACGATGCCCACCAGCCGGCGCCCGCGCACCACCGGCAGGCGCTGGATGCGGTAGGCGGTCAGCAGCTGCGCGACGCGGGCCAGCGAGAGGTCTTCGGCGATCGACACCGGCTCGCGCGTCATGAGGTCGGCCGCGCGCAGGGCGTGCGCGCGCACGTAGTCGCGCGGCGGTGCGGTGCGCTGCACCCAGCGCTGCCACCACGGGTGCGGCGGCGCGCCGCCGGGCTCGGCCTCGTAGCGGTGCAGCAGGTCGGACTTGCTCACGATGCCGACCACCTCGCCCTGGTCGAGCACCGGCACGCCGCTGATGTGGCGCGCCAGCAGCAGCGCGCTGATGTCGCGCACCGGCGTGTCCGGCGCGACGGTGAAGACTGGCGAGGTCATGACGTCCTGTGCATTCATGATGAAGCTCCTTCCTGCGGCCCGCGCGGGGCCTGTGGTGCCTAGGGTGCCTGCTGCGCATCGACGCGCGCGATGTTCTGCCGGTGCGACGCCAGCATGGCCGTCAGCTCGCCGTGGATGTGCGCGTCGACGATGCGCGGCAGCAGCGCCTGCAGCTTGCGCACCACCCAGCCCTGGCCGCGGTTGAGCAGCGCCAGGCGCGCGCCCAGTTCCGGCACCGCCATCGCGCGCTCGTAGAAGGCGCCGGTGCGCGTGCTGGGCGTGGCGGCCAGCGACTGGATCGCGTCGATCAGCACGCCGCACCAGCGCACTTCGTCGCGGTGGATGTCGGTCACCAGGCGCTGCAGCGCGGGGTCGTCGGTCTCGGCGGCGCTGCGCAGCGTGATGCGTGCGCCGGCGCGCTCGGCTTCGAGCAGCTCGTTCAGCGCGGCCAGCAACTCCTCGCGGTTGCCGGCGTCGCGGTAGGCCGCGTCGAGCTCATCGGCATAGCAGACCGGCGAGGACACCTCCACCCGTTCGGGAAAACGCAGCCCCTGCGCGCGCAGCGCGGCGGGCGTGTCGGCGAAGGGCGGGGCGGCATCGTCGGGCGGGGCGGCGTGGGGCATGGGCGGCAGGGGACGCATGGGACAAGGCTCCTGGAAACGTGTGCCTGCCCATGGTGAACCGATGCTTCTCCCCAAGCCAATGAATGTTCATTGCAAATGAGTGCAAAAAAACTAATATGAATCCGATGGACATCGGCCTCGCCCGCACCTTTCTCGAAGTCGCGACCACCGGCAGCTTCGTGGCCGCGGCCGAGCGGCTGCATCTGACGCAGACCGCCGTCAGCGCGCGCATCCGCCTGCTCGAAGACCAGCTCGGGCGGCGCCTGTTCGTGCGCAACAAGGCCGGCGCGCGGCTCACCGCGTCGGGCGAGCGCTTCGTGGCGCACGCGACCACGCTGGTGCAGGTGTGGGAGCGCGCACGCCAGCATGTGGCGCTGCCGCCGGGGATCGAGGAGGGCGTGAGCGTGGGCAGCGAGCCCAGCCTGTGGCATCCGCTGCTGGCCGACTGGCTGATCTGGATGCACCGCGTCTGCCCCGAGATCGCGCTGCGCGCCGAGGTCGACAGCGCGCAGCGCCTGCTCGACGCCGTGCAGGGCGGTGCGCTCGACCTGGCCGTGCTCTACAACCCGCCGCAGCGCCCCGGCCTCGTGGCCGAGCTGCTGGCCGAGGAGCGGCTGGTGATGGTCACCACCGACCCCGAAGGCCGGCTCGACCGCACGCGCTACGTGTCGGTCGACTGGAGCCCGGCCTTCGCGGCCAACCACGAGGCCGCGTTCCCGGAGCTGGCCCACGCGCCGGTGTCGATCTCGCTCGGGCCGCTGGCGCTCACCTACCTGCTCGCCGTGGGCGGCGCGGGCTACTTCCGCATCGGCGTCGCGCGGCCCTTCCTGGCCGACGGCCGGCTGCGGCTGGTGGAGGGCGCGCCCGAGTTCTCGCATTCGGCCCACGCCGTGTATGCGCCGCAGCGCGAGAACGAGACGCTGGCGCGCGTGCGCGGCGGGCTGCGGCTGGTGGCGGCAGCGGAAGAGGGGCGCCAGGGCAGCGGCGTGCATTCGCCGGACTGAGGCGCCGTCCTGCATCGCCGGGTGCTACTTTCAGGTACTTACGCTCGGGCCACCGGGACTCCGACAATCGGACGCATGCCACCCCGCGCAACGCGGGGAAGAAAAATAAGTTCGGGGAGTTTCATGTCCAACCACGGCAGCGTGCCTGTGCGCACGCGTTCGTCGTCACCTTCCGCTGACCGCAGCGCCCTGTGGGCCGAGCTGAGCCAGGCGGCGCGGCTGTATCGCCTCGAAGCGCCGAGTGCTGCTTCATCTTCTTCGTCCGCCGCGCGCGAGAGCATCGAGGCCTTGCGCGTGGAGGGCTGGGTGCAGCGCGAGGCGGTGTCACAGCTGTTCGAGCTGCGCATCGTGTGCCTGAGCCTGCGCGCGGACCTGGCGCTTTCATCGCTGATCGACCAGCCCCTGACGCTGGTTACGGTGCTGGCCAATGGCTCGCTCGCAAAGCGCACTGGATTGATTCGCGCCGTCGAGTCGCTCGGCTCCGATGGCGGCCTAGCGCGCTACCGCCTGACCTTGGTGCCCTGGCTCTGGCTGACCACCCAGCAAGGGCGCAGCCAGGTCTTCCAGCAGCGCAGCGTCGCGGACATCATCGAACGCGTGCTCGCCCCGTACGCCGAGGCCGGCAGCTGGGCCTTCTCTTCCGAAGTGAACGGTTTCCTCGCCGACGCCCCCGTTCGCACCTACTGCACCCAGTA
>NZ_JBXAJX010000005.1:0-333514 GCF_058797695.1 Variovorax sp. GW823-FHT02B07
CTGGCCGACGTGCTGCGCGTGCACAGCGGCCAGGCCATCGGCGTGCTTGCGGGGGCGCAGAAGGCCGATGCGGACACGGGCCTGTCGGTCATCGCGGGCAACGACGACCTGGACTTCCAGGCGCAGCACGACGAGTTGCGCGTGCAGGCCAAGGAAGCGCTGAAGATCGCCAGCACCGACCAGACGGTGGAGTTCGCGGCCAAGAAGAAGATCCGCATCTCGACGGCGCAGGGCGCGTCGATCACGCTGCAGGATGGGGACATCACCTTCGAGTGTCCGGGGAAGATCACCTATCACGCGGTGCAGCGGAAGTTGGCCGGGCCGACAAGCTCGCCGTATGGGTTGCCGCTGTTCCCGCAGAGCATCTGCATCGAGTGCATGCTGAAGGCGGCACAAAGCGGAGCCCCCTTCTCCGCCTTGCAGTGAGCGTGGCGTTGGAATTCGCGACCGATCCGATCGACCCCCTCCACCTTGCCCATGCCGTGCAAGCGATGGTCGACGCCCAACCGTCATCCGTCGGCCTCTGGTTGCTGGTCGATGCGGCCTTGCTCGACCCGGCGCGCCTCGCATCGGTGCTGCGCCGCAACGAGTGGTCGCACGTCAATGCGCTGGCCAACACACCGTTGGAGGCCTATGGCGCAAGGGGACCGCAGCTGCTGGAGCTGCCACTGGACGACGAGGTGCGCACCGAGGGCTTGCGGCGCCTCGCCACGATCGACCCGGCGGCGCCCGCATTCAGCTGGATCGCCTCCAGCCACGCCGCTGCGGATTTGCAGGCCTGCTTCGGCTACCTTGCGCAGGCGCGGCACGACGGCTTGAAGCTGCACTGCCGCATGGGCGATGTGCGCGTGCTTCCGACGCTGCTTGCCACGCTGGCCGTGCCACAGGCACGGCGCGTGGCGCAGGCCATCTCGCAATGGCAATGGTTCGATCGCAGTGGTGCCGTGGTCGGCAACTGGCTTGCTGCTGATGGGAAGGACGATGTGGCCGATGCCCGCGACCATCTCGAACTCGATGCATCGCAATTCGCGACGCTCCTGGATGCCTCGGAAGCCGACGGCATCTTTGCGCAGCTGCTCGAGACGGTGTCGCAGCTGGTGCCGCAGACCGACCGGGCAGCGTTTCATCAGCGGCTCCAGCGCGCCCTCGCGGTTGCCACGCGCCTGCACGTGGCAGGCAACCCGGACCGGTTGCAGTTCGTGGTGCTCTCGCTGACCTGCGGCGATGACTTTTATCAGCATCCCGATCTGTCGGACACATGGAAGACCGTCGCACAAGGCTCCAGCCTGTCGGGCCTGATGAAGGGCTGGAGCGACGCGCTGTGGAAGGCGTTGGAGGGGAAGGCTTCATGAAGCGCATTGCTCTCCTGGTTCTTTGCGCGTTGGCGTTGTTGGAGGCTTGCAGCAGCAAGAAGCCGGCGGCTGAAAGCTACAGCGCCAACCTCAGTGCCTACAACCACACAGAGGACTACATCCACGAGTTCTATGTGGATGGGGCAGGTGGCGGCAATTCACGTCCTTACGGCGGTGGCGGCAGCTTTGTGTGCTGCATCTCCTATCCGGCCCAATGGCGCCCCGGGCTCAGCGCAACGGTGGAATGGACAACCTCGAGCGGAATTCCGGGCGACAGGCGGCCCGAGGCCATCAAGCCCACTTGGCACAAGAGAGTTGTCTCGATTGATCGATATGACGTCCCAGGCAGCACGCTCAACGTGCACTTCCTGGCCGAGGGCGATGTTCGATTGGTCATCTCCAGCAAGGGCTCCGGTGCCAAGGGCTACCCCGGCCCCGACTACCCGATGAAGCCACCGAGCTGGAAGTGGTGACTCAAGGCGAGCAAGAATTTTCGGAAACCCGACGAACAACACGTGAACGCATTGAAAGGCCACACGCCATGAAACGCCCAACGATCCTGACGCTTTGTGCACTGGCACTGCTGACGCTGCCACTGGTGGCTTGCAGCAGCAAGAAGCCGGCCGCCGAAAGCTACAGCGCCAACATCAGCGCCTACAACCACACGGAGGACTACATCCACCAGTTTTACGTGGATGGGGCCGGCGGCGGCAACTCGCGTCCGTATGGCGGCGGGGGCAGCTTTGTGTGCTGCGTCTCCTTTCCGGCGAAGTGGCGCGCCGGTCTCAACGCAACAGTGAAGTGGACGACCTCCAGCGGAATCCCGGGCGATACGCGACCTGATGCGATCAAGCCTCGCTGGCACGAAAAAATCGTGCCCATCGAAAAGTACGACGAGCCCGGTGGTCTCTTGAACGTGCACTTCCTGCCGAACAACGAGGTGCGGTTGATCATTTCCAACAAGAGAGCCGGCGCCAAGGACTATCCCGGGCCGGCCTACCCAGTGAAGCCTGCAGACTGGAAGTGGTGAACCGAGGCGACCAAGGGATATCTCGAGAGATCTGGGGGCAACACATGAATGAATTTTCTGAAGGCTGGTACGAAATCAGCTTCGACGCCAGCACCTATGACAAGCGCTGCCTCTACTTCAAGACCGCAGAACTCTGTACGGCCGAGTGCATCCTCAAGGAATCGGGGCTGCAGATACTGATGTGGTCGGAGGAACCGGGTCGGGCCATCGCGTGGAAACAGGAGTATCGGCCGCTACAAAATGCGCCCGCAGGCGACTGGTGGGACAAAGACCCGGGCGGCACGAACTACCAGCCCGCATTGCCTGGCGACCACTCCCGCGCAGACCGGACTCTGACCGCACGCGAGCTGTGCCAACGCGCCGCCAGCGCCGATCCGAGCAAGGCCGATGCCCTGAGTTGCGCCAAAGAGATTCACGTGGGCCTGTTTTTCGACGGCACCAACAACAACCTGGTTCGCGATGTGCCGGATCAAAGCCACACGAACGTGGTCAGCCTCTTCAACGCGCACAAGGACGACAAGGTCGAGAATTTCCGCTTCTACATACCCGGCGTCGGCACACACTTCCCCGAGATTGGCGAAGTCAAGGAATTGGACGCCGGTAAGCGCTTCGGCACCGGTGGCGAGGCGCGCATCCATTGGGCGTTGATACAGGTCTACAACGCCTTGCACATGGCCTATCACGATGTTCTGTTGATCCGGCCCGAGGAGGCGAAGACACTTTGTGTCGATCAATTGAAGACCAGCTGGCGCTTGGGCGACGACAAGATGGTCAGCATCTTCAAGGGCATTCAGGAGCGCCTGCTCAAAGCCATCAAGGACCAGCGGCCGCGCGTGACCAAGATGCATCTGTCGGTCTTCGGTTTTTCGCGCGGCGCGGCCGAAGCGCGCACCTTTTGCCAATGGATGCAGAAAGTCGCCGAAAACATGACGGTCGGCGAGGCGACGCTGGAGCTTCATTTCCTGGGCATCTTCGACACCGTGGCGTCCGTCGGGCTGGCCGATTCGGCGCCGATCTTCCAAGGCTTTCAGGACTGGGCCGATGACACCATGGACATCCATGGCGTCAACCAGACGGTTCACTACGTGGCAGCGCATGAAATACGCCAGTCGTTTCCGCTGTCCACGGCGCGCATCAGGGCCAAGAACTACCCGCCGAACACCAAGGAGTTCGTCTATCCCGGGGCACATTCCGATCTGGGTGGGGGCTATCCACCGAAATCCCAAGGCAAGGCCATCGAGGGACGAACCGCATTGCTCTCGCAGATCCCCTTGATGGACATGTATTTCGAGGCCTTGGCGGCGGGCGTGCGATTGGACAGCAAGTCCGAGATGCAAGGGGAAATACAAGCCGATTTCGCAGTCGCGCCCACCCTCGACAAGGCCTTCAGCAGCTACGCCGCCTGGACCACGGAAGAGGAAAAACAGAATGTTGCCAACGGCGGCGAGCCCGTGCAGAACCGCATGCGCTATCACATGGAACTGTATTGGCGCTGGCGCGCCTCCAAGAGCGACGAGGCCACCTTCAAGGCCATGGCGAGCTATGAAGCCTCCAACAAGCAGGACCGACAGGATCTCTGGGAGTCGGAACTCGACTGGCGTACGGACGTGCAAGCCGCTCAGGTGGCCAACCAGCCCAGGCGGGTGTTCGTTCCCAGAGCGGGCTACGTCGAGCAGCAGTCGCGTGCCGATGAGGTGCAAAGGCGCCTTCTGCGCGCCGTGGCTGCCGCCAAGGACGTCCCGCAAAGCGCCAACGACTTCTTCGACAAGTATGTCCATGACTCGCACGGCGGGTTCTGGATGCTCGGCCCCATCACGAAGGAAAACCGCGAGGACTTCGTGGCCGCCATCAAGCAGAAGAAGGCCACGCACGACCGGTTGTTGAAGGAATCGGAGGCGCAAGGCAACCCGGGCCGTGCAGGAAACATCCGCAATCAGGCTCGTGCCTATGAACTCAACAATTTCGAACGCCGCGTCATCGCGACGGATGCGAAAGAACCGGGAACACTGCCGCTGATGACAGATGCAGATGCGCAAGATCTGCGAGACAACGCGGGCACGACGGCGAAGATTGCATTGAAAATCCTGGGCACCGCCAGCCGCCGCGAGCCGCACGGCCATGGTCGCTACCGGCGCGTGTTCGACAAGAGTTGAAGAAGCTCGCTGCAGGTTCAGTCATCGCCCCGCAGAACCCGCAGCAACCAACTGCCCGGCCATCGCCGTTCAGTGACGCCGGATCAAGATGAACTTGATCGCCCTCGTCCTGGTGGTTGGCACCCTGCCATCGCTGGTGTGCACGCTCTTCCTGATCGGCCATCGCGTGCGTCCACATCCCTCATGGGCACCTCGCTTGAAGCAAGCCCGGCTGTTCGTGCTCGTGCTGGCCGGCACCGCGTTGCTCTACCTCGGTGCATGCCAAGCACTCATCGACGCACGCAATACAGGCGCGCGTCTCGAGACCTACATGGCCGCCGTGACCTTCGCACCCTGCATCGTTTCAGGACTCGTCGCCCTGTTCCTCAAGCCTTGACGGCCGGCCTCACTCACTCGATGCGCGCGATCGCCGTCCCGGCTGCCACATAGCCCCCCGCCGCCGCCGCGAACACGATGCGCCCCGCGCGGTGCGCCACGACCTGCATCTCCATCTTCATCGCCTCCATCACCGCGATGACCGCACCTTCGGCGACCTCGTCGCCGTCCGCGACTTTCCAGCCTTGCAACGTGCCCGACACCGGCGCAGCCACGGCGGCGGCATCGGCCGCTGGTGCGTTCGCAACGCCAGGCGCAGCAGCAGCACCCGCACCACCCGCCGACGCCAACCCACGCAGCAACTCCGCCGGCAGCCCCAGCGACATGCGCCGCCCGTCGATCTCGATGGCCGTGCGGTGCAGCGACGCATCCGGCAACGGATCAGGCCGCATGCCTGCCTTCTCGTCGTTCGCAAAGTCCGTCTCGATCCAGCGCGTGTGGACCTTGAAGGCGTCTTCCGACACGAAGTCGGGGTGCGCCATCACCGCGCGGTGAAACGGAAGCACCGTGGCCAGGCCTTCGATGCGGAATTCCTTGAGGGCGCGGCGTGCGCGCGCGATCGCCTGGGCGCGCGTGGCGCCGGTGACGATGAGCTTGGCCATCAGCGAGTCGAAGGTGCCGGGCACCTGCGAGCCGGCGTCCACGCCGGTGTCCACGCGCACGCCCGGGCCCGAGGGGGCGTCGAACACGTGGACGGGGCCGGGCGTCGGCAGGAAGCCGCGGCCCACGTCTTCGGCGTTGATGCGGAATTCGAAGGAGTGGCCGCGCGGTGCGGGCGTTTCCTTGACGGACAGCGGCAGGCCTTCGGCGATGCGCAGCTGTTCGATGACGAGGTCGATGCCGGTGGTCTCCTCGGTCACGGGATGCTCGACCTGCAGGCGCGTGTTGACTTCGAGGAAGGAGATGGCGCCGCTCGCGCTCAGCATGAACTCGACGGTGCCGGCGCCGGTGTAGCCGGCGGCCGCGCAGATGTCGCGTGCCGACTGGTGGATGCGCTCGCGCTGCGCGTCGCTCAGGAACGGCGCGGGTGCTTCTTCGACCAGCTTCTGGTTGCGCCGCTGCAGCGAGCAGTCGCGCGTGCCGAGCACGACGACGTTGCCGTGCGTGTCGGCGATCACCTGCGCCTCGACGTGGCGCGGGCGGTCGAGGAACTGCTCGACGTAGCACTCGCCACGGCCGAAGGCGGTGATGGCTTCGCGCACGGCCGATTCGTAGAGGCCTTCGACTTCGTCGAGCCGCCACGCGACCTTGATGCCACGCCCGCCGCCGCCGAAGGCCGCCTTGATGGCGATCGGCAGGCCGTGCTGTTCGGCAAAGGCGAGCACCTCGCCCGCGTTGCTGACCGGGTCGGCCGTGCCCGCGACGAGCGGCGCGCCAACCTTCAGTGCGAGCTTGCGGGCCTGCACCTTGTCGCCCAACGTGGCGATGGCCGAGGGCGAAGGGCCGATCCACGTCAGGCCGGCGTCGATCACGGCCTGCGCGAAGGCGGCGCTTTCCGAGAGGAAACCGTAGCCGGGATGCACGGCGTCGGCGCCGCTGCGCTTGGCGATGGCCAGCAGCTTGGGAATGTTGAGGTAGGTGTCGGCGGGGCGGTGGCCGTCCAGGCCGTAGGCCTCGTCGGCGTGGCGCACGTGCAGCGCATTGAGGTCGGGATCGGCGTAGACGGCGACCGACTGCACGCCGTGGTCGGCGCAAGCACGCGCGATGCGCACGGCGATTTCGCCGCGGTTGGCGATCAGGACTTTTTTCATCGCAGGACTCTCGATCTCAAATCAAAGTTCGATGGCGCCGTGGCCGGCCATCGGTTGGAAGCGGACGCGGGCGTTCACGGGAATCTGCCCCGCACGGTCCAGGTGGTGGGTGGCGACCGACGCGATCACGGGGTAGCCGCCGGTGAGCGGGTGGTCGGCAAGGAACAGCACGGGCTGGCCGCTGGGCGGCACCTGGATCGAGCCGCGCGCCGTGCCTTCGCTGGGCAGCTCGGCGCTGTTCGCGCGCACCAGCGGTTGCTCGCCGTTCAGGCGGATGCCGACGCGGTTCGACTGCGGCGTCACCGACCACGGCTGGCTGCACAGGCGCTCGACGGCGTCGGCGGTGAACCAGTCGGTGCGCGGGCCGAGCACGATGTCGAGCACGACTTCTTCCTGCACGGTGGGCAGGTCGATGGGCGGCACTTCGGTGGCGCCGACGACGGCGCCAACGGCAACGCTGCGCACGGGCAACACGTCGCCCGCCACCACGGCGGGCGGGCCAATGCGGGCCAGCGTGTCGGTCGCGCAGCTGCCGAGCACGGGCGCCACGGCAAAGCCGCCGCGCACAGACAGATAGCTGCGGATGCCGGCGACGGGCTCACCGAAGGTGACGGTGTCGCCGTCGGCCAGCGCGATGGGCTGGTAGCGCAGCAGCGGCCATTGCGCGCCGTCGGCGCGGGTCAGCGTGAGCGGGCCGTCGGCGCCGGTGACGGCCATCACGGCGTCGCCGCGGCAGACGAACTGGAAGCCGCCGTAGGCGAGCTCCAGGCAAGCCGCATCCGACGCATTGCCGACCAATCGATTGGCCGCCTGCAGCGAGCGCTGGTCCATCGCGCCGGAGGCGGACACGCCCTGCCGGGCCTGGCCATGGCGGCCGCCGTCCTGCCACAGCGCTTGCAAGCCAGCGGCGCGGACCTCGAAGGCACTGCCGCCTTCGACGGCAGCAGGCGCGGGCGCCGCGACAACGCTCTCGACGACAGGCAACGCCACCTTCAACGACGTGGCATCGACAAAGCGCACCGCATCGCCCGGCTGCAGCAGCGCGGGCGTCTCGCGCGACAGGTCCCACATGGGCGTGTCGGTCACGCCGATGATCTGCCAGCCGCCGGGGCTGGCCTGCGGGTACACGCCGCTGAAGCTGCCCGCGAGGCCGACCGCGCCTGCGGGAATGCGGGTGCGCGGCACCGCGCGGCGCGGCACGTTCAGGCTGGGGTGGCCGCCGCTCAGATAGGCGAAGCCGGGCGCGAAGCCGGTGAAGGCGACGGTGTAGTCGCTGCCGGTGTGGCGGCGCACCAGCTCGTCGGGCGTGATGCCGAGCAGGCCGGCCACTTCGGCGATGTCTTCGCCGTCGTAGCGCACGGGAATCTCGATGCGCTTGTCGATGCGCGTCTCGCGGGCATCGAGCTTTCGCTGGCGCACGGCGTGTGCCAATGCGGCGGCCGACAGCACGGCGGGGCGGAAGGTGATGAGGATGGTGCGCGCGGCGGGCACCAGCTCGTCGATGCCGGCGACAGGCTCGGCGCGCAGCGAGGCCAGCAGCGCGAGCGTCTGCGCCAGGTCGTCGAGCTCGACCAGCACGGCATTCAGGTTGACGCGAAGAAAGCGCATCGATGTCGTCATGCGGTGGTGGCCTCGGCGAAGGGGCGGATCGTCACGCCGGCCTGCACGAGCCGCTCACGCACGCGGCGCGCCATCTCGACCGCGCCGGGGCTGTCGCCGTGCACGCAGATCGAATCGGCGCGGATGCGCACCACGCTGCCGTCGATGGCGGTGACGGTGCCTTCGTTGGCCAGCCGCAGCATGCGCTCGGCCACGTCGTTCGCGTCGTGCAGCACGGCGCCGGGTTCGCGGCGCGACACCAGCGTGCCCTGCGGCGTGTAGGCGCGGTCGGCGAAGGCCTCGGCCACCACGCGCAGGCCCTGGGCCTCGGCCCAGCCCACGAGCGGCGAACCTGCGAGCGCGACGAGCACGAGGCTGGCGTCGATCTCGTGCAAGGCCGCGATCACGTCGCGCGCCTGTCGCTCGTCGTGCGCGATGGTGTTGTACAGCGCGCCGTGCGGCTTCACGTAGCGCACCTCGGTGCCGGCCGCGGCGGCCAGGCCCTTCAGGGCGCCGATCTGGTAGATGACGTCGGCGCGCAGGTCGGCGCTGTCGACGTCCATGTTGCGGCGGCCGAAGCCGACGAGGTCGCGGTAGGCCACGTGGGCGCCCACTGCAACGCCGCGTTCCTTCGCCTGGCGCAGCGTGCGCAGGATGCCCGCGGGGTCGCCGGCGTGGAAGCCGCAGGCCACGTTGGCGCTGCTGACGATGTCGAGCATGGCGGCGTCGTCGCCCATGCGCCAGACGCCGAGGCTTTCGCCGAGGTCACTGTTCAAGTCGATGTTCATCGGGGGTCTCCGGCGTGCACCGCACGCCTCAGGAATCAATGCAGCCGGCCGGCGGTTTCGCGCACGTCGTGGCGCAAGGTGAGCGCGGTGCGGATCGCCACGCGGAAGGCCTCCACCTGCGCGGCCAGCGCCATGCTCGCCACGCCGGGTTTCGAGGCGGCCTGCTCGGGCAGGTAGGGCACGTGGACGAAGCCGCCGCGCGTGTGCGCCAGTGCCGGGCGCGTCGCGAGCCGGTGCATGAGCGCGTAGAAGATGTGGTTGCACACGAAGGTGCCGGCGCTGTTGGACACGGCCGCGGGCAAGCCCGCCGCGCGCATGTCGCGCACCATGGCCTTGATCGGCAGCGTCGAGAAATAGGCCGCCGGGCCGTCCCTGACCACGGGCAGGTCGATGGGCTGCTGGCCGGCGTTATCGGGAATGCGCGCGTCGTCGATGTTCAGCGCGGCGCGCTCCATCGAGATCTCGGTGCGCCCGCCCGCCGCGCCGATGCACAGCACCAGCTGCAGCGGCGAGCCGATCAATGCGGCGTCGAGCGTGTCGATGGCGCGGCCGAACACGCAGGGCAGCTGCACCGCCTGCACCACGGCGCCTTCGCAGGCCCAGCCATCGAGCGCGCGGGCGATCTCCCACGCGGGGTTGACCGGGTCGTTCTCGAAGGGCTCGAAGCCCGCGAGCAGCACGCGGCGTGCCTTGGCATCGGTGGCGGTGGTCATGCGCGGTGCCTCAGCGGAACATCAGGAAGTACAGCAGGAAGATGTTGACCACCAGCAGCGCGGCCGCCGTGGGTATCTGCACCTTGATCACCGCGTTCTTGTCGGGCAGCTCCAGCAGGGCCGCGGGCACGATGTTGAAGTTGGCCGCCATCGGCGTCATGAGCGTGCCGCAGTAGCCCGAGAACATGCCGATGGCCGCCATCACGGCCGGGTCGCCGTGGTACACGCCCACCAGCACCGGCACGCCGACGCCGCCCGTCATCACCGGGAAGGCCGCGAAGCCGTTGCCCATGATGATGGTGAACAGCGCCATGCCCAGCACATACACGGCCACGGCGACGAAGCGGATGTCCATGTTGATGTAGCTGGTGGTGATGTGCGCCACCGCCTTGCCCACGCCGGCGTCGGAGAACACCAGGCCCAGCATGCCCAGCATCTGCGGCAGCACCACGGCCCAGCCGAGCGCGTCGGTCAGGCGGCGCGACTCGCGCATGCCCTGCACGGGCGTCTCGCGCGTCAGCCAGCAGGCCAGCGCCAACGCCACCACGCAGCCGATGCCCAGGCTCACCAGCGTGGTGTTCTTGGGGTCGAGCAGCAGCGTGCCGCCGAGCTTGATGTGGCTCATGCCCACGGTGCCGATCACGGTGACCAGCGGGATCGCCAGCGCCGGAATGAACAGCTTGTTGCCCAGGCGCGTAGCGCTGGCCTGGTACTGCTCGGGCGTGGGCTCGCGGTGCTTGCCCGCGCCGACGCCGCGCAGGCCGGCAATGACGGCCATGCCGATCGCACCGGCGCCCACGAGCGCAGGCGGCAGCTTGTCGCCGACCAGGAAGACCAGTGCATAGATGCCCCAGAAGAGCGCGCTGGTGTAGCGCTTGGGATGCTGGCGGTCGGCCAGCGTCATCACGGCCGTGACGGCGAGGATGAAGCCGACCAGGAGGTACAGGTGCTGGATCGAGAGAATCATGATGCTCAGCGTCCTTCCTTGGCGGGCACGGCGGTGGCGGGCACGTCGGCCTCTACGGCGCCGCCCAGCTCACGGGCCAGCGCCTGGTCGAGCCGGCGCAGGCGCCAGGCGTGGATGATGAAAGCGGCGATGGCCGTGGGAATGCCCCACATCGCGATGTGCAGCGGCTCCACGTCAATGCCGGCTTCGTGCAGGAAGGTGGTCATCAGCACGATGGCGCCGAAGGCCACGAAGATGTCTTCGCCGAAGAACAGGCCCACGTTGTCGGTGGCCGCGGCATAGGCGCGCAGCTTGTGACGGATGCGGTCGGGCAGCTTGCCGTAGCGCGTCTCGGTGGCGCCTTCGGCCATCGGCGCGAGCAGCGGACGCACCATCTGCGGATGGCCGCCCAGGCTGGTCAGGCCCATGGCCGCCGTGAGTTCACGCGCGGCGAGGTAGACGATCAGCAGGCGACCGGCGGTGGCCGACTTGATGCGGCTGATCCAGTTCTGCGCGTGCTGGCGCAGGCCGTGGCGCTCCAGCAGGCCGATCACCGCCAGCGGCAGAAGAATGATCAGCGGCAGGTTGCGCGTCTTGATGAAGCCGGTGCCGATGGCCGTGAGGATCGCCATCGGGCCGAAGCCGGCGGCGAACGCCGTGACGATGGCCGTGACGATCACCACCAGCATCGGATTGAAGCGCAGGATGAATCCCGCAATGATCACGGCCACGCCGATCAGCGGCCACAGGGGGACTTCAGGTGTCATGGTTGGTCTTTCGTTGCAATGCAAAACACCGGCGCAGGGGCACCGGTGCGGTCGATTGATGCAAACCTCATGCCAATGAATGAGCAATTCATTTCTTATGAATCACTCATTTCAAACAAGTTGTTGAACAATTTTATGTAGTGTGCCCAACAACAGTGCCTGAATACCCC
Source organism: Variovorax sp. GW823-FHT02B07 (assembly GCF_058797695.1). NCBI lineage: Bacteria > Pseudomonadati > Pseudomonadota > Betaproteobacteria > Burkholderiales > Comamonadaceae > Variovorax > Variovorax sp. GW823-FHT02B07. Next base: position 11,645 of record NZ_JBXAJX010000005.1, read on the forward strand.
CATGAAAACCCTGAAACGGGCGCGTTTCGGTGCACGACTAGGCGTGGCACGGGGGCGGTCTGTTACAACGCAGGCTCGCTGCGCCCCTCTCTTTTCCCCTCCGACCGACCGGCATGACCCGACTGGATTCCCCCGCTTCCCCCGCCTCGCCGGCCGCCGGCGCGCTCACGCTCAACGACCGCGTGGCCGAGCTGATCCGCCAGAAGATCGTGAAGGGCGAGTTCTCGCCGGGGCAGCGGCTGTCGGAGGCCGCGCTGGCCGACAGCCTGGAGATTTCGCGCAACACCCTGCGCGAGGTGTTCCGCACGCTGACCAAGGAAGGCCTGCTCAAGCACGCGCCCAACCGCGGCGTGTTCGTGGCGGTGCCGAGCATCGCGTCGATCATCGACATCTACCGCGTGCGCCGGCTCATCGAGTGCCAGGCGCTGGCGCAGGCCTACCCGCGCCACCCCGCCAAGAAGCACATGCGCGAGGCGGTCGAGATGGCGCTGAAATGCCGCGACGCCGGCGACTGGCTCGGCGTGGGCACGGCCAACATGGAGTTCCACAAGGGCATCGTCGAGCTGGCCGACAGCGAGCGGCTGAACGTGCTGTTCGCCCACATCCTGGTCGAGCTGCGGCTGGCCTTCGGGCTGCTGAAAGACCCGGAGTTCCTGCACGCGCCCTACGTGGACATGAACACGAAGCTGCTCGAACTCATCGAGGCCGGCAAGTTCGCCGAAGGCTCGGCGGCGCTGAACGACTACCTGATCCACTCCGAGCGCATCGTGCTGGCCGTCTACGCGCGGCAGATGACGGACGTGGAATAGGTCGCCCCGGCTTCGCATCGGCATGCCTGTGCGGGCGAGGTGCTGAAATAATGACCACCCCGCCACCCCCACCGCCGGATGCGCCATGACCCTGTCCGCCTACCTGCTGTTCCTGCCCGCCTGCTTCGCCATCAACATGGCCTTCGGCCCCAACAACCTGCTGTCGGTCACCAACGGCGCCAAGCACGGCGTGTCGCCGGCCGTGATCGCGGCGAGCGGCCGGCTCGTGGCCTTCGCGGTCATGATCGCCATCGCGGGCCTGGGCATGGGCGCGGTGCTGGTGGCGTCGGAGCTGGCCTTCGACGTCATCAAGTACATCGGTGCCGCGTACCTCGTGTGGATCGGCGTCCGGCTGCTGCGCGCGCCGGCACCGACTGCGCAGGTGCAGGCGCACGAGGCCGCGCCGCCGTCGATGCGCGCGCTGGTGCGCCAGGAGTTCACGGTGGCGGCCGGCAACCCGAAAGCCATCCTGGTGTTCACCGCCTTCTTCCCGCAGTTCGTGGTGCCTGGCGCGTACGCGTCGAGCTACGTGCTGCTGGGCGTGACCTTCCTGGTGTTCGAGCTGGTCGCGATCGCGCTGTATGCGCTGCTCGGCGCGCGCATGCGCCGGCTGGCCAATGGCAGCCGCGCGATGCGCTGGTTCAACCGCGTGAGCGGCAGCATGATGGTCGGCTTCGGGCTGATCCTCGCGTTCACGCGCCGGCCTGCTTGAGTGCCCGACCGCACGGCGGTCAGCACTCGACGATGTTCACGGCGAGGCCGCCGCGCGAGGTTTCCTTGTACTTGGTCTTCATGTCCGCGCCGGTCTGCATCATGGTCTGGATGACCTTGTCCAGCGACACGAAGTGCGAGCCGTCGCCGCGCAGGGCCATGCGCGCCGCATTGATGGCTTTCACCGCGCCCATCGCGTTGCGCTCGATGCACGGGATCTGAACCAGACCGCTGACCGGGTCGCAGGTCATGCCCAGGTTGTGTTCCATGCCGATCTCGGCGGCGTTCTCGACCTGGCCGGGCGTGCCACCCATCACCGCGGCGAGCGCGCCCGCCGCCATCGAGCAGGCCACGCCGACCTCGCCCTGGCAGCCGACCTCGGCGCCCGAGAGCGAGCCGTTCTTCTTGTAGAGGATGCCGATGGCGGCCGCAGTGAGCAAGAAATCGACCACCGCCTCGTCGCCCGCGCCGGGAAAGAAGCGCTGGTGGTAATGCAGCACCGCCGGGATCACGCCCGCCGCGCCGTTGGTGGGCGCGGTGACCACGCGTCCACCGGCCGCGTTCTCTTCGTTGACGGCCATGGCGTACAGGTTGACCCAGTCCATCGCCGCGAGCGGGTCGGGCGCCGCCTGCGCCGTGCCATTGCCCTGCAGTTGCCCGAACAGGTCGGCCGCGCGCCGCCGCACCTGCATGCGCCCGGGCAGGGTGCCGGTGCTCGCGCAGCCGCGCCGCACGGCGCCGGCCATCGCGTCCCACACCTGCAGCAATTCCGATCGCACCTCGGCCTGCGGCCGCCACTGCGTTTCGTTGGCCATCATCAGCGCGGCGATCGACAGGCCCTGCGCCCGGCATTGCGCCAACAGCTCCGCGCCGGTGTCGAAGGCGAAGGGCAGCGCGGCCGGCGCCGGGCGCTGCACGCCGGCTTCGTTGCGCACGCTCTCGCCCTGCGCATCGACGACGAAGCCGCCGCCGACCGAGAAGTAGTCCGCCTCAGCCAAGGTCTGGCCCTGCGCGTCGAGCGCGATGAAGCGCAGGCCGTTCGGGTGCCGAGGCAGGCTCTTGCGCAGGAAGAGCAGGTGCTCTTTCTCGTCGAACGCCACGGCGTGCGTGCCGAGCAGGTGCAGCCGCCGCTCGCGCCGGATGGCCGCGATGGCGGGCTCGATGGTGTCGGGATCGATCCGGTCCGGCCGGTGGCCTGCGAGCCCGAGCAGCACGGCGCGGTCGGTGCCGTGGCCGCGGCCGGTGGCGCTCAGCGAACCGTACAGCTGCGTCACCAGCGCGGCCACCTGCGGCAGCAGGCCTTGCGCTTGCAGCAGGCAGGCGAACTGGCGCGCCGCGATCATCGGCCCGACCGTGTGCGAGCTCGAGGGGCCGATGCCGATCTTGAACAGATCGAAGGCGCTGACCGGCGTCGAAGGCGCCTTCGCCGTACTCGTCACCGCGCCTTCACCGCCAGGTTCCACAGCGCCACGAGCTGCTCGTACTCCGCCGAGGCCGCTTCCTGGTCGAGCGGGAAGACCTTGATGGCGCTCAGGTCGGGCAGCGAGGTGAGCTTGGACACCGCGATGTCACTGCGCACCGGACGACGGAAGTTCTTCACCAGCAGCTCCTGCTGCGTCTCCTTGCTCAGCAGGCCGTTGTAGAGCGCGACGGCGGCGTCCATGTTCTTCGCGCCCTTCACGATGAACATGCCTTCGGGCGCCAGGTAGCTGCCCTCGGTCGGGTACACCAGCTTGATCTCCTTCTGGCCGCCCGCCACGTACTCCTGCGCCGCGTACTCGATGGTCAGGCCCACCGGGTACTCGCCGGCGGCCACGCCCTTGTAGGTGCTGCCCGACGACGCGGTGACGACCGCGTTGGCCGCCAGCTTGCCCAGGCCGTCGCGGCCAAACTGCTTGAGCAGGCCGTACACCAGCATGTAGGCCGTGGCGCTCTTGCTCGGGTCGGTGATGGCGAATTTGCCCTTCCACTCGGGGCGCATCAGGTCCGACCAGGTCTTGGGCGCGGGCATGCCCTTGAGCTGACGCTCGTTGACCATCATCACCATGACGTGCACATTGGTGCCGACCCACAGGTCGTTCGGGCCGCGAAAGGCCGCGGGCACGGCCGCGAGGTCGGGCGACTTGTAGGGCGCCATCTGGTCCTTGTAGGCGCCCAGCGTGCCGAAGCCGCCGCTCCACAGCACGTCGCCGCGCGGGTTCTTGGCCTCGGCCTGGATGCGCTTCATCAGCGTGCCGGTGCCGCCCGTGACCTGCTGCACCGTGAGCCCGGGCGCCTTCTTCTTGACCACGGCCAGCGCGGTCTCGACGGTCTCGGTGTTGTTGGACGAATAGAGCACCACCGTCTGCGCACCCGCGACGCCCGCCGTGAGGGCCAGGGTCGCGAACGCGCATTTCGCCAGGGACTTGAAGGACATGAAAACCTCGCAGGTTGAAGTGAATGGGTGGGTCATTTGCTGGAGAACAGGTTGATGCGGAACACCTTGATCGCCACCACGATGGGCAGCAGGATCACGCTGACCAGCGCCGCGCCGTAGGCCGAGGCCAGGCCCAGGCGCCCGCCGTCGACCTGGCGGAAGATGGCGATGGGCATGGTCTCCAGGCCGCCCGTGTAGACCACGATGGAGGCCGACAGCTCTGAGATCGTGGTCACCCACATCAGGATGGCGGCCGAGATGATCGAGGCCTTCATGGCCGGCAGCAGCACCTTGAAGAAGGTCTTCAGCGGCGACACGCCCAGGCTGATCGAAGCCTCTTCGATCGAGTCCGAGATGTTGAACAGCGTCGACGACGCGTTGCGCACCGCGAAGGGCAGGCGACGCACCGTGTAGCACAGCACCATGATCCCCGAGGTGCCCGCCAGCACCAGCCAGCCGGTGTTGAAGGTCTGCACCAGCGCAATGCCCAGCACCGTGCCCGAGATGGTCAGCGGCAGCACCACGATGTAGTCCAGCAGCTGGGTGAAGGGGTTGCGCTTCTTGATCGTCAGGTAGCTCACGAGCACCGCGAAGGCCACGCCCACCACGGTGGCCATCGAGGCGAACTTCAGCGAGTTGATGATCGGCTCGGGCGCGCCGCGCAGCGCGCGCTCCAGGCTGGACAGCGACCACTGGCCCCAGCGCATCACGGGCCCGCTGGTCTCGGTGAAGGCGCCCACGAAGACGATGAGCAGCGGCAGCATCGACAGCACGACGATGACGCCCACGCTGAGCGTGTAGAACACCGCCGCGCCCGAGCGCACGCGCACCACGGCGGGCGCGCGGCCCTGCGTCATCGTGTAGATCTTGCGTTCGACCACGCGCTTCTGGAAAAACAGCACGATGGCCACGATGCCGATCGACACCACCGACATCGCGCTTTGCAGCGTGGGGCTGCCGCCCATCTCGCCGACGAAGGCGTTGTACGTCATGACCGACAGCAGCGGCACGCTGCTGCCCAGCACCACCGACAGCGCGAAGTTGCCCACCACCAGCGTGAACACCACCAGCGCATTGACCAGCACCGCGGGCAGGATCACCGGCACCAGCACGCGCAGCTTGGTCACCAGCGGCGAGGTGCCCAGGCTCAGGCCGGCCTCTTCGAGCTGGCCGTCGAAGCCGCGCAGCGCGGCCAGCACGCCCAGGTAGATGTAGGTGTAGTAGACCAAGGTCATGGAGAACACCATGCCGGTCCAGCCGTAGAAGGTCGGCAGCGTGATGCCCGCGCCCGCGAGCAGGTTGGTCACCAGCCCGTTGTTGCCCAGCAGCAGCAGCCACGACTGGCCGACGATGATCTCGGGGATCACGATGGTCATGATCGGCAGCACCGCCACCAGGTTCTTCAGCGGGAAGTCGTAGCGCGCCACCATGTACGCGAAGGGCACGCCCACGGCCACGGTGCAGGCCGTGACCGACACGCCGAGCACCAGCGTGTTGCGGAACGCGAGCAGGTACTCGCTGTCCTGCAGCAAGGTGATGAAGCCGGACAGCGAGAACGCGCCCGACTCGTCGCGCACGCTGTTCACGAACAGCGTGCCCAGCGGGTAGAACACGAAGAACAGCAGCAGCACGAGGCTGAGCAGGGTCAGGAAACCCCAGGGCCACCAGTTGATTTTCATGGCGTGCGTGTCCGTTCAGGCGGCGACGACGCGGCTGTCGGCCGGCACCAGCACCTGCACCGCATCGCCGGCCTGGAAGTCGGCCACCATGTTGCCGGCATGCAGCTCGACGCGGATCTCCGACTGGTCGTGCAGCCGGATGCGGTAGGCGGTCTTGAAGCCCAGGTACTGGCGGCGCAGCACCTCGCCCGCGATGGCGTTGGGCACGTGGGGTGCGGGCGCCATCAGCGACAGCGCCTCGGGGCGCGCGATGAGGATGCCCTGCGCGCCCAGCGCGGCGCCGCCCTGCTTGCCGTCCAGTTGCTGGCCGCACAGCTGGTAGCGTACGTGCGACGCGGCGCCGCCGGCGGACTCGGCCGGCACCGGGATCACGTTGGCCGAGCCGATGAAGTCCGCCACGTAGGCGTTCACCGGCGTGCCGTACAGCTCTTCGGGCGTGCCCAGCTGCGCGATGCTGCCGCGGTCCATGATGGCGATGCGGTCGGACATGGCCAGCGCCTCTTCCTGGTCGTGCGTGACGAACACGGTGGTGATGCCGGCTTCGCGCACGAGGTCCAGGATCACGTCGCGCATCTGCAGGCGCATCTTGGCGTCGAGGTTGGACAGCGGCTCGTCCATCAGCAGCACGCGCGGGCGGATCACCAGCGCGCGCGCCAGCGCCACGCGCTGGCGCTGGCCGCCGCTCATCTGCGCCGGGTAGCGGTCGGCCAGTGCCAGCAGGCTCACCTTGTCCAGCGCCTCGTTGACGCGCCGGGCGATCTCGGCCTTGGGCACCTTGCGCGCGCGCAGGCCGTAGGCCACGTTATCGAAGGCCGTCTTGTCGGGGAACAGCGCGTAGTCCTGGAACACCATGCCGATGTCGCGGTGGTGGGTGGACACGCGCGTCACGTCGTCCTTGTCGAAAAGAATGCGCCCGCCGTCGGGTTCGTTGAAGCCCGCGATGCAGCGCAGCAGGGTCGTCTTGCCGCAGCCGCTGGGGCCCAGCAGGGTGTAGAAGGCGCCATCGGGCACATGCAGCGACAGGTTCTGCAGCACCGTCTGGTTGGCGAACTGCTTCACGACGTTGTCGATGGTGATGGAAGCCATGTCTCTTGTTCAGGGTGGAAGGAAGCGCGATGCTAGGTGCGCCCCCTGCGTGCCACCAGCCGTATTTTTTAAGGCGGCCGGTTAGTTTTTCTGCAGGCTTCCCGGTCTACGATGCGCGCCGGCCTCCGACCCCGGGCGGCACGCAACCGAACACGAAAAGAACATGAGGAAGACAAGCCCGCTCGCCAAGGGTCGCATGTGGTGACCCGACGCCTCCCCCCTTTGAAGGCACTGCGCGCCTTCGAAGCGGCGGCGCGCCATGCCAACTTCACCGCGGCCGCCGACGAACTCAGCATCACGCACAGCGCCGTCAGCCAGCAGATCCGCCTGCTGGAGGACTACCTGGGCCAGCCGCTGTTCGCGCGCGAGGCCCGCGGCGCGACGCTGCTGCCGCATGCGCGCGACTACTTCGCCGAGGTGCAGGCCAGCCTGGACCGCATCGCCAGTGCCACAGCCGCGCTGAAGTCACCCCACCAGCGCGCCAGCCTGCGCGTGTGCACCACGCCCTCGCTGGCGATGAAGTGGCTCATCCCGCGGCTGGCCGGCTTCCAGGCCCTGGCGCCGCAGACCGACGTGCAGCTGTCGACCCTGGGCCGGCAGTTCTTCGACCAGGCCGAGGCCGGCAGCGACGTGCTGATCCGCCGCATTCCCATGCAGCGCCCCGACCACACCTGCGTGCGCTGCCTGGACGACCACCTCGTGGCCGTGGCATCGCCGCGCTTCATCGAACGGCACCGCATCGCCAGCATGGCCGACTGCCTGGGCCACCCGCTGCTGCAGGCCGCCGGCGAAGTGGAGAACTGGCCGCGCTGGTTCGAGCTGGCCGGCGTGCGCGTGCCGCCCCAGCTGCCCGGCCCCGTGTTCGACCACCAGTTCCTGTGCATGCAGGCGGCCATGAACGACCTGGGGCTCGCGCTGGCGCCCTGGTGCCTGCTCGAGGAAGACATCCGCGCCGACCGGCTGCGCCTGGTGTTTCCCGAACCGCGCCTGCCGGCCTCCGGCGTCTACGCGCTGTACCGCACCGAAGGGCCGGTGGCCGCGCTCGCACGGCAGTTCGTCGACTGGCTCGGCACGCAGCACTGGAACGCGGGCAGCCCCACCCCATGACCACCACGCTCACTCTTCCTTCCCTGCGGCTGTCGGACTTCAAGCTGATCGCCTTCGACATGGACTCGACGCTGATCGACATCGAGACGGTCGACGAGATCGCCGACATCGCGGGCTGCGGGCCCGAGGTCGCGGCCATCACCGAGGCCACGATGCACGGCGAGATCACCGACTACAAGGACAGCCTGCGCCGGCGCGTGGCCCTGCTGCGCGGCGTGCCGCTGTCGGCGCTGCAGGCCGTGTACGACCAGCGCCTGCACCTGAACCCGGGCGCCGAGACGCTGATCGCCGCGTGCAAGAAAGCCGGCCTGCGCGTCGTGCTGCTGAGCGGCGGCTTCACCTTCTTCACCGACCGGCTGCGCGATCGATTGAAGCTGGACGACACGCGCTCCAACGTGCTGGAGATCGAAGACGGCCGGCTCACCGGGCGCATGCTGCCCCAGCCCTGGGGCGACATCTGCGACGGCGAAGCCAAGAAGGACAAGCTGCTCGAATGCTGCCGCGCGATGGGCATCCCGCCGACCCGCGCCATTGCCGTGGGCGACGGCGCGAACGACCTGCCGATGATGCGCGTGGCCGGGCTGTCGGTGGCCTACCACGCCAAGCCGCTGGTGCGCGAAGCCGCGATGCTGGCGATCGACGAGGGCGGGCTCGACCAGCTGCTCGACCTGCTCAAGCCTTGAGGTATTCGGCCTTCGTGCCGAGCCAGCGGTCGATGTGGCGTTGCGCCAGCTCGGGGTGCTTCTGCAGCATCACCGGCGCAAGCTCGCGCGCCCAGTCGAGCAGCAGCGTGTCGGTCGCGAGGTCGGCAAAGCGCAGCAGCGGCGCGCCCGACTGGCGCGCGCCGAGGAACTCGCCGGGGCCGCGAATTTCGAGGTCGCGCCGCGCGATCTCGAAACCGTCGCCGGTCTCGGCCATCGCCTTGAGCCGCGCGCGCGCCGCCTCGCCGACGCGGCCGCTGTCGCCCGGCGCATAGAGCAGCACGCAGGCCGAGGCCGCCGCGCCGCGCCCCACGCGCCCGCGCAGCTGGTGCAGCTGCGAGAGACCGAAGCGCTCGGCATGCTCGATCACCATCAGCGAGGCGTTGGGCACGTCGACGCCCACCTCGATCACCGTGGTGCTCACCAGCACCTGGATTTCGTTCGCGGTGAAGGCGGCCATCACCGCCTGCTTCTCGGCCGTGGGCATGCGCGAATGCAGCAGGCCGACCTGGATGTGTTCGCCCAGCGTGCCGGCAAGTTCGTCGCGCGTCTCGGTGGCGTTGCGCAGGTCGACCGCCTCGCTCTCCTCGATCAGCGGGCAGACCCAGTAGACCTGTCGGCCCTGCGAAATCTGCGCCTGGATGCGGTCGATGACCTCGTCGCGCCGATGGTCGGCCACCAGCTTGGTGACGATGGGCGTGCGGCCGGGCGGCAGCTCGTCGAGCGTCGACACATCGAGGTCGGCGTAGTAGCTCATCGCGAGCGTGCGGGGAATCGGCGTGGCGCTCATCATCAGCAGATGCGGTTCGAGGTCGCCGCCCGCCTTGCCGCGCAGGGCCAGGCGCTGCGCGACGCCGAAGCGGTGCTGCTCGTCGATGATGGCCAGCGCCAGGTTCTTGAATCTCACCTTTTCGGAGATGACCGCGTGCGTGCCGATGACCAGCGCGGCCTCGCCGCTTTCGACGGCGGCCGACATCTCGTCGCGCTCCTTCTTCTTCTGGCTGCCCGTGAGCCAGGCCACGCGCAGGCCGCGCTCGGCCAGCAGCGGATCGAGCCAGCCGACCAGCTTGCCGAAGTGCTGGGCCGCGAGGATTTCGGTGGGCGCCATCAGCGCGCACTGGAAACCCGCGTCGATGCAGCGCGCCGCGGCCAGCGCCGCGACCACGGTCTTGCCCGAGCCCACGTCGCCCTGCAGCAGGCGGTGCATCGGGATCTGGCGGTGCAGGTCGGCCGTGATCTCCTCGCCCACGCGCTGCTGCGCGCCGGTGAGGCCGAAGGGCAGCACGGCGAGCAACTGCGCATGCAGCGAACTCGCCGCCGCGTCGGTGGACGCAGGCAGCACCGGCGCACGCTGCGCCGCGCGCTCCAGCCGCGCCTGCAATTGCGAGAGCTGCTGCGCCAGCAGCTCCTCGGCCTTGATGCGCTGCCACGCCGGGTGGCTGTGGTCTTCGAGCGCGGCGATCGACACGTCGGGCGTCGGGTAGTGCAGGAAGCTCAGCGCGCTGCGCAGGTCCCACGCGCCGCGCAGGCCGATCTGCACCGGGATCGTCTCGTCGAGCAGCGCGCGCGCCAGGCCCGAGCGCACCTCGCGCCGCAGCACCGGCTGCGCGAGCCCGGCCACGGTCGAGTACACGGGCGTGAGCGCGTTGGGCAGCGCCGTGCCGGCCGCCTTGACGGTCGGATGCATGATCTGCCGCCCCACGAAACCGCCGCGCATCTCGCCGCGCACGCGCACCTTGGCGCCCACCGCGAGCTGCTTCTGCTGCGACGGATAGAAGTTGAAGAAACGCAGCTGGCAGGTGTCGCTGCCGTCGTCGATGGTGGCGATGAGCTGGCGGCGCGGGCGGAACACCACCTCGCACTCGGTGACCACGCCCTCGACCTGCGCCATGTCGCCGTCGCGCGTGTCGACCAGGCGCACGATGCGGGTCTCGTCCTCGTAGCGCATCGGCAGGTAGAGCGCGAAGTCGATGTCGCGCGCGAGGCCGAGCTTGCGCAGCGCGCGCTGCACGAGGCTCAGGCCGGTGCCGGGCGGTGACGCCGGCGCGGCGGGGGGAGTCGGTTCTTTCTTGGCGGGCACGGACAAGGCTTCTAGCGTGGACGGCAAAGGTCCGTCAAGGCGCTGCGGGCATCGGGGAACATGAACTGGAAGCCGGTGCGCAGCAGCTGCGCGGGCACCACGCGCTGGCCTTCGAGCAGCAGGTCGGCCTGCTCGCCGAGCAGCAGCTTCACGGGCGCGGCGGGCGTGGGCATCCAGCAGGGGCGGTGCAGCACGCCGGCGGCGACGCGGGTGAAGGCCTCCTGGCTCACTGCACCGGGTGCGGTGACGTTGAAGGCCTTCGCGGTGGCCGGACCTGTGGCCGGCTCCGTCACCGTCCACACATGCGCGATGGCGCGGATCAGGTCGTGCACATGCACCCACGAGAGCCACTGCCGCCCGCTGCCCAGGCGCCCGCCCATGCCCAGCTGCACGGGCATCAGCAGCTGCGGCAGCGAGCCCTGGTGGCCCAGCACGAAGCCGAAGCGCAGGCAGGCCACGCGAACGCCGTGCGCCACGGCCGCGTGCGCGGCCTGCTCCCAGCGCTGGCACAGTGTCGACATGAAGATGCTCTGCGGCGGTGCGTCTTCGGTGAGCTCGGTGGCGTCGCCCTGCGGCTGCACGCCGTAGTAGCCGATGGCCGAGCCCGAGAGCAGCAGCCACGGCTTGCGCGGGCGCGTGGCGATCCACGCGACGAGCTGTTGCGTCAGGCCTTCGCGGCTTTGCAGCAGCTGCTGCTGGCGCCTTGCGCTCCAGCGCTGGCCGAGGATGCGTGCACCCGCGAGATTGACGACCACGTCGATGGCGTCGGCGGCGGGAATCTGGTCGAGCGACTGCACGCAGCGCACCGCGCCGCCAAAGCCCCAGGCGGCGGCGCGCGCGTCGCGCGTCCACACCGTCACCGCATGGCCGTCGTCCAGCAGGTGGCGCACGAGGATCTGGCCGATGAAGCCGGTGCCGCCCGTCACCAGCACCTGCTGCGGCGTCGTGCCGAAATGCACCGGGGCCTCGACGGCGCGCACCTGCGCCTGCTTCTGCTGTTTGAACAAGGCGCGCGCCGCGAAGCCGTCGCGCAGGCCCGAGATACCGACACCCACGCCGCACAACGCCAGGAAGGCGCTGAGCCAGCCGTGCGGCTGCCACACCATCGCCGTCGGTTGCGCTGCCCAGCCGACCGCGCTCATCGCCAGCAGCGCGATGAACGCGCCGGCGTTGATGGCCAGCACCGTGTGCGTCACGCGCTCGGTGGGCGGCAGCAGGCGGCTGCCGTCTTCGACCACGAAGTCCCACAGCGTGAGCACGATCTCGACGCCGAACACCACGAGCAGCACCCACGCCCACGCGCCGTGCCAGGCCCATGCCGACAGGCCGAGGAACAGCGCGCAATAAATCGACGAGCGCGTGGCGTGGATCGCCAGCTCGCGCCCCGCCGTGCCGCGGCGCGGCAGCGCCTCGGTGCCTTCGTGGTGGTAGAGCGTGTCGAAGGCGCCCAGCGCGCCTTGCGCCGCCATGAGCTGCAGGGCCAGCAGGTGCGTGTCGATCATGCGGACACCGCCTGCGGCTCCGGCACTTCCTCGAACACGCCGACCTGCGTGAAGGTGGTGCCCATGAGGCAGTGGCGGATCTCGATGCGGATGTTGAAGCGCTCGGGCGTCTCGTTGTGGTGCCAGAGAAAGGTCTTGCCCGGCGTGAACAGGCCCGGCAGCGGAATGCGCCAGCCGAACACCTCCCAGAAATAGCCGTCGCTCTGGAAATGCAGGCTGCCGCTGGGCTCCACGCTCAGCACCAGCTTCATGCCCAGCCCCATGCCGACGTACTCGAGCACCTCGCCGCGTTCGCTCTCGCGCATGAAGCTGGTGAACTGGATCGGTGGGCGGCCGTGCAGGCGGTAGATGCGCTGCTTGTAGATGGCCGGGTCGTCGGGCCGGGCGTAGACCTGGATCTCGACCGGGAAGTGGCTGTCGCTGTAGGGGATCAGCGCACCCTGGATCATCGGCTGCGTGAGGTGCCCCAAGAGCTTGCCGAAGCGCGAGCAGCGCAGCTCGCTGAGCGCGCCCAGGTAATGCAGCGCCTTGCCCGGCAGGGGGTTCTTGTCGAAGCGTCGGCGGATGTCGGGGTGCAGGCCCATCCAGGCGCCGCCCAGGATCTTCTTGAAGAGCTCGCCTTCGGAAGGAGGGGCGGGGGACGGCGTGACACGCGCGACGGAAGAATCGACCATGCGTCGATTCTGCCTCGGCAACCCCGAGCCAACCCCAGGTGACGCCCGTGATTCCGGGCCATGGGACAATCGCCGCTCTCCGCCTTTTTCCCTTCCCATGCCTCCTTGGCACGGGCCCGTCCGGCCCTCAAGCACCATGCGCGCCTTCACGCTTTCCGATTTCGATTTCCATCTGCCGCCCGAGCTGGTGGCACAACACCCGGCCACCGAACGCACCGCCTCCCGTCTGCTCGACGGCACAGGCCCCGCCCCGGCCGACCGCATCTTCAAGGAACTGCCCTCGCTGCTGCGCGCGGGCGACCTGCTGGTCTTCAACGACACGCGCGTGGTCAAGGCGCGCCTGTTCGGCGAGAAGCCGACCGGCGGCAAGCTCGAGCTGCTGGTCGAGCGCGTGCTGCAGGGCCACGAAGTGGTCGCGCACATGAAGGTCAGCAAGAAGCCGCCCGTGGGCACCACGCTCGAGATGGTGGGCGGCTTTCGCGCCACGCTGCTGGGCCGCTGGCCCGAGGAAGACGGCGCGCTGTTCCGCTTCGGCTTCGAGAGCGACGCCGGCGAAGACCCGTATGCGCTGATGCAGCGCTGCGGCCACGTGCCGCTGCCGCCCTACATCACGCACACCGACTCGGCCGACGACGAGAGCCGCTACCAGACCGTGTTCGCGCGTGTGCCCGGCGCCGTGGCCGCGCCCACGGCCGCATTGCATTTCGACGAAGGCCTGCTGGCCGAACTCGAAGCGCGCGGCGTGCAGCGCGCCAACGTCACGCTGCACGTGGGCGCCGGCACCTTCCAGCCGGTGAAGACCGAGAACATCGCCGAACACACGATGCACGCCGAACGCTACGAAGTGCCCGAGGCCACGCAGCGCGCCATTGCCGAATGCAAGGCACGCGGCGGGCGCGTGGTCGCGGTGGGCACGACCACGGTGCGCACGCTCGAGTCCTGGGCAAAAAGCGGCGAGGCCACGGGCGACACGCGCATCTTCATCACGCCGGGCTTCGCCTTCGCGCACGTCGACGTGCTGGTGACCAACTTCCATTTGCCCAAGAGCACGCTGATGATGCTGGTCTCGGCCTTCGCGGGCTACGAGCGCGTGATGGCGCTGTACGCCCACGCCATTGCCAACGGCTACCGCTTCTTCAGCTACGGCGATGCCATGCTGCTCGCACGCACCCAGGACTGAACGACATCATGCTGAACTTCGAACTCCTCAAGACCGACCCCGACAGCCACGCGCGCCGTGCCACGCTCACGCTCAACCACGGCAAGGTCCAGACGCCGATCTTCATGCCCGTGGGCACCTACGGCACCGTCAAGGGCGTGATGCCGCGCAGCCTCGAAGAAATGGGCGCGCAGATCATCCTGGGCAACACCTTCCACCTGTGGATGCGTCCGGGCCTGGACGTCATGGCGAGCTTCGGCGGGCTGCACCAGTTCGAGAAATGGGACAAGCCCATCCTCACCGACTCGGGCGGCTTCCAGGTGTGGTCGCTGGGTGCGATGCGCAAGATCAGCGAAGAGGGCGTGAAGTTCGCGTCGCCCGTCAACGGCGACAAGCTCTTCCTCACGCCCGAGGTCTCGATGCAGATCCAGACCATCCTGAACAGCGACATCGTGATGCAGTTCGACGAGTGCACGCCCTACGACACCAAGGGCCACATCACGACCGAAGCCGAGGCGCGCGTCTCGATGGAACTGAGCCTGCGCTGGGCCAAGCGCTGCCAGGCCGAGTTCACGCGCCTGCAGAACCCGAACGCGCTGTTCGGCATCGTGCAGGGCGGCATGTTCGAGAACCTGCGCGAAGAGTCGCTGGCGGCGCTGGTCGACATGGACTTCCCCGGCTACGCCATCGGCGGCGTGAGCGTGGGCGAGCCCAAGGAAGAGATGCTGCACATCATGGGCCACACGCCGCACCGGCTGCCCGCGAACAAGCCGCGCTACCTGATGGGCGTGGGCACGCCCGAGGACCTGGTGCAGGGCGTGGCCGACGGCGTCGACATGTTCGACTGCGTGATGCCCACGCGCAATGCGCGCAACGGCACGATGTTCACGCGCTTCGGCGACCTGAAGATGCGCAACGCGCGCCACAAGAGCGACCCGCAGCCAGTCGACCCGAGCTGCACCTGCCACGCCTGCGCCGGCACCTCGGGCGTGTCGTGGAACGACGGCGGGCGCGAAGGCTTCAGCCGCGCCTACCTGCACCACCTGGACCGCTGCGGCGAAATGCTCGGCCCGATGCTGTGCACGATCCACAACCTGCACTACTACCTGAACCTGATGACCGAGATCCGCGCGGCGCTCGACGCGGGCACCTTCACGGCGTTCCGCGCGCAGTTCAAGGCCGACCGCGCACGCGGCGTCTAGGACTTTGCGGCGCCCGGCGGCTGGATGGCCAGCGGCGTCGCGTAGGGTTCGATGCGCAGCAGCTCGTTCCTGAAGACCACGATCTGCCTGAGCGGCGCCTGCACCAGGGCTCCGCTCGCGTCCTTGTGCGAGGCGTACTGCCAGAGCGTGAGCTGACCCTTCTCGGCCAGCATGGCGGCAAGCCGCTGCACGGGCGGCGCCGCGCCGGCGCCCAGCTGGGCCGCCTCGATGCCCACCACGATGTCGTCTCGCGGCGAGACCACTTTGAAGAGCAGCACGGGCGCCGGTGCCTGCGCCTGCGCGCGGACGTGCCGCGCCGCGAAGGCGGCCGGAAGCAGCGCGAGGCAGAAGACGAAACGGCGGTTGAAGGAGCTCATGGGCCGAAGCGTATGCCTGCCACGGCGACCTGCCCACAGGCCGGAAGCCATACGCCGGGTGGAGGCCCGGCCGGCACCAGGGACGCCGTCATCCGGTACGCTTGCCCTGTCTTCACTGCGGTTGTCCTCCCCCTCATGACCAACGCCTCCCCACCCACGGCCTATACCGCCCGCTACCCCTCGCTGGCCGGCCGCACCGTGTTCATCTCGGGCGGCGCCAGCGGCATCGGCGAATCGCTGGTGCGGGCCTTTCATGCCCAAGGCGCGAAGGTCGGCTTCTGCGACCTCGACACCGCCGCCGGCGATGCGCTCGCCGCGCAGCTGCAGGGCGCGCACCCCGCGCTGTTCGTGCCCTGCGACGTGACCGACACGGCCGCCCTCGCCGCCGCCATCGATGCGGTGCGCCAGCGCTTCGGGCCGGTGTCGGTGCTGCTGAACAACGCCGCCAACGACCGGCGCCACGAGATGGCCGACGTGACCAGCGACGACTTCGACCGCCTCGTGGCCGTCAACATCAAGCACCAGTTCTTCGCCGCGCAGGCCGTGGCCGACGACATGCGCGCGCTGGGCGGCGGCTCGATCGTCAACTTCGGCTCGATCAGCTGGCTCATGAAGGGCCGCGGCTACCCGGTCTACCAGGCCTGCAAGGCGGGCGTGATGGGTCTCACGCGCTCGCTGGCGCGCGACCTGGGCAAGCAGAACATCCGGGTCAACACGATCATGCCGGGTTGGGTGATGACCGAGCGGCAGATCAAGCTCTGGGTGAAGCCCGAATCCGCCGCGGAGATCGATGCGGCCCAGTGCCTGCCGGGGCGGGTGATGGCGGAAGACATCGCCGCGATGGCGCTGTTCCTCGCGGCCGACGATTCGCGCATGTGCACCGCGCAGGACTACGTGGTGGACGCAGGCTGGACCTGAAGCGCTTCAACGGTCGCCCCAAGGAAAAAGCCCGGCATGCCGGGCTTTTTGCTGCGTGGGTGGCGGGACGATCAGTCGCGCAGTTCGGCCGGCAGCGTGCCGCCGTTGGCGGCGATGCGGGTCATCACCTGCTTGTGCAGGCCGATGTTCCATTCGGCCGAACCCGGTTCGCCGTTGCTGTAGAGGATTTCGCTGGCCAGTTCCTTGCGCGCGGCGAGGCTGCTGTCCAGGCCCAGCAACTTGAGCAGGTCGACGATCGAGGTGCGCCAGTTCAGGCCGGCGGCACCCGGCATCGCGTCCAGGACGGCGGGCACGTCGCCCAGCGGGATCGCGGGCGGCGGTGCGGCAACGGCCAGTGCGCCGGGTGCAGCCGCCGGCGGTGCGGCGACGACTTCAGCGGCGTTGGCCGACGGGAAAATCTTGGAAAAAATCTTGCCGAAAATGCTCATGGGTGTGCTCCGTCAATGTGAATGGGAAAACCCGCGGCACGGCGTTGCGTGACGCAGCCCGGGGTTGTAGCACGACCGTGCGGCGCTTTCGCTACGTGGCCGGCTGAACCGGCGCGCCCGGCGTGACCGATTGCGCAGTGCCGGTCACAGGTGTATGCGCAGCGGCCGAGGTTCCGCAGGCATGGCAGAACTTGGAGAACGCGCTCTTGCGCGTGCTGCAGTGGCCGCAGTGGTCGAACAGGCCGATGCCGCAGTGCGGGCAGAAGTCGATCTCGTTGTTCTTCAGGTCGACCGGCCGCTCGCAGCCGGGGCACACGCTCTTGGCCAGGCGGGCCAGCGCGGTGTCATAGCTCAGCTCTTCGCGGCGCACCTGGTCGGGCTGCTGCTCGGCGAGCTTCTGGCGCGCCAGGTAGCGGTTGAGTGCCACGATGGCATAGCGCCCCACCAGCACCGTGAGCACGATGCCCACCACGTAGCGCACGTAGCCGCCGTAGCTCGGCAGGTAGGGCACCAGCTCGACGAAGAAGGCGAACAGGGCGAAGAAGATGAAGCCCCACACGAAGGGCCAGTAGGTGCTCTTGCGCTTCTTCACGAACAGCCAGCCGGCCACCAGCAGCAGCGGCAGGGTCAGCGCGAGCCGGTAGCCGAACACGCGCAGTTCGACGCGGCGGTACTCGGCGTCCAAGCGCTGCTGTGCGTCGTGCTCCAGCACGCCCAATGCCGCGCGCGCACGCTGCTCGGCCTGGCGCGCGTCGAGTGCGATCTGGCGCTGCGCGTCGGCCTTGCGCTGCGCCGCGTCTTCCTTCTGCTTGAAGGCGTCGAGCGCCTTGGTGCGCGCGATGAGCTCGGTGTCCTGGTCGGGCTGCGCGGTGGCGCGGCGCGTGGCGATCCAGTTGCCGAAGGTCTCGCGCGCGTTGGCGCTGGCCTGCTGGGCGGTGTTGAGCTGCAGCTGCGCCTGATCGAGGTCGCGCGCGGCCTGCAGTTCGGCGGCCTCCGAGGCCTTGATGGTGGCGCGCAGCGGCTCGGCTGTCGGCTTGTCGATGAAGTCGTCGAGCACGCGCACGCGCTCGACCTGCGGCAGGTCGCCCACGATCGTGCTGCCCAGCCCGATCAGGAAGCTCGCGAACACGAACGCCACCAGCCACAGGCCGCGGCGGAACCACTTCTCGGACAGGCGCAGGGATTTGCTCATGGTCTTACCTTCTTTCTTTCTTTTCTTCGCTCAGAGCTTGAGTGTGACCGGCGCCGCGCCCAGGCCCGCACGCGGCAGCCAGGCGAACACCGAGTCGACGGTCACGGTCTCGATGCGGTCCGAGAACCGCTTCTCGTTCGGATGATCGTCGAAAGCGATGTTGGCCGAGCCCACGCGCCCGCCCAGGCGGGTCAGCGGGCCGAGGTTCAGCGTGGTGGGCTCGTAGCCCTTGAACTGCAGCCAGGCCTGCGCCTGCGCGCGGGTGCCGATGGTGGCGGGCTCCATCGCGGCGGCCAGGGTCTCGATAGCCCACTGGTTCGACTGCTGGTACTTCTGGCCCCAGGCGTAGCTCACGATGCTGTAGGGCGCCACGTTCAGGCGCACGAGGCGCGCATCGGGCTCGCGCAGCGCGGCCATCAGCTGGGCCTGCACCGCGGGCGTGGGCACGGACCAGGCGGCCTCGTAGCGCCACAGGTCGTCGAGGAAGAACTCGCCCAGCCCCTGCCGGTAGACCGCGGCCACCGCGGTGCCGCAGTGGTTGAGCTTGTGCACCACGCGCCACGGGCCTTCGTCGGTCTTGTAGGCGATGCCCAGGTGCGAGTAGCGCAAGCCGTACTTGCTCAGGTCCTGCCCGGCGCGCGCCAGGATGACCACGCGCGCGCCGCTCGCATCGAGCTGCTGCGAGGTGCGCTCGGCCAGCTGCATGCCCTTGACGATCAGCGCCGGCGTCGGCCTGACCTGTTCGCACGAGCGGCCGGCGTTCGCCTGCAGCGGGAGCACCGCAGCGACGGCGAACGCCAGCAGCAGCGCGGGGCGCAAGGCGGGTTTCACGACAGTCTTTCGTTGTGAAACAGTGCGCGGCCGACCGCGTTGGGCACGAAGGCCAGCACCTCGCCGGCAGCCGAGAGCACGACGCCCGTGCCGATCACGCTGACGACCACGGCCGTGCCGGCGGCCGCCGACACGCCACGGGTGGCACGCCCCATCACCTTGACGCTGACGCGGGCGCCGTCCGAGGCGCGTTCGAGCAGGTAGACGGTGCCGTCGACCGAAGCCTCGACCGCGATCACGGTGAGCACCGAGCCGCCCACCGACAGCGCCGCGGGCACGGCGACCACCGCCGTGGCCGAGGCACCGACGACCGAAGCAGCACCGACCACCGAAGCCACGGGCAGCAGCGACAGCGCGGCCGAGGCCTCGCTCTGGGCCCGTGCGGGCAGCGGCGTCGCGACACCCGCGAACGCGGCGCAAGCGGCGAAGGCCAGGGCGGCCATCGACCGCGCCAGGGCGGTCCTGCGGTAAGCCGGCAGGCTGCGCTGGAGGATCGAAACGGTGGGGGATGAGAGGGGTTGCATGAAGGCCTCGCGGCGCAGTGAAGGTGAGCGAATGATGGTTCGCCTTCACGCCGCGAGGCTCGAATACTTCAACCAGTTGCGATCCTGGCGTCCCGCAGTATCCCGAAGAGATACTTTGGGGCGCACGCCTCAGGAGGCCAGCAGGCCGGCCACGCGCTGGCGCAGCGTCTCGGGCTGCACCTCCTGCGGCGCCACGGGGTGGCCCACGCGCAGGCCCACGCGGCTGAAGAAGCCGCGGCGGAAGGGCTTGGCCATGGCGACCTGCTGGCCGCCGCGCAGTTCGATGCGGCTGAAGTACGAGCCCCAGAGGTTGGTCAGCGCCATCGGGACCACGGGCGGCTCGATGCCTTCGGCGCGCGCGCCTTCGAGGATCTTCATCACGCCGCCCTTGAAGGGCTGCAGCTCGCCGTCGCGCGTGATCGCGCCTTCGGGGAAGATGCCCAGCAGGTCGCCCTCGCGCAGCACGCCGATGGCCTTGGCGAAGGCCGCCTCGTACGCGGCCGGGTCTTCCTTCTGCGGTGCGATCGGAATGGCCTTGGCCAGCTTGAACAGCCAGCCGAGCACCGGCACCTTGAAGATGCGGTGGTCCATGATGAAACGGATCGGGCGCGGGCTCGCCGCCATCAGCAGCACCGCGTCGATGAAACTCACGTGGTTGCACACCAGCACGGCGGCGCCCTCGGTGGGAATGTGCTGGTCGTCCTTGATGTCGAAGCGGTACACGAAGCGCGACAGCACCCAGGCCACGAAGCGCAGCAGGTACTCGGGCACCAGCATGAAGATGTAGAACGCCACCACCGCGTTGGCGATGCCGGTGAACAGGAAGATCTGCGGAATGGTGAAGCCCGCGCCCAGCAGCGCGCCCGCCAGCACCGAGCTGCCGATCATGAAGAGCGCGTTGAGGATGTTGTTCGCCGCGATGATCCGCGCGCGGTGCGTGGGCTGGCTGCGCAGCTGGATCAGGGCGTACATCGGCACGCTGTACAGGCCCGCGAAGAGCGACAGCAGCGCGAGGTCGGCCATCACGCGCCAGTGCGCGGCCTGGTGGACGAAAGCGCCCAGGCCCATGCCGGCCGAAGGCGGCAAGGCGCACGAGGCAAAGTACAGGTCGATGGCGAACACGCTCATGCCGATGGCGCCCAGCGGCACCAAGCCGATTTCCACCTGACGACGACTCAGCGTCTCGCACAGCAGCGAGCCCACGCCGATGCCCACCGAGAACACCACCAGCAGCAGCGAGGCCACCTGCTCGTCGCCGTGCAGCACTTCCTTCGCGAAGCTCGGGAACTGGCTCAGGAACACCGCGCCGAAGAACCACATCCAGGAGATGCCCAGCAGCGAGCGGAACACCACGATGTTCTCGCGCGCCAGCATCAGGTTGCGCCAGGTTTCGCTGAAGGGGTTCCAGTTGATGACCAGACTCGGGTCGGTGGCCGGCGCGGGCGGAATGGCCTGCGCCACGCCGCGCCCCACCAGCGCCAGCAGCAGGCAGGCCACGGCCACCGTGGTGTGGCCGATCTGCGGCATCGCCACCAGCAGCCCGCCCGCCACCTGGCCCAGCAGGATGGCGACGAAGGTGCCCATCTCGACCATGCCGTTGCCGCCCGTGAGCTCACGCGAATCGAGCACCTGCGGCAGGTAGGCGAACTTGACCGGCCCGAACAGCGTGGAGTGCAGCCCCATGAGGAACACGCAGCCCAGCAGCACCACCGCGTCGGCGCGCACGAAACCCCAGGCGGCGATCACCATGATCGCGATCTCGAGGTTCTTGACGAAGCGGATCATCTTCGTCTTGTCGAACTTGTCGGTCAGCTGCCCGGCCGTGGCCGAGAACAGCAGGAAGGGCAGGATGAACAGCGCACCGATCACCAGCCCCGCCATGGCCGGCGGCATCCAGCTCAGTTGCAGCTGGTAGGTCACCATGACGGTGAAGGCGAACTTGAAGAGGTTGTCGTTCGCGGCCCCCGCGAACTGGGTCCAGAAGAAGGGCGCGAAGCGCCGCTGGCCGAGCAGGGCGAACTGGTTCGCGTGGGCGTTGGGCTCATGCACCACGGGCGCGGGCGCGGCGGCGGCGGGGGTTGTCATGCGATGCAATCTCCTCTTTGTCTTCTAC
Source organism: Variovorax sp. GW823-FHT02B07 (assembly GCF_058797695.1). Lineage (NCBI taxonomy): Bacteria > Pseudomonadati > Pseudomonadota > Betaproteobacteria > Burkholderiales > Comamonadaceae > Variovorax > Variovorax sp. GW823-FHT02B07. The sequence continues at coordinate 33,175 of NZ_JBXAJX010000005.1, forward strand.
CGCTGCGCCACGGGCGTTCCGTGGTCAGGCCGCGTCATGCCGCGATCGCGGCAGGGTCGGGATTGTGCCGCAGCAGCGTCGCGCGCCAGCCCTTTTCAAGGCGGTACAGCGCCATCAGCACGGGCAGGCCGGCCAGCGACGCCACCAGGTGCTTGAGCGTGTGACCCGACACGAGGTGGCCGGTGGCTTCGTAGATGGCGTGGTCGCCCAGTTCGAAGGCCTTGGCCACCACATAGAACGCGATCACCCAGCCCAGCTTGAGCCCGACAGCGCCGCGCATCGGCGTGGCCAGCGCCAGCGTGAGCACCACCGCCATGCCGCCGAACTGCACCAGCGCCCAGGGCAGCACGTTGCCGGTTTCCTGGCAGACCTCGGCGGCCAGCAGGCCGGCCGTGAGCACGAACCAGGCGGCCGGCCAGCCGGCGCGCTGGCTGACGCGCTCGCAGACGGCAATGCCGATCAGGCCCGCGAAGGCCACGGCCATGCCGGCGCGGTCGGCCGCGAGGCGGGGCGCGTCGGGCATCAGGTGATAGAAGGCCGAACCGGCGGCGGTGGCGATCAGTCCGGCGAAGAACAGCCAGGCGCAGTCCAGCGTGTTGTCGGGCGGGTCGTTGGCGGGCGGCGCCAGCGGGAACCCGGCCAGTGCCTCCTGGTGCGAGCGGTCGATGCGGTTGAGCCGGTACAGCCCCAGGCAGCCGATGGCCAGGAACGGCAGGTTGCTCAACACGTCCATCGCGTTGGGCAGATGAAACAGCGGCCGGTTGTCGGCGAACACGGAGGCGATCGCCACGTCGGCGGCCGGCAGCGCCGGGCCGAAGAAGGCGACGAGCAGGAGCAGCGCGAAGGTGAACAACAGTCCGCGTTCGCGGCGTGTCAGGGTCGGCAGAAGCATGGCGTTCCTCGGTGGGGTGGTGGCTGGCGGGTGGAATCTAGTTGCCAGCCCTTCCCCAGGCATCGAGAATCGATACGAGGCACTATTTCACTCCCTTCGGTATCCTTTTTCTATACCTTCAACCCGTACCCTCCCTTCATGAGCACCACCGTCGATCTGGTCCAGGCCCTCAAGAACGAACTCAAAAGCGCCCGCATGACGTATGCCGACCTGGCCCGGTCGCTGGACATGGCGGAGTCCAGCGTCAAGCGCATGCTGGCCAAGAGCGACATGCCGCTGTCGCGCGTCGATGCGATCTGCCGCGCCCTGAAGATCGATTTCGCCGAGCTGGCGCGGCGCGTGGCCGACGCCCAGCCGCTGCTGAAGGAGCTGACGCACGAGCAGGAAAAGGCCGTGGTCAAGGACAAGAAGCTGCTGCTGGTGGCGATCAGCGTGCTGAGCCAGTGGACGCTGGAGCAGATCGTGTCGTCGTACCGGATCACCGAGGCCGAGTGCATCGGCTGCCTGGCGCAGCTGGACCGCATCGGCATCATCGAGCTGCGCCCGCTTAACCGGTACCGCCTGAAGCTCGCCAAGACCTTCCGCTGGCGCCCGCACGGCCCGGTGATGGAGTTCTTCCGCGAGAACGTGGTGCTCGACTACTACAAGGGCGGCTTCGACGGCCCGGCCGAGGGGCTGCTGCTGGTGCACGGCTCGATCAGCCGGTCGCTGGCGCCCGCCTTCATGGAGCGGCTGCAGCGCGTGGCGCAAGACTTCGCGCAGCAGCACCAGACCGACCAGAAGCTGTCGGCCAAGGACCGCGAGGGCTACACCCTGCTGCTGGGCATGCGCAACTGGGAATTCGAGCTCTTCACCCGCCTGCGCAGAAACTGAAGGCCCGTCAGGGCTTCGCAGCTTCCAACGCGTCGCGCGTGGTGCGCGCCGCGTTCTTCGCCGCGTCGGCGAAGTCTTCGCCCGACGAGGCGTAGATGATCGCCCGCGACGAGTTCACGATGATCGGCGCGTCGGCGCGCCAGCCGGCGCGCACGGTGGCGACCGCGTCGCCGCCCTGGGCACCGACGCCCGGGATCAGCAGCGGCACCGTCGGCGCGAGTTCGCGCACGCGCTCGATCTCGGCCGGGTAGGTCGCGCCCACCACGAGGCCGAGCTGGCCGTTGAGGTTCCACGGGCCCTGCGCCAGGCGGGCGACGTGCTCGTACAGGAAGGGCTGGCCCTCGACGCTGGCCAGCCGCTGGCCCTGCAGGTCGGAACCGCCGGGGTTGCTGGTGCGGCACAGCAGGAAGGCGCCCTTGCCTTCGTACTGGAGATACGGCGCGACCGAGTCGAAGCCCATGAAGGGCGACAGGGTCACGGCGTCGGCGCCGTAGCGCTCGAAGGCCTCGAGCGCGTACTGCTCGGCGGTGGAGCCGATGTCGCCGCGCTTGGCGTCCAGGATGGTGGGCACGTGAGGCGCGTTGCGGCGCATGTGCTCCATCAGGCGTTCGAGCTGGTCTTCGGCGCGGTGGGCCGCGAAGTAGGCGATCTGGGGCTTGAAGGCGATGACCAGGTCGGCCGTCGCGTCGACGATGCGCGCGCAGAAGTCATAGATGCGGCTGGCGTCGCCCTTGTACGCCCCCGGGAATTTGGCTGGCTCCGGGTCGAGGCCCACGCAGAGCAACGAACCGTTGGTTTGCTGTGCAGCGGCCAGCTTGTCGAGGAAAGTCATGGGGCCCGATTTTACGGACCCCGCCCGCCGCCCTCAGGCCGTGGGGGTGGCCTGCTCTGCGGCCAGGCACAGGTCGGCCCAGGCGCGGGCCTTGTCGGCCGGGTTGCGCAGCAGGTAGGCGGGGTGGTAGGTGGCGACCACCGGCACGCCGTTTGCCGACGCCAGCGGCACGGCACGACCGCGCAGCTTGCCCAGCGGATCGCGGCTTTGCATCAGGCTCTGCGCGGCCAGCGGGCCCATCGCCAGCACGACGCACGGCGCCAGCGCCGCCGCGTGGGCGTCGAAGGCGGCATCGATCGGTTGCGGACTGCCGGGCTGGCCGGCCGCCACGCCGCGGTGCGTGCGCATCAGGTGCACGGGCGTGCGGCCGTCGTGCAGCTTCAGCGCGCGCAGCATGTTGTCGAGCAGGCGGCCGGCGTCGCCCGCGAAGGGCTCGCCGTGGCGGCCGTCGGCCTCGGGGGGCATGTCGGCCACGACCAGCCAGCCGCCCTGCACCGGCGCCGCGGCATCGGCCTTGTCGGCGTACAGGCGGCAGGGCGCTTCGACCAGCACGGCGGCGCCTTGCGCCACGGGCGCCGGCGCGACAGGACGCGGCGCCGGGGCGGCCACGGGGCGGGCGACGGGTGCGGGTGCCGGGCGCGGCGGGGGCGGCGCGTCGTAGGACTGGTCGCGATCGTCGAGCTCCAGCGGCGGGCCTTCGGGCATGTCGGGCATGCCGGAATCTGCGGCCACGGGGACCTCTGGCTCGGCGTCGACTTCGATCTCGGGTTCCGGTGGCACGGGCCACCAGACCTTCACGCCCATCTCGTCGAGCATGGCGCGCTGTCGCGCGTCCAGGCGCAGGGTGTGGACCGCGGTGTCCGTCATCGCAAAGCTCCCCAGGCGGAGCCTGTTTCGTTGAGGCGCATGCTCATGACGACCGCGTCTTCACGCTTGCCGTCGAACGCCGGGTAGTAGCCCTTGCGCACGCCGACGCTGCGAAAGCCTTGCCGCAGGTAGATGTCGAGCGCGCGCCGGTTGCTTTCGCGCACCTCGAGCCACAGCCACAGCGCGCCCTCGCCGCGCGACCAGCCGGCCAGCGCCTCGAGCATGAGCGGCGCCCAGCCCTGGCGCTGGAAGGCCGGCGCCACGGTGATGTTGAGCAGGTGCACCTCGTCCACGCCCTTCATGGCAACGAAGTAGCCGATCAGCGTTTCGCCCAGGCTCGTACAGGGCGACTCGACACCCGGCGCCACGCCGGGCGCCAGCAGGCACTGGCAGTGGTAGCCCACGGCCATCGAATCGGTGAAGTTGGCGCGCGTCCAGGGGTGCGTGTAGGCCGTCTGCTCGACCGCGCACACGGCATCGATCCGCTCGACGGTGAGCGGTTCAAGACGGGCTTCGACGGACTGGAGGACGGCGCTCATGCGGGGTTCGGCGGAACGGCGGCCGCCGCCTTGATGGCGGCGCGTTCCTCGGTGGTTTGCGCCACTTTATCGCGAACATACAGCGGCCAGGCCTGCGCGGCGGGCACGGTGCGGCCGGCCGCGAGCAGCGCGGGCGCCAGCCGCAGCATGGCGGCTGCCGTGGGCAGCACCTCGTGGCGGGCCGTGGCGCCCGCCAGGCGCGGGCCGTAGGCGGTGAAGGCGTTGCCGGCGAGCGCCCAGCCGGCCGGCACCTCGAGCGCCTCGGGGGCCAGCAGCAGCGGCTCGGGGTCGCCGCCGAACGGGCCGGCGGTGGCGAAGTCGTAGTGCGCGGCGTAGAGCTGGTCCATGCGCGCGTCGAGCACGGCCACCACGCGCTGCGCGCCGAAGGCATGGCGCGCCTCGTCGGCCACGGCCAGCAGGGTGTCGACCGGCAACAGCGGCACCTTGGCGCCGAAAGCCAGGCCCTGCGCCACCGAGCAGGCGGTGCGCAGGCCGGTGAAGGAGCCCGGGCCGCGCCCGAAGACGATGGCGTCGAGCTCGGCCAGCGCGAGCCCCGCGTCGGCGAGCAGCTCGCGGATCAATGGCAGCAGCGTGCTCGACGCCTGCGCGCCGCCCACGCCGCTGTGCGCCAGCACGCGGTCGCCGTGGCGCACCGCGACCGACAGGTGCTCGGTGCTCGTGTCGAAGGCCAGCAGCTTGTCAGACATTCGGACGCCCCATTCCCGCCGGGCACGGCGTCGGGCAGACCGGCGCCACGCGCACGACCGCCGCGCGCACGCCGAACAGGATGCCGGCCGTCACCAGCGCGAGGCCGGCAACCAGGCTCCAGTGCATCGGTTCGCCCAGCCACAGCACCGCGCCGAAGGCCGACAGGCCCGGCACCAGCGCCGTGATCATGGTGGTGCGCACGGGGCCGAAGTGCTGGATCATCTTCGTGAAGGTGATGCCGGAGATCACCACCGAGCCGACGCCCTGGAAGGCCATCTGGAATGCGACCTCGCCCCACGGCGCGCTGCCAATGTGGCTCACGACCGCGCCCGAAGCCACCAGCAGCGTGTAGACCGGCACATAGGTCATCAAAGCAAACACGGTGATGGCGATGGTCGCGCGCACGGCGTCCAGCCCATGGCGGCGCGCCACCACGCTGTAGCAGGCCCAGCAGAAGGCGGCGCCCATGAACATCAGGTCGCCCTTCCAGACCTCGCCGCCCTCGAAGGCGTGCAGCAGGCTGCGCCCGCCGACCACGAGGTCGCCCGCGACGATCATCGCCAGCCCGATGGCGCGCGTGGGCGTGATGCGGTCGCGCAGCACCAGCGCGGCCAGCAGCGTGGTCCACAGCGGCAGGCTGCCGGGCATCAGCACGGCGGCATGGCCGGCCGGCGCGAAGAAGAAGCCGCTGTAGGCGATGAGCGCGTAGGCCACGCCGCCGAAGATGCCGGCGGTGGCGGTGATGCGCAGCGACAGCGGCGACAACCCGAAGAACGAGGACACCGCGCCGCGATGCTTCGTCGCCAGCCACGCGCCCCAGGGCACCAGCACCAGGCTGGCGCCGCAGACGCGCGCAAAGGCCAGGTCGAAGGGCGTGAGCGAGCGCGCGGCCGAGGCGCGCGCGATGAGGATGAAGGCGGTCCAGACCACGACGGTGACCACGGCCGCGCCGATGCCGAGCATGCGGGGAGACAGGAGGGGCGGGGAGGTCTGCGGGGGCGCGGCGGGCATCCCGCCATTATCGAGGGCAGGCCCCGGCCACGCAGGGGCGGGGCGAATCAGCCGGCCTCGTCGGCGCGCAGGATCGCCAGGCCGGCCGCGCGCAGCGGCGCCAGCGCCTGCTCGGGGGCCTGCGGCGCCACCAGCAGTTGCGTCGCGTCCGCCAACGGATTGATCACCCAGGCCGAGGCGGCCCCGAGCTTTTCGGACGAGGCCAGCACGACGGTCTCGGCCGCGGCGGCCATCAGCGCGCGCTTGATCTCGGCCTCTTCCGCATCGCCCGTGGTCAGGCCCGCCTCGGCGTGCACGCCGGTGGCGCCCATGAAGTAGGTGTCGGCATGGATGCGCGAAATGGCCGCCATGGCCGCCGCGCCGACCGCCACCATCGAATGCCTGAAGAGGCGCCCGCCGATCAGCACGACCTCGATGCCGGCGTGCGCCGCCAGCTCGACCGCCACCGACGGGCTGTGCGTGACCACCGTGGCCTGCAGCGCGAGCGGCAGGTGGCGCGCCAGCTGCACGGCCGTGGTGCCGCCGTCGATGAACACCACCTGCCCCGGCTTCACGAGGCGCGCGGCGGCGCGGCCGATGGCCACTTTTTCGTCCGGCGCGAGCTGCTGGCGCCCGCTGAAATCGGCCTCGGCCGCCGCGACCGGCAGCGCGCCGCCGTGCACGCGCTGCAGCAGCCCTTCGGCCGCGAGCTCGCGCAGGTCGCGGCGGATGGTGTCCTCGGACAGGGCCAGTTCCTCGCTGAGCGCCTTGGCGACGACCTGGCCGTCGCGCCGCAGGACCGAGAGGATGTGTTGCTTGCGCGGTCGGGTGAGCATGGGCCGATGGTAACTGGTTTGCACGCTATTGCACGAATCTTCTTGATATTGCACGAACTCGGTTCTATGCTCGCCGCCATGACCATTCACGACCGCGTCCGGGTGCACGAAGTCACCCTCCTGTCCGACAACTGGTACACGCTGCGCACCACCGCCTTCGACTGGCGGCGCAACGACGGCGAGTGGCAGCGCATGCACCGCGAGACCTACGACCGCGGCAACGGCGCCACGCTGCTGCCCTATCACCTGGGCCAGCGCACGGTGCTGCTCACGCGGCAGTTCCGCTACCCGGCCTTCGTCAACGGCCACGACGACCTGCTGATCGAGGCGGCCGCGGGCCTGCTGGACAACGCCGCGCCCGAGGAACGCATCCGCGCCGAGGTGGAAGAAGAACTGGGCTACCGGCTCGGCACCGTGCAGAAGGTGTTCGAGAGCTTCATGAGCCCGGGTTCGGTGACCGAGAAGCTGCACTTCTTCGTGGCGCCCTACGAGGCCTCGATGCGCGTCGGCGCGGGCGGCGGGCTGGCGGAAGAGGGCGAGGACATCGAGGTGCTCGAGCTGGGCATCGACGAGGCGCTGGCCATGGTGGCCGACGGCCGCATCGCCGACGCCAAGACGATCATGCTGCTGTACCACGCGAAGCTGCACGTGTTCCCGCCGGGATAATCCGCGGATGCCTCTTGCCTCCCGCCGTGCGCAGACCTTCGCGCTGACCCTCGCCCTGCTGGCCCCGGCCGGCGCCCTCGCCCAGCAAGCCCTTCCGCCCCAGGTCGATGCCGCCCTCGCGCGCGCCAAGGTGTCGCGCGAGGCCGTGACCCTGCTCGTGGCCGATGCCGACGCCAGCCGCGCGCCGCGACTGGCCTGGCGCTCGCAGGTGCCGGTGAACCCGGCCTCGATCATGAAGCTGGTGACCACCTACGCGGCGCTCGACCTGCTCGGCCCGGCCTACAGCTGGAACACGCCGGTCTACGTCGAGGGCACGGTGGCCAACGGCGTGCTCAACGGCAACCTCTACATCAAGGGCCAGGGCGATCCCAAGCTGGTGCTGGAGCGCGTGTGGCTGCTGCTGCGCCACGTGCAGGGCCTGGGCATCACCACCGTGAGCGGCGACATCGTGATCGACCGCAGCGCCTTCGAGACCACGGTCGAGAACGACCCGGCCGCCTTCGACGGCGAGCCGCTGCGCCCCTACAACGCCTCGCCCGACGCGCTGCTGGTGAACTTCAAGTCGGTCAACATGACCTTCGCGCCCGACCGCGCCGGCCAGTACGCGCGCGTGAGCTACGAGCCCCCGCTGGCCAGCGTGGCGATGCCGCCCACGGTGCCGCTGGCGCCCGGCGAATGCGGCGACTGGCGCGGCGCGCTCAAGCCCGACTTCAGCGACGTGAACCGCATCCGCTTCAACGGCGGCTTTCCCACGGGCTGCGGCGAGAAGAGCTGGGCCGTGGCCTACGCCGATCCGCGCACCTACAGCCTGCGCGCCATCGGCGGCATGTGGGCCGAGATGGGCGGGCGCGTGGGCGGCCAGATGCGCGAGGGCCGCGTGCCCGCGGGCCTGAAGCCGGCCTTCGACTTCGAATCGCCGCCGCTGGCCGAGGTCGTGCGCGACATCAACAAGTACAGCAACAACGTGATGGCGCAGCAGGTGTTCCTCACGCTGGGCCTCACGCAGAAGCAGCGCGGCACCTTCGAGGCCTCGCGCAGCGCGCTGGGCCAGTGGTGGCGCGAGCGCATCGGCACCGGCGAGGCCTCGCCGGTGTTCGAGAACGGATCGGGCCTGTCGCGCGACGAGCGCATCAGCGCCGCCGCGCTCGGCAAGATGCTGCAGGTGGCGTGGCGCTCGCCCGTGATGCCCGAGCTGGTGGCCTCGCTGCCCGCGATGGGCGTGGACGGCACGCTGAAGCGGCGCACGCTGCGCTCGGGCGGCGCGGCCCACCTGAAGACCGGCACGCTGCGCGACGCCTCGGGCGTGGCCGGCTACGTGCACGGCGCGAGCGGCCGGCGCTACGTGCTGGTGGCCATCGCCAACGGCGAGAACGCCGGCGCCGCGCGCGCCGCCTTCGACGCGCTGATCGACTGGACCGCGCAGGACCAGTGACTCGGACGGGGCCCGAGGCGGCCCGCTACTGAATAGGTTCTGCTCGCAAACGCTGCTTGCGCGCGGCCATGGCGCTGCCCAGAATCGGACGCTCGTTCGTTTTCGATACAACTCCAGGAGACGCGTCTTGACCTTGCATCCACGGCATTCCTCCCTCTCGGCCCGCCGGGTCACCGCCGCGGCGACGCTCGCCGGCGCCACGTTGCTGCTCGCCGCCTGCGGCGGAGGCGGTGGTGGGGGCGGCATCGGCATCGGCTTTCCGCCGCCGGGCGGCGGCAGCGACACCGGGCGCGGCACGGTCGTCACCAGCCCGCCCGAGCAGGGCACCAAGCTCACGGCCGACCAGTTCAGGGCCAGCCTGCAGGCCTCCGACCAGGGCAAGGCGCTGCTGCAGGTCACCGGCGCGCCCAAGTGCGGCGTCGACATGCGCTACCTCGAATACCGCACCGTCGGCGGCAAGAACGAAGCCACCAACGCCACCGCCGCGATCATGGTGCCCTCGGGTTCCGACGTGGCCTGCAGCGGCGCGCGCCCCGTGGTGCTGTACGCGCACGGCACCACGCCGGCGCGCAACTACAACCTCGCCAAGTGGACCGACACCACCCAGCCGGCCGCCGGCGAGGGCCTGATGGTGGCGGCCATGTTCGCGGCGCAGGGCTACATCGTGGTGGCGCCCAACTACGCGGGCTACGACAAGTCGACGCTGCCCTACCACCCGTACCTCAACGGCGAGCAGCAGGGCAAGGACATGGTCGATGCGCTCACCGCGGCGCGCAAGACCTTCTCGGACATCGGCGCGAACGACGCCGGCTCGCTGTTCATCACCGGCTATTCGCAGGGCGGCTACGTGGCGATGGCCGCGCACCGCGAGATGCAGGCCACCGGCAAGACCGTGACGGCCTCGGCCCCGCTGGCCGCGCCCTCGGCCATCAGCCTCCTGACCGACTACACCTACCTGGGCTGGCCGGCGCTGGGCGCCACGCTGTTCGTGCCGCTGCTGTCGACCAGCTGGCAGCAGCAGTTCGGCAACGTCTACAACAGCACCAGCGACGTCTACGAAGCGCAGTACGCCACCGGCATCGACACCCTGCTGCCCACCCTCACGCCGGGCACGCTGTTCTCCAGCGGCAAGCTGCCGCAGCTGGCGCTGTTCCCGGCCGACGGCAAGCCGGGCCCGGTGAGCCCCGAGCTGGCGATCTTCTATGGCGCCAACAACCTCATCAAGCAGAGCTTCCTCACGCAGGCGGCCACCGACATCCAGTCGACTCCCTGCCCCGGCAACGCGCTGCCGGCCACGGCCGCGTCGCTGAGTTCGGCCTCGCCGCTGGACTGCAAGCCCGCCACGGGCTTCCGCAAGGCGGCCATCGCCAACGACCTGCGCAACTGGGTGCCGACCAAGCCGATGCTGCTGTGCAGCGGCGCGAACGACCCGACCGTGAACTTCCTGAGCACGCGCGCCACGGCCGGCTACTTCCGCGCCAAGGGCATGCCCGCCGCCGCGCTCGCGGTGGTCGACCTGGAAGACCGCGGCACCACCGACAGCTACTCGGCGGCACGCGCCGGCTTCGCACAGGCGAAAGACCTGCTGGCACAGAGCACGCCGGGCAGCGCCACCGACAAGGCGCGCGCCGTGACCGCGGCCTACCACGGCACGCTGGCGCCGCCGTTCTGCCTGGCGGCAGCGCGCGGGTTCTTCCAGGGTGTGCTGGCGGCCGGGGGCTGAGCCCCGCAGCCTGAGAGGCGTTGATCAGGCCGCTGCAGCGCGCTGCAAGCGGTCTTTCACACCTTCCCACTCGGGCGTGTCGGGCGGCGTCTCGACCCAGATCAGCTTCACGCCCTGCGCGTCGAACTCGCGCAGCACCGCGAACAGCTGCTGCGCGGTGGCTGCGGCGTCGTCGGGCATGCGCCGCAGCAACACGCGCTGCGAGCGGCTGCGCACGTTGCTGCGCGTCCACACGGCGATGTGCGCGGCGTTGGCGCCGAGCACATCGAGGCCGGTCTGGATGGCCTTGGGGTCCATCAGCCGCACCTTGGCGTCGGGCGCGTAGTGCGCCTCCAGCGTGCCCGAGGCGCGTGGGTCGGGCGTGTCGAGCACCTCGCGGTCGCGCAGGGGCTCGCCGACGGCGGCCTCGATCTGGTCGCGCGTGATGAGGCCCGGGCGCAGCAGCACGGGCGCGCCGCGGCTGCAGTCGACGATGGTCGATTCGATGCCCACTTCGCAGGCGCCGCCGTCGACGACGAGCAGCGCGTCGCCGAACTCGTCGTGCACGTGCTGCGCCGTGGTCGGGCTGACGCGGCCGAAGCGGTTCGCGCTGGGCCCCGCCAGGCCGGGCACGCCCTGCTCGGCGCAGGCTTCGAGCAGCGCCTGCGCGACCGGGTGCGCGGGACAGCGCAGGCCGATGGTGTCCTGCCCGCCGGCCGCCGCCGTGCCCACGCCGGGCTGGCGCGTGACGATCAGCGTGAGCGGGCCGGGCCAAAAGGCCTGCACGAGCTTCTGCGCGAAAGGCGGCAGCGGCTGGGCGAAGCGCGACAGCGCCTGCGCGCCCTTGGCGCCCGCCGCCACGTGGACGATCAGCGGATGGTCGGCCGGCCGGCCCTTGGCCGCGAAGATGCCGGCGACGGCGGTGTCGCTGCTGGCGTCGGCGCCCAGGCCGTAGACGGTCTCGGTCGGGAAGGCGACCAGCCCGCCCACGCGCAGCACGCGCGCAGCCTCGGCGATGGCGTCGGGAGCGTGGCCGTCGAGGATCATGCGAGCGCCGGCAGGCCCAGCAGCAGCGCGGCCTGCGAGGCGTTGGCGCGCACGCTCTCGAGCGTGGCGCCGGTGAGGGTCAGGTGGCCCATCTTGCGGCCGCGGCGCGGTGCCAGCTTGCCGTACAGGTGCAGGTGGGTGCCGGGCAGGGCGAGCACCTCGCTCCAGCGCGGCGCGACCGGCTTGGCGCCGTCGCCTTCGCCGCCCGGGAACCAGAGGTCGCCCAGCAGGTTGAGCATGACGGCGGGGCTATGCTGGCGCGGCGCGGTCAGCGGCAGGCCGGCGAGGGTGCGCACCTGCAGCTCGAACTGCGACACGTCGCAGGCCTCCATGGTGTAGTGGCCGCTGTTGTGCGGGCGCGGCGCCATTTCGTTCACCACCAGCGAACCGTCGGCCAGCGCGAAGAACTCGACGCACAGCACGCCCACGTAATCGAGGCCGGTGGCGATGCTCTTGGCGGAATTGACCGCGCCCTGCGCCACGGTCTTGGGCATGTTCTGCGGGTGCACCTCGGTCACGGCGAGGATGCCGTCGCGGTGCAGGTTGCGCTGCGGCGGGAAGTGCACGATCTGGCCGTCGCGGCCGCGCGCCAGGATCACCGAGCACTCGAACTCGAGCGGCAGCATCTTCTCGAGCACGCAGGGCACGCAGCCGGCGGCCTGCCAGGCCTCGACCAGCTCGGCGCGCGTCTTCACGCGCTGCTGGCCCTTGCCGTCGTAGCCCAGGCGGGCGGTCTTGAGGATGCCGGGCAGCAGCTGGTCCTCAACAGCGGCCAGTTGCTCCGCGGTCTCGATGACGGCATAGGGCGCGCAGGGCACGCCGCAGCGCGTGAAGTGCGCCTTCTCGGCGATGCGGTCCTGCGCGATGGCGATGGCCGAGGCGGCGGGCGACACCGGCCGCGCCACCGCCAGGTGCTCCAGCGAGGGCGCGGGCACGTTCTCGAACTCGGTTGTCACCGCATCGGCCAGGCCGGCCAGGCGGGCCAGGCCGTCGACGTCGGCGTAGTCGGTGTGGATGTGGTGGTGGCTCACGCGGCCGGCGGGGCTGTCGGCATCGGGGTCGAGCACCGCGGTGAAGTAGCCCATGCGCTGGGCCGCGTGCGCGAACATGCGCCCGAGCTGGCCGCCGCCGAGCACGCCGAGCGTGGCACCCGGGAGGATGGGCAAATCGCCGGCATGGCCCGAATGGCCGGTGCTCACAGTGCACCCCCGCCTTGCGGCGAGAAGGGCGACACCGCCGCGCCCGCTTCGGGCGGCGGCAGCACCATGGCCTCGGCAGCGGCGGTCTGGGCCGTGCGGAAGGCGTCGAGCCTGGCGCGCAGCGCCGGGTTGTTCACCGCCAGCATCGCCACCGCGAACAGCGCCGCGTTGGCCGCGCCGGCGGTGCCGATGGCAAAGGTAGCCACGGGCACGCCCTTGGGCATCTGCACGATGCTGTAGAGGGAATCGACCCCCTGCAGGTGGCGGCTGGCCACCGGCACGCCGAGCACCGGCACCGTGGTTTTCGACGCCAGCATGCCCGGCAGGTGGGCCGCGCCGCCCGCCCCGGCGATGATCGCCGTGAGCCCGCGCCCGGCGGCGCTTTCGGCGTACGCGAACAGCGCATCGGGCATCCGGTGGGCCGAGACCACCTTCGCTTCGTGGCTGATTCCGAATTGCTGGAGAATCTCGACCGCGTGGCGCATCGTCTCCCAATCGGAGTTCGAGCCCATCACTACACCGACCTGAATGGTTTCGTTCATGGTTTCAATTTTACGTTTCACCCCCAGCTGTTCCCGATGATCGACATCACTCTCGAAAATTTCCAGGCCGAGCTGATCGAAGGCTCGGTCGCCACGCCGGTGCTGCTGGACATCTGGGCCGAATGGTGCGGCCCCTGCAAACAGCTCGGCCCGGTGCTCGAAAAGCTCGAAACCGAGTACGCCGGCCGCTTCACGCTGGCCAAGCTGGACGCCGACAAGGTGCCGCAGATTTCCTCGCAGCTGTCCGAGATGTTCGGCGTGCGCAGCATCCCGTTCTGCGTGATGTTCAAGGACGGCCAGCCGGTGGACGGCTTCGTGGGCGCCATTCCGGCCGAGAAGATTCGCGAATTCCTCGACAAGCACGTGCCGGGCGCGGATGAGGCCGAGGCGGCTTCGGAAGGCGCCGCCGCGCAGGAAGCGCTAGCCGAGGGCGACACCCTGGGCGCGCTCGAGAAGCTGCAGCACGCCGTGGCCACCGACCCGGCCAACGACGACGCGCGCTTCGACTACATCAAGCTGCTGCTGCAGGAAGGCCGCATCGACGACGCCAAGGTCGCCTTCGCACCCGTGATCGCCAAGACCACGCTGGTGCGCCGCTTCGATTCGCTGCAGCGCTGGATGGACGCCATCGATTTCGCCGCACCGGTCACCGGCTCGGCGCCGACGCTGGGCGACTTCGACGACAAGATCGCGGCCAACAAGCGCGACTTCGACGCCCGCTTCAACCGCGCCCGCCTGCTGATGGCCGCCCAGCGCTGGACCGACGCGATGGACGAGCTGCTCGACATCCTCATGCGCGACAAGAGCTGGAGCGAAGACCTCGCGCGCAAGACCTACATCGCGATCCTCGACGTGATCGAGCCGCCGAAGGTGAAGGTCGCCGACGGGCAGATTCCGCCGGACGATCCGGTCGTGGCCACTTACCGTCGCCGCCTCAGCAGCGTGGTGTTGAGCTGAACGGCTGAACGACGCATTGCGCCTTTCAGTGCGCAATTGAACAAGAAAGCGACCTGAGGGTCGCTTTTTTGTTGCCGCCACCGCCCCATATAGATAGCATTGCTACTCAATTTCCGATAAAAGCGCATTGCAATGCTCCAACTGACCGAAGAACTCGAAAAAGCCCGCAAGGCCGGCGGCCTGAGCCAGGAGGCGCTGGCCACGCGCGCCGGGCTGTCGCGCATGACGGTGCAGCGCATCGAAAGCGGGCAGATCGATCCGCGCCTGTCGACGCTGCTCGAAATGGCGCGCGTGCTGGGGCTCGAGCTGATGCCCGTGCCCGCCAGCCTGCGCCCGCAACTCGAAGATTTCGTGCGCTCGGGCGGGCGCCTGCTCGGCCAGCCGGCGGGCGTGGGCGCACCGCCGTCCATCGCGCAGAGCCTGGCCGACGAGAACCGGTGAGGCGGTGAGCACGCGCGCCGCCTTCAACACCGGCATCCGCTACCTGCGGATGCACCTGCACCTGCCCGGTGGCGGGCGGCGCGCCATCGGTTACCTCTCGCAGTACGGCGACATCCTGCGCGTGTCCTTCGACGAGGCCTACATCGCCGATGCGGGCCGGCCCACGCTGTCCCTCGCGTACCGCGGCGCCGACGAGGCCGCCACGCGCGCCATCCTGGCCTCGGCGCGCGACGCCCGCGTGTCGCGCAGCGATGGCCGCTGGCCCAGCTACTTCCAGAACCTGCTGCCCGAGGGCCACAACCGCGAGCGCCTGGCGCAGCAGCGTGGCTGCGCGGCCGACGACGAGTTCGAGCTGCTGGCCGCCGCCGGCCACGACCTCATGGGCGCGCTCGAGGTCGAGCCGGTGCCCACGTCCGAGGGCATTCCCGACACCGTGCGCCACTGGCACACGGCGCTGGGGCTCGACGTGCTCGAACCCGGCTTCGTCGAGATGCCGGTGGAAGACGCCGCCGCCATCCCCGGCGTGGTGACCAAGTTCTCGGCGGTGCAGGACGGGCGGCGCTACGTGGTCAAGCGCCACGGCGCGGCGGGCTCGTTCATCCTCAAGCTGCCGAGCACGCGCCACCCCGACCTGGTCGCCAACGAATACACCGGCTACCGCCTGTGCGGCGCGCTCGGCCTCGACTGCGCGCAGGCCCATGTGATTGACCGGGCCGACGCCGAGCTGCCCGAGCTGGTGCCCTTCGCCCAGATCCTGGCGGTGCGCCGCTTCGACCGCACGCCCGAGGGCGGGCGCATCCACATGGAAGAGTTCGCGCAGGTGCTGCAGTACGAGCCGCGCCAGAAGTACGGTCGCGGCCTGGCCACCGACTGGCCCGCCATGCTGCGCGTGCTCGACCGCCTGTCGCCGAACCCGGTGGCCGACGTGCGCGAGTGCGTGCGCCGCCTGGTCGCTTTCATCCTGCTGGGCAACAGCGACGCGCACCTGAAGAACTGGGCGCTGCGCTACCCCGACGGCGTGGCGCCGGTGCTCGCGCCGCTGTATGACCCGGTCTGCGTGGCCGCCTTCTTCGAGGACGTGCCGGCGCGCGACTACGGCGTCAACCGCGCCATCGACGCCACGCTGCGTGCCTTCGACGGGGCGGCGCTGGAGGCGCTGCTGCGCACGGCCGGGCTGCTGCGGCCGGCGCGTCTGATGGCCATCGCGCGCGACACCGTGCGCCAGGCCCAGGCCGACTGGCCCGCGCTGCTGGCGCAGGACGGCACGCCCGCCAGCGTGCGCCGCTGCGTCGAGGCGCGCCTCGCGGGCGGCGTGGCCCTCGCCAGCCTCGCGGCCTGAAGAAGCCCGGATGCGCCATCGGGCCTGTCTTCGCACCGGCCACGGCGTCGCATACGATGGCGCCGGTTTTAACTTGTTGCAGATTGAAAAGGAAAATTGGCCATGCGTTCCTTCGCCCGCCGTACCGCGCTCCCCGCCATTGCCTCGGCCGCGCTGCTGCTGACCGCCCTGACCGGTTGCGGCAGCGGCATCAGCCTCGACGAGCCGATCGAAGGGCCGGTGTGGCGCCTGGTGCAGCTGGGCGACGAGCCCATCGCGCCGGGCGGCGATGCCCAGCTGCAGTTCGATCGCAACAGCGGACGGGTCAGTGGGTCAGGCGGCTGCAACCGCGTCACGGGATCGTTCACGCGCGCGGGCGTGTCGCTCAAGCTCGGCCAGATGGCCGCGACGCGCATGGCCTGCGCCGACCCGGTGCGCGGCGCCAACGAGGCGCAGTTCCTGTCGGCGCTGCAGAACACGGCCAGCTACCGGCTGGCGCCGGGGCGGCTCGCGCTGCTCGATGGCAGCGGCCGCACGGTCGCGTTGCTCAGCAGCGGCACGACGCGTTAAGGGCGAAAAACCAGATCAGCCATGGGTGAGGCGGTCCAGCGCCTCACGGTACTTGGCGGCCGTCTTCTCGATGACTTCGGCCGGCAGGCGCGGCGCCGGGGGCGTCTTGTCCCAGGGCTTGCCGTTGATCTTGGTGGCCTCGAGCCAGTCGCGCACGAACTGCTTGTCGTAGCTCGGCGGGTTGGTGCCGGCGGCCAGCGCGGCCTCGTAGCCCTCGACCGGCCAGTAGCGCGAGCTGTCGGGCGTGAGCACCTCGTCCATCAGCACCAGCGTGTCGTTCTCGTCCAGGCCGAACTCGAACTTGGTGTCGGCAATGATCATCCCCTTGGCGAGCGCGATCTGGGCCGCCGCCTCGTAGATGGCGATGCTGACCTCGCGGATCTGCTGGGCCAGCTTGGGGCCGACGACCTCGACCACGCGCTCGTAGCTGATGTTCTCGTCGTGCTCGCCGGCCGCGGCCTTGGCGGCGGGCGTGAAGATCGGGCGCGGCAGCTTGCTCGCGTTGGTCAGGCCCTCGGGCAGCGGCACGCCGCAGACGGCGCGGTTGTCCTGGTATTCCTTCCAGCCACTGCCGGCCAGGTAGCCGCGCACCACGGCCTCGACCGGGATCGGACGCAGGCGCTTGACCAGCATCGAGCGGCCCGTGACCTGCGCCACCTCGTCGGGCTGCACCACGCTCTCGGGCGCCTCGCCCGTCAGGTGGTTGGGGCACAGCGCGCCCAGGCGGTCGAACCACCACAGCGCCATCTTGGTGAGGATCTCGCCCTTGCCCGGGATGGGCTCGCCCATGATCACGTCGAAGGCGCTGAGCCGGTCGCTCGCGACCATCAGGATGCGGTCTTCGCCGACGGCGTAGTTGTCGCGCACCTTGCCGCGCGCAAGCAGGGGCAGGCTCTGGATGGAAGAGGTGTGAACGGTGGTCATGGACGGATGCTCGGCTGGGAAACGGTGACGGGAAAAGCGGATTGTGCGCGCAGAAAAAAGCCACCGCGAGCGGTGGCCTGCGGCGCGCAGTCTGTCTTCGTTAGATGACTTGCTGCGCCAGGTCGCCCTTGGCGTACTTGGCGGCAACGACCTGCAGCGTGTCGCCCTTGATCTTGGCGCCCTGACCTTCGCAGCCGAACTCGATGTAGCGCTGCTTGCAGATCTGCTTGGCGGCTTCGCGCGCGGGCTTGAGCCACTCGCGGGCGTCGAACTTCTCGGGGTTCTCGGCCAGGAACTTGCGCACCGCGCCGGTCATCGCCAGGCGGATGTCGGTGTCGATGTTGATCTTGCGCACGCCGTACTTGATGGCTTCCTGGATTTCCTCGACGGGCACGCCGTAGGTTTCCTTCATGTTGCCGCCGTATTTACGGATGATTTCCAGCAGGTCCTGCGGCACCGACGACGAGCCGTGCATCACCAGGTGGGTGTTGGGCAGGCGGGCGTGGATTTCCTTCACGCGCTGGATCGACAGGATGTCGCCCGTGGGCTTGCGCGTGAACTTGTAGGCGCCGTGGCTGGTGCCGATGGCGATGGCCAGTGCGTCCAGCTGCGTGGCCTTCACGAACTGGGCGGCTTCTTCCGGATCGGTGAGCAGCGACGCATGGTCGAGCACGCCTTCGGCGCCGATGCCGTCTTCTTCACCGGCCATGCCGGTTTCGAGCGAGCCCAGGCAGCCCAGCTCGCCTTCGACCGTGACGCCGACCTTGTGGGCCAGTTCGACCACCTTGCGGGTCACGTCGACGTTGTAGTCGAACGAGGCGGGCGTCTTGCCGTCTTCGTGCAGCGAGCCGTCCATCATCACGGACGAGAAGCCCAGGTCGATCGCGCCCTGGCAGATGGCCGGGCTCTGGCCGTGGTCCTGGTGCATCACCAGCGGGATGTTCGGGTACTGCTCGATGGCGGCCTGGATCAGGTGCTTGATGAAGGCTTCACCCGCGTATTTGCGGGCGCCGGCGCTGGCCTGCAGGATGACGGGCGCGCCGGTTTCCTTGGCGGCCTCCATGACGGCCTGGACCTGTTCGAGGTTGTTGACGTTGAAGGCCGGAATGCCGTAGCCGTTGGCGGCGGCGTGGTCCAGCAGTTCGCGCATCGAGACGAGTGCCATGGGAAATACCTCGTGGGAATAGAAAAAGACGGGAAAAAGAGAAGGCGGAAAGTCGGGAGAAAACTACCCCGATTCTACCGAGCCCCCTTGTGGGACAGGGCCGACGCCACCCCGGGCGCCACGGGTACTGGCGCGCAGCTCTTTTTCAACTTTTTCAGATCGGCAACTGCGTGGTCGACAGCACCTGCTTGAGCACCACGAAGGTCCGGATCTGCCGCACGCCCGGCAGGTACAGCAGCTGCTCGGCATGCAGGCGGTTGAAGCTGTCGTTGTCGCGGGTGCGCACGAGCATGAAGTAGTCGAATTCGCCCGTGACGACGTGGCATTCGAGGCAGCCCGACACCTTCTGCGCCGCCTTCTCGAAATCGGCAAACGAGTCGGGCGTGGAGCGGTCGAGCACCACGCCGATCATCACGAGCATGCCGACCTCGAGCGCGTCGGGGTCCAGCAGGGCGACCACGCCCTTGATGAAGCCGGCGGCCCGGAGCCGCTCGACCCGCCGCAGGCAGGCCGGCGCGCTGAGGTTCACCTTGGCGGCCAGCGCCACGTTCGACACCGAGGCGTCGCGCTGCAGGGCGCGCAGGATGGCGCGGTCGGTGCGGTCGAGCTCCGTCGGGGCACGCAACTTTGTTGTGCTCATGGCTTCCTTTCCGGATGAAAAACCTTCTGTATGGAGATACTGCCTTCTTTTGAGCGACGAAGCCAGCCAACTTCGCAAGCACATTGCAAAGGCTTCTTCCTACGATCAACAGCTTCAACCCCTCACCGCTTTTGGAGCTGCGTCGATGAACCTGAAGAAATTCCCCCGCCACGCCCTGACCTTCGGCCCCACGCCGATCCAGCCGCTGAAGCGCCTGAGCGCCCACCTGGGCGGCAAGGTCGATCTCTACGCCAAGCGCGAGGACTGCAACAGCGGCCTGGCCTTCGGCGGCAACAAGACGCGCAAGCTGGAGTACCTGATTCCCGAGGCGCTCGAAGGCGGCTACGACACGCTGGTGTCGATCGGCGGCATCCAGTCGAACCAGACGCGCCAGGTCGCGGCCGTGGCCGCGCACCTGGGCCTGAAGTGCGTGCTGGTGCAGGAGAACTGGGTCAACTACTCCGACGCGGTGTACGACCGGGTCGGCAACATCGAGATGTCGCGCATCCTCGGCGCCGACGTGCGGCTGGACGCGGCGGGCTTCGACATCGGCATCCGCCAGAGCTGGGAACAGGCCATGGCCGACGTGCGCGCGGCCGGCGGCAAGCCCTTCCCGATCCCGGCGGGTTGCTCGGAACACCCGCGCGGCGGGCTGGGCTTCGTGGGCTTTGCCGAGGAGGTGCGCCAGCAGGAGGCCGAACTCGGCTTCAAGTTCGACTACATCGTGGTCTGCTCGGTCACGGGTAGCACGCAGGCCGGCATGGTGGTGGGCTTCGCGGCCGACGGGCGCGCCGACCGCGTGATCGGCATCGACGCCTCGGCCAAGCCCCAGCAGACCTACGAGCAGATCCTGCGCATCGCCAAAAACACGGCCGAGCTGGTCGAGTTGGGCCGCGACATCACCGAGAAGGACGTGGTGCTCGACCGCCGCTTCGGCGGGCCCGAGTACGGGCTGCCGAACGAGGGCACGCTGGAGGCGATCCGCCTGAGCGCGCGCTTCGAGGGCATGCTGACCGACCCGGTGTACGAGGGCAAGTCGATGCACGGGATGATCGAGAAGGTGCGCCTGGGCGAATTCCCGGCGGGCTCGAAGGTGCTGTATGCGCACCTGGGCGGGGTGCCGGCGCTGAACGCCTACAGCTTCCTGTTCCGCAACGGCTGAACCAGACGGCGCCATGAAAAAGGCCGGCATGTGCCGGCCTTTGTCTTGCTGCGAACGAACTCAGCTCGCCCTGCAGATCTTCAGCATGTTGGTGCCGCCGGGCGCGCCCATCGGCTCGCCGCAGGTGATGGCGTACACGTCGCCGCTTTGCACGATGCCGCGCTTCTTCAGGTGGCTCTCGGCCTGGCGCAGCGCGGTGTCGCGGTCGCTTTCCGAATCCATGAGCAGCGGGCGCACGTTGCGGTACAGCGCCAGCTTGCGCTGCGTGGCCAGGCGCGAGGTCAGCGCGTACATGGGAATGTGCGCGCGGTGGCGGCTCATCCACAGGATGGTCGAGCCCGACTCGGTCAGCGCCACGATGGCCTTGGCGCCCAGGTGGTGCGCCGTGAACAGCGCGCCCATGGCGATCGACTGGTCGATGCGGCTGTAGGTCTTGCCGCTGAAGTCGGCGTCGAGCGTCTTGTCTTCGGCGGCCTCGGCAGCTTCGCAGATGCGGCTCATTTCCTGGACGGTCTCGAGCGGGTAGCGGCCCGAGGCGGTTTCGGCGGAGAGCATCACGGCGTCGGTGCCGTCGAGCACGGCGTTGGCCACGTCGCTCACCTCGGCGCGCGTGGGCACGGGGTTGGTGATCATCGACTCCATCATCTGGGTCGCGGTGATGACCACCTTGTCCATGTCGCGCGCCATGCGGATCATCTTTTTCTGCAGCGCCGGCACGGCGGCGTTGCCCACTTCCACGGCCAGGTCGCCGCGGGCGACCATGATGCCGTCGCTGGCGCGCAGGATTTCTTCCAGCTTCGGAATGGCCTCGGCGCGCTCGATCTTGGCGATCATGCCGGGCTTGTGGCCGTACTCGGCGGCCGCCACGTTGCACAGCTGGCGCGCCATTTCCATGTCGGTGGCGTTCTTGGGGAAGCTCACGGCCACGTAGTCGGCCTGGAAGCTCATCGCGGTCTTGATGTCTTCCATGTCCTTGGCCGTCAGCGCGGGCGCCGTGAGGCCGCCGCCCTGCTTGTTGATGCCCTTGTTGTTCGACAGCTCGCCGCCCAGCTTGACGGTGGTGTGCACCGCTTCGCCCTTGACGCCGTCGACCGTGAGCACGATCAGGCCGTCGTTCAGCAGCAGCTTGTCGCCGGGCTTCACGTCGCGCGGCAGGTCCTTGTAGTCGAGGCCGACGGCATCGACGTCGCCCAGCTCGGTGCGCGAGGCGTCGAGCACGAACTTGGCGCCCGGCTCCAGCCAGATCTTGCCCTGCGCGAATTTGCCGACGCGGATCTTCGGGCCCTGCAGGTCGGCCATGATGGCCACTTCGCGGCCGGCCTTGCGGGCGGCTTCACGCACCATGGTGGCGCGGTCGATGTGGTCCTGCGCCGTACCGTGGCTGAAGTTCAGCCGCACCACGCTGACCTTGGCCAGGATCATCTGTTCCAGCAATTCCGGCGTGCTGGAGGCGGGGCCGAGGGTGGCGACGATCTTGGTGGCGTGGCGGGGGATGCGGTCCGAGCTCATGAAGGGGGTCTCCGTTTTGTATTCGCTACTGTATACACTTTGTGTGTCGAACGGAAGTCAGTCGCCACGGGGGATTTCCCTCCCGTGGCCGGACCGCCGCCGGAATCAGCCCGCCGCGCGCTTGGCCAGGATCTCGAAGGCCGGCAGGGTCTTGCCCTCCAGCACCTCGAGGAAGGCACCGCCGCCGGTCGAGATGTAACCGACCTGCTTTTCGATGCCGTACTTGGCGATGGCCGCCAGGGTGTCGCCGCCGCCGGCGATCGAGAAGGCGCTGCTCTCGGCAATGGCTTGCGCGATGGCCTTCGTGCCGCCCGCGAAGGCGTCGAACTCGAACACGCCCACGGGGCCGTTCCAGACGATGGTGCCGGCTTCGCGCAGCTGCGCGGCCAGGATGGCCGAGGTCTTCGGGCCGATGTCCAGGATCAGGTCGTCGTCGGCCACGTCGGTGGCGGCCTTGACGGTGGCGGGCGCGTCGGCCGCGAAGGTCTTGGCCGTGACCACGTCCACCGGAATCGGCACGTCGGCGCCGCGCGCACGCATGGCGTCGATCACGGCCTTGGCCTGATCGAGCAGGTCGGGCTCAGCCAGTGACTTGCCGATCTTCAGGCCCGCGGCCAGCATGAAGGTGTTGGCGATGCCGCCGCCGACGATCAGCTGGTCGACGTTGGCCGACAGGCTCTTGAGGATGGTGAGCTTGGTGCTGACCTTCGAGCCCGCCACGATGGCGACCAGCGGGCGCTTGGGCTGGGCCAGCGCCTTGGTGATGGCGTCGATCTCGGCCGCCAGCAGCGGGCCGGCCGCGGCCACCTTGGCGAACTGGGCGATGCCGTAGGTGGTGGCTTCGGCGCGGTGGGCGGTGCCGAAGGCGTCGTTCACGTAGATGTCGGTCAGCGCGGCCAGCTTGCGGGCCAGCGCTTCGTCGTTCTTCTTCTCGCCCTTGTTGACGCGGCAGTTCTCCAGCAGCACGACCTGGCCGGGCTTGACGTCGACGCCGTCGACCCAGTTGGCCACCAGCGGAACCTCACGGCCCAGCAGCTCGCCCAGGCGCTGGGCGACGGGCGCCAGCGAGTCTTCGGGCTTGAACTCGCCTTCGGTCGGGCGACCCAGGTGCGAGGTGACCATCACGGCCGCGCCGGCGTCGAGCGCCAGCTGGATGCAGGGCACCGAGGCGCGGATGCGCGTGTCTTCGGTGATGCGGCCGGCGTCGTCTTGCGGCACGTTGAGGTCGGCACGGATGAAGACGCGCTGGCCGGCGGCCTTGCCTTGCGCACAGAGGTCGGTGAATCGAATGACGTTCATGGGTCTGAGGATGGTGAAAGACGGGACTGCCCGCATTGTAGTTTTCACCCTCCGGCGCCCCTGCGCGTCTCTTGCGGGGCGGTGATGCTTTTTCAGGCCTTCGGCTGCGCGGTCGCGAACTGCTCCAGGATGCCGACGAAGCTCGCCGCCGCGGGCGACAGCGAACGCCGCGCCGCGCTGTACACGCAGACCTCGCGGTGGAAGTCGGGCGATTCGAGCCGCACCATCTGCAGCCCGTGCGCGCGCACCAGCGACGCCGAGTAGGTCGGGCACACGGTCAGCCCCAGGCCCGAGGCCACCATGCCCAGCGCGGTCGTCATGTACGACACCTCCTGCGTGCCCGGCCGCATCAAAAAGGCGCGCTCCTCGGCCCCCAGCTCGGGCAGCACGCGTTGGCGGAAGTCGCGCGTGGGCGCGATGAAGGTGTAGGGCCCCAGCTCGTGCCAGCGCACCTTGCGGCGCTTGGCAAAGGCGTGGCCGGGCGGGCAGATCAGCCAGTGGCGGTCGCGAAACAGCGTGCGGCGTTCGATGGCGGCGGCGTCCACCGCCACGTCCTGGCCCACGGCCAGCTCGACGTCGCCGGCCGCCACGCCCAGCAGCAGGTGCTCGGGCAGCGTGTCGGCCAGGCGCACGTCCACGTCGGGGTAGGCCTCGCGGTAGGCGGCGATCACGCGCGGCATCAGCGTGCAGGCCATGAGCTGCGGCGCTGCAAGCCGCAACAGCCCTTTCTTCTTGTCACGCAAATCGGTCACACCCGCGACCGCGCTCGTGAGGTCGCCGAGCAGCCGGTGCACCGACGGCAGGAACTCGCGCCCCGCCTCCGACAGCTGCACGCGCCGCGTGTTGCGGTCGAGCAGCTGCACGCCCATCTCGCGCTCGAGCTCGCGCACCAGCACGCTGAGCGCCGACTGCGTGAGGTGCAGCTGCCCGGCGGCGGTGGTGAAGCTGCCGGTTTCGGCCACGGCGGCGAAGGCGCGCAGCTGGCGCAGGGTGAGGTTCATATATATGGTTATTTCATCAATCGATGAATTAATTTCGATTGCATCATAAGACGCGGCATTGCCCAATCGCGGCCTCAACGGAGACACGACATGCCGACGACCGCCACCCCCACGGCGCCCCCACCCATTCGCGGGCTGCACCACTTCGCCTGGCGCTGCCGCGACAGCGAGGAAACCCGCCACTTCTACGAAGACCTGCTGGGCCTGCCGCTGGCCCACGTCATCAAGAACGACCACGTGCCGAGCACGGGCGAGTACTGCCCCTACGTGCACATCTTTTTCCAGATGCGCGACGGCGCGTACATCGCCTTCTTCGACCTGGGCGACGACACCGCCGCGCTGCCCTCGCCCAACACGCCGTCGTGGGTGAACCACATCGCGCTGCGCGTCGACTCGGTGGCCGATCTGCTGGCCGCCAAGGCGCGGCTCGAAGGCGCGGGCATCGAGGTGCTGGGCGTGACCGACCACCACATCATCGAATCGATCTACTTCTTCGACCCGAACGGCATCCGCGTGGAACTCACCACGCCGACCGTGCCGCAAACCGAGATGGACGCGCACGCGCGTCATGCCCATGCCGACCTCGACGCGTGGACCGCGCGCAAGGCGGCGCTTCGCGCAGCGAAAGGCGCATCGCATGTCTGAGCTGCAACTCGCCGTCATCGACGTGAAGCCCGGCGCGGCCATGGACAGCCAGTCGGGCCTGCAGCTGCTGCGCCCGCGCATCTACGGCGCCTTTCGCGCGCCGCCGGGGCCGAAGAAGATCGCGGCCATCGTGATGCACCCGACCAGCAACTTCATGGGCCACTACCTCATCGGCCCGCTGGCCGAGCGCGGCATCTGCTGCATGGGCCTGAACTCGCGCTTCGTCGGCAACGACACGGTGCTGCTGATGGAGCGTGCGATTCAAGACCTGGGCGCCGGCGTGCAGTACCTGCGCGAGGCCGGCTACGAGAAGGTGTTCCTGGTCGGCAACTCGGGCGGCGCGGCGCTCGCGGCCTTCTACCAGGCGCAGGCCGAGCAGCTCACGGCCACGCACCTGCCCGACGGCGACCCGACGCACCTGCACGCCAGCGACCTGCCGCCCGTGGACGGCCTCGCGCTGTGCGCCGCACACCTGGGCCGCACGCGGCTCATGCGCGACTGGATCGACCCCTCGGTCACCGACGAGCACGACCCGCTCTCGGTCGACCCCGACCTCGACATGTACGACCCGCGCCACCGCGTGCCCTACGAGGCCGAGTTTCTCGCGCGCTTCAGCGCGGCGCAGAAGGCGCGGATGGACCGCATCGAGCAGTGGTGCCTCGAGCGCCTCGCGCTGCTGCGCGGCACACCCGGCGCGCCGCGCGACCAGACCTTCGTCGTCTACCGCACGCACGCCGATCCGCGCTGTGTCGACCTGTCGCTCGATGCCAATGCGCGCCTGCCCGGCAGCGTCTGGGGCGATGCGCGGCAGGTGAACTATTCGGCCAACGCGATGGGCCGCACCACCTCGCTCACCGCGTTCCTCTCGCAGTGGTCGTCGCGCTCGCAGGCCGACGGGCCCACCAACCTCGCGCGCACCACGGTGCCGAAACTGCTGCTGACCTACACCGGCGACCAGTCGACCTTCCCCAGCACGCGCGACGCCTGGATGGCCGCGGGCGGCGCGCGCATCCGCAACGTCGACATCGTGGGCGGCAACCACTACCTGGCGGGCCAACCCGAGCTGATTCCGCAGGCGGCCGACGCCATCGCCGAGTTCGCACACGCGCTGTAGAAGAGCCATGGAAAACTTTGCATTCGCACCGGCCTACGAGCTGCCGGTCTGGCCCTTCACGCCGCCGCCCGAACTCAGCAGTGTGCAGGTGGTGCGCCACCCGGTCGTGATCGTCGGCGCCGGCCCCTCGGGCCTCACGCTGGCTTGCGACCTCGCGCAACGCGGCGTGCGCGCCGTGCTGCTCGACGAGGACGACACGGTGGGCGTGCGCGGCGCCTCGTCGCGCGGCATCTGCTATGCGCAAAAGAGCCTGGAGATCTTCGAGCGCCTGGGCATCTGCGAGCGCATCGCGGCCAAGGGCGTCACCTGGTCGTTCGGGCGCACCTTCTCGGGCAACGAGGAGGTCTACAACTTCAACCTGCAGGCCAGCAGCGTCTCGACGCAGCCGCCCTTCATCAACCTGCAGCAGTTCTACATCGAGTGGTTCCTGGTCGATCGCATTCTCGAGCTCGGCGTGACCGACCTGCGCTGGAAGAGCCGCGTGACGCGCGTCGAGCCGCTGGCCGACGGTGTGCGCATCGACATCGAGACGCCCGCCGGCAGCTACACGATCGAGGCCGACCACCTGATCGACGCCACGGGCGCGAACAGCCCGATCCGCACGCAGCTCGGCGTGGCATCGCACGCCTCGCGCAGCACCGACCGCTGGTGCATCAGCGACGTGCGCTTCGAAAAACCGCTGCCCACCGAACGCTGGACCTGGGTCGATGCGCCCTTCAACGAAGGCCGCGGCGTGTGGCAGCACCTGATGGCCGACGGCGTGTGGCGCATCGACTACCAGATGCCCGAGGACTGCGACCCCGCCGAGATCAGCCGCCCCGAGGTGGCCGGCGCGCGGCTGCGCGAACAGCTCGGGCCCGACGTGGCGTTCGAGTTCGTGTGGATCGGGCCGTATGGCTACCGCGACCACCTGCTGGAGCGCTTTCGCCACGGCCGCGTGTGCTTCATCGGCGATGCCGCGCACGTGGTGAGCCCCTTCGGCGCGCGCGGCGGCAACACCGGCATCCAGGACGCGGCCAACCTCGGCTGGAAGCTTGCGCTGGTCGCGCAGGGCCAAGCCGGCGAGGCGCTGCTCGACAGCTACGACGCCGAGCGCCGCCCGGCCGCGCAGGAAAACCTGACGGTCACGAGCCGTTCGGCGCGTTTTCTCGCGCCGCGCTCGCCGGCCGAACACACGCTGCGCCGCGCCGTGGTGGCGCTGGCCAAGCGCCACACCTTCGCGCGGGCGCTGGTCAACACGGGCCGCATGTCGGTCGCCAACGACTACCCCGCCGCGCCGCTGCTGCCCGAAGGCGGGCGCACCGTGCAGAACCTGCCGCTGCGCTGGGCCGACGGGCGCCAGACCACGCTGATGCAGCTGCTGGCCGAGGGCACGCAGTGCCTGGGCCTTTGGTTCGCGCCGACACGCGCGCAGGCGCAAGCGGCGTGCGATGCCACGGCCGCACTGCCACTGCGCCTGCTGGCCGTGGGCGGCGACAGCGGCCTGCCGACCTTGCAGGCCGACGAGACGCTGGCGCGCCACCTCGGCATCGACCCCAACGTGGGTGGCTTCGTGCTCGTGCGCCCCGATGCCTACCGCGCTGCGCTCCTTGCGCAAGCCACCCCCGACACGATCGCCGCCGCCGTCCGCACGGCGCTCGCACTCCCCGCTTCGTCCTCATGATCACCGAGCCCCGCATCCCCGACCCCGACGGCTTCTACGCCGCCCTGCTGGCCGCGCACGAAGGCCGCACCGAGGCGCAGAGCGCCGACCTCAACGCGCGCCTCGTGCTGCTGCTGGCCAACCAGTGCGCCGACCAGGCCGTGCTGCTCGCCTGCATCCGCGCGGCGGCCGAGGCCGACGACGACATCCCCACGACCACGACAACACCTCCATGACCGCCACCGTCTCTTTCGCTTCCGCCTCCGACACCCGCGAGCAGAAGCCCCGGCTGCAGGAACTCGCACCGGGCGCCTACGGCTACATCAGCGACTTCGATCCCAACTGCGGCTTCGTCGTCGGCGAGGAGCAGGTGGTGCTGATCGACACCCGCCCCACGCCGCGCATGGCGCGCGACTTCCTCGCGGCGATCCGCGGCGTGACCGACAAACCGATCCGCACCATCGTGCTCACGCACTACCACGCGGTGCGCGTGATGGGCGCCAGCGCCTTCGACGAGGTGCAGGAGATCGTCGCCAGCAACGGCACGCTCGACTGGATCCGCACGCGCGGCCAGGCCGACTTCGAATCGGAAGTCGGCCGCTTTCCTCGCCTGTTCGCGGGCGTGGAAGAGATTCCGGGCCTGACCTTCCCCACCACGGTCTTCGAACGCGAGATGACGCTGCCGCTGGGCGGCGGCCGCGAGTTGCGGCTCATGGCGCTGGGCCGCGGCCATTCGAGCGGCGACACCGTGGCCTGGCTGCCCGACAGCGGCGTGCTGTTTGCGGGCGACGTGGTCGAGAACCACTGCGGCGTGTACGCGGGCGACGCCTACATCGGCGACTGGGCCGGCACGCTCGACGCGGTGCGCGCGCTGCAGCCGCGCGTGCTGGTGCCGGGGCGCGGCGCGGTGCTGCAGGGCGAAGCGGCCTGCGCCGAGGCGATCGGACTCACGAAGGACTTTCTCTCCACGCTGCTCGACAGCGTGCGCGCGGGCATCACCGCGGGCGAGACGCTCAAGGGCTGCTTCGCGCGCGCCGAGGCGGCGATGACGCCGCGCTTTGGCGGCTGGCCGGTGTTCCAGCACGTGCTGCCCTTCGACGTCTCGCGCGCCTACGACGAGCTGCGCGGCATCGAGCACCCGGTCGTATGGACCGCCGAGCGCGACCGCGAGCTCTGGCAGGTCCTGCGCGGCACCTGAGCCGCCCCCTCACCGATTTTCAACAAAGCAACGGAGACAAAAACGATGAAACGCTTCCTTCCCCTGCTGGCCGCGACCCTCGCACTCGCCGCCGCACCCTTCGCGTCGGCGCAACCGGCGGCCTACCCCAGCCAGCCCGTGAAATGGATCGTGCCCTACGTGGCCGGCGGCGGCACCGACAACCTCGCGCGCTCGCTGGCCGAGGCCATGCAGCCCTCGCTCGGCCAGCCGCTGATCATCGACAACCGCCCCGGCGCGTCGACCAACATCGGCGTGTCGGTGATGATGCAGGCCAAGCCCGACGGCTACACGATCATGCAGGCCGAGAACGCGGCGCTGCTGTTCAACGAGCACATGTTCGCCAAACTGCCCTACAAGCCGGCGACCGACTTCACCTACATCGGCACCATCGGGCGCTTCCCGGTGGCGCTGGTCGTGCACCCCGACTTTCCCGCGAAGAACGTGGCGGAGTTCGTGCGCTACGTGAAGGCCAACCCCGACAAGGTGAGCTACGCCTCGCCCGGCAACGGTTCGCCGCACCACATGGCGATGGAGCTGTTCAAGCAGAAGGCGGGCCTCACGATCACCCACGTGCCGTACAAGGGCGCCGCACCCGCCATGACCGACGTGATGGGCGGCCAGGTGCCGACGATGATGCTCGACCTGGCCTCGGGCCTGCCGATCATCAAGTCGGGCAAGGTGCGCGTGCTGGCCATCGCGCTGCCGCAGCGCGCCGGTGCGTTGCCCGAGGTGCCGACCTTCGTCGAGGCCGGCTTCAGCGACGTCAACGCCTACGCCTTCCACGGCCTGATCGGCCCGGCCGGCATGCCGCCCGAGGCCGTGGCGCGCATCAACACCGAGCTGCACAAGGCGATGAAGGCACCGAAGGTGGTGAAGCTGTTTGCGGAGTTCGGCTTCGAGGCACTGCCCGGCACGCCGCAGGACTTCTACAAGCTCTCGCGCGCGGAGAGCGAGCGCTGGGGCAACATCATCAAGACCGCCGGCGTGAAGCTCGACTAGTCTGAGCCGATCACCAGCCCAGGCCGAGGTGCAGGGGCAGGTAGACCGCCATGCCGGCCAGCATCGTGCCGAGCACGCCGCGCCGCCAGAAGTAATAAGCGCCGCCGACGACCGCCGCGTAGAGGCGGGCGTCGTGCAGCGTGGTGATCAGGTGGCCCTGCGTCATCACGATCTCGGGCGCGATCACGCCGGCCAGCGCGGCGGCCGGCGCGTAGTGCAGCGCGCGGTGCGCCCACTCGGGCAGGCCCCAGGGCCGGTCGAGGATGAAGAAGAAGCAGCGCGTGAGCACGGTGACGCCGGCGAGGCCGGCGATCACGGCCAAAGACCACCAGTCGGTGCCGCCGCTCATTTGTCGTCCTCCGCGTCGGGGTCGAGCCCGAACTGCTTTTCGAGCCAGAAGCACAGCAGCACGGCCACGCCGATCGCGACCACGATGTTGAGCTTGAGCGGCAGCGCATAGGCCGCGACCGCCGTGGCGCCCGCGATGAGCGCGGCCAGCACGCGCAGCCGCGTCGTCGCCATCGAGCAGACGATGGCCACCAGGCTCAGCACGCCGGCAAAGCCCAGGCCCCAGGTCTGCGGAATGAGGTTGGCCAGCGCGATGCCCAGCAGGCTCATGCCCATCCACGCGCACCAGGTCACGAAGTAGTTGCCGGTGAGGTAGGCCTCTTGCGCCAGCCGCTCGGCGGGCGTGGTCGGCGGGGCCGTGTACTGCTTCGTGAAGAGCGCGTAGCTCAGGTCGGCCGTCAGGTAGCCGTGCAGCAGGCGGCGCCAGCGCGGCATGTGCATGAGGTAGGGCCGCAGGTGCAGGCTGAACACCACGAAGCGCAGGTTGACGCAGAAGCCCGTCGCCAGGATCACCCAGGCCGGCGCGCCCGCGGCCAGCAGCGGGATGGCGGCCAGCTGCGAGCTGCCGGCGTAGACGAACAGGGTCATCGCCACGGCCTCGAGCACGCTCATGTCCGACTTGACCATGGCCACGCCGGTCATCAGGCCCCAGGCGCCGATGCCGAGCGCGGCCGAGGCCATGTCGCGCATGCCGGCGCGGAACTCGGGCTGGCGGCGCAGCGTGGGCGAGAGAAACATCAGCCGAAGACCTGTCCGGCCTTCAGGTCGAAGCCGCGCAGGAAATCGGCCGCGGGCAGGCGCTTGCCGCCCGGGCGTTGCAGTTCGGTGAGCACCACGGTGGTGTCCGACGCCGCCACGGCGACGCCGGTGGCGTCGGCCGAGACGACGGTGCCGGGCGCGGCGCCTGCAGGGCCGGGCGCCACGTGCGCAGCCCAGAGCTTGACGGTCTCGCCGCCGAGCGGGCTGTTGGCGCCGGGGAACGGATCGAAGGCCAGCACGCGGCGCACGATGGCAGCGGCCGGCTGCGTCCAGTCGATCAGCGCTTCGTGCTTCTCGACCTTGTGGGCGTAGGTGATGCCTTCGGTGGGCTGCGGCGTGCGGGTGAGTTGCCCGATCTGCGCCAGCGCATCCACCACCATGCGCCCGCCGAGCGCGGCGAGCCGGTCGTGCAGGCGGGCGGTGTTGTCGTCGGGGGCGATGTCGACCGACTCGCGCAGCAGCATGTCGCCGGTGTCCAGGCCCGCGTCCATCTGCATGATGGTGATGCCGGTCTGCGCGTCGCCAGCCTCGATGGCGCGGTGGATCGGCGCCGCGCCGCGCCAGCGCGGCAGCAGGCTGGCGTGGATGTTGAGGCAGCCGTGCACCGGCAGGTCGAGCACCCACTGCGGCAGGATCAGCCCGTAGGCCGCGACCACCATCACGTCGGGCTGCCACGCGAGCAGCGTGTCGCGCGCGACGGTGGCCTCGTCGGGGTACTTGCCGTCGAGCCGCAGGCTGCGCGGCTGCGCCACGGGCCAGCTATTGGCAACGGCGCACTGCTTGACGGGCGAGGCCTGCAGCTTCATGCCGCGGCCGGCGGGCCGGTCGGGCTGGCTCATCACGCCGACGATGTCATGGCCGGCAGCGGCAATGGCCTCCAGGGCGACGCGCGCGAACTCGGGCGTGCCCGCAAAAACGACTTTCAACGCGCTCAATCCCGGATCCGTTCGAATTCGAGGTCATCCCCCGTGTGGTACCGGCGCACCACGCCGGTGGGGTCGATGTAGATATAGAGCATGCGGCGCTCGTTGATGGCCTTGTAGCGCCAGGTCCAGACGGTGCCGTCGAAGGAGCTGACGCGGCTGATTTCGTAGGGCTTGCCGTAGAAGGCCAGCACCTCGTTCTGGCGCCAGCGGTCGACCTGGATGTCGTGGCCGAAGCGCGCCTCGGTGAGCACCTGGGTCACCGAGACGACCTTGCCGGAGGCATCGAGGTCGATGTCGACCACCTCGAAGCCGGCCGGCATGCGCGAATACTGCAGGCGCTCGCCGCCGCCGTTGAGCGGGTAGCGGCCGGTGGGCGCGCCCAGGCGCTGCAGGGTCTCGGCGGCGGAGGTGCCGGGCTGGATGCGCGTGGGTTCGCTGACGCAACCCGCCAGGAACAGCAGTCCGGCGGCGGCCAGCGAGGACCACGCAGCCCGGTGGCTCATGCCCGTGCTTCTTTCATGTCCTCGCGCTGCTGCTTGAGGAGCTTGCTCTTGATGCGGTTGCGCTTGAGCGGCGACAGGTATTCGACGAACACCTTGCCCATGAGGTGGTCGAGCTCGTGCTGGATGCACACGGCCAGCAGGCCGTCGGCCTCGATGCTGCGGGTGTTGCCGTCGGCGTCGAGCGCCTGGACCTTCACCGAGGTGGAGCGCATCACGCCGTCGTAGATGCCGGGCACCGAGAGGCAGCCCTCTTCATTCAGCACCTTTTCGTCGCTGGCCCAGGTGATTTCGGGGTTGATGAGCACGATCGGCTCGTTGCGCTCTTCGGAGACGTCGATCACCACCACGCGCTCGTGCACGTCGATCTGGGTCGCGGCCAGGCCGATGCCGCTCGCGTCGTACATGGTTTCCAGCATGTCGGCGACCAGCGTCTTGACGCGCGCGTCCACGCCCTGCACCGGCTTGGCCACCGTGTGCAGGCGCTTGTCGGGGTAACTCAGAATGATTCGTTTGGCCATGAAATCGGGGGGAAGTTGTGGCTATTTTCGCCAATTCCGCGACGCGTCGCGGCGCATTGGCGCGAAAACGTTGCCCTTGCAAGGGCTTCGGGCGCAGAATTCGTAGCAAATTGTGAGATTCGTATGCGCCACGATACTTCGTGCGCTCACCCATCCAGACATGACACAGCCCAGCTCCACCGAACACCAGCGCCCGACCCTTTTTGCCTTCTGGACGGCCGCCCTGGCAGTGGCCGGCAGTTGCGGCGCCACGGCGGCCTGGGCGCAGACGACCTACCCGGTCACGCCCCAGCAGCGCGCCACCGCCCAGCAGACCGCCCAGGCCGGCGTGCCGCTGAGCGAGCTGTCGCCGAAGGCGCCCGACGAGTACACCGTCAAGCCCGGTGACACGCTCTGGGCCATCTCGCGCCTGTACCTGCTGCGCCCCTGGCGCTGGCCGGAGCTGTGGGGCATGAACATCAACGAGATCCAGGACCCGCACCGCATCTACCCGGGGCAGGTGCTGTACCTGGACAAGAGCGGCGGCCGCGCGCGCCTGACCACGCGCCGCGGCGTCTCTGGCGGCGACGGCGGCACCATCAAGCTGTCGCCGCGCACGCGCTTCGACTCGCTCGCCGGCATGGCCCTGCCCACGCTCAACCCGAGCCTGATCGAGCCCTTCCTCAGCGAACCCATCGTGGTCGACGCCAACACGCTCGACGCCGCGCCGCGCATCGTGGCCGGCAACGACAGCCGCGTGCTGCTGTCGCGCGGCGACCGCGCCTATGCGCGCGGCAACGCCGAGTCGCCGCTGGTCGAGAAGCCGGGCCCGGTGCAGCACTACCGCATCTTCCGCAGCGCCACGCCGCTGAAAGACCCCGGCACCGGCGAGATCCTCGGCTACGAGGCGCAGTACCTGGGCAAGGCGCAGCTGCAGCGCGGCGAATCGACCACCATCGAGACGACCGGCGACAAGGACGTCATCACCGTCGTGCCGGCCAGCATCGACATCATTGCGTCGCGCGAGGAAATGCGCGCCGGCGACCGCCTGCTGCCCGAGCCGCCGCGCCAGCTGCTGAGCTACGCGCCGCGCGCGCCCTCCACCCAGGTGGACGGCCGCATCGTGTCGGTCTATGGCAACGCCGTGCAGTACGCGGCGCAGAACCAGGTCGTGGCCATCAACAAGGGCACGCGCGACGGCGTCGACAACGGCCACGTGCTGGCCATTTTGAAGAACGGCGAGACCATCCTCGACCGCACCGGCGCACGCAAGGAAACCATCAAGCTGCCGAACGAACGCATCGGCCTGCTGATGGTGTTCCGCACCTTCGAGAAAGTCTCGTACGCACTCGTGCTCGAAATCAACGACACTCCCCGCGCCGGCGACTTCCTCGTCAATCCCTGACACGCGCCTGAGGCTTCTTTCTCGCACACTCGTTTGGAACGCGCAGAACTCGCAGGCTGGCTGCGACTTTCACTGACACCAGGCGTCGGCGACGGCGCCGCACGCCGCCTGCTCGCGGCCTTCGGGCTGCCTGACGCGATCTTCGCGCAGCCGGAGGCGACGCTGTGCGAAGTCGTCAGCACCGCCCAGGCCGCCGCGCTCAAGCAGCCGCCCTCCGGCCTGCAGGCGCAGGTCGACCAGACCTGGCAATGGCTGCACCCCGCGGACGACCCCACCGGCGGCGCCATCACGCGCCGCGTCGTGACGCTCGGCGATGCCGGCTACCCGGGTTCGCTGCTCGAAATGGTCGACCCGCCGCTGATGCTCTACGTGCTCGGCGCCGCCGCCTTCGACCTCACGCAACTCGGCCGCAGCCTTGCCGTGGTCGGCAGCCGCAACCCCACGCCGCAGGGCGCCAGCCATGCGCGCGCCTTCGCACGGGCGCTGGGCGAAGCGGGCCTGCCCGTGGTCTCGGGGCTGGCGCTCGGCATCGACGGCGCAGCGCACCTGGGCGCGCTCGACGCGGCCGGCGACGCCCCGGTGCTCGCCACGGTGGCCGTGGTCGGCACCGGCCTGGACCGCGTGTACCCCGCGCGACACCGCGACCTCGCGCACCGCATCACGCTGCAGGGGCTGATCGTGAGCGAGCTGCCGCTGGGCACGCCGCCCCTCACGCAGAACTTTCCCAAGCGCAACCGCCTCATCGCAGGCCTGGCGCGCGGCACGCTGGTGGTCGAGGCGGCGCTGGCGTCGGGCTCGCTCATCACCGCGCGGCTCACGTCGGAACAGGGCAAGGAAGTGTTCGCGATCCCCGGCTCGATCCACTCGCCGCAATCGCGCGGCTGTCATGCGCTGATCCGGCAGGGCGCGAAGCTGGTCGAGTCGGTGAACGACATCCTCGAGGAGCTGCCGCCACTCGCGCCGGCCGCTCGCACGCTGGTCAGCGACACGTCTTCACCGGCCCCGGAGCATCCGCTGCTCGATGCCCTCGGCTTCGACCCGGTGAGCCTCGATGCGCTGAGCGCGCGCACCGGCTGGAGCGCGGCCCAGCTGCAGGCGAAGATGCTCGAGCTTGAACTCGACGGGCATGTCTCGCGGCTGCCCGGCGGCCTGTTTCAAAGAGCAGCCGTCGGCTGACGCACGAAGTGCACGAAAGCCTGGGGACACACGACAGATTCCTCGGCTATATTGGGCCCATGTTCGAAGTGCTCGTGTTTGTGTATGAAAACTACTGGCGCGGCGATGCCTGCCCCGAACCCGAACAGCTGGGCCGCAAGCTCAGTGCGCACGGTTTCGAGGCGGAAGAAATTCGCGACGCCCTGCAGTGGCTCGACGGCCTGAGCCTTGCCACGCAAGGCCTGCAGTTTGAACACCAGACCAGTGAAGGCGATGACGACAACGCCATCACCACTGCCCGCGTCACGCTGGGCGGCGCGCCCGATGCGGCGCTGCCCCAGTCGAGCCAGTCGATGCGCGTGTACTCGCCGTCGGAGCAGGAACACCTCGGCGCCGAATGCCTCGGCTTCATCCGTTTTCTCGAGCTGTCGAACGTGCTGCCCTGCGGCCTGCGTGAGGTCGTCGTCGAGCGCGCGATGGCCGCGCCGGGCGACCCGGTGGCGTTGGACGAACTCAAGATCATCGTGCTGATGGTGCACTGGAGCACGGGCATCGAGCCCGATGCACTCGTGCTCGATGAGCTTTGCGAGAGCCGCGAAGGCCGTACGGCACACTGAACTCGCCCCCAAGGCAGTTCAAACTCTCCCCGGAACAGACGAGAACCGCCGCGCGGCTGACTAGTTCAGCAGCCGCTCGGGATTCGCATCGAGCTTCGCCAGCGCCTCGCGCGTTGCGCGCGCGGTGAGCGTTTCTTCCTCGGCCGGCACCAGCAGGCCAGCCTGCAGGTACATCGCCAAGCGCCCAGCCTGGATGAGGAAGCTGCGGCCGTCGGCCGAGGCAAACAGGTGCAGCTGCTTGCGGTCGCTGCGCCAGACGAACTGGACCTGGGTCACGCGGTCGTTGTGGTCCAGCATGAACCAGTTGCCGACCTGCAGCTCGTGGGTCCACGCGAGCATGTCTTCGGCCACCTTGACGCCGGCGGTGTCGGAAATGACCTCGATGGCGGTCGCGTCCACGCCGAGCAGCAGCTCGATGCTCTGCGCGTCCAGCGGCAGGCTGGAGGCGCTGCCGTCGTCGGTCACGAAGTCTTCCAGGTGCGCCAGCCGCTCGGCCATGGCCTCGATCTTGGCCTGGGGAATGGCCTCGGTCTTCGACATGAAGGCGTCGGTGAGCGTGGCGCCGATGGTCTTGATGTGTCCTTCCTGCGGCTCGCCGACGATCCCCAGCAGGTCCATGCCCTGGCGCAGGCGCTGCAGCAGCTGCGGCAGGTCCTGGATCACGCGGGCGCGGTCGGCGCGGTTGGGCTTGGCACTCGCGGCCCAGACCAGCTCGGAGGCCACGCGCTTGAGCATCACGGTGTGCTCGCCTTGTGCGCCGTAGCGCAGCGCGGCGATGGCCAGCACCTCGGCCCAGACCTTGAACAGGAACTCGCGGATCTCGTCGCGCACCGGCATGTCGTTGAGCATCTTGCGCAACTCGATGGTGTACTGGATCGCCATCGTCTCCTTCTGCTCGACCTGCTGCGCCACGCTCATGACGCGCTGCGTGGCGTCGCTCTGCGTGAGGTAGCGGCTGAGGAAAGCGACGAACTCGTCGAACACCAGCTTGAATACGCGCTGGCCGGTCTCGGGGTACTGCTCGATCACCTGCACCACGCGCTTGATCTCGTTCTCGAGCGCGCTGCCGGTGATGGCGGCGGCGTCGAAGCCCATCACACAGGAGCCCATGCGGTCGATCAGCATGCGCGCGGGGTGCTGCAGGGTGCCGAAGAATTCGGGCTCGGCGATGGCCACGCGCAGCACGGGCATCTGCAGCCGCGCGAACCACACGCGGGCGGAGAACGGAATGCGCTCTTCCGCGAGGATGGCCTGGAACATCAGCGCCACGATCTCGACCGTGGCCTTGTCGGCCGTGGTGGGCGCGCGCTTCTTGAGCTCGGCGGTGCGCCGGCGCAGGTCGACCGCGGTCTGCTGGATCAGCGTGGCCTGCTCGCCACCGCCGTCGATGTACTGCGTGGCCGCCATGCGGTAGGCGACCTCGGCATCGGCGATGGCGCCGGCAAAGGTGCGTGAAAACACGCGGGGCGCGGCCACGCCGCCACCGGTGCCGGTCGTGCCCCCGCCCGGTTGCGAGGCGCCGGCCTCGCCGCCGATGCGCGCGGCGACAAAGCGCTTGAGGCTCAGCAGCGCGGTCTGCGCGCGCTGCCGCGCGAAGGCGAGCGGCGAGCTGCCCATCATCGAGCTGGAGGCCGGCCCTGACGACGGCACGGACGCCGCATGCGAGGCCTGGAAAGCGAAGCCCGGACGCTGCTGCTGCTGCGATGGCTGCTGGCCGTGCGGCACCGCCGCACCCGCCGGCGCGCCCTGCCCCATCGGCATGCTCGACGACACCGGCATGCCCATGGACGACGGGCCGCCGCCCGAATCGCCCGTGCGGCGCACGAAGCTCTTGAGGTCGATTTCGGGCATCACGCCCTGCGCGATCAGGAAGGCGTTGGCGCTTTCGTAGGCCTTCACGACCACGTCCGCCAGGGCCTGCTGCGCCGTGCCCTGCACACGGCCCCAGGCCTCGCGGCTCAGGCCGGCGGCCAGCCACTGTTCCACCAGCAGCTTGGCCAGGGTCTCGGGTTTCAGCACGTCCCGGGCATCGAGCTCGTGCGTGCCTTCGAGGTGCTGGATGCGCAGGCGCAGGTCGCTGAGTTCGAAACTGGCCTTGTCGTGGATGGTCTGCGCGAGGCGCGAGGCGAGGATGTTGCTCTCGACCACCTCGTCGCCGATGAGCTCCAGCCGCAGCGCCGCGGGGGCCGACGAGGTGGCGCCCGCCGGGCCCGTGCCCAGCGCCTTGCGCCAGCCGGTCTGCGCCAGCGACACCCACTGCGAGGCATGGCCCTGGAACGCCACGAGGTCGTCGCGGCTTTCCTGCATGGTGCGCGCGCTGCCGACATCGGAGGCCACCGCGGTCAGCCGGTCGCGAATGGCCTGGGCCAGCGGAGCGATCGCACCTTCCGTGGCCGCCACGAAACGCTCACGCGCCTCGCGTGCGAGCTGCAGGGAAGAAGCGGACCGCGCAGTGCTCATTGATGGATCGGAAAGGCCGGAGAGAACGGTTCATCGGCGACAGCCCCGAGCTTGCATCGGGATGCGCCACCGCACAAGTGCGGGTGACGCGAAGCTAGCGCCGAAGTATCCCTCAGACGACGGCGCCGGCGTTCGGGTCGTCGCCGCCGGAGTCGCCGTCGCGCTTGACCGGCGGGCCCTTGATCAGGTCCTCGCGCTTCACGCCCAGCCACATCGCGATCGCGGCGGCCACGAAGCACGACGAGTAGATGCCGAAGCAGATGCCGATGGTCAGCGCCAGCGCAAAGTAGTGCAGCGTCGGGCCGCCGAAGAAGAACATCGACAGCACCACGAGCTGCGTGGAGCCGTGGGTGATGATCGTGCGGCTGATGGTCGAGGTGATCGCGTTGTCGATGACTTCGGTGGTCGTCATCTTGCGGTAACGACGGAAGTTCTCGCGCACGCGGTCGAAGATCACGACCGACTCGTTCACCGAGTAGCCCAGCACCGCCAGCACCGCTGCCAGCACCGCCAGCGAGAACTCCCACTGGAAGAAGGCGAAGAAGCCCAGGATGATCACCACGTCGTGCAGGTTGGCCAGCACGGTGGACAGCGCGAACTTCCATTCGAAACGGAACGCCAGGTAGATCATGATGCCGATCACCACCATGGCCAGCGCCTTGATGCCGTTGGAGGTCAGCTCGTCGCCGACCTGCGGCCCGACGACCTCGATGCCGCGCTGCGTGGCCGACGGGTCGACCGACTTCAGCGCCTGCATGACCTGCGCGCTCTGCTGGTCGGAGCTCATGCCCTTCTGGGTGGGCAGGCGGATCTGCACGTCGCGCGAGGTGCCGTAGTTCTGCACCTGCACTTCGGGATAGCCGAGCTTGGTGACGGCCTCGCGCACCTTGCCGATGTCGGCCGATTGCTCGTAGGCCACTTCCATCACCGTGCCGCCGGTGAACTCCACCGACAGGTGCAGCCCGCGGTGGAACAGGAAGAACAGCGCCAGCGCAAAGGTTGCGAAGGAAATGATGTTCAGCACCAGGGCATGGCGCATGAACGGGATGGTCTTGTGGATGCGGAAGAATTCCATGGCGATGGTCCTCGGCCGTTACTTGGTGTCGACCACGGCCGTGCCGTCGGTCTTGGGCCGCCAGACGGTGCCGATCGACACAGACTTGAGCTTCTTCTTCTGGCCGTACCAGAAGTTCACGAGGCCACGCGAGAAGAACACGGCGGAGAACATCGAGGTGACGATGCCGATGCAGTGCACCACCGCGAAGCCGCGCACCGGACCCGAGCCGAAGGCCAGCAGCGCAATACCGGCGATCAGCGTGGTCACGTTGGAGTCGAGAATCGTGCCCCAGGCGCGGTCGTAGCCCGCGTGGATGGCGGCCTGCGGCGAGGCGCCGTTGCGCAACTCTTCGCGCACGCGCTCGTTGATCAGCACGTTGGAGTCGATGGCCACGCCGATGGCCAGCGCCATGGCCGCGATGCCGGGCAGCGTGAGCGTGGCCTGCAGCATCGAGAGAATGGCGACCAGCAGCATCAGGTTCACGGCCAGCGCGATCGACGAGAACAGGCCGAACAGCGCGTAGTAGGCACACATGAAGACCATGATGGCCAGGAAGCCGTACATCACGCTCTTGAAGCCTTTTTCGATGTTGTCGGCGCCGAGCGTCGGGCCGATGGTGCGCTCCTGGATGATCTCCATGGGCGCGGCCAGCGAGCCGGCGCGCAGCAGCAGCGCGAGGTCGCTCGCTTCGGCCACCGTCATCGAGCCCGAGACCTGGAAGCGGTTGCCCAGTTCGCCGTTGATCGACGGGGCCGTAAGCACTTCGCCCTTGCCCTTCTCGAAGATCAGCATGGCCATGCGCTTCTTGTAGTTCTCGCGGCTGACGTCGCGCATGATGCGACCGCCCTTGGCGTCCATGGTCAGGTCGACCTTGGGCTGGTTGCTCTGCTGGTCGAAGCCGGGCTGGGCGTCGGTGAGGTTCTCGCCGGTGACGAGCACCTGCTTCTTCACGATCACCGGGCGACCACCGCGGTCGAGGAATTTCTCGGAGCCGAAGGGCACGGGCGCGCCGCTCAGTTCGGCCGCGCGGCCTTCGGCGCTTTCGTCCACCATGCGCATTTCGAGCGTGGCGGTGCGGCCCAGGATTTCCTTGGCCTTGGCCGTGTCCTGCACGCCGGGCAGCTGCACGACGATGCGGTCCAGGCCCTGCTGCTGGATCACCGGCTCGGCCACGCCGAGTTCGTTGATCCGGTTGTGCAGGGTCGTGATGTTCTGCTTGAGCGCGGCGTCCTGCAGGCGGCGGGCCGCCTCGGGCTTGAT
Organism: Variovorax sp. GW823-FHT02B07; assembly: GCF_058797695.1. Classification (NCBI taxonomy): domain Bacteria; kingdom Pseudomonadati; phylum Pseudomonadota; class Betaproteobacteria; order Burkholderiales; family Comamonadaceae; genus Variovorax; species Variovorax sp. GW823-FHT02B07. The sequence continues at coordinate 73,892 of NZ_JBXAJX010000005.1, forward strand.
GGTGGCGGTCAGGCGCCAGTTGGTGCCGTCCTGGGTGTCGGTGGTGCTGAGGTCGGGGAACTGGTCCACGATCAGGCGCTTGGCGGTCTCCAGCGAGGCCGCGTCGCGGAAGGTCACCTCGACGGTCTGGCCGTTGCGGCTGACCTGGGTGCCGCGGATGCTCTTGTCGCGGAAGGTGGTGCGCAGGTCGCTCGCGAACGATTCGGCCTTCTTGTCGATGGCGCCCTTCATGTCGACCTGCAGCAGGAAGTCGACGCCGCCGCGCAGGTCCAGGCCCAGGTACATCGGGAACGCATGCAGCGACGTGAGCCACTTGGGCGAACGCGACAGCAGGTTCAGCGCCACCGTGTAGGGCGGGTCGCTGGCGTCGGGCACCAGGGCGCGCTGCACGACGTCGCGCGCCTTGAGCTGGTCGTCGGTGGTGGTGAAGCGGGCGCGCAGCGAGCCGGCGTCCAGCGTCACCAGGTCGGGCGTCAGGCCGGCCGCCTTCAGCGCCTCCTCGACCCGGGTCTGGGTGGCGGCATCGACCTTGACGGTCGTCTTGGCCGCGGACACCTGCACCGCGGGTGCCTCGCCGAAGAAATTGGGCAGGGCGTAGATGAGCCCCACGAGCAGCACGATCACGATGATCGTGTACTTCCAGACCGGGTAACGGTTCATGAGAAGGCGCTTTTCACAAGCGTTTCAGAAATGGAACACGGCGTGACTTGGGGCCCTGCGCCCTGAAGCGCAAGGTTCAGCTCACGCTTTTATTGCTTGACGGCGCCCTTGGGCAGCACCTGGACCACCGCGCTGCGCTGGATCTTGATCTCGACGCCGTTGGCGATTTCCAGGCCGAGGTACTGGTCGTTCAGCGAGGTGATCTTGCCGAGCACGCCGCCGGCCGTGGCGACTTCGTCACCCTTGGCCAGGGCTTCGATCATGGCGCGGGCCTCTTTCTGGCGCTTCATTTGCGGGCGGATCATGACGAAATACAGCACCACGAACATCAGCACCAGCGGCAGCATGCTGCCCAGCGAAGACAACATGTCGCCACCACCGGCGGCTGCGGGCGCGGTTTGAGCGAAAGCAGAGGAAATGAACAAGAGAGTCTCCAGCAGAGGGAAGAGAGAAGAAAAAGACTTCAGATGCGCGGGCCGGGCCCGCGGTTCCGCGCCCACGAGGGATGCGGGCCGCAAGTCAAAGGCTCGGCGGGGGAGGCCGCGCGCAGTCGGGCATTGTATTCGGCGCGGATGGCCGTTTCGCGCCCTTATCCGGCGCACCCCCGAGGGCTTTCAGCTATGGTTTAAATAGCAAAGAGCGCCGCAGGGGCGCTCTTTGTCAGGGGAAACGGGCCTGTCGGATCAGGCCGCTGCGCGCTGCGCCTGCGGGTTGCGCCACTTGCCCATCAGCTCGGTCCAGCGGGTGCGGGCCGCCGCCAGGTTGCGCTCCTTGACGTGGCCGTAGCCGCGGATCTGCTCGGGCAGGCTCGCGATCTCCAGCGCCAGCGCGTGGTTGTCGGCGCGCAGGCCCTTGAGCACTTCCTCGATGCTGGCGCGGTACTCGCCGATGAGGGCGCGCTCGGTCTTGCGCTCTTCGGTGCGGCCGAAGACGTCGAGTGCCGTGCCGCGCAGGCCCTTGAGCTTCGCCAGGAAGCGGAAGCCCGTGAGCATCCAGGGGCCGAACTTCTGCTTCTGCAGCTGGCCCTTGGTGTTCTTCTTTGCAAGCAGCGGCGGCGCCAGGTGGTAGTTGAGCTTGTAGTCGCCCTCGAACATGCCCTCGACGCGGTCCAGGAAGCTGCGGTCGGTGTGCAGGCGGGCGACTTCGTACTCGTCCTTGTAGGCCATGAGCTTGAACAGGTAGCGCGCCACCGTTTCGGCCAGGCCCGTGCTCTTGCCGACGGCCGACTCGACCTGCTGCACGCGGCCGACGAAGGCCTTGTATTCCTCGGCGTAGGCGGCGTTCTGGTAGCCGGTCAGGAACTCGGCGCGACGAGCGACGAGGGCCTCGACTGTCTCGCGCTTCTTGAACTCGATGACTTGGCCCGGGCGCACGCGCTTTTGCAGCTCGTCCGGACGCACGGCGGCCTGGCGGCCCCACTCGAAGGCGGTCTTGTTGTTCTCGATGGCCACGGCATTCAGCTCGATGGCGCGCATCAGCGACTCGTGCGCCAGCGGCACCCAGCCCTTTTGCCAGGCGTAGCCCAGGATCATCGGGTTGACGTAGATGGTGTCGCCCATCAGCGCGGTGGCGGCGGCATCGGCGTCGAAGGCGCCCAGGCCGTCGATGCCCACGGCGCGCGCAATTTCAGCGGCGCAGGCGTCTTCGGGGTTCTGCCAGTTGGCGTTGCGCACGAAGGCCGCCGTGGGCGCGCTGTGGCTGTTGAGCGCCACGTGCGTGCGCCCTTCGCGCATGCGCGCCATGGTCTCGGCGTTGATCGTGACGAGCGGGTCGCAGGCCAGGATCAGGTCGGCCGCCGCGGTGCCCACGCGGGTGGTGCGGATGTCGTCCTGCGTGTCGCCGATGAGCACGTGGCTCCAGGTGGCGCCGCCCTTTTGCGCCAGGCCCGCCGCGTCCTGCGTGACGATGCCCTTGGCCTCGATGTGCGCGGCCATGCCCAGCAGCTGGCCGATGGTGATCACGCCGGTGCCGCCAACGCCGGCCACCACCACGCCCCAAACCTTGCCGCCCGCGAGCGACGGAATGGCGGGCTCGGCCAGCAGGCCGAACTCGGCCGGCGTGGCCGCCTTGTTCTTGCCCTTCTTCTTGAGCTGGCCGCCCTCGACGGTCACGAAGCTCGGGCAGAAGCCCTTCAGGCAGCTCATGTCCTTGTTGCAGCTGCTCTGGTTGATGGTGCGCTTGCGGCCGAATTCGGTCTCCAGCGGCTCCACCGAGAGGCAGTTGCTCTGCACGCTGCAGTCGCCGCAGCCTTCGCAGACCAGCTCGTTGATGACCACGCGCTTGGCCGGATCGACGGCCGTGCCGCGCTTGCGGCGGCGGCGCTTCTCGGTCGCGCAGGTCTGGTCGTAGATGATGGCCGTGGTGCCGGCGATGGCGCGGAACTCGCGCTGGATGTCGTCGAGCAGGTCGCGGTGCTTCACCTGCACGTGGTCGCCGGGGATGTTCACGCCCTCGTACTTCTCGGGCTCGTCGGTGACGATGACGACCTTCTTCGTGCCCTCGGCATGCAGGCTCTCGGCGATCTGCAGCACCGAGTGGCCCTCGGGGCGCTCGCCCACGGTCTGGCCGCCGGTCATGGCGACCGCGTCGTTGTAGAGGATCTTGTAGGTGATGTTCACGCCGGCCGCGATGCTCTGGCGGATGGCGAGCAGGCCGCTGTGGAAGTACGTGCCGTCGCCCAGGTTGGCGAAGATGTGCTGGTCGGTCGTGAAGGGCTGCTGGCCGACCCATGGCACGCCCTCGCCGCCCATCTGCGTGAAGCCGATGGTGGAGCGGTCCATCCAGGTCGCCATGAAGTGGCAGCCGATGCCGCCCATCGCGCGCGAGCCTTCGGGCACGACGGTGCTGGTGTTGTGCGGGCAGCCCGAGCAGAACCAGGGCTGGCGCGTGGCGTCGGCCACGCTGGTGGAGGCCTGCTGCACCACCATCGCGCGCTCCTTGGCCTCCAGGATGGCCAGTTGCGCGTCGATGCGCGCGGCCATGTCGGCGCCGGCGGCGGCCAAGAGGCCGGTCTTCTTCAGGCGCGCGGCGATGGCCTTGGCGATGAGGGCCGGATTCAGGTCGGCGTTGGCGCGCAGCAGCGTGTGCGAGGTCGGGTTGGGCATCGACCATTCGCCGCCGGAGTAGCCGTCGTCCGTGGAGCTGGCGCCTTCGTCGAACTTGCCGACCACGTTGGGGCGCACGTCGGAGCGCCAGTTGTAGAGCTCTTCCTTCAGCTGGTATTCGATGACCTGGCGTTTCTCCTCGACCACCAGGATTTCCTGCAGGCCGGTGGCGAATTCGCGCGTGAGCTGCGCCTCCAGCGGCCACACCACGCCCACCTTGTGCAGGCGGATGCCCAGCTGGCGGCAGGCCGCGTCGTCCAAGCCCAGGTCGATGAGCGCCTGGCGCGTGTCGTTGTAGGCCTTGCCGCTGGCCATGATGCCGAAGCGGTCGTTCGGGCCTTCGATCACGTTGTGGTTCAGGCGGTTGGCGCGGATGTAGGCCAGCGCGGCGTACCACTTGTAGTGCATGAGCCGGGCTTCCTGCTCTAGCGCATGGTCGGGCCAGCGGATGTGCAGGCCGCCGGGCGGCATCTCGAAGTCGGTGGGAATGACGATGTCGACGCGCTCGGGGTCGATCATGGCCGTGGCGCTGGACTCGACGATCTCCTGGATCGTCTTCATGCCCGACCACACGCCCGAGAAGCGGCTCAGCGCGAAGGCGTGAATGCCCAGATCGAGAATTTCCTGCACGTTGGCCGGGAAGAACACCGGCGTGCCGCAGGCCTTGAAGATGTGGTCGCTCTGGTGCGCGGCCGTGCTGCTCTTGGAGATGTGGTCGTCGCCGGCCACCGCGATCACGCCGCCCCAGGCGGTGGTGCCGGCCATGTTGGCATGCTTGAACACGTCGGAGCAGCGGTCCACGCCCGGGCCCTTGCCGTACCAGATGCCGAAGACGCCGTCGAATTTGTTGGTGCCCTGGGGCGAAAAGCCCAGTTGCTGCGTGCCCCACAGCGCCGTGGCCGCAAGCTCTTCGTTCACGCCGGGCTGGAAGACGATGTTCTGTTCCTTGAGGAACTTGCTGGCTTTCCACAGCGCCTGGTCGTAGCCGCCGAGCGGGGAGCCGCGGTAGCCGCTGATGAAGCCGGCGGTGTTCTTGCCGACCTGCTTGTCGCGCAGGCGCTGCAGCATCGGCAGCTTGACCAGGGCCTGGACCCCGCTCATGAAGGCGCGCCCGTAATCGAGGCTGTATTTGTCGTCGAGCGTGACGGTTTCTAGCGCGCGGCGAATGTGCTCGGGCAGCGGGGCGTTCATGTTCTCTGTCTCCGTATTGGCAGGGCTTTGTGGGCCTGGCTGAGGGGTGTGGGTCTGTGCCCGGTAGGGCGCAAGCCCATGGTGACGCAAAGTGTATGCCGGGGTCTGCGACAGGTGTTTGCGTTTTTTGCCTCGAAAAAACGACTTTCAGAAAGAATCTTGCTTAACATCCACCCCCATGGAAAGCATTGACAAGTTCGACCTCGCTATCCTGCAAGAACTGCAGACCGATGGCCGCCTCACGAACGCCGAGCTGGCGCAGCGCGTGGGCCTGTCGGCGGCGCCCTGCTGGCGCCGCGTGCGGGCGCTGGAAGACGCTGGCTTCATCAAGGGCTACCGCGCCGAGATCGACCGCCACAAGATCGGGCTGGGCGTGCTGGCCTTCGTGCGCGTGGACACCGAGCGCGTGACCCACGAGGCCACGCGCAAGCTGGAAGACGCGATCCGCAAGATGCCCGAGGTGGTGGCCTGCCACTACATCAGCGGCACCGGCACCTTCGAGCTGCAGGTGGTGGCGCAGGACCTGAACGGCTTCTCGGCCTTTGCGCGGCAGAACCTCATGAACCTGCCGAACGTGAAAGACCTGCACACCAGCTTCTCGCTGGGCGAGGTGAAGGCCAACAGCGCGCTGCCGCTGGGGCACCTGGCGAAGTAGCCGCCCCTCCAGAAAAGAAAAAGGGCCGCCTCCCGCGAGGGAGCCGGCCCGTCCATCCGCCCGAGGGCGGTGCACCTTCTATCTGGTTAGAAGGTGATGTCCTTCTCGACGTCCTGCAGCTTGCGGCGGGCCAGCGCCAGGTTCGACTTCGCCTTGTCGAGCACGAAGTAGATGAACACGCCTTCCTTCTGCGCCATCGGGCGCAGCAGGTGGTACTGCTTGCCCAGCGTGATCAGGATGTCTTCGATGGTGTCGCTCAGGCCCAGCGCGCGCATCGTCTTGAGCTTGGCACGCATCACTTCGGTGTTGCCGGCGGCGGCCACTTCGAGGTCCACGCCGGAGCCGGCGGCGCCCAGCATCATGCCGCTGGCGGAATCGACCACGGCAGCGCACAGGGCGCCGTCGGCGGTCAGGAGGGTGTCGAGGCTGGTCTGGATCGAGGCCATGTCAGTAAGTCCTGTGAGTGAAATTCATGCGAATGAAAAAAGAGGGTGGAGACGTCGCATGCCAATCCGTCCCCGCCCGTGAATTCGTGGGTGAGGCCTAGGGCTGCGGCGCCTCGAGCGCCCGCACGCAGGCCGCCGTGCGGTACATCGCCTGCGCGAGCACCGCGTCGGCGTCGGCGATGACGTTCACCACCAGCGAGGTCTCGCCGCTGTGCACCGGGCTGACGAGCGCAAAGCCGTTGTCGGTCGCGACCGTGATGCAGGTGCAGCGACCCAGACGCGCCTCCTGCGACACCACCGCGCCGATGGCGGCGATCGAGCTGGCCATGGCGGCGATGCGCGCGGGCTCGACGTCGCGCCGCGCGACGCTGGCGATCTCGAAGCCGTCGGGCGTGGCGATCACCACCGAAGCGATGCCCGTGACCTCGTCGAGCACGCGGCGCGCCTCGACCGCGGCGCGCAGCTTCAGGGCGTGGGGAATCTTCATGGCGCGGCCTCCTCGTCGAGCACTTCGATCTGCATCAGCAGCGTCTCGATCAGCGCGACCACGTCGTCCTTGCGGCGCGGGTCGACCGCCAGCAGCGGCAGCACCAGCCCGCGCGCCGCCAGGGCCTGCGCGTAGTCGTCGAGCGTGGGGGTGGGGTGCGAGGGCAGGCGGCTCACGCCCACGGCGCAGGGCATGCGCTCGAGCGCGCCGGCGAAGCCGTCCAGGTACTGGGCCAGGTCGGCCATCGGGTCGGGCCGGCTGTTGTCCAGCAGGATCGCCAGGCCCAGCGCGTCGCGCACCAGGATCTTCCACATGAAGTCGAAGCGGCTCTGGCCCGGCGTGCCGTACAGGCGCAGCCGGTCGCCGTTGTCCAGCGTCACCTGGCCGAAGTCGAGCCCCACCGTGGTGGTGGCCTTGGCGACCGAGGTGTCGGCGTTGGCGACCTCGGTGGCGATCGGCGCGGTTTCGCTGATGGCCGCGATGGCCGTGGTCTTGCCCACGCCCATCGGGCCCGTGAAGACGAGCTTGAAGTCCCTCATGCCGGCGCCCCGTTCAGGCCAGCCCGAGGCGTCGGCGGATGCGCGAGAGCAACCCCCGCTTGTGCTGCGCGGCCTCGGCGCCGGCGCCGGCCCCCGAGGGGCGCGGCGCGCGGGCTTCCTCCGACCAGGTCAGCGCGCCCTCTTCCTCCAGCAGGCCGAGGAAAGTGCTGCACTCCTGCACGTCGATGCGGCCCAGCACGCTCAGGCTTTCGGCCGATTGCGCGCTCTTGGACAGGGCGGCCGCCAGCCGCACGTAGATCGGATGGCGCTGCAGGGTCACCTGCGAGGGCCAGCGGATCAGCGAGGCGCGTGCGCGGATCGAGCGCACCATGGCGCGCGCCGCGTCGCCCGAGGCCCCGCTGGGCGCGACCTGGTTGAGCAGCGCGACCAGCTCTTCCGCGTAGATGGGACGCGCCAGCGTGCGGCGCGCGGGCGCGGCGGCCAGGGCCTCGCCGCGCGCCACCATCGGCACCACGAAGCGCGCGGCCGGCGTCTGCCGCTCGGCGGCCGGCGCATCGCCGTCCACCAGCAACAGGTCGCAGGGCTGCGACTCGCTGACCGTCCACAACGACCGGAGATTGGAGCTGAGGCGAACGATGATCCGCAGGAGCTCGACCTCGACCTGAGGGAGCCCCATGACGCCCAAAACCAATGGCATACCTTCTTCCCTGAGCAATTGTTCTTAATAGTTCCTTATTGTTATATGTGTTAACTAATTGATGCGTTGTGTATCGAGTCGATGCCCAAATTTGGACGCGCACCGAGAAGTAACGCACACGCTGGGAGCGCCGGGCCGGCGGCGCGGCCCTTCGCGAGACCTCTGGGACACTGGGGCCCATGAATTCCGAAGAAGCTGGCCCACGGGCCCTGTCGCACCTGCACACCCTGGGCCTGCTGACCGACGCGGAACACGCGCAGGCGCTCGCGCACCCCGACCTGCCGAACGCGCCGCTGCGCACCCCGAGCGAAGCGCTGGGCTGGGCAGCCGCCAAGGACATCGTCGCGCCGGAGGCGCTGCCCGGCCTGCGCGCCCGTGCCGCCCCGGGTGCGCAAGACGAGGCGCACCGCACCGTGGCGAATGCGGTGGCCATGGTCAGCGGGCAGGCGCCGGCCTGGGTGCTGCTCGAGATCAGCCTCATGGCGAACCGCCTGGAAGACGGCGTGACCGAGAGCGCCCTCGATCAGCTGCAGGCGCTGCAGTTGATCGATCCTGCGCAGCACGCACAGGCCCTCAGCCTGCTGCCCGCACAGGAACCCGAATGGGCCGCGCCCGCTTCGCCGGCCGCCACGCTCGCCTGGGCCGTGCGCACCGGCGTGCTGACGCCCGCGCAGCTGCAGATGCTTGCCACGCCGATGTCCGCGGTCTCGCCGGAGGGCCGGCAGGTCGTGGCCGATGCGCTCGCCCGCACGGAGCGCAACAGCGGCGGGCGCACGAAGACCGTGCGCACCCGCACCGTGACGTGGCACTCCACAGGGGCGCCCGCCTCGCCCCGCGCGGGCAAGGTGATCGCGGTCGTGGCCGTGGTGGCCGTCGCGCTCTACCTCCTGTTCGCTCGGTAGGCGGCAAGGGGTCCCGATAGCGACCGCCTAAAATGCTCGCCCACCGCTTCCCGCCGGGCGGCAAAGACACAAGGACCCCGAATGAACTCTCTACGCCGTGCCCTGGCCCTCGGCCTCGCTGCCGCCACGCTCGCCTTCGGTGCCCAGGCCCAGAACCGCGAACTCACCGTGGCCTCCAGCGCCACCTACGCGCCGTTTGCCTTCGAGAACAAGGACAAGCAGATCGTCGGCTTCGACATCGACATCATCAACGCCATCGCCAAGCAGCAGGGCCTGAAGATCAAGATCGTCAACACGCCCTTCACCGGCATCTTCGGCGCGCTGAACAACGGCGACGTCGACCTCGTGATCTCGGGCGTCACCATCAACGAGAAGCGCAAGCAGAGCTACGACTTCACGCCGCCGTACTTCGCGGCGCGCCAGCTCATCGCGCTGCCGAAGAACAGCACCGTGGCCTCGCTGAAGGACCTCACGGGCAAGAAGATCGCCGTGGTCAGCGCCTCCACCGCCGACGACATCGCCTCGCGCGAGTTCGGCAAGACCAGCCCCAACATCCGCCGCTTCGAGAGCACGCCACTCATCATTTCCGAGCTGGCCGGCGGCGGCGTCGATGCCGCCATGGGCGACAACGGCGTGATCGCCTACCGCGTGGCGCAGCACCCCGAACTGAAGACGCTGGACGACAAGTCCTTCCCCGAAGAAGGCTTCGGCATCGTCGTGAAGAAGGGCGACAAGGCGCTGCTCGACAAGCTGTCGGCCGGCCTGGCGGCCATCCGCGCCGACGGCAGCTACGTGACGATCTACAAGAAGTGGTTCAACAAGGACCCGAACGTGCGCTGAGCCGCACGGCATTTTCCTGAACACGGCCGCCCTCACGCGGCCGTTTCGTTTTTCCGCTGACCGACAGATAGACAGAGAGTTGAGGACGCAAGCATGGAACAACCAGTGCTGCTTTTCGGATGGTTCCGCTGGGACATCCTCGTGGAATACAAGGACCTGTTCTGGCAGGGCGCCTGGATGACGCTGCGCATGACCGTGGTCTGCGTGCTGCTGGGCGCGAGCTGGGGCCTGTGCCTGGCGCTGGCGCGGCTGGCGCAGGCGCGCCACGCGCCGTGGACCTGGCTCACGCGCGTGTTCCTGCGCTGGCCGGCCACGGTGTACGTGAGCTTCTTCCGGGGCACGCCGCTGTTCGTGCAGATCCTGCTCATCCACTTCGCGGTGATGCCGGTGTTCATCCACCCGAGCACGGGCATCCTGATCGACGGCGAACTCGCGCGCACCCTCAAGCAGGAGCACGGCGCCCTCATCTCCGGCGTGGTCGCGCTCACGCTGAACTCGGCGGCCTACATCTCCGAAGTGTTCCGCGCCGGCATCCAGTCGATCTCGCGCGGGCAGTTCGACGCCGGCCGCTCGCTGGGCCTGAGCCCGGCGCAGGTGATGCGCTACGTGGTGCTGCCGCAGGCCTTTCGCCGCATGCTGCCACCGCTGGGCAACAACGCGATCGCGCTGCTCAAGGACACCTCGCTGGTGTCGGCCATCGGCCTGGCCGAACTGGCCTACGCCGCGCGCACCGTGGCCGGCGCCTATGCGCGCTACTGGGAGCCGTACCTGGCGATCTCGGTGGTGTACTGGGTGATGACGCTGGTGCTGACCACGCTGCTGCGACGGCTGGAACACCGTCTCGCACGCAGCGACAGAAGTTAGGCACACCCCCAGGCTTCGCGCACTTCGTGTCGCTACGCCAACCCCCTTGCAGGGGGCAACACCTGAGGCCCGGCAAAGCCGGTTCCTCGGTGTTCCTGGAAAGAGAAGAGCGTCTTGTCGATGCTCCGCTGTTGCCCGCGCCACAATAGCGCGACATGCCGCCCATATCCCCCGAAGAGACACCCCTCCCGCCGGCCCGGCCGCAGCCCTCGAACCTCGCGGCGCTCGAGCCCCTGAAGCTCCCCGTGTTCCGCATGCTGTGGAGCACCTGGCTCATCGCCAACATCTGCATGTGGATGAACGATGTGGCCGCGGCGTGGATGATGACCTCGCTGACCACCTCGCCGATCTGGGTCGCGCTGGTGCAGTCGGCCTCCACCCTGCCGGTGTTCCTGCTCGGGCTTCCGAGCGGCGCGCTGGCCGACATCCTCGATCGCCGGCGCTGGCTGGTGGCCACGCAGTTCTGGCTGGCCGGCACCGCCGTGGTGCTGTGCGCCGCCATCGCGCTCGACGTGATGACCGCGCCGCTCCTGCTGGCGCTCACCTTCGCCAACGGCATCGGGCTGGCGCTGCGCTGGCCGGTGTTCTCGGCCATCGTGCCCGAGCTGGTGCCGCGCCAACAGCTGCCGGCGGCGCTGGGCCTGAACGGCATCGCCATGAACGCCTCGCGCATCGTCGGCCCGCTCACGGCCGGCATGCTGATCGCCAGCGCGGGCAGCGTGTGGGTGTTCGCGCTCAACGCGGTGCTGTCGGTGGCCTCGGGCTTCGTGGTGCTGCGCTGGCGCCGCGAGCACACGCCCAACCCGCTGGGCCGCGAGAAACTCATCAGCGCGATGCGCGTGGGCGTGCAGTTCGTGCGCCAGTCGCAGCGCATGCGCGCGGTGCTCACGCGCGTGTCGCTCTTCTTCTTCCACTCGACCGCGCTGCTGGCGCTGCTGCCGCTCCTGGCGCGCAACCTCCAGGGCGGCGGCGCCGGCACCTTCACGCTGCTGCTGGCCGCCATGGGCACGGGCGCGATCATCGCGGTGCTCTTTCTGCCACGGCTGCGCCAGGCGCTCGGGCGCGACCAGCTGGTGCTGCGCGGCGCCATGCTGCAGTCGGCCGCCACGGCCGTGATGGCCGTGGCGCCCAACGCCTGGGTCGCGGTGCCGGCGATGTTCTTCGGCGGCATGGCGTGGATCACGGTGGCCAACTCGCTGTCGGTGTCGGCCCAGCTGGCGCTGCCCGACTGGGTGCGCGCGCGCGGCATGTCGACCTACCAGATGGCGATCATGGGCGCGAGCGCGATCGGCGCGGCGCTGTGGGGCCAGGTGGCCACCGTCACGTCGCTGAAGCTGAGCCTGGCCATCGCCGCCGTGAGCGGCACGCTGCTGATGCTCGCCGCCATGCGCTGGGTGACCGACGTGAGCGGCGAGGACGACGTGCGCCCCGCCCAGGCCGGCTGGGCCACGGGCCCACCCGCCGAGGCGCCGCAGGAAGACGGCCGCGTGGTGATCACGGTCGAGTACCTGATCGACCCGTCGCGCGCCGCGGCCTTCCACCTCGTGATGCAGCAGACCCGGCGCGCGCGCCTGGGCCAGGGCGCCATCGGCTGGGAGCTGCTGCACGACATCGCGCAGCCCGAACGCTACGTGGAGCAGATCGTGGACGAGTCGTGGACCGACCACCTGCGCCGCTTCAACCGCGCCACCGCCGCCGACATGGCGCTGCGCGAGCGCCGGCTGGCCTTCCACCTGGGCGAGTCGCCGCCGGTGATCACGCGCTTCGTGGTGCGGCGCTGAGCAGGGCCGTCAGCGGAAGAAAGCCAGCCGCGCGAGGAAGGTGTGGTCGGCCTCCGCCGCCATCAGCCCGACCAGCACCAAAAGGCACAGCGGCGGCAGCAGGATGGCGTAGACCAGCGCCATCCGCTCCCAGGCCATGTGCATGAAGACCGCGACGATGAGCCCGGCCTTCAGCAGCATGAAGACGATGATCAGGCCCCAGCGCAGGTAGCCCTGCACGTGCAGGTAGTCGACCATGTACGACATCGCGCTGAGCACGAACAGGAGCCCCCAGATCTTCAGGTACAGGCCGATCGGGTGTTGCTGGCCGGTGGTGGTGTGAGTGTTCATGGTCGTCCTCACCAGAGATAGAACAGCGCGAAGATGAAGACCCACACCAGGTCGACGAAGTGCCAGTACAGGCCCACGATCTCGACCACCTGGTAGTTGCCGGCCTTGTCGTAGTCGCCGCGAATGAGCTTGAAGGCCACCGCGAACAGCAGCACCACGCCGGCCGACACGTGCAGCCCGTGGAAGCCCGTGATCATGAAGAAGGCCGCGCCGAACTGCGCCGCGCCCATCGGGTTGCCCCAGGGCCGCACGCCCTCCTCGAGGATCAGCTTGGACCACTCGAAGGCCTGCATGCCCACGAAGAGCTCGCCGAAGGTGGCGGTCACGAGCATCAGCGTGGCGGCGTTCACGCGGTCGCCGCGGTAGGCGAAGTTGACCGCCATCGCCATCGTGCCACTGCTGCTGATGAGCACGAAGGTCATGATCGCGATCAGCAAAAGCGGCACGTCGGCCCCGCCCACGTGCAGCGCGAACACCTCGCTCGGGTTGGGCCAGGCCACTGTGGTCGAGACGCGCACCGTCATGTAGCCCGTGAGGAAGCAGCTGAAGATGAAGATGTCGCTCAGCAGGAAGATCCACATCATGGCCTTGCCCCACGAGACGTGGAAGGCCTGGCGGTCGGACGACCAGTCGGCCACCAGCCCGCGCCAGCCGCTCGTGGCGACGGCAGTGGAGCCGGTGAGGGTTGCTGCAGTGGTGGAGTTCATGCGAAGCCTCCTCACGCCGTGCCGCAGAGGACGCGCGCCACCTCCGGCGTCACCCACCCCAGCAGTGCGAACAGCGCCAGCCACACGGCCAGCATGAAGTGCCAGTAGCGCGCGCACAGCGCGATGCGCCATCCGGCCCGGGCGGGGTCGGCCCAGGCGACGCGCGCCGCCATCGCCCACCCGACCAAGCCGCCCGCCAGGTGCAGCCCGTGCATGGCGGTCAGCAGGTAGAAGAAGCTGCCCGACGGGTTGCCGGCCGGCAGCACCTGCGCGTGCGCCATCGCGGCCCAGGCCCACAGCTGCACGCCGAGGAAGCCCACGGCGCACAGGCCGCCGGCCAGCAGCAGGCGGCGCATGCGCGCCGGGTCCACGCGGCGCGAGGCAGCTTCCAAAGCCACGCTGCCCGCCGCCAGCAGCGCCGAGCTGAGCCACAGCTGCCACGGCAGCGCGAGCGCGACCGCATCGCCGCTGCTCATGCGCATCACGTAGGCCACGGTGAACAGGGAGAACAGCGCGGTGACCACGCCCATGAAGACCCACAGGCCGATGCCCGCCGCGCTGGCGTGCGCGTCGCGCAGCCGCACGTCGCGGGGCAGGCCGCGCAGGCGCAGGGCGGCGTCCGCGTTCATGCCGGTGCTCCGCGCGCGCCGCTCACCGGCACGTCGTCCTTGTCGTCACTGGCCTGCGGCGGCGCGTTTTGCGCGATGAAGTCTTCCGCTGCGCCCGGCACGCCGTAGGCGTAGGCCCAGCGGTAGGCCACGGGCAGCCGCGGCCCCCAGTTGCCATGGCCGGGCGGCGTCTCGGGTGTCTGCCATTCGAGCGAAGCGGCGCGCCACGGGTTGGCGCCGGCCGGCCGGCCGCGCCAGGCGCTCCAGGCCAGGTTGGCGATGAAGAGCAGCTGCGCCGCGCCGACCACCAGCGCGACCACGGTGATGAATTCATTCAGGCTGAAGGCCGACGGCGGAATGAACTTGTAGCCGTCGAAGTTGTAGTAACGCCGCGGCATGCCCAGCACGCCCAGGTAGTGCATGGGAAAGTAGATCGCGTAGGTGCCCAGGAAGGTGATCCAGAAATGCAGCCGCCCGATCCGGTCGTCCAGCATGCGGCCGGTGATCTTGGGGAACCAGTGGTAGATGCCGCCGAACACCACCAACAGCGGCGCCACGCCCATCACCATGTGGAAGTGCGCCACCACGAAGTAGGTGCCCGACAGCGGGATGTCCACGCTCACGTTGCCCAGGAACAGCCCCGTGAGCCCGCCGATGACGAAGGTGCACACGAAGGCCAGCGCGAACAGCATCGGCACCGACAGGTGGATGTCGCCGCGCCACAGCGTGAGCAGCCAGTTGTAGACCTTGATCGCGGTGGGCACCGCGATGACCAGCGTGGTGGTGGCGAAGAAGAAGCCGAAGTACGGGTTCATGCCGCTCACGAACATGTGGTGCGCCCACACCACCACGCTGAGCCCGCCGATGGCCACGATGGCCCACACCATCGTGCGGTAGCCGAAGATGCGCTTGCGCGCGTGCACGCTGATGAGGTCCGACACGATGCCGAAGGCCGGCAGCGCCACGATGTAGACCTCGGGGTGGCCGAAGAACCAGAACAGGTGCTGGAACAGCAGCGGGCTGCCGCCCTTGTGGCCCGACAGCTGCCCCATCGACACCAGCGCCGGCATGAAGAAGCTGGTGCCCACCGTGCGGTCCAGCAGCAGCATCACGCCGCTGACGAACAGCGCCGGAAAACCCAGCAGCGCCAGCACCGTGGCCACGAAGATGCCCCACACCGTGAGCGGCATGCGCAGCAGCGTCATGCCCCGGCAGCGCGCCTGCAGCACGGTGGTCGCGTAGTTCAGGCCGCCCATGGTGGTGGCCACGATGAAGATCAGCAGCGACACCAGCATCAGCACGATGCCGCCGCCGTGGCCCGGCGTGCCGGGCAGAATCGACTGCGGCGGGTACAGCGTCCAGCCCGCGCCCGTGGGGCCGCCCGCGACGAAGAAGCTGGCCATCAGCACCACCACCGACAGCAGGTAGACCCAGAAGCTCAGCATGTTGAGGTAGGGGAACACCATGTCGCGCGCCCCCACCATGAGCGGGATCAGGTAGTTGCCGAAGCCGCCGAGGAACAGCGCCGTGAGCAGGTAGATCACCATGATCATCCCGTGCATGGTCACGAACTGGTAGTAGCGCTCGGCGTTGATGAACTCGAACTGGCCCGGAAACCCCAGCTGCAGCCGCATGAGGTTGGACAGCACCAGCCCGACCACGCCCACCGCGATGGCGGTGCAGGCGTACTGCACGGCGATCACCTTGTGGTCCTGGCTCCAGACATAGCGGCGCAGGAAGCCCTGCGGCGCCGCGTGGCCAGCGTCGTCGTGCTCGTCGTCTTGAGTGAGCGCAGAAGAAGTCATCGCGCGGCCTTCTGTTCGGTGGCAGCCTGCGCCGGCGGGCTGCCCAGACTCTGGATGTAGGCCACCAGCGCGGCCAGCTCCTCGTCGCTCAGGTCGATCTTCGGCATCACCGGCGGGAAGCCCTTCACATGGCGCGCCTGCGGGTCGCGGATGAAGCTGCGCAGGTAGGCCTCGTCGACCAGCGCGGTGCTGCCGTCGGCCATCGACTCGTTCTTGCCATACAGGCCCTTCCAGGTCGGCCCCACGCGTGTGCTGCCGTCGATGGTGTGGCAGGCCACGCAGCCCTTGGCGTCGGCCAGCGCGCGGCCCTGGTCGACGCGGCCGCCACCGCCGGCCGGTGCCTGGGCAGCCTGCGTCGCCTTGGCCGCTTGCGCCAGCTGCATCGCGCCGAAGGTCGGCAGCGCCGTGCGCCACGCGTCGTAGGCCGCCGCGTCCTCCACCACCACGAAGCCGCGCATGTTCGGATGGCCCACGCCGCACAGCTGCGCGCACAGCGCCTCGTAGCGGCCCGCGACGGTGGGCGTGAACCAGAAGCGGCTCACCTGCCCCGGCACGATGTTCATGCGGGCGCGGATGGGCGGCACGAAGAAGTCGTGCAGCACGTCGTGGGAGCGCATCAGCACCAGCATCGGCTGGCCGATCGGCAGGTGCACCTCGTCGCCGGGGACCAGCAGGTCGTCCAGCCCCGCCGCGTCGGCCGGGTCGAGCCCGAAGGGGTTGGCGGCGCTGACGAAGCGCGCGTCGGTCGCGCCCAGCTTGCCGTCCGCGCCGGGCAGGCGAAAGCGCCACTGCCACTGCTGGCCCAGCACCTCGAGCACGCGCGCGTCATGCGGCGTGCGCACGTAGTTCGCGTACACCACGAGGCCGGGCGCCAGCAGCGCCATGATGCCGACGGTGGTGCCGCCGATGAGCCAGCGCTCCAGCGTGCGGCTCTCGGGCGCATGCGGCGCCACGCGGCGCCCCTCGCGGTGGCGAAAGCGCACCACGGTGTAGGCGAGGAACAGGTTGATGACGACGAAGAACAGGCCCGTGATGAGCAGCGTGATGGTCAGCGTGTCGTCCATGCGCTGCCAGTTGGAGGCCAGCGGCGTCGTCCACCACGGGTTGACGGCGTGGAACGCCACCGAGGCCACCACGATGAGCAACAGGACGACGGCGATGGTCATGTGCTGCGCTCCCTGGGGTGGCCATCGTGGGGTCCGGGAGTCGCATGCGCGGCGGCTTCAGCGGATCGCCGGGATCCGCGGCTCTTCGCCCTCGAAGCGGGCCTCGGGGTGCGTGGCCTCCAGCATCGCCTCGACCTCGCGCACGCGCGCGGGCGGCAGGTCGACCATCAACAGGACCTGGCCCTGCGCGATGGCGCTCTCGAAGCGCGCCAGCCGCGGGCTCGGGATCGACACGCCGACCATGGTGGCCGACCAGGCGCCCACCACGCCGCCCAGCAGCGCCAGGCCCACGGCCACGGCCCATTCGGGCTCGTCGCCGAACACAGGGAACAGCAGCGCGGCCAGCAGCCCGACGACCACGCCGCAGGCGGTGCCGAGCACCCAGCCGGTCTTGGCGGCGTGAACGAGGTCGGAGGTCTGCCAGACGTTGGCCGCATGGAGCCCGGCCATGTCCTGGCCTTCGCGTGCGGCGAAATGCAGGTGCGCGATGTCGACACGCGCCTGCAGCAGATCGTGCATCGCCTGCCTGGCACTCGCCAGGTCCGGCAACAGCCAATAGATGCGTCTTTTCACGGCGCCTCCTTTCCGTCTTGCGACGAGCAAGAGACCATGCTTGAGTTATAGGCTCAACAAGGGCCGCATTCAAGTCGGCGCGCCATCGGGACCGACCCGGTGAGTACGGAAGTTCGTCGGTTTCCAGAAGGGCAATTGCACTGAATAATCCGCCGCTCCAGGCCCCCACGGCCTCATGAAAAACAAGAAGGAGCAGACGACATGCGCATGGAGCGAGGCCCCCGGTTTTCCCACTTTTCTCGGTTTTCTTTTCCCCGCCGTCATCCGGCATCCCCCCTTCCCTGGCTCGCGGCCGCCCTTGCAGGGCTCGCAGGCGGCGCCGCGCACGCGGCCTGCGGCCCCACCGCCACGCCGGTCACCGGCGACACCGTGGTCTGCGACGGCACCACGACCGTATCGCCCAGCGTGATCGCCACGCCGGGCAGCACCGGCGTCACCATCACCGTGAACAGCGGCGCCACGCTGACCACCAACGCCACGCAGGCGCTGCTGGTGCGCGATGCGAGCACCATCACCAACAACGGCACCATCACGGTGTCGGGCGGCTCGGGCTCGGCGCGCGCGGCGATGGTCGCCACGGGCAACGACAACACGCTGACCAACAACGGCACCCTGAGCACCACGAGCAGCGGCACCGCAGGCATCCTGGTGACGTCGAACAGCAGCACGCGCACGCGCATCACCAACAACGGCAGCATCGTCACCACGGGGGGCAGCTCGCACGGTATCTCTTTGCTGGGCCCGGGCAACACGGTGATCAACAACGGCAGCATCTCGGCCATCGGCAGCTCGGCCAAGGGCGTGTACCTGCAGGGCGGCAACCTCGTGGCCAACCTGCTGGTGAACACCGGCAGCATCGCCACCACGGGCGCCAACTCGCCGTCGGGCGGCGCCGACGCGGTGCATGCGAACACGCTGGGCGGCACCTTCTTCTCGCGCGTGGAGAACCGGGCCGGCGCCACGCTCTCGAGCGCCAACGGCTACGGCTACCGCGGCCAGAACGGCAACGACGTGCTGGTCAACGCCGGCACCATCGAAGGCCACGGCGGCACCGCCAGCACCGACGCGATCTACATGGGCGCGCTCGGCAACGGCACGCTGATCCTGCAGACCGGCTCGGTCATCAAGGGCGGCGCCGACGGCGGCGTCGGCAAGACGGCCAGCACCTTTCTCGAAGGCAGCGGCACGGTCGACAACGCCTTCCGCAACTTCCAGCACCTGACGATGCGCGGCGCCGCGTGGTCGTGGCAGACCGACGCGAGCTTCTCGGATTCGATCCGCGTCGAGTCCGGCCGCTTCACCCTGCCCGCCACGCTGACCAGCCCCGTCATCACGGTGTTGCCCGGCACCACCGTGGCCGGCACCGGCACCTTCGCGGGCAACGTCACCAACCAGGGCACGCTGCTGCCCGGACCGAACGACGGCGTCGGCTTCGGCGCCTTCACGGTGCGCGGCAACTACGTGGGCGGCAGCGGCGCGCTGCTGCAGGTCAACGCCGTGCTGGCGGGCGACAACGCACCCTCGGACAAGCTGGTGATCGACGGCGGCGCGGCCACGGGGTCCACCGGCCTGCGCGTGGTGAACCGCGGCGGCCTGGGCGCGCCCACGCTGGCCGACGGCATCCTGGTGGTGCAGGCCGTCAACGGCGGCACCACGGCCGACCACGCGTTCTCGCTGACCCAGGCGGTGGAGGCCGGCGCCTACAACTACCGGCTGTTCCGCGGCGGCGCGACGGGCAGCAACCGCGACAACTGGTACCTGCGCAACAACGGCTATCTCGTGGGCGGCACCGTGGTGGGTTCGCTGGAGGAAGCCGCCGAGGTGATCGCCGAGACAGGCTCGCCGGCGACGGTGGAGCAGGTCAAGCTCTACCGGCCCGAGGTGCCGCTGTACAGCGCCCTGCCGATCGCCGTGCGCCGCCTCGGGCTGGCGCAGCTGGGCACCTTCCACGACCGGCAGGGCGACGCCCAGCTGCTCGCGGACGGTGAAGGCCGGCAGGCCTCGTGGGGCCGCGTGTTCGGCGAAAGCACGCGGCAGCGCCTGCGCGGCGATGCCAATCCGCAGTTCGACGGCAGCGTGAGCGGCCTGCAGCTGGGCCACGACTTTCTGGCGGCCACCGACAGCGCGGGCGGACGCCACCGCGTCGGCGTGCTGGGCGGCTACACGCGGGCCAGCGGCCACGCGAGCGGCGTCGCCGGCGGCGCCACCAACGAGGCGGCCGGCCGGCTCACCGTCGAGGGCTACAGCCTGGGTGCCTACTGGACCCGCATCGCGAGCAGCGGCTGGTACAGCGACGCCGTGCTGCTGGCCACGCGCTACAAGGCTGATGCGCGCTCCACCCTGGGGCGCGGCGGCCGCCCGCACGGCACCAGCGTGACCGCCTCGCTCGAAGCCGGCTACCCGCTGGCGCTGAGCGACACCGTGACGCTGCAGCCGCAGGTGCAGCTGATCTGGCAGCGCAGCTCGCTCGACGACTTCGACGACGGCCTCTCGCGCGTGCGCTTCCAGCGCGACAACGCCGTCACCGGCCGGCTGGGCGCGCGGCTCGAAGGCCGCTTCGAGGCAGGCGGCGGCGTCTGGAAGCCCTACCTCAAGCTCAACCTGTGGCACACCTTCAGCGGCAGCAACGCGATCTACTTCGGGCCGAGCGACCGGGTCACCAACCGCCGCAACGCGAGCGCGCTCGAAGTGGGCGGCGGCATCGTCGGGCAGGTGAACAAGACGCTGTCGGTCTACGGCGGCCTGGCCTACACCAGCGCCATCGGCATCACCGAACAGACCGGCGTGCAGGGCCAACTGGGGCTGCGCATGCGCTGGTGACCCCGGGGCGCCGGGCGCCCGGACGGCTCGACTTTTGACCGTCCGGGCAAATTTGATGGCATGCGGTTTGCTTGATAAAGATCAACGGGTATCCACGGATAGCCAGTCTTTTTTGACCGTATGGATAATTTAGCCCATCATCCCGTCCGCCCGCCACGAGGTACACCCCGATGAATCACCCCCCCTTGCGCAGCCGCTTCTGGTCCGACCTGACCAGTGAAGAGTTCTCCCGCCTCGACCGCGAACGGCTGATCGCCGTGCTGCCGGTGGGAGCGACCGAACAGCACGGCCCCCATTTGCCGATGTCGACCGACACCGCCACCATCGACGGCATGGTGCGCGCCAGCCTGCCCTACCTGCCCGACGACCTGCCGGTGCTGTTCCTGCCCACCGTGCCCTACGGCAAGAGCAACGAGCACTCGCGCTACCCGGGCACGCTCACGGTGTCGGCCAACACGCTGATCTCGCTGTGGAAAGACGTCGGCGCCTGCGTCGCCAAGGCCGGCGTGCGCAAGCTGGTGCTCTACAACAGCCACGGCGGCCAGATGAGCGTCATGGACATCGTGGCGCGCGACCTGCGCGAAGAGCACGACATGATGGTCGTGGCCGCCAACTGGTACACGCTGGGCCTGCCCGAGGGCCTGTTCACCGCGCACGAAGGCAAGCACGGCATTCATGCCGGCGACCTCGAGAGCTCGGTGATGCTGCACCTCACGCCCGATTACGTGCGCAAGGATCAGTTCCAGAACTTCGGCTCCATGACCGAGCAGCTGGCCGCCGAGAACAAGTTCCTGTCGATCACGCCCAGCGGCAAGCTCGGCTGGCAGATGCACGACATCAACCCGGCCGGCGCCGCCGGCGACGCCACCCGCGCCAGCGCCGAGAAGGGCGCCGCGGTGCTCGACCACGTGGGCCGGCGCTTCGTCGAGCTGCTGCACGAGATCGACCGCTTCCCGCTCTCGCGCCTGGCCAACGTTCCGGCCTGGCGCTGACGCCAAGGAGTCCCATGGAAAGCACCACGCCATCCACGCCGCCCCTGGTCCGCCTGCGCAACGTCGGCAAGCGTTTTGCCAACGGCACGCTCGCCCTGCAGGGCATGACGCTCGACATCGGCGAGCACGACTTCGTCAGCTTCCTGGGCCCCTCGGGCTGCGGCAAGAGCACCGCACTGCGGCTGATCGCCGGGCTCACGCGCATCAGCTCGGGCGACATGCAATGGTCGGGCGCCAACACCGGCAGCGCCAAGGACAGCAAGAGCGACCGCGACCTGGGCTTCGTGTTCCAGGAGCCCACGCTCATGCCCTGGACCAAGGTGTTCGACAACGTCTGGCTGCCGCTCAAGCTCGCGGGCATGAGCCGCGACGAAGCCGCGCCGGTGGTGCAGCACGTGCTGGAGCTGGTCGGCCTCTCGCGCTTTGCCGACGTGTACCCGCGCGAGCTCTCGGGCGGCATGAAGATGCGCGTGTCGATCGCGCGCGCGCTGGTCACGCACCCGCGCCTGCTGCTCATGGACGAGCCCTTTGCCGCGCTCGACGAGATGACGCGCATCAAGCTCAACAACGACCTCTTGGCCATCTGGCGCGAGCACCGTTTCTCGATCGTGTTCGTCACGCACAGCGTGTACGAGTCGGTGTATTTGTCGAACCGCATCGTCGTGATGGCGGCGCGCCCGGGCCGCGTGATCGACGAGATCGCCATCGACGAGCCCTACCCGCGCGGTGAAGCCTTTCGCACCTCCAGCCGCTACAACGCGCACTGCACGGCTGTTTCGCAATCTCTGCACGGAGCGCTCCATGGCCTCGACATCGACCATTGAAACCGTGATGCCCCTCGACACCACCAACGAAGCCACGCCGTCCGCCGAGACGCTGCGCGCGCACGAAGACAAGCTGCGTCGGCGCGAGGCCACGCTGCGCATCGTCGTGCCGGTCGTCATCGTCGCGGCGCTGCTGCTGGTGTGGGAATGGATGGTGCGCGCCAACGACATTCCGCACTACATCCTGCCGGCGCCCTCGCTCATCCTGCGCACGCTGTTCGACAACTGGGGCTCGCTCTCGGGCGCGCTGTGGTTCACGGTGAAGCTCACGCTGCTGGCGCTGGGCGCCGCCATCGTCGGCGGCGTGCTGCTGGCGATTGCCTTCGCGCTGTTCAAGTGGGTGGAAATCGGCCTGTTCCCGATCGCCGTGATCCTGCAGGTGACGCCGATCATCGCGATCGCGCCGCTGATCCTGATCTACGTGTCGAGCACCACCGCGGCGCTGCTGCTGTGCGCATGGATCGTGGCCTTCTTCCCCATCCTGTCGAACACCGTCATCGGCCTGAAGAGCGCCGACAGCAACCTGCGCGACCTGTTCCAGCTGTACAAGGCCTCGCCCTGGCAGACCTTCCGCTACCTGCTGGCGCCCAGCGCGCTGCCGTACTTCATGGCGGGCCTGAAGATCGCCGGCGGCCTGAGCCTGATCGGCGCGGTGGTGGCCGAGTTCACGGCCGGCACGGCGGGCAAGGAAACGGGGCTGGCCTCGCGCATCCTCGAATCGAGCTTCCGCACCGAGATCCCGATGATGTTCGCGGCGCTGCTGCTGGTGTCGCTGCTGGGCATCGTGATCTTCATCGTGTTCGCCGCCCTGTCGCGCCTCGTGCTCGGCCACTGGCATGAAAGCGAAATGCGCCGTGAACGCTAGAACCCCGCTGTCCACCGTCGACTGGGATGCCGTGCGCGAGGACCTGCGCGGCCTGAACGTGATCGCCACGCCCAGCCAGCGCAAGCAGCTGTCGAAGGACTTCTACTGGTACAGCCCGATCCTCACGGCGCAGCTCGCGGGCTGCGTGGCCGACCTCGTGGTCAAGGTCAGCACCGAGGACGACGTGCGCCAGGCCGCGGCCGTGGCCGCCAAGTGGAAACTGCCGCTCACCGTGCGCGCCGGCGGCACCGGCAACTACGGCCAGTGCGTGCCGCTCGAAGGCGGGCTCGTGCTCGACGTGACGCAGATGTGCCGCGTGCTCGACCTGGCCGACGGCCGCATCCGCGTCGAGGCCGGTGCGCGCATGCACGACATCGACCTGGCCGCGCGCGAGACCGGGCAGGCGCTGCGCATGTGGCCCTCGACCTGGCACGTGGCCAGCATCGGCGGCTTCATCGCGGGCGGCTTCGGCGGCATCGGGTCGTTTCGCCACGGCATCCTGCGCGACCCCGGCAACCTGCTGCGCGCGCGCGTGATGACGGTGGAGCGCGAGCCGCGCGTCATCGAGCTGGTCGGCGACGAGATCCAGCAGGTGCACCATGCCTACGGCACCAACGGCGTGATCCTCGACGTGGAGGTGGCGCTGAGCCCGGCGGTCGACTGGGTGCACTGCACGGCGCTGTTCGACACCTACCGCGGCGCGCTCGACTTCGGCATCGCCGCGCAGGCGCCCTCGCTGGACATCTTCCTGCTGTCGACCGTGGAGGCGCGCTTCTCGCCCTACTACACGGCCATGGGCGATCGCTTTCCGCCCGACCGGCACGCGGTGTTCACCATGGTCTCGCCCGAATCGATGGCCGAGTTCCGCGCGCTCGCGGCGGCGCACGGCGGCACCCTGTCGGTGGCCGGCACCGAGGCCGAACTGCAGGCCGAGGGCCTGCCGCCGGCCTACGAGTGCGCCTTCAACCACACGACGCTGCAGGCGCTGAAGGCCGACCGCAGCTGGACCTACCTGCAGGTGGCCTACGCCCAGCCCTTCGACCCGGCCGTGGTCGAGCGCCACATGCAGATCTTCGGCGACGACGTGCTGCAGCACCAGGACTTCGCGCGCGCCAACGGCCAGTGCGGCACCTTCGGCATCCTGCTCGTGCGCTGGAAGGGCGAGGCCCACCAGTACGAGGTGATGCGCGAGATCGAGTCGCAAGGCGGCGCGCAGATCTTCAACCCGCACGTCTTCACCATCGAGGACGGCGGCATGAAGACCATCGACACGCAGCAGATCGAGTTCAAGAAGCGCAGCGACCCGATGGGCCTGATGAACCCCGGCAAGACGCGCGGCTGGACGCCCGACATGGCCGTCGAGCGCTGAAAAACAATTAGTCTTCGCATCCCGTCCCCACCCCAACCTCCACAGGAGTCCGTCCCCATGCGCATCCCCGCTTTCTCTCTTCGGCCGCTGGCCTTCGGCCTGGCCCTCGCAGGCGCCGCCTTCGCCGCACAGGCCCAGGACAAAGTGGTGTTCGCCACCAACTGGAAGGCGCAGGCCGGCCACGGCGGCTTCTACCAGGCGCTGGTGGACGGCACCTACAAGAAGTACGGGCTCGACGTGGAAATCATGCAGGGCGGCCCGATGGTCAACAACCGGCCCATGCTGCCGGCCGGCAAGGTCGACTTTTTGATGACCGGCAACCTGCTGCAGTCGTTCGACAACGTGAAGAACGGCGTGCCCACCGTGGTGGTCGCGGCCATCTTCCAGAAGGACCCGCAGGCCATGTTCGCCCACCCGGGCCAGGGCTACGACTCCTTCAAGGACATGACCAAGGCGCCCGTGGCCTTCATCGGCAAGGACGGCCAGTTCAGCTTCTGGCAGTGGATGAAGTCGGAGCACGGCTTCAAGGACGCGCAGCTCAAGCCCTACACCTTCAACGTGGGCCCGTTCCTGGCCGACAAGAAGTCCATTCAACAGGGCTACGCCATCTCGGAACCGCTGTCGATCAAGGCCCAGGCTGGCTTCGACCCGGTGGTGCACCTGCTGGCCGACCACGGCTTCTCGACCTACGCCACCACCATCGAGACCCGCGCCGACCTGATCAAGACCAAGCCCGAGACGGTGCGCAAGTTCATCGAGGCCTCGATCGTCGGCTGGAACAACTACCTCTACGGCGACAACAAGGCCGCCAACGAGCTCATCGCCAAGACCAACCCCGACGCCACGCCGGCCGCGCTGCAGGGCTCCATCGATCTCATCAAGAAGATGGGCATCATCGACAGCGGCGACTCGCTCACCAAGGGCATCGGCGCCATGGACGAGGCGCGCGTGAAGGACTTCTACGACAAGATGGTCAAGGCCGGCCTGTACAAGTCGGGCGAAATCGACCTGTCGAAGGTCGCGACCACGCAGTTCGTCAACAAGGGCGTCGGTGTCGACGTTCGCATGAAGCTCACCGGCAAGTAATTCGCTTCGTTTTTTCCCGTGGGTCGCGCGGGGCTTGCGCCGGGGTCAGATGCCGGCGCCTGGGTTGCCATAAGGCACTGCGCGGCCTTTGTTCCCTTGGGCTCTGACCCCGTCTCGCCGAACAGGCGAACCGGCCCGAACCATGAAAACGCTCGTCGTCCATTGCCATCCGAACCCTGACAGCTTCAACCACGCGCTGTACCGCACCGCCCTCGAGGCCCTCACGCCGCGACACCCCGTCAAGGCCATCGACCTGTACGCCGAGGGCTTCGACCCGACGCTGACACGCGAAGAGCGCATCGCCTACCTCGACAACCCCGAACTGATCCGCGAACGCGTGAAACCCCACGTCGAAGCGCTGCTGTGGGCCGAGCACCTGGTGTTCGTCTACCCCACCTGGTTCCATGGACCGCCGTCCATGCTCAAGGGCTGGCTCGAGCGCGTGTGGCTGCCGGGCGTGGCCTTCCTGCCCGCCGAGCGCAAAGGGCAGCTGGCCAAGTCGGGCATGCGGCACATCCGCCGGCTGACGGTGGTGACCACGGGCGGCTCGCCGCGCTGGTTCGTGATGGCCATCGGCGACCCGGGACGGCGGCTGTTCACGCGCGCGCTGCGGGCGTTGTTCGCGTGGCGCTGCAAGGTGACGTGGCTGCAGCTGCACGACATGAACGCCGTCACCGACAGCGACCGCACCCATTTCATCGCGCGCGTGGCGCGCACGCTGCACAACATCCAGTAGACACGCAGGGAGACACACACCATGAGCCTCGAACGCACGCTGACCGTCCGTGTCGAACGCATCTCGCGGCAGACGCCGGAAATCCTGGCCTTCGAGCTGGCGCATCCGTGGGGCCGGCCGCTGCCCGGCTACGAGGCCGGCGCGCACATCGACGTGCACATGCCCGGCGGCTTCTCACGCCAGTACTCGCTGGCGCGCGCGCCCTCGGGCAGCGGCGGCTACGTGATCGGCGTGAAGCGCGAGCACGCGAGCCGCGGCGGCTCGGCCTCGATGCACGAGCGCGTGCGCGAGGGCGACCTCATTGCGATCAGCGCACCGCGCAACACCTTCCCGCTGCGCGCCGAGGCCCGCCGCCACCTGCTGCTGGCCGGCGGCATCGGCATGACGCCGCTGCTGGCCATGGCGCAGGCGCTGGCCGCGCGCGGCGCCGACTTCACGCTGTGCGTGTTCGCGCGCAGCGAGGAGCACCTGGCCTTCGCCGAGGCGCTGCACGCGCCCGCGCTGGCGCCGCACCTGAAGCTGCACCTGGACCAGGGCGATGCGACGCAACGCATCGACCTGCGCGCGCTGCTGGCCGAGCGCGCGCCCGACACCCACCTGTACGTGTGCGGCCCCGGCGGCTTCATGCAGGCGGTGCGCGAGGCCGCCGCGCACTGGCCCGAGGACGCGCTGCACACCGAGTACTTCGCCGCGCCCACCGGCACGGCCGCCGCCACCACCGGCCTGCCCTTCACGCTGAAGCTGGCGCGGCGCGGCATCGAGGTGCCGGTGGCGGCCGACCAGACCGCGGTCGACGCATTGCACGAAGTGGGCATCGACATTCCCGTGTCGTGCCAGCAGGGCCTGTGCGGCACCTGCGTGGTCGAGGGCGACGGCAACGGCGCCGAGCACCGCGACTTCTGCCTCACGGGCACCGAGCGGCGCACCAAGGTGGCGCTGTGCTGCTCGCGCGCCAAGGGCCCCGACCTGGTGCTGCAGCTGTGAGCGTGACGGACACCGACAGCGAAGCCCCCGCCACGCGCGGGCGTTCGCGCAAGTACACGCAGGTGCTGGGCCTCATCAACCAGGCCGCCATCGAGGTGTTCGCCAGCGAAGGGCTGGCCGGCGCCTCGACGCAGGCCATCGCCGACAAGGCGGGCCTGTCGAAGGCGCAGCTGCACTACTACATCGAGAGCAAGGAGGCGCTGTACCGCCAGGTGCTGCAGGACATCCTGACCGACTGGATCGTGGTGTTCGGCTTCAGCGACGAGGCCTTCGGCCCGCGCAAGGTGCTGGGCGACCTGATCCAGCGCAAGATGATGTTCTCGTTCGAGCACCCGCTGCGTTCGCGCATCTTCACCGCCGAGATGATGCGCGGCGCGCCCGTCATCAACAGCATGATGGACACGAGCAAGCAGCGCACCGACCAGGCCGCCGCGGTGATCCAGAACTGGATGAACCAGGGCCTGATGGACACCGCCGACCCGATGCTGGTGCTGTTCCACATCTGGGCCGTGACGCAGTTCTACGCCGACCACGCCACGCAGGCCGCCTACTACCGCAACACGGCGCAGCAGGGCGAGGACAAGGACCGCCGCTACCTGATCGAGCAGGTGACGGAGTTTCTTTTGAAAGGCGCGGGCGTCAAGTAGCGCTGCGCAGGGGGAGGTACATGGTGGCTTCGACTTCCACCAGCACCTCGTCGCCCGGCAGGAAGCGCGACACCTCGACCACCGTGCTCACCGGCGGCTCGCCCGGATAGAACAGGCCGCGCACGCGGTTGTAGAAGGCGTAGTGCGGCAGGTGGCGAAAGTACTGCACCAGCTTCACCACGTCTTCCATGGTGCCGCCGTGCTCGGCCGCGATCTGGCGGATGCGCTCCAGCACGAACCAGCTCTGCGCCACGATGGGCGCCTCGAAGATGTCGACCGACATCTGGCCCGTGGCGTAGCCCACGCCCTGCAGCGCGGTGCGGGCTTCTTCCGGGATGGCGTCGTAGCCCGCCACCGCACGGCGCGTGGCCGGGTCGACGGCGACCACGCCGCTCATGAAGACGAAATCGCCGACGCGCTTGGCGGCGGCATAGTTGGCCATCGGCTTGCCCATGCTCATGGTGTGTTCTCCAGTGCCCGGCCTGCGCGGTAGACGGTGCGTTGCCGTCCGCGCGGGCCGATGAGTTCGTGTTCGTCGGTGGCGGCCAGCACCACCAGGTCGGCCGGGCAGCCCGGCGCGATGCGGCCGTCCCACGCGAGGCCAAGCGCCTTCGCGGGGTTCACGGTGATGGTGTCGAGCCAGTCGGCGGCAGGCGCCAGGTGCGCCATCTGCACGCCCAGGCCGAAGGTCTCGAGCAGGTCGTAGCTGCCGTAGGGATAGAAGGCGTCCTGCACGTTGTCGGTGGCCAGGCTGGCGCGCAGGCCGTGTGCCGCAGCCTCACGGATGCGCGTGATGCCGCGCGCCACGGGCGTGCGGTCCCACGCGCCCTGCAGGTAGAGGTTGGTGGTCGGCAGCGCGACCAGGTGCAGCCCGGCGCCGGCGCACAAGGTGAGCGTTTCGGCGGCCACCGCATCGTCCTGCACCGAGAGCGAGCAGGCGTGGCCGCAGACCACGCGGCCCTTGAAGTCGCGCGCGCGCACCAGCTGCGCGATGCTGCGCAGGCCGCTGGCGTCGGTGTCCAGGCCTTCGTCGACGTGGAAGTCGAGCCCCAGCCCGTGCTGCTGCGCGAGGTCGAACACGCGGCCCAGCTTGGCGAAGAGGCCGTCGTTGCGGTAGATGAAAGCACCCAGTGAACCGCCCGCGCGCTTCACGTCGCGCGCGATGCGCTCGCCGGCGGCGAGGTCGGCGAACACGTCGAGGGGCACGAGCGCGACGAACTGCAGCTCGATGCGGCCGGCCCACTCTTCGCGCAGCGCCTCGAACACGGCCAGCGCGGCCGGCGGTTCGGGCTCGACCCAATCGAGGTGCGTGCGCAGCGCGCGCGTGCCGGCGCGCCAGGCCTCGTGCAGCGCGCGCTCCATGCGCAGGCGCAGCGAAGCGCCGGTCCAGCTCGCGCGGTGGCGGCCCATGCGCTCGATGGCGGTGAACAGGTCGCCCTGCGCGGCGCCGACGTCCTGCACGGTGAAGTTCTTGTCGATGTGCGCGTGCGCCTCGACAAGCGCGCTCAGCAGCGTGCCGCGCGCCTGCGTCTGCGAGGCGCTGGGCGCGATGGCCGCGACCTTGTCGCCGTCGAGTGTGACGTCGAAGACCTGCGCATCGCCCGCTGCGAAACCACGCAGCGGCGCGGGAATGCGCAGCGCTTCGAGCGTCGTCATGCGCGCTGGCGCCAGTCGCGCAGCCAGCCCAGGCCGGCCGAGGTGCCGCCGGGCTCCATGCCGCGGCGCGGGCGGTACTCGCAACCAACCCAGCCCTGCCAGCCGCACTGGGCCGACACCTCATCGATCACGCCGAAGAGGTAGTCGTAGTTCTGCTCGCCCACATCGGGCTCGTGGCGCTCGGGCACGCCCGCGATCTGCAGGTGGCCGACGCGGCCGGTCGGCAGGTACTGGCGCAGCTTCATCGCCACGTCGCCCTCGACGATCTGGCAGTGGTACAGGTCCATCTGCACCTTGAGGTTGGCGGCGCCGACCGTCTCGACGATCTGGTGCGCGTGGTCCTGCCGGTTGAGAAAGAAGCGCGGGATGTCGCGCGTGTTGATCGGCTCGATCAGCACGTCGCGCCCGGCCTTCGCGGCCTCGGCCGCGGCCCAGCGCAGGTTCTCGACATAGACGGCCTCTGCCGCCTCGCGCGCGAGGCCTTCGGGCACGAGGCCGGCCATGACGTGGATGCGCGGGCAGTCGAGCGCCACGGCGTAGTCGATGGCCTTGGCGATGCCTTCGCGGAACTCGCCCTCGCGCCCCGGCAGGCAGGCCAGGCCGCGCTCGCCGCCGGCCCAGTCGCCGGGCGGGCCGTTGAACAGCACCTGCTGCAGGCCGTTGTGCTTCAGGCGGGCGACGATTTCCTCTTTCGAGAAGTCGTAGGGAAAGAGGTACTCGACAGCCTGGAAGCCGTCTTTCGCGGCGGCGTCGAAGCGGTCGAGAAATGCGAGCTCCGGATAGAGCATCGAGAGGTTGGCGGCGAATTGGGGCATGGGGTGTTTGTACTACCAGCGCGCACCGAAAGTGCGGCGCAGTTCATCGATCTGGTCGGGGGTGAGCGGTGCGGGCCGGGTGGCCTGCGTGAGCAGCTGCAGACGGGCGGTTTCTTCCAGCTCTTCGAGCACGGCCATCGCGGCGGCCGGCGTCTCGTGCCAGACGTTGGGGCCCAGGCGCGCGAGCATCGCCGCGCGGATCGGCGTGCCGGCCGCGCCGTAGCGCGCGATGGTCTGCGCCACCTGCTCGGCCGCCTCGGGCGCACCGGGGCGGTGGTACGGGATGACCGGCACATGGCCGACCTTCATCACGAAGTAGGGCGTGAGCGCGGGCAGCAGTTCGGCTTGCGGGTTGCCCAGGGTCAGGGCCACGCAGTGCGTGCTGTGCGTGTGGATCACGCAGGCCGTGGCGGCATCGAAGCCGCGCGCGGCGGCGTAGATGCGCGTGTGCAGCGCGATGGTCTTGCTGGCACGGTCGCCGCCGGTCTGCTGGCCTTGGGCATCGAGCCGTGCGAGCCGCGCGGGGTCGAGAAAACCCAGGCAGGCGTCGGTCGGCGTGATGAGGAAACCGTCGTCCAGCCGCACGCTGATGTTGCCGGCCGTGGCGTGCACATAGCCGCGCTCGAACAGGCTGCGGCCGACACGGCAGATTTCGTCGCGGGCTTCGTTCTCGGTCATGCGAGCACTGTAAAAGCTTTGGTGAAGAAATCGTCGCTGCCGAAGTTGCCCGACTTCAGCGTGATGTGCAGCCCGGCTTCGGGCGCCGCGTCGCAGCGCGCATGGCACCACGGCACGCCGGGGTCGATCTGCGGACCGATCTGCATCTGCGCGATGCCCAGCGCCTGCACGCAGGCGCCCGAGGTTTCGCCGCCGGCCACCACCAACTGGTGCACGCCGCGCTCGACCAGGCCGCGCGCAATGGCGGCGATGGTGCGTTCGACCATGGCGCCGGCTTCTTCCACGCCGAGCCGCCCCTGCACCGACTTCACGGCGCCGGCTTCGGCGGTCGAGTAGACGAGCACAGGGCCTTGGTCGATCAGCGGTGCGGCCCAGGCCAACACTTCGGCGGCCACGTCCACGCCCGCCGCGATGCGCAGCGGATCGATGGCCATGGCCGCGCCGCCGCGCTGGATGAAGTCGAGCACCTGCCGGTTGGTGGCGAGCGAGCAGCTGCCCGACACCACCGCCGTCTTGCCGCCGGCCTTCGGCAATGCGCTGGCCTGCGACGACGGCGCGAGGCCGAAGTTGGCCGGCAGGCCGATGGCCACGCCCGAGCCCGCCGTGAGCAGCGGCAGCTTCGCGAGCGCCGGACCCATGCGCAGCAGGTCGTCGTTCGACACGGCATCGACGATGGCGATCGACACGCCCTCGGCCTTCAGCTGCGCGATGCGTTCTTCGATGGCCGCTGCGCCGCGTGCGACCACCGCGTGGTCGATGAGCCCCACCTTGCGCGTGCACTGCGCCTGCAGCACGCGCACGAGGTTGGGGTCGGTCATCGGCGTGAGCGGATGGTTCTGCATGCCGCTCTCGTTGAGCAGCACGTCGCCCGCGAACAGGTAGCCCTTGAACACGGTGCGCTTGTTGTCGGGGAAGGCGGGCGTGGCGATGGTGAAGTCGCAGCCCAGCGCGTCCATCAGCGCCTCGGTCACGGGGCCGATGTTGCCTTGGGCCGTGCTGTCGAAGGTCGAGCAGTACTTGAAGTAGATCTGCTGCGCGCCCTGCGCCTGCAGCCAGCGCAGCGCATCGAGCGACTGCGCGATGGCCTCGGCCGGCGCGATGGTGCGCGACTTGAGCGCGACCACCACGGCATCCACGTCGGCATCGAGCGGGGCGGCGGGCACGCCGATGGTCTGCACCACGCGCATGCCGGCGCGCACGAGGTTGTTGGCCAGGTCGGTGGCGCCGGTGAAGTCGTCGGCGATGCAGCCGAGCACGAGCTTCGCCATCGCTCAGCCCTTCAGCGCCAGCGTGACCGCCTGCGCGTTCTCGCGCACGTAGTCGCGCAGGATGGCGTCGAAGCTGGCGTCGGCCTTCAGGCCCAGCGCCTCGGCGCGCGCCGCGTGGATGCGGCTGGGCCAGCTGGTGACGATCTTCGCGATGGCGGCGTCGGGCTCCCAGTCGATGAGGGCGGTGGCTTCGGTGCCGGCGATGCGCTCGAGCGCCTGCGCCATCTCGCGCACGGTGGTGGTCAGCGCGGGCAGGTTGACCGCGGTGCGCGCGCCCCATTCGGCTGCGCCGGCGGTGGCCGCGCGCACGATGCCGGCGACGGTGTTGCCGGGCGAGGCCAGCGCGACCGGCGTCTCGGGCGCCACGGGGCAGCGTGCGCGCACGCCGGCCAGCGGCTCGCGCAGCATGCCGCTCAGGAAGCTGGAGGCCGCGCCGTTCGGGCGGCCCGGGCGCACCGACACCGTCATGAGCCGCACGTTGCGGCCCTGCACGAAGCCCTTGCGCGTGTAGTCGGCCACCAGTTGCTCGCCGATGAATTTCTGGATGCCGTAGCTGTTCTGCGGCGTGGGCAGCGTGGTGTCCTCGATCACCGCGGGCAGGCGCTGCTCGGGCGAATCGCCGAACACGGCGACGGAGCTGGAGAACACGAACACGGGCGCATGGCCCGCGCTGCGGCAGGCGTCGAGCAGGGCGCGCGTGGTGTCCAGGTTGCTGCGCATGCCAAGGTCGAAGTCGGCCTCGCACTCGCCGCTCACGGCGGCGGCGAGGTGGAACACGGCGTCGGTGTCGGCCAGCGGCAATGCGCCGTTGGCAGCCTGTTCGTACAGGTCGCCCTGCACGAACTGCACGCGGGCGTCGGCTGCGAGGTCGGCGGGCGGCGGCACGCGGTCGGCGAGCGTGATGCGTGCGATGTCTTGAGGCTGGCCGCCGGCCAGTGCGAGCGGGCCGCCGGCGAGCAGGGTGCGGGCGAGGCGGGCGCCGAGGAAGCCGCAGCCGCCGGTGATGAGAACGTTCATGGTGTGTGTCTTTCCTGGGTCGGTGGAGCGCAGAGGCCCAATGCTATTTTTTCCCGGCGGGCAGTTCGATGCCCGGGAAGATCTTGATGACCGCGCTGTCGTCTTCGCGCGCGAAGCCGGCCGTGGAGGCCTGCATGAACATCTGGTGCGCGGTGGACGACAGCGGCAGCGGAAACTTGCTCGCGCGCGCCACGTCGAGCACCAGGCCCAGGTCCTTCACGAAGATGTCGACGGCCGACAGCGGCGTGTAGTCGCCCGCCAGCACGTGGGCCATGCGGTTCTCGAACATCCAGCTGTTGCCGGCGCTGTGGGTGATGACCTCGTACAGCGCATCGGGGTTCACGCCCTCGCGCAGGCCCAGTGCCATGGCCTCGGCCGCGGCGGCGATGTGCACGCCGGCCAGCAGCTGGTTGATGACCTTCACCTTGCTGCCCGCGCCGGCCGAATCGCCCAGGCGGTAGACCTTGGCGGCCATCGCGTCGAGCATGGCGCCGGCCTTCTCATACGCCGCGGGGGTGCCGGCGGTCATCATCGTCATCTGGCCGCTCGCGGCCTTGGCGGCGCCGCCGGAGATCGGCGCGTCGAGGTACAGGATGCCCTGCTGCGCCAGGCGCGCCTCGAGCGCCACCGACCAGTTCGGGTCGACGGTGGAGCACATCACGAACAGGCTGCCGGGCTTCATCGACGCCGCGCAGCCGGGCGTGGTGCCGTCGCCGAACAGCACCGACTCGGTCTGCGCCGCGTTGACGACCACGCTGACCACGATGTCGCACTGCGCGCCGAGCGCGGCCAGCGTGTCGCAGGCGGTGCCGCCTTCGCGCGCGAAGGCTTCGGCGACGCCGGGGCGCACGTCGAACACATGCGGCGCATGGCCCGCGCGGCGCAGCGATTGCGCCATGCCGCTGCCCATGGCGCCCAGGCCCACGAGGCCGACGACGGGGGTGTTGTTGGAAGAAGAAGTCATGTCGTGCGTCCTTCGATCAGCGATTGACGAGTTGCTTCGGGGTGAGCCACACGCCGATGGCGCCGAGCACCAGCGCGCCGGCCAGCACGTACATGCCGATCTGCGTGCTGCCCGTGAGGTCCTTCAGGTAGCCGATGAGGTACGGGCTCACGAAGCCCGCGAGGTTGCCCACCGAGTTGATGACCGCGATGCCGGCGGCTGCCGCCGTGCCCGAGAGGAAGGCGGTGGGCAGCGACCAGAACAGCGGCGCGCAGGTGAGCACGCCGGCCGCGGCGAGCGACAGGAAGGTCAGCGACACGACCGTGTTCTGCGTGTACGAAGCGGCCACGGTGAAGCCCACGGCGCCCATCATCGCGGGGATGATCAGGTGCCAGCGGCGTTCGCGGCGCGCGTCGGCGCTGCGCCCGAACAGGTTCATCGCGACGATCGCGCACAGGAACGGAATGGCGCTGAGCAGGCCGATGTTGAAGTTGCCCTGCACACCCGTGGCCTTCACCAGCGTGGGCAGCCAGAAGGTCAGCGCATACTGGCCCATGACGAAGGCGAAGTAGATGAGCGCCATCCACCACACGCGCGCGTCGCGGAACATCGCGCCCACCGAGTGCGGGCCCTTGGCGCCGTGCGCCTGGTCGCGATCGACCTCGCGCTGCAGCAGCTGCTTCTCTTCGGGCGAGAGCCAGCGCGCGTGCTTGATGCCGTTGTCCAGGTAGAACAGCACCATCACGCCCACCAGCACGGCGGGAATGGCTTCGATGATGAACATCCACTGCCAGCCGTGCATGGCCGATACGCCGTGGAAGGCGTCCATGATCCAGCCCGACAGCGGGTTGCCGAAGATGCCCGCCACGGGAATCGCCGACATGAACACCGCGATGATCCGCGCGCGCCGGTGCGACGGGTACCAATGCGTCAGGTACAGGATCACGCCGGGGTAGAAGCCCGCCTCGGCCACGCCGAGCAGGAAGCGCAGGATGTAGAAGCTGGTCGGCGTTTCCACGAACACGAAGCAGGCCGACAGCAGGCCCCAGGTGATCATGATCCGCGCGATCCACACGCGTGCGCCCACGCGGTTGAGCAGCAGGTTGCTGGGCACTTCGAACAGGAAGTAGCCCAGGAAGAAGATGCCGGCACCGAGGCCGAACACGGTTTCGCTGAAGCCGAGGTCCGCGCCCATCTGCAGCTTGGCGAAGCCGACGTTCACGCGGTCGAGGTACGCGACCACGTAGCACAGCATCAGGAAGGGCACGAGGCGCCAGAACACCTTGGCGTAGGCGCGTTTTTCGAGCGCGGCGTCGGGCGCGTCAGCCGCGAGGGGCGCGCCGGCCTGGAGGGTGGAAGTCATTGGGAGGGAGTCCGCTGGATGAAAAAACGGGGCCGTCCCGTCACCTTGCGGCGCGGCGGCCCCTTACTTGTCAGGTCATCATACAAATTTAAGACAAGCTCCCGGATACGGGATAACCCGCACATTCTGCCCTCTTCAGAAAACCGTAAGCGTGGGCTTACTTGCCTGCCGGCCAGCCTTCGACCAGGGGTCGGGCGAGCTGGGCGCCTTCCTGCTGCCAGAAGGCCGGGTCGGCCTGCTCGATGCGGCGGATGGCGTTGTCCATGTGGGCCTTGGCAGCTTCGCGCGCGGCCAGCGGGTCGCCGGCGTCGATGGCCTCGACGATGCGCGCATGTTCCTGCGCCACTTCGCGCACGAAGTCGGCACGGCGCGCCTCGTTGGCGCGCGTGACGCGGGTGGCGCCATGCAGGAACTGCCGCAGGTACTGCAGCGTGCCGATCAGGAAGGGGTTGCGCGCGGCCTCGGCGATGGCGCGGTGAAAGCGCACGTCCTCGTCAGCCCCGTTGCCGCCCATCGACACCGCCGCGTGCAGCGCATCGATGGCGTCGCGGATGCGCAGCATGTCCTCGGGCGTGCGGCGCTCGGCCGCAAGCGCGGCCACCTCGGCCTCGAGCGCGCGGCGCAGCTCGACCATCTGCACCACCGCTTCGCGCGAGGCCACGTGCGGCATCTCGAAGCGCAGCGGTTCCACGCCGGCAGCGCGCACGTACACGCCGCTGCCCTGGCGCGAATCGACCAGTCCGAGCGACTTCAGCCGCGACACCGCCTCGCGCACCACCGTGCGGCTCACGCCGAACTGGGTGGCCAAGGCGGTCTCGGTGGGCAGCCGGTCGCCTTCCGACAAGCGCCCGCTGCGCACCTCGGCCACGAGCGCTTCCGCCACCTGGTCGGCCAGGCGGACGGCGGGAGCGAGGGACTGGAAACGGGCGGTCATGGGCGCGGGAAGGCGGTGGGGCCTGCGACTCTAACGCAGGCACCGCACCGTCACGCCGCATGGCCGCGCTGGCGTCAGGCGCCGAGCGCGTGCCGCGCGGCCCGCGCGATGCTCGCCGCGTCCACGCCGAAGAAACCGCGCAGCGCGGCGCGCGTGTCGCTGCGACCGAAGCCGTCGGTGCCCAGCGTGAGGTAGCGGCGGCCTTCGGGCAGGAAGGCACGCACGCTCTCAGGCAAAGCGCGCACGTAGTCGGTGGCGGCGACGATCGGGGCCTTGCCGCCTTTGCCGAGCTGCTGCGCGACGAAGGGCGTGCCGGCGTTCTTCTCGCCGGCCAGCGCGCGCTGCTCGCAGGCCTGGCCATCGCGCGCGAGTTCGCTCCAGCTCGTGACGCTGAACACCTCGGCCGCGATGCCTTCGTCGGCCAGCAGCTGCGCGGCCTTGATGACCTCGGTGAGGATCGCGCCCGAACCCAGCAGCGTGACGCTTTGCTTCGCCTTGCCCGATGCCGGCGCATACGTGCCGAAGCGGTAGCAGCCGCGCAGGATGTCGGCCTCGGCACCCGCCGGCAGGTCGGGCTGCGCGTAGTTCTCGTTCATGAGCGTGACGTAATAGAACACGTCCTGCTGCTCGACCATCATCTCGCGGATGCCCGCGTCGACGATGACCGCCATCTCGCCCGCGAAGGCCGGGTCGTAGGCCTTGCAGTTGGGAATCGTCGCGGCCACGAGGTGGCTGCTGCCGTCCTGGTGCTGCAGGCCTTCGCCGCCGAGGGTGGTGCGCCCCGACGTGGCGCCCAGCAAAAAGCCGCGAGCGCGCTGGTCGGCCGCCGCCCAGATGGCGTCGCCCACGCGCTGGAAGCCGAACATCGAGTAGTAGATGTAGAACGGCAGCATCGCCAGGCCATGCACGCTGTAGCTGGTGGCCGCGGCCGTCCAGCTGGCGATGGCGCCGGCTTCGCTGATGCCCTCTTCGAGGATCTGGCCGTCGGTGGCTTCGCGGTAGCTCAGCACCGAGCCGATGTCTTCCGGCGCATAGCGCTGGCCCACGCTCGAGTAGATGCCGACCTGCTTGAACAGGTTGGCCATGCCGAAGGTGCGCGCCTCGTCGGCCACGATGGGCACGATGCGCGGGCCCAGGGCCTTGTCCTTCATGAGGTTGCCCAGCATGCGCACGAAGGCCATGGTGGTGCTCATCTCCTTGCCCGCGGCGGCCGTGGCGAACTGCGCGTAGGCCGCGATGTCGGGCTTGGGCACGACGTCGCAGGCGGTCTCGCGGCGCGGCATGGCGCCGCCGAGCGCTTCGCGGTGCTGGCGCAGGTAGCGCATTTCGGCGCTGTCTTCGGCCGGGCGGTAGAAGTCCATCGCGGTGGCCTGCGCGTCGGTGAGCGGCAGGTTGAAGCGGTCGCGGAACTCGATGAGGTCGACGTCGCCCATCTTCTTGTGCGAGTGCGTGGTCATCTTGCCCTGCGCGGCGCTGCCCATGCCATAGCCCTTCTTCGTGTGGGCGAGGATCACGGTGGGCTGGCCCTTGTGGGCGGCAGCGGCGGCGTACGCGGCATGGATCTTCACGAGGTCGTGGCCGCCGCGCTTCAGGCGGTCGATCTGCTCGTCGGTCATGCCTTCGGCCAGGCGCGCGAGCTCGGGGTTCTGGCCGAAGAAGTTGTCGCGGTTGAAGCGGCCGTCCTTGGCGGCGAAGGTCTGCATCTGGCCGTCGACGGTCTCGGCGAACACGCGCGCGAGCGCGCCGCTCACGTCCTGCGCGAACAGGCCGTCCCAGTCGCTGCCCCACACGAGCTTGACGACGTTCCATCCTGCCCCGGCGAAGAGCTTTTCGAGCTCGTCGATGATGCGGCCGTTGCCGCGCACCGGGCCATCGAGGCGCTGCAGGTTGCAGTTGACGACCCACACGAGGTTGTCGAGCTTTTCGCGCGCCGCGAGCGTCAGCGCGCTCATCGATTCGGGCTCGTCCATCTCGCCGTCGCCGAACACGCCCCAGACCTTGCGGCCTTCGCAGTTCAGCAGGTTGCGGTGCGTGAGGTAGCGCATGAAGCGCGCGTGGTAGAT
Organism: Variovorax sp. GW823-FHT02B07; assembly: GCF_058797695.1. Taxonomy (NCBI): domain Bacteria; kingdom Pseudomonadati; phylum Pseudomonadota; class Betaproteobacteria; order Burkholderiales; family Comamonadaceae; genus Variovorax; species Variovorax sp. GW823-FHT02B07. The sequence goes on from NZ_JBXAJX010000005.1 coordinate 112,268, forward strand.
CGAGCTGATCGGCCCGATGCCCATCGAGCCGGTGGGGAACTGCCAGAAGTCCGGCATCAGGTACGGGTGCGGGTAGCTGCACAGCCCGCGCGCGCCGCTGCCGTCGGTGAAGGCCGGGGCGGTGAGTTCCTGGCGGTAGTGGTTCAGGTCTTCTTCGCTCAGGCGGCCTTCGAGGTAGGCCCGCGCATACACGCCGGGCGCGCTGTGCGGCTGGAAGAACACGAGGTCGCCGCGGTGCGCCGGGCTGCGCGCATGGAAGAAGTGGTTGAACCCGGTCTCGAACAGGTCGGCCGCGCTCGCGTAGCTGGCGATGTGGCCGCCGAGTTCGCCGTACGCCTGGTTGGCCTTGGCCACCATGGCGAGCGCGTTCCAGCGCATGAGCGAGGCGAGCTTTTCTTCTACCGCGAGGTCACCCGGGAACGGCGGCTGGTCGGCCGCGGCGATGGTGTTGACGTACGGCGTGGCCAGTTCGGGCTGCCAGCCGATGCGCTGCTGCCGCGCCAGGCGCGCCAGCTCGGCCAGCATCTGGCGCGCGCGCTGCGGACCTTGCGTCTGCGCCAGCGCCAGGAAGGCGTCGCGCCATTCGGCGGTCTCTTCGGGGTCGGGGTCGTGCGACGGCGGCGTGTCGAGCAACAGGGCGCGCATCTGGTCGGCGGAGATCGGGGCATTCATGCCAGCACTTTAAGCCGCCTCGAGGAAAATTAGCTACCGGCACCTCTGATTTCATGGCTATTCGGAAGCATAAAATGCCGTCATTCAACAGTTTTGCGGAATTTCATGGAACTCGATGCCATCGACCTGCGCATTCTCGACGAGCTGCAACGCGACGGCGCGCTGTCGAACGTCGAACTGGCGCGCCGCGTGCACCTGTCGCCCTCGCCCTGCCTGGCGCGCGTGAAGGTGCTGGAGACCAGCGGCGTGATCGACCGCTACGTGGCGCTCGCGAACGCCAAGGCGCTGGGCCTGGGGCTCAACGTGTTCATCTCGATCAGCCTGACCACGCAGAGCAAGCAGTCGCTGGCCGACTTCGAGCAGCGCATCGCCGAGCACGACGAGGTGATGGAGTGCTACCTGATGACCGGCGACAGCGACTACCTGATCCGCATCGCCGTGGCCGACATGGCGGCGCTGGAGCGCTTCATCATGGAGCAGCTCACGCCGATTCCGGGGATCGAGAAGATCCGCTCGAGCTTTGCGCTCAAGCAGGTCAGATACAAGACGGCGCTGCCGTTGCCAGCAGCGCCGTTGTAACGGGTACTCCCCCAGGCTTCGCGCACTTCGTGTCGCTGCGCCAACCCCCTCGCCGGGGGCAACACCTGTGGCCCGGCGAAGCCGGCTCCACGGTGTTTCCCGAAGGGGGTTGAGGGCGTTTACAGGCCGATCAGGCCGCCGTCGTTCTTGGTGATGACCACGGTGGCCGAGCGCGGGCGGGACGTGCCGCCGTCCGGCCAGTGGCTGTTCGGCACCGCGACATCTTTCGTGTCTTCACCGGGGTGCTGAATGTTCACGAACAGCGCGCGACCGTCGCCCGATTCGGCGATGCCGGTGATCTCGCAGTCCTTCGGACCGACCAGAAAACGGCGCAGACCATCCGTGCCGGGCGCCTTGCCCACGAAGGTGTTCTGCGTGCGGGTGGTGGCGCCGTCGACGTTGGTGATCGCCTTCGCGCCGCCGTCGCCCACCTTGCCAGGCAGAGCCGCCAGCAGCATGCAGTTGGTGACGTCGGTGTAGGCGCCGTCGTCGGTCTCGAGCCACAGCAGGCCGGGCGCGGCCTGGCTGAACCACATGCCATCGGGGCTGGACAGGTCGTTGTCGGCCGTGAGCTGCGAGAGATTGACGTCGGCCGAGGCCGTCGAGCGCGCGCCAAAGAGGTACACGTCCCACTTGAAGCTCAGCGAGGTCGGGTCGGCGTTGTCGTCCGCAAAGCGCACGATGTGACCGTTGGGGTTGCCCTTCTGGTCGGCCGCGCCCTTCTTGTCGTTGTAGAAGCGAGGGTTGGCCGCGTCGGTGCTGCCGATCGGGCGCGCGCTGGCATTGGTGTTGGTCAGCGTCACGTAGACATCGCCGGTCTTCGGATTGACGGCGGCCCACTCGGGGCGGTCCATCTTGGTCGCGCCCGCGGCGTCGGCGGCCAGGCGGGCGTTGGTCACGACGTCGGCGGCATCGGCGAAGGCGTAGGTCGAATTGCTGGAGGTGATGCCGTTCACGCCGAGCTTCAACTCGAGCCACACGCCCGTGCCGTCGGCGTTGAACTTGGCCACGTAGAGGCGGCCGTCATCCATGTACTTGTCGCCCGCGGCGATGCCGCCGCCGATGTCGGCCGCGTCCCAGTTCTTGGTAGAGACGAACTTGTAGATGTACTCGTTGCGCGAGTCGTCGCCCATGTACCAGACCAGCGGCTTGCCGGCCACGACCGGGCCGAGGCAGGCACCTTCGTGGCCGAAGCGGCCGAGGGCGGTGCGCTTCTTCGGCGTGCTCGTCGGGTTGAACGGATCGATCTCGACCACCCAGCCGTAGGTGTTGTGGCCGTTGCGGTAGTCGGCAACGGCGGAGGCGCCAAGGACCTCGGTGTTCCAGCGGCCGTAGAGGTCATCGCTGGTGTCAGGCGTTGGCGTGGCCCACAGTTCACGCCCCGTCGCGGTGTCGACACCGTTGGAGTTTTTCGATCCGATACCGTAGCGCTTGAAGGAAGCCAGCTCCTTGACGCTGCGCTTGGCATCGTCGTTGGCCGTGATGCGGCGGAAGTAGCCCGCCCAGTTCTCTTCGCAGGTCAGGTACGTGCCCCAGGGCGTGGTGCCGTTGGCGCAGTTGTTGAGCGTGCCGCGGGTCTTGCTGCCGTCGGTCGAGTACTTGGTCTTCAGGTAGTCGGTCTTGGCGGCCGGGCCCGAGAAGGTCATTTCCGTCAGCGTGTGGACGCGGCGGTTCAAGCTCGAATCCTGCTTGTAGCTCCAGGCGTTGCCGCTCTTGTTGACCTCGATCACGCTCACGCCGTGCAGGTAGAACTCGCGCAGCACTTCGTCAGTGCTGGTGCGAACCGCAGCCACAGCGGTACCGGAGATGGTCTGCCCCTTGGGATGCAGAAACAGCGGCGTGATGGCTTCATGGTTCATCACCAGCAGACCGCGCGAAGGGTTGGCCGCGTCCCACTTGTTGCTCGCGTTCATGCCGAAGAAGGTCATGCCGTCGTGGTGGTCGCCGGCACGACGATCGTAGGTGACCGGATCGTCGGTGCCGTCGTTCTTGTACGCGGCCACGCCGGCGGCGATCGGATCGCCCAGGCGGTAGAGCACGCTGGCGGTGTAGCCGGCGGGCACAGTGACCACGTCGTCGAGGCTCTTCGCGACGGCATTGAAGCCCAGCTTCATCGGCGAGGGGGCCGGGACGGGAGCCGGCGCCGGCGCGGGAGCCGGTGCGGGCGGAAGGATCGGGAACGCGGAGCCGCCACCGCTGCCGCCGCCGCAGGCCTGCAGCAGCGCGGTGCCGGCGGTGCCGACGCCCAGCCCGAACAGATGGCGGCGGCTCAGGCGCGACGCGATCAGGTCGGTGAAGGACGGGTTCGCGGTCGGGTTGGTGCCGACATCGTCGAGATCGACGCCGTGGGCGTCCGTGCGGGTGTTTGCGGTCATGCGCAATATCTTTCGTGGGTTGGGATTGAAACCAGCCCGCGAAGTTAGGCACTTCGCATGACATGCCTGTGAAACGCTCGGCCGTTGGTTGGGGTACGGCGAGATTTCGTCAAAAAACCTTCACGCCCGCGCCACACATTGCAGCGCGGACGCTGCGCCCCTCAGGGCGCCGGCAGTTGCCTCGGCCACAACGCCCACAACCGCAGCGGCTGGTTCACGCTCGCCGCCAGCCGGCCGGCCTCCGCGCCGGTGCCGGCGAAGTAGTCGGCGCGCACGGCGCCCAGGATGGCGCTGCCGGTGTCCTGCGCCACCACCAGCTTCTGCAATTGCGCAGTCGGGCCGTTCGATGCGAGCCACACCGGCGTGCCGTAGGGAATGCTCTCACGATCGACCGCGATGGAGCGCCCCGCCGTCAGCGGCACGCCCTGCGCGCCGCGCGGACCGAAGGCGGCGTCGAGTTCGCTCATGGTCTCTTCGCGGAAGAACACGTAGCGCGGATTGCTCCACAGCAGCTGCGACACGCGCTGCGGGTTCTGCGCCACCCAGGCCTTGGTGTCGTCGGGCCACTTGCCGACCTTGGCGACGCCCTGGCTCATGAGCCACTGCTGCACGCTGCGATACGGCTGCTCGTTGGTGGCCGCGTAGGCCACGCGCACCGTGTGCTGGTAGCCGTTGGCCTCGGTGATGCGCAGCCGACCCGAACCCTGGATGTGCAGCATCAGCGCGTCGATGGGGTCGGCCATCCAGGCGATCTCGCGACCGCGCAGCGCGGCCTGGGCCTCGGGCAGGGTCTCGATCTCCTGGCGCGTGAACCAGGGGCGCTTGGGCACGAGGCCGTCGGGCGCCTGGTACAGCGGCACGCTGAAGCCGGCCGAAGGCACGCGCGAGGCCTCGTACACGGGCTCGTAGTAGCTGGTGAGCTTGCCTTCGCTCTGGCCCGCGAGCGATTCGACGCGGTAGGGCTGCAGCCGGTCGGTCATCCAGCGGCGCTGCTCCTCGGGCGTGGCGATGGCCAGCTGGCGCACCTCGCGGCACAGCGGCGCGAAGGCGGCGTTGGGGCGTGCGCAATTGGCCAGCAGCGCGATCCACGCCTCATGCAGCGGGTCTTCGCTGAAGCCCGGCAGTTCGGACCAGCCCACGGGCACCCAGCGGCTTTTCGGATGCGCGAGCGATCCGGTCAGCGGACCGAGGTCGCGCGGCGGGGTGACGGTGGGTCGGGTGGGGGTGTCGGGGGCGCGGGGGCCGAGGGAACAGCCGGCAAGCGTTGCTACGATCGCAAGCCCGACCAGCCACTGGAGTCCATTTCTCATGGGTTTGATTCTGCTTGAAGCCCTCGCCGCGGGACTCGTCCTGATCTTGATCATCTGGTGGACCATGTTTTCCGGGCGTAACAAGGGTGAATTGCATGACGACCCCGACGCCGAGCGTGAGGACAAGGATTCGCCGCCCAAAGTGTGAATTGCTCGTGTAGCCACACGGCGCGGCCCACTGTCGGACAAGCACCCTATTGCTACAACTTTAGTAGCAATCATCGCAGCATTCACGGGCGATGGCGAAAGTTTTCTTATTTTCCGTAGGGCTTTGAGCACGTACCATCGCATACCCGCCGGGGGCTAAGCTGTGGCCCGCTTGATTCAACCTTGAAAGGGATCGCCATGAAAAAGTTCGTTCTTGCAACCACCGCAGCTGCCCTCGTCCTGTCCGGCTGTGCCGGCGGAATGACCGACACCCAGCGCAACACCGGCATCGGTGCCGGCATCGGCGCGCTCGGCGGCGCGGCCATCGGCTCGGCCACCGGCGGCAACCGCGGTGCCATCGGCACGGGCGCGGTGGTCGGTGCGGCGGCCGGCGCACTGGGCGGCTACCTGTGGTCGCAGCGCATGGAAAACCAGAAACGCCAGATGGAAGCCGCCACGCAGGGCACCGGCGTGGCCGTGACGCAGACGGCGAACAACGAGCTCAAGCTCGCCATTCCGAGCGACGTGTCGTTCGACGTGGGCCGCTCCAACATCAAGTCGAACTTCGCGCCCGTGCTCGACCAGTTCGCCAACGGCCTGCGCAACAACCCGAACGCCGAGGTGCGCATCATCGGCCACACCGACAGCACCGGCTCCGACGCCATCAACAACCCGCTGTCGGTGGACCGCGCCGCCAGCACGCGCGACTACCTGGTGGCACGCGGCGTGAGCGCTGCGGCCTTCCGCATCGAAGGCCGCGGCTCGCATGAGCCGGTGGCCGACAACAACAGCGACGCCGGCCGGGCACAGAACCGCCGCGTCGAGATCTACGTGGGCGAGCGCGCACAGCGCGGCTGATCGCAGCCCCACCGGGAAACCGGCCGCCCTATCGAACGGCCGGTTCCCGCTTCAGTTTTCATTGGTCCAAGCAGAGGGAAAATTCATGAGGAAGTTTGTTGTGTCTAGCGCGGCCCTGGCCGCTGTGTTGTTCATCGCGGGGTGCGCATCGTCGACCCCGCCGGCCGAAGCACCGGCCGCACAGCAGGCCGCACCGGCCAACAGCTGGACCGCCCGACTGGACGCGCTGAAGGCCGAGCTCGAAAGCTCCACCAAGGGCACCGGCGTGGTGATCTCGCAGACCGCCGACAACCAGCTTCACGTCGTGATTCCGAATGAACTCTCGTTCGACACCGGCCGCGCCAACGTCAAGCGCAACCTCGCGCAGGTGCTGGACAAGGTCGCCGAAGGCCTGAAGAGCGCCACCACCGCCAGCCTGCGCGTGGTCGGCCACACCGACAGCACGGGCAGCGAGGAAGGCAACGAGCGCCTCTCGGTGAGTCGCGCCGACAGCGTGCGCAACCACCTGGTGGGCCGCGGCGTGTCGACCACCGTGATCACCACCGACGGCCGCGGCTCGCGCGAGCCGCTGGCGGACAACGGCACGGCCGCCGGCCGCGCGCAGAACCGCCGCGTCGAAATCTTCGTCGCCGAGAAGATCTGAGCCCAGGTGCTGCGCGCACGTCGCGCGGCACCGTGAGGAAATCCCGCATGAGGGCACGGCACCGCCGGCCCTAACATCGCGCGGCCTGCACGCGGCGCGCGCACCGCGTGCCGGGCGGACACGAGAGGAAACTCCGATGAACGCCATCGCGCCGGCCCCATCGAGCGTCGCATCCCGCTTTGCCCCGGACATCATCGCCGCGGGCACCGGCGCGCAACCGCAGTACCTCGTGACCGGCGGCGACCAGCTGTTCGCCGCCCGCTGGCAGCAGGACGCGTGCTGGCTGCCCTTCCACGGCGCGGCGCACCACGTGCTGGTGCTGCACGAGAACGGCAGCACGGCGGTGCGCAAGTACGAACGCGGCAAGCTCGTCGCCTCGCGCTCGCGGCTGGGCAGCGTGAGCTTCATCCCCTGCGACGGCACCGAATGGGAGATCGGCGGGCGCTGCGGCGTGGTGCACCTGTACATCGGGCAGGCGCTGATCGCGCGCGTCGCCGCCGAGGAAGGCCTCGGGCCGGCGGCGGAGATCGACCCCTTCTTCGCGATCCGCGACCCGTGGCTGCAAGGCTTCTTCCAGATGCTGGTGAGCGAGGTGGAGCTGTACGGCAGCGTGCCCGCGAGCCCCGATTCGCTGCTGCTCTCACAAAGCCAGCACCTGCTGGCGCATCACCTCGTGCGGCGCCACTGCGCCCCGGGGCGCGGTGCGCCGCCGCGCGCGGAGGGCACGCGCCGGCAGCCGGTCCTGACGCCGCGGCAGCTGCGCCGGGTGACCGAGCACATCGACGCGCACCTGGCCACGCCGCTGGGGCTGGCCGACCTGGCAGCGTTGGTGCACCTGTCGCAGGACCACTTCATCCGCAGCTTCAAGGCGGCCAGCGGCATGGCGCCCTACCAGTACCTGCTGCGCCGCCGCCTGGAAGGCGCCGCCGAACTGCTGCGCACCAGCGACCTGCCCGTGGAAGCCGTGGCCGCGCGCATGGGCTTTGGCAGCGCCGCGTACTTCTCGACGCGCTTCCGTGCGTTCGTCGGCGTGGCGCCAAGCACCTATCGCCGCATGCGCTGAACCGCGCTGCAACTTGCGCAAAAGCGCGCCACTTTCGACATCCCGTGCTTCGTTCGGGCCAACAGGCCATGGCGTGAGAAGCCGCTCCTAGACTGGCTTCGCAGGCCGATCCCGGCCGCATCACCCACGGAGACACCATGACCCTGACCGCCCTGAAAGCCACGCCGCCCGCCAGCGCCGCCCACGCGCGCATCACGCTGCCGTACCCGCATTTCCAGAAGCTCGACAACTATCCATGGAAGCCGTGGGTCATGCCCGGCGTGGCCTACAAGCTGCTGAGCATCAACCGGCGCAGCGGCGGTTTCACCTGCCTGCTGAAGGTCGATCCCGGCACCGAGGCGCCGGTCCACCACCACCTGGGCGCCATCGAGGTGATCGTGCTCGAGGGCGACATCTATTACGAGCGCAACGACATCGGCCGCCCGGGCGACTACATGCACGAGCCCGCCGGCGACATCCACCAGCCGCGCTCCGACGGCGGCTGCGTGCTGTTCTGCGTGTTCGAGGGCGCCATTGCCGGGCTGGGCGAGGACGGCAACGTCGTCGGCATCGTCGACGGCCGCAGCATGCTGGAGATGGCCACGCGCGACGGCGCGGCGCAGCACGTGCACAGCTGAGGCCCGGCCTGCGGTGCGGGCTAGAGATCCCGCAGGCGGTTGGCCAGCTCCACCGCCGACTTCACTTCCATCTTCTCGAACACGCGCGCCCGGTGGACCTCCACCGTGCGCACGCTGATCGCGAGCTGGTCGGCGATGAGCTTGTTCGGCAGGCCCTCGACCACGAGCCGCATCACGTCGCGCTCGCGGTCGGTCAGCTCGGCGATGCGGTCGGCCAGGCCGCGGCGCACGCGCTGCACCTCGAGCGCGCGCTGCGACATGCCCAGCGCCTGCTCGATGCGGTCGACCAGCGCGTTGTCCGAGAACGGCTTCTCGCAGAAGTCGAAGGCGCCGCGCTTGACCGCCTCGACGGCGGTGGGCACGTCGGCATGGCCGGTCAGGAAGATCACCGGCATCTCGGCCAGCAGGCCGCGTTCAGCCAGCCGGTCGAACAGCACCAGCCCGCTCATGCCGGGCATGCGCACGTCCAGCAGCAGGCAGCGCGGCTGATCGGGCAGCGGCGCCTCGTCCAGGTACTGCTCGAAGGCCTCGGCGCTGCCGAAGTGCTCGCTGGCCAGGCGGCGCGAACGCAGCAGCCAGGCCAGCGCCTCGCGCACGCTGGCGTCGTCGTCCACGATAAAGATCAAGCCATCGATCAGCGGTTGCATGCCATGAGGTCCAGCGGAACAGAGAAAACGAAGAAGAAGAAAAAGGCGGCTATCCCGCAGCCGGGAGCGTAAACCTGAAGACGGTGCCCCGGGGGCGGTTGGGCTCGAACATCAGCGCGCCGCCATGCTGCTCCACCACGGTGCGGCACAGGCTCAGGCCCAGGCCCATGCCGTCGGGGCGCGTGGTGAAGAAGGGCGTGAACAGGCGCGCCGCCACTTCCTCGCTGATGCCGCAGCCCAGGTCGGCCACGGAGAACTCGAGCCAGCGGCGGCCGTCGGCCGGCACGGTGGCGCCCACCGGCAGGGCACGCGCCACGCGCAGGCGCAGCACGCGGCTGCCGGGCGTGTGGTCGGCGCCGTCCATGGCCTGCATGGCATTGCGCGCCAGGTTCAACAGCACCTGCTCGACCAGCGTGCGGTCGCACACCACGGCGGGCAGGCGCTCTTCGCACACGATCTCGATCGTCACGTCGAGCTTGCGCGCCTGCAGCCGCACCAGCGGCAGCACGGCGTCGATCAGCGCCTGCGGCGCCACGGCCTCGCGCATGCGGTCGCGCCGGCGCACGAAGTCGTGCACGCTGCGGATCACCTGGCCCGCGCGGTCGGCCTGCTCGGCGATGCGCTTCACGGCCATGGCCACCTCGGCCTGCTCGCCGCGCGCCTCGGGCCCGATCAGGTTGAGCGAGCCGGTGGCGTAGCTGGCGATGGCGGCCAGCGGCTGGGTGAGCTCGTGGCTCAGCAGCGAGGCCATCTCGCCCACGGTGGCCAGGCGCGCGCTGGCCTGCAGGCGCTCCTGGCTGGCGCGCGAGAGTTCCTCGACGCGGCGCTGCTCGCTCACGTCGATGAAGGCGCTCATCCAGCCGGTCTGCACCTTGTGCGCGTTGATCAGCGGCGCCTCGAAGATGAGCACCGGAAAGCGCGTGCCGTCCTTGCGCATGAAGACCGACTCGAAGCCCTCGCGCGGCGGCAGGCCGCCCGCGAAGCGGCGCGTCTGGCGCAGGTGGTACTCGTGCGCCAGCTCGGTCGGCCAGTACGGCGCCTCGACGCTGTCGGCCATGAGCTCTTCGGGCGTGAAGCCGACCATCTCGCAGAAGGCCGGGTTGACGTAGGTGATGCGCCCCTGCAGGTCGCGCGCGCGCAGGCCGGTGATGACCGAGTCTTCCATCGCCTTGCGAAAGGCCAGCGCGTCGGCCAGGTCGCGTTCGGCGCGCAGGCGGCGGCGGGTGTCGCGCGCCAGCAGCACGAGCACCGACACGAGCGCGATCGAGATCGCCGTGACCAGCGCCGTGAGCATGTTCGGGAACAGGTCGGGCGCGGCGCGCCAGCCGTCCACGCGCAGCATGAGCGAGGCGCCCGGCAGGTCGATGCGCTGCTGCGAGGTGAACACGCGCGTGCCGATGCGCCGCGAGGTGCCCAGCGCCACCAGCCGCGTGCCGTCGGCCTCGGTGAAGGCGACCTCCTGGCCGCGCGTGAGCGTGGGGCCGACCAGCTCGACCAGCGTGTCGCGCAGCGAATAGCTGGCCACCAGGTAGTCGCCGGCGTCCATCGGCAGGCACAGCTCCATCACCTCGACGCCGCCGCCGCCGGCCACGGGCACGTAGTGACTGGGCGAGTAGGCGGGCGCGCCGGCCTTGCGCGCGGTGGCGCAGGCCTGCGCCACGTCGGCCTGCGCGGGGCCGCGGTTGCTCTCCTCGAGGATGCGCGTACGGTAGGGCGTGTTCACGGCTTCGATGGGTTGCAGCTGCGCATCGCGCCATTCGAGCCTCAGCCATTCGCGGTGCTCGCGCAACTGCGCCGCCGCGCGGTCGGCCCAGTGCGTGCGCTCCATGCCCGGCGCGAGCGTGGCGCGCAGGCTCTGGGCGTTGCGCTGCAGGCCGCTGCGCAGGTCGACGACGGCGTCGGCGGTGTCGCGCTCGAGCGCGGCCTGCACCTGCTCGACCTCGTGCCGACCGGCCAGCCACACGACGGTGACCAGCAGCGCCGACACCAGCACCGCCAGCAGCAGCCAGAGGAACCAGCGCTTCCACAGCGAGCGCAGGCGCGCGAAGGCGACGACCCAGGCCCGGCGCTGCGGCGGTGCGGAAACCTCGAGCGCCTCGTCGGCCATCGTCAGGCGAGCACGCGGTGCGACAGCGCGGGCAGCTGGGCGCGCGTGCGCTCGACCTGCCGGGCGTCGAGGTCGAACAGCACCACGCCCTCTTCGGCGGCCTGCTGCGCGACCACCGTGCCCCAGGGGTCGATGACCAGCGACTGGCCCCAGGTCTGGCGGCCGTTCTCGTGCGTGCCGCCCTGCGCGGGCGCGACCACCCAGGCCAGGTTCTCGATGGCGCGCGCGCGCAGCAGCACCTCCCAGTGGGCGGCGCCTGTCGTGCGCGTGAAGGCGCTGGGCACCAGCAGCAGGTCGGCGCCCTGCCCCGCCAGCGCGCGGTACAACTCGGGAAAGCGCAGGTCGTAGCACACGCTCATGCCCACGCGCCAGGCGTGGCCGTCGCGCGAAGGCAGCTCGAACACCACGGGCTGCGCGCCCGGCGCGATGACGCGGCGCTCGTCGTAGCGCTCGGTGCCGTTGTCGAAGAAGAACAGGTGGATCTTGTCGTAGCGCGCCACGCACTTGCCTTCGGGCGAGAAGGCCAGCGAGCTGTTGAAGACGTGGTCGGCGTCGTCGCTTTCGATGGGCAGCGTGCCGCCCACGATCCACAAGCCGAACTCGCGCGCCGCGTCGGCCAGGAAGCCCTGCACCGTGCCGGCGCCGGCGGTTTCGCGCAGGCCGAGCTTGTCGGTGTCGCGCGCGCCCATCATGCAGAAATACTCGGGCAGCACCGCGAGCTCGGCGCCGTCGCGCGCCGCCTGCCCGAGCAGCGCATGGGCGCGCACGAGGTTGGCTTCGCGGGCGATGGCGGACACCATCTGGATGGCTGCGACTTTCATTGCGTGGTCTCCGTTTTCTTGCCTTCGCTGGCGCCCGTGGATGTCGATCCACCCGGCAGGCCGGGCAGCAGCTGCAGCGAGCGCGGCACCTTGGCGATCTTGGGGTCGGCCCAGGTGCCTTCGACGTGGAACTCCTGCGTGGCGGCCGCGGCCAGCGGCTTGCTCAGCACCCACTGCGCGAGGAAGGTGCCCAGGCCGATGGCCGGGTTGATGGCCGTGGCCACCAGCGCGGCCGTGCCGGCGTTGATCTCGGGCACCACCACCACGCGCAGGTTCTGCGTCTCGCGCACGATGTCGGCCGAGCCGTCCATGAGCGCGGCGGCGTTCACGCCCTTCATCTGCAGGTTGTTGGTGCTGGCGATGCCCTTGTTGATCTTGGCGTCGCCGCGGATGAAGTCGAAGGCGAAGCCCTGGCTGAACACGTCGCGGAAATCGAGCGTGAGCCGGCGCGGCAGCGCCTGCAGGCTCAGCACGCCCAGCAGCTTGGCCAGGCCCGGGTCGGCCTTGAGGAACTGGCCCTGCTCCACGTCGACCTGCAGCTGGCCGCCCAGGCTGGGGTAGTCGAGCGAGAACGGCGAACCGCGCCAGTTCACCTCGCCTTCGAGCCGCCCTTTGCCGCGGCGCAAGACGCCCGGCATGCCGAAGCGCGTGAGCAGGTCGCCGGCGTCGGCGATGTCGAGCTTGAAGTTCATGGCCGTGGTGCGGCGCTGGCCGGCGCTTGCGCCGCCGCCCGCCGGTGCGGCCCAGGTGCCCTTGGCGGTGAAGGTGGCTTCGGGCACGCTGAAGGCGAGCTTGTTGAGCAGCCACTCGCGCCCGCCGCGGTTGACGGCGTCGATCTCGGCGCGGCCCAGGCGCTTGCCGAGCAGCTCGAAGTCGTCGACCACGATGTCCAGCGCCGGCAGGGTGCCGGGTTGCTCGTCGAGCAGGGTCTCGACCTGCGTGGCCTCGGCCGGCGCGATCTTCAGGCGCGCGAGCCGCGCATAGAGCCGGCCGGCCTGGCTGTGGCTGTACTCGGCGTAGCCGCTCAGTTCGGAGGCGTCGACATTGGCGCGCCACAGCGCGCCTTCGCGCGTGCCGCCGAGCACCACGTTGTGCAGGGTGCGCCCCGCGATGCCCAGCTGCTGCGCGCGCACCGCGATGCGCGTGGGCAGGTAGGCCAGGTCGGGATCGTCGGCGCGCTCGCCGCCGCCGACCACCGCGGCGGTGCCCACCAGCGTCTGCCAGGCGCCCATGTCGAGCTTGGCGACGTTGACGTTGGCGAACACGCCGCGATCGGGCGGCAACGCCGTCTCGCCGGGCGCCAGCCCGATGCCGATGCCGCCGCGCAGCACGTGCGCCTGGCCGTTGGCCGACAGCTCGCGCACGTACTGCACCGAGCCGACGCGGCCGAGCTCGAGCGTCAGCTGGTCCTGCGTGGCGCGGCGGGCGTCGCGCGCCAGCACCTTCTTCTCGATGCGCAGCGGCATCAGCTCTTCGGCCGTCTTGACCAGCGGCGTGGGCAGCGCCAGCGCCAGCCCCTGCAGGCTGCTGGTGAGCGAGAACTCGGGCGTGTCGTCGCGCATCGAGAAGGTGGCGGCGTAGGGCGTGCTGCCGGTGGCGTGCTTGGCCAGGCGCGCGAGCCAGTCGACCTCGCGCGCGCCGCGCAAGCCTTCGGCGCTGGCCGTGCCCTGCGCCTTCAGCGCCAGTTCGCGCTGCGGCCCGCTGAAGCGGCCCTTGCCCTCGACGCGCACCTCGCCGCCCAGCAGGCGGGCCTGCACGCCGGCCAGCGAGAAGCCGGTGTCGGTGAAGCTGAGCGTGCCGCGCGCCTGCGTGAACGGCGGCGCCTCGGGCACCACCTGCAGCTCGTTGTCGGCCAGCGTCACGGTGGCCTGCACCTTGGTGTTGTCGACGTTTTCCAGCGGCAGGTCGAGGCGCAGCTTGTAGTCGGCCGAGCCGGTGGCACGCGCGCGCTGCAGGAAGGGCCCGGCCTCGCCAGCCAGCGGTGCGCCGGCGCGCAGCACCTCGCCCAGCGGGCCCTTGGCCTGCGCATCGACGCGCAGCAGCGCGGCGTGGTGCGACATGTCGGCGATCTGCGCCTCGGCCTTCGTGACCTCGACGCCGGGCGCGCCCGCGATGCGCCCGCGCGCGTTGCGCACCAGCATGCCCGCGCGCTCGAACACCAGCTCGCCCGACACGCCGGTGAGCGCCGGCCACACGGGCGGCGGCGCGGCGGGCGGGCCGGTGCGCGACGCCGGGGTCGCGGGCGCGGCGGTGGCGGCCGCGAGCGAGGGCGGCACGTAGGCGTAGTGCACGTCCGACACCTTGGCCGCGATGCGGAACTCGCCCTGCTTCGGGTCCATGAAGGGCATGTCGTGCAGGTCGCCGCGCACGCGGAAATCGACCGTGCTGGCGGTGCCCTTGACGACCGACTCGCGCACGTAGTCGCGCGTGTGCTGCGGAATGTCGAGCGGCAGGTAGCGGAACACGCGGGTGCCGTCGGCGCGCGTGAGCTTGCCCTGCAGGTCGAGCACGCCGGGGTGCTGCGCGCGGCTGCTCGAGGTGGCCGGGTCGCTGGTGCGCCAGTGGGCTTCGGCCTCGCCCTCGGCGTCGGCGTTGGCGAAGCGCAGCTTCGACACCTGCACCTGCATGGCGCCGTTGTCGAGCTTCCACTGCAGCTGGGTCGAGAGCCGGTCGATGGGGATCACCGGGTCTTCGAACACGCCGGGGAATTCGAGCGTGCCCTTGGCCATGGCCAGCGTGGCGGTGCCGCCGGTGTGGCTGGCGTCGAAGTCGAGCGTGGCGCCGCTGAGGCCGGGGGTGCCGGGGTGCACGCGCGGCGGCGCGGCGGGGGCGCCGGCCGGTGCCGGGGTGGTCGGGGCGGTGACTGCAGGCGCCGGCTGCGAGGCCACGCGCAGGCCGCTGACCCGGCCCTTGGCCTGGTAGCGCGCGATCGCGTCGGGCGCGCCCTGCCAGTTCATGTCGATGCGCTCGACCAGGCCGCGCGGCGCATAGGCACCCAGCACGCGGTGGGTGGCCTCGCCCAGCGGCAGGCGGTCGGCGATGAGGGCCAGCGCCGCGAGGTCGAGCCGGTCGGCCTTCAGCGCGCCGTGCTCGGGCGTGCGGCCCTTGGCCGGCGTGTGCTGCAGCCACAGGTTGCCGCCCGGCCAGCGCAGGCCGTCGACGGTGTCGAACTGCAGCGCGGTGGTCGAGAACTCGAAGGTGTCCGCGTTCATCTGCCCCGCCAGCCGGCCGGTGACGGCGCGCAGCACCAGCGGCTGCAGCCCCTTGCCGAGCGAAGCGTCGATGCGGTTCAGCCCCAGGTCGGCGACGCCGCCGACGATGCGCCCGTCGTCCACGTCGGCCCACAGGCGCAGCGCGCCGTTGCCTTCGCGGATGCGCGCGTCGAGCGAGACGTACTGGCCCAGGCGCGTGACGTCGATGTAGGGCAGGTCGGCGTAGAGCTGGCCGTCCCAGGTCTGCCAGTGGCCGCTGCGGATCGACAGCAGCGGCTGGCGGAACTGGCCGCGCAGCGTGAAGCGTTCGCCCCAGCCGGCCGGCGGCGTGGCGTCCAGCCGCAGGCCGTGGCGGCGCGCGCCGTTGCGGGACACGAAGCGCACGTCGGTCAGCAGCAGCGGCTCGGCGCGGCGCTGCTCGTCAGTCCAGCGCACGGTGCCGCCTTCGATGACGAACTCGCGCTGCGCGAAAAACCAGTCGGCGGCGCGGGTTTCTCCGGTCGTGTCGGTCTCCATGTGCAATCCAGCCACATGGAGTTTTCCCTGAGTGTCGCGGCGCACGTCGAGCTGCGGGCCCTCGATATAGAGCTGCTCGAAATTCAGGCGCCACAGCGACCGCGGCGACACGCTCGCCACCACCCGCACGAGGCGAAGGGCCTCGCGCTGGTCTGCGTCCTGCAGCACCACGTCGCGCAATTCGAAGGCCGGAAATAGCCCTTCGGAACGGGCGGTGATGGCGCCGATGCGCACCGGGACACCGATGGCCTTGCTAGCCTGCGCCTCGAGTGCACCGCGAAAATCGCCGATTCGCGGCACAATCCACGCGTGCAGGACCACGACTGACAGTGCCAGCAGAAGCCACGCAGCGAAGAGCAGACCCAATAGCCAGCGCGCTGTCACAGCGGTGATTTGGAGCAGACGTGAAGGGGAAGACGCCGTGTCGTTCATTGAGGATCGCGCTGTGTCGGGAATTATGACCGCCAGCCTTGAGCCGGGTTCCGCGCCAACCCACACCAGTGTGAATCAGTTGCCATCCAATCCGACGCCTCCCGCGTTTTCTTCCAGTTCCCGATTCGTCCAGCGGCTGCGCCGCCGCTATGCGGCCGAGCTCGAATTGCTGCCGCCCGGCGAGCCCCGGCGCGAATCGATGACCGTCGCCTACGACGCCCTGCGCGCACGCGGCGTGGCCGTGGGCGATGCGTTGCGCATCGTGCGCCAGCTCACGATGGAACGTCTGGTCACACTCGACTGCGACCAGCAGGCCCCGCTCGCGGTGGTGACCACCGCCGTGACCGAGCTGGCCGAACTGGCCCTGGACATCGCCTGCCAAGACGCCTGCCATGAACTCGACGCCCAGCACGGCGCGCCGCTCGGCCCCGAAGGCCAGCGCTCGCAGCTGTGGGTGATCGGCATGGGCAAGCTCGGCGCGCGCGAGCTCAATGTGTCCAGCGACATCGACCTCATCTACCTGTACGACGTCGACGGCGACACGGCCGGCGATGCCGACGGGCGCGGCAAGCTGTCCAACCAGGAGTACTTCGCGCGGGCCGTGAAGCGCATCTATGCGCTGGTGGGCGACGTGACCGAGCACGGCTTCGTGTTCCGCGTCGACCTGGCGCTGCGGCCCAACGGCAACTCGGGGCCGAGCGTGGTCTCGCTCGACGCGCTGGAAGAGTATTTCCAGGTGCAGGGCCGCGAATGGGAGCGCTTTGCCTGGATGAAGAGCCGCGTGGTCGCGCCGCGCGCCGTGGTGCTCGACGGCCAGGCCCAGGCGCTGCGCAACGTGGTGCTGCCCTTCGTGTTCCGCCGCTACCTCGACTACAGCGTGTTCGACTCGCTGCGCATCCTGCACCGCCAGATCCGTGAGCAGTCGGCGCGCCGCAGCGCCGGACGCCCCGAGCGCGCCAACGACGTGAAGCTCTCGCGCGGCGGTATCCGCGAAATCGAATTCACCGTGCAGCTGCTGCAGGTGGTGCGCGGCGGCCAGTTCCCCGAGCTGCGCACGCGCCCCACGCTCGACGCGCTGCAGCGGCTGGCGCGCGCCAACCTCATGCCGCAGGACACGGCCGACACGCTGGCCGCGGCCTACGAGTTCCTGCGCCGCGTCGAGCACCGCATCCAGTACCTGGACGACCAGCAGACCCACGTGCTGCCGGTCAACGACGACGACCTGCGCTGGATCGCGCAGTCGATGGGCTATGCCGACTGCTGCCCCTTCCTCGAACAGCTCGACACGCACCGCGAATTCGTGGCCCAGGAGTTCGACAAGCTGCTGGGCGGCGAAAAGCCCTGCAACGGCAAGTGCAACGGCAAGAAGGCCGCCGCGCCCGCCGACCTGGCCGACCTGCTCGACGACCTGCCGCCCATGTTCGCCGAGCGCATCCGCGACTGGTGCGAGACGCCGCGCGTGCTCGCCCTGCGCGAGGAAACCCGGGGCCGCCTGCGCCAGCTGGTGCAACGCACCGGCCAGTGGCTGAAGGAGCCCGACGGCGAGGGCGCGGGACAGACGCCGCGCCACGTCGATGCCGCCATGCGCTGGGCCGACTGGATCGAGCCGCTGATGCGCCGCGAGAGCTACCTGGCGCTGCTGGTCGAACGCCCCGCCGTGCAGGAGCGCCTGCTGCGCCTGCTGGGCGCCGCGAAATGGCCGGCGCGCTACCTCATGCAGCACCCCGGCGTGATCGACGAGCTCGCGAGCGACGAGATGCTCTCGGGCCGCTTCATCGCCGACGAATTCGAACGCGAGCTCGAAGCGCGCCACACCTCGCTCACCCGCACCGGCGAGGCCGACGAAGAGCGCCTCTTGAACCTGCTGCGCCACGCCCACCACGCCGAGGTGTTCCGCACGCTGGCGCGCGACGTCGATGGCCGCATCACCGTCGAGCAGGTGGCCGACGACCTGAGCGCGCTGGCCGACACCACGCTGCGCGTGACCGCCCGCTGGTGCTGGCCGCACGTGCGCAATCGGCACCGCGAGGTGCCGCAGTTCGCGATCATCGGCTACGGGAAACTGGGCGGCAAAGAGCTGGGCTACGGCAGCGACCTGGACATCGTGTTCGTCTACGACGATGACGACGAGCGCGCCGGCGAGGTCTATGCGGCCTACGTGCGCAAGCTCATCAACTGGCTCACGGTGAAGACGCGCGAGGGCGACCTGTTCGAGATCGACACCGCACTGCGGCCCAACGGCAACTCGGGCCTGCTCACCACCAGCTTCGAGGCCTACGAAAAGTACCAGCTCGGTCGCGGCAGCAACACCGCATGGACCTGGGAACACCAGGCCATGACGCGCGCGCGCTTCGTGCTGGGCAGCGCCGACCACGGCGCCGAACTGGGCGCGCGCTTCGACCAGGTGCGCGAAGCCGTGCTGGTGGCCCCGCGCGACCGCGAGGCGCTGAAGGCCGAGATCATCGGCATGCGCAACAAGCTGCGCGGCGCCCGCCCCGTGAAGGCCGACCGCTTCGACGTGAAGCACAGCCCCGGCGGCATGGTGGATGCCGAGTTCGCGGTGCAGTTCCTGGTGCTGTCGGCCTCGGGCGCACACCCCGAGCTGATTCCCAACCTGGGCAACATCGCGCTGCTGCTGCGTGCCGAACAGGCCGGGCTGCTGCCCGAAGGCGTGGGCCGCAACGCCGCCACCGCCTACCGCGAGCTGCGCCGCGTGCAGCACACCGCACGCCTGAACGAAGAGCCCACGCAGGTCACGCCGCCCGCCCTGAGCGCCGAACGCGACGCCATGCTGGCCTTGTGGAAGGCGGTCTTTGGCTGACCGCGCCCTCGCCTCCCGCGCGCTGACGGCCTGCGCCCTGGCCGCCGCGCTCGTGCTGGCCGGCTGCGCCAGCGGACCGCGCAGCAGTGGCGGCGGCGTCGCCAGTGGCCGCGACGGCCCCGGCAGCAACATCCCGTCGGACCTCGACCGCGTGCCCGACGCCGAACCCCGCATCGAGGCGATCCGCAGCAGCGGCGGCACCAGCAAGCCGTACACGGTGCTGGGCCGCGGCTACGTGCCGATCACCGACGACCGGCCGTTCCGCGAATCGGGCATCGCCTCGTGGTACGGCCGCAAGTTCCATGCAGCCTCGACCGCGAGCGGCGAGCCCTACGACATGTACGCCATGACGGCCGCGCACAAGACGCTGCCGCTGCCGAGCTACGTGCGGGTGCGCAACCCGGCCAACGGGCGCGAGGTGATCGTGCGCGTGAACGACCGCGGCCCCTTCGTGGACGGCCGCGTGATCGACCTGAGCTACACGGCGGCGCTGAAGCTCGACCTGCTGCGCGGCGTGGCGCCGGTGGAGATCGAGCGCATCACGAACGACGACATCCGCACTGGCGCCTGGCGCCGCGATGCGGGCACGGCCTATGCCGCGGCACCTGCGCCAGCGCCAGCCCCCGTCCGGGTGGCGGCTGCGCCGGTGGCCGTGCCGTCGGCCTGGGTGACGCCGGTCGCGATGACCGCCGCTGCAGCCCCCGCCGCGACGATGCCCGTGGCACCGCAGACGCCGGTGATGGCCGCGGCACCGGCGGAACCCGAAGCACCGGCCGGCCCGCGCGAGGCGATGGTGGTGACCGACCTGGCGCCGCTGGCCCCGCTCGCCGCGCCGGCCACGTCATCTGCGCCATCGACGCCCTCTTCCGCTGCCGCCGGTTTCTGGGTGCAGCTCGGCGCGTTCCGCGAACGCGACGGCGCCGAGACGCTGAGAAGCCAGGCCGCGCGCGGCCTGCCCACGCTGGCACCGCAGCTGCGCGTGTTCAGCGAAGCCGGCACGCACCGCCTGCAGGCCGGGCCGTTCCCATCGCGCAATGCGGCGGGCGAGGCCGTCACGCAGCTGCGCGACAACCTGCGCATCGCGCCGATGGTGGTCGAGCGGCGCTGAGGCTCAGGGCATCGCCTTCGCCACAACCTGCGAACGCAGGCCCACGCCGAGGCGGTTCCAGGCGTTGATCTGCGCCACGGCGAGCGAGAGCTCGACGATTTCCTGGTCGCTGAACACGGCCTTCAGGGCTTCGAACTCGGCATCGCGATCGGCGTGGTGGTCGGCCAGGCGCGTGAGCGTTTCGGCCCAGTCCAGCGCGGCGCGCTCGCGTTCGTTGAACAGGCTCACCTCGCGCCAGGTGGCCAGGCTGTTGATGCGCTGCCAGTCTTCGCCCTGCACGCGCAGGTCGCGCACGTGCATGTCCAGGCAGTAGGCGCAGCCGTTGATCTGCGAGACGCGGGCAAAGACGAGGTCGATCAGCACCTTGCCGAGCGTGCTCGACTCGAAGCTGCCGTTGACGGCGATCATGGCCTGGAAGGACTTGGGGGCGAACTTGGTCCAGGCGAGACGGAGGGCGGGGGCTTGGCTCATGGTGTGTACTCCAGGGTGGTTGGTGAGAGAAAGAGAACGAAATCTGCTTGCTACACCCTGAAGACGCGCCAGCCACCGGCCCTGTGACAGGCCGTCCGAATTTTTTCTTCAGGCGCCCCGTTTGGCCGCGAACAGCTGGGCGATGCGCGCCAGCTTGTCGGGGTTGCGCTGGGCGCGGATGCGCACGATGCGCTCGCCCTCGATCTCGAAGGTCTGGGCCGATTCGAGTTCGCCGTCCAGAAAGCGCAGCATCCCGGGCTCGCCGTTGAGCTCGACCAGCTCCATGCGCACGCCGGCGCCCATGCGGCGCCAGAGCGAGAAGTACAGCTGCGCCAGCCGCTGGCTGCCGCGCAGGATCTTGCTGAAGGTCTGCACCTTGCCACCGCCGTCGCCGATGAGTTCGACGTCTTCGGCCATCAGCGCCTTCAGGTCCTGCATGCTGCCGCGCGCGGCGGCGTCGGCAAAGGCGCGCAGCAGGCGCTGGTGGGTCTCGCGCGAGACCTGGAAGCGCGGGCGGGCCTCCTGCACCTGGGCCTTGGCGCGGTGCACCAGCTGGCGACAGGCGGCCTCGCTCTTGCCCAGGGTCTGGGCGATCTCGTCGTAGTCGGCGTCGAACACCTCGCGCATGAGAAAAGCGGCGCGCGCCTCGGGCGCCAGGCGCTCGAGCACGGCCAGGAAGGCGACGGAGATGTTGTCGACGCGCGCTAGCGTTTCCTCGGGCGTGTCGGGCGACCCGGTGAGGGTGGGCTCGGGCATCCACGGGCCGATGTAGTGCTCGCGCTGGACCTTGGCGCTGCGCAGCCGGTCGATCGACAGGCGCGTGACGACGGTCACGAGCCAGGCTTCGGCGCTGTCGAAACTGGCCTTGTCGGCCTCGTGCCAGCGCAGCCAGGCGTCCTGCACCACCTCTTCGGCCTCGGCGACGGAGCCGAGCATGCGGTAGGCGATGCCCTGGAGGCGGCGGCGGTGGCTGTCGAAGGTGAGGGTCGGGTCGTCCATGCCCGATTAGACGTTCGAGGCCGGCGGGCTGTGACAGCCGGCGGCCAAAAAAAATCGCCCCGGCATGCGGGGCGGTTTCATCGAGGTCCTGGGGGCGGCTCAGGCGCCCTGGTATTCGGGCTTGGGGCCCAGCGTGGCCGAGACTTCCTTGCGGTAGCGGTTCAGCTCCTGCACGGTCTTGAAGCTGCGGTTCATCAGCAGGCTCAGGTTGTGCAGGATGCGCTCGCCGACCTTGGTTTCCCAGCCGGCGTCGAACTTGATCTGCTTGTCCAGCCAGTGCTCGAGCCAGTCGGGATCGGGCATGCGGCTCTGGATGGTGTCGTTCGGGAACAGCGCCTTGTTCACGTGCAGGTTGGTCGGGTGCAGCGCCTGGGCGGTGCGGCGCGCGCTGGCCATGAGCACGCCGACCTTGGTGAAGGCGGCGCGGGCTTCGTCGCCGAACTTTTCCATGGCGCGCTTCATGTAGCGCAGGTAGGCACCGCCGTGGCGGGCTTCGTCCTGGCTCAGCGTGGTGTAGATGTGCTTGATGACCGGCTCGGTGTGCCACTGGGCGGCACGGCGGTACCAGTGGTTCAGGCGGATCTCGCCGCAGAAGTGCAGCATGAGGGTTTCGAGCGGGGGCGCCGGGTCGAAGTCGAAGCGCACCTCGTGCAGCTCCTGTTCGGTGGGCGCGTGCTGCGGGCTGAAGCGCTTCAGGTACTCCATGAGCACCAGCGAGTGCTTCTGCTCTTCGAAGAACCAGATCGACATGAACGCCGAAAAGTCGCTATCGTGCCGGTTGTCGCGCAGGAACATCTCGGTGGCCGGCAGCGCCGACCACTCGGTGATGGCATTCATCTTGATGGTCTGCGCCTGCTCTTCAGTCAGCAAGGAAGCGTCGAACGACTGCCAGGGGATGTCCTTGTCCATGTCCCAGCGGACGGATTCGAGTTGTCTGAAGAGTTCCGGGTAGAGCATCAAAGTCTTTCAATGGCCGCCGATTTTAGTCGGGCCGTTTGGCGCGCCCGTGACAGACGCGCGATGATGTGCTTACGCGCGCGCCCGCGCCATAGATGCACACCCCCCTTTTCGATCCAGGAGCCCGTCATGCGAACCCCCGCCCGATTGTCGATGCTGCGACGTTGCGCCACGGCCTTTTCCCTCGTGGCGGGCCTGTCCGCCGCCCTGTCGGCGGGTGCCCAGACGGCCCCCGCCGCCCCTGCCGCGCCCGCGGTGGGCGGCGCCGCCGGGTGCCCGGCGATCCTGCAACACAGCTTCCCGCGGCTGCAGGATGAAAAGCCCCAGAACCTGTGCCAGTACTCCGGAAAAGTGGTCCTGGTGGTCAACACGGCCAGTTTTTGCGGCTTCACCCCGCAGTACAAGGGGCTGGAGGCGCTGGACATGAAGTACCGCGCCCGCGGCCTGGTGGTGCTGGGCTTCCCGTCGAACGATTTCTCCCAGGAATCGGGCTCCAACAAGGAAATCGCCGATTTCTGCGAAAGCACCTTCGGCGTGAAATTCCCGATGTTCGCCAAGTCGTCGGTGCGCGGCACCGACGCCAACCCGCTGTTCAAGCAGCTTGCGCAGGCCTCGGGCACGACGCCGAAGTGGAACTTCTACAAGTACCTGATCGGGCGCGACGGCAAGGTGGTGCAGGCGTGGTCGAGCATGACGGCGCCCGACGAGAACGGCTTCATCCAGGTGATCGAGAAACAGCTCGGCCCCAGCGGCGACTGACCGGCCCTGCAATGTGAACTTTGAGTCACAAACGTTTACCACTCGAACGGGAACCGTGCGGCGGCACCGCGCTCATACTTGAGCGTGGGCGGCCAAGGCCCACAGGTTTTCATGTTGCGAGGTCTTCCGGGCGCCTGCCGTCCGGTTGAAATCCCGAGGCGATTCTTCTCCTCCTCCCTCCCTCCCTCCTTCGTGTCGGGGCGCCTCGCAGCATTTTTGTCTTCCCGCCGACAGCGGGGCCCGCGATGACGCAGCGCCCCCTCGGCCTTCCCGCATGCGGTGGCCCGAACGGCCCCAAGAAAAAAGCGCCCCGCGGGGCGCTTTGTCGTTTCAGGGCTGGGTGTCGATGAAGCTCGGCCGCAGCATGAGCTTGTCGTACAACTTGGCCAGGTTGGCGTGGTCGCCGCGCCAGTCGATCTCGGGAAACCGCAGCCCCAGCCAGCCCAGCGCGCAGCCGACCGCGATGTCGGACAGGCTCAGGTGGATGCCGCTGCAGAAGGGCTTGTCGCCCAGGCCCTTGGCCATGGCGGCCACGCCGGCCTGCACCTTGGCCCGCTGGCGCTCGATCCAGGCGGCGCTGCGCTCGGCGTCGGCGCGGCCGGTCCAGGTGGCTTCGAGGCGCCAGAGCACGCCGGCGTCCATGACGCCGTCGGCCAGCGCTTCCCAGGTCTTGACCTCGGCGCGCTCGCGGCTTTGCTGCGGAATGAGCTTGCCCACGGGCGACAGGGTGTCGATGTATTCGACGATGACGCGCGAGTCGAACATCGCCTCGCCGCCTTCCATGATCAGGCACGGCACCTTGCCCAGCGGGTTCGAATGGGCGATCGTGGTGTCTGCGGACCAGACGTCTTCGATCACGAACTGGTAGTCGAGCCGCTTTTCGGCCAGCACCACGCGCACCTTGCGCACATACGGGCTGGCGGCGGATCCGATCAGTTTCATGAAGGCTCTCTCCCCATCGCTTGTTAACGTTTGTTCGCAGGCATTTTAGGTGAAGGGAAAAAGACGGCGCCCGAATTCCTCCGCGGCGCGGCCACCCGGCAGCCGCCTAAAATTCGGGCATGAGCTTTTCCACCGTCTCCGCCCTCTCCCCCCTTGACGGCCGCTATGCGGCCAAACTCGCGGCCTTGCGCCCGCTGATGAGCGAACAGGGCTATATGCACCGTCGCGTGCAGGTGGAGGTGGCCTGGTTCATTGCGCTGTCCGACTGCGGCTTTGCCGAGTTCAAGCCCCTCACGGGCGGCGCCCGCAAGTACCTGATGGGGCTGGTGTCGCACTTTTCCGAGGCCGACGCGCTGGCCATCAAGGACATCGAGAAGACCACCAACCACGACGTGAAGGCCGTCGAATACTGGATCAAGTCGAAGTTCGAGGCCCGCCCCGAGCTGCTGGCCGCCGCCGAGTTCGTGCACTTCGCATGCACCAGCGAAGACATCAACAACACCAGCCACGCCCTGCAGATCCAGGCCGCGCGCGACACCGTGGTGCTGCCGGCCATTGACGGCCTGATCGCCAAGCTGCGCGAGATGGCGCACCAGTTCGCCGACGTGTCGATGCTCTCGCGCACGCACGGCCAGACCGCCAGCCCGACCACCGTGGGCAAGGAAATCGCCAACGTGGCGGTGCGCCTGACCAAGGCCCGCGCGCAAATCGCCGCCGTGCAGCTGCTGGGCAAGATGAACGGCGCCGTGGGCAACTACAACGCCCACCTGGCCGCCTGGCCCGAGTTCGACTGGGAAGCCTTCAGCCGCAAGGTCGTCGAGACGCCCGCGCCGCTGGGCCTGGGCCTGAGCTTCCAGCCGTACAGCATCCAGATCGAGCCGCACGACTACATGGCCGAGCTGTTCGACGCCGTGGCGCGCGTCAACACCATCCTGGTCGACTTCTCGCGCGACATCTGGGGCTATGTGAGCCTGGGCTACTTCAAGCAGCGCCTGAAGAAGGGCGAGATCGGCTCCTCGACCATGCCGCACAAGGTCAACCCGATCGACTTCGAGAACGCCGAAGGCAACCTGGGCCTGGCCAACGCGGTGCTGCGCCACCTGAGCGAGAAGCTGCCCATCAGCCGCTGGCAGCGCGACCTGACCGACAGCACGGTGCTGCGCAACATCGGCGTGGCCTTCGGCTACGCCACGCTGGCCTACGCGAGCCTGGCCACCGGCCTGGGCAAGCTCGAGATCAACCAGGAAGCGCTGGCCGACGACCTTGAGGCCTCGTGGGAAGTGCTGGCCGAGCCGATCCAGACCGTGATGCGCCGCTTCGGCGTGCAGGGCGCCTACGAGCAGCTCAAGGAAGTCACGCGCGGCAAGACCGTGACGGCCGAGGCGCTGCACGGGCTGATCCGCTCGCTGGCCATTCCCGAGGAAGAGAAGACCCGCCTCCTGGCCATGACGCCCGCCAGCTACACCGGCAAGGCGGCCGAACTGGCCCGTAGAATTTAGGCTTCCCCCGCGACGATCCGCCGGCCCGTGTTGCCCACGGCCGGTGCGCTTCGTTCGCTCATCGATACCTCCCAGCCAACGTGCCCTGTGCAGGGCACGCCAGCCGACAACCCTGACGGGACGCCCCGACGTCCCCGTTGTTCATGCGGCGCGCCCCACTGAGACGCCTCTGGCTCACGCTCCACCGATGGATCGGCCTCACGCTCGGGCCGCTGCTCGCCCTCACGGCGCTCCTGGGCGCCCTGCTGGTGGTGGCGCTGCCGCTCGACCGCGCAGCGCATCCTGAGCTCTTCACTGCGCGCAGTCACGGCAACGCGGCTCCGGCGCCGCTGGAGCCCCTGCGCCAGCGCCTGCTCGCCGAGTTCGGCCCCGACACCAACTTCACGCTGCGCCCGCCGCGCCAGCCCGGCGACACGCTCTGGGTGCTGGTGCGCGGCCCGTGGGACGGCACGCTCTACCTCGACCCCGCCACCGGCGCCGAGCAGGGCCGCCGCGGCACACACGAAGGCGCCTACAACCTGCTGTTCGAGCTGCACAGCAGCCTGCTGCTGGAAGACACGGGCAAGGGCATCCTCGCCATCGCCGCGCTGGCCTACCTGTTCCTGCTGGTCACCGGCGTGGTGCTGTGGTGGCCGGCGCGCTGGCCGCCCTCGCTGCGCATCGTGCTGGACCGCGGCCTGCTGCGCGGGCTGTTCGACCTGCACCGCACCGGCGGCGCCGTGCTCGGGCTGCTGATCGCGGTGTCGGTCTTCACCGGCGCCTACATGGCCTGGCGACCGCTGGGCGGCTTCATCTCGACCGCGCTCGGGCAAACACCTGCCAAGGCGCCCGGGGTGCCCAAGGGCACCGCCACCGGCCCGCGCCTGCAGCTCGACGACCTCGTCGCCCGCGCGCAAGCCGTGTTCCCCGGCCAGCCCATCGGCTACGTGCAGGTGCCCGGCCGATCGGACCGGCCGCTGCGCGTGCGCTTCCGGCTCGCCGACGACCCGCACCCGAACGGCATCGGCTCGGTGTGGGTGCATCCGGTCACGGGCGAGCTGCTCGGCGTGCGCCGCTGGCAGGACATGGACACCGGCAACGGCGCGGTGGTCGTGATCTACCCGCTGCACACCGGCGTGCTCGGCGGCGTGGTGCACCAGGCGGTCACCGCGCTGCTGGGCCTGGCGCTGGCCGGCCTCGGCCTGAGCGGCGTGTGGCTCTGGTGGCGCCGGCGCGCCGTGGCTGCGGCCGCGCGCAGCCAGGCGCTGTCCCGCGGCGCGGCGCCCTGAACGACGCACACATCCCATCCCTTCATCCATCACAAATACATCGAGGAGGACTCCCCTTGTTCCCGCACAAAAAGACCGCCATCGCCCTGGCCCTGCTGCCCCTGAGCCTGCACAGCTTCGCGGCCGACGCCGAGCCGTCGAAGTCGCTCGAGGCCATCACCGTCACCGGCGACTGGCTCGGCACGCCCACCGAGACCAAGGTGCTCGAGCACGCCGGCGCGCGCAGCATCGTGGAGCGCCAGCAGATCCAGGAAAGCGGCTCGGCCAGCGTGCGCGACGTGCTGCGCCAGGTGCCCGGCGTGCAGGTGCAGGAGAGCAACGGCACCGGCGGCAGCGACATCTCGCTCAACGTGGGCGTGCGCGGCCTGACCTCGCGGCTGTCGCCGCGCTCGACCGTATTGCTGGACGGCGTGCCGCTGGCCTACGCGCCCTACGGCCAGCCGCAGCTGTCGCTGGCCCCGGTGTCGCTGGGCAGCCTCGAGGCCGTCGACGTGGTGCGCGGCGCGGGCTCGGTGCGCTACGGCCCCCAGAACGTGGGCGGCATCATCAACTTCGTGACGCGCTCGATCCCCAAGCAGTTCGCAGGCGAAATCGGCGTGGGCGTCGAGAGCGCCAGCCACGGCGGCGGCACCAAGACCACGCCCAGCCTGTTCATCGGCGGCACCAACGAGAACGGCCTGGGGCTGGCACTGCTTTATTCGGGTACGCACGGGGACGGCTTTCGCCAGAGCAACGACAAGACCCGCATCGACGACCTGATGCTCAAGGGCGCCTACCGCCTCTCGAAGACCGACGACATCGCGATCTCGCTGCACCACTTCGAAGGCAAGGGGCGCATGCCCGGCGGCCTGACGACGGCGCAGTTCGCGGCCAACCCGTTCCAGTCGGACCGCCCCTACGACGAGTTCACGGGCCGCCGCACCGACGGCTCGCTCAAGTACACGCACAACGACGGCGTGAACAAGTTCGAGATGCTGACCTACTACACGGACTCGTACCGCAGCAGCTACCTCGAGCAGGAAGGCACGGGCGCCAACGCCAACCGGCGCCGCCTGACCACCGCGCCGCGCAACTACAAGACTTACGCCTTCGAGCCCCGCTACTCGCGCCTGATCGACTCGGGCAGCGTGGTGCAGGAAATCAGCATCGGCGCGCGCTACCTGAAGGAAGAGGCCTCCGAGGTGGCCACGCGCAGCAGCTACTACCGGCCGGCGCCGGGCTTCGACGCCTACGCGCTCGCGCAGCCCGCCTACCAGACCAGCAAGGGCGGCACGACCGCGCACGCGTTCTACATCGACGACCGCATCGATTTCGGCAACTGGACGGTCACGCCCGGCGTGCGCTACGAATCCTTCCGCTCGCACAACGACGTGTTCACGGTGGCCAACAACCGCATCACCAACGCGATCTACCCGAAGATCGATTCCAACGAGGTGCTGCCCACGCTGTCGGTGCTCTACCGCATGAGCGAGCGCTGGACGCTGTTCGCCAATGCCGGCGTGTCGTTCGGGCCGCAGCAGTACGCCCAGCTCGCGCAGTCGACCACCAGCCTGCACCCCGAAAAGGCCAAGACCTACGAGATCGGCACCAAGTACAAGGGCGAATCCTGGAGCGGCGAGCTGACGCTGTTCAACATCAACTTCGACAAGGAGCTGCAGCTGGCGCGCTCCATCACCGGCGACGTCGGCCAGTGGACCGACCTGGGCGCCACGCGCCACCGCGGGCTGGAGTCGGCGCTGCGCTACGACCTGGGCAGCCTGAGCGACGCGCTCAAGGGGCTGTCGGTGTCGGGCACCTACACGTACACGCAGGCCACCTCGAAGGCGGGCGTGTTCGCGGGGCGCGACCTGCCGTTCTACTCGCGCCATGTCGCGACGCTCGGCGCACGCTACGAGCGCGGGCCGTGGACGCTCAACGCCGACCTCTACGCGCAATCCAAGCAGCGTTCGCCGGGCTCGCCGGACGACGGCGCGAAGTACATCACCGTGGAAGACGCGAGCGGGCGGCTGGGCGACATCCCGGGCTACGGCACGGTGAACCTGCGCGCCGCCTACGACTTCGGCCCGTCGCTGAGCCACCTGAAGCTGGCCGTGGGCGTGAAGAACCTGTTCGACCGCCGCTACTACAACCGTTCGGTCGACAACAACGGCGGCAAGTACGTGGGCCAGCCGCGCACGCTGTACCTGCAGGCGTCGCTGGCGTTCTGAGGCCGAAGGGGCGCGCGCATACACTCGCGCACCCATGGCTCTCAAATCCACCATCTTCAAGGCCACCCTCGCGGTGGCCGACATCGACCACGGCTACTACGCCGACCATGCGCTGACCCTGGCGCGCCACCCCAGCGAGACCGACGAGCGGATGATGATCCGGCTGGTCGCGCTCGCGCTCAACGCGCACCAGCTGCAGGACATCTGCAACGGCGACGGCACGCTGGCCTTCGGCGCGGGCCTGTCGAACGTCGAGGAGCCCGACGTGTGGCTGCGCGACTTCACGGGTCAGACCAAGATCTGGATCGAGGTCGGCCAGCCGGAAGACAAGCCCATCATCAAGGCCTGCGGCAAGGCGGACGAGGTGATCGTCTACTGCTTCAACCACGCGGCCGAGATCTGGTGGCGCGGCATCGAGAGCAAGCTCACGCGGCCGCAGAACCTGAAGGTCTACCGCGTGCCGACCGAGGCCTCGCAGGCGCTCGCCAGGCTGGCGCAGCGCAGCATGCAGCTGCAGGCGACGATCCAGGAAAGCACGCTGACGCTGGGCGACGGCGTGAACAGCATCGACGTCGAGCTGCTGCGCTGGAAGTAACGAGCCCGGGCGGCTAGGCCGCCGGCATCATCTCGCCGCACTGCCAGCACTGCTCGAAGCCGCCTTCGACCTGCTCGCCGCACACGCACAGCCAGCTGCGTTGCGGGCGGTTCTGCAGTTCGTGCAGCAGGCGCCGCGCGAGTTCGTACTGCGATTCGTCGTCGATCCATATCTCGGGCAGGCACTGGTCGGGCGGCAGCTGGCCCATGACCGCGCCGAGGAATTCGCGCTGCACGGTGGCGGCCACGCCCTCCTCGCACAAGGCGTGCGCCCACACGGTCGCGATCGCGAGGTTGGGGGCTTGCGCGAGGCGGCGCATGGTCAGGGGGCCCAGTTTTTCTCGTCGTCCGGGTCGAACTCGGGCTGCGCGGCAGTCGGCTCGGCTTCGCGTGCGCGTTCGGCATAGCGGTTGAAGCGCCAGGCCGAGTCTTCCATGGTGATGCGGCGCCAGGTGACGCGCTTCTCGACCGGCGTCATGGCCGGCCAGTACTGCACCTCGTCGAAGGTGCGTCCGCAGCCCTTGCACTCGTCGTCGCCCTGGCTGGTCGAGCAGATCGCGATGCAGGGCGTGTCGGGCGTGCTGTGGTACCAGTCGAGCCAGGCAGCCCAGGCCTTGGCGGGAAAGCCGACCTCGTCGACCTCGTCTTCGTGGTGGAAGACCATGAGCGCGTAGACCTCGGCCAGCGCGCGCAGCTCGGGTGCCAGCGTGATGCCGTCGGGCGAGGGAGACTTCTCGCGCCAGTGGTTGATGGCGGCCTCGATGTCGGTGATGTGGATGGCGGCCATGGAGAGTGAAAAAACAGCGAGCGGCGATCATAGTCCCGCAATGTCCCGCCACCTCTTAGGGCCATAGGCGCTCCCAAAAATGGAGCATCAAATGCCCACTGCATGCGCCCCTCCGGACCTTTGCCCTTAAATGTAAAGAAAACTTTTGGTTGCCTCGGCGCGGTCTTCAATGCTCTAATCCCGCCCACGAAGGGGAGTAGCTCCCGATCGCTGTCCCCGGGCAGCGTGAATCGTCAGGTCGTCAATACGAAGCACAACACTTCCGGCCTGTCGGGCGACACACGCGCGGACGCAGGTCGGCGCGCTTGCTGTTGTCGAGCGAGACCTTCGATTTGAACCTGCGCAGGTTTGGTCGAAGCGTTCGCAAGTCCCCGGTGTCACCCGGCCTTCGCTCCCCCGCTTTCGACCGCACCCGCGCAGGGTGAATCGAAACGCATCGGCATGCCGCTGCCCGTCGTGGTCCCCATCAGGGAGCTGCGGGCGTGGCGCCAAGACAAAGAGGAATCTATGGAACAGTTCATGGCCCCGGAATTCTGGGTCGCGGTCGGTCAGATCATCATGATCGACATTCTTTTGGGCGGCGACAACGCCGTCGTCATCGCGCTGGCCTGCCGCAAGCTGCCGCCCGCGCAACGCACCCAGGGCATCCTGTGGGGTACCGCCGGCGCCATCGTGCTGCGCGTGATCCTGATCTTCTTCGCGCTCACGCTGCTCGCGATTCCGTTCCTGAAGCTGGTGGGCGCGATCCTGCTGCTGTGGATCGGCGTGAAACTGCTGGCCCCCGACCATGACGACGCGCACGGCAACATCGCCGGCAGCGACCGCCTCTGGGGCGCCGTGAAGACCGTGATCGTGGCCGACCTGGTCATGAGCGTGGACAACGTGATCGCCATCGCCGGTGCCGCACAAGGCGCGGGCGACGGCCACCAGATGCCGCTGGTGATCTTCGGCCTGCTCGTGAGCATCCCGATCATCGTCTGGGGCAGCCAACTGGTCATCAAGCTGATGGACCGCTTCCCGATGATCATCACGCTGGGCGGCATGCTGCTGGGCTGGATCGCCGGCACGATGGCCGTGTCCGACCCGGCCCTGGCGAACCCCGCCAACTGGACCTGGGTGCCGAAGGTGCCGCAGACCGACACCATCAAGTACGCCGCCGGCATCATCGGTGCGCTGCTGGTGCTGGCGATCGGCAAATGGGTGGCTTCGCGCAAGCCGGCCCCCGCCACCCCGGCCCACTGAGCGTTCGTTGAACGATAAACGCCCCGCACTGAAACTTCTTGCATCAATCCGGTCTCTGTCACTCTAACTATCAAAGGAGAGCACTCATGGAAAAGATCATTCTTTACGTCGACGACGCCGTCTATGCCAGCGAGCAGTTCGCCGAACTGGCGCCGGATGCCGACAACGTCGTGGCGCGCCATTGGGTGCTCGTGGCCTGCGCGCCGCGCATGACACACCGGATCAGCAAGTGGGTGAGCCACAGCGCGCGCGAGAACTGGCGCGCCAAGTGGTTCAGCAAGGTGCAGGCGCAGATGCTGCCGCTGCTCGAACGCAACGGCGGCCAGGTGACGGCGGTCCTGGCCAAGGGCCCACTGACCGACCTGACGCAGCAACTCAAGCGCGAGCACGCGGCCACCCACGTGGTCGATGCGCGCCGCCCGAAGATCGGCGTCGACCTGGAACCGGTCACGCCCGACCAGACCCCGGCCAAGCAATCGGGCTGGGCCTTTCCCGGCGCCGTGATGGGCATGGGCGCGCTGCTGGTGCTGGCCAACGAGCTGGCCGAGTAAGCCTGATCAGGGCCGCACGCCCTCCCGAACCGACACAAGCCCCGCTGCGGCAACGCAGCGGGGCTTGTTCTTTTGTGCGGGCCCGTGGGGTATCCTGCGGCGCATGCGCATCCTCCTCAAATGGCTGCTCAGCGCCGTCGCGCTGCTCGCGGTCGCCTACCTCTACAGCGGCGTCCAGGTCCAGAGTTTCGGTTCGGCGCTGCTCGCGGCGGCCGTGATCGGCCTGCTCAACATGGTCGTGCGGCCCGTGCTGGTGATCCTGACGCTGCCGGTCACCATCGTCACGCTCGGGCTGTTCCTGTTCGTGATCAACGCCCTGCTGTTCTGGGCCGCCTCGGGCCTGCTCGGCGGCTTCCATGTGAACGGCTTCCTCGCCGCGCTGCTGGGCTCGCTGATCTACTCGCTGCTCGGGCTGCTCATCGAAAGCGCACTGGGCGGGCTGCTGTCCTCCCGGCGCTGAACGCCGCCCCTCGACGCGTCACTACTTCAGCGGCGGCTCCTCGGCCTGCTGCTTGACCAGCACGTCGACGGCGCGTGCGCGCGTGTCGATGATCGATGCCTCGTAGTGGTCGATGGGCGCACCCGACTTGCGGACCAGCTCCTGCGCCGCCTTGAAGCGGTCGCGCGCCGCCGGGTAGTCGAGGATCGCCACGTTGGCCTCGGCATCGGCGCGAATGGCGCGCAGCGTGTCGTTCTGCGCCCCGTACAGATTGGCCAGCGTGCGCCAGGCCGTGGCGTCCCGCGGATGAACGGCCACCCAGTCGCGCAGCACGGGCACCATCGGCGCGGGCTGGCGCTGGGCGATCGCGGCTTCGGCTGCGAGGATCATCTCGGGCCGCTCCTTCGACTTGGCGTCGAGCAATGCCGCCGCACGAGAAGCGCCACCGGCCGCGAGTTCGATCTCGGCCTGCAGCCAGCGCGCCTGCTTGCTTGCGGCCGCATCGTCGGCCGTGCGGGCCACGAGCCGCTCGGCCAATGCGCGCGCCGCCTTGAAATCGCGCAGCTCCTTGGCCGCCATCGCCGCCGCGTAGAGCGTGCCCGCCTGCTGGGCCGGAGAACTGCCCGCGAACTCGCCGCTCGACGCGGCATTGACCCACAGCCGCAGCACGTCGACGCCCGGGCGCGTCAGCACGCGAGCGCGCGAGGCGACCATGGCGTGGTCCATGACCAGCGGCACCATCGGCGGTGCCGCTTCGGCACGGAACTGGAACCGGCCCTGCATGTCCGAGATGCGCTCGGTCGTCAGCGGGTGGCTGCGCAAGTACGGGTACGAGCCGTTGTCGTTCAGGCGCGAGGCGTACTGCAGCTTCTCGAACATCGCCGCGGCGCCCTGCGGCGCAAAGCCCGCCTGCGTCATCACGCCGAAACCGATGCGGTCGGCCTCGCGCTCCATGTCGCGCGAGAAGCTCAGCTGGTTCTGCATGAACAGCGCCTGGCTGCCCATGATCACGGCCTGGCCGGCGTCGGAGTTGCGGCTCTTGCTGGCCGCGATCATCCCGAGGATCAGGCCGGCGATCATCAAGGGCATCTGCTTGCCCTGCTTGCTCATGATGCGCGAGATGTGGCGCTGCGTGACGTGCGACAGCTCGTGCCCGAGCACCGTCGCCAGCTCGTCGCGGCTGCCGACCGCGGCCAGCAGCCCCAGGTTCAGCCCGAGGTAGCCGCCCGGCAGCGCGAAGGCGTTGATGTTGCGGTCGCGCCCCAGCAGGATGGTCCAGGCGAAACGCTCGTCGAGCTCGGGCGTGAGCTCGCCGCGCGAGCGCGCAGCGGCCAGCAGCCGCTGCCAGATGTCCTGCACGTAGGCGGCGATCACCGGGTCGTCGATGTAGTCGGTGTCGCGGTACAGCTCGCGCACGATCTGGTCGCCCAGCCGGCGCTCGGCGCTGGCCGTCATCTCGCCGCCGTCACCGAGGCCCGGCAGGATCTGCTGCACCTGCGCCAGCGCGGGGGCCGGCAGCAGCACCTGGGAAGCTATCAAAAAGGTAGCGCACACCGCATGCCGGAGGGGCGTCGGGCGGGTTTTCTTGTGGGGAGAGGGAGTCAAGCGCGGCATTCCTCGTCTGTGGCTCGGGCTCGTATGATGCATCTTCAAAACGAACGTTCACCGATGAGCACCCTCACCCATTTTGACGCCCAGGGCCAGGCCCACATGGTCGACGTGGCGGCCAAGCCCGCGACCCACCGCGTGGCCGTGGCCACCGGCCGCATCGAGATGCAGCCCGCGACGCTGGCGCTGATCGAATCGGGCACCGCCAAGAAGGGCGACGTGCTGGGCATCGCGCGCATCGCCGGCATCCAGGCGGCCAAGAAGACCAGCGACCTGATCCCGTTGTGCCACCCGCTGGCGCTGACCCGCGTGGCCGTGGCCTTCGCGCTCGCCGAGGGCGGCCAGGCGCCGCAGGTGGCCTGCACCGCGACCGTCGAGACCGTCGGCCCGACCGGCGTGGAAATGGAAGCCCTGACCGCCGTGCAGGTCGCGCTGCTCACCATCTACGACATGTGCAAGGCCGTGGACCGCGGGATGCGGATCACCGACGTGCATGTGCTGGAGAAGCACGGCGGGAAGTCGGGCAGCTACGTCGCGACGGCGGGCTGAAATCCAGCGGCTATAGCTCGGGTGCGTCGTCCGGGCGGTTGTCCAGCCAGCGGGCGAACGCGGCTGGAAACGCTACACGGAAGCGCTCGGCCAGCGCGTGCGCTTCTGCATCGCGCCCCAGCAGCTCGGCGCTTTCGATCAGCTTCACGATGACACGCGGCTCGGGCGAAAAGTGCAGCACGCGCCCGGCCAGTTCGTGCATGTGCGCGGCATTCGCCGGTGTGACCGTCGTCAGCGTCACCTCGGCGAAGTCCACCTGGCGTGAGAACAGCCACGAGCCCTGGAGCTTGGCGAGCGTGTCGTCGCGGTAGGCCGGCATGCGGGCGTCGCGCGGCAGGTAGATCTGGCTGATGCGGGTGTAGTCCCAGGCGGCGTAGCCAATGACGACGACCCAGGCCGCGGCGGCTGCGAACGCGGCGAGCTTTCTGCCGCGCGCTTCCGGGCGCTTGGACGATGCCGGCCACAGGATGCCGAGGCACAGGCCGAACACCAGCTGGAACGGGCCATACCAGAGCGGGTACTCGAGCAGGCTGTGCAACAGGATGACGCCGAGCAGGCCCCACGCCATCAGCCGCAAGGGATCGCGCTCGCGCCACGGCTTTGCCGCCCCCACCATCCAGAGAAATCCGCCGCAGATGAGCAGCGCCACCGGAATGCCCAGCTCGACCGCGAGGTGCAGCGGCAGGTTGTGGGCGTTGTCGAGGATCACGGGGAAACGCGGGCCGCTGTACAGCGTGGCGAAGTGCGCGAAGCTGAGTTCGCCCCAGCCCCAGCCGGTGAGGGGGCGCTGGGCGATGAGGGACAGGACGTTCTGCCAGAGGACGACACGGCTGTCGGTGGTGACGATGGCGGGTTGGAGGCGGTGGAGCATGCCGGTGCCGGCGGTTGCTGCATGGCCGACATCGCCTCCGCTGGCCAGGTACGGCATCAGCCAGTGCAGGGCGGCGTACAACGGGATGGCGGCGAGCAGGAGCGGGGGGGCTGGCAGGCGAAAGTCCGCCGGGCCGGAGTGCCGCGGCGCCCGGCGACGCTCCCGCCACGCCATGGCAGCGGTACCGATGGCGATCAGCAGCAACTGCAGGAAGCCGGTGCGTGATCCCGAGGCCACAAGGGCCGCTACCAGAAGCCCGCCGGCGGGAACGAACAGCCGGCGGATGCGCGGTGACCGCGATGTGGCGTGCCACCACAGCGCCGCGACCAGCGTCAGACTGATCAACGTGGCGAACTGGTTGGGCTGGCGGAGGTTGCCCCAGCCGCGGCCGGAAGTGGGCGACGAGGTCAACGCACCAAGGAACTCAGTGACACCGTAGTACTGGAGCAGGCCCAGGAGGGCGCTGAGCAGACCGGCGGCGAGCAGCCCGACGGCCAACGCGTGACCCAGCGGCCCGCGCTGCTGCGCCACTCCTGCGCCGAGACAAGCTGCTGTGGCAATCCCCGCCAAAGCGCCCAAGGTCGGTAGCAAGAGCGTGGCTCCGGTACCCACGGCTGCGGACAACACGACGAAAAACGCCATCACCGCCAGCCCGGCGCGCAGTCTCCTCGAGGGAAAGGCGGACGGCGCCATCGCAAGCAGCCCCGCAACACAGCCCCATGACATCAGTTGCTGCCAGACATTGATCGAAGGGCCGCCCACCAGCGGGGAAAGAAACGGCCAGGCCACGAGGCCGGCACAGACGAATTCAGCAAGCCGTAAAGGCGTGTGCAGAGGAGGCGCCGGCAAGGACGCGTCAAGGCGATTCATCGACCCATCATGCCAACCCGCCATCGCCGATGAGTGGCAGCGCGCGGCGGATGAGTGGATTTGCATTTAGAAACAGTTATCGACACTCTATAACAATCCTAAATCACCATTGCCTGTCGCTCGGCCACCGCAGCGGCAGCCGAGAGGCCTGTTCGATGACCAGACAACAATTCGCCGTGAAAGTAGCAGCCGTGCGGCGCCGCAGTTTGCAGGGTTTCACGCTCATCGAGGTCATGATCGTCGTGGCCGTCATCGGCATCCTGGCTGCCATCGCGCTCCCGAGCTACAACGACTACGTTCGACGCGGGCAACTGCCTGAGGCGTTCAATACGCTTTCCGCCTATCGGGCGACGATGGAGCAGTACTACCAGGACAACCGGAACTACGGGCCCTCGGGAACCAATTGCGCCGCCAACGCGGCGGCCGCCTTTACGCCTTCCGGTGCCAAGTACTTCGGCTACACCTGCTCGACGTCCGCCAGCCAGCAGAACTATGTCATCACTGCCACAGGCAGCGCGGGACGGGCGGTCGGCCATACGTACACCATCAACCAGAACGGCGACCGAGTCACCACCCAATTCAAGGGCAGCACCGTGACGCAACCGTGCTGGCTTACCAGCGCCAATGCCTGCTGATCGAACCATGCCGATCACCGTGCGTCAACGCGGCTTCACACTGGTCGAATTGGTCGTCACCATCGCGGTGCTGGCGCTGATCCTCTTCGCTGCGATGCCGAGCATCGGCTCATGGCTGGAGAACACCCGCATCCGCAACGTTGCCGATTCGCTGCAAAACGGGCTCCAACTGGCGCGCGGCGAAGCTGTGCGGCGCAATCAGAGCGTGTCGCTGTGGTTGGTGTCGCTCAACGACCCTGCCGTACTGAGCGATGACTGTTCTCTCTCGGGCGCCAGCGGCGCCTGGATTGTGAGCGTGAACTCGCCGGTCGGACATTGCGCAGATGCGCCGTCCACGAACAGCTCCCCCATGATCGTCACAGGACGCGCATCCGGGGACAGTGGGGGACGAGTCTCAGTGGCGGCCGTGCAATCCGCTGACGGCTCGACCGAGGGCACGCGCGTCACATTCAACGGATTCGGACGCGTTGCCAACACCGACGCCATTGGCCAGATTGACGTGACCGGGACCACCACTGGCGCCCGAGCGTTGCGCATCGTTGTCTCGCCCTCCGGCTCGGTGCGCATGTGCGAGCCGGCCATCGTCGACAGCGCGGCAAAGGATCCCCGTAAATGCTGAATCGAATGAATCGCGTGCGTGCGACCGACCGGCTTCGCCCGATGCGGTGCACGTCCCGCCAAGCACGGCACGCTCGAGGCATCGCCTTGATCGAAGTGCTCGTGGCATTGCTGATCTTCATGCTCGGCGTGCTCGGCTTGGTAGGCCTGCAGGCATCGATGACACGCGCCCAAACCGCTTCCAAGGTGCGCGCCGATGCCGCTTACCTGGCCAGCGAACTGAACGGACGCATGTGGTCCGATCTTGCCAATCTCGCGAGCTATGACGGCGCCGGCTGCGCCTCCCAAGCTCGATGCAGCGAATGGCAGAGCAAAGTCGGCAGCAGCCTGCCTGGTGGGACCGGTGCAGTCACGGTCAATGCGACCTCTGGCGATGTCGCCGTCACCATCAGCTGGACGATGCCGGGTGGTGAAACACATCAGTACGTCACCCACACCACCGTCGCCAAGGCTGCGAACTGAGATGCGCACCATTCACCAATCCCCCGTCGCCAAGTGTCCTTCCCAGCGCGGTTTCACGCTGGTCGAGCTCATGGTCGGCCTCGTCCTGGGACTTCTCACAGTGCTGGTCATCAGCCAGGTGCTCGCGCTGGCCGAAGGCAAGAAGCGCTCCATCACGATGGGCAGCGATGCGCAGGTCAACGGCGCGTTGTCGCTGTTCACCCTCCAACGCGACGTGCAGATGGCTGGCTACGGTGCGGCCGCCAGCCCGGATGCCCTCGGCTGTTCAGTGACGGGGAAGTACGACGCCGGCGGCGCGTCGTTCGTTTTTCCGCTGGCACCCGTGGTCATCACCAACGGCACCAGCACCGACACCGACGCGCCGGACACGATCACCGTCTTGCAGGGTCAGACCACCAACTTTTCCGTACCCATGGTCCTCAAGGAAGAGCACCCGCAGTCCAGCAACTATTTCGAAGTGGCGTCCTCATTGGGAGCCTCGGTCGGCAACATGATGATTGCCGTGCCGAAACTCCAAGGTTCCGGCGTGGGGTGCACGCTCTTCACCGTGACCAACGACACCACATCCCCCGCCACAACCCTGGGGCCCACGCGCGTGCCCCACGCCACCACCGCTGCGAGCAAGTGGAATCAGAACAGCATATTTCCGGCAAGCGGATACATGTCAGGCAGCTATCTGCTGAACATGGGTTCGATGGTCTATCGCAGTTACTCGATCAGCAGCGCCCACAGCCTCCAGATGGTCGAACGCTCTCCGGTGAATGGAGCACTGACCGACCCGCCGTTGGAGCTCTATCCGCAGATCGTCAACCTCCAGGCCCTGTACGGCAAGGACACCAATGGCGACGGCGTCGTCGACACCTACGACAACGTGACGCCGACCACCAACGTGGGCTGGCTCCAGGTGCTCGCGATCCGTATCGCGGTAGTGGCGCGCAGCAATCAGTACGAGAAAGAAATCGTTACAGCGAGTGCCCCCCAATGGGACGTCGGCGCCAACGCCACCATCGCCGGCACCACAAGCTGCCACGGCACCAGCAAGTGCATTGCACTGCGAGTGAGCCAGGTCGCCGAATGGCAACACTATCGCTTCAAGGTCTACGACACGATCGTGCCGCTGCGCAACGTCCTCTGGAACTCCTGAGTCATCGCCATGCAAATCAGGCCTTTGAATCTTTCCCCACGACGACGCGCACAGCGCGGCGTCTCACTGCTTTTTGCCCTGCTGACGCTGGTTGCGCTTTTGCTTGCAACGTTGGCACTGGTGCGTTCGGTGGATACCAGCACGCTGCTTCTGGGCAACATGGGCTTCAAGCAGGATGCCACCTCTGCAGCAGACCAGGCTGCACGCCAGGCCATTGATTGGCTGACCGCCAACAGCGCCAGCCTGAACACCGATGCGGCATCGAGCGGCTACTACGCAAGCACGCAGGAGCTTGCTGCCGATGGGGTCACTGCAAAACCGCCCATTGATGTCACTGGCCGGCAACTCGCGACAAGCAACAACCGCCAACTGATCGACTGGGACGGCAACACCTGCCAGTCCGCCACGACGGGCACCTACAACGGCTGCACCGTCACCACGGCG
This sequence comes from Variovorax sp. GW823-FHT02B07, assembly GCF_058797695.1. Taxonomy (NCBI): domain Bacteria; kingdom Pseudomonadati; phylum Pseudomonadota; class Betaproteobacteria; order Burkholderiales; family Comamonadaceae; genus Variovorax; species Variovorax sp. GW823-FHT02B07. The sequence continues at coordinate 152,112 of NZ_JBXAJX010000005.1, forward strand.
GATGCTGGTGTCATCAACAGCAACAACGCCCGATTCGTCATCTTCAGACTGTGCTCCAAACCGGGCAACTACGTCACCGACGCGAGTATCAGTTGCGCCAAACCGATTTCAGGTGGCGGCGCCAACGTGAGCAAGAAGGGCGAGATGAACTACGCCGAACAGCCATTTCCCGGTGGTGCATCCGGCCCGTACTACCGCATCGTGGTCCGCGTGCTGGGTGCGCGCAACACCGCCAGCTTCACCGAAACCATTGTGCATTTCTGATGAGGAAGCGCCTCCTCCGGCGCGAGACACAAAGAACTCAACATCATGACAAATAGATCCAATCCTGCCCTCGACCGCAAGTACAAAAGGCAGGCCATCTGTTGTGCGGTGATGGTCTGCGCGTTGCTGCTGGGGTCGTTCGCTCCCGTGATCGAAGCGGCACCCACCGACCTCTCGAACCAGCCGCTGGCAACACTCCCTGCGGTTCAAGCCAAGCCGAATCTGTTGTTCGTTCTCGATGACTCGGGAAGCATGGACAGCGACTACATGCCAGACGAAATGTCCAACGGCAGTGGCAACGGCAGGTATGGATACCGCTCCGCGCAGTGCAATGGCGTGGCCTACGATCCGTTGATGACCTATGCGCCACCGCTCAACGCTGATGGGACGTCCTACCCCAATGCAGTTTTTACAGCGGCACGTGTCGATGGTTATGACACGTCGAGTGGCACCACAAACCTCAACAACCGGTACTACTACACCTACAGCGGCACGCAGCCCAAAATGGGCTGGATATACACCAGCAGTGGCGCCGTCCGGAACACCTTCTACAACGAGTGCCGAACCTCGACTGACTCGTCGAGCGGCGTTTTTACCCTCGTCACGGTCACCAGCGCCTCCAACGACGCTCAAAACTACGCCAACTGGTACTCGTACTACCGCAAGCGCTACCTGTTAATGCGCACCGCCATGGGGCGGGCGATCTCGGTGCTCGACTCGAGCTATCGCGTTGGCTTCAGCACGATCAGCGACGGAACTGCAGTAGATGGCAGCAATTACTTTCGGGACGTCAAGGATTTCGATAGCGACCAGAAGGCCAACTTCTACAGCAGCCTCTACAACGCCTCGCCGAATGGCTGGACCCCCTTGCGCGCAGCCTTGTCCAAGGCCGGACGTTACTTCGCCAATAAGGCCCCAGATCAAAGCTACGATCCAGTCCAGTACTCCTGCCAACGCAACTACGCGCTGCTTTCTACGGACGGCTACTGGAACAAGGCCAAGGGCTTGAAGCTCAACGGGACCAGCGAAATTGGGCAGCAAGACGGTAGCGAAGCTCGCCCGATGCGGGACGACACACGGTTGATCGTTACCACGGTAACACCCTACACCGTGGCGCTGACTCAGAACGCGCTGTCCACCCAGACGCAAGCCAGGGACTGGACGCGCACCTCCGTCACGGTTTCTTCAACGCCCAAGGCCAACAATCCGAACAGGGGGAAATACCTCGTCACTACGCGCACAAATCAGCGCTACACCGAGACGCAAACCCGGACCCGTACAACGCCGCAATCTGCAACCGAGTCTTACACCGAGACGGTCGTGACAACCGATGGTGTCGAGACATCCAGAAGCACCAGCCCGCGCACCACCTCCACCTGGATCAACACCGCGACGCCAACCGAGACGTTCACCGGCAATGGTCCTCCCACTGTTGACAGCAGTTTCACAAGTGGGACATCGACCTCGACCTACCAGACCGCAAAGGGAGATGACCAGACGACCTATTCGAATCCGGCCCCTGGAGGCTGGAGTGCATGGTCTACACCAGCAGTCACATCCAATTCGCCCCCGGTTCGCCAGCCGGCCGTTGCAGGCACACCCACTCAAACGCCGTCCACATCTGGCGGCACCGGCAACACACTGGCTGACGTTGCCCAATACTACTTTGCAACAGACCTGCGCACGAGTGCGCTCGGCAATTGCACCTCAAGCAGTTCCGGCAGCAACCAGGATGTTTGTAGCAACATCGTGCGACCGGTTGGTAACGACAGGGCTGCATGGCAGCACATGAACTCGTTCACGATCGGCCTCGGCGTGAGCGGCACGCTGCCTTACGACAAGAACTACCTGACCCAGACCACCGGCACCTACGCCGACCTGACCAGCGGCGCCTTGACCTGGCCTGTGCCGGAGGGCGCGGATCTGAACAACGGCGAGGGTGGCAACGCCACCAACGTCGACGACCTGTGGCACGCAGCCGTCAATGGCCGCGGCCAGTACTACTCGGCACTCGATGCCAGTGCACTGAGCGAAGCCATCAACGGCGTCGTCACCTCGGTGCAGCAGGTTGCCGGCTCGGGCGCCACCGCCTCGACCAGTTCACTCCAACTGGTGGCCGGCGACAACAACCTGGTCTTCCGGGCCAGCTACACCACGCAATTGTGGACCGGTGATCTTCAGGCCTTCTCAATCAACGGCTCGACAGGCGTCATTGCGAATACCGCCACCTGGTCTGCCCAAGCAAAACTCGACGCGACCACTCCTTCGTCCCGCAGGATCTATTTCAGCGATGGCTCGGCCCTGCGAAGCTTCGAGTATGGAAATCTGAGCGCCACGCAAAAAGGCTACTTCGACAACCTCTGCAGCCAGACTCTCATTGCAGCGCAGTGCCCGCAGCTGTCGGCCAGCAACAAGACCGTGGCCAACAACGGCACCAACCTGGTCAACTACCTGCGCGGCGTACGGACCCACGAATCGGCCAGCGTCGACGCGTCCAACACCAACATCCCCGCGCTCTATCGCAAACGCGATCATGTGCTGGGTGACATCATCAACGGCGCCCCAGTCCATGTCGGGAAGCCGCCGTTCCGGTACGCTGACGCGGGCTACGCTGATTTCGTCGCTGCGAAGGCAGCGCGTGCGCCCGTGGTGTATGTGGGGTCGAACGACGGCATGTTGCATGCTTTCTCGGCTGCCACCAACGACACGGGCGGCACCGAGCTCTGGGCCTATGTACCGAGCGCAGTCATGCCCAACCTCTACAAGATGGCCGACACGAGCTACGGGTCGAAGCATCAATACTCCGTGGACGGCGCGCCGGTCATGGGCGACATCAAGGTCGGAACCACCTGGAAAACCATCGTCGTTGGCGGTCTCAACAGTGGTGGACGCGGCTATTACGCACTCGACATCACCGACCCCAACGATCCCAAGGCCCTTTGGGAATTCACCGACGCCAACCTGGGCCTCAGCTTCGGCAACCCGGTGATTGCCAAACGCAGCGACGGCACCTGGATCGTTGCCTTCGCCTCTGGCTACAACAACGCCGATGGCAAAGGTCACCTCTACGTGTTGAATGCCAATACCGGCGCCCTGCTGCTGGACATCGCTACCAGCGACGGCAGCAGCACGGATCCGAGCGGCCTGGCAAAGATCAACGCCTGGATCGAAAGCACCAGCGACAACACGGCCAAGCGCTTCTATGGCGGCGATCTGCAAGGCAACCTCTGGCGTTTCGATATTGACGCGCTCCTGCCGCCCAACCGGGCAGCGATGCGACTCGCCAAGTTCCAGGTCGATGCCTCGACGCCGCAACCCATCACCACCAAACCGGAAACCGTCGAGATCTCCGGCCGCCCGGTGGTCGTGGTTGCGACAGGTCGATACCTCGGCGCAACCGACATCACGGATTCGACGCAGCAAAGCATCTATGCGGTGAGAGACACACTTACTGCCACCGGATGGAGCGACGTGCGCGCCGATACTGCGAACTTCGTCAGGCAGACATTTACCTTGAACGGCCCTGTGGCAACGGCCACTGCGGCTTCGGTATCCAATACGGCGGTCAACTGGTCGACCAAGGGAGGATGGTGGATCGATCTGCCGCATTCACGTGAACGCGTGAACACCAACCTGGGCCTGCAATACAGCACCCTGTCGATTGCCACCGCCATCCCGAACGGCGATGCCTGCGCATCGGGCGGCACGGCTTGGCGCTACTACCTCAACGTGGCCAATGGCGGTGTAGTCACCACCAACCCGGCCGGAGGACTCTGGAGCACCGACGGATTGATCATGGGCATGACATGGGTGCAGGACAGCAATGGCAATGCCCGCATCATTTATCAGAAGAGCAATGGCGACAACGTGATCGAGACGCCACCGGTGGCAACGTCCTCCGGCTCCGGCAGCGTGCATCGGACCTCCTGGCGCGAGCTGGTGGACTGATCTGCGATGAAAGCGGTCCTGGCTTGGCACGCGTCGGGCCAGGAAAAGATGCGATACATAGTTTGCGCGAGCGCAGTGCTCTCTTTGGCGCTTCACGCCACTGTGCTTTCGATGTGCACCTCATCCGTCGCCCCGAAGCACGCGGCGAACACTGCAGTTGGAAGTGCTGCCGCTTCCATGCGCGTGCGAGCGGTCCGCACCCATGCTTCCCTTTCGCCGCTTTTGGCCGTCCATGCCCCCCTGCTGGCGACAGGAGTGCCTCATGCATCTGGGCACGCACCAATCCTCAAGGAAGAGCCGTCGGCGATCACGCCGCCTACGCCTCCCGCGTCAACCACGACCGAGGTTGAGGTCGACAACTACATTCCACGCAGTCAGCTGTCGACGCCACCGATTGCCTTGACGACCATCGTGCTAGAACCTCCGTCCGGCGAACCAGTGGGAGATCGGCTCGTTGGCATTCTTTCGCTCTTCATTGATGAGCAAGGTCACGTTGAGCAGGTCGACGCCGAGGAGCCGATACTTCCTCCAGCTTTCGAGCAAGCCGCACGCGAAGCCTTCATGGCCGCGGAGTTTTCTCCCGGTGAGATCGATGGCCGAGCAGTCAAGTCACGACTGCGAGTGGAGGTGATGTTCAACGACACGTCGCCTTCAATGCGTTGAAGCGCTCTCCTCAGGTTAAATCTTGCCAGCGTGCGACGAAGTGCGTAGCCGCCGTTCAATCCAGGGAGCTCGTCCAGCCGTCCAAGATGGTGTCGATAGAAGCAGGCATCAGGGCCGCGCAGCGCTCTTCGTGAAGAACATCTCGACCATGCAGGACGATAAGGGCCACCTAACTGTTGGAGCCAGTGAGGTTCGAGTAGACGCAAAAAAGCCGCCCGAAGGCGGCTTTTTGTACCCCGGCTAAGGGGTTACAGCTTTGGGCGGAACTTCGCGGCCAGGGTGGTCGCAGCGGAAGTGTCAACGGTCCAGACTGCGCTGCCTGCACCGAACGAACCATTCAAGATGAGAACCTTGCCGGCCAAGTCCGCCGGGACATTCGCCGCTGCAGGCTTGTAGGTGATGGTGATGGTGGCGGTTTGGGGGGTAGCGCCAGCAGCGCTCGTGCCTGCAGCGGCAACGCTTGCGACGACATTGCCAGTGATCGCCGTCGCGACGGGAAGGCCGAGCACGTCATCAGCGGCCGCGGCATTCGTTACTGCGGAGATGTCGCCTCGAGCAGCCGTCTCGGACAGCGCAGTCTTTGCCGCAGTCGCCAAGCTGATGCCCTCGGCCGCCTTTGCGCGAACGGTGTAGTCTTGGTATGCCGGCAGAGCAACTGCAGCCAAGATACCAATGATCGCCACAACGATCATCAATTCGATCAGGGTGAAACCCTTTTGCACATTGCGTGCGATAGAACGACGGTTCATTCGATTAACTCCAGGTTGGTTTGTAAAGCCCGGGAACCAGCCCGGAGCGGGATCACTTCCGCAGCATCCGTGCCACCTGGCTTCCCCACCCTGCAGCCCTCGATCGGGCCGCCTTTGGTCACAAGATGGTTACATGATGTGACACAACTCGCACTCAGATGCCAATTGTGTCGACAAATTTGTCATGCCCGACCAGTCCCTGTCAGAAGGTCAGCACCCCATCCGCCTTGAGCCAGCGGATGTCCCGCTGCGCCAACCCTGCCACCTCCCGCCCCGCCAGCATCTCGATCTGGCTCATGATTTCTTCGGTCTCCGCCGGCTTGGTGTGGGTGATGTAGATCGGGTACTGCTTGCCCGGATCGATGTGCGCCAGCTCGTGCGCCAGGGCCACTGGCGACAGGTGCAGGCTGCGTTCGGCCAAAGCCTCTTCGCGGGAGCTGAAGGCGGTCTCGATGACCAGCATCGCCACGTCGATCGCGTTGACGCGCTCCCAGAACGGGGGATTGCGTTCGGTGTCGCCGCTGAAGACCCAGTGGGCGCCGCCTTCGGCCCTTCGGATGGCGAAGCCGCAGGCCGGCACGGTGTGGACGGCCGGCAGCACCTCGATCAGCTTGGGAGCGTCGCTGCCCAGCTCGAGGCGTTGCCCGACCGTGATCTCGTGGAAGCTCACGAAGGGCGATTCGGGGCTGGGAATGCGTTCGAAATTCGGCCAGATGACGTTGTTGAACACATGCGCCCGCAGCGCGTCGATGGTGGCTGCCAATGCGTGCACGCGCAGCGGCCGAGTGCGGCGGCTGCCGACGGCGTCGAGCATCAGGGGCAGGGCAGCGATGTGATCGAGGTGCGAGTGGGTGAGCACCACGTCGTCGATGGCGGCCATCTCGTCGAGGGTGAGGTCGCCGACGCCCGTGCCGGCGTCCACGAGCAGGTCCGCATCGACCAGGAACGAGGTGGTGCGGCAGTCCTTGGCGATGGCGCCCGAGCAACCCAGCACGCGAACCTGCATTGTGGAAGACCCCTTGTATGCGTCTGTCGTCATTTGGTGTCGAACCGGGTGGCGCCGTCCCAGTCCGGGTCCTGCGGGCGAAGCGCCATCGAGGCTAAACGCTGGGCGTAGAGCTGGTAAAGGACTTTTTTCGCATCCGCGGCGAGCAGGGGAGCCAGCAAGTTCCGGCCCAGCGCCCAATCCTGGCGGCGGTAGGCGGCGAGCACCTGGCTCCAGCGGTCGAGTTGCTGCCGTGTGTCCTGCGCCTCGGCCGCAGCTTCCGGCACGAGCGGGGTGTAGATGGCGACAGCCTGGGCCTTGCCCTTGACGCGCACGCTGTCGAGTTCCTGCCAGACGAAGCCGGGCGCCGCCTCGCGGGTGGCGCCGCTGGCCACGATCTCGACCCCGTAGTGTCCGCTCAGGCCCTCGAGCCGCGACGCGAGATTGACCGCGTCGCCGACCACGGTATAGCTACGCCTTGCGGTCGAGCCCATGTCGCCGACGCTCATGAGGCCGCTGTTCAGGCCGATGCCTGCGCTGATCTCGGGACGGCCGTTGGCGCGGTGCTGGCGGTTGATGTCGTGCACGGCGGCGGCCATGTCGATCGCCGCCTGCACGGCGAGCGCGGCATGGCCGGGCGTGTCTATGGGCGCGCCCCAGAAGGCCATGACGCAGTCGCCCATGTATTTGTCGACGGTGCCGCGGTGCGCACTGATCACCTCGGTGAGCCGGCTGAAGACGGTGTTCAAGAAAGCCTGCAGCTCGGCCGGCGCCATCTGCTCCGACAGCCGGGTGAAGTCGCGCATGTCGCAGAACATCACGGTCATTTCCTTGCTCTCGGCGCGCATGCTGTAGCGGCCGGGGCGCACGAGCATTTCGTCGACCAGCTGCGGCGGCACGTAGGTGCCGAAGAGCCGCACCAGCCCGCGCCGCGCGCGCGATTCGACGAAGTAGCCCCAGCTCATGTTGAGCGCGAAGGCCAGCGCCACCATGACGAGCGCCGACGCCAGCGGGAGCACGAGGCTGTGGCCGACGTAGAGCCAGGTGTTGAGGCCGACCAGCGCGGCGACCACGCCGGCGCCGAGCAGCACGGCGCGCGATGCGGACAGCAGCGACAGCCCGAACGCGAGCAGCAGCCCCACCGTCAGCACGGTCAGCACTTCGTAGCCCGGCGCGTAGTCGGGCACGGCCAGCAGGCGCCGGTCGAGCAGGCCCGAGACGATGTTGGCGTGCACTTCGACGCCCGGGAACGCAGCGCCGACCGGGGTGGCGCGCAGGTCCTGCAGGCCGGGCGCGGTGGCGCCGAGCAGCACGATCTTGTCCTTCAACTCGCCCGGCGCCAGCCGGCCCTCGAGGACGTCGGCAGCGGCCACGTAGCGGAACGACCCTGCGCGCGGCCCGCCGGGGCCGCGGAACGGCACCTGCAGGCTGGCACTCTGGTCGACCGGGATGCGCAGCGACCCCAGCACCAGCGCCTGCAGGCGCGGAAAGTTGCCGTCGCCGGCCACGAGCGCCGGCCGCACGGGCGGCGAGCCGTTCGCCAGCCGGTACACCGCCAGCGCCAGCGACTCGTAGTGCCCGGGCGACGCATGCTCGCCTTCGTAGCGGGCGATGAGCGGCACGCTGCGAATCACGCCGTCGTCGCTGCCGTCACCGACAAGCGTGTTCAGGAACCCCGCGACCGGCGCCGCGCGCCCCAGCACCGGCAGGCTGGCGCCGAAGCCGTTCCAGAGCGTGACGAAGGAAGCATGGGGCGGAAAGGCGTCGGGCGGCAGCACGGGCGTCGCCGGCAGCAGCCCCTTGGCGCTGGGCTGTTCGGTGCGGGTGAAGTAGTAGCCCAGCGCCACGGGCTGGCCGCGCAGGGCTTGGGCCAGTGTGGCGTCGTGGTCGAGGGTGGGCGCGAGCTGGTCGATTTCGGCAGCGAGGCCCGGCACGCCGCTCAATGGCCCGGCCGCGATCTCCTTCAGGCGCCCGAGGCCGGAGCTGCGGTCGGGCTCGAGAAACATCACGTCGAAACCCAGCACGGCCACGTGCTGGCGGGCCAGCAGTTCCGTCGTGAGGCTGGCGATCTTGTCGCGCGGCCAGGGCCACTGGCCCTCGCGCGCCAGGCTGGCGTCGTCGACATCGACGATCACGACCCGCGTGTCGGGCGTGCCCGGCATGGTGGCGCGCAGGCGGGCGTCGTAGATCAGGTGGTCCAGGTGCTCGATCACGCCCAGCCGCCAGGCGCCGGTGGCATGGAGCAGCGCCAGCAGCACCGGCAGCAGCGTGATGGCGATGCGCGGCCAGTGCCGCCGCAATGCGCTCATGGCTGGTCAGCCTTGGACAACAAATGCCTGTCGGCGAGAAAACGGGGAGCGGAGCAGGGCGTCCGGGCCGGCTCAGATCCGGACGAACTGCATGCGCGAGGCGCCGCCGAGTTCGAGCACGTCGCCTTCCTGCAGCGCGACGGCCTCGGCGCCCAGCGGGGCGCCGTTGAGCGTGACGCTGCCGACGACGGTGGCCGCCACGTAGCCCTGGCGGCGGCGGGTGACGACGGCCACGGCGACGCCGGGCTTGCCGATGGTGGTGACCACCTTCTGCAGCGGGACGTCCTGGCCTTCGTTGGCGCCCGAGAGCACGCGCAGCACGGGCACGCCCAGCTCGACCAGCGCGCCCGATTCGGTGGGTGCCGACGAGAGCGGCATCGGCGCCGAATACTCGGAGAGCGAGGCCCGCACGGAGCCGGGGCCGGCCATGAGGTTGCTGTGCGAGCGGAAATGGATGCGGCAGCCGCCGACCTCGATGACGTCATTGTCCTGGAGCGCCTGCTTCTGGACGGCCAGCGCATTGACGTAGGTGCCGTTGGTGCTGTTGAGATCTTCAATTTCGACTTCGCCGCCGCTCATGTGCAGCACGGCATGCTCGCCGCTGACGGCGAGATTGTCGATCACGATGTCGTTGTAGGCGCGCCGGCCCAACGTCGTGCGATTCTTGGCGAGCGCCACTTGGCCGATGACGACGCCATCGACCGAAATGATCATCTTCGGCATGGCCGATTACTCCCCGTTTGCAAAGATCCAGCACCGTCAGGCGGCGCAAACGGTCCGCCGCCTGGGTTGGCTGCTACATGGCCCCGCGGGTCGCTTCGCTGACGCCCGCCTTGGCCAGAACAACTGAAATGTTATCCCGTCCGCCATTGTCGTTTGAAATTGCAACCAAAAGTGAAGCCATCTCCTTCAGCCCCAGATCACGGCTCAAAAGCGTGAAAAGCTGCGCATCCGGCACCATCTCGCTGAGCCCGTCGGAGCACAGCATGTACAGGTCGCCCGGCCTGGCGCTGTGCTCGTGCATCTCCAGCAACACCTGGGCTTCCACGCCCACGGCCCGCGTCACGAGGTTGCGGGTGGGGGAGTTCAGGGCCTCTTCGGGCGTGATGGCGCCCGCGTCGAGTTGCTGCTGGCGCAGCGAATGGTCGCGCGTGAGCTGCTCCAGCTTGTTGTTGCGCAGGCGGTAGCAGCGCGAATCGCCGATGTGGCCGACCACCACGCGCTGCGGACGGAACGCCGCCAGCACCAGGGTCGTGCCCATGCCCCGCAGCTCCTCGTGGGTGATGCCGGCCTGGAGGATGGCGCCGTTGGCCTCGTCGGTGGCCGCCTGCAGCGCACGCCGGACCACGCGGGCCGGCGCCTGCATGCCGGCCTGAGCGAACCAGCGGCCGAAGCTCGCATGCATCAGCGAAATGGCCATGGCACTGGCCACCTCGCCGCCCTTGTAGCCGCCCATGCCGTCGGCCAGCAGCGCCAGGCCGAGGGCCGGGTCGACATGCACCGCGTCTTCGTTGTGGGCGCGCAGGCGCCCGACATCGGTCAGCGCCGCAAACTCCCAGCTCAGCGCCGGTCGACTGGAGAAAAGGGAAACGCCAACACCTGCCATCGTTTGTCAGCGCTCGCTTTTTTAGGGGATCAGTGCGCAGCAGCGCGTGCGCGCCGTTGCAGGAAGCGGCCCAGGGCCACGACGAGCACCGCGCCGGCGATCGCGCCCACGTAGTGCATCCAGGGGTTGGCCGCCAGCGCCTCGTGCAGCGACACGTCGCTCACGATGGTCTCGCCGCCGACCCAGCCGATCAGCGCGGCGCCCAGCATGACGATGATCGGGAAGCGTTCCATGAGCTTGATCATGAGCGTGCTGCCGAAAATCACCAAGGGGATGCTGATGGCCAGACCCAACACCAGCAGCACCATGCTGCCTTGCGCGGCGGCCGCCACGGCGATCACGTTGTCCAGGCTCATCACCAGGTCGGCCAGCAGGATGGTCCGCACGGCCGCGAACATGCTGCCGTATTCCTTGGACTCGCCGTCGCCTTCGTCTTCCTCGCTGAGCAGCTGCAGGCCGATCCACAGCAGCAGGGCGCCGCCGATGATCTGCAGGTAGGGCAGCGCCAACAGCTTGGCCGCCACCACCGTCAGCACGATGCGCAGCACGACGGCCGCGCCCGAGCCGAACAGCACGGCCTTTTTCTGTTGTGCGGGCGGCAGCGATCGCGCCGCCATGGCGATCACGACGGCGTTGTCGCCCGAGAGGATGATGTTGATCCAGACGATCTTGATCAGACCGATCCAGAAGTCCGTGCTTTGAAGAAGTTCCATGTCTCTGATTCCACTGTGTTGTAGTTAAAAAAGCGCCCGCAACTCAATGCGGGCGCTTTTTCATTTCTGCGTGGTAATGCGAGCGGCGGGAATGCCGCCAGCGGTACGTGTGCTTTTTACAGCTTGCCCTTGAGCAGCTTGGCCAGCTCCGAGAAGTTGCGCGTCACGGTGAAGCCGCACTCTTCCATGATGGCGAGCTTGGCTTCGGCCGTGTCGGCGCCGCCCGAGATCAGCGCGCCGGCGTGGCCCATGCGCTTGCCGGGAGGGGCGGTGACACCGGCGATGAAGCCGACGACCGGCTTCTTCATGTTGTCCTTGCACCAGCGGGCTGCGTCAGCCTCGTCGGGGCCGCCGATTTCGCCGATCATGATGACGGCGTCGGTGTCCGGATCGTCATTGAAGGCCTTCATCACGTCGATGTGCTTCAGGCCGTTGATCGGGTCGCCGCCGATGCCGACTGCCGACGATTGGCCCAGGCCGATTTCCGTCAGTTGAGCCACGGCTTCGTACGTCAGCGTGCCCGAGCGCGAGACCACGCCGATGCGGCCCTTGCGGTGGATGTGGCCGGGCATGATGCCGATCTTGATTTCGTCGGGCGTGATCAGGCCGGGGCAGTTCGGGCCCAGCAGCAGGGTCTTCTTGCCGCCGGCCGCTTCCTTGGCCTTCATCTTGTTGCGCACTTCGAGCATGTCCCGAACCGGGATGCCTTCGGTGATGCAGATCGCCATGTCCAGGTCGGCTTCGACAGCTTCCCAGATGGCGGCCGCGGCACCTGCCGGCGGCACGTAGATCACCGACACGGTGGCGCCGGTCTGCGTGGCGGCTTCCTTCACCGAACCGAAGATCGGGATGTTGAAGATCGACTCGCCGGCCTTCTTCGGGTTCACGCCGGCCACGAAGGCGTTCTTGCCGTTCGCGTATTCCTGGCACTTCTCGGTGTGGAACTGGCCGGTCTTGCCGGTGATGCCTTGCGTGATGACTTTGGTGTCTTTGTTGATGTAGATCGACATGACTTGTTCCTTAGGCCTTCTTGACTGCTGCCACGACCTTCTGGGCCGCGTCCGCCATGGTGTCGGCGCTGATGATCGGCAGGCCCGACTCGGCCAGCAGCTTCTTGCCTTCGACTTCGTTGGTGCCCTTCATGCGCACGACCAGCGGCACTTGCAGGTTCACGGCCTTGCAGGCTGCGATCACGCCGGTGGCGATGGTGTCGCACTTCATGATGCCGCCGAAGATGTTGACGAGGATGGCTTCCACGTTCTTGTTCTTCAGCATGATCTTGAAGGCTTCCGTGACCTTCTCGGGGGTGGCACCGCCGCCCACGTCCAGGAAGTTGGCCGGCTCGCCGCCGAACAGCTTGATGGTGTCCATGGTGGCCATGGCCAGGCCGGCACCGTTCACCAGGCAGCCGATGTTGCCGTCCAGCGAGATGTAGGCGAGGTCGAACTTGGAGGCTTCGACTTCGGCCGCGTCTTCTTCGTCCAGGTCGCGCAGGGCCACGATTTCGGGGTGGCGGAACAGCGCGTTGCTGTCGAAGTTGAACTTGGCGTCCAGGGCGACGACGTTGCCCTTGCTGTCACGGTTGAGCGGGTTGATCTCGACCAGCGAGGCGTCCGTCTCCATGTAGCAGGTGTAGAGCTTCTTCAGGATGTCGACCGTCTGGGCGGTCGAATCGGCCGGCATGCCGATGCCGTCGGCGATTTCCTTGGCTTGCGCGTCGGTCAGGCCGTCCTTGGGGTCGGCGTAGACCGTGATGATCTTCTCGGGGGTGGAATGGGCCACTTCCTCGATGTCCATGCCGCCTTCGCTCGAAGCGATGAACGCCACCTTCTGGGTGGCGCGGTCGGTCACGGCCGAAATGTAGTATTCCTTGTTGATGTCAGCGCCGTCTTCGATGTAGAGGCGACGCACCTTCTGGCCTTCAGGGCCGGTCTGGTGGGTCTTGAGCTGCATGCCGAGGATCTCGCCAGCCAGCTTCTTGACGTCTTCGATCGACTTGGCGACCTTGACGCCGCCGCCCTTGCCGCGGCCACCCGCGTGAATCTGGGCCTTGACGACCCAGACCGGGCCTCCAAGCTTCTGGGCGGCCTCGACCGCCTCCTGAACCGTATAGGCCGGAATGCCGCGCGGCACCGGCACGCCGAACTTGGCAAGGATTTCCTTGCCTTGGTACTCGTGAATCTTCATGAGGGATGTCTCTCGGAAGGAGGAGGTTGAGAACGGGAGATCGGGAGTGAGACTGTTGTTTCTGCTCTGTTGTTCGCGGGCGACGGCAGCCTGACGGCTGGGGGCGGCGAACAACCGCGGACTGTATCATGGTGCGCCGCACCAATACTTGATGCGCGGTTGCGGTCAATACGTACTTTCTTCTAGCCACCCTACGCATACTCCGATATGGCCAAGGTTTTCATCGACGGCGAAGCCGGCACCACCGGCCTGCAAATTCGCGAGCGGCTGCAGACGATGCCGCAGATCGAGCTCGTGAGCATCGCGCCCGAGCTGCGCAAGGACGTGGCCGCCAAGCGCGAGCTGATGGCCGGCGTCGACCTCGTGGTGCTGTGCCTGCACGACGACGCGGCGCGCGAGTCGGTCGCGCTGATCGACCAGCTCCCGGGCAAAAAGCCCAAGATCATCGACGCCTCGACCGCCCACCGCATCGCGCCGGGCTGGGTCTTCGGCTTCCCCGAACTGGTCGAAGGCCACTGGCAGGCCGTGGCCCAGGCCGACCGCGTCGGCAACCCCGGCTGCTACGCCACCGGCGCGATCGCCATGGTGCGCCCGCTGGTCGATGCGGGCCTGCTGCCGGCCGATTTCCCGGTGTCGCTGCCTTCGGTGAGCGGCTATTCGGGCGGCGGCCGGACCATGATCGAGGACTACGAGGCCGGCAAGGCGCCGCTGTTCGAGACCTACGCGCTGGGCCTGAAGCACAAGCACATCCCCGAAATCATGACCTACACCGGCCTCACCCGCCGCCCGGTCTTCATTCCGTCGGTGGGCAACTTCAAGCAGGGCATGCTGGTCCAGCTGCCGCTGCACCTCGACCTGCTGCCCGGCAAGCCGAAGGCCGGCGACCTGCAGGACGCCCTGGCCGCGCACTATGCCAAGAGCAACACGCCCGAGCAGTTCGTGAAGGTGCTGCCGCCGACCGACGACGGCAAGCTCGACGCGCTGGCGCTCAACGACACCAACCAGCTGGAGATCCGCGTGTTCCCGAACGAGGACCACCGCCACGCCGTGGTGATCGCGCGCCTGGACAACCTGGGCAAGGGCGCCAGCGGCGCCGCGGTGCAGAACCTCAAGCTGATGCTGGCGCTCTGAGCCACTTCCAGCGCTGACAAGAAAAGAAAGGCCGGCCCGCAAGGACCGGCCTTTCTGCTTTCAGTCGACCCGCATCGTGCCCGTGTCGCGGTAGCGCACGTGCCACGAAAAGGCCTCTTCGAGCCGGTGCGGCGTGTGGCCGCCGCAGGTCGCCACGGCGCGCGTGTAGTAATCCTGCAGCATCGCGCGGTACGGCTCGGCCGCGCAGTTGGCGATGATCGCCGCCGCCCGTTCGCGCGGCGCCAGCCCGCGCAGGTCGGCCAGGCCCACCTCGGTGACCAGGATGTCGACGTCCTGCGGCGCATGGTCCACGTGCGACACCATCGGCACGATGCTCGACACCGCGCCCTGCTTGGCGACCGACTTGGTCGCGAAGATCGACAGGTAGGCGTTGCGCGCGAAGTCGCCCGAGCCACCGATGCCGTTCATCATGTGCGTGCCCAGCACGTGGGTCGAGTTGACGTTGCCGTAGATGTCGGCCTCCAGCGCCGTGTTCAGCGCGATGATGCCCAGGCGCCGGATGATCTCCGGGTGGTTGCTCACCTCCTGCGGTCGCAGCACCAGCCGGTCCTTGTAGCGCGCCAGGTCGCCGAACACCTGCCGCGCCTTCGCGGGCGACAGCGTGATCGACGAGCCCGAGGCGAAGTCCAGCTTGCCGGCGTCGAAGAGGTCGAAGGTCGAGTCCTGCAGCACCTCCGAGTACATCGTGAGGTGCTCGAACGGCCCCGCGCCCAGCCCCGACATCACTGCGTTGGCGACCGTGCCGATGCCCGCCTGCAGCGGCAGCAGCCGCTCGGTCAGCCGACCCTGCGCCACCTCGCGCTCGAAGAAGGCCACCAGGTGCGCCGCGATGGCCGCGGTCTCGGCGTCGGCCGGCAGCACGGTGGAGGTGCTGTCGGCCTTGTCGGTGATGACGATGCCCAGGATCTTCTCGGGCGGGATCTCGATGGCGCTGGTGCCGATGCGGTCGTGCGGC
Source organism: Variovorax sp. GW823-FHT02B07 (assembly GCF_058797695.1). Taxonomy (NCBI): domain Bacteria; kingdom Pseudomonadati; phylum Pseudomonadota; class Betaproteobacteria; order Burkholderiales; family Comamonadaceae; genus Variovorax; species Variovorax sp. GW823-FHT02B07. Next base: position 167,643 of record NZ_JBXAJX010000005.1, read on the forward strand.
GCCACCAGCGGCATCGGCTCGCGCTGCGGGCGGTGCTTGGGAATGAAGATGTCGTGCAGGCCTTCGAGCGCGGTCGATTGCGAGGTGTTGATCTCGACGATCACCTTGTCGGCCAGGATCGCGAAGCTCGCGCTGTTGCCGATCGAGGTGCTCGGCACGAGCGCGCCGGTCTCGGTGATGGCCACGGCTTCGATGATCGCGATGTCGATCGGCGGGATCTGCCGCGTGCGCAGCATCTCGACCGTTTCCGACAGGTGGTGGTCGATGAACATCACCTCGCCGCGGTTGATCGCCTGGCGCAGCACGGTGTCGACCTGGAACGGCATGCGCCGGCTGATGGCGCCGGCCTCGGTCAGCTGGCGGTCCACGTCGCCGCCGAGCGAGGCGCCGGTCATCAGCGTGATCTTCATCGGCGCGCGGCGCGCGCGGGCCGCGAGCGCCAGCGGCACGGCCTTGGCATCGCCGGCGCGCGTGAACCCGCTCATGCCGACCACCATGCCGTCGCGGATCCATTCGGCGGCGGCCTCGGCGGTGGTGATCCTGCTGCGCAGGGCGGGCAGGCGGATGCGGTCTTCGTGCGGCATGGGGGACAAAACGTCTTTCTTTCGTCAGGCAGGGAAAAGAAAAGCCGGCACCGCGCGCGCGGCGGGTGTCAGCGCAGGAAGTAGTCGACCGGCACCAGCGGCGCCGGCGCCGGGGCGCCCACCGACTGGCACAGGTCGATCTCGAGCGTGCGGCACAGGGCCTCGAGCGGCAGGTCGTTGGACTCGGTGCCGAAGGGCTCCTCGATCTCGTCGCCGAGCGCGTCCAGGCCGAAGAAGGTGTAGGCCACGATCAGCACCACCACCGGCGTCATGAATCCGACCGAGTCCACCAGCCCGAAGGGCAGCAGGTAGCAGTAGAGGTACGCCGTGCGGTGCAGCAGCAGCGTGTACGAAAAGGGAATGGGCGTGCTGAGGATGCGCTCGCACGACGCAGCCGCCGCGCTCAGCGCCGACAGCGTGCCATCAACGCCCGCCGCCAATGCCGGGTCGATGCGCCGCGCGCACAGCGCTTCGCGCAGGTCGGCGCCCATGTGCATCAGCAGCGCATGCGGCCGGTTGGCGACCTGCGTCAGGCCCTGCCATTCCGCTTCGCGCAGGAAGGGCCGGGTGTCGGCGGCGGCATCGGTGCCGCGCAGCTGGTGGCGCAGCGCATGGGCGAAGGCTGCGGCGCGCAAGGTCATGCGCACGCGCAGGTCGTCCAGGCGGCGGACAGTGTCGGCGCCGGCGTTCACCGGCGCGTCGCCGTCGATGAGGCTCTGGCACTGGCGCGCCAGGTTGCGCGAACGCAGGATCACCTCGCCCCAGAGCTTGCGCGCTTCCCAGAAGCGGTCGTAGGCCGCGGTGTTGCGAAAGCCCAGGAAGATCGCCAGCGGCAGGCCGAGCAGCGCGAAGGGCACGGTGCCGAGCGGGATCTTGATGGAACCGAAGCGCCCGTGCAGCACCGTGACGACGATGGCCACGATCACGTTGAGCGTGAGCGCCGCGGCGATGCGCGGCAGGACGGAGCCCCGCCAGGACAGAAACAGCTTGAGCCCGGACGGGCGTTTCCGGACGATCATGAAAGCAGGGGGCAGGGGAGACAGGCAGGCATGGAGGCCGCGCACGCCGCAAGGCCCGCGCGGGCGCTGATTGTCGCCGAGGCGTCAGCGCGAGGGCGGCTGCACGCCTCAAGACCAACGAAGACGGTCGGGCTCAGCGCACGAGCCACAACCCCACGCCCAGTAACACCGCCTGCGCGGCCAGCGCGATGTAGAAGAGCTTGCGCGAGGGCGTCGCCATCTCCTGCAGCACCTCGTGGATGCGGCGCGTGAGCAGGGCGCGCAGGGCAGGGTCTTCGCCCGTCGCCGGCGTCGTCGCCCCGTGCGCGGCACGCTCCTGCTGCCACTCGGCCAGCATGTCGCTCAGGGGCAGGCGGGCCAGCACGAAGCCGACCACGGCGCGCACGGCCCGGCCTTCGCCGAGCACCGGCGCGAGCTGCTGGCACAGGGCGTCGGGCGAGAGCCAGTCGGCCACGCGCTGCAGGCCGCCGTGGGTGCGCGGCATGGCTTCGATGCGGCCCGCGATCGCGTCGCCCAGCCGCTGCGACACGGCCTCGCCGCGCGCCGCGACCAGGTGCTGCATCGCGCGGGCGCGGCCCCGCTGCACGCCGAGCAGGAAGTACACGCCGACAAACAGCGACAGCAGCACCGCCACCAGCAACGGCGGCGACATGATCAGCGCCAGGATGGCGCCCGCGCCCCCAGCGCGCGCCGCCGGGTTGCCCGAGCCCTGCAGCTGGCTCAGGTAGTAGAAGAACACGCCACCGCCAAGGAACAGGCCGATCAGCGCGCCCTTGATGGCCGAGCCGGCGAAGGCGAAGCCGGCCTTGGCGCCGGTGCGAACGAGAGACTGAGGGCCAGCGGGTTGTGACGACATGAACGGTTCCTCCGGTTTTTTTGGAAAGCCGCCTCCTGGGAGGCCGGTCGCTGGCGATCATGCCACCGCCTTCCCGCACCATAATCGCGCCACACAACAACGAGGAGGATCGCCATGGGAACCGTCAGATTTCAGAAACCGACCGCTGCATTCGTCGCCGCCTCCTGGGCCGCGCTGATCATCGGTGCCATCGTGTACCTGCTCGGGCTGTGGAATGCCGCGATGCAGCTCAACGAGAAGGGCTACTACTTCACCATCCTCATGTACGGCCTGTTCTCCGCCGTGTCGCTGCAAAAGACAGTGCGCGACCGGCTCGAGGGCATCTCGGTCACCGGCATCTACTTCGGCCTGTGCTGGGTCTCGCTGCTGCTGTCGGTGGGCCTGCTGGCCGTGGGCCTGTTCAACGCCTCGCTGGCTGCGAGCGAGAAGGGCTTCTACGCCATGGCCTTCCTGCTGAGCCTGTTCGGCGCGGTGGCGGTGCAGAAGAACGTGCGCGACATCGCCGCGTACAAGGCCGAGAACCCGCTGGCCGACGACGTCACGGCCACTGAGTAAGCCAGGCCGGGCTCAGCCCGCCTCGAGCAGGCGGCGCAGGGCCTGCAGGTCGCGCGCGATCCAGTCGGCATCGCGTGCAAAGGCCGCATCGTCCATGTGCGGCTGGCGCAGCAGCGTGAACTGCAGCTCGCACACGCCGGGCGCCACGCCGATCACGCGAAACGGCAGGTAGACCTCGGGCACGCCTTCGGGCGCCACCCAGTGGTCGAGCACGCCCAGGTCGTTGGGCGGCGCAAAGCGCATGCGGGCCTCGCCGCTTTCGGGCGTGCGCACGATCCAGTGGTCGCCGTGCGGCACCAGCGCGCTCTTCGCGAGGCCGCTGGCCCAGTCGGGCAGCCGCTTCGGGTCGGAGGCGAGCGCATAGGCGTCGCGCCATTCGCAGTGCACGCGCTGCGTGATGACGCGGGACAGGGCCGCGTCGCCTTCATTCGCCGTTGGGGTCGTCGCTTGGGTCATCGAAGTCGCTCCTGAGCACCTTGGACACGACGGCGCCCGAGAAACCGCGCGCCATCAGGAATCGCATCTGTTTCGCGCGCTCCTTCGCATCGGCGGGTGGCGCGTCGAAGCGGCGGCGCCACAGGACCGTGGCGCGCTCGACTTCGGTCTCCTGCAAGCCGGCCACCGCCTGCGCGATGGCTTCGGGCGCGATGCCCTTGGCCTGCAGCTCCTGCTTCACGCGCAACGCGCCCGAGCGGGCAGCACGCTGGTGCAGCACCGAGGCGACGACGCGCGGCTCGCTGATGAAGTCCTTGGCGGCCAGCTCGTCGAGCGCCTTCGCCAGCGTGCCGGGCTCTTCCTCGTGCTTGGCCAGCTTGCGCTCCAGCTCCGCGCGCGAATGCTCGCGCTGGCTCAGGAGGCGCAGGGCGCGGCCTTTGAGGGAGGGGGCACTGAAGGCCATTCGGGGGTGGTGGGTCGCTCAGGCGGCCCACGCAACACGCGAAGGCCGCTTCGTCTCACTTACTCCGCCGCCTTGTCGGCCTTCGATGCCTTGGCGGGCTTCTCGGCCTTCTCGGGTTCGCTGCCGGCGTCGGCCGCGAGCAGCGGAATGCCCAGCGACTCGCGCACCTTGTTCTCGATCTCGCGCGACAGGTCGGGGTTCTCGCGCAGGAACTCGCGGGCGTTGTCGCGGCCCTGGCCGATCTTCTCGCCGTTGTAGGCGTACCAGGCGCCCGACTTGTCGATGATCTTGGCATTCACGCCCATGTCGATGATCTCGCCCTCGCGGCTGATGCCTTCGCCGAACAGGATGTCGAACTCGGCCGTCTTGAACGGCGGGCTGACCTTGTTCTTCACCACCTTCACCTTGGTTTCGTTGCCGATGGCTTCGTCGCCCTTCTTGATGGTGCCGATGCGGCGGATGTCCAGGCGCACCGAGGCGTAGAACTTCAGCGCATTGCCGCCGGTGGTGGTTTCGGGCGAGCCGAACATCACGCCGATCTTCATGCGGATCTGGTTGATGAAGATGACCATGCAGTTGGTCTTCTTGATCGTGGCCGTGAGCTTGCGCAGCGCCTGGCTCATCAGGCGGGCCTGCAGGCCGGGCAGCGAGTCGCCCATTTCGCCTTCGATTTCGGCCTTGGGCGTGAGCGCGGCGACCGAGTCGACCACGATCAGGTCGACGGCGCCCGAGCGCACCAGCGAATCGACGATTTCGAGCGCCTGCTCGCCGGTGTCGGGCTGGCTGATCAGCAGGTCGGACAGGTTCACGCCGAGCTTCTGGGCGTACTGCACGTCGAGCGCGTGCTCGGCGTCGACGAAGGCGCAGGTGCCGGCCTGCTTCTGCATGGAGGCGATCACCTGCAGCGTGAGCGTGGTCTTGCCCGAGGATTCCGGGCCGTAGATTTCAACGACGCGGCCGCGCGGCAGGCCGCCGACGCCCAGGGCGATGTCCAGGCCCAGCGAGCCGGTGGACACCACCTGGATGTCTTCGAGCGCCTCGCCTTCGCCCAGGCGCATGATCGTGCCCTTGCCGAACTGCTTTTCGATCTGGGCCAGCGCGGCCTGCAGGGCCTTGGCCTTTTCACTGTTGGCGACCGAGATGCTTGCGCCCTTGACGACTGCGTCCATGTGGAAATCTCCTTGAATATCAACGGTTTGTGTCGGGGTTCATCCATCTGCTTTTAACCACAGGCTGGATGCTTGAACAGTAGTGTAGGGGCTCGTGGCGTTTCGCAAACCCACTTTAAAGTCAGTTTGCCTTACCATCTGAAGCCATGGCCGACCCCGCCTTTCCCACCGATCCCGACGCCTGGCGCCAGACCCACCTGGGCCGCCTGCTGGGCCATGCGATGCGCCGCTTCGACGAGCGCGTGCTGGCGCTGATGGCGCACGACATCGACGTGCCGCTGGCGCTGTCGAACCTCGCGGCGCGCGCGCAGGTGAGCGCGGCGCACATTCACATCACGCGGCACCTGGCGCGCGAGGGCTCGCGCCTGACCGAGCTGGCCGAGCGCGCCGGCATGACCAAGCAGGCCATGGGCACGCTGGTCGACCAGTGCGAGGCCTGGGGGCTGGTCACGCGCGGGCCCGACCCGCTCGATGCGCGCGCGCGGCGCGTGCTGTTCACGGCCGACGGGCTGGCCTGGCTGGACGCCTTCCGCCGCGCCGTGACGCAGACCGAGCGCGAGTTCCGCGCCAGCGTGGGCGACGAGATCGCCACCGTGGTAACCATCGGACTCGAAGCCTATACAGCGGGCTAGACTCGCGTTGAGACAAATGTGAACTGCGCCGGCATGGCGCCTGAATCCGCCGGAGGTGGCTCATGCGAATACTGATTGCCGAAGACGACCAGGTGCTGGCCGATGCCCTGCTGCGCAGCCTGCGCACCTCGGGCGCGGCGGTCGATCACGTGGCCAACGGCTCGCAGGCCGACACCGCGCTCATGACCCACAGCGAGTTCGACCTGCTGATCCTCGACCTCGGGCTGCCCAGCCTGCACGGCATCGAGATCCTCAAGCGCCTGCGCGCGCGCGGCTCGCAGCTGCCGGTGCTGGTGCTCACGGCGGCCGACAGCGTGGAAGAGCGCGTGAAGGGCCTGGACCACGGCGCCGACGACTACATGGCCAAGCCCTTCAGCCTGCAGGAGCTCGAGGCGCGCGTGCGCGCCCTCACGCGGCGCGGCATGGGCGCCACCAGCAACGCGATCCGCCACGGCCCGCTGGTCTACGACCAGGCCGGCCGCGTGGCGACCATCGACGGCAAGATGATCGAGCTGTCGGCGCGCGAACTGGGCCTGCTCGAGGTGCTGCTGCAGCGCGCCGGCCGGCTGGTCAGCAAGGACCAGCTGGTGGACCGGCTGTGCGAATGGGGCGAAGAGGTGAGCATCAACGCCATCGAGGTCTACATCCACCGCCTGCGCAAGAAGATCGAGAAGGGACCGGTGCGCATCGCGACGGTGCGCGGGCTGGGCTACTGCCTCGAGAAGATTCCCGGTTGAGCGTGCCCTGCCCGCGCGAAATGCCGTCAGGGCTGCTTGCGCAGATTGACGAGCAGCGTGGCGCCGGTGTTCGAACGGATCAGGAACATGAGGCTGCGGAAGTAGCCGTTGCTGTCGTACACGCCCGCCGGCACCAGCCCGATGATGGCCGGCCCGGCATAGCTGCCGGTGGCGGCGGGGGTGAGCTTGCAGTCGTTGGTGCTGGCCGTGGCGGCATTCACGGCCTTCAGCGTGAGGCTGTACATGTTCTTGGCCGAGCCGGGCTGCGCCAGGGCGACAGTACCCGAGAGCGTGCACTGGCCGATCTGCACGCCGCTCGTGCTGCCAGTGAACACGCCCTGGCCGTCGACCTGCACCGTCACGCCCAGGCTCGGGCTGCTGTCGGTGTTGGACCACGTGCCGGTCATGCTCGCCTGCGACACCGCCAGCGCGTTCTCGATGGTGTAGGCCAGCGGGCCGATATCGGACGGCCTGCCATTGTCGTAGGCGTAGGTGCCATTCACCGACTTCTTCGGCGTGAAGGTGCCCGAGCCGGTCACCGGATACGCGTTGGGCGGGACATACAACTCGGTGTCCGGGTTGAACGACCAGTCGAGCCCCGTGACCTTCAGCGCCCCCCACATCGTGGTCCCGAGGAAGCTGCCTGCCAACGAACCGTTGGTGCCGACGAAGGCAATGCCTCGCACGCCGGCATAAATGCCTTCGCTGTCGTTGCCCACCGCGGCGGTGGAGCCGGGCTGCGGCGCACTCAGCGAGGGCGACGGCTCGGAGCCCGGCACAGCGGCGCGGTTCTCGGCCGGTGCGGGCGCGGGCGCCGGGGAAGGCGCGGGTGCGGGGGCGGGCGCAGGAACCGGTGCGATCGGCAGCATCGGCATGCCACCGCCGCCTCCACCACCTCCACCGCCGCATGCGGTGACGCCCACGCTGGCGGCCAACACGGTCGCGGCCATCCAGAGCGGCTTGGGGCAGCCGCCCACGGTCTTTTGCTTCATGATTTCTTCCCTGATGTTTTTGAATTGCAGAAACTGCACGTCAAGGCTACAACCAGTCACACCTTGTCAATGAAACGTCACACCTGCGAATCGCAGTACTAGTTCACGCTCGCCCGCGTTCTTTCGTCTTGCCAGGAACTCCCTTGAAGCTCTTCCAGCGCGCCCAGCGCTCCCTGTTCGGCGAGATCCTCGACTGGATGCTCACGCCGCTGCTGCTGCTCGTGCCGGTGAGCATCGGCGTGACCTGGCTGGTGGCGCAGGGCATCGCCAACGCGCCCTTCGACCGCGCACTGGAGCACAACGTGAAGGTGCTGGCCGAGCTGGTCACGGTGAAGCAGGGGCAGACGCACTTCGTGCTGTCGCAGTCGGCGCGCGAGATCCTGCGTGCCGACGACGCCGGCCACATCTACTACCAGCTGCTCGACGGCCACGGCACGCTGCTGCACGGCGAGCGCGACCTGCCGCAGCCCAACGTGGACGACCCGCCCGGCACCAACGTGGTCCTGCTGCACAACAGCACCGTGCACGGCCAGCCGGTGCGCGTGGCCTCGCTGTGGATTCCCAGCGGCAGCGAAGAGGTGCCGCCGTCGCTGCTGCAGCTGGCCGAGACGCGCGAGAAGCAGGCGGTGCTCGCCACCGAGATCATCAAGGGCGTGCTGCTGCCGCAGTTCGCGATCCTGCCGCTGGCGGTGCTGCTGATCTGGCTGGCGCTGGTGCGCGGCATCAAGCCGCTGTCGGTGGTCGAGGCGCGCATCCGCGAGCGCCGCCCGGGCGACCTGAGCCCGCTCGACGAGTCCTCGGTGCCGCTCGAGGTGGTGCCGCTGGTGTCGTCGGTGAACGAGCTGCTCGACAAGCTCAACGACTCCATCTTCACGCAGAAGCGCTTCCTGGCCGATGCCGCCCACCAGCTGAAGACCCCGCTCGCGGGCCTGCGCATGCAGGCCGACCTGGCGCAGCGCGAGGGCGCCAACGCCGACGAGCTCAAGCAGTCGCTCAAGCAGATCGGCCGCGCCAGCGTGCGCGCCACGCACACCGTGAACCAGCTGCTGTCGCTGGCGCGCGCCGAGGGCACCAGCGCCATGACGCACTGCCAGCCCTGCGACCTCGCGCGGCTGACCATCGAGGTGGTGCGCGAGGCCGTGCCGCGCGCGATCGAAAAGCGCATCGACCTCGGCTACGACGGCGTCCAGGCCGGCGCGCCCGGTGTGATGGTCGACGGCAACCCGACGCTGCTGAAAGAGCTGGTGCGCAACCTGGTCGACAACGCGCTCAACTACACGCCCTCGACGCCCGAGCGCCCCGGCGTGGTCACGGCCCGCGTGCTGGCCGACCCCTTCGGCCACGTGCAGCTGGTGCAGGTGGAAGACAACGGCCCCGGCATCGCCGAGGCCGACCGCGAGCTGGTGTTCGAGCCCTTCTACCGCGTGCTCGGCAACGAGGCCGACGGCTCCGGGCTGGGCCTGCCGATCGTGCGCGAGATCGCCAACCAGCACCGCGCGCGGGTCAAGCTCGAAGACGCGCACCCCGGCAAGCATCCGCCGGGCGCGCTTTTCACCGTGCGCTTCGAGGAGGCTCCGTCGGAATGAATCCGCTCGACACGCTGCGCCAACGCTTCCTGGAAATCCGCCTCGACACCGACGTGTCGGACATGTTCGACTTCGGCGCTGATCTGCTGGAACAGGATTCAGCCGAGGCGCTGGCCTTCCACTACACGCTGCTGCACGACACCGGCATGGACAGCGAGCTCTACGACTGGCTCTGCCGCAAGTTCGGCGAGCGCGGCGACGAAGCCGAAGACCACCTGCTCGCGCAGTTCGACCGCGAGCCCGACCCGGCCATGCAGGCCACGGTGCTGCAGCTGCTCGGCGGCTTCAAGTACCGCAAGGGCCGACGGCTGAAAGAGACGGCGGTCCTCGCGCGCGCCGCGCTCGCGTCGCCGCACGACGAGCTGCGCTGCAAGGGGCTGTGGGTGATCGGCTGGCTCGGCGGTACGACCGACATCGCCAAGGTCGTGCCGCTGCTCGCGCACGACGCCGTCGCCGCAAACCGCCGATGGGCCGCGAGCGCGCTGATGCAGATCGTGTTCAACCGCCGCAGCGCTGCGCCCCAGGCGCTCGAGCCCTTGCGCCAGGCGCTCGACACCGAGACCGATCCGGCCGTGCTGGGCGGCATCCTGGTCGCGGTGCAGGAAATCGCGGGCAAGAAGTTCGGCCTGAGCTCGAGTTCACACGAGCCGCCGTCCGAAGAAAAACTGCAGGCCGCGCTGGCCAAGGCGCGGCGCATGTTCGCGCGCGCGGCTGCCGCCTGATTCGGGTCAGGGCGCAGGCGTGCCCGAAGGCTTGGCTTCCTTGCGGATCTGCACCCACTCGGGGTGGATCTGCCGCGCCATGCGCTGCGGCTCGCGCTCGTCGAGCGCCGCGGGCGCGAGCCCGAAGCCGGCCAGGTCGCCGCGCGTCCACAGCCAGTAGCCCGCGTTGGCGGCGAGCAGGGCGATGAGGACCAGGCGCAGCTTCATGCCCTCGCTCAGAAAGACATGCCGCGCGGGCGCACGCTCACTTCGTCGCTCGAGATCAGTTGCAGGCCGGCGTCGGTGCGCACCTGCAGCTCGCCGCCCCAGGCCACGCCTTCGCACAGGCCCGCGGTGCCGTCGCTGAGCGTCACCTCGCGCCCGCGCAGCACGTCGCGCGCCGCAAAGCGTTCGGCAAAGGGCGCGAAGCCGTTCGCCTCGAAGGCGAGCACGCTGCGCACCAGCGGCTCGGCCAGCGACAGCAGCACCTCGGGCGCGGACGCGTCGGGCTGCCACTGGCGCAGCCAGGCCGGCGGCGTGCGCATGCCGTCGCCCTCGCGCGGGCCGATGTTGATGCCGATGCCGACCACGAGGTAGCGCGCGGCATCGGGCCGGGCGGTCTGCGGCATCGCCGTTTCGATGAGGATGCCGACCAGCTTGCGGTCGTTCACCCAGATGTCGTTGGGCCACTTGAGGCCGACCTGGTGCGCGCCCGTCGGGTCGAGGCTTTCGGCCACGCTCACGCCCACGGCGAGCGACAGGCCCGACCAGTCGGCCGGCGCCAGCGGCATGCCGAGCGAAAAGGTGAGGGAGGCGGGCGCCTCGGGCTGCTGCGCGCTCTGCCAGGGGCGGCCGAGACGACCGCGCCCGGCCGTCTGGCGCTCGGCCACGAGCAGCACGGGGTCGGTGCGGCCGGCGCGCGCGCGGCGCATCAGCTCGGTGTTGGTGGAATCGATTTCGGCCACGGCCTCGACCGCGAAGCCGGGCAGCAGCGGCGCGACCGTCGCGGCGATCCGGTCTTCGAACCAGGCGCTGGCCGGCGTCGTGCCCATCGTCAGTCTCCGGCGGCGGCCGGGGCGTCGCCCTTGGACTTCTTCTTGCCGTCGGCCTTTTTCTTGTCGGCCTTCTTGTCGGCTTTTTTCTTCTCGGCTTTCTTTTCAGCCTTCTTCGCTTCCTTGGCCTCGGCCTTCTTCTTCTCGGCTTTTTTCTTGGCCTTCTTCTTTTTCTTCTTGTCTTTTTCTTCGTCCTCGTCCTTGGGCGTCAGCAGCGTGCCGCGGCACATCTCGGAGCCGCACCAGCACGGGAACTCGGACAGCAGCTTCTCGGTGTACGGCTCGTCGATGATCAGGCCGTAGTCGTAGTTCAGTTCCTCACCGGCGGCGATGTTTCTCAGGGCCTTGATATAAACGCGCCCATCGACTTCGTCGGCCTCGCAGTTCGGCTCGCACGAGTGATTGATCCAGCGCGCGTCGTTGCCCTTCACGTTGCCGTCGATCACGCGGCCGTCGTCGATGTGGAAGTAGAAGGTGTGGTTCGGCTGGGTCGGGTCGTGCGGATGGCGGCGCAGCGCCTCTTTCCAGCTGATGACCTCGCCCTTGTATTCGATCAGCGTTTCACCTTCGGCCAGGTCCTGCAGGGCGAACACGCCGTTGCCATGGACGTCCGAGCGGCGCATCTGGATGCGCCGGCCACCCGAGCGCGTGGCGGCGGACCGGGCCTCGGGCTCGGTCACGGGGGCGGCTTCCTTGTCGCGGCCGGCGGAAAGTGGGGATTTGGAAGGCATCGCCGAAGTCTGTTAGGTTGAATATGCACACATGCGTGTGCGCGCGTGCGCACGCGGAAGCCGCAGAGTATAGAGAGCCCTCAGATGACAAAGACTTTGGTAATCGCAGAAAAGCCGTCGGTGGCCCAGGACATCGTCCGGGCCCTCACGCCGGTGGCCGGCAAGTTCGACAAACATGACGAGCATTTCGAGAACGACACCTACGTCGTGACCAGCGCCGTGGGCCACCTGGTCGAGATCCAGGCCCCGGAGGAATTCGACGTCAAGCGCGGCAAGTGGAGCTTCGCCAACCTGCCGGTGATCCCGCCGCACTTCGACCTCAAGCCGGTCGACAAGACCAAGACGCGCCTGAACGCCGTGGTCAAGCAGGCCAAGCGCAAGGACGTGACGCAGCTCATCAACGCCTGCGACGCGGGCCGCGAGGGCGAACTGATCTTCCGCCTCATCGAGCAGTACGCCGGCGGCAAGAGCCCGCTGGGCAAGCCGGTGAAGCGGCTGTGGCTGCAGTCGATGACGCCGCAGGCGATCCGCGACGGCTTCGACGCGCTGCGCACCGAAAAGCAGATGCAGGGCCTGGCCGACGCCGCGCGCTCGCGCTCCGAGGCCGACTGGCTGGTGGGCATCAACGGCACGCGCGCCATGACCGCATTCAATTCGCGCGACGGCGGCTTCTTCCTCACGACCGTGGGCCGCGTGCAGACGCCCACGCTGTCGGTGGTGGTGGAGCGCGAGGAGCAGATCCGCAAGTTCGTCTCGCGCGAGTACTGGGAAATCCACGGCAGCTTCGCGGCCGAGGCCGGCCAGTACCCCGGCAAGTGGTTCAACCCCGACTGGAAGAAAGCCAACGCGCCGCTGTTGGCCAACGGCGAGCCCGATGCCGAGCAGCGCGCCGACCGCGTGTGGAGCGAGCAGGAAGCCCGCGCCATCGCCGACGCCTCGCGCGGCAAGCCCGCCACCGTCACCGAAGAGAGCAAGCCCACCACGCAGGCCTCGCCCGCGCTGTTCGACCTGACCTCGCTGCAGCGCGAGGCCAACGGCCGCTTCGGCTTCAGCGCCAAGACCACGCTCGCGCTGGCCCAGAGCCTGTACGAACGCCACAAGGCGCTGACCTACCCGCGTACCGATTCGCGCGCGCTGCCGGAAGACTATCTGCCCGTCGTCAAGCAGACCATGGAGATGCTCGCCGGCAGCGGCATGAAGCACCTGGCGCCGTTCGCGCAGCAGGCGGTCGACGGCAACTACGTCAAGCCCAACAAGCGCATCTTCGACAACGCCAAGGTGTCGGATCACTTCGCCATCATTCCGACGCTGCAGGCCCCGAGCGGGCTGAGCGAGGCCGAGCAGAAGCTGTACGACTTCGTGGTGCGCCGCTTCCTGTCGGTGTTCTTCCCGAGTGCCGAGCACCAGGTGACCACGCGCATCAGCACGGTGGAGCAGGGCGGCAAGAAGTACCCGTTCCGCACCGACGGCAAGGTGCTGGTCAAGCCGGGCTGGCTCGCCATCTACGGCAAGGAAGCCCAGGACGACGAGAAGGAAGACGACAAGGACGGCAAGCGCCTCGTGCCGGTGAAGCCGGGCGAGATCGTGCAGAACGAGTCGGCCGACCTCAAGGGCCTGAAGACGCGCCCGCCCGCACGCTATTCGGAAGCCACGCTGCTGGGCGCCATGGAAGGCGCCGGCAAGACGATCGACGACGACGAGCTGCGCGAGGCCATGCAGGAAAAGGGCCTGGGCACGCCAGCCACGCGCGCAGCCACCATCGAAGGGCTGATCGCCGAGAAGTACATGCTGCGCGAAGGCCGCGAGCTCATCCCGACCGCCAAGGCCTTCCAGCTCATGACGCTGCTGCGCGGGCTGGGCGTGGAAGAACTCTCCAAGGCCGAGCTCACGGGCGAGTGGGAGTACAAGCTGGCGCAGATGGAGAAGGGCGCGCTGAGCCGCGACGCCTTCATGCGCGAGATCGCCGAGATGACGGAGCACATCGTCAAGAAAGCCAAGGAGTACGACCGCGACACCGTGCCCGGCGACTACGCCACGCTCGCCACGCCCTGCCCGAACTGCGGCGGCGTGGTGAAGGAGAACTACCGCCGCTACGGCTGCACCGGCAAGAGCGGCACGGGCGAGGACGCCTGCGGCTTCTCGTTCGGCAAGTCGCCGGCCGGGCGCACCTTCGAGGTGGCCGAGGCCGAGCAGCTGCTGGCCAACAAGCACATCGGCCCGCTCGAGGGCTTCCGCTCCAAGGCGGGCTGGCCCTTCACGGCCGAGATCATCCTCAAGTACGACGGGGAAGAAGCGAAGAACTGGAAGCTCGAGTTCGACTTCGGCGACGACAAGAACGAAGACAGCGGCGAGATCGTCGACTTCAGCCAGCAGGACACCGTGGGCCCGTGCCCGGTCTGCGGCGCGCCGGTGTTCGATCACGGCAGCAACTACGTCTGCGAGAAGTCGGTGCCGACGAACGAGCAGCCGACCCCCAGCTGCACCTTCAAGACCGGCAAGATCATCCTGCAGCAACCGGTGGAGCGCGACCAGATGGAGAAGCTGCTGGCCACCGGCAAGACCGACCTGCTCGACAAGTTCGTGTCGATGCGCACGCGCCGCGCCTTCAAGGCCTTCCTCACGTGGAACGCCGAAGAAGGCAAGGTGACCTTCGAATTCGCACCGCGCGAAGGCGGCAGCAAGTTCCCGCCGCGCAAGACCTTCGGCAAGCCGGCCGCGAAGACCGCGGCGGCCAAGAAGGTCGCGGCGAAGAAGACGCCCGCCGCCAAGAAGGCCCCGGCCGAGAAGAAGGCGGCCAAGCCGCGCAAGCCGGGCGCGGGCCTCAAGCCCAGCGACTCGCTGGCCGCGGTGATCGGCGCCGAACCGGTGGCGCGCACCGAGGTCATCAAGAAGCTGTGGGACTACATCAAGGCCAACGGCCTGCAGGACGCGACCAACAAGCGCGCGATCAACGCCGACGCCAAGCTCAAGCCGGTGTTCGGCAAGGACCAGGTGACGATGTTCGAACTCGCGGGCATCGTGGGCAAGCACCTCTCGGCGCCCGACGTGGCCTGACGACGCATGCAGCGCCGACACCTCGCCGCCCTGTGTGCCGCCGCGCTGCTGGGCGGCGCGGGCCTGGCCCAGGCCGCCGCGTGGCCTGACAAGCCCGTCAAGCTGGTCGTGCCCTTCCCACCCGGGCAGGCCACCGACATCTTTGCCCGCGCGCTCGCCGAACAGCTCGGCAAGCGGCTGGGCCAGCCCGTGATCGTCGACAACAAGGCGGGCGCGGGCAGCAACATCGGCACCGAGTTCGTGGTGCGCGCGCCGCCCGACGGCTACACGCTCGTGGTGGCGGGCAGCGCGATGGCGGTGAACCAGACGCTCTACGCCAAGCCGGGCTTCGACCCGCGCAAGGACGTCGTCGGCATCTCGCTGATCGCGAAGGTGCCGCTGGTGTTCCTGGCCACGCCCGAAAGCGGCATCCGCACGCTGGCCGAGCTCACGGCGCGCGCCAAGGCCGAGCCCGGCAAGCTGAGCTACGCGAGCGCCGGCATCGGCGGCACGCAGCACCTGTCGGGCGAGATGTACAAGTCGGCGGCGCATGTGTTCATCACGCACATTCCGTACCGGGGCAGCGGGCCGGCGCAGGCGGACTTCCTGGGCAACCAGGTGCCGCTGATGGTCGACTCGGTGACGGCCGCGCTGCCGCACATCAAGGCGGGCAAGGCGGTTGCGCTGGCGGTGACGTCGGCCACGCGCTCGTCGCAACTGCCCGACGTGCCCACCGTGCGCGAGAGCGGCGTCGCGGGCACCAAGAACTTCGAGGCCGTGGGCTGGCTCGGCCTGATGGCGCCGCGCGGCACGCCGTCCGAGGTCGTGGCGCGGCTGAACCACGAAGTGACCGACATCCTCAAGAGCGAGCAGATGGCGCGCTTCATCCGCGACCGGGGTTCCGAGCCGGCACCGACGAGCGGCGCCGAGTTCGACCGCTTCGTGGCGAGCGAGATCGGGCTCTGGGGTGCGGCGGTGAAGGCGTCGGGCGCCAAGCCCGAGTAACTTTTCAGGCCAACGCGGCTGGCGGCTGCGCCGTCGCTTCCCCGCTGCGGTCGACCTCGGCCAGCAGCCAGTGGCGGAAATGGTCCAGCGTGGCCAGCTGGCCCCGCCCTTCGGGGTAGCAGAACCAGTAGCCCTCGCTGCCCCGGTAGCCGCCGTTGGGCAGCGGCTCTTCCACCAGCCCCGACGTGATTTCGTCCTGCACCAGGCAGCGCGGCACCAGCGCCACGCCCATGCCGGCCATGACGGCGCGGATCATGGTCTGGAACTGGTCGAACTGCAGCCCGGCCAACGGGTCGAGCCCGCGCACGCCGTGCGCCTCGCTCCAGTGCAGCCACGACTGCGGCACGCTCACATGGCGCAGCAGGGTGCAGCGCGCCACGTCCTGCGGCGTGCGGATGGCGGCCTCGGCCTGCGCGGCGCGCGGGGCGATCAGCGCCACGTCCTGCCCCGCGAGGTAGTGCGAGCGCGCGCCGGGCCAGTGGCCGTCGCCGAACAAAATGGCGCAGTCGAGCTCGGGCCGCTCGAAGTCGTAGCCATGCACGAAGGGCACGAAATGCAGCGTGATCTGCGGGTGGCGCTGCTGGAAGTCGGGCAGGCGCGGAATCAGCCACTTGGCGCCGAAGGTGGGCAGGGTCGACAGGTGCAGCGCACCGCCGCCGTCGCCGCTGGTGATGAGCTCCAGCGTCGCCGCCTCCAGCTGCGCCAGCAGGGCGCGCACCGCCTTTTCGTAGCGCTCGCCGGCGGGCGTGAGCGCCAGGCGCTTGCGGCTGCGCTCGAACAGCGGCGCGCCGATCCAGCGCTCGAGCTCCTGCACCTGCTTGCTCACCGCGCCCTGCGTGAGGTGCAGCGCCTCGGCCGCGCGCGACACGCCGCCGAAGCGCACCACGGTGGAGAAGGCGCGCAGCAGGTTCAGGGGCGGGTTGAGGCGTCGCAGCGGCATGGGGGAGCCCATCAAGTCATTCCAGATTGGAATGATATCGGGTATATCCTTTGCTTCAGGTGAGCTGCAGCTTTGCACATTCACTCATCGTTCCATTGGAAGAACCCTCATGCAACGTCGTCATTTCCTCTCCACCCTGGCTGCCGTTTCTTTCGCCCCAGGAATATCCTTTGCCCAAGGCAAGCCGATCCGCCTGGTCGTGCCCTTCCCGCCCGGTGGCGCCACCGACATCACGGCCCGCGTGCTCTCCGAGCCCCTGGCCAAGATCCTCCAGCAGCCCGTGGTGATCGACAACCGCGCCGGCGCGGGCGGCTCGATCGGCATGGCCGAGCTGGCGCGCGCCACGCCCGACGGCCTGAGCTTCGGCGTGGCCACGCTGTCCACGCACGGCGTGAACCCGGCCGTGTACCAGAAGCTGCCCTACGACCCGATCAAGGGCTTTGCCGCCGTGACCGAGCTGGTGAAGGCGCCGGGCGTGATCGTCATCAACCCGGCCGTGCTGCCGGTGGGCAGCTTCGCGGAACTCGTGAAGTACCTGAAGGCCAACCCGGGCAAGGTGTCGTACGCCTCGCCGGGCAACGGCACCATCGGCCACATGTGGGGCGAGCTGTTCAAGAGCAGCACCGGAACCTCGATGGTGCACATCCCCTACCGCGGTGCGGGCCCGGCCATCAACGACGTGCTCGCGGGCCAGGTGCCGGTGTACTTCGACCAGGTGGCCTCGTCGCTGCCGCACGTGAAGGCCGGCAAGCTGAAGGCGCTGGCCGTGTCCTGGAGCGGCCGCCTCGACGTGCTGCCCGAAGTGCCGACGTATGGCGAGCTGGGCTACGCGGCCAGCAACGACCCCTCGTGGTTCGGCATGATCGCGCCCGCCGGCACGCCGCCCGAGCTGGTGCTGCGCATGCAGCAGGCCGTGGCCACGGCGCTGAAGGACCCCGCGGTGCGCGAGCGCCTGGCATTGCAGGGGCTGTACGCCTCGGGCACCACGCCGGCCGAGTTCACGAAGCAGATCGCGAGCGAGATCGAGAAGATGAAGAAGGTGGCCGCCTTCGCGCGCATCCGATTGGACTGACCGACACCGCCTATGCATCCAGTCCTGAAACTGATTCAAACCCGCGCCCAGGTGACGAGCGTCGCCGGGCACACCCCGCTGGTGCTGGACTCCCCGCACAGCGGCACCGTCTACCCCGAGGACTTCCGGCCCGTGTGCGAGCTCGCCACGCTGCGTCGGGCCGAGGACACCCACGTCGAGAAGCTCTACGCCTTCGCGAGCGACATGGGCGCCGCCTGGATCGAGGCGCACTTTCCGCGCAGCTACCTCGACGCCAACCGCGACATGACCGAGGTCGACACCACCATGCTCGACGGCCCGTGGACCGACCCGGTGTCCACCGACCCGCGCGTGCTGTCGAAAGTGCGCCTGGGCAAGGGCCTGATCTGGAAGCTCACCGACGAAGGCCTGCCGATCTACGACCGGCCGCTCACGGTGGCCGAGGTGCGCCAGCGCATCGACCAGTGCTGGCGCCCGTACCACGCGGCGGTGGCGCAGGCCATCGACGACGCGCATGCGCGGCACGGCTACAGCATCCACATCAACTGCCACTCGATGCCCGCCATCGCGGGCAGCCACGCCACCGACTTCCCGGGGCTGGCGCACGCCGACTTCGTGATCGGCGACCGCGACGGCAGCACGGCCGACCCGGCGCTGTCGCAGCGGCTGTGCGAACACCTGCGCGCACGCGGCTACAGCGTGGACTACAACCACCCGTACAAGGGCGTGGAGCTGGTGCGCCGGCACGGCGACCCGGCGGCGAACCGGCACAGCATCCAGGTCGAGATCAACCGCAAGCTCTACATGGACGAGGCCACGCTGGCGCTCGACGAGGCCGGCGCCACGCGGCTGCAGGCCGACCTGCGTTCGATGGTCGAGATGCTGCTGGCGACCGACCCGCGCGTGGCAGGCTGAACGACGCAGCCCCTGCAGGGGCTGGTGTCTTTGTTACAGGGCGGCCGGGGGCCCCGGCCTATAGTGGGACGTCCTTAGTTTTCTGGAGTCCTGCCGTGAAGTCGATCCTTGCCGCCCTCGCCGTCCTTGCGACCGGTCTGCTGGTCTCGGGCTGCGCCGGCACCGCGCCGTCGCCGTCTTCGTCCTCCTCCACGTCTTCATCGGGCAGCGGCGTGACGGTGTTCGGCACCATCGACGCCGGCGTCAGCGGCACGACGAACAAGTCGTCGCGCTGAGCGAGAGCCTCAGGCGACCGTCGCCAGGTAGCCCCGCAGCGCATCGCGCAACTGGCGTGACAGCGTCTGCAGGTCGGGCCGCCCGCCCGTGCCGATGTGGGTGTGCGCGACCAGGCCGTAGATGATGGTCTGGCACACGCGCGCCGCTTCCTTCTTCTGCGGGCCGTCGGCCTTCACATCGCCCGCCGCGTCCAGCACGCCCACCCATTCGGCCACGAAGCGGTCGTACATCTTGCGGTAGGCCTCGGGGCTGGAGAGGTGCCGCTCCAGCAGGTAGTGCGCGCCCCAGGCCACGGGCTGCGTGCGGTGCGCGTCGAGCTGCGCATCGATCACCGCGTCGACGATCTCGCGCCACGGCCGGCCTTCGTTCGCGGCCACGACCGCGCGCATGTCCAGCAGCAGCGCCTTGGAGCGCAGGTGCAGGCACACGCGCGCCAGGTCTTCCTTGTTCTCGAAGTACTCGTAGAAGCTGCCCAGGCCCGTGCCCGCCACGGCCACGATCTCGCGGATCGTGGTGGCGGCGTAGCCCTTCTCGACCAAAAGCCGAACAAAGGCTTCCTGCAGCGCCTGCGAGGTGTGGCGCGCGCGGGACTGGCGCGGCTTCCTCCTCGGGGCGACGGCGGGTGCGCGGGCGCCGGTCATGGCCGCCGAACCCGAACACCTCGCGGGCGGGTTGTTCCTAGAATTTTTGATCCCATCGAAAGGCATTCTGCAATGACCTCGCCCGACCGCGCCCCCGAGACAACGCCCCCCGCCGTCTACACCGGCGAGGGCGATGCGTGGCTGCCCGACGCGCTCTCGCGCGGCCCGTGGGACCCGCGCGCGCAGCATGGCGGCGCGCCCGCCGCGTTGCTCGCCCACATCGCCGAACGCGCCGCGCCCGGCCCCGGCTGGCAGCTGGCGCGGCTCACGCTGGAGCTGGTGAAGCCGGTGCCGGTGGCGCCGCTGGTCACGCGCACGCAGTCGCAGGCCTCGCGCGCCACGGTGCGCGTGGGCATCGACCTGCTCGCGGGCGACACGGTGGTGGCCCGTGCGCACGCGCTGCTGCTGAAGACCTCGCCGCTGACCTTGCCGGCGAACCTGCCCGCGGGCGACGCGCCGCGCGAGTTGCTGCCGCGGCCCGAAGACTGCACCGAGCGCCTGCGCATTCCCGGCCTGCCCGACGGCCTCTCGTTCCACCAGACCGCGGTCGAATCGCGCCTCGCGCAAGGCGACATCGCGCAGCCCGGCGCGGGCGCCGCGTGGTTCCGGCTGGCGGTGCCGCTGGTGCGCGGCGTGGCCACCTCGCCCGCGATGCGCGCGGCGGCGGCGGCCGACTTCGGCAACGGCCTGAGCTGGGTGCTGTCGCCCGCCGACTTCCTGTTCTCGAACGCCGACCTGAGCCTGAACCTGTTCCGCGTGCCCGAGGGCGAGTGGATCGGCCTGCGCGCCAGCACCGAGATGCACGCCGGCGGCGCGGGCCTCACCGTGTCCCACCTGTACGACACGCGTGGCCTCATCGGCCTCGCGACCCAGACGCTGGTGGTGCGCGAACGCGCCGCCGCCACCTGAACACGCCCCTCTTTCACCGCTTCACGGAGACAACGCCATGACCATTCCCGGCATCCACCCCGACAACCAGGTCCCCGAGCTCAAGGACTACAACGTCTACACCAGCGACCCCGCCCTGCGCGGCGCGGTGGGGCGCGGCGGCGCCGCCTGGCGCGACGACGAGCTGGTGCGCCAGGGCGCCGAGTACGGCGCCGAGGCCACGCTGCGCGCCGCCGAGGACGCCAACCGCCACGAGCCCGAGCTGCACACCCACTCGCGCACCGGCACGCGCATCGACAGCGTGCAGTTCCATCCCGCGTGGCACACCATGATGTCGATCGCGCGGCGCAACGGCATCGCCAACCTGCCGTTCTTCGACGAGCGACCCTCGGCCTGGGTGGGCTACGGCGCCTCGCTGTACATGCACAGCCAGATCGAGTCGGGCTCCACCTGCCCGACCACCATGACCAAGGCCTGCATCCCCGTGATGCGCCGCAACGCCGCGCTGTACGCCGACCTGCGCGACAAGCTCGCCGCCCACGTGCACGACCCACGCGACATCCCGCTCGAGGGCAAGACCTCGATGACCGTCGGCATGGGCATGACCGAGAAGCAGGGCGGCAGCGACGTGCGCACCAACACCACGCGCGCCGTGCCGGCCGGCAGCGGCCCGTGGGGCGAAGAGTTCCTCATCACCGGCCACAAGTGGTTCTTCTCGGCGCCGATGTGCGACGGCCACCTGGTGCTGGCCAAGACCGACGAGCACGGCTCCTCGTGCTTCTTCGTGCCGCGCTGGCGGCCCGACGGCAGCAAGAACGCGATCCACATCCAGCGCCTGAAGGACAAGGTCGGCAACCGCTCCAACTCCAGCAGCGAGGTCGAGTTCAAGGAGGCCTGGGGCGTGCTCGTGGGCGACGAGGGCCGCGGCATCCCGACCATCATCGAGATGGCCACCGTGACGCGCCTGGACTGCGCGCTCGCCAGCGCCGGCTTCATGCGCCAGGGCTTCGCGCAAGCGCTGCACTACACGCGCAACCGTTTTGCCTTCGGCAAGGCGCTGGTCGACCAGCCGGTGATGACCGAGCTGCTGGGCGACATGGCGCTCGAAACCGAGAGCGCCACGCTGCTGGCGATGGAGCTGGCCGCGCGCTTCGGCTCGCCCGCGCCGCTGGACACCGCCTGGCGCCGCCTGCTCACGCCCGCCGCCAAGTTCTGGAACTGCAAGCGCGCGGTGGCGCTCACCGGCGAGGCGATGGAGGTGTTCGGCGGCAACGGCTACGTGGAAGACGGCCCGATGGGCCGGCTGTTCCGCGAGGCGCCGGTCAACTCGATCTGGGAAGGCTCGGGCAACGTGATGTGCCTCGATGTGCTGCGCGCCGTGTCGCGCAACCCCGACGACGCGCACCTCGTGCTCGACCACCTGCAGGAAGTGACCGCCGGCGAAGCGCGCCTGCAGGCCGAGGTGCAGGCGCTGCGCCAGATGGTGCAGCTGGCGCCGCAGGACCTGGAACGCCAGGCGCGCCGCTTCACGCAGCGGCTGGTGCGCGCGGCGCAGGCCGGCCTGATGCTGCAGCACGCGAGCCCGCTCGCGGCGGCCGCGTTCGTGTCGAGCCGCTTCGATCCCGACTGGGGCCCCGTGACCGGCATCAGCGCCGGCACCAGCGACCCCGCGGCGCTGGTGCGCGCCGCCTGGCACTGAGCACGGAGCCGACCCGGATGGATTTCGTTTCCCTGCTGGACCAGCACGCCCGCACCCAGCCCACCCACGAATGCCTGCGCGCCGCAGGCCGCGCCTGGACCTACGCCGAGTTCGCCGACCTCTCGCGCCGCGCCGCCACCGTGCTGCGCGACCAGGGCGTGGGCCCTGGCGACAAGGTCGCGCTGCTGTGCTTCAACACGGTCGGCTTCGTCGCCGCGATGTTCGGCGCCTGGCGCCTCGGCGCGGCCGTGGTGCCGGTCAACCACAAGCTGCAGGCGCCGGAGATCGACTACGTGCTGGCGCACGCCGGCGTGCGCCTGTGCGTGGCCGACGGCACGCTCGCCACGCAGGTCGCCGCGCGCATCGCGCACCGCTGCGACTGGCTCGCGACCGACAGCGCCGCCGACGGCCTGCCGATGTTCGACGACATGACGGCGCAGGCCGCACCGCTGGGCGGTGACGACACAAGCGCCCCGGCGCCCGGCACCGACACGCTGGCCCAGGTGCTCTACACCTCGGGCACCACCGGCAAGCCCAAGGGCTGCCTGCACAGCCATCGCAACGTGTTCATGGCGGCGGTGTGCACGGCGGCGGGCATGTCGCTGTCGCGCAACGAGCGCACGCTGGTCGCGATGCCGGTGTGGCATTCGTCGCCGCTCAACAACTGGCTGCTGGGCACGCTGCTGATGGGCGGCACCGTGGTGCTGCTGCGCGAGTACGCGCCCAAGGCCTTTCTCGACACGCTGGCCGAAGAACGCATCACCTTCACCTTCGGCGCGCCCATCGCCTTCCTGGCGCCGCTGTCGGTGGTGCCCGACGTGCAACGCTACGACTTCAGCGCGATGCGCCTGTGGGCCTACGGCGGCGGCCCGCTCGGCGCCGACATGGCGCGCAAGCTGGCCGACAGCTACCGCAGCGACCGCTTCGTGCAGGTCTACGGCATGACCGAATCGGGCCCGCTGGGCACCGTGCTCTACCCGGAAGACGCGATCGCCAAGGCCGGCTCGATCGGCCGTGCGGGCGTGCCCGGCGTGGCGATCGAGGTGCGCCACCCCGACGGCCGGCGCTGCGGCGCGGGCGAGGTCGGCGAGATCCACCTGCGTTCGCCGGCCGTGATGCAGGGCTACCTCGACAACCCGCAGGCGAGCGCCGAGGCCTTCGACGCGCAGGGCTGGTACCGCACGGGCGACCTGGCGCGGGTGGACGAGGACGGCTTCCTGTTCATCGTCGACCGGCTGCGCGACATGATCATCACGGGCGGCGAGAACGTCTATTCGAAGGAAGTGGAAGACGCGCTGGGCGCCCACCCCGACGTGCAGGACGTGGCCGTCATCGGCCGCCCGCACCCCGAGTGGGGCGAGACCGTGACGGCGGTGCTGGTGGCGCGCGGCGGGCGCGCGCTCGAGGCGCGCGAGCTGGTGCGATTTCTCGAGGACCGGCTGGCGCGCTACAAGATCCCGCGCATCTTCGAAGTGCGCGAGAGCCTGCCGCGCACGGCGACGGGCAAGCTGCTGAAGCACCTGCTGCGCGACGCGGCCTGAGCACGCGCCCCGAACCGCAGCGCCGTCAGCGCCGCAACAACGCCTGCCGCAGCAACCGCGCCGCCCGGTTGCGAATCCGCCCCTGCATCTCGCGCATGCTGGTGCGCGGCGCCACGCGGGCGGTGGCGCAGGCCCACAGGAAGTCGTGCAGGATCGGCGTGTCGTCCACGGTCTCGGTGCTGCCGTACTTGTGAAACTCGGGGTGCCACTGGGTCGCCGCGATGTAGCCGCGCCCCTTCTCGGGCCGGCGGCGGATGGCTTCGGGCACGCGGTCGGGCAGGCTCCAGGCCTCGACCTCGAAGCCGGGCGCGAGCCCCTTGATGCCCTGGTGGTGGATGCTGTTGACGCGCGCCGTGCGCACCTCGGGGAACAGCTTCGACAGGCGCGTGCCTTCGACGATCTCGATTTGGTGGAAGTTCTGGTCGTAGGTCACCGGGTCGCGGTGGCGCACCGTCTCGGGGTGGCCGTGCTGTTCCTCGATGTCCTGGTAGAGCGTGCCGCCGAAGGCCACGTTGATCAGCTGCAGGCCGCGGCACACGCCGAAGATCGGCTTGCCGGCCTGCTCGAAGGCTTCCACCAGCGCCAGGTCGTACAGGTCGCGGATCTGGTCGCCGATCCAGGCGTCTTTCAAAGGCTCCTCGCCGTAGCTGCCGGGCCAGACGTCGGCGCCGCCGTGCATCACCACGCCGTCGAGCCATTCGGCGTAGTGCGAGAGCTTGGTGTCGCCGCGCGCCGTCGCGCCCGTGGGGCAGGGCACCATCACCACCATCGCGCCGGCCGACATGAGCCAGTGGGCGATCGATTGTTCGACGTACTGCAGCGTCTTGTTCGTGAAAAGCGAGCGGGCCGGGTCGGCGTGCGAGAAGCAGGCGGACAAGCCGATCTTGAGCCGGGCGGCGACAGGCTGAGACATGTCGATGGGTTCCCTGTGGACAAAGTTCATTGTGCGCCCATCGAACTTCGGTCGTGTGTCAGCCGAACCCCCGAAGTATGCTGTGCGGCGCATCAGGAGACACGCATGAAGACGATCAAGGGGCCGGGCATTTTCCTGGCCCAGTTCGCGGGCGACTCGGCCCCGTTCCACTCGCTCGACGCCATCGCCGGATGGGCCGCGGGCCTTGGCTACAAGGGCGTGCAGATCCCCAGCTGGGACACGCGCCTCATCGACCTCAAGCGTGCCGCCGAGAGCAAGACCTACTGCGACGAGATCAAGGGCACGCTCGCGGGCCACGGCCTGGAGATCACCGAGCTCTCGACCCACCTGCAGGGCCAGCTGGTCGCGGTGCACCCGGCCTACGACGCGGGCTTCGATGGCTTTGCGGCGCCCGAGGTGCGCGGCAACCCCGTCGCGCGCCAGCAGTGGGCGGTGCAGCAGCTGCACCATGCGGCCAAGGCCTCGGCCAATCTCGGGCTCACGGCGCACGCGACCTTCTCGGGCGCGCTGGCCTGGCCGTACCTGTATTCGTGGCCGCCGCGCCCGGCCGGCCTCATCGAGGAGGCCTTCGACGAGCTGGCGCGCCGCTGGCGCCCGATCCTCGATGCCTTCGACGCCGTGGGCGTCGACGTGGGCTACGAGATCCATCCCGGCGAAGACCTGCACGACGGCGTGAGCTACGAGATGTTTCTGGAGCGCGTGAACAACCACCCGCGCGCCTGCCTGCTGTACGACCCGAGCCACTTCGTGCTGCAGCAGCTCGACTACCTGGCCTACATCGACCACTACCACGAGCGCATCAAGCTCTTCCACGTGAAGGACGCCGAGTTCAACCCGACCGGCAAGCAGGGCGTGTACGGCGGCTTCCAGAGCTGGATCAACCGCGCCGGGCGCTTCCGCTCGCTGGGCGACGGGCAGGTCGACTTCAAGGCCATCTTCTCGAAGATGGCGCAGTACGACTTCCCGGGCTGGGCGGTGCTCGAATGGGAGTGCTGCATCAAGCACCCGGAAGACGGCGCGCGCGAAGGCGCCACCTTCATCCGCGACCACATCATCCGCGTGGCCGATCGCGCCTTCGACGACTTCGCGGCCGGCGGGGCGGACGTGGCGGCGAACCGGCGGATGCTCGGGATCTAACTCACCGCCCGGATCGCGTCGTCGAGGATTTCGAGGCCGCGATCGATTTCCTCCGGCTTCACGTTCAACGGCGGCGCGATGCGCCACACGGCCGCCATGCCGCCGACGGCCACGATGTTCATGCTCAGGCCGCGCGCCATGCAGGCGTCGGTGATGGCCCGGCCGCGCTCGGCGTCGGGTTCGCGGGTCTCGCGGTCCTTCACCAGTTCCACGCCCTGCAGCAGGCCGTGGCCGCGCACGTCGCCGATCACCTCATGCCGCGCCTTCAGCGTGGCCAGGCCCCGGCTCAGGCGCTCGCCCATGGCGGCGGCGCGCTGGTTGAGCCCTTCTTCCTCGAGCACGTCGAGCACCGCCAGCCCGACCTCGGCCGGCAGCGGGTCGGACACGTGCGAGGTGACGTGCACAAAGCCCTTCTCGTGGCAGTCCTGCTCGATCGCCTCGCTGGTGACCGTGGCGCCGATCGCCAGGCCGCCGCCCAGCGTCTTCGAGACGGTGAGGAAGTCGGGCACCACGCCAATTTGCTCGAACGCGAAGTTGCTGCCCAGGCGGCCGAAGGCGGTCTGCGCTTCGTCCAGGATCAGCAGCATGCCGCGCTCGCGGCACTTGGTCTGCAGCTTCGGGAAGTAGCCGACGGGCGGCACGATCACGCCGCCCGAGCTCAGCACCGGCTCGGCAATGAAGGCCGCGAGCGAGCCGCTGGACTGCGCATCGACCATGTCGAAGCCGACATCGAGGCAGGTGGTGTCGCAGGCGTCGCGGCAATGGCGGATGGGGCAGCGGTAGCAGTTCGGCGCGGGGATCGACATGGTGCCGGGCTTGCGCGGCCCGTAGTCGACGTGGTGCCGGCCGGCGAAGGTGAGCGCAGCCATGCCGCCGTTCACGCCGTGCCAGCCGCCGTTCAGGCCCACGATCTCGTAGCGGCCGGTGGTCACGCGGGCCATGCGCGCGGCGGCCTCGTTGGCCTCGCCGCCGGTGGACAAAAACAGCGATTTCGACAGCGACGGCGGCAGCATCGCCGCCAGCCGCCCGGCCAGCGCCGGCACGGCCGGCCCGACGAAGCCGCTGTACAGGTGCAGCGCGCCCTCGCAGGCCTTCTCGATGGCCGCGACGATGCGCGGGTGGTTGTGGCCGATGGTGGCGCACATCTGGCCCGAGGTGAAGTCGAGGATCTCGCGCCCCTGCGCGTCCCACAGCGTGGCGCCGCGCGCCTTGACGATGACATGCGGGCTCAGCCCCATGCCGTAGCGCACGAGGTGCTTGCTGACCACGGGGTCGTAGGTTGCGCCTTCGGCCATCGGATGCTCCTTGTTCGTCGGGGAGCCCCAGCGTAGCCATCGGCCGCGAAATCCGGTGTCGTTGTGCAGGCCCGAAAACGAAGCCGATTGCGCGCACCTTGCGCCACACTGGCGGCACCATGAAAACCGGCACCCTCGATCGCATCGACCAGTGCATCCTGGCCGAACTGCAGGCCGACGCGGGCCTGCAGAACCAGACGCTGGCCGAGCGCGTGAACCTCTCGCCCTCGGCCTGCCTCAAGCGCGTGCAGCGGCTGCGGCGCGCGGGCGTGATCCGCGAGGAGGTGGCGATCCTCGATGCCGCGCGCGTGGGCTTTCCGGTGCTGGTGATCTCGCGCGTGTCGCTGCGCAGCACCACGCGCGAGGCGATCGGGGCCTTCGAGCGCAAGGTGCATGCGCTGCCGCAGGTGCTGCAGTGCCACTGCGTGGCCGGCGAGACCGACTTCGTGCTGGTGATCTGCGCGCGCTCGCTGCCCGACTACCAAGCCTTCGCGCAGGAGCAGCTGGGCGACGCGCTGGAACTGGAGAATTACTCGAGCGACATCGTGCTGTCGACCACCAAGTTCACGACGCGGCTGCCGCTGGACAGCGCCTGATCCCACGCGCTACAGCAGGCGCACCAGCCGCCGGATCGCGCCGTCGATCTGCGACTCGGCGATCAACCCGAAACCGAAGGCCAGCCCGTTGGGCGCATCGGGCGCCTGCGGGTCGAGCGCGAAGCGCGACAGCGGCGGCAAGGTGATGCCGGCCGCCGCGGCGCGTTCGACCACCACATGGTCGCGCGCGCCGCCGTGCAGCCAGGCCGACAGGTGCAGGCCGGCATCGGACGGAATCGCCTCCAGCCGGCCCGCGCCGTGGCGCGCCAGCGCGTCGAGCAGGGCGCTGCGCCGTGCGCCGTACAGCTTGCGCATGCGCCGGATGTGGCGCGCCAGGTGCCCCTCGGCAATGAAGGCCGCGAGCGCCTCCTGCCCGAGCACCGGGCCGTGCCAGTCGGCCAGCTCGCGCGCCCGCACCAGTGCCGCGCGGGCCCAGGGCGGCGCCACCACGAAGCCCAGGCGCAGCGCGGGAAACAGACTCTTGGAAAAGGTGCCGACGTAGAACACCGAGCCGGCGCGGTCGAGCGTCTGCAGCGCGTCGAGCGGACGGCCGGCAAAGCGGAACTCGCTGTCGTAGTCGTCCTCGATGAGCACGGCATTGCGCGCCCGCGCAAAGGCCAGCAGGGCGGCCCGGCGCGGCGGCGACATCGCCACGCCGGTGGGGAACTGGTGCGAGGGCGTCACGCAGACCACGCGCGCCTCGGGCGGGATGCGGTCCACGCACAGGCCTTCGTTGTCGGTCGGCACCGTGACCACCTTCGCGCCGGCCGCCAGCATCGCCTCGCGCAGCGAGGGATAGAACAGTTGCTCGACCGCCACCACCGTGCGCCCCGGCACCACCAGGATGCGCGCGAGCAACCCGAAGGCCTGCTGCGCGCCGGCCGTGACCACGATGTCGTCGGCCGTGCAGCCGACCGCGCGCGTGAACGACACGTGCGCCGCAATCGCCTCGCGCAGGGCGCCCTGGCCCTGGGGGTCGGCGTAGTCGGCGGTCTGGCGCGCCACGCGGCGCAGCGCGCGGTCGGACAGGCGGCGCCAGATGTCGAACGGAAAGGCGCCGACATCGGGCAGGCCGACACGAAAGTCGTCGCGCGCGGCCCGCGGCTGCAGCGTGGGGGCGAGGTCGGCCCCGGGCACGTTCAGCGGCACCAGCCGCGGATCGCGCCGGGGCGCGGCGCCCGCCTCCTCGGGCGCGGGCCGGCCACGCCGCAACGCAGGCAGCGTGTCGGCCACGTAGGTGCCGGAGCCCGGGCGCGCCAGCAGGTAGCCCTCGCTCAGCAGCAGGTCGTAGGCCGCCAGCATGGTGTTGCGCGACACGCCCAGCCGCTGCGCCAGCGCGCGCGTGGCGGGCAGGCGCGCGCCGGGCTGCAGCCGGCCGTCGAGGATGGCGTCGCGCAGCTGGCGGTGCAGCGCGCGCAGCAGGTCGCGCGAACCGGCGGCCGGCAGGCGCAGGGCAAGCTCGAAAAGTGGCTCCATGATCTTTGCCAATTGTGGTTCTTTTGAAGAGCCGCCTGCAATCCTATTCTGGAGGCCTTGGAACACCCACCCATGGAGTCCTTCACCATGCACACCGCTCCTGAAACCCCGCAGCAACCGCCGGCCGAACGCCTGCCCCTGGGCCTGGCCTGGCTCGCGCTGGGCGCCTTCGCCATCGGCACCGAAAGCTTCATGGTCGCCGGCCTGCTGCCGGTGCTGGCGGCCGACCTGCAGGTCAGCGCCGCGCGGGCCGGCCAGCTGGTGCTGCTGTTCGCGCTGAGCTATGCGATCGGCTCGCCGCTGATGGCCGCGCTGCTCGCGCGCTTCGGGCGCCGCCCGCTGCTCATCGCCAGCCTCGCGACCTTCGCGGGCCTCACGGCGGCGGCCTCGATGGCGCACGGCATCGCGCAGCTGGCCCTGGCGCGCGTCGCGCTCGGGCTGGTGGCGGGCGTGTTCCTGCCGACGGCCAGCGCGGTGGCGGCGGCGATGGTGTCGCCCGCGCTGCGCGGCCGGGCGCTGGCCATCGTGACCGGCGGCGGCACCGTGGCGGTGGCGCTCGGCGTGCCGCTGGGCGCCTGGATCGCGGGCTGGGGCGGCTGGCGCACGGCCTACCTGCTGATCGCCGCGGTGGCGGCGCTGGCCACCTGGGGCCTGTTCGTGGGGCTGCCGCGCACGCTGGTGCAGGCGAAGGCCGACGCGGCCCCGCGCACCTCGGCCTTCGCCGTGGCGCGCGAACCCGGCGTGGCGCCGGCGCTGCTGGCCACGGTGCTGTGGGCCACGGGCGGCTTCAGCTTCTACACCTACATCGCGCTGTTCCTCGGCCACACGCTGGGCTTCGGGGCCGAGGGCGTGGGCGCGGTGTTCTTCGCGATCGGCGTGGCCGCGGCGCTGGGCACCGCGACCGGCGGCTGGGCCACCGACCGTTTCGGCGCCGACCGCATGGCGCGGGGCTTCGCGCTGGCGCTGGTGGTGATCATGGGCGGGCTCTCGTTCGCCGCGCAGATGCTGCCGCGCGGGCTGGCGCTGCCGCTGATCGTGGGCCTCTCGGCGCTGTGGGGCTTCGCCGGCTGGGGCTTCGGCCCGGCGCAGGCGGTGCGGCTGATCCGGCTGGCGCCCGAGCGCGCACCGATGACGCTGTCGCTCAACGCCTCGGCGGTCTACCTGGGCATCGCGGCGGGCTCGGGGCTGGGCGGCGTGACCATCGCGTGGTTCGGCGTGAGCGCGGTGGGCTGGGTGGGCGCCGCCGCCCAGCTGGCGGGGCTGATGCTGCTGTGGCGCGCGGCGCGGCGGGCCCGGTCGGCCGCGCCTGCGGCGTCGACGGCACCGGCCTGTGCCTGAACCGGTCGCAGGGCGCTATATTTTCAATAGCTACCTTTGCAGGATGGATGGCCCTTCGGGGCCTTTTTCATGCGGGCGTTGTTTTTAAGACAAGCAACTGTCATGCCCTGCAAGCTATAATGTCGGGTTCGTTTCGATACCACGACGAAGAATTTCGTCACCCCCGCCGGCCGATCTGCGTTGCCATCCGAATCCGGGTTCCAGGATTCATCAGGCTTCTCGTTTCCAGCCCTCGGGCCACGCCGGCTTTCACAGTGTGTTGGAGCGCCAGACCGGGCGCCCATGAATGCCACCACTGCCTTCGTTCCTGTTGAAGCGAATCGCGCGTGCGGCGCGTCCGTTCTCACTAATTTTTCGGCATTGCGCGCCCCGCACCGGCACGCAGCGCCCCAGGCTTCATGGACACTTTCGCAACAGCATCGCGGTGGGCAGGTTTCTGCTTCCCGCACCGCAACGACAGATTCCTGGACGCCGGCTGACCCGCCGGCCGACTGAAACCAACACGCCCATCTTCATCTCCAACACACATCGAACGATTCAGAGGTAATCACACATGCCCAAGGAAGAACTGATCGAAATGAACGGCGCAGTGACCGAAGTCCTGCCCGACTCGCGCTACCGCGTCACGCTCGACAACGGCCACCAGCTGATCGCCTACAGCGGCGGCAAGATGCGCAAGCACCACATCCGCATCCTGGCCGGCGACAAGGTCTCGCTCGAGCTGTCGCCCTACGACCTGACCAAGGGCCGCATCACGTTCCGCCACCTGGAACGCCGCGGCCCCCCGCCGACCAACTCGGGCAACAACACGCCCCGCCGCTGAGCGACGCCCGGCCGG
Source organism: Variovorax sp. GW823-FHT02B07 (assembly GCF_058797695.1). NCBI lineage: Bacteria > Pseudomonadati > Pseudomonadota > Betaproteobacteria > Burkholderiales > Comamonadaceae > Variovorax > Variovorax sp. GW823-FHT02B07. The sequence goes on from NZ_JBXAJX010000005.1 coordinate 198,758, forward strand.
CCTTGCAGAGCGCCCTCCCGGAGGGGGCCCTGCAAGGCCTTTGTCTTTTCCGGGCCGTCACTTTTTCCCTTTTGCGTTTTCCTGTCTGTCTGTCTCCGGCTGCCGAACGATGAACTCCACCACCTCCCCAGCCGGCGGCCTCCAGGCCGAACCCCACGGCTTTGCCACGCTGGCGCTGTCGCCCCAGATGCTGGCCAACCTCACCCAGCTCGGCTACACGCAGATGACGGCCATCCAGGCCGCCGCGCTGCCGCCCGCCTTGCTGGGCAAGGACCTGATCGCCCAGGCCAAGACCGGTAGCGGCAAGACCGCCGCCTTCGCACTGGCACTGCTGTCCAACCTGAACCCGCGCCGCTTCGCCATCCAGGCGATGGTGCTGTGCCCCACGCGCGAGCTGGCCGACCAGGTCACGACCGAGATCCGCCGCCTGGCGCGCGCCGAAGAAAACATCAAGGTCGTCACGCTGTGCGGCGGCGTCGCGCTGCGCGGGCAGATCGCCAGCCTGGAGCACGGCGCGCACATCGTGGTGGGCACGCCGGGCCGCATCATGGACCACCTGGAGCGCGAGAACCTCGACCTCTCGGCGCTCAACACGCTGGTGCTCGACGAGGCCGACCGCATGCTCGACATGGGCTTCTTCGACGACATCGTGAAGGTGGCGCGCCAGTGCCCCAAGGAACGCCAGACGCTGCTGTTCTCGGCCACCTACCCCGAAGGCATCGCCAAGCTCGCGCAGCAGTTCATGAAGAACCCCGAGCAGATCACGGTGCAGGCCCAGCATGAAGGCAGCAAGATCCGCCAGCGCTGGTACCAGGTGAAGGACAGCGAGCGGCTGCACGCCGTGAGCCTGCTGCTGGACCATTTCCGTCCCGTGAGCACGCTGGCCTTCTGCAACACCAAGCAGCAGTGCCGCGACCTCGTCGACGTGCTGCAGGCGCAGGGCTTCAGCGCGATGGCGCTGTTCGGCGAGCTGGAGCAGCGCGAGCGCGACCAGGTGCTGGTGCAGTTCGCCAACCGCAGCTGCTCGGTGCTGGTGGCCACCGACGTGGCGGCGCGCGGCCTGGACATCGCGCAGCTCGAAGCGGTGATCAACGTCGACGTGACGCCCGACTCCGAAATCCACATCCACCGCGTGGGCCGCACCGGCCGCGTGGGCCAGCAGGGCGGCTCGGAAGGCCTGGCGCTGAACCTGGCCAGCATGAACGAGATGGGCTTCGTCGGGAAGATCGAACAGCTGCAGGGCCGCGAGTCCGAATGGCACCAGCTTACCGAGCTCACGCCCGCCAAGGGCGCACCGCTCACGCCGCCCATGGCCACGCTGCAGATCGTGGGCGGGCGCAAGGAAAAGATCCGCGCCGGCGACGTGCTGGGCGCGCTGACCGGCGACTGCGGCTACACCAAGGACCAGGTCGGCAAGATCAACGTCAACGAGTTTTCGACCTATGTCGCGGTGGACCGCGGCATTGCCGAAGAAGCCGCCCGCAAGCTCGGCAACGGCCGCGTGAAGGGCAAGAGCGTCAAGGTGCGCCTGCTGACACCGCAGTCGACCTGACATCCCTCCCATGCTCCTGTTTGGGCGCTTGGCAGACGAAATCTGCCGATGTGGCCTAATCGGGGGTCGAACATCTTTTTTATCCGAGCTTTCCATGCCCAAGAAAATCCGTACCGAAGCCGACCGTCTTGCCAGCCCGAAGCCGACGCCCATGCCCGGCTACACCGTGCCGCGCAACGGTGGCGGCCAGAAGATCAGCCTCGAGCGCGGCACCGCCACGCGCAGCAAGAAGAACCCGGGCAAGCGCCCGAGCAAGGGCGGCTGATCCAGCCCCCGCGGCTCTTTCTTCGGAGCCACGACGAACGCGCCCCCGGGCGCGTTTTGTCATTGGGGCCTGCCCTGCATCACGCGCCGCCATGTCCGACGACAACCAGATCTACATCCCGCCCTCGTTCTTCGCGGTCTACAGCGACACGCGTCAGCGCCTGCGCGAACCGATCGACGTGGTGCGCGCGCGCTACGAGATCTGCGAAGACCTCGCCGGCCACCTCGTGGGCCATGCGCAGATCCAGCACCACACCGAGGTGCCGGTCGAAAGCGAGATCCTGCGGCGCATCCACGCGGGGCTGGCCACGCCGGAATCGGGCGTGTCGGTGCCCGAGGCCGGCTGGATCGTGCAGCGGCTGGCCGAGCTGCTGGGGTGGGAAGCGCCCGAGATCGCCGAGCCGGCGGGCGACTAGCCCCCCGCGCGCCTCACCGCGCCGCGAACCGCTCCAGCAGGAAGTCGACAAAGGCGCGCGTCTTCGCCGCCAGGTGACGCGACGGGTACACGGCGTACACCGGCGTGCGGTCGGCCTCCCAGTCGGCGAGCACGGCTTCGAGCCGGCCCGCTGCCAGCTCCTGCTCGACATAGATGCGCGGCACCAGGCTCAGGCCGAAGCCCGCGAGCAGCGCGTCGCGCACGGCGATGCTGGAGCTGACCTTGTAGCGCCCGTCGATCGGCACCGCCACGCTGCGCCCGGCGCGGCGGAAGGTCCACTTGTTCGCGTGGCCCGACAGCGTGAACTGCACGCACTCGTGGGCCTTCAGGTCTTCGGGCGCGGCGGGCCGGCCGTGGGCCGCGAAGTAGCCGGGCGCACCGCACAGCACGTGGGTCATGGTCATGAGTTCGCGCGCGACCAGGCTCGAATCTTCCAGCCGGTCGCTGCCGCGGATCGCGAGGTCGTAACCTTCGCCGATCAGGTCGATGCGGGTGTCCTGCAGGTTCAGCTCGAGCCGCAGGTTCGGGTGGCGCGCCAGGAAGGCGGGGATGTGCGGCGAGATGCAGGTCAGCGCGAAGGTCAGCGGCGCGCTCACGCGCAGCACGCCGCCCGGGCTCGCGCCCACGGGCGCCAGCGCGGCGTCGGCCTCGTCCAGGTCGTCGAGGATGCGCGCGAGCCGCTCCACGTAGGCCGCGCCGGCCTCGGTGAGGCTCATGCTGCGCGTGGTGCGGTTGATCAGCCGCACCTTCAGGTGCGCCTCCAGCTCGGCGATGTTCTTGCTGACGGCCGCGGCCGACAGCCCCAGCTGCCGCGCGGCGCCGGCAAAGCTGCCCGCCGCGGCGGTGGTGCGAAAGACCTTGAGGGCGGTGAGATGGTCCATGGGCCGGCGCTCGATTGACGACTGTCAGTAAATAATCAATTCATTATTCGAGCATTCACAACCACAGGTCAACGCCCTAGATTCGAGCCATGACCTCCCGCACCACCGACCTCCTGCTCACCGCGATCGCCCCCGCGGTCTGGGGCAGCACCTACATCGTGACCACCGAGCTGCTGCCGGCGAACTACCCGCTGACGGTGGCGCTGCTGCGCGCGCTGCCGGCGGGCCTGCTGCTGATGCTGATCGTGCGCCAGCTGCCGCCCCGGGCGTGGTGGGGGCGCATCCTGTTGCTGGGGGCGCTGAACTTCTCGATGCTGTGGGGGATGCTGTTCCTGGCAGCCTACCGGCTGCCGGGCGGCGTGGCGGCCACCATCACCTCGGTGCAGCCGCTGTTCGTGGTGTTCCTCGCCGGCCTGCTGCTGGGCGCGCCGGTGCGCGCGCTGTCGGTGGCGGCGGCCGTGATCGGCATGGGCGGGGTGGCGCTGCTGGTGCTCACGCCGAACGCCGCGCTCGACGCGCTGGGCATCGCCGCGGCGCTCGCGGCGGCCGTGTCGATGGCCTTCGGCACGGTGCTCAGCCGCCGCTGGCAGCCGCCGGTGTCGGCGCTGACTTTCACGGCCTGGCAGCTGACCGCCGGCGGCCTGCTGCTGCTGCCGGTGGCGCTGTGGCTGGAACCGCCGCTGCCCGCGCTCACGGCGATGAACTGGGTCGGCTTCGCTTGGCTCGGCCTGGTCGGCGCCGCGCTGACCTACATCGTGTGGTTCCGTGGCGTGGCGCGGCTGGAGCCCTCGGCGATCGCGCCGCTGGCCTTCCTGAGCCCGGTGACGGCCGTGATCCTGGGCTGGGCCTTGCTGGGCCAGAGCCTCTCGGGCTGGCAGATGGCGGGCATCGGCATCGTGATCGCGAGCATCTGGCTGAGCCAGCAGGCGCAGCGCGGTGCGCAGCCGGTGGCGGCGGTGCAGCCCGCACCCAGCCGCTGAAGGCTTACGCCACTGGCGCTGCCTGGCGCAGCAGCTGCAGGTAGCCGGGCTGTATTTCCATGCGCGCGGTCGCGCCCTGGCGCTGCAGCAGGCGGTGCGCCTTCGGCAGCGCCCAGCAGGGCAGGTTGGTGAACATGTGGTGCTCGCAGTGGTAGTTGACCCAGTAGGGCGCCACGAAGATGCGTTCGAGCCAGCCTGCGTGCGTGGTGCGCGCCTGGCGCAGCGGGTCGGCCTCGTTCTGCGCCACCAGCGCATGCTCGGCGATGTTGCGCACGCGGCTCACGAGCGGCAGCCAGGTCGCCATCGGCAGCAGCCACATCAGCACCCAGGCCCACCAGACCCCGGCCAGCGTGAAGGCCAGCAGGCCCAGGCCGTTGCCGATGAGGAAACGCTGGTCCTTCGCCAGCTCGCGCCCGAACACGCGCAGCGCCGATTCGCCCGGCTCACGCTGGCGCAGGGCGTCGGCGATGTGGCCGAAGCGCTGCTTGTAGAAGGTCTGCCCGCTGAGGTCGCGCACGACCTTGCGCCACATCGAGTCGCGCGAGATCGGGAAGGGCGCCGACAGCACGAGGTCGGGATCTTCGGTCTGCTGCACGAAGCGGTGGTGTTGCAGGTGATAGGGCCGGTAGTCGCGCAGCGTGGGCGAGCACAGCCAGTAGCCCACCCAGTCGTTGACCTTGCGGTGGCGGTGCAGCCCCGCGTGCGCGGCGTCGTGCATGAGGATGAACAAACCCAGCTGGCGCGTGCCGACGATCGGCACCATGAGCGGAATGGTCCACGGCCACACGATGCCCACGAGCATCGCGGCGCCGATCACGCCCCAGCAGTGCGCCACCAGCCACAGGCCCCGCCAGGACGAGCGCGCGGTGAGCGATTGCCACTCGTCGGGGGTGAAGAAGTCTTCGGGTCGAGCGCGGGGTGCAGCGGCCATCGGGCCAGTATGCGGCGAAGGCGCCGGCAGATCACGCGTAGTTCCCCGGTGTGGGCGCCTGGGAGCGAGGCCCTTCGGCCTACTTGTCGATGATTTTCCGGGCGAAGACTTCGAGGTAGTCCATGAGCCGCTCGGCGCCCGCGATGGCCGCGGCCTCGTCGCCGGTGGCGATGCCCTGCGCCAGTTCGAGGTGCGCGTTGGCGCCCTCGACGATCTCGCCCTCGTGCTGGTACGCGTACCAGAAGCGCCGGCACTGCACGATCAGCGGCACCACCGCCTTCACCGCCGAGTCGTTGTGGCTCGCCTGGTGCGTGACGAGATCGAGCGCGCGGTCGGCCTGCATGTAGTCGTTCAGGTCGCCGCGGCCTGCGGCTTCGACCATGGCCTCGGCGCAGCGCACGATCGCCTGGCGCTGCGGCGCGGTGGCGCGGCGCGCGGCGCAGGCGGCAATCAGCTGCTCGAGCACGCGGCGGGTCTGGATCACGTCCAGGTGGTCGGCCAGGTCGATGGTCGACACCAGCAGGCCGCGGCGCGGCTGCTGCACGATGAGGCCGATCGACACCATGCGCATCAGCGCCTCGCGCACCGGCGTGCGGCCCAGGCCCGTGCGCTCGGCCAGCTCGGCCTCGACGATCTGGCTGCCGGGCTCCAGCTGCATGGTGGACAGCAGCGCCTCGATGGCGTCGTAGGCCAGGTCGGCCGCGCGGCGCTTGGGCGGGGGTCGGGGAGCGGTCTTCGGGGCGGCCATGGTGGGGATGTGGATGTGCTCGTGCGTGTGCGGATGCGGGGCCGTCATTGTCGGGCGTCGCCGGGCGCTGCGAGCCCGGCCAGTGTCTCGATGCGGACCGGCACCAGCGGCGGGCGCGGCGCGGGCGGCGTCCAGCCGAACAGGAACTGCGCCGCGTCGCCGCACACGCGCCCCTGGCAGGCGCCCATGCCGCAGCGGCGGTGCAGCTTGGCATCGGTCCAGCCGGTGCAGGCCGAGAGCGCGGCAAAGGGCACGTCTTCGCAGCGGCACACGAGCGTGTCGGGGCGGGGCAGGGCCTTGAGGTCGTCGGCCAGCGCGAAGCGGCGGTGCAGCTGGGCGGCGAAAGCGTCCCAGCGGGCGCGTTCGCGGTCGTGCGCGCGGGCCTGGGCGGCCTCGCCGACGGCCGCGTGGCCGGCGATGGTGCCCTGCACCAGCGCGCGCTCGCTGCCGCCGAAGCCGGTGCATTCGCCGGCCGCGTAGATGCCCGCGACGTTCGTGGCCTGCAGTGCGTCGACCGTGAGCCCCGGCCCCACCAGCGCGCAGCCGAGCAGCTGGCCCAGCTGCGTGTTGGGCGTGAGGCCGAAGCCGCAGGCGATGCGGTCGCAGGCCATCTCGACCTCGCGGCTGCCTTGGCGCAGCCGCACCGATTCGACCTGCGTCGTGCCCTGCGCGGAGACGATGCGCGACGCGGTGCGGTAGTTCGCATCGGCCAGCGTGAGCGCCTGCACGGCCTTGCCGGGCCACCGCACGAGGCTGGCACCGAAGGCCGCGACCGAGGCGAACGAGGCCTGCTCGGCAATGCGCAGCACCTGCGCGCCCGCTGCCTTGGCGGTGGCTGCGGCGGCCAGCAGCAAGGGCCCGCTGCCGGCGATGACGATGCGCTCGCCCTCGACCGGCAGGCCGGCCTTGATCAGCGCCTGCAGGCCGCCCGCGCCCGTCACACCGGGCAGCGTCCAACCGGGGAAGGGCAGCAGCAGCTCGCGGGCGCCGGTGCACAGGATGAGCTTTGTCCATCGCATGCGCGTCGCGCCCTCGGCGTCTTCGAGCAGCAGTTCATGCGAGGCAGGCGCAGCAACCACACGCGCGCCGCTGCGCACACGCAGGTTCGCGTGGCGTGCGAGCGCCTCGCGCCAGCGGCGTGCCTCCGGGGGCAGCGACGCGCCGGGGCCGTCACGCCAGATCTGACCGCCGGGCGCGGGGTTGTCGTCGATCACCACGACCGACGCTCCGCTGGACGCCGCCGCCACGGCCGCGGCCATGCCTGCGGGGCCCGCGCCGACGACCAGCACATCGCACGCGTCGAGCGCCACGCCGCTCATGCCGTCGTCTCCACGCGCATGCCTTCAGTGCACACGGTCTGGCAGGCGAGGCGTCGCCGCCCGTCGATCTGCACGCGGCATTCCTGGCACACGCCCATGCCGCAGAACGGCGCGCGCGGCTGGCCCGTGACCGAGGTGCGCGCCGCGCCCATGCCGCCGGCAACGCGCAGCGCGGCGGCGACCGAGCTACCCGCCTTCACGCGCACGGGCTGTCCGTCGATGTGCAGCAAGGTTTGAGCGCTCATGCCCGCTCCCGCAGGCCGCGCGGCGCATACGGCGCGGCGTCGAAATCGGGCGCCGTGCCGGTCATCAGCGCTGCGAGCACGTGCGCGCTGCCCGGCGCCGTGGTCACGCCCAGCCCTTCGTGGCCGACCGCGAGCCAGAGCTTCTCGCGCCACGGGTGCCTGCCCAGCAGCGGCAGGCCGTCGGGCGAGGCGGCGCGCAGGCCGGTCCACGCGCGCACGGCGTTCAGGCCGGCGAGCCCCGGCAGGTAGTCGAGCGTGCGCTGCAGCATGCGCGCGAGCATCGGCGCCTCCACGGCCAGGTCGGTCGTGTCGAACTGGCGCGACGAGCCGACCAGCAGCTGCCCCGTGGGCCGCGGCTGCACGTTGAAGGCGACCGAGTCGCCGTCGCTGTGGTGCGCGCTGGTCACGTAGCCAAGCTCGACGAGCTGGTGGCGCACCGTGCCCGGGTAGCGGTCGGTAATGAGCAGGTGGCCCTTCTTCGGGCGGATCGGCAGCTCGGGGCACAGCGTCGTCGCCTCGATGCCGTTGGCGAGCACGACCTGCGGCGCGGTGCGGCGGCTGCCATCGGACAGGCGCAGCGTGCCGTCGTCTTCGATGGCCTCGACCTTCGCGTGCTCGACCTGCACCAACGCGGCGTGCTGCGCGAGCAGCCAGCGTGCCGCGTTCGGCGCATAGAGGATGCCGTCGCCCGGCACTTCGAGCGCGCCCGACAGGCCGGGGCGCAACGCGGGCTCGGCGCGTGCGAGTTCGGCCGCATTCAGCAGTCGGCTCTCGATGCCGAGCGCGCCCAGCCGCAGCTGCTTGCGTTCGGCCTCGGCCATTTCCTCGTCGTTCGCCGCGATCCAGAGCGTGCCGCAGGGGCTGTAGGCGCAGTCAGCGCCCAGGCGCGGCGCGAGAGCGCGCCATTGCGCGACCGAGTGGCGGCTGAGCTCGAGTTCGGCCGCGTTGTCGTCCATCACTACGAGGTGGCCCATGCCCGCGCCGGTGGCACCGCCCAGGCGCGCGTCGAGCACGTGCACGCGGCGCCCGGCCTGCGCCAGCGCATGGGCACACGCCGCGCCGACGATGCCGGCGCCGATGACGATGACGTCCGCGTCCATGCGCCCCGGGGTCAGAGGCGGATGCCCCAGCCGAAGGGGTCGTTGTCGTCGATGAGCAGCGTGGCCTCGGCGCTGATGTGCGCGCGGCCGCGCAGCGTGGGAATGACCTGGTCGCCGTCCATCGCGTAGCTCGCCTCGAAGACGCTGCCGATCACGCTGGCCTGCCGCCACACCGCGCCCGGCGCGAGCTTGCCGTCGGCGGCGAGGCAGGCGATCTTGGCGCTGGTGCCGGTGCCGCAGGGCGAGCGGTCGTAGGCGTTGCCGGGGCACAGCACGAAGTTGCGGCTGTCCGCGCCTTGGTCATCGCTTGCGAAGAGTTCGATGTGATCGATCTCCGCGCCGTCCGCGCCTGTGATGCCCTGCGCTGCGAGCGCGCGGCGCAAGGCGGCGGTGTAGTCGGTCAGCGCCGCGAGGTTGTCGCTCGCCACGCGCTGGCCGTGTTCGCTCACCAGGAAGAACCAGTTGCCGCCCCAGGCCACGTCGCCGCGCACGACGCCATGGCCCGGCAGCTCGACCGCCACCTGATGCAGGTGCCGGTACGCCGGCACATTGCGCACGCTCACCGAGCCGTCGGCATGCAGCGTGGTCGTGACCGTGCCGACCGGCGTCTCGATGCGGTGCTCGCCCACGCCGATGCGCCCCATGTGCGCGAGGCTCGCGACCAGCCCGATGGTGCCGTGGCCGCACATGCCCAGGTAGCCGGCGTTGTTGAAGAAGATCACGCCTGCGGCGGCATCGGGCGACACCGGCTCGCACAGCAGCGCGCCGACGACGACGTCGCTGCCGCGCGGCTCGAGCACGGCCGCTGCGCGCCACTTGTCATGTTGATCGGCCAGCAGCGTGCGGCGCTCGGCCATGGAGCCCTTTCCCAGATCGGGAAAGCCGCCGATCACAAGGCGCGTGGGCTCGCCGCCCGTGTGCGAGTCGATGACCTGGATGCGTTGCATGGGTGTGGGGCTCGCTCAGTAACTGGCAATGGGCACCGGGGCCGCGTTCTTGAAGGTGAAGACGGTGATGGGCGCCTGCTTCATGTTGCCCTTGTCGTCGTACGCGTAGGTGGCGGCCACGCCCTTGTAGGTGGCCTTGTAGAGCTCGGCGCCGACCTTGTCGGGGTCGATGGCGTTGGCCTTCTTCATCGACTCGCCGATGAACAGCACCTGGTCATAGTACGAGGCGGCGTACGCGTCGGGGTCGACGTTGAAGCGCTTCTTGAACTTCTCCTTGAAGGCCGGGCCGCTTTGCGCCTTCTCGAGCATGGAGCCGCCCTGCGCGCAGAACACCAGGTCGTTCACCGCGTCGCCGCCGATCTTGCCGGTGGCCGGGCTGCACACGGTGTCGCCGCCCAGCAGCTTGCCGGGCACGGCCAGTTGCTTCATCTGGCGCGCCATGGGCGCGGCCTGCGGCGCGTAGCCGCCGAAGAAGATCGCCTCGGGCGCCTTGCCCTTCATGTTGGTCAGGATGGCGGTGAAGTCGACGGCCTTGTCGGTGGTGAACTCCTGGCCGACGATGGTGAGGCCCTGCTTCTTGGCCTCCTTGGTGAACTCTTCGGCGAGGCCCTGGCCGAAGGCGGTGCGGTCGTCGATCACGCCGACCTTCTTCACCTTCAGTTCCTTGGCCGCGTACACGGCCATGGCGCCGCCGATCTGGTTGTCGCTGGCGATGATGCGGTACAGGTTCTTGTAGCCGCCCTGCGTGACCTTCGGGTTGGTGCCCACGGTGGAGACCAGCGTGCCGCCGTCGCTGTAGATGCGCGAGGCCGGAATGGCCACGCCCGAGCAGTACGGGCCCATGACGAACTTGACGCCGTCGTCGACGAATTTCTGCGCCACGCTGACGCCGGTCTTGGCGTCGCACTGGTCGTCTTCGGAGATCAGCTCGAACTTCAGCGTCTTGCCGCCGACGCTGAGCTTCTTCGCGTTGAGCTCCTCGATGGCCAGGCGGATGCCGTTTTCATTGTCCTTGCCCGCGAAGGCGTTGGGACCCGACAGCGGACCGCTGTGGCCGATCTTGACCACCTGCTCCTGGGCCTGCGCGGGGCTGGCCACGGCCAGGGCGACCAGGCCCGCGAGACTGAGTGAGGAAACCATGCCTGCTTGTGACTTCATGCTTCTTCCTAGGGTTGGGAACAATGAAAAACGACAGGGCCGAGTGCATGGAGACCTGTCTCAGTTTAAATATATTAAGCACATATCTTGTAGATATCTGTGGGGCAAGCGCTCTTTCGGGCTGAGGGCTTCTGTGATATCTGTGAACAAACGGGCTGTTCAGGGCGCGATCCCGCCGACGGGGAGCCTTGCTCCGCGAATGTCCCCCGGCCTTCGGCCTCCTCCTTGATTTCGCTGCGCAAGGCACCCCATCGACGTGATCGGGTCAGTGCGGTGGTTGATCGGCGGAGAACCAGCAGCGTGCCCCGTGCCCGGGACACTGGGTGCTTCCCGCAGCGAAATCAAGGAGGAGGGGCGAAGCCCCGGGGGACATTCGCGGAGGGAAGTACCCGGTGGCCCGGGCACGCGCCCCGGACAGGAGCACCCACCCGGACAACAACAAGAAGGTCAGTCGACCTTGGCCCCGGAAGCCTTCACCACCGCCCCCATCGCATCCCAATCCGCACGCAGCAGCTTCTGGAAGGCCTCGGCACTCTGGCTGCGCGGCTCCACGCCCAGGCGCTTGAAGCGTTCCTGGATCACCGGATCGGCCAGCACCTTGTTGGCCGCCGCGTTGATGCGCTCGACCTCGGCCTTCGGCGTGCCCGCCGGCGCCAAGAGGCCAATCCACGAGTCGAAGGCGTAGCCCGGCAGGCCGCTCTCGCCCACCGTCGGCAGCTTCGGCAGAAAGGGGCTGCGCGACTGGCCCGTGGAGGCCAGCAGCTTCACGCGTGCGTCGTCCTGGAAGCCCATCACGCCGATGCTCGACGAGATGACCGCCTGCACCCGGCCCGCGAGCACCTCGTTCACGGCCTCGCCGGTCGACTTGGTCGGGATGTGCGTCATCTGCAGGCCCGCCTTCGCGAGGAACGACGCCATCGCGAGGTGCGTGGCGCTGCCGTTGCCGGCCGAGGCGTAGTTGTACTTGCCGGGGTTGGCCTTGACCTCCTTGATGAAGTCGGCCGTGTTGGACACGTTCATGCCGCTGGCCACCGCCAGCACGTAGCCCGCGTTGCCCACGTTGGCCACGCCGACGAAGTCCTTCAGCGGGTCGTAAGGCAGCTTGCTGTACAGGAAGCCCGCGATGTTGTGGCTGGCCGCCGCCAGCACCAGCGTGTTGCCGTCGGCCGGCGCCTTGGCCGCCACCGCCGCGCCCACCGTGCCGCCCGCGCCCGCGCGGTTCTCGACGATGGCGCTGCCGCCGAGCGCGACGCCCAGCTCGTTGTTGAAGGCGCGCGCCACCGTGTCCTGCACGGCGCCCGTGCCGAAGGGCACGATGATGTGGATCACGCGCTGCTGTGCGTGCGCGGCACCAAGGCCGCCCAGGGCCACGGCGGCTGCAAGCGCAGCCAGCGAACGTCGGGTGAACAGGGGAAAAGTCATCGAGGTGGCCGCTTTCATCGTCAACAAAAAAGTTGTTTTTCAGGTGCCCGACGGCAGCCAGCGCTGCACCAGCTTCACGAAATAGCTGGCACCGATCGGGATGATCTCGTCGTTGAAGTCGAACGAGGTGTTGTGGATGATGCAAGGGCCGGGCCCGTGGCCGTCGAGCCGGTGGTCGCCGTCGCCATTGCCCAGGAAGGCGTAGCAGCCGGGCCGCGCGAGCAGCATGTGCGCGAAGTCCTCGGCGCCCATCACGGCGGGAAAGTTGTCGGTGACCATGTCGTCGCCCACCACCTCGCGCATCACGCCGGCGGCAAAGCGCGCTTCGGCCGGATGGTTCACGGTCGGCGGCGAGGAGCGGTTGAAGTACACCTCGGCCGTGCAGCCATGCGCCGCCGCCACGCCGGCCGCCACTTCGCGCAGCCGCGCCTCGAGCTTGTCGATGGCCTCGATGGAGAAGGTGCGGATCGTGCCGCCCACCGTCGCCACATCGGGAATCACGTTCGGCGCATCCGAACCCTGCAGCTGCGTGACCGCCAGCAGTGCGCGCTCGGTGCTGGGAATGGTGCGCGCCACGATGGTCTGCAGTTGCTGCGCCAGCGTGACCACCGCGGCCACCGGATCGATGCCCGTGTGCGGCATCGAGGCGTGCGTGCCGCGCCCGCGCACGGTGATCTTGTAGGTGTTGCTCGATGCCATCAGCGCACCTTCGTTGAGCGCGAAGCGGCCGACATCGCCGACGGGAAAGTTGTGCAGCCCGAAGACCGCGTCGCACGGAAAGCGCTCGAACAGGCCCTCGTCGATCATCTTCTTGGCGCCCGCCTTGCCCATCTCCTCGGCGGGCTGGAAGATGAAATGCACGGTGCCGTCGAAATCATCGGGCCCTTGTTGCGACAGATGCCAGGCGGCGGCCAGCAGCATCGTCGTGTGGCCGTCGTGGCCACAGGCGTGCATGCGGCCGGGGTTCGTCGACTTGTGGGCGAACTCGTTGGCCTCGTGCAGCGGCAGCGCGTCCATGTCGGCGCGCAGGCCGATGGTGCGCGTGCCCGTGCCCTTGCGCAGCACGCCGACGAGGCCCGTGCCCGCGATGCCGCGGTGCACCTCGATGCCCCATTCGGTCAACAGGTTCGCGACCTTCTCGGAGGTGCGATGCTCCTCGAAACCGAGTTCGGGGTGCGCGTGGATGTCGCGCCGGATGTCGATGAAACGGGTGGCGTGGGTGGCGAAGGCGTCGACAAGATTCATGGCGGGCGGCTGCGGGATCGTTCGCGAAAAACAGAAGCGAACGATTCTGGCGCAGCCGCCCGCGCGGCGCATGCTGGCTTACGCGCGGTTCGTCGCTCAGCCGAGCCGGCCTTCCTCGCGCAGCGTCGCGCCGATGCGGCGGATCTCGGCCTCGGCCCGGTCGAGCGTCGCGCGGCTGGTGTGCACCGAGTAATGGCCCATCACCAGCTCGTGCGGGTGCGGGACCGCCGAGCCGAGCACGAAGGCCGTGTCGCCCTGCGCCACGACGTCGATGACCGCGTCGGACTCCTCGAACACCGCGAGCTCGCCCGTGCCGATGGGGCCGCCGGTGCCGTCGCCCGCGTCGAGCCCGCCCGCATTCACCGCCACCCAGCCCACCGTGTGGCCGGCAGGCGGCGTGTAGCGCCAGCGTTCGCCGTCCTTGAGCTGCACGGCCAGGTAGTTCATCGGCGAGGGCGCCGCAATGGGGCTCTGCGCCGCGCCGTAGCGCCCGAGCAGCACGCGCGCCGGGCCTTCCTGCGGCACCTGCGAGGGCGCGAGGTACATGCTTTGCGCGGGCGCGTTTTCCTCGGCGGCCGGCAGCGCCACCCAGAGCTGGAAGCCCTGCACGCGCGTCACGCCCGGTGCCGGTGCGCCGGTGTGCCACACGCCGTTGCCGGCGCGCATCCACTCGACGCCGCCGCCGCGCAGCACGCCCTGTTCGCCGGTCGTGTCCTCGTACAGCGTGTCGCCTTCGATCAGCCACGTCAGCGTGGCGATGCCCGAGTGCGGGTGCAGGCCGAAGCCCTTGTGGCCGCCGTCGACATCGAAGCCGAACAGGTCGAGGAACACGAAGGGCTTGAGGTATTCGCCCAGGTCGCCGGGGCTCATGAGCCGCGTGATCGGCCCGTGCCTGGCGCCGCGCGTGCGGTAAACGATGGCGCGGGTGTCTGTTGCCACGGCTGCGGTCATGCGGCCTCCCTGGCGGTCTTCAGTGCGCGGGTCCACCACGCCATGTCGTCGAGCAGGCCCGTGGCCGACTGCGCCAGGTGCGGGAAGTCGTCGAAGGACTTGCCCTGCTGCCAGATGCCCAGGAACTCGACCATGCCGATGTGCACGGCGTTGCGCACGGGTGCCATCTGCATCTCGACCGCGACCAGCCGCAGCTGCTCCACCGCCCGCGCCGCGCCCACGCCGCCGTAGCCCACGAAGCCGACCGGCTTGCGGATGAACTCCTTGTAGGCCCAGTCGATCGCGTTCTTCAGCACCGCGCTCGGGCCGTGGTTGTACTCGGGCGTGACGATGATGAGCCCGTCGAAGGTCGCCAGCTTGGCCTGCCAGCGCTGCGCGGCCTCGTTCTTCACCGGGCCCCAGGCGGGCGCGCCGGCTTCGTTGAAAAAGGGCAGCGGGTGCTCGCGCAGGTCGACCAGCTCGAAGGCCAGGTCGGTGCGCTGCTTCGCGATGTCGTGGATCCACTGCGCGGGCTTTTCGCCGAAGCGGCCTTCGCGGGTCGAGCCGATGACGATGCCGATGCGGGGTTGTTGTGCGCTCATGGGGTGCGTGCTCCTGAATGAAATGGGGGTGGTCGAAGGCCGCAAGGCCATGGACCCAAGGTTAGGCACGCACGCATTGATCGACTAGGCGGTAGAGTCGGATTGCACTCGTCCACCAACAGAAGGAATCGACTTCGCCATGCTCGACCTCAACGACATCGCCGTCTTCGTGCAGGTGGTGCGCCACGGCAGCTTTGCCGAGGCCGGCCGCCGGCTGGGCCTGCCGCCCAACACCGTGAGCCGGCGCATCCAGCAGCTGGAGGCGCAACTCGGCACCCGGCTGCTGCAGCGCTCGACGCGCAAGCTCACGCTCACCGGCGCCGGGCAGGCGTTTCACGAACAGTGCGCCGAGGCGGTCGACGGGCTGGTCGAGGCCGGGCAGGCGCTCATCACCGGCAGCCAGGAACCCAGCGGCCGCGTGCGCGTGGCGGCCACGGCCGATTTCTTCGACTTCTTCCCCATGGCCTGGGTGGCCGACTTCCTCGCCGCGTACCCGCTGGTGCGCGTCGAGTTCGTGCTCAGCGACGCCAAGGCCGACCTGATCGCCGAGCAGATCGACATCGCCTTCCGCGGCGGCGCGCTGGCCGACTCGGGGTACGTCGCCCGCCAGCTGCTCGGCCCGCGCACCGACGGCCTCGTCGCCAGCCCCGTCTACCTGGCCGCGCGCGGCACGCCCGCCACCCTGCCTGAGCTGGCCGACCATGACTGCGTGACCCCCGCCCACCCCAGCGGCCGCACCACCTGGCGCCTGACCGGGCCCGGCGGGAAGGAAGAAGAAGTGCAGGTGGGCGGCCGCTTCAGCGGCAACACCGCGCAGGCCTTGCGCAAGGCCGCCATCGCCGGCCTGGGCATCGCGCTGCTGCCGCCGGCCATGGGGCGGCTCGATGTGGAGGCCGGGCGGCTGGTGCCGGTGCTGCCGCAGTACCAGCGCACCGGGCATGGGCTCAGCGTGGTCTACCCGAGCCGCAAGCACCTGCCGCGGGCGGTGTCGGCGTTCATCGGAATGGTGACGCAGAAGCTGCGGGAGGAGGAGGCGTTGCCGGATGTGTGGCGGGCGCGGATGACCTGACTTCGGACGCGGATCGATTTCCACAGAAAATGCCCGCCATGAAAATCGAAAAAGACACCGTCGTCACCCTCAAGTACAAAGTCGCCGACGCCCAGGGCAAGCTCATCGAAGCCAGCCCCGAGCCGATGGCCTACCTGCATGGCGGTTACGAGAACACCCTGCCCAAGATCGAGCAGGCGCTCGACGGCCAGGAAAAGGGCTACCAGACCACGCTGAACCTCGCCCCCGAAGACGCCTTCGGCCTGCGCGACGAGGCACTGGTGCGCACCATTCCCAAGACCGAGTTCCCGCCCGGCGTGAAGGTCGGCGGCCAACTGCAGGGCCGGCTCGACGACGGTACCGAGCACGTCTTCACCGTGACCAAGATCAAGGGCCCGGTCGTGCTGCTCGACGGCAACCACCCGTGGGCAGGCAAGGCGCTGAAGTTCAGCCTGCAGGTGACGGACGTGCGCGCGGCGCTGCCGGTGGAGATCGAGCACCGGCATGTGCATGGGGCGCACGGGCACCATCACTGAGTAGCGCCCGGGCAATGGATTTCCCGAACGCTTCCAACATCTCCAGCGTTTTCAGCGTCATCGCGCCGTTGCTGATCGCGGGGGCGTTCCTCTGGGTCGTGCTGCGCACCGAATCGCGGCATGTGCTGCTGAGCCGCCTCTGGCAACTGGTCCACGGCAAGCAGGAAATCTCGGACCCGCAGGTTCGCGCGTTCGTCGACGAACAAACGAGCCTGATTTCATTCCGCATGTTTGCGGGCGTACCCGTCGCCAGTCTCAAGGAGGCGCATCAGCTGATCGAGTGGACCAAGCTGAATGGGGTACAGATGCGCACGCTGAGTGTGTGCGGCGAGCTCTTCGATACGGAGCTTCGCCAAGTGAGGGTTCACAAGCTGCCATCGCGCTTTTCTCAAGCATGGAGACTGAGCGGGCTCTTTATTGCCGTGGCGGTCAGCTTCTTCAGCGTGATCGGCCTCTTCTCGTCTCAATCCCTTTTCTCGCTCAAGAGCACAGATCGGTATTTCTGGGGGAGTCCTACAGAAGTGAAGCGGCCCTGGCCTCTTCTTGGCGCTCCTGCCCTCAAAGTGGCGGACTGCTCAAAAGCCGCAAGTGAAAACGCCTCACGGACGACTTTCAGCGAACAGGAAATCAGCATTCTTTGTGACGTTCTGAAGTCAGAGGGTACGTCCGAGTTCATGAAGAAGGCCTTGAATGAACAGCGCTGGTCTCTTGTCGTGCTCATTGCCTTCGCGCTGTGGATGTCCTGGCTCGGCCTGGTTGCATGGGCCGCTGGGTTCGCGGCTCACAGTCTGGCAAAGCGCAACATCGATCCAAGTCTCCCCGGCTCGCAGTTGAGCCTGGATCTGGGAACTTAGCCGCGCTTCTTCCAGAACCTCGGTGCGTCGCCGATCGTCTCCAGTGCCTCGCGACACGCCGTCGCCCCCGCCGCGCGGCGCGCGCTGAACCAGCCCACCGCGAACCACGCACGCGGGTCGCGCGATGCGACCTCGCGGTACAGCGCGAGCGCCACCGCCTCGTCGTTGAATTCGCCCAGCGCGTCCTGCGCGGGGCGCAGGGCCTTCAGGTAGCGCCCGGCCGCGTCCTTCTTCTTTTTGCCGCCGTCCGCCTCGGCGAAAAGCGGCGCCGCGAACTCCGCCAGGTAGCGCAGGCGCTTGAGCCGCTTGCGCGCGCGGTGCTGGTGTTCGGTGGCGAGCGATTCGAAGCGCCGGCCATCGCGCACCGCCTGTTTATGCAGGCGCTGGAGCCGCTCGCGCAGCAGCTGAAGGGCGTCGTCGGCGGCGAGCGGCGTCGGGTCTGTCGACTCGGTTGCGGTGGCGGTGAAGCCGATCAACGACACCAGCACGTCCTGGAACGCGGCGGCGCGCACGATGTCGCCGGGTGTCAGTGCCGGCGCGGCAGCAGCCGCATCGCCCGCCAGCGGATCAACCTCGGGCGCCCCCGCTTCACGCAGCCGCGGCTGCGCGAGCTTCACGACCTGTTCGCGGTCGCGCAGATCGCCGAGCGCGCGGAAGGCGTCGACCAGCGGCGGCTCCCAGGTGGCGGCGCCGAAGCGGCTGGTGTCGGCATCGAGCCCCGCCAGTTCGCGCAGCGCGGTGCGCAGGCGTCGGATGCCGATGCGCAACTGGTGGATCTGCTCTTCGTCGGTGCTGCCCGCGGCGATCTCGCTGGCGTTGGGCAGCATCTGGTCCAGGCACGACGCGACCACGGCCTGCTGGAGGGTGCGGCCGTCGAGGCCGTGGGCCGGGAAGCGCGGCGCTTCGGCCTTGATAGCGGGCACGGTCTCTTGCTCGGCCAGCAGGCGCATGCCGCGCTCGGCCTTCGAGACGGTGCTGAACCACAGGCCGTGCTGCTGCGACCAGCGCCGCGCGAGCGCCACGAGCCCCTGCACGTCGCCGCTCTTGAGTTCGAGCTCCAGCTCGCACACGGGCGAGGCGCGCTGCGCGGGCGTGCCCGCGTGCGCGACGACCTTGCCGACGTCCAGCGCCATCTCGACCACGGCGCCGGCCGGGCCGCTCACGCGCAGGTCGCGCGTGAGCCGCACGATGTCGGTCGACTGGCGCTCGACCAGCGGCACTGCGCCACCATCGGCGGCTTGCAGCAGTCGGGCCAGCCGCTCGCCGACAGGCGTGCCGGCATGGCGTGCGGGGTCGATGGCGGGCGTGGCGGCGCCGGTGCCCAGGTCGACGTTGTGCTCGAGCCGGTGCAGCGCGTTGTCGCCAGCGGCCTTGACGGTCTGCACCCAGCGCCGGCCCTCCTTGCGCAGCCGCAGCACCATGCCGTCGGCGACGAGGCGCTGGTCGGCGGTGTCGAAATAGCGGGCCTGCAGGCGCGTGCGCACGACGGCGCCGCGCCGCAATGCGGCTTCGACGGCCTTCAGGCGGCCGGCGGGAATGCAGAACTTGAACTCGATTTCCATGGTGTTCATGATGCCCGCTCTTTTTTCCCCTCAGCGAGGTGGTGCCGGCCGATTTCCGGTGCTTCGAAAAATCATGTGGACACCGTCCATTTTCTTTGATATCTTTTGTGGACGGCGTACACAAAGACGTCGGCAAACACCCCATTCACCCTTCATCAGCACAGGAAAGACACCATGGCCACCAAGCAGATCTTCGTGAACCTCCCCGTCCGGAACCTCGACAAGAGCAAGGCCTTCTTCGGCGCGCTGGGCTACACCTTCAACCCGCAGTTCACCGACGCGAACGCCGCCTGCATGGTCATCCACGAGGGCAGCATCCACGCGATGCTGCTGATGGAGGACTACTTCAAGACCTTCACGAACCAGGGCATCGCCGACGCCCGCAAGGAGAACGAAGTGCTGGTGTGCCTGTCGTGCGAGAGCCGCGCCGAGGTCGACGACCTGGTCGCCAAGGCGGTGGCCGCCGGCGGCACGACGCCGCGCGAGCCGAAGGACTACGGTTTCATGTACGGCCACGGCTTCCAGGACCTGGACGGCCACATCTGGGAACTGGTCTACATGGACCCGAACGCCGAGATGCCCTCGCAGTGAACGTGGGGGCCGGACGATGCCCATCGTTCCATATGCGCTCTTGATCGTTGCGCGGAAGGCACCTACCGAAAGGCGGCGGCGCCCCGATATTCCTGGTTCCGGCGCGGCCCGCATGGCGGCCGTGCCTGCCTCACCAAGGAATACCGACATGTCCGACAGCAACGACAACCACAGCGCGTCTCCCATCGTCCAGGTCCAGCCGCTCGGCTTCCCGTGGCAGACGCTGGACCCCTTCCTGTTCTGCGTCTACCACGACGACGCGTACCCGAAGGGCAACGGCCGCATGGGCCCCGAGGCCTCGCTGGCCGGCCGCCAGATCGGCCAGGACTTCAGCCGCAAGGACGGCTGGAGCATGTACCACGGCGAGACGGTGCCGGGCTTTCCCTCGCACCCGCACCGCGGCTTCGAGACGGTGACCATCGTGCGCAAGGGCCTGGTCGACCACTCCGACTCGCTGGGCGCCACCGCGCGTTTCGGCGGCGGCGACGTGCAGTGGCTCACGGCGGGCAAGGGCATCGTGCATTCGGAGATGTTCCCGCTGCTGGACGCCGGCGCGCCCAATCCGCTGGAGCTGTTCCAGATCTGGCTCAACCTGCCGGCGAAGAACAAGATGGCCGAGCCGCACTTCACGATGTTCTGGTCGGAGGCGATTCCGCGCTTCGCCTCGGACGACGCGCAGGGCGGCCGCACCGAGGTGGCGGTGATCGCCGGGCGCTTCGGCGGCGATGACGCGCAGGCCCAGGCGGCCATCGACCCGCTCGCGCCGCCGCCCGCTTCGTGGGCCGCGCAGGCCGGCGCCGACCTGGCGATCTGGACGCTGCGCATGACGCCCGGCGCGCGCTGGACGCTGCCGCCCGCCGCCGGCGAGGGCACGCGGCGCATGCTGTATTTCTTCAAGGGCGCCACCGCGCAGGTGGCGGGGCGGCGCGTGGACGGGCCGGCGGCCATCGAGCTGCGCGCCGACGCGGCCGTGGAACTGTGCAACGGCCCCGAGGGCGACGGCGAGTTCCTGCTGCTGCAGGGCCGCCCGATCGGCGAGCCGGTGGCGCAGTACGGCCCCTTCGTGATGAACACGCAGGCCGAGATCGCGCAGACGATGGCCGACTACCGCCGCACGCAGTTCGGCGGCTGGCCCTGGGCCGACCCGGCGCCGATGCATGGCGCCGAGGCTGCGCGCTTTGCGCGGCACCCGGACGGGCGCGAGGAAGTGCCGGGGGCCTGATCGGCTTGCGAGGCTGCGCGGTTCTCAGTAGCCGCGCAGCACCTCGACGCTCAGCGCGGTCATGCTCGGGATGAACTCGATCACGTCGGTGCGCGCGACGCCGCCCTGCACGAAGGGGTCGCGCGCCAGCACCGCCTCGAGCCCCTCGCGGTCGCCCGAGCGCGCGAGGATCACGCCACCCTTGCGCGGCACCTGGCGCCCCGAGGCCACGAACAGGCCGCTGGCGTAGTGCTTCTTGAGCCAGGTGACATGCGCATCCATCAGCGCGTCGAGTTCCTCGAGCGGGCGGATGTAGGTCAGGGTGACGATGAACATGGCAAAGGCAGGTCGATGCGGAAGATGACCCGATCCTATGACCTCGCCACGACCGTGGCGGGGCGAGAGTGTGTCTCGCGGGTAACTGTCGCATGCGGCATGTGCATGCCGGCCTTGTCGCCCACCGGACCTGCGCGGCGGCGTGCGATCTCGTAGATTCGGTCGTTGCATTCCTCAGTTCATGTCACTTCACCGGAGACCCTGTTCCATGATCCAAGTCGTTGCCGTCATCACCGCCAAGCCCGGCCAGCGCGCCCTGCTGCTCGAAGCCTTCAAGGCCAACCGCGCCGCCGTGCTCGCCGAAGAGGGCTGCATCGAGTACGGGGCCACGATCGACGCGCAGGGCATTCCCCCGTCCAAGGCCAGCTTCGGGCCTGACACCTTCGTGGTGATCGAGAAGTGGGCCTCGCTGCCGGCCCTGCAGGCGCACGCGGTCGCGCCGCACATGGCGGCCTTCAGCGCCCAGACCAGGGAGCTCACCGAGAGCAAGCGCATCCACGTGCTCGAGCCGATCTGACCCTGCTGCGCCGCCGCCACCTTCGCGCGCGGCGCGATGCCTGCTACCCTCGCGCCGGGGAGAAGAAGACATCTCGGACAAGGGGGTTCAAGACATGGCGATCGTCTCCAGACCGCAGGGTCTGCGCTGGCGCACCGGCGCGCTCCTGCTGGCGGCACTGGCCACGGGCTGCGCACAGCTCGGCGCACCGCCGTATGCCGCCGACTACGAGGCGCTCGACCGGCTCGAGGCCCACAACCCCGGCAAGGTCGCGGTGGCCAAGGTGCAACCGACCGACCCGAACGACAAGATCAACACCCTGGGCCTGCGCCGCGCCAGACTCGTGTCGCCCAGCGGCACCTTCGCCCAGTACCTCGAAGACGCGCTGATGCGCGACCTGGGCGAAATCTCGGTCTACGACCCCAAGGCGCCGACGCGCATCGCGGCGCGCATCCTCGTCAATGAACTCGACCTGGGCGTGATCAACGGCTCGGGCCGCATGGACGTCGAAGTCACCGTCACGCGCAACGCCGCGCAGACGCTGCGCAAGACCTACCGCGGCGAGATCGCCTTCGATTCGAGCTACGCCAACATCGTGGCCGTGCCCGCCGGGCAGGCCGCGTACCCGCGCTTGGTGCGGGCGCTGCTGCGGCAGGTGTATGCCGATCCGCAATTCGTCGCGGCCATCGCGCCGCCTGCGCAGTAAGGCCGGGAACGCACCATGTCGCTTCTTTCTTCCCTGACGCCCCGACTGGCCGCCGCACTGGCAACCGCCGTGCTGCTGGCGGGCTGCGCCCACCCGATCACGATGATCACCGAGACCGCACCGCCCCGGTCGGCCGCCCACCTCATCCCCAAGAAGGTGGCCTACGTGATGACCGATGCGCAACGCGATCTGCAGGTGACCACCGCCGGCGGCAGCGGCGACCGCGTGAGCTACTACCCGTACCGCGACCTCGAGAAATCGATCCGCGACGCGCTGCGCGCGGTCTACCGCAACGTGGTCGTGCTGCGCACTGCCGGCGATGCCAAGGCCAACGAGGCAGCGGGCGTGTCGCTGGTGTTCACGCCGCAGATCAAGACCGATTCGAGCTCGTCTTCATGGATCACCTGGCCGCCCACCGCCTTCACGGCCGAGGTGGCCTGCGTGGTGACCGACACCGCAGGCGCCGAAGTCACGCGCGTGCGCGCGGTCGGCAACGGCACGGCGGAGTTCGGCGAGTTCAACGGCGACTACGGCCTGGCCGCCCGGCGCGCGGCCACGCGGATGACGGCGCAGCTCAGCAGCGAGATCCGGCGCAACGAGAAGCTGCGCTGAGCCGTTCAACGACCACTCGCCCAATAAAAAAACGCGCCCGAGGGCGCGTTTTTTGTGGGAGCCGCGAAGTCTTACTTCGACACGACCTTCACCATCTCGAGGCACTTGTTCGAGTAGCCCCACTCGTTGTCGTACCAGCTCACGAGCTTCACGAAGGTGCCGTCCAGCGCGATGCCGGCTTCGGCGTCGAAGATCGAGGTGCGCGGGTCGCCGCGGAAGTCGGTGGCGACGACCTTGTCTTCGGTGTAGCCCAGCACGCCCTTGAGCGCGCCTTCGCTCTGTGCCTTCATTTCGGCGCAGATCTCGGCGTAGGTGGCGTCCTTGACGAGTTCGACGGTCAGGTCGACCACCGACACGTCGGAGGTCGGCACGCGGAAGCTCATGCCGGTGAGCTTCTTGTTGAGCTCGGGGATCACCACGCCCACGGCCTTGGCCGCGCCCGTCGACGACGGAATGATGTTTTCCAGGATGCCGCGGCCGCCGCGCCAGTCCTTGTTGCTCGGGCCGTCCACGGTCTTCTGCGTGGCGGTGGCGGCGTGCACGGTGGTCATCAGGCCGCGCTTGATGCCCCACTTGTCGTTCAGCACCTTGGCCAGCGGCGCCAGGCAGTTGGTGGTGCAGCTGGCGTTGCTGATGATGGCTTCGCCGGCGTACTTCTTGTCGTTCACGCCGTAGACGAACATGGGGGTGTCGTCCTTCGAGGGGGCCGACAGGATCACCTTCTTGGCGCCTGCGTCGATGTGCTTCTGCGCGGTTTCCTTCGTGAGGAAGAGGCCGGTCGACTCGAGCACGATGTCGGCGCCGACTTCGTTCCACTTGAGCTGCGACGGGTCGCGCTCTTGCGTCAGGCGGATCTTCTTGCCGTTGACGATCAGCGTGTTGCCTTCGACCGTGACTTCACCCTTGAAGCGGCCATGCACCGAGTCGTACTGGAGCATGTAAGCCAGGTATTCCGGCTCGAGCAAGTCGTTGATGGCAACGATTTCGATGTCGTTCTTGAAGTTCTGCACGGCTGCGCGCAGCACGTTGCGACCGATGCGGCCGAAGCCGTTGATACCGAGTTTGATAGCCATCTGACTTGCTCCTAAGGTTGAAAAACTTTTGATCGGACGGGAAGAGGACGAACCGCGCGACGCTCAGTCGCGCAGGGCCGCTTCCACGGTGGCGGCCACGTTCTCCGCCGTGAAACCGAAGTGCTTGAACAGCACGGGCGCGGGGGCCGACTCGCCGTAGCTGTCGATGCCGACCACGGCCGCGCAGCCGTACTTCCACCAGCCGTCGGTGCAGCCCATTTCGACCGCGACGCGCGGGATCTTCTTGGGCAGCACGGCCTTCTTGTAGGCCAGGTCCTGGCGGTCGAAGGTGGTGGTCGAGGGCATCGACACCACGCGCACGGCGATCTTCTTGTCGGCCAGCAGCTTCTGGGCGGCCAGCGCGAGCTGCACTTCGGAGCCGGTGGCGATGATGACGGCGGCTGTCTTCTTGTTCTTGAGGCCGACGTTCTCGGGCTCGGACAGCACGTAGGCGCCGCGGCTGATGTCGCCCAGGTCGCTCTTGGCGGCGTAGGCGATGTTCTGGCGGCTCAGCAGCAGCGCGGTCGGTCGCGACTGGTTCTGCAGCGCCACGGCCCAGGCCACGGCGGTTTCGGCCGTGTCGCCCGGACGCCAGACGTCCAGGTTCGGAATGAGGCGCAGCGAGGCGGCGTGCTCGATCGACTGGTGCGTCGGGCCGTCTTCACCCAGGCCGATGGAGTCGTGCGTGAACACGTGCACCACGCGGCGCTTCATGAGCGCGGCCATGCGGATGGCGTTGCGGCTGTAGTCGCTGAAGGTGAGGAAGGTGCCGCCGTAGGGGATGTAGCCGCCGTGCAGCGCCACGCCGTTCATGATGGCGGCCATGCCGAATTCGCGCACGCCGTAGTTGATGTGGCGGCCGATCTCGCCGTGCGGCGGTTCGACGGCATCACCTTGTGCGGCTTCGTCTTCGCCGCCCTGGGGCACCACCGGTGCGGGGGGCGCGTTCAGCACGACGGCGCCGGTCTTGGCGTCGAAGCGCAGCGCGGCGGTGCTCTTGGTGTTGGTGAGGTTGGAGCCCGTGAGGTCGGCGCTGCCGCCGAGCATTTCGGGCAGCGCGGCCGTGAAGGCTTCCAGCGCGAGCTGGCTGGCCTTGCGGCTGGCCACGGTTTCGCCCTTGGTGTGGGCGGCGACCACGGTGTCGAACGCGACCTGGTGGAAGTTCTTGGGCAGCTCGCCCTTCATGCGGCGCGTGAACTCGGCGGCGAGTTCAGGGTACGCGGCCGTGTAGGCGGCGAAGGTGTCGTTCCAGGCGGCTTCGGTCTTGGCGCCTTCGGCCTTGTGGTCCCAGTCGGCATACACCTCGGCCGGGATTTCGAAGGCGGGGTAGGGCCAGCCGATGGCTTCGCGCGTGAGCTTGATTTCTTCGGCGCCCAGCGCCTCGCCGTGCGCCTTGGCGGTGCCGGCGCGGTTCGGGCTGCCCTTGCCGATGGTGGTCTTGCAGACGATCAGCGTGGGCTTGGTGGCTTCCTTCTTGGCCTTGGCGATGGCCTTGGCCACTTCCTTGGCGTCGTTGCCGTCGATGGGGCCGACGACGTTCCAGCCGTAGCCCTTGAAGCGTTCTTCGGTGTTGTCGATGAACCAGGGCTTGACCTGGCCGTCGATGCTGATGCCGTTGTCGTCGTACAGGGCGATCAGCTTGTTCAGGTGCCAGGCGCCGGCCAGGGCGCAGGCTTCGTGGCTGATGCCTTCCATCATGCAACCGTCGCCCAGGAAGGCGTAGGTGTGGTGGTCGACGATGGCCAGGTCCTTGCGGTTGAACTCGGCGGCCAGCAGCTTCTCGGCCAGCGCGAAGCCCACGGCATTGGTGATGCCCTGGCCCAGCGGGCCGGTGGTGGTTTCGACGCCGGGGGTGACGTCGACTTCGGGGTGGCCGGCGGTCTTGCTGTGCAGCTGGCGGAAGTTCTTGATCTCGGCCAGGGGCAGGTCGTAGCCCGTGAGGTGCAGCACCGCGTAGATCAGCATCGAGGCGTGGCCGTTGGACAGCACGAAGCGGTCGCGGTCGAACCAGTGCGGGTTGGCGGGGTTGTAGCGCAGGTGCTCGCCCCACAGGGCGACGGCCATGTCGGCCATGCCCATCGGTGCGCCCGGATGTCCGGAATTGGCTTGTTGAACGGCATCCATTGCCAGCGCGCGGATCGCGTTGGCCATCAGGGCTTGGTTTGCCATGGGCAGTGGGCTTTCGGGGGAAAAGGGTGGGTGGGGGATACGGGAGAACCCGAGATTTTACCGGGCGAGCCGCGCCCGGCCTCGATACAGGGCCAACACCCCACTGATGCTCTCTTGTGTCGCAGGCCCGGCTGCTAGAGTTGCCCCCCATGCAAGGGCTGCACCTCACCGCCGATCTCCACGACTGCCAATGCGGCCTCCAATGGCTCACCGACGGGCGCGCGCTCGGCGAGGTCTGCACCAAGGCCGTGGCTGCCGCGGGGCTGCAGGCCGTGGGCAAGCTGGTCCACGGCTTTCCGGCCACGCCGCAGGGGCCGGGCGGCGTGACGGCCACGCTGCTGCTGGCCGAATCGCACCTGTGCATCCACACCTGGCCCGAGCAGCGCGGCGTGACGCTCGACGTGTACGTCTGCAACTTCGGCGCCGACCACTCGGCCAAGGCGCATGCGCTGATGGCCTGCCTGGTGGCGCTGTTCCAGCCCCGCCACAGCGAACGCAACGAACTGCAACGCGGCCGTGTGGCCGGGTCGGTGCAGTGATGGCGGTGCGCGCGATGATCCTGGCCGCCGGCCGCGGCGAACGCATGCGGCCGCTGACCGACGCCACGCCCAAGCCCCTGCTCGAGGTGCGCGGCAAGCCGCTGATGCAGTGGCCGATGGAGGCGCTGGCCGAGGGCGGCTTCACCGAGCTGGTGGTCAACACCGACTGGCTCGGCGCGCAGGTCGCCGCCCGGTTCGGCGCGCGCCCCGTGCTGGACGGGCGTGGTGCGCTGTCCATTTCGTATTCCGACGAGGGCCGCGACTTCGGCGGCGCGCTCGAAACGGCCGGCGGCATCGTGCGCGCGCTGCCGTTGCTGGGTGAGGTGTTCTGGGTCGCGGCCGGCGACGTGTTCGCGCCCGGCTTCCGCTTCACCCAGGCCGCGGTCGACCGCTTCCTGGCCAGCGGCAAGCTCGCCCACCTGTGGCTGGTGCCGAACCCGGCGCACAACCCCAAGGGCGACTTCGGCCTCTCGGCCGACGGGCTTGCGCTGAACCAGGCGGCCGAAAAATACACCTTCTCGACCATCGGCCTGTACCGCGCCGCGCTGTTCGCGCCGCCGTACTGCGACATCCCGGCTGGCAATCCGGACGGCATCAAGGCCCCGCTGGCACCGATCCTGCGCGCCGCGATGGACAACCAGCAGGTGAGCGCCGAGCTCTACACCGGCGACTGGACCGACGTGGGCACGCCGCAGCGCCTGCAGCAACTCAACGCCGGGGTCGCGCCGGCAGCGGGCGCATGACGCTCGCGCCGCTGCCCGACGCCCTGCGCCTGCTGCCGCAGCGCCTGCACGAGCTGGCCCTGGCCACCGCCGCCGAACGCAACGACGGCGCGCCCGAAGACCCGCTGACCGTGCCGCTCTACGTGAGCGACTTCACGCGCCTGAGCCTCGCGCCCATGCGCCAGGGCTGGCACGTCGAATACTTCGGCGACACCTGGGGCGACGCCTTCGACGAAACCCTGGCCTGCCTGAGCCGGCAGGACGTGGCCGACTGCATCACCTCGCTGTCGTTCAGCGGCCCCGACAGCGGCGCCAACGGCTCGCGCGAATGGATGTTCACGCCGCTGCTCGAGAGCCCGGTGATGTTTCCCCGCCTGCGCTCGCTGTTCATCAAGCCGACGCAGCCCGAGGACCACAACCAGTCGCTCGTCTGCACCAGCGACGGCATCCTCGAGGAAGGCGGCGACATCGCGCGCTGGGTGCGCAAGACGCCGCACCTGAGCGAACTGACGGTGCCGAACGCGCCGAACGCCGACTTCTTCGCCGTGCCGCTGCCGCAACTGACCAGCCTGTGCGTCGGCGCCCATTTCGCCACGCAGCACTTCATCCGCCACCTGGCCGCCGTAACGCAGCTGCCGGGCCTCAGGCTGCTGGATTTTTCCGAATCCACCGAGCAGCAGATGGCGTGGCCGGCCGACCGGACGCCCGGCGGCATCACGGCCTTCGAAGACTACGAGGCCTTGCTGCACAGCCCCGTGGGCGCGCAGCTGCGCGTGCTGAGGCTGCGCAACACCTGCCTCGACCTGGCCCAGCTGCAGCAGCTGCAGGGCGTGCGGCAGCGGCTGCAATTCATGGTCATCCAGTCAACGATCGGCGGCTACGTCAGCCACTTTGCACAGGATGTGTTCCCATGGCGGCATCTGGTACCCGCGGACCCCGGACTTGCACCGTATCGAAAGTGAAATCCCATGCTCAATGACACCACGATCTACGCCGAGCGCCGCGCGCGCCTCGCTTCGCAACTGGGCAAGGACGGCATCGCCATCGTCCCGACCGCGCCCGAGCGCCAGCGCAACCGCGACAGCGACTTCCTGTTCCGCCACGACAGCTACTTCTACTACCTGACCGGTTTCACCGAGCCCAACGCCTGGCTGGTGCTGGCGGGCGACGGCCGCGCCACGCTGTTCTGCGCGCCGAAAGACCTGGAGCGCGAGATCTGGGACGGCTACCGCCTCGGCCCCGATGCTGCCCCCGCCGCGCTGGGCGTGGACGAGGCCTTCTCGGTGAACGACCTCGACGCCAAGCTGCCGAAGCTGCTCGAGAACCGCGCCACCGTGTGGTTCCCCTTCGCCACCCACAAGGGCCTGGAAACCCGCATCGACGGCTGGCTGCAGTCGGTGCGCGCGCGCGTGCGCTACGGCGCGCTGTGCCCCGAGGAGCAACGCGACCTGTGCGGCCCGCTCGACGAGATGCGCCTGGTCAAGGACGCGCACGAGCAGGACATCATGCGCCGCGCCGCGCAGATCAGCGCCCGCGCCCACATCCGCGCGATGCAGCTGTCGGCGCGCATGCTGCGCGAGGGCAAGGACGTGCGCGAGTACCACCTCGACGCCGAGCTGCTGCACGAGTTCCGCCTGGGCGGCTCGCAGTACCCGGCCTACGGTTCCATCGTCGCGGCCGGCGCCAACGCCTGCGTGCTGCACTACCGCGCCGACGCCGCGCCCGTGCGCAAGGGCGAGCTCGTGCTGATCGACGCCGGCTGCGAACTCGACGGCTACGCCAGCGACATCACCCGCACCTTCCCGGCCGATGGCAAATTCAGCGGCCCGCAGCGCGCGCTGTACGACCTGGTGCTGGCCAGCCAGGACGCCTCGGCCGCCGCCACCAAGGCCGGCAACCGCTTCAACGACCCGCACGACGCGGCCGTGAAGGTGCTGGCGCAGGGCATGCTCGACCTGGGCCTGCTCGACGGCAACAAGGTCGGCGGCGTCGACGACGTGATCGACTCGCGCGCCTACTTCCAGTTCTACATGCACCGCACCGGCCACTGGCTGGGCATGGACGTGCACGACTGCGGCAGCTATGTCGAACCCACGCAGGTGGGCGAGGTGA
Source organism: Variovorax sp. GW823-FHT02B07 (assembly GCF_058797695.1). NCBI lineage: Bacteria > Pseudomonadati > Pseudomonadota > Betaproteobacteria > Burkholderiales > Comamonadaceae > Variovorax > Variovorax sp. GW823-FHT02B07. The sequence continues at coordinate 228,075 of NZ_JBXAJX010000005.1, forward strand.
GCGAGCGCAAGGACCCGCTGTCCAACGAACTCATCAAGAACCGCCCGAGCCGCATCCTGCACCCGGGCATGGTGCTGACGCTGGAGCCCGGCATCTACGTGCGCCCCGGCGAGGGCGTGCCCGAGAAATTCCACAATATCGGCATCCGCATCGAGGACGACGCGATCGTCACGGCCACGGGCTGCGAACTGATTTCGCGGGGGGTGCCGGTGAAGGCGGATGAGATCGAGGCGTTGATGCGGGGGTGAACACCGTCCGCAAGCGGCGCGCCAGGCTGGTGGACGACCGCCCGCCGTATTGGATGCAGCAGTGGCTGCTGCATCACAAGGAATCAGACCGGTTCGATGGACGTGAGTACCGCATCTACGACGTCCACGCGTCCAAGGGGGCGCCACTGTCCTCGGTCTGCGCCGAAGGCGTGATTTCGCGGATCAGCGATACCGCACTGGAATTGCGGGAGCCCGAGTCCGTCGTGTCCGCCTATGCGGTCTGGTTCGGTCTGCTGATGGCCGCGCCGCTGGTGGCCTTGCTGTTCCATGTAGACATACCCCAGACGATCATGGGCACGCTGATCGCGCTCTGGTTGATCGGCGTGACGCTGTACGCCGTGATTTTCGGCGCGCGCTCGATTTTTTTGACCTTCAGGGAGGTGCTGCACCCCTCGCCGTTGAACGTCGGGATTCTGTGCGACCGGCGCAACCAAAGGCTGTGGTGGCGCGAGGGAGGGAAGGACCGCTGGGTCGCGTGGGACCGCATCCGTGTCGCCCATCGCAAGGGATGCCCCGCGACGCAGACCTCCGAAGACTTGCGTCTGCTGATGCTGAACAAGGACGATGCCCTCGTCACCACCGTGGAGCAGGGCACGGAGCCATTGACGTTGCCGCTGCCGAGCTGGGGCTTCGGTCATCGATGCACGCAATCGCATGAGAACGAGACGTGCAAGGCCGTCGTCGACTTCATCGCGGTGTTCATGCGTCACGGCCCCGAGCAATTGCCCGCCACCCGCTGGCGGACACCGAAACACGACCGCGAACGCCTGTTCCTGGACCTGGCTGGCACCCTGAATTTTTTCGCCGGGCCTCGTGCGCATGCATCAAGACCGTTGCGCGCCTTCTGCGCCGTGTTGATGGCACTGGCTGCACCGCTCCTGCTACCACCGCAATGGCTGCATGCGCTCGCCGAATTTCGGCGTCGGCCGAGCGAATGGTCAGAAGCCACCCTGCAGGCGGTCGGGATCGATTCGCCGACGACCCGCCTGGCCGTGCCCGCGGGCAGCCGGCCGTTGCACGCGCCGCTCGATCAGGAGCAACGCGCTCTGGCGTGGATCTGGATCGCCACCGCCTTCGCGACCTACCTCATCGTGGGTTGGAAGATCGTCCACTGAGTGCGCGGACGGGTGCGGGCCCGGATGCCCGCGCGATCACAGGCAGAACAGCAGACTGAGAAACGCAACGCCCCCTGCTGCAGACGCGATCCAGTGAAAGCGATGCGGCAACCCGCTCAACAGCCCCACCGTCGCCAGCGCCGCCGCAGTCAGCGCCCCGAGCCACAGCACCCACCCCACCGACCCGCCCGCCGCCTCCAGGCTGGCCCACAGCGACAGGCACAGCAGCGCCGCGCCCCCGAGCTGCAGCCATCGGCGCCAGGCGCCGGGCGTGTGGCCGCGGCCGAAGACGTCTTCGCTGTGGCGGTCCATCGCGAGGCTCAGCGCGCAGAAGCCGGCCAGCGAGGCCGCGAACACCAACCCGAGCAGCGGCATCACGACCCCTGGCCCGAAGCTGCGAGTTCTGTCGGCGGCGGCTTGACGGCTTTCTTGGGCGCCGCCAAGGCCTTGCGGCGCTTGCGCTCCACCAGCCAGGTCGCACCCGCGAGTCCGAGGCCGAGCGCAATCGCCACGAGGTCGAAGCCCGCCACCGAACTCGGCCCGGTGCGCAGGCTCACGGTGAGCGGCGCGGGGCCGGTGAAGGCATTGAGCACCGGCAGCAATGCGAACAGCAGCGCGCCGAGCGCAAGCTGCGCCTGCCACATGCGCAGAGTCGGTCGCAGCAGGCCCAGCACGGCGGTGGCGCCCCAGACGATGAAGAACCAGCGGATCTCGGCCTCGTTGCGGCCGGCCACGTCGACCGGCAGCAGGCGGTTGGCCCAGAAGAAGGCGGCCATCGCCACGGGCAGGCCGGCGATCGCGCCGAGGTTCAGTCCGTCGACCAGCCGCAGGCCGAAGCCGATGCGTCCGCCCTGCTTGAGGGTCTTGGCGTATTTCTGGCGTTCCTTCACGGCCCACAGCAAGAGGCCCGTGGCCACCATCAGGCAGCCCGCCAGGCCCGAGACGAAGAACAGCGCGCGCAGCAGCGGATCGGCAAAACGGCCGATGTGCAGACCGTAGAGCACGCCGCGCGTCTCGGCCGCGGCCTTGGGCACGTCGCCGAAGGTGCCGATGAGCGCGCCGGTCGTGCCGTTGAACTGCATGCTGGGCTGGTCGTACGACAGGTGCCGGCCTTCGGCCCGCGTGAGCGAGACCACGGCGTTGGCGTCGTTCGGCTGGTGCACCACGATGCGGCCGACGGGCGCGCCGTCCCAGTGGGCGGTGGCCTGCGCCACCATGGGCGCGAGGGGCGCCAGCGCGGCCTTCGTGCCCGAGGCCTTGATCTGCGTGCGCACGCCACCCGGGAAGGCCTCGGCGAAGAAGGTGTCGTTGCCGCCGTGCGCCTTGTAGGCCACCTGCGGCCCCCACGGCATGTACATGAACATCAGCGTGACCAGCCCGGTGTAGGTGATCATGGCGTGGTACGGCAGCGCGAGCACGGCGGTGACGTTGTGCGCGTCGAGCCAGCTGCGCTGGCCCTTCTTCGGGCGGAAGGTGAAGAAGTCCTTGAAGATGCGCTTGTGCGTGACGATGCCGCTGACGATGGCCACGAGCATGAACATCGCGCAGAAGCCGACGATCCAGCGGGCCCAGAGCGCGGGCATGTAGTGCAGGTCGAAATGCAGGCGGTAGAAGAACTCGCCGCCGCGCGTCTCGCGCGGCGCGGTGATCGCCTGGCCCGTGGCCGGATCGAGCATGGCGCGATCGAAGCTGCGGCGCCGGTCCACGGGCGGCGAACCGGGTGGCGGCGGCGGCTTGGCCCACAGCAGGCTCACGCCGGGCTCGCGCTCGGTGGGCAGGGTGATGAACCAGCGCGTGGCATCGGGCGCGTGGCGCTGCATGAAACCCAGCGCGTTGTCGGCGGCCACCGGCTGCGGCACCGTGCCAGGCGTCACGGCGTGCAGCTCCGGCTTCATCCAGAAGGTGATCTCGTCCTTGAAGTACGAGGCCGTGCCGGCCGCGAACACCATGAAGAGCACCCAGCCGACCAGCAGGCCCGACCAGGTGTGCAGCCAGGCCATCGACTGACGGAATCCTTCCTTCATGCGGCACCTCCGCCGCCCTGGGTCCACAGCAGCAACAGCAGGCCCTGCAGGGCCGCCGCGATGGCGAGGCCGGTCCAGGCGCGCCACGCCGAGCGCGCCGCGAAGACCCACATCACGGCCACGGCGTAGACGAGGAAGGAGGCCAGCGTGCCGGTCAGCGCGGCTTCGCTGCGCGCCATGTCGAAGAGGACGGGCAGGCCCAGCGCGAGCACGGCGGCCGACAGCGCGGCGACGCCGTAACCGCCCGCGATGGCGGCGACGGCCCGCGACGCGACGCCCATCCGGTAACGGACGCCGGCGCTCACGACGGGCGCCGGACGACGTGCAAGGTCGTTCGGAAATTCATGGGACAGAGGGAGAGGAGAAACCTGGAGAATGAGAATCATACTCATCTTCTCGGTTTTTCTCGCCCCCGCCCATCCCGCGAGCGGGGCCTTGAAAGGCGGGCGGCGCCGTACGCCTTACTTCGCCTGCAGCAACGCGCCGGCTTCGAGCAGCACCAGCTCGTTGTCGTCCGCCTTGTTCGGCTCGCGGCTGCTGGAGAACGGCAGGTTGTTGTCGTTGCCGACCACGATGTGCGTGGCATCGACCACGTCGACGTTCTCGATCGTGAAGAACGGGAACTTCAGCACGCCATCGTTCAGCGGCTTGCGTGCGAGCTTGTCGGGGTCGGCGATGTTCAGCAGGTCGATGTAGCCGATCTTGCGCACCGCGCCGCCCGCGTTCGCGTCGCTCAGCTCGACCTTGTAGACGCGCTTGAACTTCGCGATGTCATGGAAGCAGTCGGTGCGCTTCTGGCCTTCGGGGCAGGCCTTGTCGCTCGTGCCTTCGCCGTTGTCGCGTTCGATGATGAGGCCGGTGGTGCCGTCGATCATGTTGAAGTCGCCGATGGCGTGGCCGTTGGCTTCGAGCACGTACTTCCAGTGGCGGCCCGTCCACTTCTCGGTCGCGACGTCGAACTCCAGCACGCGCAGCGCTTCCTTGCCGTCGAGCTTCTCGTAGTCCTTGGCCTCGGCGTTCCACACCGGGCCTTCGAGCAGCGCATAGAGCTTGCTGCCGTCCTTCGACGACGCCATGCCTTCGAAGCCCTTGGAGCGCTTGATCTGGAAATCGACCGCGCCGCCCGGTGCGCCCGACGTGGTCACCGCGGGATGGTCGGGCGAGCGCACGGCCTTGCCGTCGACCTGCGTATCGAACACCGCGAGCACCTTGCCCTTCAGGTCGGCCTTGATGAGGAAGGGGCCGAACTCCTCGCCGATCCACAGCGCGCCGCCGGCGAACTGGAAGCTCTCGGGATCGAAGTCCGAGCCCGTCAGGTAGCGCTGCTTCGTGCCTTCGTGAACGATGCGGAACGGCACCTTCTTGTCGGGGTCGTGCAGGAAGATGGTGTTCAGGCGATTGAACTTGCCGCTCTTGAAGTCCACCTTGTAGTGGTTCAGGTAGAGCATGAAGTCGGGCGAGTTGGCCTTCGCGCCGGCACCGTTGTCGGTGAGGATCCAGAACGAGCCGTCGTCCATCTTCTTGATGCCCGAGTGGCCCTGCAGCGGCTGGCCCTTGAAGGGCACCGACACGCCGGTGCCACGGCCGGCCGAGAGGCCTTCGACAGTGCCCAGCGCCTCGACGCGCTTGCCCGAGGTGAACTTGCCGCTCGCTTGCAGGTCGGCGGGCGCGTCTTTCGGCGCGGCGACGAAGCTCTGCGCGGGCAGCACGGCGTGGCCGGCGAGCGTGGCAGGGAAGGCGGTCTGTGCGGCCGCGCCACCGCAGGCGAGTGCGGTGGCCAGGGCGATGAAGGAGAGGGAGGCGAGACGCGTCATGGGCAGAAGAAAGGTTTCAGTCGAAACGCGAGACCATGCCGATTGCGCGTGACGGTGCCGTGACATCCACCGGCTTCAAGGTGCGATGTCCACCGTCACTTCGCGCGACTCGGCGCGGCCTTGGTCATCGACCGCGCGCAGCACATAGCGCCGGCCTGAATCGGCCATGTCGGGCATCCACGTGATGCCTTCGCCGGGCGCCGCCTTGCCGACCAGGGCGTCATCGGCGAACCAGTAGATCGTCTGCGTGCCCGCCGCCGCTTCGGCGCGCAGCACGAGCGGCTCGGGCTTCTTCACACGCAGCGTGTGCCGCACGCCGCGCAAGGGCGATGTGATGAGCGGCGCCGTCTCCGAAGCCTCGCCCTTCTCGCAGCCGTCGGTCGGCAGGCTCGCGCGCGGCAGGCCCGCCTGGCGGAACAGCCGCCGCATGTCGCTGCCCCATTGCTCGACCACCTGCTGGCGCGCGTTGGGCTGCGGCCCGCACACCACCTTGCCGGTCGTTTCATCGACCCACACGGCGCGGTGCAGGTTGCTGACCTGGATCGGCGACTTGCCGGCGATGAACCATGTGGTGGTGCGCACCGGGCACAGCGCATCGGGCAGCCCGCCTGTCGCTGTGCACACCTCGACCTGCCGGAGGTCGGCCGGCTGCCGCGTCGCGATCTCGCCGGGATCGAGCCGCTCCGCACGCAGCGCATCGACCATGCGCAGGAACAGCGGCGCGGCTGCATCGACGCCCACGAGCGCGGGGTTGCTGCTGCCGTCGAAGTTGCCGACCCACACCACCAGCACATGGCGGCCGAACACGCCCGCGGTCCATGCATCGCGAAAGCCCCACGAGGTGCCCGTCTTCCATGCGATGGCGGGTCGTGCGGGCAGCGTGGTGTCGGGGCGCGGCGTGTGGCGCAGCATGTCGAGCGTGATGAACGAGGCCTCTTCGCTCAGGAGACGCAGCGGCTGCGTGGGCCGCTCGTCGGGTGCGGGCTGCGTGTAGCGCAGCGGCTGCGAGATGCCGCCGTTGGCCAGCGTGGCGTAGAGGCACGCAAGCTCCTCGGGCGTGACTTCGCCGCCGCCCAGCACCAGCGCGAGGCCGTAGTGCGATTCGCTCTGCAGCTTCTGCACGCCCGCGAGCCGCATGAAGTCGTAAAGCCCGGGCTTCGAGAGCTTCGCGGCGACGGCCACCGCAGGGATGTTGCGGCTGCGAATCAGCGCCTCCTGCGCAGGCAGCGGGCCGGCAAAGCGGTGATCGAAGTTCTCGGGCGTGTAGGGGCCGAAGGAGGTCGGCGCGTCCTTCAGCATGGTCTTCGGATGCAGCAACCCCTGGTCGAGCGCGAGCGCATAGATGAAGGGCTTGAGCGTGGACCCCGGCGAGCGCTTGGCCTGCGTGCCGTTGACCTGCCCCGCGATCGCATCGTTGTGCCAGTCGGCCGAACCGATCAGCGCGCGCACCTGCATGGTCGAGGCGTCGAGCAGCAGCGCGCTCGCATTGGTCATGCCCACGTCGGCGTGCGTGCGCAGGTACTGGCCCATCACGCGTTCGAGCGTGGCCTGCATGCGCAGGTCGATGGTGGTGCGAACTTCCTGCACACCGCGCTCCTGCGCGAGCAGCATGTCGGTGGCGTGCGGCGCGAGAAAGGGGAGGCTGCCGCGCGACTGTGCCGAGAGCGCGAGCTGCGCATCGGGCGCATGCTGCTTCGCGGTCGGATCGCGCTCGGCCCACAGCGCCCACAGGCGTTCGCGTGCCGACTGCAGCTCGGCATTGCGGCCGCGCTCGGCAATGCGCTTGACCGGGTTCTGCGGAATCACCGCGAGCGTCAGCGCCTCGGGCAGGCTGAGCTTGGCGGCGTCCTTGCGAAAGTAGATGAGGCTCGCGGCCTGCACGCCTTCGATGTTGCCGCCGTAGGGCGCGGTGTTGAGGTACGCCTCGAGGATCTCGCGCTTGCTGAAGCGCGCTTCGAGCCAGAGCGCCGCGCCGATCTGCGCGATCTTGCCCATGGCCGTGCGGCTGTCGATGCCGTAGACACGCCGCGCCAGCTGCATCGTGAGCGTCGAGCCGCCCTGCCTGCGCTCGCCGCTGGCGATGCGCCACGCGCTGCGCGCGAGCGCGGCGGGGTTGACGCCGGGGTGCCCGTAGAAGCGGCGGTCTTCGTACAGCAGCACCGCATCGACCAGCGTCGGCGAGATGCGGTCGAGCGGCACCCAGAGGCGGTATTGCTCGTCGCTTGCGAGGGTGAGGCGCAAGAGTTCGCCACCCTGCGCGTACACGGCGCGCGAGCTGCCGACGGTTTCGCTGAGGGGCGCGTGCGGCCAGAGACGCAGCAGCGCAAGCGGGACGGCCACCGCCAGCGCCCACAGCGCGGGCTTGCGCAGCCTTCCCAACTTCACGCTGAAGCGCATGACGGCCCCCGCTGCCTTGCGTCAGTTCGCGACGACCTGGAAGCGCGCACCCGCCGAGCGCGAATACACGCGCCGGTCGTACATCGCCTCGCCATACGCCGCAGGCACCACGAAGTCGCCGACGTTGGTGGCCCGCGCCTTGTAGGTCACTTCGAGCAGGTTCTTGTCGACGGCGCCGTAGAACACCACGCGGTCTTCACGGATGTCGGCGTACTGCACCTTCCACGAACCGCCGCCACCGAGGCGCTTTTTCCAGATCGGCGCATCGGCATTGGCTTCCTGGTCGTCGCCCACGGCCTGCAGCACCGGCTCCAGGCCGCCGGGCAGCAGGTCGACCAGCGCCACATCGTTGAGCTGTGCGCGCTCCAGGCTGCGCACGCGCACCCGCACGGTGACTTCTTCGCCGAGCCTGGCCTTGGTGATCGGGTTGCCCTTGGCATCGAGCACTTCATGGAAGATCTCGAGGCCCTGGTTCACCGGCGTGGTGGGCACGTTGCGCTCGAAGCCCTGTTCGGCCCAGCTGTAGTACAGGTTGAAGTCGCTGTCGTTCGACAGCTTGAGCTTGGCCGTGCCGGCGGGCACCGCGGCGCGCGTGATCGGGTTCACCGAGCCCAGCGCGAGTGCCGCGGCCTGCCCTTGCGCGTTGATGCTCTGCGCCGTGAGCTTGCCCTCGGCGTTCTGCGCCACCGCTTCGAAGTACGCATCGACCGCGAGCAGCATCGAGGCCGACGACAGGCTGTTGTACCAACCGTCGCGCACCATCGCGCCCATGCCCTCCCACACTTCGGGCTTCAGCGTCTTCAGGCGCGAAGGGAAGTGGCGGCCCACCAGGTGCAGCGTCATGCTGTCGTGCACCAGCGGGTCGTAGTAGGCGCCCCACACGTTGCGGCGCTGCTTCTTCTCGGTTCGCGCGAGCAGGTCGGACCACACCGGGTTGAGCAGCTCGTTGGCCACTTGCTCCTGCTTCACGAGCTGGTAGCTCGCGGCGAGGTACACGGCGCCCAGGTCGTCGCTCCAGCCTTGCGTCTGCTTGTTGCGCCACGCTTCGCGCAGGTTGGCCAATGCGGCCGGCGCGATGATGCCCTGGCGCGTGAGCAGGTAGGCCGCCTGCGTGCGCTGGCGCCAGCCGTCGAGCGAGGTGTCGCCGCTGCCGAGCCAGCCCTGCAGGTAGGTGTTCGCCTTCTGCAGCAGGTCTTGCGGCACGGGCAGCTTGTGGTCCTTGGCTTCGATGAGCAGGTGCACCGCGTAGAGCGTGGCGAAGGCGTCGGTGCCTGCGCCGGGCCACAGCGAGAAGCCGCCGTCGGCCGTCTGCCGTGCGCGCAGCTGCACGAGATAGCGCTCGAAGGTCTTGCGCGCCTCGGGCATCGGGCCCTGCTCGGGCGTGCGGCCGCGCGCCATTTCCTTCACCAGCTCGGGCCGACCCGACAACAGCACGGCCGGGAAGGTCTGGCTCGTGATCTGCTCGGTGCAGCCGTGTGGGTACACCTCCAGGTACTGCATGAGGCCGGTCGCGAAGGCCCACGGCGCAGCGGACACCGCGACATCGCTCTTGCGGAAGTTCGGGTACAGGTCGGCCTTGCTGCTCAGCTCGCCCGCGCGCTGGAAGCTGCCCGCCTGCACCAGCGTGACGAACGGCGATGCGGGCCGCACGCTCACTTCGGTCGACAGGCGCGCGCTGAAGGTCTTGTGCGTCGAGGTGAACACCAGCGCCGACGAACCCAGCACCGCCTGCTCGCCCGGCTTGGCGCGCACATTGAACCTGGTGCTCGCTTCGCCGCGCTCGTTGACCTTGAGCGTCTGCGTCGCATCGCCCACCACTTCGAGTCCGCCCGAGGCGGTGAGCGTGAGCGCAATGGGCACGTCCTTGCCCGAACCCACGATGTTGTTCGCGAGGCCCACGCCCACTTCGACCGTGTCGCCGGGCGCCATCGCGAGCGGTGCGTTCGGCAGTATCACCATGTCGCCGCGCACCACGGTGCGGGTGCTCTTGGCGGCGGTGGTCTCATCGTTCACCGCAACAGCCATCACACGCAGGCTGCCGTTGAAGCTCTCGGGCACGGTGTAGCTGAACTCGCGGCTGCCGTTCACATCGACGAGGCCCGACCAGTACGCCACCGGCTTGTCGCGCTTGCGCTTGAACGGGTTCAGGTGCTTGCCGAGCTCGCCTTCGCCGTCACCGCCGGGGGCGGCACCCTGCATGAGCTTCTTGAACTCCGGCAGGATCAGGTCGAGCGTCTGCAAGGTGCCCACTTCGAGCGCCCGCTTCTGGAAGAAGTGCTTGAGCGGATCGGGCGTCTTGTAGCGCGCCACCTGCAGGATGCCTTCGTCCACAGCGAACAGCACGGCGCGCGTGGGCTTGTCGCTGGTGAGCTTCATCTTCACGGTCTGGCCGGGCTTCACGAGTTCGCTGCTGGTGAGCTGCAGGTTGGCGGTGCGCTTGGCCAGGCTGGTGGCGAAGGGCACGACGCCGTACGACAGCGGGCTCATGTAGACCTCGTCCGAGGCCGGGTCGCGCACGAAGTGCACGTTGATGTAGCCGGTGCCCTCGAAGTCCTTGGGCAGCACGATCTTCTGCACCGAGGCGGTCTTGTCGGTCTTGAACCATGCGTGGGCATAGACCTTGTCGCGCTCGATGGTGATGAGGCCTGCGCCGACGTACGGCGCGCGGATGCTCACCTCGATCTCCTGGCCCGGCTCGTAGTCCTTGCGGTCGAGCGTGAGCTGCAGTTCGGCGTTGCGGTCCAGCGAGCGCGAGACGTTCGCGTTGCCTGCCACGCTGTACTCGACGCGGTTCAGCTCCAGCCCGCCGGCATTGCGCACCACGTAGGCGAAGTTGCCGGGCGTGGAGGTGTTCAGCGCAATGGTGTTGCCGGCCGCGACGATGGCCAGCGGCTTCTCGTCGATCACGATTTCCTTCTTGCGCGACTCGTAGCGGTACAGGCCGTTGTCCTGCTTCACGAGCACCGACAGCACCTTGCGCTCCACGCGCTCGATCTTCAGGGCGTCCACGGCGGTCTTCTTCGCCTGCGGGTCGATCGCGATCACGGTGGCATTGCGCGCGGCGCCCTTGCTCACGTAGCTGGTGTCGCCATCGACCTTCACGCCCACGAGGTAGGACATGTCGCTCACCAGCGTCTGCGCCTCGGCCGAGACGCTGCGCCCGCCTTCGGGCTCGAAGGCCTTGGCGAGCACGTGCACCTGGTAGGTGGCCGCATCGAAGCGCGAGAGGCGCAGGTCGAACTCGGCCTTGCCTTCGGCGCTGGTCTGCACGCTGCCCAGGTCGTCGACCTGCTTCTCGGTGGCGCGCTGCGGATCGAAAAAGGCGTAGTCGGCGAACGCGCGGAACACCGGGAAGGCCGGGCTCAGCGTGAGCGTGCCCTCGACCTTGCGGTCGGGCGCGGGCGTGCCGAAGAGGTTCTGCACGTCGATGAGCGCCTTCAGGTCCTTGGGCCTGACCCAGCCTTCGGCGACCTCGCTGCTGAGCTTGGCGACCACCTTGGTGCGGTCGGGCAGGAACTCCTGCACCTTCACCGTGGTGCTGCCGATCAGCAGGCCCTGCACCTCGGGGTTGCCGGGCGAGGATTCGCGCGGCAGGTAGAGGTTGACGGTGTAGTTGCCGGTGGGCGAGGTGTCCTGCGTGGCGTGGGCGATTTCCGCCGCACCGCCGGGGCCGAGCTTGAGCTTCTCGCGGCGCACGCTGAGGCCGCGCGCGTCGATGATCTCGGCCTCGAGCGGCAGGTCGCGCAGCGACGTGGCCCAGTTGCCCGCCTTGACCATCATCGCGATGTGCATGGTGTCGCCCGGGCGGTAGATGCCGCGGTCGCTGAACACGTACGCGGTCATCTGGTTCGGCACGCCGGCCGCGCGCAGGCCGCCGACGTCGAAGCGCGAGATGTCGAGCGTGCGGTCGCTGCGGTTGAAGGGCAGGAAGCTCAGGTCGCCGTCCTTGCGCACCACCAGCACCACGGGCGCTTTCTCGCGCTGGTAGCCGGCGAGGTTGGGCAGCTTGGCGGCGCCCGTGGCGTCGGTGGATTGCGACGCGACGATCATGCCGTTGCGGCCCCACACCTCGACCAGCGCACCGGCCACCGGCTGGCCGTTGGCGATGCTCTGCACGAACACGTCGCGCGTGCCGTCGAGCGACTTCTTGGCGACGATGCCCAGGTCGGTGACGAGCACCAGGCGCTGGTCCTTCTGGTCTTCGGGGTTGCCGCTTTCGGGGTCGCCTTCGCCTTCCGATGGCTGTTCTTCCTGTTGTTCCTCTTCGGCCTGCGTCGCATCGCCTTCGGCCTTCTTCTTGGCCTTGGGGTCGTAGCCCTGCACCTTGAGCAGGAACACGCCGCGGCGGTCGGCCACGTCGCTGCGCAGGTACTGCGCGAAGTCGACGGTCTCGTAGTGCGCCTTGCCGGCGGGAATGCTGAGCGGAATTTCCTTCTGGAAGCGGTCGACGAGGTTGTCCGACTGCAGGCTGCCGTTGAACTGCGGATGCGCGAAGTCGCCGTTGGTCTGCGTGACCAGGTGCTGCAACTGCTGCGGCAGCAGGCGTCCGATTTCCAGGCGGATGCCGGGCAGGTCGCGCACCAGGATCGGCAGCTTGCGTTCACCGGAAAGTGCGAGCAGCGAGCCCTGGCTCATGATGGTGAGCTCGGGCGCGAAGGTCTTGAGCAGGCGAACGTCCTGCCGCGCCGCGCCGAGCTGGTAGCCGCCCGGCGTCTTCAGGCCCTTGGCCACGCGCACCAGCAGGTAGCGGCCGCCTTCGGCTTGCGGGAGACGGAAGCTGACCATCTCGGTCACTTCGCGTTCGCTGGCGATGGGCTGCAGATTGATCTTCTTCGCGCGGCGCAGCACCGCGTCGGTGACCTTCGAAGGATCGGCAGACCAGTCGAACTTTTCTTCCGGGTCGCCCTTGGCTTCTTCCGTGGCGGGCAGCAGCCAGGCCTGCACCACGCGCGCCATTTCGCGCTCGTGCACCGGCATCGAGGCGGTGACGTGCATCACATGCTCGGGCTCGCCGTTCTCGCCGGTGACGATGGTGGGGTCGATGCTCGAGATGTCGAGGCTGAAGAGGCCGGGGATGTCGACCGCGCGCGAGATGTCATTGCGCTGGCCGGGGCCGCCCTTCTGCGCGACCGCGCCGGAGGTGAGGCTGAGCACCACGGGGCGCGTCTTCTCGGGGATGGGCAGCGGCTCGGACTGGAGGGTGGCGGTGAGGCGCAGCTTGTCGTAGCTGACGGTGAACTTCTCGCTCGCGCATTTGCCCACGCTGAAGATCGAGGTGCCGCAGGCCTGGTCATAGGTCAGCACCAGGCGCTTTTCGAACTCTGCCGTGTTGACGGGGTGCGAGAAGCGCACCTGGAAGAGCGCGCGCCGCACGTTGGCTTGCACCGGGTCCTGGTAGAACTCCGCGCCCGCGATGCGCGCGCTGAATTCGGGCGAGGTGAACTCGTACTTGCGCTGCTCGATCTCGATGTGCGGCGCGAGCGCGTCCTTCGCCAGCTGCACCTTGTAGGGCTGGCCGACCGGCCAGTCCTGCGCGGGAAGGAATTCGAGCTTCTTCTGGCTGCTCCACGACCAGCGCCCGGCGATGGCGGGCTCGATGGTGACGCCGGTCGCCTCCTGGCCGATGCGCGCGATGGGTGCGACCGAGGCGGAGAAGTTGATGACGACCGGGTTGGGCCCCTTGTCGTTTTCGATCTGCGTGCGCGGCGGCGGCACGATCTGCGCGGTGGAAACGACGGGCTCGACGCGGTCGGGCGTGAGGCCGTGCCACCACTTCAGCACCTGCGGGCTGGCGAACCAGCCGGCCAGCACCAGCAACGCCAGCAGCACCACCCAGGCCAGCCGTTGCTGCAGCCACTGAAGCCCGAAGAGAAGAAAGGCGCCCACGATGCGCAGCCACCCCGGGGGTCGCCAGGAACCGATGAGTCCGCGTGCCAGCGGACGCAGGAACCCGAGCACGCGGCCCAGTCCGGTGAAGAGCACGTCGCTCAGCGACGCGAGTTTTCGATTGGCAACTTGAAGCATGGACGCTCCCCCGATGTTTTTGTTGGCGCCTGACAGTCTCTGCCCGGTCTGTGAAGCCATGGCGCTGTGTGTGAAGTCTGCGTGAAAACCGCACAGGGCCCGCGCACCGGCCCGGTTCAGATCAAAACGGAATGGCGGGCTTGTTCACCATCAGCCAGAACACGATGGCCATGGCCACGAAGGCCGGGTAGCCCAGCAGTTCCCAGTAGCGCTGGTAGCGCAGATACAGCGACGGCAGCGCGGTGCCCTCGTGGTGCGCCTGCCCCGCGAGGGCCGCCATGCGGATCTGCAGCCACACCACCGGCAGCCAGCATGCCCCCGCGAACGCGAACAGCCCCAGCGACAGCGCCAGCCACGGCGTCGACAGCGGCCAGCCCGCCAGGTGCGCCAGCGCGAAGCCGGTGACCGGCTGCAGGATGACGGTGGGCGTGGTGAACCACCAGTCCGCGCGCACCACCAGCCGGCTCACTACCGCCTGCGCCGGCACGCTGCCGCTGCGGTTGGCAAAGAACATGTAGAAGGCCGAGCCCAGCCCCGTGCCGACCATCAGCACGCTGGAGACGATGTGCAGCCACTTGAGGACGAGGTAGGTGTTCATGGCGTGGCGCGTCGGTACAAGTGCCAGAGCAGCGCGGCGATGGGCAGGTTCTTGAGCAGCGGGCCCAGCGGATGCAGCCACAGGTCCGGCTGCAGCATGGTCGCCACGAGCGTCATGGCGAGCATCAACGCGAAGGCGGCCAGGTAGACGGTGCGGCCGGGTCGCAGCCACAGCGCCAGGCCGATCGCAACATCGGCCGCCGCGCCGCCGACGATCAGCGCCTGCACCAGCCACGGCGGCGAGGCGATGCCCGCATCGGCGAGCACGCGCCGGCTCTGGCCGTCGAGTTCGACGATGCTGGCGACGGCGGTGAAGAGCCAGACGGCGACGAGGCTCAGGCGCAGCAGGCGGTCGTCGTCACGCGTCCTTGTCATGCCGCATCGCTCCCATGCTGTGCCCGTTGCCACTGGACGACCTCGTCCGCATGCCCCGCGAGAAAGTCGCGCATGCGCGCGAAACGCCGCTGTGTCTGCCGCGCGAAGACCTGGGCCACCACGGGCTCCAGCAACCAGCGCAAGGCTTTCGGTCCGGCTTCGATGGTGTAGACGTAGATCAGCACCGAATGACCGGGCTGTGTGTCCTGGTGCCGCATCGATGCGGCCCAGCGGCTGAAGGGAAAGGAACGGCCGACCATCGACGCCGCGGCCACACGCGGCCGGTCGAACGTGACGAAGCGCGTGCGCATCGACAGGCCGCGCAACCAGCCGCCGCCGGTGTTCTCGGTTTCCGCGCCCACGAAGGGGCAGGGCGCGCCGCCCACCACGCGGGCGTTGCCGACCAGCGAGTCCCAGCGCGCACGCCAGACGTGATAGTGGAAGGCATCGAAGACCACGTCGGCCGGCGCCGGCATGTCGAATTCAAAGCGCTGGTGTGCCATGGCCTGCTGCGCTTGCCCCTTCGTCGATCACATCCGTCACCATGCCCCAGCGCGCGAACTCGGGGTCGAACTCGGGCAGTGCGAGCAGGCCGGCGCAGGCGTGCGCGCCCACCGGCAAGGCCTCGCCGTGCGCGAGGCGGCGGGCCAGCAGGATGGCGGCCATGCAGGGAATCTCGGGGCCGTGGTTGTCGTCGGCCGCGATGTGCCAGGCGCGGCGCGCGATGGCGCCGTGCGCATCGGTGCCTTCGACGCGCACCACCATGCCGCCCAGCGCGGTGCCGAACGCATCGAACACGCCGCCCGTCGCGTGCAGCAGCGGCGCCAGCTTCTGCGGTGCGCGCAGCAGGCCCGTGCGGCGCAGGAACGCCAGGAAGGCGAAGGCCTGCTGGGTCAGGCCGACTTCGAGCGCGGCGCGGAACATGACCGACTGCACGCCGGCGTAGCGCGCCGGAAAAAGTTCGAGATCGGGGATGTCGCACAAGGCGCCGCGGCGCGGCTTCATGCGCGCGAACTGCACCTTCGCGGGATGCGCCCAGCCGGGCTGCTCGGTCCAGCGGCCGCCGTGCCAGACACGGATCGGCGCGCCGCAGTAGGCGAGCACGCCCGCGAGCGTGGCTTCGCCGCGCGGTGCGCCTTGTGCCGGCGCGATGCAGATGTCGATGCTGCGGATGCCTTGCCAGCCGGCGGCAAGGTGGTCGACCACTGCCGACGACAGCGCGGGCACGGTGCTGGCGCCGGTCACGGCGGTGCGGCCCGCGCGGCGGAAGGCCGCGTCCATCGCGGCGGGAAAGTCGCAGACGAAGCGCCGGCCGTCAGCGAGGTCGATGTAGTGCGCGCCGGCGGCTGCCACGGCCTGCGGCACGCGGTAGTCCTGGCCCTGGAACGGGCCAGCTGTGTGGATGACGAGGTCCACGCCCAGGTGGCCCAGGCCCTGCGCGAGGTCGGGCGACTGTGCATCGACGCGCACACCGCGTGCACTGCCGCCCAGCGATTGCGCAAAGGCCGTGGCCCGTTCGAGGTCGCGCCCGCCAACCCACAACTCGATGCTCGGGTCCTGCGCCAGCGCGCGGCTGATGCGCGCGCCGAAGTTGCCGTAGCCGCCGAGCACCAGCGTCTTCATGCGAGGCTCGCTCCGGCGATGTGGCCGCGCGTGAAGGCTTCCTCGAAGATCGAATAGCCCGACCAGTCCGCGTGCGCGAACGACAGCCGGCCCGCGGCCACGCGGTCGCCATGCGCGCCGATCTGCGCGAGCAGGCCCGGCTGCGGGATCGACATGGCGTGCCCATAGCGCGTGATCTCGACGCGCGTGGCGAGCGCGGGCAGGTCGGGGTGCGGCACCGACAGCTCGGCCAGGAGCTCGTCGCGCCATGCGGTCCACGGGCGCTCGAGCAGCAGCTGGCGGCCGTCGCCGGTGTCGTAGCCGCTCGGGCCCAGCGGGCGGTACCAGCTCAGCACCGTGCCACGCGGCGTGGGGTCGAGCGTCTGGTGGCGCGCATCGACATACCCGAGGCCGCGCGTGCCGTAGATCACGTTGTCCCAGCTCGGCGCGGCGCCAACGCGGTCGGCCAGCGGGCCGCGCAGGTGCACGTTGGCGACCAGCCACGGCGCATAGTGCACGTGCGCGGCGGCGCTCGTCAGCAGCGAGGGCGGGTTCTCGACCACGCGCGCGGCGATGAACACGGGCAGCGCGACGATGCAGCGCTCGGCCTGCCAGCGCACCATCGATTTCGACGCGGCATCCCATGCATCGACCTCGACGCCCCCGCGCCCTTCGGCGATGCGCGTGACGACCTGGCCGGTGTGCAGGCGCTCGCCCAGCGGCGCGGCCAGCTGCTTGGTGAGCCAGCCGTTGCCTTCGGGCCAGGTGAGCACGCCGTCGCGATCGGGGTTGGTGTCGCTGCCACTGTCATTGGTGCTGCCGCTGGCGTCGCCCGGCGCATGAAAGCCGTGCCGGCTTGCGAAGTAGTGGATGCCGGCCCAGGCCGACACCTGCGCGATGCCGGCGCCGTAGTCGTCGCGGCAGCAGTAGTCGAGGTACCAGCGCAGGTGGGCGTCGTCGAAGCCTTCGCGGTCGAGCCAGCCCGCGAAGGGCAGGGCGTCGAGCGCGAGCAGCTCGGGCGTGACGGCGAAGCGCAGCGTGGGAATGGCGAAGTGGGCGGCGTGCTGGAGCGCGTCGATGCGCTGTGCGAAGCGGCGGTATTGGGCGTGCGTTCCATCGCCCACGTCGTGCACGGGCAGCAGCCCGTCCTGCCATTCGCCGCGGAAGAACAGGCGCTCCTGCGGGCTGTGGCAGAGGTGGCGCTCGTCGTAGGTCCAGCGGCCGGCCACACGACGGCGCAGGCCGAGTTCCTCGAGCAGGTCCTGCACCTCGTGCGCGTCGTCGCCGGGCGTGGGCAGGTAGTGCGCGCCGAGCGGGCAGGCGATGCCGCCGACCGAGCCGCCGCGCGCGTTGCCGCCGGCGGTGTCTTCGAGTTCGAGCAGCGCGAAGTCGTCGATGCCCGCGAGACGCAGCGCGCGTGCGGCCGCCAGGCCGGCAACACCGCCGCCGGCGATGACGACGCGGGTGCGCTTGACGGTGGCCGGGGCCTGCGACTTGAGCGTGGCGTCGCGCATCGCGTGGCCGCGCGCGACATCGATGCCGGTGAAGCCACCTTCGATGGGCGGTGGTGGCGCCTCGCAGCCGGCCAGCGCCAGGGCGCCTGCACCGGCAGCGACGCCAAGAAAGCCACGGCGCCTCATGGCACACGGTTCCTTCGTGGAACACCGCGGAACCGGCTTTGCCGGGCCGCAGGTGTTGCCCCCGGTAGGGGGTTGGCGAAGCGACACGAAGTGCGCGCAGCCTGGGGGCGAGCCATATCAGTGCGCCATGACCTTGCCCCACTCCTGTTCGTAGGTGGTGACGAGGGTCTGGTTCGACAGGCGGTTCACTTCGGTCGGCACGCGTGCCATGTCGAGCGGAAAGTCGAACATCAGGGGCAGCGTCGCCGGCGTGAGAAAGCGCATGCCGCCCGGCAGCGCATCGGGCAGCCGGTAGGGCCGGTGGCTGGCGATGATGTAGCCCCATTCGCCGAAGCTGGGCACGTGCGCGTGGTACGGCGTGGCCTTCAGGCCGACCGACTCGATGGTGCTCGCCACGGTCCAGTAGCTCTTGCGCGCCACCAGCGGCGAGGTGGTCTGGATCACGGCGTAGCCGCTGGCCGACAGGCGCCGGTCGAGCAGCGCGTAGAAGCTGTTGGTGTAGAGCTTGCCGATGGCGAAGTTGGTGGGGTCGGGAAAGTCGACCACGATGACGTCGAAGGTGTCGCCCTCCTGCTGCAGCCACTGGAACGCGTCGGTGTTGACCACCTTCACCTTCGGCGACGAGAGCGCGTGGCCGTTGAGCGCGGCCAGCGTCTCGTGCGTGGTGAAGAGCTGCGTCATGTTCGGATCGAGCTCCACCAGCGTGACCGACTCGACCGAGGGGTACTTGAGGATCTCGCGCACCGCCATGCCGTCGCCGCCGCCGAGCACGGCGACTTTCTTGGGCGCGCCGTGCGCGGCCATGGCGGGGTGCACCAGCGCCTCGTGGTAGCGGTACTCGTCGCGCTCGGCGAACTGCAGGTTGCCGTTGAGGAACAGCCGGTGGCCGAGCGCGCCGCGTGTGACCACGATGCGCTGGTAGGGCGAGCTGGCGCTGAAGACGATGCGGTCCTGGTAGAACTTGTCTTCTGCCAGCGTGGTGATGTGGTCGGCGCCCCAGAAGGCGCCGATGAGCGCGGCCAGCGTGAGAAAGCAGGCCACCGCATGCGCGCCGGCGCGGCGCAGCTCATGGCGGAACAGCCACAGCGCCCACACGGCCACCGCGGCGTTCATCACGCCGAACAGCAGGCCGGTGCGGATCATGCCCAGCTGCGGCACGAGGATCAGAGGGAACGCGACCGACACGGCAAGCGCGCCCAGGTAGTCGAAGGTCAGCACCTGCGACACGAGGTCCTTGAGCACGATGTTGCGCTTGAGGATGCGCATCACCAGCGGGATCTCGAGCCCCACCAGCGTGCCCACCACCACGACGAGGCCGTACAGCAGCAGCCGGAACGCGCCCGGCACGTAGGCGTTGGCCAGGAACAGGATCGCCGGCAGCGCGCCGCCGATCAGCGCCACGAGCAGTTCGATGCGAAGGAAGTGCGCCGGCAGCTGCCGGTCGAAGTAGCGCGAGAGCCACGAGCCCACGCCCATGGCGAACAGGTAGGTGCCGATGATGGTGCTGAACTGCAGCACCGAGTCGCCGAGCAGGTAGGAGCTCAGCGCGGCCGCGCTCAGTTCGTAGACGAGGCCGCAGGCCGCGACGACGAACACGCTGGCGAGCAGCGCGATCTCCACGGGTTGCGGCCCCCGCGCATCCGGGGTGCGCGCGGGCAGGGCCGCGTCGCTCAATGGATGGCTGCGGCGACGATGACGCTGATGCCGAGGCACATGGCGGCCACGACGAGCGCCAGCGCCCTGTTCTGCTTCTCGACGATCTCGCCCCACAGGTCATAGGGGGTGATCTTGTCGATGATCAAGAAGCAGATCCAGAAGACCACCACGCCGATCAGCGCATACACGAGCGATCCGAGGACCACGCCCGGTTTCAGCCATTCAATTCCCATGGGGACCTCCAGTCGTAGCAATAAAGAGAGAAACAAGAGAGCGCCTGCGCGCGATCTTCGTCATTTGTGGCCGCCACCGCTCGAATAGCCGCCGTACGAACCGCCCGAGCTGCGGTACCCGCTCGAGGAGCCGCCGCTGCAGTTGCTCATCATGATCAGCACGAAGAGGATGACCACGATGACGAGGATGATCGTGCCGCAGCCCATGCCCGACGCGGCACTCACGGGCAGCGCGTCGCCGCGCGAGAACAGGTCTTTCTTGGCGTCGAGCTTGAAGGCCGTGGCCACCGCGCCGCTGTCGATCTTGCTGCCCGAGGACCACGTCAGCTCGTTGGCCGAGCGCTCCATCGAGAGCAGCGCGCCGCCGCTGGCGAAGTCGCGGTTGAAGGTCTTCTGCCCGCGCTCGACCTGCCAGTAGAACTCGCCCGCCACGTAGGTGGTCTCGGCGTTGTAGGCGTACTGCTGCTGGTAGCGCTTGTTGAGGTAGGTGGCGGTGGTGCCGTTCTCGGCCATCACGGGCGCGCCGGTGGTCGGCTTGACCATGCTCCAGCCGTCTTCGGCATCGACCAGGAAACTGAAGCCGCGCTTCTTGTTGTACAGCAGGTACTCGTCCCAGCCGAACTGCTCGTCGTCGCCGGGCTCCTGGCCCATGCGGTGCTGGAAGCCCACCACCTGCCACTGCGCGCCCTGCAGCTGGCCCACGCTGCCCAGCGCGATGAGCGGGCGCACTGGCTCGTTCTGCTCGGCGTGCTTGAGTTCGCCGCCGATGCCTTGCGACAGGTCGATGATGCTGTTGCACGAACCGCAGGTGATGCTCTTGCTGTCGGCCAGGTTGACCGTGACGGGCGAGCCGCAATTCGGGCAGTTGAAGCTGCGGCCCTTTTCGTCCTTCGCGGATTCGTCGCGCAGGCCAGTGAGCTGCAGATCGTCCAGCTGCACCGAGCGGCCGAGGTAGGCCGTGGGCGGGGCGGTGCCGTAGTCGATGCTGAGCACCAGCCCCTTGTCGTTGCGCAGCTCGACCATCGCGAACGCTTGGCCGAGCTCGGGCAGGTGCGGCAGTTCGCCCTGCGCGGAGGTCAGCGCCACCTGTTCGTTGGAGGCGACGGTGTAGCTCTGGCCGGCGAAGGCGGTGGTGGCGCTCACGCGCAGGTCGGCGGGCGGTGGCGCGGCGCGCTGCAGGTCGAAGGGCAGTGCAAAGACGTAGGCGCCGTTGTCCTCGCTGAGGACGCCGGTGCGGTCGCCGTCGAGCGCGGCGATCCACTCGGTCCAGCGCCCGCCGGGGTAGGTGTACTGCAGGCGGCCGATCAGCGTGAAGGGCTTGTCTTGGATGCGGCCGGCGGCGAACAGCTGCAGCGGGCTGAAGTCGTCGAACAGCTCGGCCATCTTGCCGGTGCGCGCGAGCGTGTCGCCCTGGCGCACGACGGTGCTCTGGCAATAGGGGCAGACCGCGTGCGTCGATTGCGCCGAGCGGAATTCGACCGGCGCGCCGCAGCCGGGGCAGGGCGCGCGGTAGTAGCGTTGGGAGCCGGTTTCCTCAGCCATGGCGCACCGGGTGCGATGGCGCGGCCGGCCACGAATGATTCAAGCCAAAAAGGCCTCTGACACCCGCTGGGCGGGCGTCAGTCGCTATCGAAAACATTGCGACGAATCAGACGAGCTTTTTCAGCAGTTCGGCCTTCTTGGCGTCGAACTCTTCCTGCGTGAGGATGCCCTTGGTCTTGAGTTCGCCGAGCTTCTCGAGCGTGGTCATCACGTCGGCGGCGCTCACCACGGCCACGGCCGGCTGCTGCGTCGTGGCCGCGGCCTGGGCCGCCGCATTGGGACTCAGGCCCTGCGCGAGGTTCTGCGCCAGCACCTGGCCGAGCGCCACGCCGGCGCCCAGGCCCATCGCGTCGCCCGCGATGCCGCTGCCACCGGCTGCGCCTTCGGCGAACTTGGGAATGGCCTGCGCCGTCTGGTACTGCATGAACTTGCCCATGTCGTTGCCGACCATGCCCATGCCGATCTTCTGGTCGAGGATCTTCTGCAGCTCTTCAGGCAGCGAGACGTTCTGGACCGTGATGTTCTCGAGCTTGATGCCGATCTTTTCGAACTCGGGCACCAGCTGGGTGGCCAGCGCGGTCGCGAACTGGATCTGGTTGGCCGCCAGGTCCAGGAAGGGCAGGCCGCTGGAGGCGATGGCGTTGCTGATGTTCTGCAGCACCAGGCCGCGCAGCTGGCCGTCGAGGTCGGCCACGGAGTAGATGTCGCGCGTGCCGGAGATTTCGGTGTGGAACAGCTTCGGATCGCCGATGCGGAAGCTGTAGTTGCCGAAGGCGCGCAGGCGCACGGCACCGAAGTCCTTGTCGCGGATCGTGATCGGCTGGGGCGTGCCCCACTTCTGGTCGACCTGCTGGCGGGTGCTGAAGAAATAGACGTCGCTCTTGAAGGGAGATTCGAAGAGCTTGTCCCAGTTCTTCAGGTACGTGAGCACGGGCAGTGTCTGCGTCGTGAGCTTGTACATGCCGGGGCCGAACACGTCGGCCACCTGGCCTTCGTTGACGAACACGGCCATCTGCGACTCGCGCACGGTGAGCGAGGCGCCGTTCTGGATTTCCATCTCGGCCATCGGGAAACGCCAGGCCAGCGTGCCATCGCCGGACTCGGTCCACTGGATGATGTCGATGAACTGTTTCTTGATGAAATCCATCAGGGCCATGGTCGTTCCTCTCGAGATGTTGTCGGTTTGTGTCCCAGCCACACATATTGCCACAGGGCTTTGACGGCGCCCCGTGCTTTTGGTCATGCCCGCCACCGGCCATGCGGCGTAGGGCGGTATGGACCGAGGTCTACAATCGGCGCCCCCAGAAGAAGCGCCACCAGGAGCAACGGCACATGTCCGATTCGACCGCATCGTCCCCTTCGACCCCCACCCCGGAAGACAAGCGCGCCCTGCTGCGCCGTGCCGCCCTCGAGTACCACGAGTTTCCCGTCCCCGGCAAGATCGCCATCGCGGCGACCAAGCAGATGGTCAACCAGCGCGACCTGTCGCTGGCCTACTCGCCCGGCGTGGCCGCGCCCTGCGAGGAAATCGTCAAGGACCCGGCCAACGCCTTCAAGTACACCTCGCGCGGCAACCTCGTGGGTGTCATTTCCAACGGCACCGCCGTGCTGGGCCTGGGCGACATCGGCCCGCTGGCCTCCAAGCCGGTGATGGAAGGCAAGGGCGTTCTCTTCAAGAAATTCGCCGGCGTCGACGTGTTCGACATCGAGATCGACGAGAAGGACCCGGTCAAGCTGGTCGAGATCATCGCCTCGCTGGAGCCCACCTTCGGCGCCATCAACCTGGAAGACATCAAGGCCCCGGACTGCTTCTACGTCGAGCGCGAGCTGCGCAAGCGCATGAAGATCCCGGTGTTCCACGACGACCAGCACGGCACGGCCATCACCGTGGCGGCCGCCATGCTCAACGGCCTGAAGGTGGCCGGCAAGAACATCGCCGAAGTGAAGCTGGTCACCTCGGGCGCGGGCGCCGCGGCGCTGGCCTGCCTGAACCTGCTGCTCAAGGTCGGCCTCAAGCGCGAAAACGTGTTCGTCACCGATCTGGCCGGCGTGGTCTACGAAGGCCGCGAAGAGCTGATGGACGACGACAAGCGCCAGTACATGCAAAAGACCGACATGCGCAAGCTGTCGGAAGTGATCGCCGGCGCCGACGTGTTCCTCGGCCTGTCGGCCGGCGGTGTGCTCAAGCCTGACATGGTCGCGAAGATGGCGCCCAAGCCGGTGATCTTCGCGCTGGCCAACCCGAACCCCGAGATCGCCCCCGAAGACGCCCATGCGGTGCGCAACGACGTGATCATGGCCACGGGCCGCACCGATTACCCGAACCAGGTCAACAACGTCCTGTGCTTCCCGTACATCTTCCGCGGCGCGCTCGACTCGGGCGCCACCACCATCACCGACGAGATGGAGATCGCCGCGGTGCACGCCATCGCCGAGCTGGCCCAGGCCGAGCAGAGCGAGCGCGTGGCCGCCGCCTACGCCGGTGAAAAGCTGAGCTTCGGCCCCGAATACCTGATTCCGAAGCCCTTCGACCCGCGCCTGATGATGAAGATCGCGCCGGCCGTGGCCAAGGCGGCCGAGGAAAGCGGCGTGGCGCTGCGTCCCATCAAGGACCTGGACGCCTACCGCGACAAGCTGCAGAGCTTCGTCTACGCCTCGGGCACCACCATGAAGCCGATCTTCGACGCCGCCAAGCGCGCGCCGAAGAAGCGCGTGGCCTACTGCGAAGGCGAGGAAGAGCGCGTGCTGCGCGCCGCGCAGATCGTGGTGGACGAAGGCCTGGCGCGCCCGACGCTCATCGGCCGTCCGGCCATCATCGCCCAGCGCATCGAGAAGTTCGGCCTGCGCCTGAAGGAAGAGCTCGACTACGACGTCGTCAACGTCGAGCAGGACCACCGCTACCGCGACTTCTGGCAGACCTACCACCGCATGACCGAGCGCAAGGGCCAGACGGTACAGACCGCCAAGATCGAGATGCGCCGC
Source organism: Variovorax sp. GW823-FHT02B07 (assembly GCF_058797695.1). Classification (NCBI taxonomy): domain Bacteria; kingdom Pseudomonadati; phylum Pseudomonadota; class Betaproteobacteria; order Burkholderiales; family Comamonadaceae; genus Variovorax; species Variovorax sp. GW823-FHT02B07. The sequence goes on from NZ_JBXAJX010000005.1 coordinate 252,345, forward strand.
CGCCTCACGCTGATCGGCGCCATGCTGCTGCACAAGGGCGAGGTCGACGGCATGATCTGCGGCACCTGGGGCACCACGCTGATCCACCTGCACTACATCGACCAGGTGATCGGCAAGCGCCCCGGCGGCTGCGCCAGCACCCCGCAGGACGTGCCGGTGTACGCCTGCATGAACGGCCTGCTGCTGCCCGACCGCCAGGTGTTCCTGGTCGACACGCACGTCAACTACGACCCGACGCCCGAGGAACTGGCCGAGATCACGACCATGGCGGCCGAGGAAATGATGCGCTTCGGCCTCAAGCCGAAGGCCGCGCTGCTGTCGCACTCCAACTTCGGCACCAGCAACGAGCCCAGCGCCGTCAAGATGCGCAAGACGCTCGACCTGCTGCGCGTGCAGGCGCCCTGGCTCGAGGTGGACGGCGAAATGCACGGCGACGTGGCCCTGGACAGCAAGCAGCGCGCGGTCGTCATGCCGCACAGCGCGCTCGCGGGCGACGCCAACCTGCTGGTGTTCCCCAACATCGACGCCGCCAACATTTCTTACAACCTGCTCAAGACCGCGGCCGGCGGCAACATCGCCATCGGCCCGGTTCTGCTCGGCGCGGCCAAACCTGTGCACATTCTCACGGCGAGCGCGACTGTTCGCCGCATCGTGAACATGACAGCCTTGACAGTGGCCGACGCAAACGCCGAGAGATAGGCCATTTGACGAGAGTGGACGCCAACTTAAGGCGTCGCTTTCCGTCCCCGCGACTGCTCAAACTTTGGGCAGTCGCTTGCTATTTTCGCCAGCGTGGTGCACACTCGCGGGCTTGGATTTGCGGGTTAACCCCGAGGTTGAGCGCAATTCAAACCCCCCGCTCTTTTCTTGTGGTGCCCCATGGCGGCTTACGCCTCGATCACGTCCTCTGTCACTAAGTTTGCGCTCACCAGCTTGATGCTGGTGGCTCTGACGACGGGGGCCGAGGCCCGCGGATGGTTCGGCGCCGACAAAACGTCCTCCGAGGCATCGATTGCCCTGACCGATCTGCCGGTCCAGGGCCAGCGAACCTACCAGGCCATCCTTGACGGTGGCCCCTTCCGGTACGACAAAGACGGCACGGTATTCGGCAATCGCGAACGCATCCTGCCAGCGGCACGCCGCGGGCATTACCGCGAATACACGGTGCCAACGCCCGGTGCGCGCAACCGCGGTGCCCGGCGAATCGTTTGCGGTGGCGAGCAGCGCACGGCGCCCGAAGCCTGCTGGTACACGGCGGACCACTATGCGAGTTTCAGACGGATTGCGCCATGAGCGATGACAACGACCTGAGCGGCGCCCCGAAGCGCCCCGACGAGATGATGATGACTATGGAAAGACCAGCGGATATGACCTTATCCCTTCGAGCCGTACGCCCGAACATCGTGCAATCGATCCGCGCGTTCCGCGTGAACGACCTGCAGGATGCCGCCAACGCGGCCGGCCAGCACTTCCTGTACGCCAACCTGGGCAACGCCCAGACCAAGCAGGACGTGCTCGACCTGATTGCCCAGCAGTTCACCTTCCCGGCGCACTTCGGCAAGAACTTCGACGCGCTGTACGACTGCATGACCGACCCGTTGCACAAATCGGGCCCGCAGCCTGGCTTCGTCATCGTGCTCGAACAGATCCCGGCCAACGCCAAGTTCGACAAGGAAGCGCGCGAGCAACTGCTCGACATCTTCCGCGACGCTTCGGACTACTGGGGCGATCGCAAGGTCCCGTTCCGCTGCTTCTATTCTTTTCTGTAGCCCGTTCTGCATCCACCAGCCAAGCAGAACGGGCGAACGAGGCTCAGCCGACCGCTGAAACCCTCGATGGCATCGAAGTCAACACCACCGCCACGGCAGCCGTCGCGGCCGCGCCCGCCGCCAGCACCGAGCCGGCCGGCGAGAAAATGCCGACCGACAAGCTCGTCGACGTGTCGCCCCTGGCGCTGCGCATGAGCAGCCCCTTCAACGCGGGCTACTGGCTGGCCGCCGCTTAACAGCAGCGCTCACCGCCACAAAAAAGCCCGTCATCGACGGGCTTTTTTCATGGGGGAACGGCCTGGGCCAGTGCAACGTATTCGGCCACCGGCACCTCCTCGGCCCGGCGCTGGATGTCGAACTCGCCGGTGAAGCCGTGCTCCCCCAGCCATTTGCCCAGCGTGTGCCGCAGGATCTTGCGGCGCTGGCTGAAGGCGACCTGCACGATCTCGCCGAGCCGCGCCGCATCGACCGCCGGCGGCTGCGCGAGCGGCACCATCCGCACCACGGCGCTATCCACGCGCGGCGGCGGGTCGAAGCTCTCGGGCGGCACGAACAGCACGTTCTCCATGTCGTAGCGCCACTGCAGCATCACGCTCAGGCGGCTGTAGTCCGAGGTGGCGGGCCGGGCCACCATGCGGTCGATCACTTCCTTTTGCAGCATGAAGTGCTGGTCGGCGATCAGGTGGGCATAGCCCAGCAGGTGGAACAGGATCGGCGTGGAGATGTTGTAGGGCAGGTTGCCCACCACGCGCAGCGGTTTCGGTTCGGCCTTGGCGGCGAGTTCGGCGAAGTCGACCTTGAGCACGTCCGACTCGATGACATCCAGCTGCGGATGTTCGCGCAGCCGCTTGGCCAGGTCGCGGTCGAGCTCGATGACCGTGAGCCGGCCGAGCCGCTCGACCAGCGGCTGCGTGAGCGCCGCCAACCCCGGCCCGATCTCGACCATCGCATCGCCGGGCTGCGGCGCGATCGCCTGCACGATCCCGTCGATGATCCCGCCGTCGGACAGGAAATGCTGCCCGAACCGCTTTCTTGCAATGTGCTGTGCCATCGCGGCCTAGAGCGCTGCCGCGGCCATCAGGACTGCGGCGTCTCGCGGTATTCGACGTAGGCGCGCGCGCGCACTTCCTGCACCCAGGTGGTGAAGGCTTCTTCGACGCGCTGTTCGCGCAACGCGGCACGTGCGGCTTCGCGCTGCTCCGACTGGCTCAGCTTGGCTTCGCGGCGGCCGACCACCTGGATCAGGTGGACACCGAAGCGCGACACCACGGGGTCGCTGATCTGGCCCGGCGTGAGCCGGTCCATGGCTTCCTCGAACTCGGGCACGAACTGGCCGGGGCGCGACCAGCCGAGGTCGCCGCCTTCCTTGGCGCTCGCGTCCTGCGAGTTGTCGCGCGCCAGGCCGGCGAAATCGGCGGTGCCGGCCTGCACGCGGCGCTTGAATTCCTGCAGCTGGGCCACCGCCTGCGCGGTCGTGCGCTTGGGGTCGTTCAGCAGCAGGATGTGGCGCACCTGGGTCTGGGTGATGGACGCATCCGACGAGCCCACCTGTGCCTTGGTCAGCACCTTGAGCACGTGGAAGCCGGCGCCCGAGCGCACAGGCCCGGCGATGCCGTTCACCGCGGTCGATTGCGTGGCCTCGACGAACACGGGCGGGTAGCGGTCGGCGCTGCGCAGGCCGAGCGCACCGCCGTTGGCACGGTCGGGCGAGTCGGAGTTCTCGCGCACCAGCTTGGCGAAGTCTTCGCCGCTGCGCGCGCGCTGTGCAAGGTCGGTGGCCTTCTTCTGCGCGGTCGCGACCTGCGCCTCGGTGGCGTTCTCGGGCACGGCCACCAGCAGCTGGGCGATGTTGAGGTTGAGCAGGGCGTTGTTCTTGACGGCGCTTTCGCGCTGTTCGCGCAGGTACTCGTCGGCCTCGATGTCGCTGATCTTGACCTTGGACTCGACCTCGCGGTCGCGCAGGCGCGTGAGCAGCAGCTGGTCGCGCAGGTCGTTGCGGAATTCGCGCGGCGAGATGCCTTCGGCCGCCACGCGGCTGCGCAGCTCGGTGAGGCTGATCTCGTTCTGGCGGGCCACGGTCTGCTCGGCCTGGTCGATCGCCACGTCATCGACCTTGATGCCGTTTTCCTTCGCCAGCTGCAGCTGCGCGCGCTCGGTGATCAGGCGCTCCAGCACGAGGCGCGTGAGCTCGGCGCGCGGCACGCGCTCGGCGTCCGGGTTCTCGCGGATCAGGCGCGTGACACGCGACTGCACCTCGGTGTTGGTAATCGGCTCGGAGTTGACCAGCGCCACGATGTACTCGGCCGCGCGCTGCACCGGCGCCGCCGCGGGAGCTGCAGGGCGCGCCGCCGGCGGCACGATCCGGGGACCGGCACGCATGATGTCCGTGATGCCGCTGCCGGAACGAAAGCCCTGTGCGCCGGCCGTTGCGGCGATGGCCGCAAGGCAACCCAGGGTGATGAGGGAACGGATGTGTTTCATGGCGTGAACGGTCGTCGTTTCAGTCGTAATTGGTGAAGCGGCTCGGCGCTTCGGTCGGTTGACGCAGCGGCTGGTAGCGCTGGATGTTCTGTCGCAGCGCCTGCATCGGGCTCGATCCGATGCTGGAGAAACCGACGAATTCGAGCTGGAACATGATGCGGGTGTTGGCCGTCACCTGGCCGGTGGTGATGCGCTGCAGCACCACGCGGCTGATCCAGCAGCAGCCGTCGTACTCGACCCCGAGCACGCCGTCCGTGAGCTTCTTGTCCTGCAGGCTGTAGTTCAGGCGGCCCACGGCGTACCAGCGGCCGCCGCCTTCGCCCTTGCCCGGCCCGAGGTCCTTGCCCTTGTCGCCCCACAGGTCGTTGAGCGGCCATTGCCAGCCGAAGTCGATCGACTTGTTGCCATCGGTGGCGGTGGGCGTGCTCGGCGCCTGGTAGCGGAAGGCGGCGCTGAGGTTGCGGTATGGCCCCGGGTTGTAGCGCGCGCTGATCGCGCTGCGCGTGGAGCGGCGCGAATCGGGGTTGTACTGGAGCAGCGTGTCCAGGCTCCACTTGGGCGTCCAATTGATCTGGGCGCCCAGCAGCAGGTCGCTGGTGCGGTCGGTGACCGGCGCGACGCCCGGCAGCGTGACCTTCTGATCGGCAAAACGGAAGCGCTGCGCGATGCCGAAGCGCACGGCTTCGACGCCGGTGCCCGGGTCGATCAGGCGGGACGTGACGCCCAGCGTGAGCGCGTTGGTGTCCGAGATGCGGTCCGCGCCCGAGAACGCGTTCTCGGTGTAGATGGTCGCGAAGCTGAAGTCGTTGGCGGCCGAGTCGTAGTTCGGCAGCATGCTCTGGTTGCGGTACGGCGTGTACACGTAGTACGCGCGCGGCTCCAGCGTCTGGCGGAAGGCACGGCCGAAGTAGCTGGCATCGCGCTCGAAGACCAGGCCGCTGTCCAGGCTGAAGGTCGGCACGACGCGGTTCGACGAGGTCGGGAAGAAGTACAGCTGGCTCGGGTTGTACGGCATCCCGTTCACGTAGTCGATGCCGTTGACCGACACCTTCGGAATGGACGACTGCGGCAGGTAATAGTTGTACGAGGTCGCGTGCAGCTGCAGCTTGGGGATGACGAAGGAGCTCGGTGTGAGGAACGGCCGGCTGATCGCCGCCTGCGCGAACACGCGGTCGCCGTCGGGCTGCGACTGCTGGAGCAGATCGAAGCCAGGCTGGCCGGCCAGGATGCTGTTGACGCGAAAGCGCGAGTAGTCGGTGTTCAGCGAAACGTCGAAGCCGTGCCAGTCGTACTTGGCGTAGTTGGCCGTGATCTGCGGCATGCGGTCGTACGACGGCACGACCGGCGACAGGTTGTACTGCAGCGTCTGGTAGCGCAGGGCACGTACGGCGCCGCTCCAGTCGCCCTTGGTCCAACTCACCGCACCCTCATTCGGCAGCTGGCGCTGCGCAAGCGTCGGCGTGCGCGTGAAGTCGCGCCAGTAGTCGTTGTCGCTGACACGGTTGATCGTGAGGCTGGCCGACAGCGAGTCCAGGCCCAGCGCCTTGGCGTCGAAGTCGTGGCGATGGTTGAGCCACAGGCCCCAACGCTTGCTGCTGTCGGGCGGCTTGCCGAAGTTCAGGTCCTTGAGCGCGATCTCGCCGTTGTTCAGCTTCTGCAGCTGCTCGGCGCGCGCCTCGTTGTAGCGCTGGCCCACGAGGCGGTCGCTGCCCATCAGGTCCAGGCGGATGCTGCCGCTGTAGTCCTTCTCGAGGTAGCGGAATTCGCTGGCCAGGTTGAGCCCGCGCTTGCTCATCAGCGTGGGCGTGAAGGTGGCGTCGCGGTTGGGCGCGATGTTCCAGTAGTAGGGCTGTGCGACCTCGAAGCCGTTGGTGTTGTCCAGTCCGATGGTCGGCGGCAGCAGGCCGCTCTTGCGTTCGTTGGACAGCGGGAAGGTCACGCGCGGGATCGGCGGCGTCGTGATGCCCATGAAGCTCATGCGCGCATCGATGGCGACGCCCTCGTTTTCCTCGGTGTCGGTGGTCAGCGTGGCGGCGGTCAGCAGCCAGGCCGGCATCCAGCCGGGAAAGTCCTCGCGGCGGCAGGTGGTATAGCTGGCGCGCCGCGCGATCGAGACGTTGGAGTCGACGAAGTCGATGCGCTCGGCCTCGCCGTGGCCGCCGGTCGCGAGGAAGCGGTAGCGCACGTTGTTGAAGAAGCCCTCGAAGGTCTCGAGCTTGAGCTCCAGCTCGGGGCCCTCGTACACGTTGCCGGCCTGGTTGACCCGCACGTTGCCGGTGGCCTTGGCGCGGTCGTCCGGCTGGTAATACTCGAGGCGGTCGGCCGTGATGGCGACCGGGCCACGGCGCAGCGTGGCGTTGCCCTCGACCACGGTCTCGAGGTCGGGGCGGCCGGAAATGCGGTCGCCAGTGACGAGGCTGGGCAGCTGGCTGCGTTGCACGGGCGTCAGCGTCTCGGTGAGCAGCGGCGTGCGCTTCAGCGTGAGCGGTCCCTCAAGCACACCGGCTTGCTGGGCAAAGGCGCCATGCGCGTGCAGCAGCGCCAGCGACAGCACGGCCAGTGGCAGCGGCGGGCTCGAACGTCGCAAGGCAGCGCGTGGGGTCGTAGGCATCGATTCGGAACGAAAAATCGTCGGGACGGCGCGGCAAGCCGGCGGGTTGCGGGGTCCGGCAGCCACCCCGCCCGGTCGGATCGACCTCGAGCAGGGGTGCCGCGCCAGGCGGATTTGTAGAATTGATTATCCATGACAGCACCTTCGACCCCGGCGTCCACGACCCCACACCCCGCCCAGGCCATTCTCTGGACAGATCCGCAGCGGGCCGAAGCGTTCCGGGGCTGGCTGGCCGGCATTGCCGACGCCCGGCAACTGCGCCCGGACACCGTCCGGCTGGCCTCGGCCGACGCGAGCTTTCGCCGCTACTTCCGCCTCGACACCACCGACGGCCGCACGCGCATCGTGATGGATGCGCCGCCCGACAAGGAAAACAGCGCCCCCTTCGTGCAGGTGGCGCAGCTGATGACCGAGGCCGGCGTGACGGCGCCGCAGGTGCTCGAATGGGACCGCGACCACGGCTTCCTGCTGCTCGACGACCTGGGCCGCCAGACCATGCTCGACGTGATCGACCCGGCCCGCCCGGACGCCAACCGGCCGCTCTACGACCTGGCCATCGACGCGCTGATCCGCTGGCAGCTGGCCTCCAGGCCCGGCGTGCTGCCGCCCTACGACCGCGCGCTGCTCGAGCGTGAACTGGCACTCTTTCCCGAGTGGTACATCGGCAAGCACCGCGGCGTGGCCGTGGAAGGCCAGCTGAAAGAGCGCCTGGACCGCGCCTTCGCGCTGATCGTCGAGAACAACCTCGCGTCGCCGAGCGTCTACGTGCACCGCGACTTCATGCCGCGCAACCTGATGGTGGGCGACGATGCCGGCCAGCCGCTGGGCGTGCTCGACTTCCAGGACGCCGTCTACGGCCCGATCACCTACGACATCGCCAGCCTGATGCGCGACGCCTTCCTGAGCTGGGACGAGGAGTTCGTGCTCGACATCACCATCCGCTACTGGACCGCCGCGCGCAAGGCCGGGCTGCCGGTCGACGAGGACTTCGGAGCCTTCTATCGCGCGGTCGAATGGATGGGTCTGCAGCGCCACCTCAAGGTGGCCGGCATCTTCGCGCGCCTCACGCTGCGCGACGGCAAGCCGCGCTACCTGGCCGACACACCTCGCTTCATCGCTTACATCCGCGCCACCGCCAGCCGCTACGTCGAGCTGAAGCCGCTGCTGCGCGTGATCGACGAGGTCGAGGGCACCACGGCCGTCACCGGCTTCGCCTACGGCCGAGTCTGAAGAGAAACTGAAAAAAGCCGAAAAAGAAAATCGCTGTAGCGCCCGTACCACGGGCGCCATCAGCTCCTGATCTCATCGCATGCCCCGTTTTCACTGCTCCGTGCCGCTGACCGCCGGCGCCAGCCTGGCGCTGCCGCCGGGCGCCGCGCGCCATGTGCAGGTGCTGCGCATGCAGCCCGGCGACACGCTCACCCTGTTCGATGGCGCGGGCGGCGAGTACGCCGCGACGGTCGAGCGCATGGGCCGCAGCGAGGTCGCGGTGACGGTGGGGGCCCACACGCCCATCGAGCGCGAAGCGGCCCGCGCTGTGCACTTGGCGGTCGGCATGCCGGCCAACGAGCGCATGGACTGGCTGGTCGAGAAAGCCACCGAACTCGGCGTGACCAGCATCCAGCCGCTGGCCACGGCGCACGGCGTGCTGCGCCTGTCGGGCGAACGCGCCGAGAAGAAGCGGGCGCACTGGGAAGCCATCGCCGTTGCGGCCTGCGAGCAGTGCGGTCGCAACCGCGTGCCGGTGATCCATCCGGTGCAGTCCTTCGCGGGCTGGCTCGGCGGCGCTGCCGCCGCGGATACGGCATCGACGCGACTGGTGCTGAGCCTGGCCGAGGGCACGCGCGCCGTCACCGCCGTGGCCGCAGAGACACCCGCTACGCAACCCGCGCTCGTGCTCAGCGGCCCCGAAGGCGGCCTCAGCGCCAGTGAAGAGCACGACGCCATCGCGCGCGGCTTCGCACCGGCCACGCTCGGTGCGCGGGTGCTGCGCGCCGAAACCGCGGCGCTCGCAGCGCTGGTGTCGCTCGTCGGCGCCTGAACTGTTTGGGGGGTGTTTTCCGCGAGGCGCACACCGGGCGCCTGCGGAACAATGGCCGCTTCGTTTTTCCTTGTTCACTCCGCCTCCCGGAAGGACCGCTCCCCCCATGCCTCGTTCATCCCGCGCGTTTCGTCTCGCCCCCCTTGTCCTGGCCGCGCTGTGCGCCATGCCCACCGTTCACGCCCAAAGCCAGGCCGTTGCGCCCACACCGGCGCAGGTCAGCCCCGCGGTCGACCAGGCCTACACCCAGCTCATGGCGTCGCCCGCGATCCGCAAGCTGCTGGAATCGGTCAAGGCCGACCACGAACGCACAGTCGAAGAACTGAAGACGCTGACCGAGATCGAGGCGCCGCCCTTCAAGGAACAAAAGCGCGCCGAAGCCTTCCTGGCGCGCCTGAAAGCGCTCGGCCTGCCCGACGCGAAGATCGACGCCGAAGGCAACGTGATCGGCCTGCGCAAGGGCACGGGCAACGGCCCCAAGCTGCTCATTTCGGCGCACCTGGACACCGTCTTTCCGGCCGGCACCGACGTCAAGGTGAAGGAGCGCGACGGCAAGCTCTTCGCGCCCGGCATCGGCGACGACACGCGCGGCCTGTCGGTGCTGCTGTCATGGCTCAAGGTGCTCAACGACAACAAGATCCAGACCGTGGGCGACCTGATGATCGTTGCCAACGTCGGCGAGGAAGAACTGGGCAACCTGCGCGGCATGAAGGCCATCTTCCGTGACCACCTCGACATCGACGGCATGGTCGGCCTGGAGCCCTCGCCCGACGGCCACGTGCTGGTGCTCGGCACCGCGAGCCACCGCTACGAAGTGACGTTCAAGGGCCCGGGCGGCCACAGCTTCGGCGCCTTCGGGCAGGTGCCCAGCGCGATCCACGGCATGGGCCGCGCCATCGCCAAGATCGCCGAGGTGCGCACGCCCAGCTTCCCCAAGACCACCTTCACCGTCGGCACCGTGGGCGGCGGCACCTCGGTGAACACCATCGCGCCCGATGCGCGCATGGCCATCGACATCCGCTCGGACGATATGGCCTCGCTGCTCGAGACCGAGAAGAAGATCCTCGCCACGCTCGACGAGGCCGTGGCGGAAGAGAACAAGCGCTGGAACGTGACCAGCCTGAGCGTGAGCACCAAGCTCATCGGCGACCGCCCGGGTGGCCGCACGGCGCCCGACTCGGTGATCGTCGAGGCCGCCACGCGTGCCAACAGTGCTTTCGGCCACAAGACGCTGCTGCGCGGCGGCAGCACGGATGCGAACGTTCCCATTTCGCTGGGCATCCCGGCCATCATCATCGGCGGCGGCGGCAAGTCGGGCGGATTCCACTCGCTGGCCGAGTCGATTGACGTGACAGATGCATGGAAAGGCGCGCAGAATTCGCTCGTCACCGTGCTCGGCCTGGTCGGTGTGCAGGGCGTCAGTCCCGCGCTCCTGCCGAAACGCGCAGCACGCAGCAAGTAATTTGTCACGTTGCCAGTTCGAAAGTGGCCGCGCCACTTTCGGCAAGCGGGTCGCCACATTGGAAAATGTGAGCGTTTCTGTCACACACCAAGGAATGGTCATGGGGTTGCTCGATTCGGTACTCGGTCAGGTGCTAGGAGGCGCTGCACAGCAGCAGCAACCGCAAGGCGGTGGCCTCGGGGGATTGGGAGATCTCGGAAGCCTCGCCGGCGCCCTGGGCGGCCTGCTTGCCAACAACGGCGGGCAGGGCGGCCTCGGCGGCATGGTCTCGAAATTCGAGCAGGCGGGCATGGGCGACGTGATCGGCTCGTGGATCGGCAACGGTGAAAACAAGCCGGTGTCGGGCGATCAGTTGCAGAACGCGCTGGGCGGCGACACGATCGCCGCCATCGCTTCCAAACTCGGCATCAACGCACAAATGCTGCTGCCGATGCTGGCCACCATGCTGCCGGCCCTCATCAACCAGCTCACGCCGCAGGGCAAGGTGCCCGAGCAAGGCCTCGGCAACCAGGACGACCTGCTGGGCTCGCTCAGCGGACTGCTTCAAGGCAACAAGCCGACCTGACCTGCCACCCGGCGAATTTCATTCTCAGAATTCCGGCGCCCGCGAGGGCGCTTTTTTTTGGCCGGCGCCTTGCCTTCGCCGGCCAATCGCGTAGAACCGCGCCCCATGAATCGCAATCTGTGGCTCCTGGCCATCTGCCAGGGCCTGCTCCTGACCAACAACGTCACCTTCATCGCCATCAACGGTCTCGTGGGCCTGGGCATCGCGCCGCAGGGGTGGATGGCCACGCTGCCTGTGATGGGTTACGTGGTGGGCGGCGCGCTGAGCACGGGGCTGGTGGCGCGCACACAGCAGCGCTTCGGCCGCCGCGGTTCGTTTCAGATCGGGCTGGCGGTGGCGGTCGGCTCGGCGCTGCTGTGCGCCTACGCGGCGTCCTCGAAGAACTTCTGGCTGCTGTGCTTCGCCACCCTGGTCGCGGGCTACTACAACGCCAACGCCGGGCTCTACCGTTTCGCGGCGGCCGAACTGGCACGGCCAGCCTGGCGCGAGAAGGCCGTGTCGATGGTGATGGCCGGCGGCCTGATCGGCGCGGTGGCGGGGCCGAACCTGGCGACCTTCACGCGCGAAGCGCTCTCCGTGCCCTTCGCCGGCGCCTACATCGCGCTGGCGGCGGTGGCGCTGCTCTCGATGGCGGTGATGCATTTCATCGAATTCCCGCCCTCGCCGACCCGCAAGGAAGCCGGCGGCGGCAGGCCGCTGGGCGAGATCATGCGCCAGCCCGTGTTCATCGTGTCGGCCGCCGCAGGCGCGCTGAGCTACGGCGTGATGAACCTGCTGATGGCCGCCACGCCCATCGCGATGCAGATCTGCAGCCTGCCGTTTTCCGACGCGGCGCTGGTGCTCGAATGGCACGTGATCGGCATGTTCGCGCCGGGCTTCTTCACCGGCCACCTGATCCGCCGCTTCGGCGCGCTGCCGGTGATGGGGGTGGGGCTGGCGCTGAACCTCGGCTGCATCGTGGTGGCGCTGTCGGGCGTGGACCTGCACCACTTCCTGGTCGCGCTGTTCCTGCTGGGCGTGGGCTGGAATTTCCTGTTCACCGGCAGCACGACGCTCTCGCTCACGGCCTACACGGCCGAGGAGCGCGACCGGGCCCAGGGCGCGCTCAACTTCTGCGTGTTCGCGACGCTGGCGCTGACCTCGTTCGCCTCGGGCGTATTGGTGACCACGCAGGGCTGGCAGCTGTTGAACTACGGCTCGCTGGTGCCGGTGGCCCTGACCGGCGCCGCGCTGCTCTGGCTCGCGCAGACACAGCGCCGGCGCGCGCCGGTGGTCAAGGCCTGAGCCTCAGGCCACGCGCGCGGGAACAACAGCCGCCGCCGGAAACCGCCGGTCGAGCCAGCGCTGCAGCGTGTCGAACACGGGCTCCGCATCGAGCTCGTTGAAGAGCTCGTGGTACAGCGCGTCGAAGCACTTCGCCTCGACGTTGCCGCTGGGCGCCGCGGCCACCGCGAAGGCACGGCTGGCGGCCGGCCGCACGAGCCGGTCGTCGCCCGCGTAGATCAGCAGCGTGGGCACCGGCCAGCGCGCCGCGTGCTGCTGCACCGTGGCGCCTTCGTACGCGAGAAAACGCGCCAGCCGGCTGCCGATGCGGTCGTGCGTGAGCGGATCGTCGCGGTAAGCCTGCACCACCACCGGGTCGTGCGAGAGGTAGTTGTCGTCGAGCCCGTTGCTCACGCGCAGGTTGGGCGCGATGCGCGGCAGCACGGCCAGCAGCATCTTCTGGACGCCGTTCAACCCCGGGTCGAGCCCCGGCGACGACAACACCAGCGCATCGACCGGCCGCACGCCGCGCGCCACCAGGCTCGCGGCGACCAGGCCGCCCAGGCTGTGGCCCAGCAGCACCAGCGGCACGCCGGGGTTCTCGCGGCGCGCATCGTCGATCACGAGGGCCAGGTCGTCGACCAGCCGCAGCTCGCTGGGCAGGCCGCCGCGCGCACCGGTGGATTCGCCGTGCCCGTGGTGGTCGTGCGCCCAGACCGCGAAGCCCCAGCCGTGCAGCTGCTTGGCCAGACCGTGGTAGCGCCCCGCGTGCTCGCCCAGCCCGTGCACCACGACCACCACGGAGCGGGGCCTGCCGGCGGCGGGCAGCCGCCGCAGCGCCAGCGTCTCGCCGTCCGGCGTGGTCAGCGACACGCGATGTGGCAAGGGCAGCGCGTCGTTCATGGGTGCACCCTTGGCGCTGCGCGCCTTCCCGCCAGGCGGGAGCGAGCTGGCTTGGGGCGGCCCGGCGCGGCGCTCAAGCCGCCACCGGCTCCGCAGCCGCGGCGCGGTGCGCCACCGGCAGGGCGGCGATGACCTCGGCCACGGCGGCCGTCAGCTTCTTGGCATAGGGCACGTGCAGGAACTCGTTGGGGCCGTGCGCATTGCTCTTCGGGCCCAGCACGCCGCAGACCATCATCTGCGCGGTCGGGAAGCCGGCGCTCAGCATGTTCATCAGCGGGATCGTGCCGCCCTGGCCGATGTAGCCGCAGGAGGCGCCGAAGTGCGCGCGCGAGGCCTTGTTGAGCGCATCCTCGAACCACGGCGTGATGGTGGGGGCGTTCCAGCCGGTGGCGCCGCCGCCGCTCTCGAAGGTGACACGTGCCTGGTAGGGCGCGTTGTCTTCGAGCAGGGCCTTGAGCTTTTGCACCGTCTCGGCCGCATCGACCAGCGGCGGCAGGCGCAGCGAGAGCTTGAAGGCGGTGTAGGGGCGCAGCACGTTGCCCGCGTCCTTCAGGGCCGGGAAGCCTTCGGCGCCGGTGACCGACAGCGTGGGCTTCCAGGTGCGGTTGAGCAGCGCCTCGACCGGGTCGGTGGTGGTCGGCAGCGCGAACATGGTCGAGCCGCCGCAGTCGTAGTGCGCCCACGGGAAGCGCTTGTAGACCTCGTCGCCGAGGATGGCGGCCGTGGCCTTGGCCTGCGCGAGCCGGTCGGCCGGCACTTCGCAATGGAAGCTCGCGGGCAGCAGGCGGCCGGTGGCGCTGTCTTCGAGGCGGTCGAGCACCTGCCGCATGATGCGAAAGCTCGAGGGCACCAGGCCCGAGGCGTCGCCCGAGTGGATGCCTTCGGTCAGCACCTCGACCTTGAGCGTGCCGCTGGCCATGCCGCGCAGCGAGGTCGTGAGCCACAGCTGGTCGTAGTTGCCGGCGCCCGAATCCAGGCAGATCACCAACTCGACCTCGCCCAGGCGCGGACGCAGCGCGTCGACGTAGGGCAGCAGGTCGTAGGAGCCGCTTTCCTCGCAGGTCTCGATGAGGCCGACGATGCGCGGGTGCGCCACGCCCTGGGCCTTGAGCGCCTGCAGCGCGGCCACGCTGGCGTACACGGCGTAGCCGTCGTCGGCGCCGCCGCGGCCGTAGAGCAGGCCGTTCTCGTACTTGGGCGTCCACGGGCCGAGGTCGTTGCGCCAGCCGGTGAATTCGGGTTGCTTGTCGAGGTGGCCGTACATGAGCACGGTCTCGGTCATGTTCGTGCCGGTGGCCGGCACTTCGAAGAACAGCACCGGCGTGCGGCCTTCCAGGCGCACGATCTCCAGCTTCAGGCCCTCGACCTTCTGCGCCTCGACCCAGGCCGCGGCGTTGCGCAGCACGGTCTCCAGGTAGCCGTTGGCCGACCAGTCCTTGTCGAAGCCGGGCGACTTGGCGGGAATGGCGATGTAGTCGGTGAGTTGCTTGACGATGTCGCCGTCCCATTGGGCGGTGACATCAGAGAGGGCGCGCGTCGCGTCGAGCGTGCCGGCGGGCATTTCACGGTGCAGGGGGGCGTTCATCGGGGGGTTCTCCGCGGGGACGAAAAAACGCATTTTGCGCCTCACGGCGAGCGCGCGTAGAGTGCGGGCGATCTCAAAACCCGGAGCGCAATGTGAGCAAGGCAACATCGACGCGGATCAAGGCAGGGATAGGCGGCTGGACCTTCGAGCCCTGGCGCGACAACTTCTACCCCAAGGGCCTCGCTCACGCGAAGGAGTTGAACTACGCCAGCCGGCAGGTCAGCGCCATCGAGATCAACGGCACCTACTACAGCACCTTCAAGCCCGAGACCTTCCGCAAGTGGCGCGACGACACGCCCGACGACTTCGTGTTCTCGATGAAGGCCTCGCGCTTCACCACCAACCGCAAGGTGCTGGCGACCGCGGGCGAGTCGATCCAGCGCTTCATCGACAGCGGCGTGGCCGAGCTCGGAGACAAGCTCGGGCCGATCGTCTGGCAGTTCATGCCGACCAAGCAGTTCGATGCGGAAGACTTCGAAGCCTTCCTGGAACTGCTGCCCAAGAAGGAAGGCAGCCGCGTGCTGCGCCACGTGATGGACGTGCGCCATGAAAGCTTCATCACGCCCGCCTACAAGGCTCTCGCGAAGAAGCACAAGGTGTCGACCGTGTTCACCGACGCCGACAAGTTTCCGTCCTTCGAGGAGCCCGAGGGCGATGTCGCCTACGCGCGGCTGATGATGGCCGACGCGTCGGTCGCGACCGGTTACGCGCCCAAGGCGCTGGACACCTGGGCTGCGCGCGCGCAAGGCTGGACCACGACGCCGAAGGCGCGCGACGTGTTCGTGTACTTCATCAACGGCGCCAAGGAAAGGGCACCGGCCGCGGCCGGTGCCTTGCTGCAGCGCCTGGGGTGGGCGCCGCCGGCCGCAGACGCAGCAATGGCCGCCGCCGCGGACAAGCCGAAGCCGGCGGCCAAGAAGGCCCCACCGAAAAAGAAAGCGCCCTGATCGACGGTCGTCAGACCGGGCGCGTCAGGTGCCTCAGGCGGCGGCCTGCAGCGACGGCTTGGCGCCGAAGCTGATTTCGCCGGACAGCTGGCCGCCTTCTTCGATCACGATCTTGCCGTAGCGGATCTTGCCGGTGACCTTGCCGGTCGAGTGGATGACGAGCTTTTCGCGCACGGTGAGGTTGCCGTCGAACACGCCGCGGATCTCGGCGATGTCGATCTCGGCCGAGCCCTTGAACTCGCCCTGTTCGGCGATCTGCATCAGGCGCGAATCCATCGTCGCCTCGACCAGGCCTTCGACCACGAGCGTGTCGCAATCGGTGATCTCGACGCCCTTGAGCTTGATGTTCGGGCCGACGGTGAGCTTGCTGCCGCCTTCCTTGACGGGCGCAGCCGCCGGGGCCAGGCCGGCCTGTGCGGTCAACGAGGAGGGATTGACGGGAGTGCCCGAGAGATTGGTGCCCGAACCAACCAGCGGTGCGGGACGGGACGTCAGCGAGTCGGTGTCACGATCACGCTTGCCGAAAAAGGGGGACTGTGTGGCCAATGGGGAGCTCCTCAAGAAAGGGGACTATCGTAAGAACGCACTCACGGCATGCGGCACTTCATTGCGCAATAAGCGTAACTGAATAAGTCGCCCGGGGCCCCTGACAATGCCCCGCATGACCCGCCTGATCCGACCGAACATCGAAGCCCTGTCCACGCCCGCCGCCACCGACTCGCGGTTCGACAAGCCCGCGCGCGGCTGGCGGCGCACGCTGTTCACCGTGATCTTCGAGGCCGACACGCCCGCCGGCCTGTGGTTCGACCTGACGCTGATCGCGGTGATCGTGATGAGCGTGCTGGTCGTCATCCTGGACAGCGTGCAATCGATCCGCGACCAGTGGCGGCCTCTGTTCAATGCGCTCGAGTGGGTGTTCACGATTCTCTTCACGCTGGAGTACATCGCGCGGCTGTGCTGCGTGAACAAGCCGCTGCGCTACGCGCTGAGCTTCTACGGCGTGATCGACCTGCTGGCGCTGCTGCCGACCTTTCTCGTGGCCTTCGCGCCCGAGCTGGCGTACCTGATCGACGTGCGCATCCTGCGGCTGCTGCGCGTGTTCCGCATCTTCAAGCTATCGCGCTATTCGGTGGAGTACCGCGCGCTGGTGTCGGCGGTGGCATCGAGCCGCCGCAAGATCACGGTGTTCGTGGGCTTCGTGATGCTCGTGGTGCTGGTGATGGGCACGCTGATGTACGTGGTCGAAGGCCCGACGCACGGCTTCACCAGCATTCCGGTGGCGATCTACTGGGCGATCTCCACCATGGCCACGGTCGGCTTCGGCGACCTCGTGCCCAAGACCGACCTGGGCCGCGCGATCGCCTCCGTGATGATGCTGCTGGGCTGGGGCGTGCTGGCGGTACCCACCGGCATCGTCACCGCCGAGATGACGCGGCGCGGTGTCGACGACGACCTGGCGGAGCCGATCGCGCTCGCATCGCGCGGCGTGCTCGCGCTGGCGGCAGAGCCGACGCCAGGCAAGGCGCCGGCGAAGCGGCTCACGCCGTCGGCCAGACGACGCGCCCTTGCGCAGCATCGTCGAGGCGCGCGATGAAGGCATCGGCCTCGGGTGCGGGGAGCGCGAAGGCAAAGCGCACGTCGTCGCCGTGCTGCACGTCTTCGAGCACCGCGCCGATGGCGGCCAGCTCGCGCCGCACCAGCCCCTCGAGCGCATAAGGCACGGCGCACTGCAGATGGCGCTGGCGCACGAGCGGCACCAGCGTGGCGCCGAGCAGCGCCTGCGCCACGGCATCGGTGTAGGCCCGCACGAGGCCGCCGGCACCGAGCTTCACGCCGCCGAAGTAGCGCACCACGGTGGCGAGCGCGCCTTCCACCTGCTGGTGGCGCAGCACCTCGAGCATGGGGCGCCCGGCCGTGCCGCCGGGCTCGCCGTCGTCGTTCGCGGCCGACTGACCGCCGGCCATCAGGGCCCAGCACACGTGCGCAGCGCCCGGGTGTTCGGCGCGCAGCGAGGCGACCACCGCCAGCGCGGCCGCGCGGTCGGGCACCGGTTGCACGCAGCCGATGAAGCGGCTTTTCTTGATGAGCAGGTCGCTGTGAACCGGCTGCGCGAGCGTGAAGCTCATTCCGACCCGATGTCCGTGCGGTGCAGGGGCGGCGTGCTCAGCCGCCCCGCTCGAACTTGAACACCGCCGTGCTGGCGCGCGCGTTGGGCAGCCAGCGCACGTCGCGGCCGTTCTGCAGGCCGAAGGCGTCGAGCACGCGCAGGTTGTTCTTGCCGGCCAGCACCTCGAAGTCCTTGTAGGTGCCGACGCGGATGTTGGGCGTGTCGTACCACTGGTAGGGCAGGCGGCGCGTCACGGGCATGCGCCCGCGCGCCACGCTCAGGCGGTTGGGCCAGTGCGCGAAATTGGGAAAGGCGACGATGCCGAAGCGGCCCACGCGCGCGGTCTCGCGCAGCATGACCTCCGCATTGCGCAGGTGCTGCAGCGTGTCGATCTGCAGAACCACGTCGAAGGTGGCGTCGTCGAACATCGCCAGGCCTTCGTCGAGGTTCAGCTGGATCACGTCGACGCCGCGGCGGATGCATTGCAGCACGTTGCCGTCGGCGATCTCCACGCCGTAGCCGGTGCAGCCGCGCTCGCGCTGCAGCAGGTCGAGCAGGGCGCCGTCGCCGCAGCCCAGGTCGAGCACGCGCGAGCCCTTCGGCACGAGCTCGGCGATCAGTCGTTGATGTGCAAGGTCGCTCATTGGAATTCCTTGGCGACGCGTTCGAAGTACGAGCGCACCACGCCCATGTAGCGCACGTCGTCGAGCAGGAAGGCGTCGTGGCCGTGCGGCGCGTCGATCTCGGCGTAGCTCACGTTGCGGCGGTTGTCGAGCAGCGCCTTCACGATCTCGCGGCTGCGCGCGGGCGAGAAGCGCCAGTCGGTCTTGAAGCTCACGAGCAGGAACTTGGCCGTGGCCTGCGCCAGCGCGGTGCTGAGCTGGCCGCCGTGGTGGCGCGCGGGGTCGAAGTAGTCGAGCGCGCGGGTGATCAGCAGGTAGGTGTTGGCGTCGAAGTACTCGCTGAACTTGTCGCCCTGGTAGCGCAGGTAGCTTTCGATCTGGAACTCGATGTCCTGCGTGGAATAGCGGTAGTCGAGCCCCGCCACCTCGCCCTCGACGGCACTGCGCAAAATGCGCCCGAACTTGGCGTTCATCACGTCGTCGCTCAGGTAGGTGATGTGGCCGATCATGCGGGCGATGCGCAGGCCGCGCTTGGGCACCACGCCGTATTCGTAGAAGTGGCCGCCGTGGAAGTCGGGGTCGGTCACGATGGCGCGGCGCGCCACCTCGTTGAAGGCGATGTTCTCGGCCGTGAGGTTGGGCGCGCTGGCCACCACCACGGCATGCCGCACGCGGTCGGGGTACTGCAGCGTCCACGACAGCGCCTGCATGCCGCCGAGGCTGCCGCCCATCACCGCAGCGAGCGTCCGGATGCCGAGCGCGTCGAGCAGCGCCGCCTGGGCGTCGACCCAGTCTTCGACCGTGACCACCGGGAAGTCGGCGCCGTAGACGCGGCCGTTGGCGGGGTTCACGTGCATCGGACCGGTCGAGCCGAAGCAGGATCCGAGGTTGTTGACGCCGATCACGAAGAAGCGGTCGGTGTCCAGCGGCTTGCCCGGGCCCACCATGTTGTCCCACCAGCCCTCGGAGCGGGCCTGGCCCTCGTACACGCCCGCGACGTGGTGCGAGGCGTTGAGCGCATGGCACACCAGCACCGCATTGCTGCGCTCGGCGTTGAGGGTGCCGTAGGTTTCGTAGGCGAGCGTGTAGCCGCTGATCGAGGCGCCGCTGCGCAGGGCCAGCGGGCCTGCGAACTGCATCGACTGAGGGGTGACGACCAAAGGTGACGACGACGACATGAATGAAAAAACCCGGCCTCGCCAAAAACGAGCCGGGTTCGGCAGCCGTCTTTAGCAGAATTTATAAAGCGCCCGCAAGCTGAAGCAAATCGGCGCAGGGCAAGTATAGCCCCGTGACTTTTTCCTGCTACCAGCCAATGATCATCACGACGCCCAGCACCAGGAAGATCGCCGCCGAGATGCCGTGCACGAGCTTGATCGGCACACGCCGCACGATCTTGTCGCCCAGCCACACCACCGGCGCATTGGCCAGCATCATGCCCAGCGTGGTGCCGACGACGACCCAGGCGTAGTCCTGCGTGAAGCGGGCGGCCAGCATGACGGTGGCGATCTGGGTCTTGTCGCCCATCTCGGCCAGGAAGAAGGCGATCACGGTGGTGCCGAAGACGCCGAACTTCGAAACGCCGGGGGCGTCGTCTTCATCGAGCTTGTCGGGAATCAGCATCCAGACGGCCATCGCGATGAACGAACCGCCCAGGATCCAGCGCAGCACCTCGGGGCCGAGCCAGCGCGTGATGTAGTTGCCGACCGCGCCGGCCAGCGCGTGGTTGATGACCGTGGCGACAAAAATGCCGAGCACGATCGGCCAGGGTTTCCTGAAGCGCGCGGCCAGCAAAAGGGCCAGGAGTTGGGTCTTGTCGCCCATTTCGGCGAGCGCAACCACGCCCGTTGCAACGAGAAAAGCTTCCATGATGGATGTGGGGTTCCTTGGGCCGAAGGACGCAATTGACCGCACAACACCTTCGGCCATATTCCCGAAGTTGTGCGGTCAAAGGTCTCGCCAGGTGTGTTCACTGCACGCGCCATGTCCTCGTGGGGCAAGGACAAGTCTGTTGACGCGGGCCCTTCTCGTATGCGGAAGGCGGCTACTCCCCAATGACCGGCGAATTGTAGCCGCATCGTCAATTCCCCCGGCTCAAACAGGTAGGCGTGCGCTAACTTCTACTAGTTTCGAAAGGTGCTACCTCAAGACGCAAATTCCTGCTTGCTTTTTTGATATTTCACCCATAATGCACGAGCATCCCTCTTGATTTTGGGCGGGAGCAATTCGGTGATCGGTCAGTTTCGCGCGGCTCGGCGGCTCTCGTTTGAGTGATGCTTTCGGGACTCCATCGCTTTTCTTGATGTGTTTATAGGAGTCCCTTGATGGGCAACAAACTCTACGTCGGCAACCTGCCTTACTCGGTGCGCGACGGTGATCTCGAGCAGGCCTTCGGCCAGTTCGGCGCAGTGACCAGCGCCAAGGTCATGATGGAGCGCGACACGGGTCGCTCGAAGGGCTTCGGCTTCGTCGAGATGGGCAGTGACGCGGAAGCACAGGCCGCCATCAACGGCATGAACGGCCAACCCCTGGGCGGCCGCAGCGTGGTCGTCAACGAAGCACGTCCCATGGAAGCACGTCCCCCCCGCAGCGGTGGCGGCGGCTACGGCGGCGGCGGTGGTGGTTATGGCGGCGGTGGTGGCGGTGGCTACGGCGGCGGCGGTGGTGGTGGCTACGGTGGTGGCGGCGGTGGCCGCTCCGGCGGTGGCGGCGGCTACGGCGGCGGTGGTGGTCGTTCGGGTGGCGGCGGCGGTGGTGGCGATGGCGGTTTCCGCAGCCCCTACGGCGCAGGTCCCCGTGGCGGCGGCGGTGGTCGCAGCGGCGGTGGCGGCTACGGCGGCGGCGGCAACGGTGGGTACTGAACCCCGTTCACTCCTTCGCATGCCTCACGGCACACAAACACAAAAGGCTCCCTCGGGAGCCTTTTTCTTTGCCTGCGTGCGGTTCAGCGAGGAAGCTCAGGCTTCGCCGCTGCGCTTCTTGCGCGCCCGGCCCTGCACCGCGCGGTCGAGCACGGCATTGGGCAACAAGCGCATGACCTTGGCGACCACGCCCATCTGCCAGGGAATCACGCGGTAGCTCGTGCCGGCCTCGATGGCGCGCAGCGCCTGAGCTGCGAAATCCTCGGGCTGCATGAGAAAGGGCATGCCGTAGCGGTTGCCCTGCGTCAGCGGCGTGTCGATGTAGCCCGGGCAGAGCGTGACGACCTTCACCCCGCTGTTGTGCAGTTCCCCGCGCAGGCTCTCGCAGTACGCGACCACGCCCGCCTTGCTCGCGCAGTAGGCGCCGTGCCCCGGCAGCCCGCGGATGGCGGCGACGCTGCCGATGCCCACGAGCCGCCCGCTGCCGCGCTGCACCATGGCCTGCACGAAGGGATGGAAGGTGGCGGCCAGCCCCACGTTGTTGACGGCGAAGGTGCGCGCCAGCACGTCGAGGTCCGAACGCTCGGCCGTATCGATGCCGATGCTGATGCCGGCGTTGGCGATCACCACGTCGGGCACGCCCTGGCGCGCGATGCAGTCGGTGCCGGCGGCCACGATGCTGTCGGTGTCCGCCACGTCGGCGCCGTAGACCTGGTAGCGGCCCGCGTCCAGCTGGAGGCCCGTCGCCCAGGTGTCGATCTCGCCCGTGCGCCGCGCGACCAGCGCCAGCCGGTAGCCGGCGTCGTAGAAGCGCGCGGCCAAGGCCTGGCCGATGCCGCTGGAGGCGCCGGTGATGAAGACGAGCGGTGCGGCGGTGGTCATGCGTGGATCGTCTCCCGGGAACTTGTTCTTGTGTGGCAGCCGCTCAGCGCGGCTTGCCTGCGGCGGCCGACGGCACCAGCACGCCGCGCACGCGGCCTGTGAGGTTGGCCACGCCGCTCAGGTTGTCGTAGTCGAGCGTATCGCCCGTGAACTGGTCGCTGCCGCGGATGAGCGTGACCGGCTTGTTCGACTGCACCTTCTCGGTGTCGAGGAACGCATGCAGGAACTCGCCGCGGAACTCCAGCCGCGGCGTGGCCTTGCCGCTGGCGCTCACCGCCGGTTCGCGGATCACGATCGCGTTGCCGAACAGCTGGATCTCGCTGCCGTCGGAATTCGACAGGCCCCGGTTCGCCGACGAGCGCGTGACCAGCCCCTCGGGCGACACCGAGCGCATGCGCACCTGGTCGACCTCGATGGTGTCGGTGTCCGGATAGTGCCGCCCCTCGGTGCCGTGCAGCTCGCTGCGCAGGTCGCCGTTGGGCAGGAAGTTCTTGATGACGAAGTCCCGCATGAAGTAGTCGGGCTCGTGCGTGGGCGCCGCCTTGACGGTGGGCTCCAGCAGCTTGGGCGCATTGCGCACCAGCCAGTAGGTGCCCAGCGCCACGCCTGCCATCAGGATGATCGGCAGGTAGATGGTGGTGCGGTCGAGCACATCGCGCGTCAGGTTCCAGGCGCGTCGCAGCTGCGGGCTCATGGTCGGGGGCCCAGGGCAGCGTCGAGCAGCGGGCGGTACTGGCCGCAGGCCGTCAACAGCAGGTCGCAGAATTCGCGCGCCGCGCCTTCGCCGCCGCGTGCGGTGGTGACGTAGCGCGCCACCGCGCGCACTTCGGCGTGCGCGTTGGCCGGTGCCGCCGCGAAGCCGACGCGGGTCAGCACGGGCAGGTCGGGCCAGTCGTCGCCGATGGCGGCGGCCTGCGCCCAGGTGAAGCCCAGCTGCTTCAGCATGGCTTCGGCGGCGGGCAGCTTGTCTTCGGTGCCGTAGCGCACATGCTCGATGCCCAGCGCCTCGAGCCGCACGCGCAGCGGCTTGGAGTCGCGCCCGGTGATCACGGCCGGCGTGATGCCGGCCTTGCGCAGCAGCTTGAGACCGTAGCCGTCGAGGATGCTGAAGCGCTTGAGCGTCTCGCCGTGCTCGGTGAAGTACACGCCGCCGTCGGTCAGCACGCCGTCGATGTCGAAGAAGACGATGCGCACGTCTTGCGCGGCCAGCAGGGTCTCGGCCTGGAAATCAAGCGGCATCAGATGACCTTCGCGCGCATCAGGTCGTTGGTGTTCACCGCGCCGACGATCACCCCCGCGCCGTCGATCACGAACAGGCGGGTGATGCCGCATTGCTCCATGAGTTCGGCCGCCTCCACCGCCAGCGCGTCGACGCGGATGGTGCGCGGGTCGCGGTGCATGATGTCGGCCGCCTTGGGCGTGCGCAGGTCTGCGCCGGCCTCGATCAGGCGGCGCAGGTCGCCGTCGGTGAAGATGCCCAGCGCCCGGCCATCGGGCTCGATCACCGCGGCAGCGCCGAAGCCCTTGATGCTCATCGCGCGCATCAGCTCGCTGACCGTGGCCGTCGGCGGCACGCAAGGCACTTCGTCGCCCGAGCGCATGACGTCGCTCACGTGGGTGAGCAGCTTGCGGCCCAGCGCGCCGCCGGGGTGCGAGCGCGCGAAATCTTCGGAGCCGAAGCCGCGCGCGTCGAGCAGGGCCACGGCCAGCGCGTCGCCCATGGCGATCTGTGCGGTGGTGCTCGCGGTGGGCGCGAGGTTCAGCGGGCAGGCTTCCTTGGCGACGCCGGCGTCGATCACGATGTCGGCATGGCGCGCCAGCGTGGAATCGGGGCGGCCGGTCATGGCGATCAGGGGCACGCCCTGGCGCTTGACCACCGGCAGCAGCACGGTGAGCTCGTCGACCTCGCCGCTGTTGGAGATGGCCAGCACGAGGTCGACCGCCTTGATCATGCCGAGGTCGCCGTGGCTGGCCTCGGCCGGGTGCACGAACATCGCGGGCGTGCCCGTGGAGGCGAGGGTGGCGGCGATCTTGCGGCCGACATGGCCGCTCTTGCCCATGCCCATCACGACCACGCGGCCGCGCACTTCGAGGATCTTGCGCACGGCCTCGACGAAACTCGGGCCGACGCGGGCCTTCAGGCCGAGGACGGCTTCGGCTTCGATGTCGAATGTGACGCGTGCCCGGGCCAGGATGGCGTCGGGGTCGACCACGTGGGTCGGGGCGGGGCGGGAGCTCATCGCCGGATTTTACGAGGCGGGCGCGGTCGGGGATCACATGGCCCGGGGAAGCCCGGGGCACGGACATTGCTCTAGCATCGGCGCCTATGTCTTCGTTCGATCTCACGCTGTTGTATCTGTTGGCCGCGGTGATCGGCGTGGTGGCCTGCCGGTCGCTCAAGCTGCCGCCGATGCTCGGCTACCTGACGGCCGGCGTGCTCATCGGCCCGCATGCGCTGGCGCTGGCGCAGAACTCCGAAGGCATCCGCCATCTGGGCGAATTCGGCGTGGTGTTCCTGATGTTCGTGATCGGGCTCGAGTTCAGCCTGCCCAAGCTGCGTGCCATGCGCAAGCACGTGTTCGGGCTGGGTCTGCTGCAGGTGCTGCTGACCATGGCGCTGGCCACCGTCGGCGCGCTGCTGATCGCCACGCAGCTGCCGCCGGCCTGGCAGCTGGGGTGGCAGACCACGCTGGCGCTGTCGAGCGCACTCACCATGAGCAGCACCGCCATCGTGGTCAAGCTGATGGCCGAGCGGCTCGAACTGGAGAGCGAACACGGCAAGCGCGTGATGGGCGTGCTGCTGTTTCAAGATTTGGCCGTGGTGCCGCTGCTGGTGCTGATTCCCGCGCTGGGCGCGCCGCCCGAGGCGCTGGCCAAGGCGCTGGGCTTCGCGCTGGTGAAGGCCACCTTCCTCATCGGCGTGCTGCTGTACGGCGGGCCGCGCATCATGCGCTGGTGGCTCACGCTGGTGGCGCGGCGGCGCAGCGAGGAGCTGTTCATCCTGAACGTGCTGCTGATCACGCTGGGCCTGGCCTGGCTCACCGAGCTGGCCGGCCTGAGCCTGGCGCTGGGTGCCTTCATCGCCGGCATGCTGGTGTCGGAAACCGAATACAAGCACCAGGTCGAGACCGACATCCGCCCCTTCCACGACGTGCTGCTGGGGCTGTTCTTCATCACCGTCGGCATGTCGCTCGACTGGCACATCGTGGTCGAGCGCTGGCTGCTGGTGGCGGTGCTGCTGCTGGTGCCGCTGCTGTTCAAGCTGGGGCTGGTGACGGTGCTGGCGCGGGTGCTGGGCGCGACCTCGGGCGTGTCGCTGCGCACCGGCCTGTACCTGGCGCAGGCCGGCGAGTTCGGCTTCGTGCTGCTGGCGCTCGCGCAGGACCGCAACCTGCTGCCGCCGTGGCTGGCCAACCCGGTGCTGGCGTCGATGGTGCTGTCGATGCTGGCCACGCCCTTCATCATCATGTACAGCAACGCCATCGTGCGAAAGCTGGTGGCCAGCGACTGGCTGCAGCAGTCGCTGCAGATGACGAGCATCGCGCGCAAGACCATCAACACCGCGCAGCACGTGATCATCTGCGGCTACGGGCGCTGCGGCCAGAACCTGGCGCGCATCCTGGAGCGCGAAGGCATCCCCTACATGGCGCTCGACCTCGACCCCGACCGCGTGCGCCAGGCCGCTGCGGCCGGCGATTCGGTGGTGTTCGGCGACGCGGCGCGGCTGCAGGCGCTGATGGCCGCGGGCCTGGCGCGCGCCAGCGCGGTGGTCGTCACCTACCTCGACGTGGGGGGCGCGATGAAGGTGCTGGCCAACACCCGCGCCCACGCGGCGCACGTGCCGGTGATCGTGCGCACCCAGGACGACCACGACCTCGAGAAGCTGCAGGCCGCCGGCGCGACCGAGGTGGTGCCCGAGGCCATCGAGGGGTCGCTGATGCTCGCCAGCCATGCGCTGGCGCTGGTCGGCGTGCCGATGCGGCGCGTGATCCGCGTGGTGCAGGACCAGCGCGACGCACGCTACAACCTGCTGCGCGGCTACTTCCACGGCGCCGACGACGACAACGCCGACGAGATCGACCACGAGCGCCTGAACAGCTTCACGCTCACGCCGGGCGCACGCGCCATCGGCCAGACGCTCGGACGGATTGCGCTGCCGACGCTGGGCGTGCGGGTGGCCAGCCTGCGCCGCCAGGACGGCCAGGCGCGCGTGCCGGCCGACGACACGCTGCTGTCGGACGGCGACACCCTCGTGCTGTCGGGCAAGCCCGCCGCGCTGGCGATTGCCATCGAGCGGCTGCAAAAGGGCTGAGGCCGCCGGCGCGGGCTCAGTTCAAGAGCGACGGGTTGCGCTTTTCTTCTTCGATGCGCTGCTGACGGCGCACCGCTTCGCACTGCGCGTGCGACCTGTACTCGGGCTTCACGCACTGGGCCGCCATGCATTGCGCCTTGGCGATGAAGTTGCGGTCGCCGCATTGGGCCTGCGGGTCGGCGGGAGGAGCCGGTGTCGCGGGCGCGGGTGCCGGTACGGCCGCCACGGACGCCGCGGCGGCTGGGGCCTGGGGCGCCGGTGTGGCGGGCGCCACCGGCTTGCGCGGCTTCGCGACGGGCGTCGGCTTCGGTGCGGCTTCCGCCGGCTCGGCGACCGCTTCCGCGGGTGGCGCTTCGGCCACGGGCGGCGCAGGCTCGGTCGCGGCCGGTGGTGCTTCGACCGCCGGCGGCGTCGCGGCGGGAGCCGGCGCTACGACAGAAGGCGGTGCCACGACCGGCTCGGGCGCCTTGCTGCCGGTCCCGTAGCCCAGCCAGCCCGCGACCACCAGCAGCAGCGCGACCGTGAGCAGCCCCAGCCACAGCCCGATGCCACGCGGGCGCAGCACCGGTTCGGGCGGTTTGATGCGCTTGACCTTGATCCGCGTCCGTGGCCGGTCAGCCCGCGGGGACGGAGGCAAGGCCGATGCGGCGCCCCCACGCCCCGGCGCCACGATCACGGTTTTTTCATCCGCTGCCGGCGGAGGAGGTGGTGGCGGCTCGGGCCTCCAGCCGTTGGACGCCGGCGACGACGCGCGCTTCGACTCGGCAGGATCGAACAGCGGCGCGGGAATGGTCGGCGCGCGCAACTGGGCCGGTGCGGTGGTGGCCCATTCGCGGTCGGAAGGACTGGGCGCCGGGGGCGGCACGCGGTCGGCGGCCGACAGCCGGCCACCGCAGTTCCTGCAGAAATTGGCACCCTCGCGGTTGTCCGCGTCACAGACCGGGCAGATCAAGGCCATGGCTCACCAGCAATTCTCGGGATCGGAAACGAAGACTTGTTCTTGTTGTTGTGCGGCGTCCGGCAGCGCGCGGCGAGCTGGAAGCTCAGCTCAGGTGACGGCCACCCGCTTGGAGCGGTGCGCCATGCGCTTGGCGATCACGGCACCGAGCGCCATTGCGATGTCCAGCGCCATGTTGGGCTGGCGGTTCGACATTTCGGAGAACCGCACGGCGGTGAGGCGCCACACGCGCCCCGCGCCGGTGACCACCACGTTGGCCGCATGCGGCTCGCGCGAGAAGAACGAGCCTTCGCCCACCACCGAGCCCGGCGACAGCACGGCCAGGCGCATCTGCTCCTTGCTGCTGACGCGATGCACGCTGATGGCGCCGCTTTCGACGAAGAACACCGAGCGGTCGTGCGTGCCCTGCGAGATCAGCACGTCGCCGATGGCGGTTTCGATGGGCTGCAGATAACCCGCGAGCGTGTCCCACTGCGCGACGCTCAAGGTCAGCGCGAACGCGTCGGCGCTCAGGTTCTCCGCAATGGAGCGGCTCAGGTTCTGGATGGACATGTTTTTCTCGACCCCCGCAAGTGATCCGAAGTATCCGCGAAGGCCCCGAGGTTCGGCTACAACTGTTTACGCTTTCACCAGCGAAGCGCACGCATGTGTCGCTATTTCCCGATACAGAAGCGCGAAAAGATGACCCCCAGCAGGTCGTCCGCGCCGAACTCGCCAGTGATCTCGTTGAGCGCGTTCTGCGCCAGCCGCAGCTCCTCGGCCAGCAGGTCGAGCAGTTGCGCCTGCGCCGCCAGGTGGGCGGCGGCCAGCGCGAGGTGCGTCTCGACCCGGGCCAGCGCCTGCACATGGCGCGCGCGCGCCAGGTAGACGCCCTCGGGCACGGCCTGCCAGCCGGCCATCGCCAGCAGCTGGTCGCGCAGCGCCTCGATGCCCGCGCCGGTCTTGGCCGACAGGGCGATGCCTTCGGACGGCGGCGCGACCGCCGCCGCCGCGTCCTGCTTGTTCCACACATCGAGCACCGGCACGCTCGCCGGCAGCTTGCGCTGCAGGCCGGCCAGGATCCCGGCGTCGGCGGCGGCGTAGTCGGGCTGGTCGGCGCGCGTGAGGTCGTGCAGGAACAGCACGGCATCGGCGCTTTCGATCTGCCCCCAGGCGCGCGCCACGCCGATCTGCTCGACCTCGTCGGTGCTGTCGCGCAGGCCGGCGGTGTCGGCCACATGCAGCGGCACGCCGTGGATCTGGATGGTCTGCGAGACCACGTCGCGCGTGGTGCCCGCGATGGCGCTCACGATGGCCAGCTCGGCGCCGGCCAATGCATTGAGCAGCGAACTCTTGCCGGCGTTGGGCTGGCCCGCGATCACCACCTTGATGCCTTCGCGCAGCAACGCGCCCTGTTTGGCGCGCTGTTGCACAGCGGCCAGCTGCGCCTGCAACCGTTGCAGCTGGCCGGTCGCGTCGGCTTTCTGGAGGAAGTCGATCTCTTCTTCAGGGAAGTCGAGCGTGGCCTCGACCAGCATGCGCAGGTGGATCAGCGCGTCGCGCAGCGTGTGGATCTCGCGCGAGAAGGCGCCCGACAGCGAGCGCCCGGCGCTGCGCGCGGCCGCCTCGGTGCTGGCGTCGATAAGGTCGGCGATGGCCTCGGCCTGGGCCAGGTCGATCTTGCCGTTGAGAAAGGCGCGCTGGCTGAACTCGCCCGGCTCGGCCACGCGCAGGCCGGGCAGGCGCGGGCGGCCGGTGGCCGGATCGATTTCGGCCGCGGCTTCCAGGCAGCGCGACAACAAGAGCTGCAGCACGACCGGGCCGCCGTGCGCCTGCAGCTCGAGCACGTCTTCACCGGTGTAGGAATGCGGTGTCGGGAAATGGATCGCCAGGCCGTGGTCGACCGGCTCGCCCTGCGCATCGCGAAAGGGCAGGTAGGTGGCTTCGCGCGGCTTGAGCGCGCGGGCGCACAGCGCCTCGACCAGCGGCGCCAGCCGGGCGCCCGACACGCGAACGATGCCGACCGCCCCGCGCCCCGGGGCGGTGGCGATGGCGACGATGGGATCGGTGGTGCGGGCGAGGGTCATGACAGCGCGATTCTTTCAGCAAAAAGCAAAGGGCCGCGGATGCGGCCCTTTGCGGGTGGCGGAGGCCGGCTGGCTTACTTATTTGCCCAGCACGCCCAGTCGCTTGTTGATGAACCACTGCTGCGCGATCGACAGCACGTTGTTCGTGATCCAGTACAGCACCAGGCCGGCCGGGAAGAAGATGAACATCACGCTGAACGCGAGCGGCATGATCCACATCAGCTTGGCCTGCATCGGATCGGGCGGCGTCGGGTTGAGCCAGGTCTGGAACAGCGAGGTGGCCGTCATCACGATCGGCAGGATGTACCAGGGATCGGGTGCCGACAGGTCGGTGATCCAGCCGATCCACGGGGCGTGGCGCATTTCGACCGACGACAGCAGCACCCAGTACAGCGCGATGAACACCGGGATCTGGATCACGATGGGGAAGCAGCCGCCCATCGGATTGACCTTCTCGGTCTTGTAGATCCGCATCATTTCCTGCTGCATCTCTTGCGGCTTGTCCTTCAGCCGCTCGCGCATTTCCATGATCTTGGGGTTGATGGCCTTCATCTTGGCCATGCTGGCGTAGGCCTTGGCGTTGAGCCAGTAGAAGGCCGCCTTCAGCAGCACCACCAGCGCCACGATCGCCCAGCCCCAGTTGCCCAGGATGCCGTGCAGCTGCGTGAGCAGCCAGTACAGCGGCTTGGAGATGATCGCGAAGATGCCGTAGTCCTTCACCAGGTCCAGGCCGGGGGCGATGGCTTCGAGCTTCTTTTCTTCTTCGGGGCCGGCGAACAGCGCGCTGTTCACGACCTGCGTGGCGCCCGGGGCGATCTTCGGCAGCGTGGCGACCATGGCCACGGTGAAGAGGTTGTCGCCCAGGTCCTTCACGCGGAATTCGCGGCGCAGCTGTTCGCTGGCCGGGTCGCCCTTGAGCAGCCAGGCCGACGCGAAGTAGTGCTGCACCATCGCGATCCAGCCGTCGTTGGCCGGCGGCGGCGGCTCGACCTTGCCCTTGGCGATGTCCTTGAAGTCGAGCTTGTGGAACTTCTTCTCGTTGGTGTACGCGGCCGGGCCGGTGAAGGTGTTGGTGCCGAACATGGTGCCGGCGGCCACGGTGCCGTGGCGCAGCAGCTGCATGTACAGCTGCGCGTCGCGCGGCTGGTCGCTCACGTTGACCACTTCGTGGCGCACGCCGATGACGTAGTCGTCACGCTTGAACACGTAGGTCTTGATGTACTTCAGGCCGCCGACCGGGGCGCTTTCGAAGCTCACCTCGAGCGTGTTCTGGCCGTCGGCCATCGTGCGCGGACCGGCCTTGGGCGTCATGGCCGTCAGGTGGTTGGGGAAGGCGTCGCCGGCGACGGGGTTCAGCAGGCCGGTCTGCGCCACGTAACGCGTGGCGGGCGAGCCGTTCTCGAACAGCACGACGCGCTTGGTGCGGTCGGCTTCGTCGTACTTGAGCAGCTCGAGGTGGTTGACCGTGGCGCCTTCGCTGTCGATCGTCGCCTTGAACAGGTCGGATGTCACCACGACCTGCTCGCGCGGCGCGGCCGGGGCCGCCTGCGTGGGCACGGCGCCCGCGGTGCCGCCGGCTGCGGCAGCCGCGGTCGGCACGCCGTTGTTGGCCGCGCTGCCCGTGGCCGGCGCCGTGGCGGCGGGCTTGGTCGACGGCAGGAAGGTCGGCTTGTTGCCGTTGAAGACCTGCCATTGGTCCCACAGCAGCACGAGCGAGAAACCAAAAATCACCCACAGGATCGTGCGGCGGATATCGTTCATGACGAAGACTTCTTGTCGGAGGAGAGAAGAGACGAAAACAGCGATCCTGACTTGTCAGTGCGACGCTGTGATTTCGGTGGAACCGGATCGTGGCCGCCCTGGCACCAGGGCTGGCAGCGCGCGATGCGGTGCAGCGTCAGGTAGCTGCCCTTGAGCGCGCCGTGCACTTCCAGCGCCTCGATCGAATACACCGAGCAGGTCGGCGTGAAGCGGCACGACTGCCCGAGCCAGGGGCTCAGCAGCAGGCGGTAGCCCTTCACGAGGCCGATCAGCAGGCGTTTCATGCGGAAGCAGGTGCGGGGGAGGCGGCAGCCGGTGCCGGCGGACGTCCGGCGCGCGCCAGCAATTGCTGGAGCTCGGCGCGCACGGCGGCCTTGAGCTTGTCCGAGGAGGCGCTCACGAACGCCTTGCGATCGAAACCGGCGCGCAGACGCACCACGTGCGCGGCACGCGGCAACACGACGCCGGGCGCGGCGCTCACGGCGTAGATCTGGCGCTTGATGGCGTTGCGCGTCACCGCGCGGCGTGCCCAGCGCTTGGGCACCATGGCACCCAGCCAGACCTCATCGGACGGAAACAGCGAAGCGGCGCCCGATGGAGAAACATCGAGCGCACAGCGGTGCAATGCGAAATGGGCAGTGCGCGCCACGGTGGCACCTGCGAGGACGGCCTGGAATTGCGCGCGGGTCTTGAGCCGCTGCAAGGAAGCCGGGCCGCGGACGTCGCTGCTGGCGGGGCCAGGCGCAGAGGCTGCAGGAGCCTGCGCGGACGTATCGGCGGCTGACAACGGCAGGTGGGGTGCCGTCAGACGGCCAGGCGCTTGCGGCCCTTGGCGCGGCGTGCGTTGATCACGGCGCGGCCGCCACGGGTCTTCATGCGGACCAGAAAGCCGTGGGTACGGGCGCGGCGGACTTTGGATGCTTGGTAAGTGCGTTTCATGATGGTTTCCTGATTCCCTGTTTGCGCCGGTTTCCGCATGAAGGCATGCAAAAACCCGGCGAGCGCTGGGGGAGCGAGTTTCGGATGGCCCCCGAAAGACGCTGTGAAGGCTTTTCAGGGAAACCCGCAATTATCGCAAACATTGGCCGCCGGAACAATCTTCGACTGGATTTGCGGGCCTTTCCATGTGCAGCGCAGCATGTGGATAAGGTTTTGACAAGTTAGAATGCCCGGCGCCTTCCAGCAGAGAATATCCACAATACCTATACAAGAAATGCCCGAGGGTTCCATCACTTTTTCAAGCGCCCATGTCGACTGACGGCATCGGCGAAAGCCTGTGGCAGGCCTGCGTCGACCAGCTCGCGCAGGAGCTGTCCGAGCAGCAGTTCAACACCTGGATCAAGCCCCTCACCGCGCAGGTCGCCGACGACCTTTCGCGCATGACGGTGTTCGTCGCCAACCGCTTCAAGCTCGACTGGATCCGTGCCCAGTACGCGGGCAAGATCGCGGCCATGGCCGAGAAGATGTACGGCCAGCCGGTCACCATCGAGTTAGCGCTCGCTCCGCGAGAAACCCCCGTCCGTGTTGCACCCATCGCCATCATGGCCGAAACGGATGTGCCGCGCGACGTGGCCGGCCCGGGCGAGGAACCGGCGGCCGCCGGCTTCAAGAACCGGCTCAATTCGGGGCTCACGTTCGACACCCTGGTCGAGGGCACGGCCAACCGCATGGCGCGCGCCGCGGCCATGCACGTGGCCGGCATGCCGGGCCACCTGTACAACCCGCTTTTCATCTACGGCGGCGTCGGCCTGGGCAAGACCCACCTGATGCACGCTGTGGGTAACCGGCTGCTGGCCGACCGGCCCGATTCCAAAGTTCTCTACATCCACGCCGAGCAGTTCGTGTCGGATGTGGTCAAGGCCTATCAGCGCAAGACTTTCGATGAGTTCAAGGAACGCTACCACTCGCTCGATCTGCTGCTGATCGACGACGTGCAGTTCTTCGCCAACAAGGACCGCACGCAGGAAGAGTTCTTCAACGCCTTCGAGGCCCTGCTGGCCAAGAAGTCGCACATCGTGATGACCAGCGACACCTATCCCAAGGGGCTGGCCGACATCCACGAGCGGCTGGTGTCGCGCTTCGATTCGGGCCTCACGGTGGCGATCGAGCCGCCCGAGCTCGAGATGCGCGTGGCCATTCTGATCAACAAGGCCCGCGTCGAAGGCACCGAAATGCCCGAGGAAGTCGCCTTCTTCGTGGCCAAGAACGTGCGCTCCAACGTGCGCGAGCTCGAAGGCGCCCTGCGCAAGATCCTGGCGTACTCGCGCTTCAACCAGAAGGAGATCTCGATCGCCCTGGCGCGCGAGGCGCTGCGCGACCTGCTGTCGATCCAGAATCGGCAGATCTCGGTCGAAAATATCCAGAAGACGGTGGCCGACTACTACAAGATCAAGGTCGCCGACATGTACAGCAAGAAACGCCCGGCCAGCATTGCGCGGCCGCGGCAGATCGCGATGTACCTGGCCAAGGAGCTCACGCAGAAGAGCCTGCCGGAAATCGGCGAGCTGTTCGGCGGTCGCGACCACACGACGGTGCTCCACGCAGTGCGAAAGATTTCGGGCGAGCGCCAGCAGCTCACCGAACTCAACCAGCAGCTGCACGTCCTCGAACAGACCCTCAAAGGCTGAAGCCGAATGTCATCAAGAACGCCCCTCGCGACAGCGGAGAATGGCGTCCTGAAAGCTGATTCAAAGAGATAAGAGAAGAGGAAGAAGACATGATCGTTTTGAAGGCAACCCAAGACAAAGTTCTTGCCGCGCTGCAGTCGGTGGCCGGCATCGTGGAGCGGCGTCACACCCTGCCGATCCTGGCCAATGTGCTGATCCGCAAGACCGGCGGCCAGCTGCAGCTGACCACCAGCGACCTCGAGATCCAGATCCGCACCACCGCCGAGCTCGGTGGCGACGAAGGCAACTTCACGACCACCATCGGCGCGCGCAAGCTGATCGACATCCTGCGCACCATGCCGGCCGACCAGACCGTGAGCCTCGAATCGAGCGCCAGCAAGCTCGTGCTCAAGGGCGGCAAGAGCCGCTTCACGCTGCAGTCGCTGCCCGCCGAAGACTTCCCGCTGGTGCAGGAAGCCGCCAATTTCGGCCCCGTGTTCAGCGTGCCGCAAAAGACGCTGAAAGACCTGCTCTCGCAGGTCTCGTTCGCGATGGCCGTGCACGACATCCGCTACTACCTGAACGGCATCCTGTTCGTGGCCGAAGGCAAGCAGCTGAGCCTGGTGGCCACCGACGGCCACCGCCTGGCGTTCTCCTCGGCCATGCTCGACGTCGAAGTGCCGCGCCAGGAAGTGATCCTGCCGCGCAAGACCGTGCTCGAAATGCAGCGCCTCCTGTCGGACGCCGAAGGCGCCATCGAGATGCAGTTCGCGAACAACCAGGCCAAGTTCAGCTTCGGCGGCATGGAGTTCGTCACCAAGCTGGTCGAGGGCAAGTTCCCCGACTACAACCGCGTGATTCCGAAGAACCACAAGAACACCGTCACGCTCGGCCGCGCGCCGCTCTTGGCCAGCCTGCAGCGCACCGCCATCCTGACCAGCGAGAAGTTCAAGGGCGTGCGCCTGAACATCGAGCCGGGCACGCTGCGCATCGCGTCGAACAACGCCGAGCAGGAAGAAGCCCAGGACGAGCTCGACATCGACTACGGCGGCGACAGCATCGAAATCGGCTTCAACGTCACCTACCTGATCGACGCGCTGTCGAACATGGACCAGGACATGGTCAAGCTGGACCTGGCCGACTCCAACAGCTCGGCCTTGTTAACCATCCCCGAGAACGCATCTTTCAAGTACGTCGTGATGCCGATGCGCATCTAGACCCTGGAAAACACAGCGCCTTGCGCACACGACCCGCGGCCCCCCGCGGGTTTGCGCTTTCAAGAGGCGGCGAATTGAGCTTTTGAGAGCCCGAAAAATCACGGGAAACCCGTGAGAGACAGAGGAATATCCGAATGAGTGCAGAAGAGAACAAGCCCGACGTGCCGCACACCGAGCCGGTCTATACCCCCGAAATCCAGATCGTGGCGCCCGAAGGCGTCCCCGCCGACTCCAGCTACGGCGAAGGTGCGATCACGATCCTCGAAGGTCTGGAAGCCGTGCGCAAGCGCCCGGGCATGTACATCGGCGACACCTCCGACGGCACGGGCCTGCACCACCTGGTGTTCGAAGTGGTCGACAACTCCATCGACGAAGCGCTCGCGGGCCATTGCGACGACATCGTCGTCACGATCCACTCCGACAACTCGATCTCCGTCACCGACAACGGCCGCGGCATCCCGACCGGCGTGAAGATGGACGACAAGCACGAGCCCAAGCGCTCGGCCGCCGAAATCGCGCTCACCGAACTGCACGCCGGCGGCAAGTTCAACCAGAACAGCTACAAGGTCTCGGGCGGCCTGCACGGCGTGGGCGTCTCGTGCGTGAACGCGCTGAGCGTGAAGCTGCGCCTCATCGTGCGCCGCGAAGGCAAGATCCACGAGCTCGAATTCAGCCGCGGCTTCGTGCAGAACCGCCTGCTCGAGACCGTGAACGGCTTCGAGGTCTCGCCCATGAAGGTCATCGGCGACACCGACAAGCGCGGCACCGAAGTGCACTTCCTGCCCGACACGGAAATCTTCAAGGAAAACAACGATTTCCACTACGAAATCCTGAGCAAGCGCCTGCGCGAGCTGAGCTTCCTGAACAACGGCGTGCGCATCCGCCTGCTCGACGAGCGCACCGGCAAGGAAGACGATTTCTCCGGCGCCGGCGGCGTGCGCGGCTTCGTGGAGTTCATCAACAAGGGCAAGACCGTCCTGCACCCGAACTCGTTCTACGCAGCGGGCGAGAAGCCGGCCGACACCTACGGCGGCATCCCCGGCACGCACATCGGCGTCGAAGTGGCGATGCAGTGGAACAGCGGCTACAACGAGCAGGTCCTCTGTTTCACCAACAACATCCCGCAGCGTGACGGCGGCACCCACCTCACCGGCCTGCGCGCCGCGATGACCCGTGTCATCAACAAGTACATCGAAGAAAACGAGTTCGCGAAAAAAGCGAAGGTCGAAGTCACCGGCGACGACATGCGCGAAGGCTTGTGCTGCGTGCTGAGCGTGAAGGTGCCCGAGCCCAAGTTCTCCAGCCAGACCAAGGACAAGCTGGTGTCCAGCGAAGTGCGCGCGCCGGTGGAAGACATCGTCGGCCGCCTGCTCACCGACTACCTGCAGGAGCGTCCGAACGACGCCAAGATCATCTGCGGCAAGATCGTCGAGGCCGCCCGTGCCCGCGAAGCCGCGCGCAAGGCCCGCGAAATGACGCGCCGCAAGGGCGTGCTCGACGGCATGGGCCTGCCCGGCAAGCTGGCCGACTGCCAGGAAAAGGACCCCGCCCTGTGCGAGGTCTACCTGGTGGAGGGTGACTCCGCAGGCGGTTCCGCCAAGCAGGGCCGCGACCGGAAGTTCCAGGCCATCCTGCCGCTGCGCGGCAAGATCCTGAACGTCGAGAAGGCACGCTACGAGAAGCTGCTCACCAGCAACGAAATTCTCACCATGATCACCGCCCTGGGCACCGGCATCGGCCGCGCTGGCGCGACCACCGCGGGCGGCGGCGCGGACGACTTCAACGTCGCCAAGCTGCGCTACCACCGCATCATCATCATGACCGACGCCGACGTGGACGGCGCGCACATCCGCACGCTGCTGCTCACCTTCTTCTACCGGCAGATGCCCGAGCTGGTCGAGCGCGGCCACATCTACATCGCGCAGCCGCCGCTGTACAAGGTGAAGGTCGGCAAGGAAGAGCAGTACCTCAAGGACGGCCCCGCGCTGGACGCCTTCCTGCTCAAGGTGGCCCTGAAGGACGCGAGCATCGAGACCGGCGGTGCCGCCTCGACCACGCTGTCGGGCGACACCCTGGCCGAGCTGGCGCGCAAGCACCAGGTGGCCGAGGCCGTGATTGCGCGCCTGCGCAACTTCATGGATGCCGAAGCGCTGCGCGCCATCGCCGACGGCGTGGCGCTCGACCTCGACACGCCGGCCGCCGCCGAGGCCTCGGCCGTCGCCCTGCAGGCCAAGCTGCGCGAGCTCAACACGACCGGCGTGCCGGCCGAGGTGAGCAGCGAATTCGACGCCCGCACCGACAAGCCGCTGCTGCGCATCAGCCGCCGCCACCACGGCAACATCAAGTCCAGCGTGATCTCGCAGGACTTCGTGCACGGCGCCGACTACGACGCGCTGGCCCAGGCCGCCAACACCTTCCGCGGCCTGCTGAGCGCCGAAGGCGCGCTGGTCAAGCGCGGCGAAGGCGAACGCGCCAAGGAAGAGAAGGTCGACGACTTCCGCCAGGCCATGAAGTGGCTGATCGGCGAAGCCGAACGCGCCACCTCGCGCCAGCGCTACAAGGGCCTGGGCGAGATGAACCCCGAGCAGCTGTGGGAAACCACCATGGACCCGACCGTGCGCCGCCTGCTGCGCGTGCAGATCGACGACGCGATCGAAGCCGACCGCGTGTTCACGATGCTGATGGGCGACGAGGTGGAACCGCGCCGCGAGTTCATCGAGCAGAACGCGCTGCGCGCGGCGAACATCGACGTCTGATCGATCGATCGATGGCGCGGCACCGGCGGTGTCGCGCTGTTCACCAAGGGGGCGCCTGCAAGCGCCCCTTTTTTTGATTCCTCTTACTGCTTGCGCTGCACGAACAGGTTGCGCTTGGCGTCCTCCGGGTACGCGAAGCTGATCTGCCCGTTGCGCACCACGCCCATCACCAGCATGTTGGGCGACAGCGCATCCTTGTCGTTTTCCGAAAACGACTTGTCGTAGGTCGTGACCACGCCGTAGTAGGGCCGCTTGGGCTGCTCGAGCGCGGCCTTGATGAACGGGCCTTCGAGCTTGCCGTTGGGCACGTTGAACATCGCGTGGGCCAGCAGGTAGGTGGCGTCGTAGGCCTGCGCGGCGGCCATCGGCACCGGGATGCGCTTGGTGTTGAATTTCCGCGCGTAGTTGGAAAGAAACGACGAGCGGCGCTCGTTGCTCGGCTCGGCGATGAAGCTCTGCGCCATCAGCGCGCCTTCGGAAGCTTCGCGGGCGCCCTCGATGAAGGACGGGAAGGACAGCGTCCAGGCGCCAACCTGCGGCACCTTCCAGCCGATGGCCTGCCGGCTGCGCGCGATCACGGCGTTCTCGGGGCCTACGGTGTAGCTGAAGATCACGTCCGCGCCGGCCGCCTTGGCCTCCGACAGCTCTTTCGTCAGGTCTTTCACGCCGAGCGGAAATTTCCCCACGTACACGGGCTTGAGGTGCTTGGCCGCCAGCGCCTTCTCGACATCCTTGGCGCCCGCCTCGCCGTAGCCGGTGCTGTCGTGCAGCACGGCAACCCGTTTCCAGCCGCGCGCCAGCAGGTCGTCGACCACGAAGGGGGCCTGGATACTGTCTTTGGGCGAGGTGCGAAATACGTAGCTCGTGGCCGGCGGATAGGTCGAGGTCAGCGGCGAGCCGGTGGCGCAAGGCACGATCAACGGCAATTTCGCGTCATTGAAAACGGCCAATGAATTCATCGCCACGCCGGTATTGCAGAAGCCGATGGTCGCGACCACTTTTTCATTGACGAGGGCCTGGGATTGCGAGCGGCCAGTGTCCGGATTGGCCTGGTCGTCCTTGATCACCAGTTCGAGCGAGCGGCCCAGATACCCGCCCACGGCATTGATTTCGTCCACGGCCATCTTCACGCCGTTGAGCATGGGCACACCGAAATCGGCCGACGGCCCGGTGAAAGGGCCGATGACACCGATGCGGATCGGCACCGGCTGCTCTGCGCTTGCCTGGACGGCCAGTCCCAAACCCATCAGCAAAAAAACGAATCGGCGATTTGAATGAAGCATTTGGTTTGCGCGCTTTGAAAGGAAGCGCCGAGCCTAATTTCTTTGCGCGCCCGCCAATAGCTAGGGAATGCCCAGTCAATTGCGCACCAATTCCGTCTTTTGTTGCCAATTCAGCACAGGCCGCGGGGCCGGCGACGGACCAGAAAGCGCTCGTTCGCGGCGCGCCCGCGAGCCCCGTCTCAGGGTTTCCGATGAAAGACACCCGAAAAGTGGAACTGACGCCCGTCACACGGTCGTCACCAGCTATGAAAACAATAGCATTCACCTACGCAACGCAGAAGCTTCCTCGTAAACGCTATATCTAGCCCGACTCTTGCTAAGCAAAATTCCTGACGGATTTCCTGTCACGCAAGATCGAGGACACACAGAGCAATGAACCCCAAGCGTTTCCAACAGCCCGTGGCTGCACTGGTTCTGGGCGCCGCATCGGTCGCCGCGGCCTTCCTCGTGGCCGTGTCGCCGGCCCATGCGTTCTCGAACCCGCCGATCCAGGTCGCGCAGGGCATCGAATACATGTGCGGCGGTGCCGCCAAGGGCGAAGCCGCCTTCCTGGAAATGGTCGCGCCGCGCTGGGCCGCGACCATCGACTTGCGCGTGAACGACGGCAAGGGCGCACAGCAGGCGGGTTTCCCGGCCAAGGCAGCGATCCAGATCCGCCAGAAGTACACGGGCCAGACGGTGATGGAAGTGCAGACGCAGGCGCCCTACATGCTCGCGCGGCTCGAACCGGGCGCCTACGACGTCAACGTGACGCTGGGCGGGCTCACGCTCACGCAGCAGCTGGTCGTGATCGCCGGCATCCCGGCGCGCGCCTCCTTCGTCTGGCCGTCGAACTTCGACATGGCCTCGGTCGCGCCACCGCTGCCCCAGGCGCTGGCACAAACCGCCGCGCGCTGACCCGACGCGGGCCGCGACGGCCCGCGCGCAGTTAAGTCTTCCTTAAGTCGTGCCCGGCACAGTGCCTTCCTGCGTGGCCTGTCGCCACCACCGCCCGGAAAGGAAGGCTCCGATGTCTCTCACCACCAATCCCCTGTTTCTGTTCTCGCACGCCCGGCCCGTGGCCGCGGCGGCTGGCGCCGCCTTGCTGGTGCTGCTCGGCGGCGCGCTCTCGGCGCAGCCGGCCCAGGCCGCGATGAACCCGCCGATCCACATGGCGCACGGCGTCGAGTACATGAGCGGCGGCATCGGCCAGGACGAGGCGCAGCTGATGGAAACCGTGTCGCCGCGCTGGCCCGCGAGCTTCGAATTCGCGATCAAGGATGGCCGCCGCGCCGACTTCGCGGCCGGCGTGCACGTGACCGTGCGCGACAGCCACGGCACCGCGCTGCTCGACAACGTGGTCTCGGGCGGCCCGTTCATGGTGGCGCGGCTCGAGCCCGGGCGCTACGAAGTGGAGGCTCGCATCGGCGGCCAGACGCTCAAGCAGACGCTGCTGGTGTCGCCCGGTGCGCCGGCCAAGGCGCTCTTCGAATGGCCGGCGGGCACCGACATGGCGTCGGCCGGCACGCGCACGGTGCGGTAAGCGAGGCGGCACCGCGCCGCAGCGGACACCGAAGCGTCGCGCCCGTGGCGCCATAACGCCCGCTATCCGGTTGCCCTGCGCTATAGAAAAAATAGCGACCCAGGCAGCTTTCGACGCCTTGAATGCGCGGCATGCGCCTTGCAGATGACGTGTCCCGGGAAATGCCCGCGTCCCCCCAGTCCTCATGCCGATCCGTCCCCTGAGCGTCCTGACCGCGCTGCTGCACGTCTACATCGCGCTGCGCCTGCTGCCTGCGCTGGCGTCGCTCACGCCTGCGTGGCCGTTGGCGCTCGTGCTGCTGGCGGTGTCGGCGGTCACGATGCCGCTGCCCTTCGTGTCGCGCAGCCACCGCGCCGACCGCAAGGCGAAGCCCGCGGGCGAGACGCTGCACTGGATCGGCCTGATCAGCATGGGCTGGTTCTCCTCGCTGTTCGTGCTCACGCTGGTGCGCGACCTCGGCCTGCTGCTGGCCTGGCTGGCGAACGCGCTCGGCGGCCTGCAGGTGCCCTGGGACAAGGTCGGGCCCTGGAGCGCGCTGGCGGTGCTGGCGCTGGCCACGGGCGTGTCGCTGGTCGGCTTCGTCAACGCGCGCCGCACGGCCGGCGTGAAGCAGGTCGACGTGCCCATTCGCGGCCTGCCCGCGGCGCTGGCCGGCTTCACGATCGCCCAGCTCAGCGACATCCACGTGGGCCCGACGATCCGCAACGGCTACATCCAGCGCATCGTCGACGCGGTGAACCGGCTCGGCGCCGACGCCATCGCGATCACCGGCGACCTGGTCGACGGCAGCGTGCCCGAGCTGCGCGAGCACATCGCGCCGCTGGCAGGGCTGCGCGCACGCCACGGCACCTTCGTGGTCACGGGCAACCACGAGTACTACGCGGGCGCGCACGCCTGGATCGACGAGCTGCGCCGCCTCGGCCTGAAGGTGCTGCTGAACGAGCACGTGGTTCTGCAGACGCGCAACGTGCGCGGCGCGCAGACCGACGAAGAGCTGTTCGAAAGCGCGCTGGTGCTGGCCGGCGTGACCGATTTCACTGCCGGCCACTTCGACGCCGCGCACGCAAGCGACCCGCACCTGGCGCTGTACGACGCGCCACCGCTGGTGCACACGCGCGTGCTGCTGGCGCACCAGCCGCGCAGCGCGCCGGTGGCGGCCGCGGCCGGCTACCAGCTGCAGCTGTCGGGCCACACGCACGGCGGCCAGTTCTTCCCATGGAACCTGTTCGTGCCGATGCAGCAGCCGTTCACGGCCGGCCTGCACCGGCTGCACGACATGTGGATCTACGTGAGCCGGGGCACCGGCTACTGGGGGCCGCCGAAGCGTTTCGGCGCGCCGTCGGAAATCACGCTGGTGACGCTGGTCCCGGCGCAACCCTGAAACGCAGCGGCGTCAGGCCTGCAGTTCGGCCAGCAGTCGCCGCGCGTTCGACGTGGCGGCCGCGTGGATCGGCTTCAGGCCTTCGCGCGCAATGCGCACCGCCACGCCCGTGAGCTGACCCGCCGTGCTGGCACCGCGCGCCGTGGCCTGCACGAGCGCGTCGCCATGCGTGGCCGCCTGCGCCGGCGTGAAACTGCCGGCCAGCGAGAAGAGCGCCGTGGCGCCCTGCAGCCATTGCTGCCACGCGCGCTGGGCCAGCGAGGCCTGGCTGCTGTGCCACTGCCGGGCCATCGCCAGGCCCGACTCGCTCGCCGCGGCGAGCTTTTCGTGGCCCATTAGCTGGAACTCCGCAAGGTCGGCGGCGCTGGGCGTGAGCCCGGCTTTGGCGATGCGCTCGGTGCGCATGCGGATCACCGTGCCGGACGACAGCAGGGTCTCGTGGGTCTTGAGGGCCAGGTCGACCCATTGCATCAGCGGGCTGGCCACGCGGGCGGTGGTACTGAAGGACGACATGGGAAGAGGGCACGTAGGGGAACAGAGGGCCACTATAGGCCTGCAAAGTGAAAATTGTTGCAGTGCAACATTTCCTGACCGTCATTTCACCGATCGATTGCTTTCTGCGGGCAATATTTAACGTTTGTTGTGGTTGTTGCCGGCATCCGCGCGCAAGCGCCGTGCACGCGCCTCGGTGACGAGGTAAGCGACGAGCGCCACGGCCAGCGGCAGCAGGTAATACAGCGCGCGGTAGGCCAGCAGCGCCCCCAGCAACCGGGTGCTGGGCACCTCGTGCGCCAGCAGCGCGACGAACACGGCCTCCAGCACGCCGAGCCCCGCCGGCACGTGCGTGACCACGCCCGCCACGGCCGCGACCAGCAGCACCGCGAGCACCTGCGGATACCCGACCTCGCCCTGCAGCAGCACCCAGATCACGCCGCCGATGAGCGACCAGTTGACGCACGACATCGCCAGCTGCAGCAAGGCCATCGGCAAGCTCGGCGTGCGCAGCGCATGGCCGCGCACGCGCCAGACGTGGCCATCGGAGAACGCGCACAGCGCCAGGTAGGCCAGCGACACCATGAGCAGCACCGCGCCGAGCATGCGCAGGCCGCCGCCGTCGATCTTCCAGTCGGGCGGCAGCGCCATCGGCCAGAAGCAGAACGCCGCGCCGGCCACCACGAGGTAGCCGAGCCAGTTGGTCAGCATGCTGAAGCCCAGCACGCGCGTGATGGTCTCGTTGCCCAGCCCCAGGCGCGAGTACAGCCGGTAGCGGAAGGCCACGCCGCCCACCAGCGAGCCGAAGTTGAGGTTGAAGGCGTAGCTGATGAAGGTCACGCCGACCACCGTGCCCGCG
Organism: Variovorax sp. GW823-FHT02B07; assembly: GCF_058797695.1. NCBI lineage: Bacteria > Pseudomonadati > Pseudomonadota > Betaproteobacteria > Burkholderiales > Comamonadaceae > Variovorax > Variovorax sp. GW823-FHT02B07. The sequence continues at coordinate 295,658 of NZ_JBXAJX010000005.1, forward strand.
CCGAGCCGGTGCTTCGTGAGGTGGCGCCCCAGCAGGTCGTAGGTGCTGTAGAGCCCGAAGCTGGCGGCGGCCAGCGCGCCGGCCGCGAGCAGCGTGGTGCCCGGCAATGCGCGCAGTGCGGCGAACACCTCGGCCCAGTCGATGGTGCGCGCCTGCTTCAGCAGCAGCCAGGCGATGGCGCCGAAGAAGGCCCAGATCGCCACGCGCCGCGCCCACGGCCACCAGGGCCGGTGCGTGAGGGCGAGGGATGCGCTCATGCCGTCTCCGTGCGCGTCGTGCCCTCGTCGCCGCGCTTCTTCTGCTGCGCCATGAGATCGGTCGCCTCGGCCGGCGTCAGGCGCGGCGCGTGGCGCGGCAGGCGGTTGAGCCACGACGGGTACCAGCGCAAGAAGTGAAAGACGAAGAAGCTGCGCACCAGCCGCCAGCCGCTCCATTCGCTGGCCAGGTCGTGCGTGCCGATCTGCTTGCAGCTGTGCTGCATGAGATGGTCCATGCGCTCCCACAGCACCTTGTTGAACGCGGTGTCGCGCACGACCACGTTGGCCTCCAGGTTGAGCGACAGGCTCAGCGGATCGAGGTTGCTCGAGCCCACGGTGCTCCAGCGGTCGTCCATGAGCGCGACCTTGCCGTGCAGCGGGCGGTCGCAGTACTCGTAGATGCGCACGCCCGCGTGCAGCAGGTGGTGGTACAGCATGCCGGCGGCCGTTTTCACGATCGGCATGTCGGGCTCGCCCTGCAGGATGAGGCGCACATCGACGCCCCGGCGTGCCGCGCGCCGCAGCTCCTTGATGAGCCGGTAGCCCGGAAAGAAGTACGCGTTGGCGATCACGATGCGCTCGCGCGCGGCGCGGATCGCGGCGCGGTAGTGGCGCTCGATGTCGTTGGTGTGGCGGCGGTTGTCGCGCGTGACGAAGATCGCGTCGGCCTCGCCCGCCGCGGCCTGCAGCTGCGACGCGGGCGGTGCCTGCTTCAGCCTTCGCCGGAACCAGCCCACGCCCTTGCCGCCGACTGCAATCGCGCGCAGCACGAACTGATGGATCTCGGCCACGATCGGCCCCGCCAGCTCGACCGCGTAGTCCTGCTTGGCCTTGGGGCCGAAGTCGAGCAGGTGGTCCTCGGAGTAGTTGATGCCGCCCACGAAGGCGCGCTCGCCATCGACCACCACGATCTTGCGGTGCATGCGGCGGAACACGTTGAGCCGCTGGCCCAGGAAACGCTGACCCGGGTCGAACACGCGCACCTTGACGCCGGCCGTGGCCAGGCTTTCGAGGTACTCGTGAGAGAGATCGGGCGAGCCGAAGCCGTCGATCATCAGGTCGACCTTCACGCCGCGCTGCGCCGCCGCGCGCATGGCCGCATGCAACGCCAGGCCCACCTTGTCCTCGAACAGGATGAAGGTCTCGATGATCACTTCGCGCCGCGCCGCGCCAATCGCCTCGAACACGCGCGGAAAGAATTCCTCGCCGTTCTCCAGCAGATCGATGCGGTTGCCGCCGGTCCAGTGGCCGGCGCGCTCGGGGGTGTCGCGCATGGGGGCCTCGCTGCTCACAGGTCGATGTCCGCCACCAGCGGGGCATGGTCCGACAGATGCGACCACGGCCGGCGCGGCAGCACCACGGGCGCGTGCGCGCCCGCGTTGCGCACGTAGATGCGGTCCAGCGGCAGCAGCGGCAGGCGCGCCGGGAAGGTGCGCGCGGCGCGGCCGTGGGCATGCACGAACACCTCGCGCAGCGACGCGCCTTCGGCCAGCACGTCGTGCGCGCGGGCGCGCCAGTCGTTGAAGTCGCCCGCCACGATCAGCGGCGCGTCGGCCGGCACCTCGTCGCGCACGATGTGGCACAGCAACTCCAGCTGCTGCTGGCGGTGCGCCTCGGCCAGCCCGAGGTGCGCGCAGATCGCATGCACGTCGACCGTGCGCCCGGGCAGGCGCAGCACGCAGTGCAGCAGGCCGCGCTTCTCGGGGCCGCTCACCGACACGTCGTGGTTGCGGAAATGCACGATCGGAAACTTCGACAACACGGCGTTGCCGTGGTGCCCCTTCGGATACACCGCGTTGCGCCCGTAGGCGAACTGCGGCCACATGGTGTCGGCCAGGAATTCGTAGTGCGGCGCCTCGGGCCAGTTGTTCACGGTGCGCGAATGGCGCGCGTGCGTGCCCATCACCTCCTGCAGGAACACCACGTCGGCGCCCACGGTGCGCACCGCGTCGCGCAGCTCCGGAAGGATGAAGCGGCGGTTCAGCGCCGTGAAGCCCTTGTGGGTGTTCACGGTCATGACCTTGAGCGAGGCCGGTGCGGCGGCGACGGCGGCCTCGGGCAGCGGGGAAGTGACGGGGGAGGACATCGGTGTTCCCGTTGTACGTGGCCGCGCCCGCGCCGACTGTAGGAACGCGCCACCTTCTTCGCGTGCCTTTCACGCAAGGGCGGCGGGCTCCTACAGGCAGGCCTGCCGCACCCCCACATCACGCCCTAATCGAGGCTCCTACGGTGGTTTCAAAGCCGATGCCAACGCGCTCGTGCTTTGTGCCTTTTTCCATCTGCAAAGGAGCTTTCCATGATGACCACCCTGCAACGCCTGACGATCCCCACCGCGCTGCTCGCCGCCCTGCTGGGCGCGGGCGTCGCCCAGGCCCAGAAACCGGCGCCCGTCGAACCGATGGCGGGCGACAGCTCGATGCCCGTCTCGCGCGAAGCCGTGAAGGCCGAGGCCCGCGCGCAGAACCGCAACAACGCCAACAGCGTGGTACCCAAGGGCGAGGCCAGCACCACCGTGAACCACCAGCCCAACGCGATGCCGTCGCCCACCGGCGAGCGCTCGCGCGCCGAGGTGCGCGCCGAGACGCAGCACGTGAAGCCGCGCTTCGGCCAGCCGGGCGAACGCCCGGCGGTGCCGACCAACCCGACCGAGAAGACGGGCACGCCGCAGTAACACCGCGCGCCCACGAAAAAGCCCGCGATGCTTCACGCATCGCGGGCTTTTTTCTGCCCTTTCCTGGAGGCCGGCTCCCTTCAGCCGGCCGCCCGGTCAGCCTCAGCTCTTGGCAGGCGCTGCACCGTGGTGGCCTTCATGCCCACCGCGATGGAAGCGATGGCCGTGGCCCGCGAACTTCGCGGTCTCGGCATCGAAGGTCTTCTGCTGCTCGGGCGTCAGCGCGGCGTAGAAGGTCTTGGTCGCTTCGGCGCGCTTGGCGAACCGGGCGCTGCGCTCGGCCTGGCGGGCCTGCATGTGCTCCAGGCGCTGCGGCGTGGTCAGCTTGGCGAACTCGGCGCGGTCCATGCGCTGCGGGCGGGCAGCACCGGCCGGCGGCTGGCTGGCCTCGGTGAAGCTGCTCCACGCGCCTTCCTGGGCGCTGGTGAGCTTGAGCTTGTCCTTCAGCGCGGCCAGGCGCTTGGCACGGTGCTCCTTCATGCGCTCCATGCGCTGGGCCGGGTCCATGCGCTTGTGCTGCGCCTTGGGTGCGGCGGTGGCATCGGCGGGGGCCGTGGCGGCCGTGGGTGCAGCGGTCGACGGCGCGGTGGCGGCCGGCGCCTGAGCGAAGGCACCCGAAGAGGCGAGGGCGGCCGAACCCAGCAGGCTGGCCCAGACGATGCGTTGGCGAAGAGAGATCATGAGAGTCGCTTCCTTTCGAAGAAGTCCGCCACCAAAGGGCAGCGGGTGAGACGAAGTGTGGAGCGCCTCTGTAACGCGTCCGTGAGCCGAACGTGAGCGTGCGTAAAGAAGCATGAACCGCAGCGCGGTGCTGCCGCCCGCAGCGTGACTTATTTGGGCCGGGGCGCCTTCAGCCCGCGGTCGGGCGCTTGCAGCTTGCCGGCGCGCAGCGCGGCCACCGCGAGCACCACGGCGCGCGCGACGTTGCGCACCTCTTCCTGCACGTCGGCATCTGCGTCCAGCGCCTCGTGGCTGGTGGCGTAGGGCGCGTAGTAGCCGATGTAGCGGTCCAGCCGCGCCTGCGCGCCGGCGTCGACCAGGCCCATCCAGTCGAGCCAGTCTGTGAGGTTGCGGCGCAGGCCCTCGGGGCCGGCCACGTCGCCGTGCACCACCACGCCGTAGACGCGGCCTTCCAGGTGCTTGGGGTAGCCCCAGCCTTCGAGCTCCAGGGCCTTGGCCTCGTCGGGCTTCTTGCCGTGCGTGCTGGTGGGGTCGGGGTTGCCGCCGTCGGCGCACACGAGGCGGTCGATCATGAGCTTCAGCGGGCTCGCGGCCTGGTACCAGTGCGTGGGCGTGAGCACGATCACGCCGTGCGCGGCCACCCAGCGTTCGTAGATCTCGTTCATCCAGTCGCCGGTCTGGCGCAGTGCGTGGTTGGGGTAGCAGCTGCAGGGCCAGTGGCACAGCGGCATCGCGGTGGAGACGCAACCTTTGCACGGGTGGATGTGGCGGCCGTAGTCCGACGTGAGCCGGCTCAGGTCGAGCACGTCGACCTCGATGCCGCCGCCTTCGAGCACCTCGCGCGCGCACTGCGTGAGGCGCCAGGTCTTGGAAATTTCGCCGGGGCAGGTGCCGTCGTTGCGCGGCGAGCCGTTGACGAGCAGCACGCGCGAGCGCGTCTCGGGCCGGCCCCAGGCGTCCTGCGCCGCGTCGATGCGCGCGCGGGCGTCGAGCCAGTCGACCGAGAGTTCGTAGTCGGGGTCGGCATAGCCCGGCCCGGCGCGGCGCGTCACGGGCGCCTTGCGGCCTTCGTCGTAGGCTTTCCAGGCGATGTCTTCCAGGCGCCGCAGCGCCTCGGTCTCGGCCCGGAACGCCGGGTCGTGGAAGCTCTGCATGAAGCGGTCGTGGAACTCGGCGCGCTGCAGCATCGGCGGCGCCTGTCCCTTGCGTATCGTGGGAGGCATGACCGCAATCTAGGCCGCGCACCCGCCGGCGCGAACCGCACGCGACGCCGACTTGCGGTAGGCGAGCGACTACAGAGGCTTCGGGCTCAACCCAGCTTGCCGTTCTGGAAGTCGTGCACCGCCTGCTTGATCTGCTCGGGCGTATTCATCACGAAGGGCCCGTACTGCGCGATGGGCTCGTTCAGCGGACGGCCCGCGATGAGCAGCGCGCGCGCCGGGCTGTGGTTGCTGGCGCCGGCGCGCAGCACCGTGCCGTCGCTGCCGGGGTCGTTCGCCAGGATGGCCATGCGCCGCGTCGGCACCTCGCTGCCCGCGATCCACAGCGATTCGCGGAACACGTAGACCAGCGCGTTGTGGTCGGGCGGCAGCGGCTGCGCGAACTCGGCGCCGGGCGGCAGCGTGATGTCCAGGTACAGCGGTTGGGTGTGCGCGCGCTGCTCCGCGCCCACGACGCCGTGGCTGGTGCCGGCGATCACGCGCACGTGCGCGCCGCCGGCGGTGGTGAACTCGGGGATCTCGCTGCTGCGGATGTCGCGGTACCAGGGCTCGCGCATCTTGTCTTTCGCGGGCAGGTTGAGCCAGAGTTGAAAGCCTTCCATCAGGCCTTCTTCCTGCTCGGGCAGCTCGCTGTGCACGAGGCCGCGGCCGGCCGTCATCCACTGCACGCCGCCGTTCTCGAGCAGGCCTTCGTGGCCCGCGCTGTCGCGGTGGCGCATGCGCCCGGCGATCATGTAGGTGACCGTCTCGAAGCCCCGGTGCGGGTGGTTCGGAAAGCCGCCGATGTAGTCGCCCGGGTTGTCGCTGCCGAAGGCATCGAGCATCAGGTAGGGGTCGAGCCGCTTCTGCAGCGGCTGCTGCAGCACGCGGGTGAGTTTGACGCCGTCGCCGTCACTGGTGGAAACACCGGCCACGATGTGGTCGATGCCGCGCGGGGTGGCGACGGGATCGGTGGGGTGGTGGTGGGCATGAACGTTCGTCATGCCGCCCATGGTGGCACCAAAGCCCCGACCGCGCCACCGGTGGGGGTGCCCGCCGCCCGGAGCCGTTCAGCTCAGCGCGGCCACTGCTGGCGCTGCCAGTAGCAGTACTGCCAGCGCGTCTCGAAGCCCGCGCGGCGGTACAGCGCCAGCGCCGGCTGGTTCTGCGCATCGACCTGCAGGAACACCCGTTCGACGCCGCGCGCCAGCGCCGCCTGCGCCAGGCCGGCGAGCACGCGCCCGGCCAGGCCGCGCCCGCGCTGCGACTGTTCGGTGCGCATGCCGTGCACGCTGGCCCAGCCGTGGCCGAAGGCCATGGCGCCGGCCGCCACGGTGGCGCCGTTCTCGCGCACGCTGGCAAAGAGCGAGCCCGTGGCGCGCGACAGCGAACGCACGCGGTGCACGCCGTCGACCGGGTCGAAGCCTTCGCCCAGGAACAGCGCGGCCCAGTCCGGATCGGGCGACGCGTCGACGTCGGCCAGCCGCACGTCCGCCACGACGAGGTCGCGCATGCGCCGCGCCGAGCCGGTCTGCACGCAGGTCGGGCTGTCGGCCATGTAGTGCCGGCGCGCGAGTTCGGCGCGCAGCGTGTCGAAGCAGGCGGCGTCGGCCAGCCGCAGCGCGGGCGCGACCTGGCGGCTGTCGCAGCGGTCTTCGATGCGGTCGAGCGTGGCGGCTTCCACCGGGTCGCGGTGCAGCGGCACGGCCGAGCGGGCGCGCTTGACGGTGCCGCGGTCGAAGGGCAGCAGCCAGCCGTCGAGTTCCTCGCAGGCCTCGGGGGCCACCGCCGCCACGGTGGCGCGTTCGATGGCCTCGATGTCGTGAGGGCCAATGCTCATTGCACGGCTTCCGGTGGCGCGTATTTGGCGGCGGCCACGCTCTTGAGCAGCGCCTCGCGCTGGTTGCGGCTGATGCCGCGCACGCTCTCGGCCACCCACTTGGTGCGGTCGGGATCGATCTGGCCGTCGCGCCGCCATTGCTCGAGCACGGCCTGCGGCTTGTGCAGCATGGCCGCGAGCCAGACCGCCTGCGCCGGTTCGAGCGTGCGTGCGCTGCGCTTGAAATAGCGCCGCGCCGCGGCCTCGCCGCCGCAGAGGTTGCCGCCCCACGGGGCGTTGTCGAGGTACAGCTGCAGGATGCGGGCCTTGCCCAGCGTCTGCTCCATCTCGACCGCATAGAGCAGCTCGCGCAGCTTGCGCTCGGCCGTGCGGTCGCTGCCGGTGACCAGCAGCTTGGCCAGCTGCTGCGTGAGCGTGCTGCCGCCGCGCCGGGTCTGGCCGGGCTTCTGGTTGTGGTCGATCGAGGCCAGGATCTCGGTCAGGTCGTAGCCGGTGTGGCTGAAGAAGCGCTGGTCTTCCGCCGCGATGACCGCGCGCGCCAGCCAGCTGTCGTTGGCCAGCTTGGCCGACGGGCCGCAGCTGGTGCGCGCGCCCAGCATGGCCTCGGTGCCCAGCCCTTCGACCGTGAACTGACCGATGGTCGGCTGCACCGCGAAGGTGGCGTCGGGCAGCAGCAGCTGCGCCTGCAGCGCCAGCGTGCCGCCGATGCGGGCGCGCTGCAGCTCGGGCAGCGCCGGCACCAGCACGGCGTACCAGCGGGCGATGGGCGCGTCCTGCACGCGGACGTCGAGCTGCAGGTTCTTCGGCGCGAGGCGGCCGGTCCAGGTGCCCTGCAGCAGGGCGTTGCCGTCGGCCGCCTGCGGCGTGGCCTCGAAGGTGCCGGCCAGCGTGTTGCCGTCGCGCCGCACGGTGGCCACCAGCCGCTCGACCTTGATGGGCTGTGTACCGAGCGCGGGCACGTCGGCGCTGCACGGCGCGCAGCGCATCTGCTGCTGGCCGGTTTTCTCGTCCCAGGTGAAATGCATGGTGCCGAAGCGGGTGTCCAGCGCGTGGCCGTTCAGCCGCGGCGCGAACCAGGACGAGGTGGCCAGGCGCACCGCGGTGGGCACGCCGATCTCGAACGAGAGCGGGCCGGCCTTCACCGTGGTGCTCCATTCGCCCGCCGCCGGCGCAAGGGCGATCTTGGCGATCAGGAAGATCGCCACCAGGGCGGTCAGGACGAGGGCCAGCAGCCCGAAAAGCACGAATCGCAGGGTCTTCTTCACAAACACGTTCTCATCACATCGGTCTTGCCACGGTGACAGCTTGCCACGGACCGTGCGACTGGCCGCTGGCCGCCGCCCAGTACCAGGCCGAAGTGTCGGTGAAAGCCGTGCCTTGGGCGTCGACGATGCGCTCGCAGACGCGGAAATTTGCCGTACCGTGCCGTTGCGCCACAAAACAGCGCCACATCCGCGCCTGCGCGTCGCGTTCCAGCCGCGCCTGCTCGATGCGGTAGCCCAGCGCGCGGTAGCAGTCGGCGGCCGGATGCAGCATGCGCGTGGGCCGGTTCACGGCGCGCATCACCAGCGTCTGCTGGCCGTCGGTCATGCGGCCGATGGCGCCCGGAAAGCGATCGGCAAAGCGCTGCTCGACCTCGCTCAGCGCCAGCGGGCGCAGCGGCACGCCGTCCCACTGGCTGGGCCATTCGTGGGCGCCCACGGCGTCGGCTACTTCGGCCGGCGCGCGCAGCGCCGCGGCGGCCGACCAGAGCACGCACAGCAGCATCGCCAGCGCGAAGGCGCTCTTGTGGCCCACGCGGTTGATGAAATGGTTGGCGAACCAGCGCTCAACGAACGGTATCGACACGGCGGCCTCCTTCGGCGGTGATCAGGCCCGGCAGCGGGCGGTCGAGGTCGATGCGCGGTGCGACGCGCGCCGGCACCATCAGGCGCGCGATGGCGCCGCACACCACGGCCAGCAGCACCAACCCCAGCGCGTTGTGCGCCCACGGCGCGAGCGCGTGGCCGGCGCCTTCGCAGGCGATCAGCACGCTGTTGCGCACGATGTTGCCGGCCAGCACCAGCAGGCCGACGGCCGGCAGGCGGCGCAGGAAGGCGCGGTCGCCACGTCGCGCCCACAGTGCGACCGCGCAGGCCGTGAAGTAGCCCAGCCACACCATCTGCACGCCCGAGCAGGGCGCGTCGACGATCACCAGGCGCCCGTCGACCATCAGCGTGGCGCCTTCGCGCGCCACCTCGAAGCCCGGCGCGAGCAGCCAGCGGCTGGCCTCGGCCGTCACCACGCGCAGCGGGTAGCCGGCATAGAACTGCAGCGACGACAGCAGCGGCAGCGCCAGCACCGACAGCCCGGCCACCGGCAACGCCGCCACGCCGCGCGGCAAAAAGGCCAGCAGCCCGGCCGCGAGCGACAGCACCGCCACCAGGCCCGAGGCCAGCGGCGGCAGCGCGGGCAAGCCACCGAGCCCCGTGCGCAGCAGCGTGGCGAGCACGGTGCCCGCGCCGGCCAGCGCCAGCCAGCCCAGGCGCGGCGAGGCGCGCAGCTCGCGCCGGCACTGCCAGGCGAGCGCGGCCAGGGCGACCAGCGCCACGAGCCCCAGCGGATCGTCGGAACCGTCCTGCAGGCGGCGCGCCATCCAGGCCCAGGTGGGCGCGAGCGCGGCGCACTGCAGCGCGAGCCAGCCGAAGGCCGGCGTGCGGTCGATGCGGATGGCCCAGTCCACGACGCGCGGATGGTGGTGGGCCAGGGTTGCCAGAGACATGGTCGTGCGTCCTGTGGTCAAGCCGTGAAACGACGGGGGTCGTTGCGGCGTGCGCGGCGGCGCAGCATGGCCAGCATCGACAGCACGACGGCGATCGCGCCCAGCGTTTCCGGCTCCGGCGTGCTCGGCACCTCGGCGCCCAGCGCCAGGTCGCTCACGCCCTGGGGCATCGGCAGCGGCTGGTTCACGTCCACGCTGTGCTGCGGCGCCACGTTGCGCACCACCTTGTCCACCGCGATGAAGCTGGTGTACTGCGTGAGCAGGCTGTACTTCAGGCCCAGCTCGGTGATGCGGTCCTTGAAGGCGGCGCTGCCTTCGAGCGCTTCCTGGTCGCTCAGGCTCTGGATGCGGTGGCGCGCCCACAGCGTGCGCAGCGCGGCGGTGTCCTGGCGCGTCTGCGGCGTGATGCGCACTTCCTCGCGGTACGGGCCGGTGGCGCTCTGGCCTTCGATGATCACGCGGCCCTTGGCCTCGCCACGCCACTTGCCGAACACGATCACGGGGCGCTCGCCCAGCACGTCGGGCAGCGCCTGCGGCTCCACGTCGTACACGTCCAGCCCGCCGAAGGTGGCCTTCACGTTCGTGAGCACGGGTGACTCCACCATGCGGCGAAAGCGCGCGGCCTGCTCGGGTGCCTGTACCGGGTCGGTGATGATGAAGGGCTCGCCCATGCCGGCGCGCGCGATGCCTTCCATGAGGCTGCGGTTCACCGACGAGCCGATGCCGAAGGCGAACACGTTGGCCTTCGACAGGTTGTTGCGCACCAGCTCGAAGGCTTCGCGCTCGACCGTCACGTAGCCGTCGGTCACCACCACCACGGTGCGCGACACGTTCGCGGCCTTGGGTTCGGCGTACACGCGCTTGAGCGCCGGGATCAGCTCGGTGCTGCCGCTGCCGCTGTAGTTCTTGATGGTGGCGAGCGCCTGCTCGATGTTGGCGCGCGTGGCCGGCACCGACTGCGGCGACAGCATCTTGTTGCTGCCCGAGAACAGCAGCACGTTGAAGGTGTCGCTGGGGCGCAGGCCGCCGATCAGGCGTTCGAGCACGGTCTTGGCGGTGTCCAGCGGAAAGCCGTGCATCGAGCCCGAGATGTCGACCACGAAGATGTAGTCGCGCGGCGAGATGGCGCTGGCGGTCACGGCCTTGGGCGGCTCGACCATGGCGAGGAAGAAGTTCTCTGCGTTCTCGCCCTGGCCCTTGTAGAGCATGAGGCCCGACTCGATCTTCTCGCCCGCCAGGCGGTAGTCGAGCACGAAGTCGCGGTTGTCGGCGGGACGGCCGTCGGCGCCCAGCGTGATGTCCGCGTGCTGGTCTTCGTCGCGCTTCTTCACGTCGATGGTGTGCGTGGCGGAGCGGATTTCCTTCAGGCCCATCGGCGTGTCGATGCTCGCCGTGAGCTTGAAGCTGGTGGCTGGTGCCACGCCGGCGCGCAGCGTGGGCTGCGCCGGCCATGCGGCCTTGGCGTTCTCCGACTGCGGCGAGTTGTAGCGCGGCCCGACCACGGTCGGGAACACGAACTGGTAGTTGCCCGACTGCGGCACCAGCAGTTCGGTGTAGCGCAGCTCCACCTTCACGTCGTCGCCCGGCAGGATGTTGGCGACGTTCATCTGGAACACGTTGGGCAGGTGCTGCTCGAGCAGCGCGGCGGTCTTGCCTTCCTTCTTGGCGGCGTCGTACTCGATCTTCGCCTGCTGCTTCTCGCGGATCTGCGCCGTGATGAGGCGATCGGCCAGGCGCACGTTGAGGCCGCTCACGGCCGCCTTGGTGGAACCGGGGAACACGTACTTCGCCTCGATGGCGCGCTGGCCTTCGTTGCGGTAGGTCTGCGTGACCGTGACGTCGGCGATCACGCCCGAAATCTTGACCGAGACCTCGGTGCCCTTCAGCGGCAGGCGGTCGACCGAGGGGTCGTCGCTCTTGACGAAGAAGTACGGGCTCTCTGTCTTCAGGCGCGGACCGGCGGGCGCTTCCTGCGCGTGGACCGGGCGGGCGCCCATGGCGATGAAACCCACGGTGGCCAGGCTCACGGTGGCGAGCCAGAGCCAACGGCCGGGGCGTGGGGTGGTGGGGGTGTCCATGGCGGGTGTCCTTCTGCGTGCGAACTTGCACGGCCCTCACTGTCGTGAGCGTGCGAGAAGGCAGTTGGAAGGCGCGTTGAAGTCGCAACCCCCGCAGGCGCCGCTGTGTGAAGTCTGTGTGAAGTGCGCGGCGCCGCGGCTTCATACGGCCTTCGGATCGGCCGGAGAGCATCGGCGCCTCATCACGACAAAACCCGGAAAAGAGGGGAGAAACCCATGCTTCAACTGTTGAAAGCCCTGCAGGCTTCGGTGCTGGTCAAGGTGGCCGGCCTGTTCTTCCTGCTGCTGGTGCTGTGCATTCCGCTGGCGCGCATCGACGACCTGAACCGCGCCCGCGGCGACAGCCAGCAGGAGGCCGCGCGCGAGCTCGCCGAGTCCTATGCCGGGCCGCAGGCCATGGTCGGCCCGCTGCTGCTGGTGCCGTACGTGGAGCGCTGGATGGAGCCGCTGCGCGACGCGCAGGGCAAGGTGATCGGGCAGGCCCCGCAGAGCAAGGAGATGGTGCACGCCGTGTTCCCCGACAAGCTGCACATCGAGGGCGACATGGCGCCGCAGGAGCGCTACCGCGGCATCTTCCGCATTCCGTTCTACACGCTCACGGCCGCGCTCGGCGGCGGCTTCGCGGGCTTCGACCCGCAGGCCGTGCCGCACAGCGAAAGCGGCTCGTCGATCGAGTTCCGCCCGCCGTTCGTCGCCTTCCACGTGAGCGACCTGCGCGGCCTCGACGGCTCGCCCGCGCTCACCGTCAACGGCGAGGCGCTGCGCTTTCGCCAGCGCGTGCCCGGCCTGCCCGACAACGCCACGTACGCCGACGGCATCCACGCGCCGCTCACGGGCGCCGCGCTCGCCGCCTGGCAGACGGGCAAGCCGCTGGCCTTCGACATGAAGCTCTCGCTGGTGGGCCAGGACACGCTCTCGATGGTGCCGATCGCCGAGGAAACCACCGCGCACCTGCGTTCGCCGTGGGCGCACCCCAGCTTCGGCGGTCGCTTCCTGGCCACGCAGCGCGAGGTGACGCCACAGGGCTTCGACGCGCGCTGGCGCGTGTCGTCGCTCGTGACCACGGCGCGCGAGCAGGTGCGCGCCGGCCTGTGGGGCGGCGAAGGCGATGCCGCGCAGAACGCCGCGGCGGCCGTCGTGCGCACCGCGCCCCCGCCACGCCATGCCTCGGGCCCGCTGCAGACCTTCGACGTGTCGCTCGCACAGCCCGTCAACGTGTATTCGATGAGCACGCGGGCCGGCAAGTACGGCGCGCTCTTCATCGGCCTGGTGCTGATGGCGGCCTTCATGTTCGAGCTGTTCCGCAAGCTGCGCCTGCACCCGGTGCAGTACGGGCTGGTGGGCCTGTCGATCGCGCTGTTCTTTTTGCTGCTGCTCGCGCTGTCGGAAAAATTCGCTTTCCACCTCGCCTACGCGGGCGCGGCCGGTGCCAGCGTGGCGCTGCTGGCCGTGTACTTCAGCGCGGTGCTCGGCGGCTGGCAACGCGGCCTGTCGTTCGCTGCTTTCGTGGCGCTGCTGTACGGCGCGCTCTATGGCCTGCTGGCCTCGGAAAGCAACGCGCTGCTGCTGGGCGCGCTGCTGATCTTCGGCATGCTGGCCACGCTGATGCTCGTGACACGCAAGGTCGACTGGTATGCGCTGTCGCGCCGCAGCGACCCCGCCCCGTCCACCCCGGCGGCCACGGTGGACGCATGAGACTGCTGCGCGCCATCCCCGGCGTGCTCGGCTGGCTGCTGCTGGCCGTGCTGTGCGCCTGGGCCTGGCACCTGAAGGACCCGCACCTGCGCTTCCTGCGCGAGGAAGAGCTGCCACTGCTGCTCGCCGCGCTGTGCGCCGCCGCCGCGATCGCCTGGCGCAGCGCGCGCGGCGCGCGCCGTGTGGTGGCGCTGGCCCTGACGGTGGGCGCGACGCTGACGGCGCTGGGCCACGAGCTGGCCTCGCGCCAGCACCGGCTGGAAGTGAACGCGGCCTCGGGCCCGGTGGCGCAGGCGCTGGGCGCGCGTTTCATCGTCGGCTACGACGACGCGAACGACCTGCGCGAGCTGGCCCGCCGGGGCCTGATCGGCGGCATCTTCGTCACCGGCCGCAACGTGAAGGGCCGCAGCGCCGACACGCTGCGCGCGGAAATCGCCAGCCTGCAGGCGCTGCGGCTCGCGGCCGGCCTGCCGCCGCTGGTGGTGGCGACCGACCAGGAAGGCGGCGGCGTCTCGCGCCTGTCGCCGATGGTGCCCCCCCAGCCGGCACTCGCCAGCCTGCTCGAGGTCGACGTGCCCGCACACGAACTGTTGCAACGTGCCCGCGCCTACGGCGCGCAGCAGGGCGGGGCGCTCGCCGCGCTGGGCATCACGCTGAACTTCAGCCCGGTGGTCGACCTGCGCCCCGGCCGCGCCCCGGGCCGCTGGGACCTGCACACCCGCATCGAGGAACGCGCCATTTCCAGCGACCCCGACGTCACCGCGCAGGTGGCGCTCGCTTACGAGCAAGGCCTTGAATCGGCTGGCGTGCGCGGCACGCTCAAGCACTTTCCCGGCCTGGCTGGCGTGACCGAGGACACGCACCACATGGGTGCCGAACTGCGCACGCCCGTGGCCCGGCTGGCCGCGCACGACTGGAAGCCGTTTCAAGACGTGTCGAAACATTCGGATGCCGCGATCATGCTCGGCCATGTCATCCTTCGGGAACTCGACGCGGATGCGCCGGTCTCTTTCTCACGCAAAATCGTGCGGCAGGTGATTCGAGGCGAATGGGGCTTTCAGGGCCTGCTCGTCACCGACGACCTCACGATGGGCGGGGCCTACAACCGAGGTCTTTGCAACGCCACGCTGGGCGCACTCGACGCCGGGGTGGACCTGCTGCTCATCGCCTACGACCACGACAAGTATTTCGATGCCATGCACTGCGCGCTGGAAGGCGTGCGGCGCGGCGCGCTCGATCCCCGGGTGACGGAACGCCCGCGCGCGCCACGGCTCCAACCTCTTCGCTAGCCCCCATCCCATGTCCCAAGAACCTCGCCCTTCCCAACCCGCCGGTGCGCTGCGCCAGCTCCCGTGGAAACGCATCGCCGGCTGGAGCGCCATCGCGGCCGGTGCCGGCGCCGTTGCGCTGCTGGGCGCTGCCATCGTGGGGGTGGTCGCCATCTACCCGAAGCTGCCCGACATTTCCGAGCTGGCCGACTACCGGCCCAAGCTGCCGCTGCGGGTGTACACGGCCGAGGGTTCGCTGATCGGCGAATTCGGCGAGGAGCGCCGCAACCTCACGCCCTTCGCGAACATTCCGAAGGTCATGAAGGACGCCGTGCTGGCCGTGGAAGACGCGCGCTTCTACGACCACGGCGGCGTGGACTACAAGGGCTTCGCGCGCGCGGCCGTGGCCAGCTTCAAGGGCGGGCGCAAGCAGGGCGCCTCGACCATCACGATGCAGGTGGCGCGCAACGTCTACCTGAGCTCGGAGCGCACGCTCAGCCGCAAGGCCTCGGAGATCGTGCTGGCCTTCCGGCTCGAGCAGCAGCTGAGCAAGGACCAGATCCTGGAGATCTACCTGAACCAGATCTACCTGGGCAACCGCGCCTACGGTTTCGCCGCCGCCTCCGAGGCCTACTTCGGCAAGCCGCTGCAGCAGGTGACGATCGCCGAAGCCGCCATGCTGGCCGGCCTGCCGAAGGCGCCGGGCGCCAACAACCCGGTGGCCAACCCGCGCCGCGCGCGGGCGCGCCAGCTCTACGTGATCGACCGCATGCACGAGACCGGCTTCATCACCGCCGAACAGGCGGCCGAGGCCAAGAAGGAGGAGCTGCACCTGCGCGACGCCGCCGACCCGAACCGCCTGCACGCCGAGTACGTGGCCGAGACCGTGCGCCAGATGATGTACGCGCAGTACGGCGACAGCATCTACACCAGCGGCATGAAGGTCTACACCTCGCTGGTGGCGGCCGACCAGGCCGCGGCGTACAAGTCGCTGCGCAAGGGCATCATGGATTACGAGCGCCGTCAGGTGTACCGCGGCCCCGAGAAGTTCGTCGACCTGCCGGCCAGCGGCCAGAAGGAGATCGACGAGGCGGTCGACGAAGCCCTGGCCGAGCACCCCGACAACGGCGACGTGATCTCGGCCGTGGTGCTGGAAGCCAGCGCCAAGGAAGTGACCGCGGTGCGCGCCAACGGCGAAGCCTTCGAGATCTCGGGCGAGGGCCTGAAGCCCGCGCAGTCCGGCCTGGCCGCGAAGGCACCGCCGAACATCAAGATCCGCCGCGGCGCCGTGATCCGCGTCGCCAGGACGCCCAAGAACACCTGGGAGATCACGCAGCTGCCCGAAGTGGAGGGCGCCTTCATCGGCATGGATCCGCGCACCGGCGCCATCACCGCGCTGGTCGGCGGTTTCGACTTCGGCAAGAACAAGTTCAATCACGTGTCGCAAGCCTGGCGCCAGCCGGGTTCGAGCTTCAAGCCCTTCATCTACTCGGCCGCGCTCGAAAAGGGCTTCACGCCCGCCACCGTGGTGAACGACGCGCCGCTGGTCTTCGATGCCGCCGCCAACGGCGGCCAGCCCTGGGACCCGAAGAACTTCGACGGCGGCTTCGAAGGCCCGATGCCGCTGCGCAATGCGCTCATGAAGTCGAAGAACCTGGTCACGCTGCGCGTGCTGCAGTCGATCGGCGCGCCCTATGCGCAAGACTGGGTCACCAAGTTCGGCTTCGACAAGGACAAGCACCCGGCCAACCTGCCGATGGGCCTGGGCGCCGGCTCGGTCACGCCGATGCAGATGGCGGTGGGTTACTCGGTGTTCGCCAACGGCGGCTACCGCGTGAACCCGTACCTCGTGACCCGCGTGACCGACCTCAAGGACAAGGTGCTGATGGAAACCGAGCCCCCGGTGCTCGACGAAAGCCGCCGCGCCATTCCCGCGCGCAACGCCTTCATCATGGAATCGCTGCTGCAGAGCGTGGTCAAGGGCGGCTCCGGCTTCAAGGCCTACCAGGCGCTCAAGCGCGACGACCTGTACGGCAAGACCGGCACCACCAACGACTCCTTCGACACCTGGTTCGCGGGCTTCCAGCCCACGCGCGTGGGCATCGCCTGGGTCGGCTACGACACGCCGCGCCAGCTCGGCGTGCGCGGCGAGACCGGCGGCAGCCTGAGCCTGCCGATCTGGATCGGCTACATGCAGTCGGCGCTGCGCGGCGTGCCCGTGACCCTGCCGGCCGAACCGCCCGGCGTGGTGAGCATCGACGGCGAGTGGTACTTCGACGACTTCACGCCGGGCCACAACGTGGCGAGCCTGGGCCTGGAAAGCGCCGAGCAGCCGATCCAGCCGGTGGAGGTGCTGACAGGCGCGCCGGTGGGCGCCCCGCCCCCGCCCGAGGAACGCAACCGCATTCTTGATTTCTTCCGCTAGCCAGCGGCGAGATCACCCAAAGACGCGGGGGACGCGCGGTGCCTACACTCGGTGCCGCGGCCCCCGCTTCTTTTTTGTCTCTTCTCTTTTCTCCCCTTTTCTCGCATCCATGGAAATTCTCACCCTGGTGGCCCTGATCGCCGCCGGCTTCTACATCCTCAAGTCCAAGGAACAGCGCCAGCGCATCGCGCTGCTCGGTCGCCATCTGGGCCGCTACCAGATCGAAAAGCTGATGGAGAGCCTGACCCAGGGCTACCTGCGCTGCCTCGGCGAAGACGACGCCGAGCGCCGCCAGCAGATCTGGCACCTGCTCGACACCACCGAGGAAAAGCTCGCGGGCCAGTTCGAGACCTTCGCCGCCGAGCTGGCACGCGAACCCGAAGCCGACACGCGCGTGAGCCGGCTGCCCGTGGCCTTGCCGTTCGCCACCACGCTGTTCCCTTCCGCCAGCTTCGACCTGCGCGAGGCATTGCGCATTCATGCGCGCGGCATCGCGGGCGTGGCAAAAAATGCGGCGGGCCGCTCACCGAAATCGAAGGCCTTCACGATGTCGGCCGAGCTGTTCCTGATGCAGCACACCTGCCACTGGTTCTGCAAGTCGAAGGCCGTGGCGTCGGCGCGCATGCTGGCGCGGCATCAGACTTCGTACGATCAGCTGCTCGACGCGGTGAGCCCCGAGACGCGCGAGGCGTATCGCGCGCTCGTGGGTCAGTGATGGGTTGACAGCAGCGGCAGCGTGAGCGTCGCCACGGCGCCGCCGCGCGTCGCGTTGCCCAGGTCGATGCGGCCCCGGTGCAGGGTCGCGATCTCCTTCACGAACGCCAGGCCCAGCCCCGTGCTCTTCTTCTGGCTGTGCGGCCGGGCGAGCGAATAGAACTTCTCGAAGACTTTTTCCTGCGCGTAGTCCGGAATGCCCGGGCCGTGGTCGCGCACGTTGATGCGCGCCAGGCGCGAGGTGGTTTCCAGCGTCAGCAGCACCTCGCTGTCGGGCGGTGAAAAGTCGAGTGCGTTGTCGAGCAGATTGCTGATCGCGCGGCGCAGCAAAAACGGATCGCCCTCGACGCGCGCAGGCTCTCGAATATTCACGATCAACCGGATGTTGCGTCGCGACGCAGCGGGTTGCGCGCTGGCGGCAATGTCTTCGATGAGCGGCCCCAGCGCCACGGGTTCGGTGCGGTCGAGCGTGCGCCGCGTCTCGAGCGCGGTGAGCTCCATCATGCGGTCGACGATTTCCTGGATGCGCTGGGTTTCGCGTTCGATGTTCTTCAGGAAACGCTCGCGCTGGTCGTGCGGCATCTGCGGTTCCTGCAGCAGTTCGGCCGCGCCGCGGATCGCCGACAGCGGGCTCTTCACTTCGTGCGTGAAGGTCTGCACGTAGTCGGCCACGTAGTTGCGCCCAGTGAGCGCGTCGCGCATTTCGCCGAAGCCCGTGCGCACCGCATCGACCGCGCGCCGCGCCATGCGCGACAGGCTCAGGCTGCGCTGCGCGCGCACCCAGGTCCAATAGTCGCGGATCAGGCCGAAGGGCCGCACCAGCCAGACCGAGACGATCACGGTGAGCAGCAGCAGCGCCAGCGCCGAACCCACGCCGACCCAGATGGTGCGCACGCGTGCGTCCTCGACGAACTGGCCGAAGCTCTGCACCGGCTTGCCGACGCTGACGACGCCGACGATCTCGTCGTTCCAGCGGATCGGTGCGCCGACGTACATCACCGAGGTGCGCGGGTCGCCGTCGACGTCGCGCGAGGTGCGAGCGCCGTACAGGCCGCCGAGGGTGCGTTTCACGTCGCTCCACTGCGAGTAGTCGTTGCCCAGGTGGCGGCCAAGCGAATCGAACATCACGCGGCCGGTGCGGTCGGTGACGTACACGCGCAGCTCGACCCGGCTCTTGTGCAGGTTGTAGATCTGGGCCGAGAACTCACGCGTGTAGACGCTGCGAAAGAGCGGCTCCAGCCGTGCCGTGTTGATGGCGCCGGCGATCACGTCCTGCTCGACCAGGCTGGCCATGAGCTGCGAGGTCTCGACCAAGGATTCCTCGGCCGACTCGCGGTAACGCGGGTCGATGTCGGAAACGACGCGGTACAGCAGGAAGGCGATGCCCGCCGTGTAGATCAGCAGGATGCCGATGAAGATCCGCGTGCGCCGCGTCATTCCTTGCTGGCGGGCAGATCTTCGTGCAGCGCGTAGCCGGTGCCGCGCAGCGTGCGGATCGGCTCCACCTCCGGCGCGATGGTCTTGAGCTTGGCGCGCAGCGTCTTGATGTGCGCGTCGACCGTGCGGTCGAAGCTGTCGCTGGCGTCGTCCCAGACGAGTTGCAGCAGTTCGTCGCGCGTGAACACGCGCCCCGGGCGCTGGACCATGAGTTTCAGCAGGCCGTATTCGTAGCGCGAGAGTTCGAGCAGCCGTCCGTAGTACCGGATCTGCATGCGCTCGCTGTCGAGCGCAAAGGGGGTTGCAGGGGTCTGTGGCGCCGCTGGAGGCGGCGCTGGCGCGTTTTGATGGGGTACCCCATGAATCGGCGCTGCGGCCACTGGCGGGCTTCCTGCGCCGTTTCTGGCGCTGCGCCGCAGGATGGTTCGCACGCGGGCGACCAGCTCGCGGGGTGAAAACGGCTTGGCAATGTAGTCGTCCGCACCCAGTTCGAGGCCCACCACGCGGTCTATTTCGTCGCTGCGGGCCGTCAAAAACACCATCGGTACCTCCGGGCCGCCCATCGACTGGTTCAGCGCCTGGAGGCGTTTGAAGAGCTCGAAGCCGTTCAGGTCGGGCAATCCGATGTCCAGGATGGCGAGCGCGGGGCGCTCCTGCGCGAACTGCGCGATGGCTTCTTCGGCCGTGGCGCACCAGATCGGCTGGAAACCGTCGCTGCTCAGAACGTACTGGAGCGTGTCGGCGATGCCCGATTCGTCTTCGGCAATCAGGATCCGGGGTTTGAAGCTCATCCGGCGATGTTAGCGAGGGCCACGGACCACCCGTGCCCGGTTTTCCGCCCGAGGCGCCGGCGACCGGCGCGGCCTTTCGCGGCTTTTTTTTCGGGCGCGGCTTTTCCTCTTCCTGTCTTCTTATTCTTCTTATTCAAATTAGTAGTAGTAGATAAGGGTCGCACCGGTCTGTGGAAAGGTCGCTTTTTCCTTGACGTGACAACGACTTGTCATGCCCGCGTCACTGTGCGCACCCGCGCTTCCGTGGTGTACCCGCAACTTGGACAACATGGGGTAACCCGCCGGCCCTGTGGATAACCGATGGCTTGTGCAAAAACTCTCCCCAGAGTTGTCCTTTGACAGCCTTCCGGAATTCTGCGAAAGGCGGTTTTCGGGTCGAGAAATTCATTGCCTGTTAATTGAGCAGGTTGTAGATTTCCCTTGCAAATCAATGACTTGCAACGCCCCTACAGAGCAGTGCCGGGGTTATCCACAGAGTTGCCCCAGTTTTGTGGGGAGAACGCGTGGAGGAACCTTCGGGCGCTGCGCGGACCCAATCGGCTCCTTCACATGACGAAAAAACTCGAACATGACACCTTCTGAAACAAAAGCGATCGTCACCTTGAGCCTGCTGGCGGCCTTCGTCGATGGCGAAAAGCACGAGCGCGAGCGTGCCGAGATCAAGCGCATTGCCGAGGGCCTGTCGCAGGCCGACGGCGTGAACCTGCCGACGATCTACCAGGACGTGCTGATGAAGCGGGTGTCGCTGGCTTCGGTGGCTGGCGAGCTGAAAAGCGCCGAGTCGCGCCAGCTGGCGTACGAGATGGCGGTGTGCATGTGCGACGCCGACGGCGTGCAGTCGGAGCCGGAGCGGCTCTTTTTGATGGACGTGCGCAGCTCGCTCGGCCTGGACGCCTCGGCGGCGCAGTTTTCGCAGCGGGCGGAAGACATTGCCGCCGCGGTGCCAGCGGCGGTCGCGGTGACGGCCGGAGCGGCCGCAACGGCCACCGCCCCCGCAGCGCCGCAGGCGCCCGACAGCACCGAGCTCGACCGCGCGATCCTCAACGCCGCCATCCTCAACGGCGCGCTCGAGCTGCTGCCCGAGACGCTGTCGACCATGGCGATCATTCCGCTGCAGATGAAGCTGGTCTACCGCATCGGGCAGGCGCACGGCTACCAGCTGGACACCGGCCACATCAAGGATTTCCTGGCCACCGTGGGCGTGGGTCTGACCT
This sequence comes from Variovorax sp. GW823-FHT02B07, assembly GCF_058797695.1. Taxonomy (NCBI): domain Bacteria; kingdom Pseudomonadati; phylum Pseudomonadota; class Betaproteobacteria; order Burkholderiales; family Comamonadaceae; genus Variovorax; species Variovorax sp. GW823-FHT02B07. Next base: position 316,689 of record NZ_JBXAJX010000005.1, read on the forward strand.
CGCAGTACCTGGAGCAGGCGGGGCGCAAGCTGCTCGGCGGCCTGCTGGGCAAGGTCGGCGGCGGTTTGCTGGGCGGTCTGGGCAAGCAGGCCGTGAGCTCGGGCATGAGCTTCGCGTCGACCTATGCACTGGGCCACGTGGCCAAGCGCTACTACGCGGGCGGGCGCACGCTCTCCACGCAGATGCTGAAGGACGCGTTCTCCAGCGTGGTGAAGGAAGGGCAGGGCCTGCAGACGCAGTACCTGCCGGCGATCCAGGAACGGGCGCGCACGCTGGACACGAGCCAGGTCTTGTCGCTGGTCAAGAACGCCTGACTTTTTTCAGGGATACCGTGGAACCGGCTTTGCCGGGCCACCGGTATCGCCCCCAGCGAGGGGGTTGGCGCAGCGACACGAAGTGCGCGAAGCCTGGGGGAGTACTTAGACCTGGCTCAGGTCGTCGAGGATGGGGCAGTCGGGCCGCGCATCGCCGTGGCAGCAATGCACGAGGTGCGCAAGCGTGCTGCGCATCGACTGCATGTCGGCGATGCGCTGTTCCAGTTCACCCAGGTGCTTTTGCGCGATGCGCTTGACGCTCGAGCTGGCGCGGCGGCGGTTGTGCCACAGGCCGACCAGTTCGGCGATTTCCTCCATCGAGAACCCGAGATCGCGCGAGCGCTTGATGAAGCGCAGCGTGTGGATGTCGGCGTCGTTGTACTGGCGGTAGCCGCTCTCGGTGCGCGCCACCGCGGGCAGCAGGCCCAGGCCTTCGTAGTGGCGCACCATGCGCGCCGACACACCCGACAGCCGCGCGGCCTCGCCGATGGCCACCTGGCGGCCGTGGGCCGTGGTCGCCGTCATCATTGAACGGTGTAGCCGGCGTTCTCGATCGCGACCACGATGTCCTGGCGCGGCTGCTGGCTCAACACGTCCACATGACCGGTTTCGAGATCGACCGTGACCTGCGCGTGCGGGTCGACCGTCTGTACCGCGTCCTGCACCGCCTCCACGCAGTGGTTGCAGCTCATGCCGGAGACCTGGAATTTCTGGCTCATCGTCGTTGCTCCTTGTCGGAATGAATGAAGGGTGGAAGGATTGAACACCCGAATCGGGGACAACGCCAGTTTCAACCCTCTCACGATGTCAACGTCCAGCCAAGGGCTTTGAAGCCACCGCGCTTGACCTTGCCATGGTGTCAGGCTTTAGCCTCGGGACCATGGAACACATTCAGCCTCAACCTTCCGCGGCCGCCGCCACGCTGGACCTCTCGGTCGGCGGCATGACCTGCGCCTCGTGCGTGATGCGCGTGGAGCGCGCGCTCAAGAACGTGCCCGGCGTGCAGAACGTGAGCGTCAACCTCGCGACCGAGTCGGCCCGCATCGTGGCCACCGGCGGCGAGGACATGGCCCTGCTGCTGCGCCGCGCCGTGCGCGCCGCCGGCTACGAACCGCGCGCCGAAAGCACCGCGCAGGACGAGGCCGCCGCGCTGTCGCCCTGGCACGGCTTCATGCCCGTGGCCATCGGCCTGGCGCTGTCGATCCCGCTGATGGCGCCGATGCTCGGCGACCTGGTCGGCCAGAGCTGGATGCTTCCGCCCTGGGTGCAGCTGCTGCTGGCGACGCCGGTGCAGTTCTGGCTCGGCGCGCGCTTCTACCGCGCGGGCTGGCACGCGGCCAAGGCCCGCACTGGCAACATGGATCTGCTGGTGGCGCTGGGCACCAGCGCGGCCTTCGGCCTGTCGCTGTGGCTGTGGTGGCGCGCCGCCACCGGCGAGCATGCCGGGCATGGCATGGTGCCGCACCTGTATTTCGAAGCCTCGGCGGTGGTGATCACGCTGGTGCTGCTGGGCAAGTGGCTCGAGGCGCGCGCCAAGCGCCAGGCCACCTCGGCGATCCGCGCGCTGCAGCAGCTGCGGCCCGAAGTGGCGCACCTGATCAACGCACGCGGCAAGGAAAGCGACGTGCCGCTGGCCGAGGTGATGGTCGGCGACCGCCTCGCCGTGCGTCCCGGCGAACGCGTGCCGGCCGATGCGCGCGTGCTCGAAGGGCAGTCCGAAGTCGACGAATCGATGCTCACGGGCGAACCGCTGCCCGTGGCCAAGAACCCCGGCGACGTGTTGACCGGTGGCGCCGTGAACGGCGACGGCCGCATGGTGATCGAGGTGCGCGCGGTCGGCGCCGAGAGCGTGCTGGCACGCATCATCCGGCTGGTCGAGGACGCGCAGGCCGCGAAGGCGCCGATCCAGCGCATGGTCGACCAGGTGGCGGCGGTGTTCGTGCCGGTGGTGCTGGTGATCGCGCTCGTCACCTTCGCGGGCTGGATGGTCGCGGGGGCCGGCGTCGAGACCGCGCTGATCCATGCGGTGGCGGTGCTGGTCATCGCCTGTCCCTGTGCGCTGGGCCTGGCGACGCCGGTGGCGGTGATGGCGGGCACGGGCGTGGCCGCGAAGCACGGCATCCTCATCAAGGACGCACGGGCGTTGGAAATTGCACACCGCGTCGACACCGTGGCCTTCGACAAGACCGGCACGCTGACGGTGGGCCGCCCCGTGCTCACGGCGCTGCTGCCCGCGGCAGGTGCACTGGCCAATGAGAACGACCTGCTCGCCACGGCCGCCAGCCTGCAAGGCGGCAGCGAGCATCCGCTCGCACGCGCCGTGCTCACAGCCGCTGCCGAACGCGGCGTGCAGGCGCCGCCGCTCGGTGCGATGCAGGCGATGCCGGGGCGCGGCGTGCGCGGCGAAGTGAACGGCGCGACCTGGGCCATCGCGAGCTTGCGTTGGTGTCGCGAACTCGATGCGATGCCGGCCGAGGCCGACATCGAGCGCCTGCAGTCGCAGGGCGCCACGGTGTCTGCCCTGCTGCGCTTCGACGATGCCGGCTCTGCGCATGTGCAGGCACTGTTGGCCTTCGCCGACGAGCCGAAGCCGCAAGCCGCCGAAGCGATCCGCACCTTGCGCGGGCGCGGCCTGCGCGTGGTGATGATTTCGGGCGACAACCTGCGCGCGGCGCAGGCGATGGCGGCGCGCCTGGGCATTCCGGCCGAGGACGTGCGCGCCGACGTGCTGCCGGCCGACAAGGCCGAGCAGGTGAGTGCGCTGCGCAAGAACGGCCACGTGGTCGCGATGGTCGGCGACGGTGCAAACGACGCGCCCGCACTGGCCGCGGCCGACGTGGGCATCGCGATGGCGCCGTCGGGTGGCGGCACCGACGTGGCGATGGAGGCGGCCGGCATCACGTTGATGCGTGGCGACCTCGCGCTCGTGGCCGAAGCGCTCGAACTTTCGGGCCGTACGGTGGCGAAGATCCGGCAGAACCTGTTCTGGGCCTTCGCCTACAACGTGGCCGGCATCCCGCTCGCGGCCTTCGGTTTGCTGAGCCCCGTGGTGGCCGGTGCGGCGATGGCGCTGTCGAGCGTGAGCGTGATGGCCAATGCGCTGTTGCTGCGGCGCTGGAAGCCCAAGCACCCACAACACCACTGACCGAACCGCGGATCAGTCGAACAGCAGCGCCATCAGGTGCTCGTCGATGAAGTCCGCTTCACCGGCCCGGCGGTAGAACTGGCGTAGCGTGCCTTCCTGCACGAAGCCCAGCCGGGCATAGAAACGCAGGGCCGTGGCGTTGTCGCTCTCGGCCATCAGCTCGACGCGGCGAACGCCTTCGGCCTTCAGCCGCGCGAGCACGTCGCTCACCATGGTCTGCGCGATGCCGCGGCCATGCAATGTGGGATCGACCGCGAGCGTGCCGAGGCTCGCCACATGCTGCGCACGGCCCGGGTAGCGCGTGACGCGGTAGAAGCCGGCGACCTGGCCATCGACTTCGAAGATGAAGAACGCACCGCTGTCGAGCAAGCCCTGGAAGATCGGGCGAAAGTCGTCGCGCGGCATCGGGTCGTAGCCCAGGAAGGGCACGACCCGCTCGTGCATGTAGAGATCGAAGACGGCGTCGAAGTCCGAGGGGGCGGCAGGGCGGTGCAGGGGCATGTCGCGCTTCTTCCGTGAGGTCTGCAGGGCAGGATGCGGCCGAGCATAGCAAGGCGGTGCCGACGACCGCACCGCTTTTGTCCTCCCCCGAAGCTCAGCCCTCCGAGACGCGCCGGCTCGCAACGATCACCGCGTTGGTGCCGCCGAAGGCGAAGGAATTCGACAGCACATGGCGCAGCCCCCGCGCCTCGCGCGCCGCGCCGCGCACGAAGTCGACGTTGCCGAACGCAGCATCCGGCGTGTGCAGGTGGGCGATGGGCGGCAAGGTCTCGCGGGCCAGTGCGCGCAGTGCGGCCACGAGTTCGATGGCGCCGCCGCCGCCGAGCACGTGGCCATGGATCGCCTTGGTCGCGCTGACGGGCGCGGCGTTGCCGAACAGCTCGCCGATCGACGCGGCCTCGGCGGCATCGCCCGCGCTCGTCGCCGTGCCGTGGGCGTTGATGTGGCCGATGTCCGAGGGCACGAGCCCGGCGTCGCGCAGCGCGGCACGCATCGCGCGCACCTGGCCGGCCGGGTCAGGGTTGGTGATGTGCGTGCCGTCGCAGTTGCTGGCGTAGCCGCTGAGCACGAAGGGCTGCGCGCCGGCGCCACGGGCGCGTGCATGGGCTTCCGATTCGAGCACCAGTGCCGCCGCGCCCTCGCCGATGGCAAAGCCCGCGCGGTCGCCCGAGAACGGACGGCAGGCGGTGGCGGGCGCATCGGCCGGCGGCGGGGCCATGACGCGCATCGCGTGCCAGCTGGCCATCACGCCGGGCGTGAGCATGGCGTCGTGGCCGCCGACGATGGCGATGTCGATCCAGCCGCCGCGGATGGCGCGCATGGCTTCGCCGATGGCCACTGCGGACGAAGCACAGGCGCAGGCATAGGCCAGCGCCGCGCCGCGCGCGCCGAAGTGCAGCGCCAGTTCGGCGACCGCGGCGTTGGGCATCACGGTGAGCACGGTGGTGGGGCGCATGCGGCGCTGTTCGCCGTAGAGCGCGCGCGTGGTGGCGTCGAAAGTGCCGGCGCCGGCCAGGCCGCTGCCCCAGAAGACGCCGAGGCGGTCGCGGTCGATGGCGTCGAGGTCCAGACCGGCATCGGCCGCGGCGTCCTGCGCGGCGGCCAGGGCCATCGCGGTGCCGCGGTCGAGCGGCAGGCGCGAGGCGCTGCGCACGCTGCTGGCGTCGAAGTCGCAGGTGGCGGCGGCGATGGCCATCGGGTCCATGCCGGGAATCTCGAGGGTCTGCGCGCGCACCGCGGAGCGGCCGGCGAACAGCGCATCGTCGAAGGCCTCGATGCTGCGTCCGAGCGGCGTGATGAAACCGAGCCCGCTCACGTGCACGGGTGCGGCGGCGGTGTGGGCCGTGGCGGTGGCCGCGAGCACGGCATGGGCGGCGCCGCTGCTCATGCGGCCGCTGCCATGGGCTCGGCGCGTGCGGCGGCGGCTTCGCCCTCGGCGTCGATCACTTCGCACAGCCGCTGCAGCGTGATGCCGGCTTCGCGCGGGTCGAGCCGGTCTTCGGGAATGCGCAGGTGGAAGGCGTCTTCCACCGCGAAGACGAACTCCATGAGCGCCAGCGAATCGAGGCCGAGGTCCGACAGCGCGGTGGCCGGCGAGATGGCCGTGCGCGCGACGCGGAAGTCGGTCTCGAGGATGGTGGCGATGCTGTTGAAGGTGGGAGAGGACGACATGGGCGGGTTCCTTTCGGTCTGGCCTGGGGTCAGGCGTGGAGAACAAGTCCGCGGACGCGGAACACGGGTTCGGGCACCGGGCCGTGGGCCACGGTCTCGGCGAAGGCGAGGGTCTCGCGCACGACCTGCTGGCGGTCGTTGTCGATGCTGATCATGTGGTAGCTGTTGTTCAGGACCACGGTGCGCAGCGAGGCGCAGCGCAGCCCGCGCACCAGCAGGTCGAGGTTGGACAGGCTGGCCACCTCGTCCTCGCGGGCATGCAGCGCCAGCACCTGTTCGCACTGCACGTCGTTCAGGCGCCGCCGCACGTGGCGGATCAGCCGGTCGTGCTCGCGCAGGTGGCCCACGCCGATCACCGCGCTGCCGGCGCGCGAGACCTGGCGATGCCGCAGCTCGCGCTCGATCCAGGTGCGCACGCGCTCGTTCTTCACGCCGTAGGGCGGGCGCTCGCGGTATTGCCAGAGGCGGCCCAGCGGTGTGTAGAAGGCCAGCGGCAGCAAAAAGCGCGTGCGCGGCACGGCCCAGCCGTCGAAGCGCAGCGTGGTCGACATGAGCACCAGCGCGTCCACCTCGCGCCCGCAGCGGATGGCGCCGCCCAGGGCCAGCGACGCACCCGCCGAGATGCCGACCAGCATCACGCGGTCGTGCGTGCGCCGCAGCGTCTTCACGTGCGCCTCGAGAGTGTCGAGCCAGCGCTCGAAGGGCACGGCCTGCTGCAGCGGCGCGGCGGCGTCGAACGAGTAGCCGGCGATGCACAGCGGCTGCACCGCATACCCGTGGCGCTGCAGGGTCGATTGCACGGTCAGCAGCTCGTCAGGCGTGCTGCATAAACCATGCAGCAGAACCACCGCGGTGCGCTGCACGGCGGGGGACACCAGGCTCAAGGGATCGGAGGGATCGCGTGCACTCATCGGAAGGTGTGTCGTATGCTCATGTCGCGTTTATCGCGGTGAGCGACTGACCGGCCGCTGACGCGTCCATCGCCAGGGCAGACCCACAAATCACCCACCACTCATTCACTCACCATGCGAATCCTGCTTGTGGAAGATGACACCGTGCTGCGCGACGTGATGCTGCGCAGCCTCGCCGACGCGGGCCACCGGGTCGACGTGTCGACCAACGTCGAGGATGCCGACCACCTGTGGCGCGTGCAGCCCTTCGACGCCGTGCTGCTCGACCTCAACCTGCCCGCCACCGCCAGCCCCACCAGCGGCCTGGCGAGCGGCCTCACGGCATTGCGACAGGCGCGTGCGCGCGGCGATCGCACGCCGGTGCTCGTGCTCACGGCGCGCGGGCGCACCGAAGAACGCATCGCCGGGCTCGACGCCGGCGCCGACGACTACCTGGGCAAGCCCTTCGATCTCGCCGAGGTGGAGGCACGGCTGCGTGCATTGGTGCGGCGCGCCAAGGGCACCGAAGACATCGTGGTGCTCGGCCAGCTCAAGCTCGACCGCAAGGCGCGGCGCTTCGCGGTCGCGAACGCACCGCTCGACCTGCCGGCGCGCGAGTTCGAGGTGCTGTGGGAACTCATGAGCCCGCCGGGCCGCACCGTGAGCAAGCGGGCGCTGTCGGACAAGCTCTCGGGTTTTGACGAATCGCTGGGCGACAACGCGCTCGAGGCCTTTATCTCGCGCCTGCGCAAGAAGCTGCTCGGCTCGGGCGCGGGCATCCGCACGCTGCGCGGCATCGGCTACCTGCTCGAAGCCGAGGTGTGAGAAGCGACCCGTGAGCGAGGCCACCACCCCACCGGTCACGCGCACTGCACCTTCGCTCACGCGGCGCGTGCTGCGCAACGTGCTGGTGCCGCTGGCGCTGACCTGGATGGCCGGTGCGGTGATCGCACTCGTCATCGCCAACTATTTTTCGGAACAGGCCTTCGACCGCGGCATGCTCGACGACGCCTATGCGCTGTCGGCCAACGTGCAGGCCGGCGAACGCGGCATCGAGCTGCTGCTCACGCCGCGCGAGGTGGCGACCGTGCTGTTCGATCAGACCGACAAGGTCTACTTCTCGGTGCAGCGGCTCGACGGCACGCTCATCTCCGGCAGGGGCGACCTGAAGGCGCCGTTGCCCGACGAAGGTTCGCGCTACCGTTTTTCCGACATCGACTACGACGGCAATGTGCTGCGCGCTGTGGTGCTCGACCACGACGCCGAGCCCGGCCTGCACATGCCCTACCGCGTGATCGTGGCCCAGACCACGCTGAGCCGCGCCGCCCTGGTGCAGCGGCTGCTGTTCTACGCCATGGCGCCGCAGGTGCTGCTGCTCGTGCTGCTGGCCGTGTGGCTCTGGCATGGCATCCGACGCGATCTGCGACCGCTCGGCGAGCTGCAGCGCGCACTCGACACTCGCGATGTGCGTGACCTCTCGCCGGTGACCGTGGCGCAGACCTCGAAAGAGTTGCAGCGCCTGGGCGATGCCGTCAACGCGCTGTTCGACCGGCTGCGCCACAGCGTGCGCGCGCAGCGCGAGTTCGTGGGCAACGTGGCACACGAGTTGCGCACGCCCCTCGCGGGCATTCGCGCGCTGGCCGAGTACGGGCTCGCGCAGCACGACACCGAGGTGTGGCGCGAACAGCTCACGCGCGTGTCCGAACGGCAGGCGCGTGCGAGCCACCTGATCGACCAGCTGCTGGCGCTGGCATTGGCCGACGAGGCGCGCACCGACCTGCAGCGCACGCCCGTGTCGCTCGACATGCTGGCCGAGCAGACCGTGCTGCGCCACCTGGCGCGCGCCGACGCGCGCGGCGTCGACCTGGGCGCGCGCGGCCTCGACGACGGCGTGACGGTGCTTGCGAACGAAGCACTGGTGGAGGGCATCCTCGACAACCTGATCGACAACGCGCTGCGCTACGGCGGACGCACCATCACCGTCGAACTCGCGGGCCGCACGCTGAGCGTGATCGACGACGGACCCGGCATTCCGCTCGAGGCACAGCGCGACCTCATGCAACGCTGGGCGCAAGGCCCCGCGGGCCAGAAGCTGGGGCAGGGCGCGGGGCTGGGGCTGTCGATCGTGGCGCGCTATGCCGAACTGCTCGGCGCCGAGTTGCGGCTCGATGCTGCAGAGCCCACCGGTCTGCGTGTGAGCGTGACCTTCGGGGACGACGCCTGACAGTTCACGCGCTTGTCAGTGGCTTGCGCAGATAGACGCGCGTGCGCCCGTCGAGCGATTCGCGCCGGAACTCGACATAGCCGATGCGCTGGTAGAGCGCGAGGTTCTCGGTCATCTTCTCGTTCGTGAACAGGTAGATCGATGCGTGGCCCTGGCGCAGTGCCTCGCGCTCGGCCATTTCAAGCAGCGCGCGGCCCGCGCCGCTGCCCTGGTGGTCGGGGTGCACCGCGATCACGTCGATGAGGAAGCCTTCGTCGGTCACGTCGAGCAACAGCGCCGCGCCGACCTGCGAACCCTTGCGCTCGGCCACCCACACCTGCAGGTGCGCGATGGCCTGCGCGTAGTCGCGCGTCATCGGCCGCGGCGTGAGGCCCAGGCGTGGGATGTAGGTGCGGAAGGCCTCGACGGCGCACGCAGTGACGGCCGCCACGTCAGCGGCGATTGCGCGGCGCAGTTGCCAGGGTGCTGCTTTGTCGCTCACGCGTCGAACTCGACCTCGCCCTCGATCTCCACCGGGATGCCGAAAGGCAGCTCCGCCATGCCCACGGCGCTGCGCGCATGGGCGCCGACCTCGGGACCGAAGAGTTCGAGGATCAGGTCGGAAAACCCGTTGATGACCGCCGGCTGCTGCTGAAAGCCGGGTGCCGAAGCGACCATGCCGAACACGCGCGTCCATGCGGTGATGCGGTCCAGGTCGCCGAGTGCGCGCTGCAGGCTGCCGAGCATCGCGAGCCCGGTGAGGCGCGCGGCGGTGTAGCCCTGCTCGACGGTCAGTTCGGCACCGAGTTTTCCGAGCGGAGCGGCGATGCGGCCGTCGGCATCCAGCGGACCATGGCCCGAGACGATGGCGCGCCGGCCGACGAGGCGGACGAACTGGAAGGGGAGGACCACGCCGGGTGGGGGCGTCACGGGGGGTGGAAGGACGAGGCCCAGGGCGTGGAGGCGTTCGGCAATGCGCGTCATGGTGAGGATGCGTGCGGCAAATGACCAAGGGTACGCGCGGCGTGCTGCGAAGGCAATTTGGTCGTTTTGCGGCTCACAGTGGGGAGACACTGCCGTGGGTGCGGCCAAGAGCACCGGCTATCGAGTGCCCATCCAGTTGCTGCCGAGTGACAGGTCCTTGCTGAAGATCAGGAGGGTGCCCCAAAGAAGAAAAGAGGCACAAAGCAGGCAGATGATGAAGATCAGAGCGCCTGCGAAGCTCGCAAATCCTGCCTTGTCTCGTGCCATCTTGAACCCGAGCACGATGCCACCCACTAGCAACCCAAGAAGAAGCCATGGGATGCCGCATAGAAGAAGGAAAAATGGATCTGCAAAGCAGCCAGTCATGTCGGTTCAATGTGGCAGCCGTCGAGCTTGCACATGCCTATTCTCTTGGCGTGGGGGCGGTTCATTGCGGCAGCTTGATGTTGGAGCCGTCGAGCTTGAGACCGCTCAGCTTCTTCAGGTCGGTGCCGCCGGTTTTCTGGAATTCATGGACCTGGGTGTTGGACAGGTCCAGGGTCAAGGCAAAGACGGCCGAGCTCAGTTCCAGCTTGCCGATGCGGGCATCGTTCAAGCGCACGGAGTTCGCTTCGAATTCCTCCAGAAGCAGATGCGCCGCATGGGCGTACTGCAGGTCAAGCCGGGTGAACTTGCTCTTTCGAAAAACAAGGGACTCGGTATGTGGGCCGCCGCCGATGTCCACGAGGATGTTGTCGCCAAGGATGGAGGTGTTCTCGATCAGCACCTCCTGGGCGTCATTGCTGGCGAGGCTGAAAGCGAACTTTTCGCCTGATGCGGGAGGCGTGAACTGGCTATCTCGCACGGCGAGGCGTTTGGCGCCTTTGACTATCGCCTCGACGGTCCCGCCACGCACTCGCTCCATCGAGAGTCCCTCCTTGATAGTGGCGCCGGTCAAGTCGAGCGTGTCGATGACGGTGTCACGGATGGTGAGAGATTGGATTGAACTCGCGACCATATTGAAGGTGCCGCGCAACTTGCTGCGTTCTATCAAAACCGGCGCATGCACATTGGCCACCTCTCTAGGGTCATGCTTGCTCGAAACGGCTTCGAATTCACAGTCCCGAATCATCAACTTGGTGAGTCCGCTCAAGTCAAACCATTTGCCCTTGCATCTCACGAACTCTGCTTCTCCATAGCCGCCCACTGCACCCCAGTGATTGCGGTTGCTGTCCGTACCGACGAAATTGCATCCATCGAACACTAGGCGCTTGCTGTCCGAGTAGCCCATCACATAGGTTTCTCCGCCAAAGGCACAGCGATGAAGGGTCACGTCCACCATGTCGCCAAAACCGTGGATGCCGACAAACTTGCAGTTCTCGAAAGTGCTCTTCTCGAGTCGATCGAGCTTGATTTCATAGGCACCCGCAAAGTCGCAGTTCACGAATTTCACATGGCGCCACACCAGTCCTTGAAGATTGAGTCCACTGAACTCCGCGCCTTCGATGGTCAGCAGCGTATCGCCCGTTTCACGAGTGCGTAGAGCCGGATCCTGCAGATAGCGGTAGATCCTGCTGAAATTCTTGATGTTGGGTTTGCTGCTCATGGAGCATCCGGTCAAAGGGAAGAAAAGGGAGGCTGCGGTCAAGCCGAAGGTAGAGAGGAAGTCGCGTCGTTGCATGGGCTATCTATCGCACGGGGTCCTTGTTGACCCAGATGGCGGACTTCTTGTCGACATATCCTTTGCTCAGGAAGTTATCGGACAAGAAATCCCAATCCGGCACTTCCCCACGCTCTCCCAACGGTCGTCCAAAGTGCCACACCGCGTTCTTCGGACGCGCCGGGTCCGACTTGTCCAGGCTGAACCCGCCCATGTTCACATTGCCGTCGATGAGTGCGATGTCCAGAGGAAACACCCACGGGTCTGCATGGAGCACGTCTTTGCCCCAGTTTTCGCCCGCGTCGGTCAGGCTGGGTTCTTTCAGCGTCACTTCGCAGAAGGCCTGAACCAGTCGCTGGCGGAGCGTCACGTACTCGGTATTGGGGTAGTTCTCGACCACTGATCGGGGACTCCACGCCATTGCCAGGACACCGTTGGAACTCACAGTCTTGGAACTCATCATCGACAAAAGCATTGCCGTGTCTTCATCCTTGAAGCTCAGTGTGGTGCCTTTCAAGCTGGGCGTGATGGGATGCCAGGTCTTGGTTTCGCCGCGCGAACCATCGGGACGCTTTGGATTGTTCTTCTCGAACACCCACAACGTCACGTTTGTCACACACCCCAGTTTGCGCACTTGCTCGCTCAAGACCAGTTCCAGCTGACCGCTCCTGCCGAAGTACCCAGGCTTGAAGCGCAATGGCACGCGGATGTTGCCTTTCTTGGGCAAGCCGCTCATGGCGTGCAGGTAGTCGAGTGCCACCGCCAACCGCGGTTTTTCATTGAAGCCCTTGCCCTGGAATTCGCCCTGGACGTGGCACCGATCGGTCTTCACCTGCCGGATCTCGCCCGTTGTGGGGTCAAGCGCGGTCCCCGCGGGCGGGCGGCCGGTCCAGGCGCTGAGTTCGCCGTCCAGGTTTTGGTAGCCGATGGGCCCGCCGCAACTGGATACGATCAGCGCCGTCACGGTGTTCGGCTTGACTGTTTGCGTGTTGTGGATGCCCGGGTCCTTGGCTTCTCGCACCTCGACGCGCCAGCCATCCGACGCATAGATGTCACGGGAGTCCCAACCGAGCTTGTAGACGCCCGAGCGATGGCTGTGGCCCGACAGATGCCAATCCACCTTGGGGCGGCTGGGGCTGGTCTTTGCCTGATCCATCGGCTGAATGTATTGGGCCAGGTAGGTGGCCTGGTTTTTTTCGCAGGTGCCCACGTTGACGTGGTTCAGCGCAGCCTTCATGCCCCAGATGCCGGTGGCGCCGTCGAGTGGGTGGAAGAAGACCCGTTCCTTCTTCTTGGCGACGTTGCTGTAGGGCTCTGGTTCATCGAAGCTCACGATGGTGAAGTGCGTAGCAACGGTGAGGGTGCTCTTGCTCGCGGCCTTGTAGCTTCGGGCCTGTGTCAGAAGCTTCAGCTGGTCATGGCTGAAGGACTCGGTGGCACGTGGGAGTATTCCCGAACCTTGGCGGTCTGCCCCCGCCTCTGCAACGCCCAGCAAGTTCTTGAAGTTCTCGTCGATGCCCCAGCCCAGCGCTGCAATCACCTGTCCGGCTTTGGCGCCCGGCTTATCGGTGCTGTCCGCGCCGTAGGCATACACCACGTCCGCGAGCGGCGTGAACAACGCATAGAACCAGTCGAACTGGCCGCCGTCGAAGTTGTAGCCCGTCAATGCATGGCCGTAGGTGGGACCATAGGCGAGGCACGCCTCGTAGATGGTCATGTTGTGGTCGCGGCTCATGCCTTCATTGGCTTTGCCGCGCGTCCACGCGCTGGCGGCCTCGAACTGGGCGCGATGGCGCTCCACGGCATCGGGCTGCGCGAGGGCTCGCTGCGCCCGCCGCGCCTCGGCCGGGACTTTGCCGTCGGGCCAGGACGTGCGGGCGTTGTCTTCCATGCGTTTGCGTGCATCGCGGCTGTTGGGCGTCGTGGTCTCGAGCACGCCGAGCATGAACGCCCAGTTGTGCTGGTCGCCAGCCTCCACGCGTGCGCTGATGCCGTAGGGCACCTGGTAAGCCTCGTGGTTGCCGCTGGTCATGATGATGGGTACCTGGTACTTAGGATTGCGGTACATCTCGCGCACCAGGCTGAAGACCATCATGTCGTCCAGGCCCCTCGGATAGAGGCGGCGGCCTTTTTCCTTGTCGAAAACGTTGCCCAGCAGGTTGAAGGCTTTCCACTGCTGGCCAATCCTGCCCGGGCCGCCGGGTTCCGCCATGGGATTGAAGTTGCGGTTGTAGTCGATCAGGTCTCCCGTGAGCAGCACGGCATCGACCTGGTCGCTGCCCGTGGCCATCGTCTCGAACAGCTTCTTGAGAGCCTCGAAGCTGTTGCAGACTTTGCTGCCGACGGGCCGGTTCCAAGCTGCGTCGGCCTCCTCGAGCACTTTGGCATCGCTGCGGCCCATGGCGTTCTGACGCACGTTGATATGAACGTCGGAGAGATGCCCCAGCTTGAGGCGCGGCTTGGTCATGCGCTTGACGGGGTGCCAGCTCTTGAGGAGGGTATCCAGCTCGGGTTTCTGGCCGGGCTTGCTCCAGCTGAACGGGACATCGGGTGGCGGCATGGCGAATTCGTGGAGCTTGTCGAAGTGCCAGGGATCGCGTGCGGCTTGCTGTTGCAGGAAGCGTGTGATGGCAAGGTCTTGGGCCTCGGCGTACTTGACGCACTTGAAGGCTTCGAGCTTTCTGTCTTCGGTGCTCAGCCGGGTCATCCAGGCAAGGCTTTTCATGGCACCGGGCTTCTGCAGATCGGCGAAGGGCGGGGCCGACAAATCGATCTCGATCTCGTAGACGTCCTGCACCTTGGTGTAGATCAGGGCCGCTGCGGGGGCGATCGTGGCGAAGGGGCGGCCGTGCCGATCGCTGACGAGTGCCCCAGGTCCGAAAGGGCCGACGAGCCAGGCCTTGATGCAAGGTTTGGCGAGAGCACATGTCGTGCCGTCTCCGAAGAGGGTGCCAGTTTGTGTCGACCCTTCGGCTTGCTTAGTCTCCTGTTTGCTTGCGAGGTCGACCACACGCAGATGCTGGTCGACCAGCCTGTACATTTCGACGGCCTCACCGGTGGGGACGGCTGCCTTGGCCTTGCCACGCATGCTCGAAGGCGCGGCGATGAAGATGCTGGCCTTGACCTGGCCGGGGGCCAGCAGCAACGGCGTGCCCAGGCTGGGGAACAGGATGATGGCTTCTTCTTCGAGCACCGGCGTTTCGGAGCAGTCGCAGACGCTGGGCTTGGGTTGATAGGGCATGGCGGATCGATCCGGGGCGAGTGGGTGAGATGCCCGCGTCAGGTGGCGGGCGACGCAGCTGGAAACAGGGTGGCAAAGACGTGGGCTGCATCGGAGGCACCACGTCGTGCATGCAACGGCGCCAGAAAGCGATAAGCCCACTGGGCCCACGTGTGGGAGGCGGCATTCCGTTGTTGTCGCCACCACTCGGCCGGCTGCGCTTCGAACACGTGGGCGAGCGTGCGCCCTGCACTTCGCGCGTCGACAAGGTCTTCTGCAAGGCCGGGCAGGCGCGACAGTTCGGGGTGCAGGCTCAGCGACTGCTGCAGCAACGTGATCCCGTCCTCGAAATCGGTCAGGCCGAGCCGCTGCACGACTTGCCGCTGATCGAGGGCGATCCACCGCTGCAAGGCAGGGGCGATTTGCTGGAATGCCTGCGACCCGAAACGCTCGTGCACATGGGCCAGGAGCGCATCGGCCCGGTTGAGTGGAGCCATGGCGAGCAGCAGGTCCTTGTTCAGTCGCATGGGCTCGGTGCGTGCGGCACCTTGCGGTGTGTGTGGCTTGCTGCACTGAAGACCCTGCGGATGGAATTCGGCGTTCCATCCTGCCCAGGTGAAAGCGCTCAGGAAGTCTTGCCGAACTTCGTCAGGCCAGCAGGTCACCATGTCGAAGCCGATGCGCGGATCGAACCAGCGGAGTACTGCGCCGACGGCCTCGTCGTCATCGAGGCCAGGGTCCGGGTGAATCACGGCGTCGAGCCAAGTGCGAAGGTGTGTGGCCAGCGTGATCGACCGCAATGGCGAAGCCACGAGACTGAGGGCATGCGCAGCACCTGCGCCACGTGCGAGGTCATGCAGCCATGGCGCTGCGTCCGCTGCATCGGGCATGGATGGCAGTTCGACCAGCCAAGGGCCGACACCGGCCACAGCGGCTTCCGGCGTGTGAAGGAACAAAGGGGTTGCATCGAGTGGGTATCGCGCCACCAGGCGCGCCACCCATCCGTCTTCCTGCCTGTCTTCTTCGACCCCCCCGCATCGGCCGGCGTCCACCAATGCGTGACAACGTTGGCCGTTCTGGCGCGAGAGGCGGGCGAAAGTACCGATGTCTTGTGCGATGGTCTGCGAGATCTCATGCTCGACCGCCTCACGCTCGTACGCTTGAATTGCCATCGGTACTGGCCCTGTCAGATCCGGGGAGCCACAGGCGAGGCCTGACGTGCAGCGCGTGCCAGGCATTCCCAGCACACGCTCTGTGCCGTAGGCCCTGGCTTCTTGTCGGGGCCCGGCGTTCCGTGCATTGCCGCGTGTTCGATCCACGTGCCCAAGGTGCCATGCCGGATGCCGCCTTCGCTCCATTCGCTGAAGCTGGTACCGCCGTTGATCGTGACCTTCTTCTTGGCGGTGATGTAGACCGTGTCTTCGGTACTCACGATGTCGATGTCTTTCAAGGCGGTGGCCTCGATGGCGTCGCTTTGGGCTTCGATGCGGATGTCGCCCTGCGACGCGAAGGCCTTGATGCCGCTCTTGAGCGTGAAGATGCGCATGCCTTCCGCCACGCTGGCGAGGATGCGTTGGGCGGCGCTCAGTGAGGTGTGACCGGCGCTGGTGAACTGGATGTGTGCGCCGGTGTGCGCATGCAGGTGAGTGGTCGCCGTGGCTGCAATGCCTGCGGGGCTGGCGAGCACGAGATGCGGTGCGGCCAGTTCGGGGAAGCGGCCTTCGGTCGATGGGCTGCCGTGGCCCCGGAGGTCTTCGTTCTGCTGCTTGATGGCCTGGGCGACGGTGGACTGGTCGTCGTTGCTGTCCTGAGCCTCGGCTGTTCGGGCCGCTTCGGCCAGGCCTTCGATCTGGTCGCGTGCACTTGTCAGGCGTTGGATGGTTTCTCCCATGTCCTTGGCGTGGCGGGCCGCGTCGGGGCGGCCTTCGGTGGTGATGAGCATGCCGTCCTGGGCTCTCAATACACCATGGGCGTCAGTGCGCAGCTCGAAGCCCTCCCCCCTGGGGTCTTTCCTGCCCGCGTTGTCCTCGATGCGCGTAATCGCCCCCAGGCTCAGGCTGCTGGATTGGTGATCGCTCTTGAGCTGCGCCTGGATTTTTTCGGCCGTGTCATCCAGGATCAGGTGGTTCGACCGGCCCGCCGCACTGTTGCCTCCGCCCTCGGTCAGCTCCCGGCTCCTGAACCCGCTCAATGCGCTCTGACCAGGGAGTTGCCACGGCGGCAGATTCACCTGGTTGTGGACTCTTCCCATGCAGATCG
>NZ_JBXAJX010000006.1:0-234812 GCF_058797695.1 Variovorax sp. GW823-FHT02B07
GCAGCGAAATCAAGGAGGAGGCCGCAGGCCGGGGGACATTCGCGGAGGGAAGTACCCGGTGGCCTGTGCACGCGCCCCGAACCAGAGCGCGAAAAAACTACGTCCGCACCCGCCCGTCAGCCGTCAGCATCGACAGCTCGACAAACTTCGAAGCCACATGGCTCTTCGAAGAGAACGACACCTCGAAGCCGCCGAACTGCTGCCGCTCGATGCTTTCCAGGCCCGCGATCAGCCCGTCGCGCGTGCCCTTGCCGCCCGGTGCGCGGCGCAGGCCCTCGGTCAGCACCTTGGCGGCCAGGTAGCCTTCCATGCTCGAGAAATTGGCGCTCGCGCCGCCGCCCGCCTTGCGCACCGCTTCGGTGAACTCGCGGGCCAGCGCATTCGCCTGGTTGTAGGGCGAGGGCACCACCTGCGTGACCATCACGCCCGCGGCTTCCTTGCCCAGCTCGTCCGCCAGCGCCTGCGTGCCCACGAACGAGAGGTTGAAGAACACACCGCCGTAGCCCGCCTTGCGCATCTCGCGGATGAACGCCGCGCAGGCCTTGTAGGCACCGACCTGCACCACCGCCGCCGGCTGGCTCGCCATGATCGTCTTCACCGCGGCGGCCACGTCGGCCGAGTTGCGCTCCACCGTGGCCAGCGCCACGGGCTTGAGTTCCTGCTGGGCCAGCGCCAGCGTCACGCCGTCGAGGCCCGCCTTGCCGTAGGCGTCGTTCTGGTAGAAGACCGCGATCTTCTTCATGCCCAGGTGGGTGAGCTGTTTCACCATCAATGCCGTCTCGTCGTTGTACGAAGCGCGCAGATGGAACACGTTGCGGTGAAAAGGCTCGCGCAGCGACATCGCGCCCGTGAACGGCGCGATGAACGGCACCTTGTCCTTCACCGCCAGCGGCAGCGCGGCCAGGCTGGTCGGCGTGCCGATGTAGCCGAACAGCGCGAACACGTCCTCGCCGATCAGCTTCTGCGTGTTGGCCGCGCAGCGGTCGGGCTCGTAGCCGTCGTCCAGGTTCTTGATGACCACGTCGCGCTGGCCCGGCTGCGCGTTGTACTGGTCCAGGAACAGCTTGGTGCCCTGGTGGAACTGGATGCCCAGCTGCGCGGCCGGCCCCGTGAACGGCGCCGACTGGCCCAGCACCAGCGGCGTGTCGCCCTGCGCCCGGGCGATGCCGAAGCCGCCCAGCGTGGCGGCGGCCGCCGTGGCGATCGAAAAATGCCTGCGATTCAATTGCATCGTCATGGTGAAATCCTCCCTCTGCCCTGTGTGTTGATACTCAAATTAGACTTGTCCGATGGCCCACGCAACGGATTCCCTCCTCGACACGCCCGACGCCACCGCACCCTCCACGGTGCTGGGCGCCTGCCCGCACGATTGCCCCGACACCTGCGCGCTCGTCACCACCGTCAAGGATGGCGTGGCGGTGAAGCTGCAAGGCAACCCCGCCCACTCGCACACCGGCGGCGTGCTGTGCACCAAGGTGTCCCGGTACATCGAACGCAATGACCATGCCGAGCGGCTCGTGCAGCCCCTGAAACGGGTCGGTCCCAAGGGCAGCGGCCGCTTCGAGCCCGTCTCGTGGGAGACGGCATTGGACGACATCGCCGCGCATCTTCGGGGATTGCAGTCGGAACCGGAAGCAATTCTCCCCTACAGCTATGCGGGCACCATGGGCCTGGTGCAGGGCGAATCGATGGACCGGCGCTTCTTCCACAAGCTGGGCGCCTCGCTGCTGGACCGCACCATCTGCTCCATGGCGGGCGGCGAAGCCATGGTCTATACGCTGGGCGCCAAGGTTGGCATGCGCATCGAGTTCTTCGCCGAGGCCAAGCTCATCCTCATCTGGGGCAGCAACTCCATCGCCAGCAATCTGCACTTCTGGCGCCACGCCCAGGCCGCCAAGCGCGCCGGCGCACGGCTGGTGTGCATCGACCCGCGCAAGACCGAAACCGCCGACAAGTGCGACGAGCACATCGCGCTGCTGCCCGGCACCGATGCCGCGCTGGCCTTGGCGCTCATGCACGAACTCATCGTGCACGACTGGCTCGACCACGACTACATCGCGAACCACACGCTGGGCTGGGAACAGCTGCGCGAGCGCGCGCTGCAATGGCCGCCGTCGCGCGCGGCCGAGGTCTGCGGCATTCCCGAAGCACAGATCGTGGCGCTGGCCCAGGCTTACGGCACGACCAAGCCGGCCGCGATCCGCCTGAACTACGGCATGCAGCGCGTGCGCGGCGGCGGCAACGCGGCGCGCGCCATCGCCTGCCTGCCGTCGCTGGTCGGCGCCTGGCGCGACCGCGCGGGCGGCCTGCTGCTTAGCAGCTCGGGCCACTACCCGGTCGACCGCGCCGCGCTGCAGCGCCCCGACCTGCTGGCCGGGCGCAAGCCGCGGACCATCAACATGAGCACCATCGGCGACGCGCTGCTCGACACCGCCAGGCCGGTGAAGGCCCTCGTGGTCTACAACAGCAACCCGGTGGCGGTGGCGCCCGAGTCGGCCAAGGTGGTGGCGGGCTTTGCGCGCGAAGACCTCTTCACCGTGGTGCTCGAGCAGTTCCGCACCGACACCGCCGACTACGCCGACTACCTGCTGCCCGCTACCACGCAGCTCGAGCACTGGGACATCCACTGCAGCTACGGCCACACCGACGTGCTGCTGAACCGCCCGGCCGTCGCGCCGCGCGGCGAGGCCCGCAGCAACGCCTGGGTGTTCCGCGAACTGGCGCGCCGCCTGGGCTTCGACGAGCTCTGCTTTTCGGAGAGCGACGAGTCGCTGTGCCGCACCGCCTTCGCCGAGAAGGCGATCGATTTCGAGCAGCTGCGCGCCCAAGGCTTCACCAGCCTGAAGCTGGCCGAGGCGCCGTTCGCCGAAGGCACGTTCCCCACGCCTTCGGGCCGCTGCGAGTTCTTCAGCGAGCGCCTGCAGGCCATGGGCATGGACGGCCTGCCCGACCACGTGCCCAACTGGGAGCCCGCCGGCAGCTCGACCGAGTTCCCGCTGGCCATGATCTCGCCGCCGGCGCGCAACTTCCTCAATTCGACCTTCGTCAACGTGACCAGCCTGCGCGCCATCGAGGTCGAGCCGCTGCTCGAGATCCACGCCGACGATGCCGCCGCGCGCGGCATCGAGGACGGCGCGACGGTGCGCGTGTTCAACCAGCGCGGCGAGCACCGCTGCCGCGCCGAGGTGTCGCGCCGCGCGCGCCAGGGCGTGGTGCACGGCATGGGCATCTGGTGGCGCAAGCTCGGCATGGACGGCACCAACGTCAACGAACTGACCAGCCAGCGCCTGACCGACATCGGTCGGGGCCCGACCTTCTACGACTGCCTGGTGCAGGTCGAAAAGGCGTGATGCGACGGCTGCGCGCGCCCGCGCTGGCACTGGCCGGCGCGCTTTTCCTGACGGGCTGCGCCGACCTCGGCTACTACTGGCAATCGGCCAACGGCCACCTCGACATCCTGCGCGCGGCCAAGCCCGTGCCCGAATGGCTGGCCGACCCGGCCGTGGGGGCGCCGCTCAAGGCCAAGCTCGAACTCGCGCAGCGCATCCGCCGTTTCGCATCGAGCGAACTCGGCCTGCCCGACAACGCGAGCTACACCTCGTATGCCGACCTGCACCGCCCCGCGGCCGTGTGGAACGTGGTGGCCGCGCCGCCGTACTCGCTCACGCTCAAGAGCTGGTGCTTCCCGGTCGCGGGCTGCGTGGGTTATCGCGGCTACTACGACGAGGCCGCCGCGAAAACCGAGGCCGAGGCGCAGAAGACGAATGGCCTCGAAGTGGCCGTGTACCCCGTGCCGGCCTACTCCACGCTGGGCTGGATGAACTGGGCCGGCGGCGATCCGCTGCTGTCCACCTTCATCGGCTACCCCGAGGGCGAGCTGGCGCGCCTCGTGTTCCACGAGCTGGCGCACCAGGTGCTCTATGTGCCGGGCGACACGGTGTTCAACGAGTCGTACGCCACGGCCGTGGAGCGCATCGGCGGCGCGATGTGGCTGCAGCGCGAAGCCGGCGAGGCGGCGCGCGCCGAGTACGCGCAGTTCAATGCACAGCGGCAGGACTTCCGTGCGCTGGCGCTCAACACGCGCCGCACGCTCACGCAGGTGTACGAATCGCCCGAAGCCAAGGCGAAAGACTGGGCGAAGGTCGAAGCGCAGAAGCAGGCCGCCATGGCCGACTTCCGCGAGCGCTACACCGCGCTGAAGGCGGCATGGACCGGCCCGCGCCAGAACGCCTACGACGGCTGGGTGGCGCGCGCCAACAACGCGGCCTTCGGTGCGCAGGGCGCCTACGACGACCTGGTGCCGGGTTTCGAAGCGCTGTTCGAGCGCGAGGGCCGCGACTGGCCGCGCTTTTACACTGCGGTGCGGCGCATTGCCGCGCTGGCCACGACGGAGGAGCGCCGCAGCGCCCTGCAGGCCGCCACGGGTATCCTGCACACCCATGCGCGCCACGGCCGCATACACGACAACAACGGAGACGACGGTGCCTGACATCCAAATCGAACGCAACCACACGCTGGGCATTGCCGGCGCCCGCGAAGTCGCGCGCCAATGGGTGCATCAGGTCGAGCAGGACTACGGTCTCGAATGCACCTACACCGAGGGCACCGACTGCGACCGGGCCCAGTTCAGCCGCGCGGGCATCGACGGCACGGTGGAGGTCACGGCCGACACCTTCCGGCTCGAGGCGACGCTGGGTTTCCTGTTCAGCAGCTTCAGCGACCAGATCGAGCAGAAGATTTCGCGCAACCTCGATGCGCTGCTCGACGCGCCGCGGGGCGGCACTCGCTTCGCCTGAGGCGGGGAATTTTCTTCTTCAGGCGATGGTGTAGCCGCCATCGACCGGCAGCGCCACGCCGCTGACCATCGCCGCGCCGTCGGACAGCAGGAACAGGATCGGCGCGACCACTTCCTCGACCTGCGCGAAACGTCCCAACGGAATGTTCTGGAGCGCTGCCGCGCTCTTGGCCGGATCGGACCACGCCTGCTCGGCCATGGGCGTGAGCGTGACGGTCGGGTTCACGCTGTTCACGCGGATGCCGTGCGGCCCGAATTCGAGGCACAGCGCACGCGTGACGGCGTCCATGGCCGCCTTCGAGGCGCTGTAGCAAAGGTGGGCATCGAGCGCGACCAGCGAAGCCTGGCTCGACACGTTGACGATGCTGCCGCGCACGCCGGCCGCGATCATGGCCCGGCCGCAGCGCGCGGCCACGAGCGCGGCGGCACGTGCATTGACGGCCATCACGGCGTCGAAGCTCCCGGCCTGCAGGTCGATGGCGCGCTCGATGCGCGTGGTGCCGGCGCAGTTCACCACGAGGTCGAAGGCGGGCAGCGGGGCGAGTGCCTTTTCCAGTGCGGGGACGTCGGCCACGTCGAGTGCCAAAGGCAGGCAGCCGGACTCGGCCTGCAATGCTTCCAGTGCGTCGGCGTTGCGGCCCACGGCGGTGACTTGTGCGCCTGAGTGGGCGAGCTGCGCTGCGACTGCACGGCCGATGCCGCTGCTGGCACCGGTCACGAGGGCGCGCTTGCCTGAGAAGTCGAAGGTGGGGGTCATGGTGTTCTGCTCATCAAAGGTTGTGGTTCAGGGCGTGTGCACAGGCCACCGGGTACTTCCCTCCGCGAATGTCCCCCGGGGCTTCGCCCCTCCTCCTTGATTTCGCTGCGGGAAGCACCCAGTGTCCTGCGCACACCGAGCGCGGTCGTGGTGCTGTTCGATCAACAACCGCACTGCCCAGCGCTCACGTCGATGCGGTGGCTTGCGCAGCGAAATCAAGGAGGAGGCCGCAGGCCGGGGGACATTCGCGGAGCAAGGTACCGCGTCGGCGGGAGCGTCGCCCTGAACCGCGCATAGCCTCATCCCAACCGATGCATCGCGTCACGCAGCGCCGGGTACAGCGAGGTGTAGATCTCGAAGCGCTCCCGGTAGACCGCCTGCGCCGCAGGCTCGGGCCGCGCGCGTTCCACCAGCGTGACCCAGCCGCGTTCGGCGGTAGCTGCATCGACCAGCCCGGCACCGAGCGCCGCGAGCATCGCCGCGCCGAGGGCGGCCTCGACCTCTTCCTCGATCGTGAACACGCGGTAGCCCGTGACGTCCGCCACGATCTGCATCCACAGGTCGGAATGCGCGGCGCCGCCGACCACGATCAGGCGGTCGTCCAGCGGCTGGCCGCTGCGCCGGCCGGCTTCGATGTTGTGCTGCAGCGCGAAGCTCACGCCTTCGAGCACGGCGCGGTACAGGTGGGCGCGGCTGTGCGCGAGCGAGAGGCCGAGGAAGGCGCCCTTGGCCTGCGCGTCCCAGATCGGGCTGCGCTCGCCCATCAGGTAGGGCAGGAAGACCAGGCCGTCGGCGCCGGGCGGCACGTCGACCGCGCGGCGTTCGATGAGGGCGTGCGCGTCTTCGCCGGTGCGCGCGGCCTCGGCCACTTCGGCCTGGCAGAAGGCTTCGCGGAACCAGGTGACGGCCGCGCCGGCCGTGATCGCGCCGCCGAACACGTAGCTGCGGTCCGCGCCGCGGTACACGTGCGGCATCGTGATGAGCTGGTGGCGCGCGTCCACCGTCGGGCTCACGAAGCCCCAGCACATGCTGGTGCCGATCATCGCGACGTGGTCGCCGCTGCCGGTGACGCCCGCGCAGAAGGTGGCCACCGCCGCATCGACGCCACCGGCCATCAGCGGCATGCCTTCGCGCAGGCCCAGCTGCGCGGCCCACTCGGCGCTCAGGTGGCCCACCACCTCGCTCGATTCGACGAGCCGCGGCGGCATCATGCGCGCCGGAATGCCGAGCATGTCGAGCGCCTGCGCCGACCAGCGCCGCCGCGCCGCGTCGTAAACGCCGCCGATGTTGCCGGCCGAGCTGTGGTCGACCGCGAGCTGGCCGGTCAGCCGCCAGTTGATGTAGCTGTTGGGCGGCAGGAAGTGGTGCGTCTTCGCCCACACCTCGGGGCGGTGCTCGCGCAGCCACAGCATCTTGGTGAAGCCGTAGTAGCTGTCGACGCCGTTGCCCGTGATGGCCTGCAGCCGCGCCACGTCGACCGTGGCGTTCACCGCATCGACCTCGGCGGTGGCGCGGCGGTCCATCCAGATGAGGCAGGGGTGCAGCGGGCGCATGGCCTCGTCGACCGGGATGCCCGCGCCGCCGTAGAGGCTACTCACGCACATCGCAGCGATGTCGGTGGCCGCGATGCCGCCTTGCGCCACGCAGGCGCGCACGCTCTCGCACACGGCGTCGAACCAGACCTCGCAGTCCTGCTGCGCCCACAGCGGCTTTGGCGTCTCGGGCTGGTAGGCCACGCTGGCCTGCGCGTGCACCTTGCCGTCGATGCCGACCAGCAGGCACTTGGTGCTCTGCGTGCCGATGTCGACGCCGACGACGTACTTCATGACACTGCGCGGGGCTGCGGCTTGAGCAGCACCTTGATCGAATCGAGCGAGTTGGCCAGCGCGAAGGCGCGCTCCCATTCGGTCAGCGGAAAGTCGTGCGTCACGATGCCCTTCGACGTGACGAGCCCGCGTGCCAGCAGGTCGATGGCGACCGGGTAGCAGTACGGGCCCAGGTGCGCGCCGCGCACGTCGAGTTCCTTGCGGTCGCCGATGATCGACCAGTCGGCGCTCGTCTCCGAACCGAACACGCTGAACTCGACGAAGCGGCCGAGCTTGCGGATCATGTCCAGGCCCTGCGTCACGCCGATGGGCGCTCCGGTGGTCTCGATGTACACGTCGCAGCCGTAGCCTTCGGTGAGGCCCTTGACGATGGCATCGGCGTTCTCGGTCTTCGGGTTGATGACGACGTCGGCGCCGTACTGCTTCGCGAGTGCGAGGCGCTCGGGCACGAGGTCGATCACGATGAGCTTCTTCGGTGTCTTGAGTGCTGCCACCTGCGTCATCATCAGTCCCAGCGGGCCGGCGCCGGCGATCACCACCACGTCGTCGAGCTGGAGTTCGCCGCGGTTCACCGTGTGGATCGCGCACGCCAGCGGCTCGATGATGGCCGCGTCTTCCAGTGAGATGCCGTCGGGGATCTTGTGCACGCGCGAGGTCGGCGGCAGGCGCATGTAGTCGGCCATGCCACCGTCGGCCACGACGCGCTGGAAGCCGAAGATGTGGTGTACCTCGCACATCCAGTACTTGCCCGAGGTGCAGAAGCGGCACTTGCCGCAGGGCACGATCTGCTCGGCGATCACGCGGTCGCCTTTCTCCACGCCGAAGTGTTCCGCCGCGCCTTCGCCCAGCGCTTCGACGTAGCCGAAGAACTCGTGGCCGGGAATGACCGGCGCCTTGACCCACGAAGGCTGGCCGTCGCCGCCCCAGAACATCTTCGCGCCCGAGTGGCACTTGCAGTCGGAGGCGCAGATGCCGCAGGCCGCGATGGAAATGAGCAGTTCGTTCGGGCCGATGGTGGGCATCGCGACGGTTTCGAGGCGGTAGTCCTTCGGGCCGTGGCACACGACGGCTTGCATGGCGGCGAGTTCGCCGATGGCGCCCGTGGCGCCGGGCTGGAGCTTTTGATACGACATGGATTCCTTGAGTCGAGGGAGGTACGAAGAAGCGGGGAAGAGATCAGCGGCGGGCCTCGCGGCTGATGAAGATGGCGAGCAAGACGATGCCGCCCTTGATGATCAGTTGCAGATACGGCGACACGCCGATCATGTTGAGACCGTTGTTGAGCACGGCCAGCAGCAGCGCGCCGACCAGCGTGCCCACGATGGCGCCGCGGCCGCCCGCGATGGACGTGCCGCCCATCACCACCGCCGCGATGGCGTCGAGCTCGAAGCCCACGCCCACGCCGGGCTGGCCACTGGTGACGCGCGCGGCCTGCACGATGCCCGCGATGGCGGCCGTGAGGCCGCTGAGCACGTACACCAGCAGCTTGTAGCGCGACACGCGCACGCCCGACAGCCGCGTGGCTTCCTCGTTGCCGCCGATGGCGTACACGTAGCGGCCGAAGGGTGCCATGTTGAGCAGCACGTAGGCCACGAGGTAGGTGGCCAGCATGATGAGGATCGGCACCTTCAGGCCCGCGAGCGTGCCGCTGCCGAGGAAGGCGAACGACTCGGGCAGGCCGTCGATGGGGTAGCCGCCGGTGTAGATCAGGGCGATGCCGCGCGCGATGCCCATGGTGGCCAGCGTCACGATGATCGGCGGCATTCGCAGGTAGGCCACGCAGTAGCCGTTGAACAGGCCGATCACCGCACCCACGCCGAGCCCGAGCGGCACGGCGAGCACGGGCGGCAGGCCGAAGTGCACCATCAGCCCCGAGGCCAGCGTGCCCGACAGCGCCACCACCGCGCCCACCGAGAGGTCGATGCCGCCCGTGAGGATGGCGGCCGTCATGCCCACCGCGATGATCGCGTTGATGGACGACTGCAGCGCGATGTTCTGCAGGTTGCTCACCGAGAGGAAGTTGTCGGTCGCCACGATCATGAAGACCGAGATGGCAATAAGGCCGACCAGCGGCAGGAAGGCCGTCGAGCGGCGCAGCTGCGTGAAGAACCCGCCCGCGGGTGCCGGCGGCGTGGGATGGGTGGCGGTGGCAGTCATGGGGGGCTCCCGGAGGAAGAGGGAAGGGAGGGAGAAGAAGACGTCGCGTGGCGCATGATTTCGCCCGCGTTGATCGCGTCGCCCGAGAGCGTGGCCACGATGGCGCCGCCCGAGAACACGGCGACGCGGTCGCACAGGCCGACGATCTCGGGCAGCTCGCTGGAGATCATCAGGATCGATTTGCCCTGGCGCGTGAGTTCGCGCATCAGCTGGTAGATCTCGGCCTTGGCCCCCACGTCGATGCCACGCGTGGGCTCGTCGAAGATCAGCACCTCGCAATCGTGGCCGAGCCAGCGCGCGATCACCACCTTCTGCTGGTTGCCGCCCGACAGCGTGGCGACGCGGGTGTCGATGCCCGGCGCCTTCACGCCCACGCGGCGCGAGAGCTCGCCGGCTGCGCGCTTTTCAGAGGCCGTGTCGACCACGCCCGCGCGGCGGTGCCGCCCGAGGTTGTTCAACGAGATGTTGAAGCGGATCGTGAAGTCGGTGATCAGTCCTTCGACCTTGCGGCTTTCGGGCAGCAGGCCGATGCCGTGCGCGAGCGCCTGCGTCGGGTCGTCCAGGCGCACGGGCTGGCCGTTGCGCAGCACCGTCTTGCGGTGCGCGCGGTCGGCGCCCATCATGCCCAGCGCGAGTTCGGTGCGCCCCGAGCCCACCAGCCCCGCGAAGCCGAGGATCTCGCCCGCGTGCAGGTCGAAGCGGTTGACCGGGCCGTCCTTCACGAGCTGGATCTCGGGCACCTCGAGCACCTTGCGGCCGTTCGGCGCGGGCTGCGGCTTGGGTGGAAAGCTCTGTTCGATGCGCCGGCCCACCATCATCTCGACCAGCGCGTCCACGGTCGTGGCGGCCACGTCGGCATGCCCGGCGTTGGCGCCGTCGCGCAGCACGCTGATGCGGTCGCAGACCTCGAAGATTTCATCGAGGTGGTGCGAGATGAAGATCATCGCCACGCCCTTGGCGCGCAGCGCGCGCATCACCTTGAACAGGTGCTCGGCTTCGTTGGGCGTGAGCGTGGCGGTGGGTTCGTCGAGCACCAGCAGCCGTGCCTTCAGCGACAGCGCCTTGCCGATCTCGACGAACTGCTGCTGCGCCACCGAGAGCTGGCAGATCGGCACGCCGAGGTCGATCTGCACGCCCAGTTCGTCGAACACCGCGCGGGCTTCGCGCTGCATCGCCGCCTGGTCCATGAGGCCGAAGCGGTTCGTGAGGTAGCGGCCCAGGAAGATGTTCTCCACCGCGTTCAGGTACGGCACCAGGCTGAACTCCTGGAAGATGATGCCGATGCCCGCCGCGATGGCGTCGCCGTAGCCGGCGAAGTGGCACTCGGTGCCGTCGATGACGATGCGGCCCTCGTCGGCCTGGTGGATGCCGCCGAGGATCTTCATCAGTGTCGACTTGCCCGCGCCGTTCTCGCCGAGCAGCGCGTGCACCTCGCCCTGGCGCACCGAGAGGTCGATGTTCGACAAGGCCTTCACGCCCGGAAAGCGCTTGGACACGCCCTCGAGCCGGAGCATCTCCTGGCGTGATTCGTTCGTGGTGGTCACGGGCGGCGCGTCCGGCGGTTTACCAGCTGAAGGTCTTGGCGCCTTCGGCGTCGATGAGCTTCACGTCGACCGGCACGGCCGCGGGCACGTTGGCGCCCCACTTCTTCGCCAGCGCGATGCCGATGGCCAGGCGGATCTGGTCGCGCGGGTACTGCGCGGTGGTGGCGATGAACTTCGAGCCCGCCTTCTGCATCGCCTTGATGGCCTCGGGTGCGCCGTCCACGCTGGTGAGCTTCACGTCCTTGCCGCTGGCCTCGATGGCGGCGAGCGCGCCCATCGAGCCGCCGTCGTTCACGCTGAACACGCCCTTGAGGTTCTTGTTGGCCTGCAGGATGTTCTCGGTCACGGTGAGCGCGGTGGCGCGTTCCTGCTTGCCGTTCTGCGTGCTCACGACCTTGATGCCGGGGTACTTGGCCAGCGCTTCGCGGCAGCCCTTCACGCGCTCCAGGATCGGCACGACCGGGATGCCGTCGAGGATGGCCACGTCGCCCTTCTCGCCGATGTTCTTCGCCAGGTACTCGCAGGCCAGGCGGCCGGCGTCGAGGTTCTTGGAGCCCACGAAGGAATCGACCGGGCCCTGTGCGTTGGCATCGACCGCCACCACGATCACGCCGGCCTTCTTGGCCGAGCGCACCGCCGACTGCACGCCGGCCGAGTCGGTCGGGTTCAGCAGCAGGATGTCGATCTTCTTCTGGATCATGTCTTCCACGTCGCCGATCTGCTTGGCCACGTCATGGCGCGCGTCGGTGGTGACCACGGTGGCGCCGATGCTGGCGGCGGCTTCTTCCAGGGCCTGCTTCATCGTCACGAAGTAGGGGTTGTTCAGTTCCTGGAAGGTCATGCCGATGCGCAGCGGCTGCTTGGGCGCCTGTGCCAGCGCGGCGGTGGTGCCGCAGGCCAGGGCGGCGACGAGGGCGGTGGCTTTGAGAAGGCTCTTCATTGGGTTGTCTCCTTGAGTGGGTGGTGTGACGGTCGGCAAAAAAACGCAGGCAAAGGGCCGCCCCGCGCGGCGCGCAAGGCGCCGCGCCAGGAACGACGCGGGGAACACGGGGGGCGCGCTACGGCGGGCTGTTGGCGGCGCGCGATGCAGCGAGCTGCATGCGATGGAAATGGCGGAACTTGGTCGGCGGCATGCGCTTGTGCAGCAGGAACTGCCGGTTGAAGTTCGACACGTTGTTGAAGCCCACGTCCATGCAGACGTCGAGCACGGGCTTGTCGCTGTTGGCGAGCAGCTCGCAGGCGCGGCCGATGCGCAGCCGGTTCACGTAGCGCACGAACGACTGCCCCGTGTGCTTGCGAAACGACCGCGAGAACGCACTCGGGCTCTGGCCCACCAGCTCGGCCAGCATCGGCTCGCGCAGCTCGTCGCCCAGGTTGGCGGCGATGTGGGCCAGCACGTTGTTGATCGCGTGCGACATGAAGGCCTTGGGGTCGGGCGTGAACGCCGGGCTGGCCAGCCGCTGGCGGTCGTCGCTGGCCACCAGCAGCTCGAACAGCGACAGCAGCAGCACCACGCGGCGCAGCCCGCGGGCCTCGAGCAGCGCTTCCATGATCGGCTTGGCCGCGGCGGCGGTGGCGGCCGAGAAGAGCAGGCCGGAGGCCGACTCGGCCAGCAGCGGCTCGATGCGGCGGAATTCGGGGAAGGTGGCCGCCATGTTGCGCACCAGCGCGGCCGGAAACTGGATCACGATGCCGCGGCGCTCGACGCTCTGGCCAGCGGGCACGTCGCTGATCCAGTTGTGCGGCAGGTCGGGGCCCATGAACACGAGGTTGCCCGGCTCGAAGTGGCCGACGTGGTCGCCCACGAAGTACACGCCCTGGGTCTCGACGATCAGCTGGATCTCGTACTCGGGGTGGAAGTGCCAGCGCACCGTGCGATACGGATAGCCGTGCGCCCAGGCGGTGAACGATTCGTCACCTTGGACTTCGACGATTTCCAGATCGGGTTGCATGGCCGGCGGTCTTTCCTCTGTGTATGGCCCCCGGGTTGGGGGTGAGGCGGACTGTACGAATCGCTCCGGATGCCAACAACCAGCGTTGGGGTGCGCAACTGATACTTTTTTGAGTCGCGGTCCTGCCTGGTAGTGAAGGGCGCGACGACGCGCTGCGCTGCAGCAAACCCCTTTCTCCTCGGGGCGTGGCGCATGCCGGAGCGCAATTGCTGCGGTGCAAAAGAGTCGCTTCGCGCCGTGTCAAGATTTCATAGGTGTTTTCCCGGCCCGACCCGGCATCCGGGGCGGCACGGCACACTCCCAAGCCATGACGCAAAGCTCTCTTTCCCCTCCGACCGCGGGTCCGCTGGCCGGCCTCAAGGTCGTCGAACTCGGGCAACTGATCGCCGGCCCCTTCGCGGCGCGCACGCTGGCCGACTTCGGCGCCGACGTGGTCAAGATCGAGCCGCCCGGCGCGGGCGATCCGCTGCGCACCTGGCGGCTGCTGAAGGACGGCACCTCCGTCTGGTGGCAGGTGCAGTCGCGCAACAAGCGCTCGCTGGCGCTGGACCTGCGCCAGCCCGAGGCGCAGGCCATCGTGCGCCAGCTCGCGGCCGAGGCCGACGTGCTGGTCGAGAACTTCCGCCCCGGCGCGATGGAAGGCTGGGGCCTCGGGCCCGACGCGCTGCTGGCCGCCAACCCCGCGCTCGTGATGCTGCGCATCAGCGGCTACGGCCAGACCGGCCCCTACCGCGACCGCCCCGGCTTCGGCGTGGTGGCCGAAGCCATGGGCGGGCTGCGCCACCTCACGGGCGAACCGGGCCGCGTGCCGGTGCGCGTGGGCGTGTCGATCGGCGACACGCTGGCCTCGTTGCACGGCGTGATCGGCGTGCTGATGGCCATGCAGCACCGCCATGCCACCGTGAGCGCCGAATTCCCGAAGGGCCGGGGCCAGGTGGTCGACGTCGCACTGTACGAGGCGGTCTTCAACTGCATGGAAAGCCTGCTGCCCGAGTACGCCGAATTCGGCGCGGTGCGCGAGGCCGCCGGCAGCGCGCTGCCGGGCATTGCGCCCACCAACGCCTACCGCTGCGCGGACGGCGGCTACGCCATCGTCGCGGGCAACGGCGACAGCATCTTCAAGCGGCTCATGGCCTGCATCGGCCGGCCGGACCTCGCGGCCGACCCGGCGCTGGCCGGCAACACGGGGCGCGTGGCGCAGGTCGGGATGCTCGACGCCGCCATCGGCGACTGGGCCGCGCAGCGCACGGTGACCGAGGTGCTGGCGGCGCTCGACGCGGCGCACGTGCCGGCCGGGCGCATCTACACCATCGCCGACATCGCGGCCGACCCGCACTACGCCGCGCGCGGCATGCTGCAGCAGGTGAAGATGCCGGACGGCAGCGCGCTCGCGGTGCCCGGCTTCGTGCCCAAGCTGTCGCTCACGCCGGCCGGCCACCGGCGCAATGCGCCGGCGCTGGGGGCGGACACGCAGGCGGTGCTGGAGGAGATCGGGTTGAGCGCCGGGCAGATCGCCGCGTTGCAGGAACGCGGGATCGTCGGTTGATCGACGCGGCCGGTCAGGCGCGCAGGGATTCGATCAGGTCGATGTACTTCTGCTTGGCCTCGTCGGCCGTGGCGCCCTTCTGGGCGGTCCACGCATCCCACTTGGCGCGCGCGACGATGTCGCTGAAGCTGGGCTTCTTGGCGGTGTTGTCGCCTTCGGTCGCCTGCTTGAACAGGGCGTAGATCTTCAGCAGCGTCGGGTTGTCGGGGCGCTCGGCCAGCAGCTTGGAGTTGGCCTGGGCGGCTTCGAATTGGGCGTTGAGGTCGGACATGGCAGTCGGGAAGAAGGTCAGAAAGCGCGCATCTTAAATGGATTGGTACCAAGTGGTACCAATCGTGAGCTTGCAGGCCCTTCAGTCCGTCAGGCCGGCGCGCGCCAACTCCACGTCCAACCGCTCGCGCGCATCCGCCGGCGTCAGCGCCGCCGCCTTCTCATACAGCCCGTTCGCCTCGCCGAGGCGCGACTCGCCGTGCAGCATCAGCAGCGCACGCGCGTACTCCATCATCCCGGCCGCCGATTGCGGATGCAGCGCCAGCCCGCGCTCGAACAGTTCGATCGAGGTCTCGGCGCGCACGCCGTAAGTCATGCGCCCGACCAGCGCGCCGACCTTGTCGATCACTTCGGCGTGGAAGGCGGCCAGCGCGAGGTGCGCGTCACCGTGTTCCGGCTGCAGTTCGATCACGTGCTCCAGCGCGCCCTTGAGCTTGGTGCCCAGGCCCTGCGCCAGGGCGCGCGCCACGCTGATGCCCTGGCTGTAGCGGCCCAGCGCGTAGGCCTGCCAGTAGAGGGCTTGGCAATTGTCGGGCTCGGCCGCGACCTGCGCGCCGGCGCGTTCGATCACCTGGCGGAACATGGCGAGCCGCACGGCCTCGCGCGGCTCCAGGTAGTTGGCGTAGATGGCGGTCGCCTGGTTGGCGAGCGCCAGGCCGTCGGGGCCGTGGCGCAAGCCGAGGGCGGCGGCGCGTTCGAACTCGCCGCTGTGGTACAGCGCCCAGCCTTCGGCCAGCGGCGCGTCGGGCGCGGGCGGCGGCAGTGCGTGGCCGGCGTGCAGGCGCTGCCAGTGCGCGAGCAGGCTGCGCGCGTCGTAGCGGGGCACGTCGGGGTAGGGAAGGGGCGTCCAGGGTTCGGTGCCGGCGGTGGCCGTGGCCGCGGCAGGGCCGGCGGACAGCAGCGAGAGCGGTTTGAAATCGGAGTGGGGCATGGATGTTCTAGGCCGCCATATCGACAGTCGGTGGCACGGGGCTGGGGTTGCTGGCGGCGCTTTCGCCGTTGTAGGCATTGCTCAGCGCCAGCAGGTGGCGGCGCTGGTCGCGTGCGAGGTAGGGCGCGAGCAGGTGCAGCGTGTGGTGGCCGCCGCGCATCAGCGCGCCCTGCGCGTGCGCGGGCTCCAGCGCCTGGCGCGGGTTGCGCACGTACTCGTAGCTGAGCCAGTAGGTCAGCACGACGACCATGCTCTGGGCCAGCGTGTCGACCTCGTGCGCGTCGATGTCCAGGTGGCCGGCGCGGCTCAGGCCGGCGATCAGCTGGCGGATGGCGCGCGCCTTGTTCTTGAGCACGAGCTGGAACTGGGTCTCCAGGTGCCGGTTCTTGCTCAGCAGGTCGTTGAGGTCGCGGTACAGGAAGCGGTAGCGCCAGATCAGCTCGAACAGGCTGTGCATGAAGAACCAGGCGTCCTCCACGTCGTGCACGCCTTCGCTGGCGTGCAGCAGCTCGTTGAGCTCGGCTTCGTAACCTTCGTAGAGCTTGTTGATCAGCTCTTCCTTGGCGGGGTAGTGGTAGTAGAGATTGCCGGGGCTGATGTTCAGCTCGCCGGCCACCAGCGTGGTCGACACGTTCGGTTCCCCGAAGCGGTTGAACAAATCCAATGCAGCTTCGAGGATGCGTTGCGCAGTGCGGCGTGGCGCCTTCTTTGCCATGTCGGTGCCCCCGTGGTTTCTCTTGGTCTTGGGGGCACTCTAGCGCATGTGCGCTGCACCATGAACGGTGCGGGACATGTTTTGCGGCGCTGAATTTTTGTGCAGTGCCGCAATTACAGAACGATGTCAGCCGGCCTTGGTGCGGCGCAGGGTCTTCTTGGCGGCGGGGGCGGGCGCCGCCTTGCGCGCGGCGGACTTGCGGGGCGCCGTGGCGGCGGTCTTGGCATCGCGCTGCCTGAGCTGGGCCTCGAGCGCCTCGATGCGCGCCTGCAGCGCGGCCACGTCGGCGGCCGAGGGCACGCCGAGCTTTTCGAGCGCGCGCGCCACGCGGTCTTCGAAGATGTTCTCGAGCTTGCCCCACTGGCCGGCGGCCTTGGTGCCGAACTCGCTGGCGAAGCCGGCCATGCGCTGCTGGGCCTGGGCCAGGGTTTCCTCGGCGGCCTGCTGGGTCTTCTTCTGCATGCCGGCGCCGTCCTTGACCAGCGCCTCGAAGGCCTTGCTGCCTTCCTGCTGCATCTTGGCGAAGGCGCCGAGGCCGGCCAGCCAGATCTGCTGGGCCGAGTCCTTGATGCGGTCGGTCTTGTCGTTGCTGTCGTCGTCTCGGGAGGTGGCCATGCGGTGTGTTCCTTGGGATGCAATCGCACGACTCTAGCCGCCCGGGCGCGCCGTGGTTAGGGCGCGCCGCCTATCCTCGTGCCCCGGATCAGGGCGTGCCGCCGGCGGCGCGGCTGGCGTCCAGGTGCGCCTTGGCGCGCTCGGCCAGTGCCATTTCGCCGGGCGTGCCGGGCACGAAGGCCTCCACCGGCAGCGGCCGGCCGTGCGAGTCGACCGAGACAAACACGATCAGGCATTCGGTGGTCTTTTCCATCACGCCGCCCTTCATGTCGCCGCTGCGCACCTCGACCGAGATGTTCATGCTGGTCTTGCCGGTATAGGCCAGGCGGGCCTCGACCTCGACCAGGTCGCCGATCATGATCGGCCGGTGAAAGCGGATGCTGCCGATGAAGGCGGTGACGCAGTAGCGCTTGGCCCAGCTGGTGGCGCAGGCGTAGCCGGCCTCGTCGATCCACTTCATGACCGTGCCGCCGTGGACCTTGCCGCCGAAGTTGACGGTGCTGGGTTCGGCCAGGAATCGGAGGGTGATGGAAGACATGGGGCGCCTTTTTTCTGTGGGCTGTGGGTGGGGAGCCGCGATTATGCGAGCGCCCGGGCGCCCTTTGGCGCCGTTCAGCTGCCGCTGAACAGTTGCGCCAGCGTGCGGCGCAGCCAGGCGTTGCCCGGGTCGGCATGAAAGCGCTCGTGCCAGTGCTGCTTGACGGCGTAGGCCGGCAGCGTGAAGGGCGGCGCCAGCACCTTCACCGGCTCCTGCGTGGCCAGCACGTTGCCCAGGATGCGCGGCACCACCACGATCAGCTCGGTGTGGGCCACGATGCGCGCCACGCTCAGGAAGCTCGACAGCCGCACCACCACGTTGCGCTTGAGGCCCAGGCGCGCGATGGTCGTGTCGACGATGGCGTGTCCCGTGCCCGAGCTGGACACCACCGCGTGCGCCTCTTCCTCGAAGCGCTTGCGCGTGAGCTTGGCGCCGATGCGCGGGTGGTTCTGCGCCGCCAGGCAGACGAAGTTCTGCATGAACAGCACCTGCTGGTAGAAGCCCGCGTCCAGCTGCGGCATGAAGCCCACGGCCAGGTCGACGTCGCCGTCCTGCAACCGGCGGCCGCTGTGGGTGGAGATGATCTCGGTCTCGATGTGCACGCCCGGCGCCGCATGGCGCAGGTGGTCGAGCAGGCCGGGCAGCAGCACCACCTCGCTGATGTCGGTCATGCAGATGCGAAAGCGCCGCTGCGCGCGCGCCGGCTCGAAGCTGCTGCGGTTGCCCTGCGCCTGCGCCAGTTGCGCCAGCGCCTCGCGCAGGTTCGGGTAAATGCGCTCGGCGTGCGGCGTGGGCTGCATGCCCTGCGCGGTGCGGGTGAACAGGCGGTCGTCGAAGTGCGCGCGCAGCTTGTTCAGCGCCGTGCTGGCCGCCGCCTGCGCCATGCCCAGGCGCTCGGCGGCCTTGGTGACGTTGCCGGTCTTGTAGACCTCGTCGAACACGGCGAGCCATTCGAGATCGAGCTTGGACATGGGGTGAGGCGGGAGGGAGCCCTGAAGGCGAAAGACACCATTATCGAAATTTCGAATTCCGTGTATTGGCACGCGGTCTTGAGGAAATAGTGGTGCGGGTCAACAATGCCGCCAACGGAGACACCGACCCCATGAACCCCGCTTCTTCCCATGCCGCCAGCGCACCGGCCAACGCCGCCGAGCGCCGCGACTACTACGCCCGCATCCGCCCGCTGAACCTCTCGCCGCTGTGGGAGTCGCTGCACGTGCTGGTGCCGCGCGAACCCGCGAGCCCGTGCGTGCCCGCGCTGTGGCGCTACGACGAGATCCGCCCGCTGCTCATGGAGTCGGCCGACCTCATCACCGCCGAAGAGGCCGTGCGCCGCGTGCTGGTGCTCGAGAACCCGGCGCTGCCCGGCAACGCGTCGATCACGCAGTCGATCTACGCCGGCCTGCAGCTCATCATGCCGGGCGAGGTGGCACCGTCGCACCGCCATGTGCAGTCGGCGCTGCGCTTCATCGTGGACGGCAAGGGCGCCTACACCACCGTGGGCGGCGAGCGCACGACGATGCACCCCGGCGACTTCATCATCACGCCCTCGTGGGCCTGGCACGACCACGGCAACGAAGGCATCGAAGGCGTGACCGAGCCGGTGGTGTGGCTCGACGGCCTCGACATTCCCATGCTGCGCTTCTTCGACGCCGGCTTCGCCGAGAACGACGACGCCAAGGTGCAGCACGTGGCGCGCCCCGAAGGCCACAGCCTGGCGCGCTTCGGCCACAACATGGTGCCGGTGCGGCACGACCACACCTTGGCCACCTCGCCGATCTTCAACTACCCCTACCTGCGCAGCCGCGAGGCGCTGGCGCAATTGCAGAAGCAGGAGGCGCCCGACGCCTGGCTCGGCCACAAGCTGCGCTACATCAACCCGCTGACGGGTGGCTCGCCGATGCCGACCATCTCGACCCAGCTGCAGCTGCTGCCCCAGGGCTTCGCGGGCCAGGCGCACCGCGCCACCGACGGCACCGTCTACAGCGTGGTCGAAGGCCACGGTACGGCAGAGATCGCCGGCCAGCGCTTCGACTTCGGCCCGCGCGACACCTTCGTCGTGCCCTCGTGGGCTCCGCTGCGCCTGTCGTCGCCGAACGAAGACACCGTGCTCTTCAGCTTTTCCGACCGCCCCGTGCAGCAGGCCATGGGCATCCTGCGCGAAGCCTTTCTCGAAGACGCCTGAAAGCGCGGCGACCTTCATTCCTTCTTTTTCTTGTTTGTCTGATGTGCCGTCCCGTGCGGCAGGAGCTTCCATGTCCTTCGTCTTCACGCCCCCTTCCATCGTCGGCCTGCCCATCGTGGGCTCCGACAAGCAGTTCCCCGTGCGCCGCGTCTACTGCGTCGGCCGCAACTACGCGGCCCATGCGCGCGAGATGGGCTTCGACCCCGACCGCGAACCGCCGTTCTTCTTCTGCAAGCCGAACGACGACGCCTCGGTCGTGCCCGTGGCCGAAGGCGCCACCGGCGCCGTGCCGTACCCCTCGCTCACGAGCAACTACCACTACGAAGCCGAGCTGGTGGTCGCCATCGGCAAGGGTGGCAAGGACATCCCGGTCGACCAGGCCGCCAGCCACATCCACAGCTACGCCGTGGGCCTGGACATGACGCGCCGCGACCTGCAGATGAAGATGCGCGAAGCCGGCCGCCCCTGGGAGATCGGCAAGGCCTTCGACTTCTCGGCCCCCATCGCGCCGCTGCGCACGCTGGCCGACGTGGGCGAGATCAACGCCGGCGCCATCACGCTCGAGGTCGATGGCCAGGTGCGCCAGAACAGCGACATCACGCACCTGATCTGGTCGGTGAACGAGGTCATCGCCAACCTCTCGACGCTGTTCGCGCTGCAGCCCGGCGACCTGATCTTCACGGGCACGCCCGAAGGCGTGGGCGCGGTGAAGCCGGGCCAGACGATCAAGGTCAGCATCGAGCGCCTGCCCTCGCTCACGGTCCGCATCGACTGAGCGCCCCGGCCCGCGCATGACCCTCTCGAAGCATCCTCCCTCCGTGCTGCTCGTCGGCGGCGGCATCGGCGGCATGGCCGCTGCGCTGGCGCTCGCACGCCTGGGCGTGGCCATCGACCTGCTCGAACAGAGCGCCGTCATCGGCGAGATCGGCGCCGGCCTGCAGCTCGGCCCCAACGCCTTCGCGGCGCTCGACGCGCTGGGCGTGGGCGAGGCCGTGCGCCGCAGCTCGGTGTTCACCGACCGGCTCGTGATGATGGACGCGGTCGACTGCAGCGAAGTGGCCTCGGTGCCTGTCGGCGAGGCCTTCCGCGCGCGCTTCGGCAATCCGTATGCCGTGAGCCACCGCGCCGACCTGCACGGCGCGATCCACGAGGCCGTGAAGCAGCATCCGCTGATCCGCTTCCACACTTCGGCGCAGGTCGAGGCGATCGACATCGGCGCGCACGGCGTCACGGCCGTCACGCGCGACGGCCGCCGTTTCCAGGCCGATGCCATCGTCGGCTGCGACGGCGTGAAGTCGGTGGTGCGCGCCAAGCTCATCGGCGACGCGCCGCGCGTGTCGGGCCACGTGGTCTACCGCGCTGTCGTGCCCGCGGCCGACATGCCCGCCGACCTGCAATGGAACGCGCCCGTGGTCTGGGCCGGCCCGAACTGCCACCTCGTGCACTACCCGCTGCGCCACGGCGAGCAGTACAACCTGGTCGTCACCTTCCACAGCCGCGACGCCGAAGAGTGGGGCGTCACCGACGGCAGCAAAGAAGAGGTGCTGTCGTACTTCGAGGGCGTGCATGCGCGCCCGCGCCAGCTGCTCGACCGCCCGACTTCGTGGCGCCGCTGGAGCACCGCCGACCGCGACCCCGTCGAACGCTGGAGCGACGGCCCGGCCACGCTGCTGGGCGACGCGGCGCATCCCATGATGCAGTACCTCGCGCAGGGCGCCTGCATGGCGCTCGAAGACGCGGTGACGCTCGGCGAGGCCGTGAAGGCCTGCGACTTCGACATGACCGCCGCCTTCCAGCGCTACGAACAGGCCCGCATCGCACGCTGCGCGCGCGTCGTGCTGTCGGTGCGCGAGATGGGGCGCCTGTACCACGCCCAGGGCGTGGAGCGCCTGGTGCGCAACAGCCTGTGGACCGGGCGCACGCCCGAACGCTTCTACGATGCGGTCGAATGGCTGTACGCCTGGCGACCCGAGCACTGCCTGGGCGAGGCGCCCGCGCCGCGCTGATCCGCGTTTCTCTCTTCATCATCTACCAACGAGGCCGAAGGCCCAGGAGACAACCCATGAACTTTCCGCGCGCATTGCTGACGACCGCCGTCCTGGCCCTGACCGCCGCCTCCGGCGCCTGGGCGCAGGGCAGCGACTACCCGAGCAAGCCGGTGACGCTGATCACCCCGTTCGCGGCCGGCAGCGGCCCCGACGCGGTGCTGCGGCTCGTGTCCGACAAGCTCTCGCGTCTGTGGAACCAGCGCGTGGTGGTCGACAACCGGCCCGGTGGCGGCGGCTTCATCGCCATCGACCAGGCGCGCCGCGCCGCGCCCGACGGCTACACGCTGCTGCAGCTGGACAGCGAGCACATCGCCGCGCTGCCGCACCTGTACAAGTCGCGCAACTTCGTGACCTTGCAGCACTTCGACCCGGTCGCCTCGCTGTTCCGCACGCCCTTCTTCGTGGCCGTGGGCACCGAGTCGAAGTGGAAGACCATGGGCGACCTGATCGCCGCCGCCAAGGCCAACCCCGAGGGCGTGGTCTACGGCTCGTGGGGCGTCGGCAGCCCGGGCCACCTGGGCGCGCAGCAGCTCGAGGCGCTCACGGGCATCCGCATGCGGCATGCGCCGTACCGCGAGGTGTCGCAGCTGTACTCCAACGTCGGCACCGGCGAGGTGCCGTGGGCCTTCGCGAGCATCCCGTCGAGCCAGGGCATCTACAAGGCCGGCAAGCTGCGCTACATCGCCGTGGCCGCGCCCAAGCGCATCCCGCAGATGCCCGACGTGCCCACCATGGCCGAGGCCGGCGGCCCGGCTTCGCTGGAGGTCAATTCCTTCGTGTCGCTGCTCGCGCCCAAGGGCGTGTCGGCGGCCGTGAAGGCCAGGATCAACGCCGACGTGGCCAAGGTCATCGCCGACCCCGACATCCGCGCCCGCTTCGACACCTTCGCCTTCGAGCCGCTGGCCTGGCCGCCCGAGGAGATCGAGCGCAACGCCGAGGCCAAGTCGAAGGTGTACGGGGAGCTGGTGCGCCGGGGCAACATCAGCCTCGACTGACGAGGGTGCGCCTTGCCCAGGGCTCGGCGCGCCAGTTAAGCTGGCTCTCTTTGCATTTTTGTTTACCTTTTAACTGTCTTTTTCCATGCAAGCCACCAAGAGAGCCCTCCTGATCGCCTGCGGCCTGGCCGCCACCGCGGCGCTGCCGCTGTCCGCCAGCGCCGACACCCCCGCGTGGCCGACCAAGCCGATCCGCCTGCTGGTGGGTTTCCCGGGCGGCTCCACGCCCGACATCGCGGCGCGCACCATCGCCGAGCCGCTGTCCCGCGCGCTGGGCCAGCCGGTCGTGGTGGACAACAAGGCCGGCGCCTCGGGCAACATCGCGGCCGACCAGGTGGCCAAGGCCACCGACGACCACACGCTGGGCATCGTCATCAACGGCAACCTCACGTCGTCGAAGATGCTGTACCCCAAGCTGCCGTACGACCCCGCGAAAGACTTCACGTACCTCTCGCTCATCGCCACCGCGCCGCTGGTGCTCGTGGCGCAGAACAGCCTGCCCTCGGGCACCGCCTTCTTCGACGCCGCGCGCCAGGCCGGCGACAAGTGGAACTACGGCTCGGTGGGCGTGGGCTCGGTCGGCCACCTGGGCATGGAGCTGCTCAAGAGTCGCGTGAACGGCTTCAAGCCCGAGCACGTGCCCTACCAGGGCAACCCGCAGGTCGTCACCGGCATGCTGGGCGACCAGGTGCAGATGGGCCTGATCCCGCCGGGCGTGGCCATGCCGCAGATCCGCGCCGGCAAGCTCAAGGCCGTGGGCCTCACGGGCGGACGCAGCGCGCTGGTGCCCGAGATCGCCCCGCTGGCCGAAGCCGGCGTGAAAGACTTCAACCTCGAGGTGTGGGTGGCGCTGCTCGGCCCGGCCAGCCTGTCGAAGCCCGCGCAGGCACGCATCAGCCGCGAGATCGAGATCGTCATGAAAGACCCCGACGTGCGCCGCAAGCTCTTCGAGCAAGGCTGGCAGGCCGTGGGCACCTCGCCCGACGGAATGCGCACGCGCGTGAAGGAAGAGGCGGCGATCATGAGCAAGATCATTTCCACGCGCGGGATCAAGCTGCAGTGATGACGGCGACGACGCAGCAACAACTCACCCTGACCGAACCGGCGCGCGCGCTGCCGGTGTTCGGCGACTTCGACGTGGTCGTGGTCGGCGGCGGCCCCGCCGGCATTGCCGCCGCGGTGAGCGCCGCGCGCCACGGCGCGCGCACGCTGCTGGTGGAGCGCTACGGTTTTCTCGGCGGCATGGGCACCGCGGGCGGCGTGACCAACTTCGCGGGCCTGTACGGCAAGCGCCGCGGCGAGATGACGCAGCTGGTGCGCGGCGTGGTCGATGACCTCATCGACCGCATCGCCGGCTTCAACGGCATGAACGCGCCGCAGAACGGCATGGGCGGGCGCATCTGCGTGCGCTCGTACGACACCTCGGCCTACAAGCTGGCCGCCGACCAGCTGCTCGAGGCGGCCGGCGTGCAGATGCTGTTCCACGCGTATGCCGCGGCGGTGCTGCACGACGGCGCACGCATTGCTGCGCTGGTGGTCGAAACGAAATCGGGCCGCCAAGCCATTCGCGCCAACGCCTTCATCGATGCCAGCGGCGACGCCGACGTGGCGGCCTTCGCGGGCGTGCCCTTCGAAGTGGGCGACGGCCACGGCAGCGGGCTGTTCCCGACCACCATGTTCCGCATCGGCCAGGTCGACGCGCCGGCCGCGCTGGAAGCCGTGGGCGAGTTCTCGGCCATCAACGGCTTCATGGCGCGCGCCGAGCAGCAGCATCCGGGCAAGTACAGCTTTCCGCGCGAAGGCGCGATCCTGCGGCCCAACAAGGACCCGCGCGAGTGGCGCGCCAACGTCACGCAGATCCGCAACGCCGAAGGCCGCGCGATGAACGGCGTCGATGCGCGCGAGCTCAGCAACGGCGAGCTCGAAGGCCGGCGCCAGATCGCGGCGTACTTCAAGTTCCTGCAGGCCGAGGTGCCGGGCTTCGAGCCGTCGGCCATCGTGGAGATCGCGCCGCAGGTCGGCATCCGCGAGACGCGGCGCATCCAGGGCCTGTACGCGCTGGGCCGCGAAGACATCCTCGGCTCGGCCACCTTCGACGACACCATCGGCCTGAACGCCTGGCCGATGGAAATGCACGCCGACGGCCGCATCGAGTGGGCCTTCCCGCGCGACGAAGCCAACGCCTACAACCACCTGCCGTGGCGCATGCTGGTGCCGCAGACGCTCGACAACCTGCTGGTGGCCGGGCGCTGCGCCTCGATGACGCACGAAGGCCAGTCGGCCGCGCGCGCCAGCGGCGGCTGCTTTGTGATGGGGCAGGCGGCGGGCACGGCGGCGGCCTCGCTGGGCAGCGGGCGCTTCGCGGCGATCGACGTGGCAGCGCTGCAGAAAAAGCTGCTGGCCGACGGCGTCGACCTGGACCGTTGAGCGCGGCGCGGCGCTAGAGTCCGGGGCTGGATGAACTCGAACCCCGGACACACCGTGCCTCTTTCTTCTTCGCTGTCGACCCCCGCGCGTCGGCTCTTCCTGGCGCTGGCCTGCGCCGCCTTCGGCCTGCTGCAGGTGGGCTGCGCCAGCACCCCCGAGGGCGACCCCGTCCACGGCAAGGACCGCGTGCTGAGCTTCGTGGCGGCCAAGGACGGCCGCAAGGTCGCCATCGCCGGCGAGAACTACCACTACGTGTTCGACGGCGACCCGTCCGTGGCCGCGCTGCTGCGCTGGGACGGCCGCACCAAGGTCACGCCCGCGCTCATCGGCGAACTGAAGGTGGCGCGCAACCAGAGCTTCGAAGGCCAGTACGTGCTGATGGCCTTCGACGCCGACCTGACCCCCGAAGACCGCAACTTCCTCGTCCAGACCGGCTTCGCGAAGGCCGAGGTGAAGTACGGCGACCGTACCGGGCCGGTGCTGCGCTACTTCGGTACGGTCTACGGCAAGCGCTACGCGGCGGTGGCGCTGAAGTCGGCCGACACGGTCGATTTCTCGCGGCGCCAGTACCTGAAGTACGTCGAGCAGGAAACGCTCAGCGGCCCCTTCAGCCAGGCCGCGCGTTCGCCGCTGGCGTACGGCGCCGACGGCGCGATGCTGCTGGGCGGCGTGCCGGTGCGCATGGTGGATGGCGGCACCGACCACGGCTGCAGCCTGCGCCTGATGCTGGACATCTGCTTCTTCAAGTAGGCCCGCCGGGCGCCGCTGACCGGGCCGCGACAGCGCGCGGGCCCGGCCTTTGCTATCGTCGTGGATTGCTTTTCTGCGCCGAATCCCTTCCCCCCGATGACCCCCGAACCCGTCCTTGCCGCCCGCCTCGTTGCCGACCTCGTCGCCCTCATGCAGCTCGAACCCCTGGGCGGCGACCGCTTCCTGGCCCAGAGCGAGGACATCGGCACGCCCGCCGTCTTCGGCGGCCAGGTGCTCGGCCAGTCGCTCATGGCCGCCAGCCTCACGGTGGGCGCCGAACGCCCGGTGCATTCGATGCACGCCTACTTCCTGCTGCCCGGCGAGCACGCGCCCATCGAGTACAGCGTCGACCGCGTGCGCGACGGCCGCAGCTTCACCACGCGCCATGTGGTGGCGCGCCAGCAGGACCGCATCATTTTTGAAATGTCCGCCTCGTTCCAGACCGTGGACGAGGGCGTCGAGCACCAGTTCCCCATGCCCGCCGTCGAAGGCCCCGAGGGCCTGACCAGCGAGCTCGACCAGCGCATCGCGCTCGGCGACCGCCTGCCCGAACCCTGGCGCTCCAAGGCCATCCAGCCGCACGGCATCGAGTACCGGCGCGTCGACCCCGAAGACCTGCTGCGGCCCGAGGTGCGCCCGACCGAGAACCAGAGCGCCATCTGGATGCGCGCCATCGCGCCTCTGCCCGACGACCTGACGGTGCACCGCGCGCTGCTGGCCTACGCCTCCGACCACGGCCTGCTGCGCGCCGCCATGCTGCCGCACGGCCTGAGCTTCATGAGCGGCCAGGTGCGTCCCGCCAGCCTGGACCACGCGATGTGGTTCCACCGCGATTTCCGTTTCGACGACTGGCTGCTCTACGTGGTCGACTCGCCCAGCGCGGGCGGCGCACGCGGCCTGTGCCGCGGCAGCCTCTACACGCGCGACGGCCGACTCGTGGCCTCGGCGGCGCAAGAGGGCATGCTGCGCATCTGCAAGCCGGGATCGCCGCGCATGCCGATCACGGGCTGAAAGTCCCGCCTCTTTTTTCAACATCCACTCGTTCACCCTGGCCATGAAGATCTTCTTCTCTCCCGCGTCTCCCTTCGTGCGCAAGTGCATGGTCGTGGCCCACGAGCTGGGCGTGGCCGATCGCATCGAGAAGCTGCCCAGCGCGGCCGGCCCGGTGAAGCGCGACGCCCGCATCCTGCCGACCAACCCGCTGGGCCAGGTGCCGACCTTCCTCACCGACGACGGCCAGGCGCTGTTCGACAGCCGCGTGATCTGCGAGTACCTCGACACCGCGTACGCCGGCGGTCTGTTCCCGGCCGCCGGGCCCGCGCGCTGGGCGCGCCTGACCGAGCTGTCATTGGCCGACGGCATGACCGGCGCCGCGCTGCTCGCGCGCTACGAGACCATGCTGCGCCCCGAGGCGCTGCGCTGGAGCGACTGGACCGATGGCCAGCTCGACAAGGTGCGCACCGGCCTCGAGTGGCTGGAAGCGGCGGCGCCGTCGTTCGGCGATCGCGTCGACATCGGCACCATCGCCTTCGGCTGCGCGCTGGGCTACATGGACTTCCGCTTTCCCTCGGTGGACTGGCGCG
The DNA here is from genome assembly GCF_058797695.1 of Variovorax sp. GW823-FHT02B07. Taxonomy (NCBI): domain Bacteria; kingdom Pseudomonadati; phylum Pseudomonadota; class Betaproteobacteria; order Burkholderiales; family Comamonadaceae; genus Variovorax; species Variovorax sp. GW823-FHT02B07. The sequence goes on from NZ_JBXAJX010000006.1 coordinate 27,635, forward strand.
CCCAGGCGCCGAACAGCGCGAAGTGGTTCGCCGTGTTCAACCACCGGCCGTCGATGCAGGCCACGTTGCCGACGGCCTGAACGATGACGTTCGACGATCTCTCGCGCCGCACCGGCATCGAAATTCCCCCGCTGCTGCAACAGCTCCTCGCCAGCGGGCCGCCTGATCTGGTCGGCTTTCCCGACTTCGAGTGGCTGGACGCCGAGCAGGCGGCCAACGACCTCGATGAGTGGCTCGACGCCAAGTGGCAGGACGGCCGCCGCTTCCTGCCCTTTGCGCAATCGGGCGCGGGCGACGCCTACTGCCTCGTGCCGCTGGACGGCGGCGCTGTGGGCGTGGCCTTCGTGTGGCACGACGACGAGGAAAGCAGCGTCGGCCACGGCTCGTTCGCCGATTTCGTCTGCGCGAAGTTCCTGGAAGCCTTTGTCGACCTGAGCTACCTCGGCGACTGGGACCTGTCCGAGCCCGAGATGGCCGAGCGCATCGCGGCCGACGTGGCCACCGTCACGGCTTTCATGGACGACACGGAAACCGCCGCCTACCTGCGGGCGCTGAGCCGGCAGCCGCTGGTGTCGCGGCCTTTCAAGACGGGCCCGCGCGCCAGGCCCGAGCAGGTGCCCTCGCTGATGCCGCAGGCCGGGTTCGAGGAAGACCTGAAGCGCTTCACCCTGCAGGACAGCGCGCCTTTCCCCGTGAAAGCGCGCTGGGACATCGAGGGGTAGGCTACGGGGTTTCATCCGAAGGAGGAACCCACCATGTCAGATCAGAAAGTAGCCATCGTCACCGCCGGCGGCAGCGGCATGGGCGCCGCGGCGGCGCGCAAGCTCGCGGACGACGGCTTTCGCGTCGCCATCCTGTCCTCGTCGGGCAAGGGCGAGGCGCTGGCGCAGGAACTCGGCGGCATCGGCGTCACCGGCTCCAACCAGTCGAACGACGACATCCAGCGCCTCGTGGACCAGGTCATGGCCGAATGGGGCCGCATCGACGTGCTCGTGAACAGCGCCGGCCACGGCCCGCGCGCGCCGATCCTGGAGATCAGCGACGACGACTGGCACCGCGGCATGGACGTCTACTTCCTGAGCGCCGTGCGCCCCGCGCGCCTCGTGGCGCCGCACATGGTGAAGCAGGGCGGCGGCGCGATCATCAACATCTCGACCTTCGCCGCCTTCGAGCCCGACCCGGTGTTCCCGACCTCGGGCGTGTTCCGTGCCGGCCTCGCGGCCTTCACCAAGCTCTTCGCCGACCAGTACGCCAAGCACAACGTGCGCATGAACAATGTGCTGCCCGGCTTCATCGACAGCCTGCCCGAGAAAGAAGTGTTCCGCGAACGCATCCCGATGGGCCGCTACGGCCGCAGCGCCGAGATCGCCGCCACCATCGGCTTCCTGGCCTCCGAGGGCGCGGGCTACATCACCGGGCAGAACCTGCGCGTGGACGGCGGCATCACGCGCTCGGTCTGAACCCGGCAACGGCGCCCATGACCGCCCCCACCCCGGTGCACAAGCACATGGACCGCACCCTTGCGTCCTACGAAGCGTCCGCGCGCGACTACAACGCGATCGTCGCGGGCCACCGGCCGCCCGAGATCGAGGACGCGGTGCGCCGCATGATGCAGCGCGTGCCCGCCGGCGGCACCGTGCTCGAGATCGGCTCCGGGTCGGGGCAGGACGCCGACTTCGTCGAATCCCTGGGCGGCGTCGTGAAGCGCACCGATGCGGTCCAGGCGTTTCTCGACCTGCAGGCCGAGCGCGGCAAGAAGGGCGAGCTGCTCAACGTCGTCACGGATGCGCTGGGCGGGCCGTACGACGCGGTCCTTGCGATGTGCGTGCTGATCCATGTCGATCGCGCGCAGATCGCGCCGGTGCTGCGCAAGGTGTTCGATGCGCTCGCGCCCGGCGGGGTTTTTCTCGCGGCCATGCGCATCGGCGAAGGCGAGACCCTCGGCGACTACCAGACCGTGTACTGGGCGAAAGACGCGTTCGCCGACGCGCTGGCGGCGGCGGGCCTTGACCTGCAATGGGGCAGCCAGTGGATCGGCCGCGACGATGTGACCTGGGCCAACTTCCTGGCGTGCCGTCCGCGCTAGCAGCGAGCGGACGAACGCCGGCTCACACGCCCAGGTAGCGCGTCCACAGCGACCGGTCGGCGTCGAGCGCGGCCGAGTCGCCCTGCCACACCACGCGTCCGCGCTCGAGGATCACGTGGCGGTCGGCCAGCGGCAGCAGGCGCTGCACGTACTTGTCGACCACGAGGATCGCCTCGCCCTCGGACTTCAGCGTGGCGATGCAGTGCCAGATCTCCTCGCGGATCACCGGCGCCAGGCCTTCGGTGGCTTCGTCCAGGATCAGCAGGCGCGGGTGCGTCGACAGCGCGCGCGCAATGGCCAGCATCTGCTGCTCGCCGCCCGAGAGCTGGTTGCCCGCGTTGGCCTTGCGCTCCGACAGGCGCGGAAAGAGCTTGTACAGCGCCTCCACGGTCCAGCGCGGCGCGCTGCCGGGCCGGGGCCGTGCGAAGGCGCGCAGGTGCTCGTCCACGCTGAGGTTGGGGAACACGTGGCGCCCCTCGGGCACGATGGCCATGCCGCGCCGCGCGATGGCGTCGGGCCGGTGGCCGCCGATGGCCGCGCCGCAGAACTGCACGCCGCCGCGCATCGGTGCGATCGTGCCGGTCAGCACCTTCAGCAGCGTGCTCTTGCCCATGCCGTTGCGGCCCAGCAGCGCCATCACTTCGCCCGCACCGACGCGCACGTCGATGCCGAACAGCACCTGGCTGGCGCCGTAGCCGGCTTCGATGGCGGTGGCCTCGAGCAGGGTGGATGTCGTGGTCGTCGTGCTCATGCGTGTCCTTCCGCTTCGGTGCCGAGGTACACGGCTTGCACATCGGGGTGGCCCCGCACTTCGTCGGCCGTGCCGCTCATCAGCACCTTGCCCTGCACCAGCACCGTGAGCCGGTTGGCGAGGCGGAACACGGCGTCCATGTCGTGCTCGATGAGCAGGATGGCCATCGATTCGCGCAGCGATTCGATCAGATCGACCATGCGCGCCGACTCGTCGGGACCCATGCCGGCCATCGGCTCGTCGAGCAGCAGCAGCTTGGGTTCGGCGGCCAGCGCCAGGGCCACGTCGAGCGCGCGCTGCGCGCCGTGCGGCAGCGTGCCCGCGATGCGGTGGCGCTCGCTGCCCAGGCCCACGCGGTCGGCCAGCGCGTGGGCGCGGTCGACGAGGTCGCGTTCGTTCGCGCGCGGCGCGAGGAAACGCAGGCTGCTGCCCGCATGGGCCTGCGCCGCGAGCATCAGGTTGTCGTGCACGGTTTCCTTCGCGAACACGCGCGTCACCTGGAAGCAGCGCGACATGCCGGCGGCGACGCGCTGGTGGTCCTTGTAGGCCGTGATGTCCTGCCCGTCGAGCATCAGCCGGCCCGCGTCGGCCTCCAGCAGGCCGGTGATGAGGTTCACCAGCGTGGTCTTGCCCGCGCCGTTGGGGCCGATGAGCGCATGCACTTCGCCGCGCTCCACCGTGAGGCTCACATGGTCGGTCGCCAGCAGGCCGCCGAAGCGCTTGACCAACCCTTCGATTCTGAAAAGGCTCATGGCTTGGCGCTCCCTGCGGCCGTTGCAGCGGAAGCCGCTGCTGCTGCGACCGTGCGGCGTTTCGTCGACAGTGCGGCCAGGCCGCGCGGGGCCCAGAGGGCGACGGCGATCAGCAGCAGGCCCAGCGGCATGTGCCAGTGTTCGGTGTGCTGCTTGAGCGCTTCCTCGAGCACCAGCCAGACCACGGCGCCCACCGGGCCGCCCCAGCTGCGGCCCAGGCCGCCGATGACGACCATCACCACCAGCGTGGCCGACTGCGTCCAGTGCATGGTCGCGGGGCTCACGAAGCCGTTGCCGCCGGCCAGCAGCGCGCCGGCCAGCCCGGCGATCGCGCCGGCGAGGGTGAAGGCCACGAGCTGCAGCCGGAACACCGGGTAGCCCAGCGCGCGCATGCGCGTCTCGTTGTCGCGGATGCCCATCAGCGCATGGCCGAAGCGCGCCTGCGTGGCGCGGTGCAGCCACCACAGCGCGAGCGCGACCACCACGAGCACCACCCAGTAGAAGGTCGATTCGGTGCCCAGGTCCAGGCCCGGCAGCAGCGTGGGGCGCGACATGAGCGTGTAGCCGTCGTCGCCGCCGTACTTGCGCAGCGACACGACGACGAAGTACAGCATCTGCGCGAAGGCCAGCGTGGTCATGATGAAGTACACGCCGCGCGTGCGCAGCGCCACCGTGCCGATCAGCGCGGCCACGAGGCCCGCCACCAGCGCGGCCAGCGGCCACAGGATCCAGGCCGACATCACGCCGGCGTCGCTGAGCGCCACCACCGTGTAGGCGCCCATGCCGATGAAGCCTGCGTGCCCGAGCGCCACCATGCCGCCGAAGCCGAGGATGAAGTTCAGGCTCGCGGCGGCCAGTGCGACGACGAGCACGCGCCGCACGAAGCCGATGTAGAAGTCGAGCCCGAACAGCGGCGCGACCAGCGGAAAGGCCGCGAGCGCCACGAGGAGCAGCCCGAGGCCGAAGGTGCGTGACGAGGGTTTCATGCGCGGGCGGAGAAGAGGCCCGAGGGCCGGAAGATCAGGACGACGACCATGAGCGCGTACATCGCCACTTCGGCGAACAGCGGCCCCAGGTCGGCCGCCGTGGCGGGCGGCAGCGTGGCGCGCAGCAGCATCGGCACGAAGGCGCGGCCGATGGTGTCGACCACGCCGACCAGCAGCGCGGCCACGAAGGCGCCGCGCACCGAGCCGATGCCGCCGATCACCAGCACCACCAGCGCCGGGATCAGGATGGCTTCGCCCATGCCCACCTGCACCGCGACGATCGGGCCCATGAGCGCGCCGGCCAGTGCGGCCAGCGCCGCGCCGAGCAGGAACACGCCGTTGAAGATGCGGCCCACGCGCACGCCCATCAGCTCGGCCATCGGCCGGTCGGACGCCCCCGCGCGCACCCGCATGCCGATGCGCGTGTGGTTCACCAGCACGTACAGCGCCAGCGCCATCAGCAGGCCGCCCGCGAGCACCACGAGGCGGTACGAGGGGTAGGGCAGGCCGTCCATCAGCTCGACCGGGCCCGAGAGCGCGGCTGGCGTGGGCGCCATGATGGGCGAGGGGCCCCAGATCATCTTGACGATGTCGTCGGCCACCAGGATCACGCCGAAGGTGGCGAGCACCTGCGCCAGGTGGTCGCGCTTGTAGAGGCGGCGCATCAGCAGCACCTCGATGAGCAGCGCCACCACCACGGTGATGAGCACCGCGACGACGATGGCGGCGGCGAACGAGCCGGTGCGCGTGTGCGCCTCGGCCGCCACGTAGGCGCCGGCCATGAACAGCGAGCCGTGCGCCAGGTTCAGCACGTCCATGATGCCGAACACCAGCGTGAGGCCCGCCGCCAGAAGAAAGAGCATCAGGCCGTAGCCGATGCCGTTGAGCAATTGCTCGAGAACAAGAATTCCGCTCATAGCATTCAAGGAGTGCCCGTATTCATTTCGGGAAACACCGAGGAACCGGCTTTGCCGGGCCTCAGGTGTTGCCCCCGGAAGGGGGTTGGCGAAGCGACACGAAGTGCGCGAAGGCTGGGGGAGAGCCTATTTATTTCATGGAGCACTTGCTGGCGTAGCTGTCGCCGTAGCTTGTCAGCACGGTGTTGATCAGCTTGTTCGTCACCTTGCCTTGCGCGTCCTTGCCGATCACGCGCAGGTAGAAGTTCTCGATGGGGAAGTGGTTGTTCGCGTACTTGAAGGTGCCGCGCGTCGAGGCGTAGTTGGCCTTCTTCAGGGCGGCCACCACGGCGTCGCGGTTCTGCGCGTTGCCGCCCGATTGCTTCACGGCGGCGTCCATCGCGAGGATCGCGTCGTAGGCCTGCGCGGCGTACACCGACGGGTAGCGGCCGTTGTATTCCTTGCGGAAGGCGGCCACGAAGGCCTTGTTGGCGGCGTTGTCCAGGTCGTGCGCCCAGTGCGAGGTGTTGAACAGGCCGAGCATCGGCTCGCCCACGGCGCCGATCACGTCCTCGTCGGCCGAGAAGCCGCTGGTCACGAGCGTGATGTCCTTCGAAAGGCCCGCGCCCACGAACTGCTTGATGAAGTTGATGCCCATCGCGCCGGGCAGGAAGAAGTAGATCGAGTCGGGCTTGGCCGCGCGCAGCTGCGCGAGTTCGGCGGCGTAGTCGATCTGGCCCAGCTTGGTGTACAGCTCGTCGGCCACCTGGCCCTTGAACTGGCGCTTGAAGCCGCCCAGCGCATCCTTGCCGGCCGGGTAGTTGGGGGCGATGAGCACGATCTTCTTGAAGGCGCGGTCCTGCGCGAACTTGCCGGCGGCCTCGTGGAACTGGTCGTTCTGGTAGGCGGTGCCGAAGAAGTAGGGGCTGCATTGCGCACCGGCGAACTGGCTCGGGCCGGCGTTGGCCGAGAGGTACGGCACCTTGGCGTTGAACAGCGTCGGGCCCACGGCCAGCGCCACGTTGGAGCCGATGGGGCCGCTGAAGATGTCGATCTTGTCGCGCTGGATCATGCGGTCGACCAGCTGCTTGGCCTGGTCGGGGCTGCCGGCCATGTCGGCCTGCACGAACTCCACGTCCTGCCCGCCGAGCTTGCCGTTCAGCTGCTTGATGCCCAGCGCGAAGCCGTCACGCGCCTCGGCGCCCAGGGCTGCGAAAGGCCCCGAGATGTCAAGGGCCAAACCCACCTTGACCGGCGCGGCCACGGCCGACACCGAGGCCCCGAGGGCGGCGCCGCACAGCAGCAGCGAGATCAGGGTGCGCGGCAGCGCGGGCGATTTCAGGAACGTGGGGCGCATCGGGTTCTCCGGCTAGGGAAGGGTTGAGACAACTGAACTGTTGATAGTTAAATACTTTAGCCGTAAACAATTCGGTGTCAACGGTACTAGCACGAATGGTGCCAGTGAACCCCGTGACTTCCGGCACGCCGACCCCTCGCCAAAGGTTACGCAAACGTCAACCGAAGGGGCTGGCCGTCGCGAACCAGAGGCCGATGCCCGTTGCGATGATGAAGGCGCCGTCGGTCACGCCCGCGACCAGGAAGAACTTGGTCTGCAGCGTGTCGACCAGCTCGGGCTGGCGCGTCGTCCCTTCGAGAAACTTCTGGCCCACCAGCGCGATGCCGATGCACGAACCCAGTGCGGCAATGCCGATCAGCAGGGCAACGGCGAGCGGGAGGATGTTGAAGCCGGTCATGGTTTTTTCTCCTGGTTGATGAATCGATGGACCCACTGTTCCAGAACGGGTGCATCGAATCCATGACGCGGGAGGTCATGCGCCAGACGAAAAAAAGGCCGGCCGTCGAAACGGCCGGCCTGAGCTCAGGCGCGAAGCGCAGGGCTTAGGGCAGCTGCGTCCAGTTCTGGTTGTTGCCGCCGTTGCAAGTCCAGGTGATCAGCGCCGTGTCCTGCGTGGTCGAGCCGTTCGGCACGTCCAGGCACGAGCCCGAGGCGCGGTTGCGCACCGTGCCGCCCACCAGGCTCCACTGCGCCGTGTTGCCCGCCGAGCAGGCCACCTGCACGACGGCCGCGTTCGTGGTCGCCGTGCCGTTCTGCGCCAGGCACAGGCCGCTGTGCTCGGCGATGAACTGCACGTAGCCGCCGGTGACGGGCGTCATCGTGAACTTCTCGTTGCCCGCGTTGCCGCACGGCCATTGCACCGCCGTCGCGCCGCTGGTGGTCGAGGCGCCCTTGATGTTCACGCACATCGTCGGGTTGAGGTCGGAGCGCAGCCGCGTGACCACCGCCGGGGCGGTGTCCTGCGAGCGCACGTACTCGCGCAGCGCCACCACGTCGTTCGCCGGCAGGCTGGAGGCGTTGCCGTGGCCGCCCGCGAGCAGGTCCTGCAGCGTGGCCGCCTGGCCGTTGTGGAAGAACGCGGTGGTGTTCCAGGTGCCCGACAGGGTCGGCGTGTCGAAGCCCACGCCCGCCAGCGGCTGGTTGCTGCCCTTGCCCGACGAGGCCTGGATGGTGCCCACGTCGTGCCGCAGGCCGTCGCGGAAGGTGGCGCCCGTGTGGCAGGTGGCGCACTGGGCCGTGTTGAACACGGTCTGTCCGCGCACCGCGTCCACGCTCAGGCTGCCGTCCGCGGCGCGCGCCGGGCTGCGCATGTACTTGTTGAGCGAACCCAGGTACACGGCCAGGTCGTCCAGCTGCGCGCTCTTGCCGGCCTTCGGGGCGCCCAGCGGGGCCTGCGTGGCGGTCCAGTCGGCGTTGCTCAGGAAGCCGGTGCCGCCGAACTCGTTGCGGATGTCGTTCTCGAAGTCCTGCACTTCGTCGAAGTTGGCGGTCCAGTGCAGCTTGCCGTGGCTGGTGCCGCGCCGGCCCTGCAGGCTGATGGTGCGACGCAGACCCTCGCCGCGCTGGGTGAAGTCCCACACCATGCCGTCGTCGCCGCCGTCCGCGTGGCAGCTGGCGCAGGAGATGTAGTTGTCCTTGCTCATGCGCCGGTCGGCCGCGTTGTAGAACACCTGCTTGCCGCGCAGCGCCGCGGCCGCCATCGGCTCCTGCGCCACGGTGGACACGTTCTGCAGGAAGATCGCCGCGTTGGTCTCGGCCGACAGCACCTTCGCCACGTCGTGCACCGACACCGAGCGCGCCAGGAAGTTGTTCACGAACAACCGCTTGCGCGCCGCGTCCAGGTACAGGCCGTGCGGGGCGCTGCTGGCGTTGATCTCGCCGCGAATCGCGCGGGTGTAACTGTCGACGATGGCGACGCGGTTGCCTTCCATCTGCGCCACGAACAGGTAGTCGCCGGCGGGCGAGTACAGCGCGGCGCGCGCGGGGGCGCGGTCGTCGAAGTCGATCTGCTCGGAGAACACCTCGGCGGCGCTTTGCAGGTTCACCTGCGACAGGATGGAGCGCACCGTCTGGTCGTGCGGCAGGTCCTTGCCGTCGCGGAAGCGGCCGCGCACGATGTTGTCCTTCTTCGAAGGCAGCACGGCGCGCGAGCCGTCGGGCGAGATCACCACCTGGCTCAGGTAGTTGGCCACGCCGCGCGCGCGGCTCTCGGTGTCGACGGTCGTGGTGTCCACCGGCAGCGGGATGGTCTGCAGCGCGGTCAGCGACTGCAGGTTCACCTTGTGCAGCTGGCCGCCCGTCATCTTCGACTTGAAGCGCGTGACGTAGGCCACCTGCGAGTCGGCGCTCACGGCGATGCCGCGCACGCCGCCCTCGAGCGCCAGCGCACCGGTGGTGGCGCCGTTGCTGGGGTCGAAGCTCATGAGCACCGACTTGCTTTCCAGCGTGAGCAGACCCTTGGCGCCGTTGGGCGTGAAGGTCACGCCGTACGGGCCGCTGCCGTAGGCCAGCGGCACCGACACCGACTGCGAGCCGTCGGCGGCGTTGAGCGCCACCAGCTTGTCCTCGCCCTGCACCGCGACCCAGATGCGGCCGTCGGGGCCGACGGCCAGCGTCTTGGCCTCGTCGCCGACGCGCACTTCCCACAGCTTGGCGAGGGTCTGCGCATCGATGGCGGCCACCGTGCCGCTGTCGGGGTTCACCGAGTACACCCGGCTCGCATCGCCCACGATGTTGGTCGTGTGCGTGGGCGCGGTCGCGGTGACCGGCGCGATCACGGTCACGTTGTAGGTGTAGTAGGTCTCGCGGCCGCTGCTGTCCTTCACCGTCAGGGTCACCGTGTAGTGGCCGGGGGTGGTGTAGGTGTAGCTCGTGTTCGGCTGGTTCGAGAACGCCGTCTGCGTGCCGTTGCCGAAGTTCCAGCGGAACTGCACGCCGCTGGCGCCGAGCGTCGCGGGGTTGAAGCTCAGCTGGCCGTTGACCAGCTTGGGCCCGCCGCCCAGGCCCGGGTCGCCGATGATGGCCTGGCCGCGCAGCGTGTCCACCTCGGCCTGGCCGAGCACGCGGCCGTACACGCGCACCTCGGCCAGCGTGCCCTTGAAGAGCGCCGTGTTGCCCTGGATCTGGCCCATGACCTGGAACTTGGTCGACAGGCCCTTGGTGCCGGTCGGCCCGGTCGAGGTGGTCTTCACGCCGTCGACGTACACCGCCTGCGCGCCCGAGGCCGCGTCGCGCGTGAGCACGACGTGGTGCCAGTTGCCGTCGTTCACGGCCGCGGTGGAGGTGGTGCCGCCGTCGTTGCCCACCGAGAGCTTGATGCGCCCGCCGGTGTCCAGCCAGCCCCAGAACACGTCGTCGGTGCCGCCCGACTGGTCGCGACCGAAGATGCCGGGCGCGGTCCACGAGTTGGCGGCGCCGGCCTGCGTGGTCTTCATGTAGAAGCTCAGCGAGGCCGTGCCGCCCAGCGCGCTGGCCACGGTGTCGTTCTTCAGCGGCACGCCGGCGGTGCGGTTCGCGAAGTTCAGGCCGATGCTCTCGAACGCATCGCCGGTGGCGGGCGTGCCGTTGTTGGCGCCGATCTGGTCGCCCAGGTTGCCCGTCAGCGGCCAGTGGTGCATCAGGTTGATGTCGCTGGCGTTGCCGGTGTTGAAGGTGGAGCGGTAGTCGGCGCCGATGGCGTTGCCCGCATAGTCCTTCACGCCGTTGGCCGGCAGGAACACCTCATAGCTGGTGCCCGGCAGCAGCGGCTGCGCGGGATGGAAGTTGACGATGCCCAGCTGCACGCTGTAGGTGCCCGCCAGCGTGTTGCCGCCCACCGGACGCACGATGAAGGTGTTGCTGTTCACGCTCTCCGGCAGGATGTTGTCGGTCATGCCCAGGCCGATGCGCGAGCTGAGGGCCTGCTGCTTCGCACCGTTGGCGGGCGAGACCTGCTTCACTTCGGGCTTGGTGGTGTCGGGGTCCACCGCGTGCACGACGAAGCCGCTGCCCGAGCCGTGGTCGTTGCCCACGAAGACGAGGTTGCCGAACATCGCGACCTGGCCGTTGTCCGAGTGCGAGAAGTTCGGGTCGTCCTCGCGCAGGATGCTGCCGCGGCCCACTTCCACGTGGTTGAGCGGGTTGCTCACGTCGACCTTGTGGATGCGGGTCTGCGCGCCCTGGATGACGTAGTTGTCCTGCGTGGCGCAGTAGAGCTGTTCGTCGATGACGAGCCGGTTGTCCTCGGCCACGAAGCGCGAGCGGTCGCTCAGGTCGTAGCTGTACATCTTGGCGCCGCTGCCGCGCGCGGAGGCGTGCACGCTCTTGCCGTCGAAGCAGGTCGCGTAATAGAACGGCGTGGCGCCGGCGATGGAATCGAGCACCTTGGGGTTGAGCGGGTCGGAGATGTCCAGGCTCGCGAAACCGCCGTTGCTTTCCATCGCGGTCAGCACCATGTGGTTGCCCATCGTGAAGATCGGGCCAAGGCGGAAGCCGCCGAGCTCGCCGGTGGGCACCGGGTTGGGCTTGCCGGCGCCGCGGTTGGCGACCACCGCGTTCGCGGGGTCCGTCGCGTCGACGATGAACATGCCCCGGCCGGCCGAGGCCACGTACAGGTAGGGCGCCTGCCACCACAGCTGCCAGGACACGTTCTCGTAGTCGCCCGAGTTGACGCCGGGCAGCGCCAGCTTCTTCACCTGCTTGATGTCGTTGATGTCGGTGAAGTCCCAGAACTCGACGCCGTTGATGCTGGGCAGCACGACGTAGGTCTTGCCGCCGATCTTCGCGGTGCCGAAGGAATGCGTCTCGCGGAACTCCTTGGTGCGGCCGCCTGTCGCGTCATCGGGCTCGTAGATCTTCTTGACGAGCCTGATCTGGCGCGGGTTCGACACGTCGTACAGCAGGAAGCCGCCCGGGCCGAGGCCGCTGTCCGGCGCGAAGGAGGTGAGGAAGTAGCCGTTGACCATGATGCCGGCGTTCATGCCGTAGTCCTTGCGGCCCGGGTACGTGGCGGGCACGTCGCGCGCCTCGTAGGCGTCGCTGTGCGCCGGGTCGAGCGGGTGCGCGGCGCTGGTGATCATCGACACCGGCTTGAACAGTTCCGCCGAGGTGTAGGTGAGGTTGCCCAGGCCCGGCCCCTGCAGCGGGAGCGGGTCGGCCACGACAGCGGCAGCCGCCGTGGCCATCTTGTTGAGGGTCGTCATCGGACTGACCCCGGTGATTGCCGCATGCGTCAGCAATGTGACGCACGGCACCAGGAACGCCATCAGGAAATACCGGATCTTCATCGTCGCCTCCAGGTTGTTTGAAGTTCGCAGGGAACCCTCTTGTCCTTGGTTCTCTCGAGTCACTCGGTCGCTTGCAGGGAAAGCGCACGCGCAGGCGCGCCCCCGGCGGGCAACGCATGCGTTGTCCGCCGTCCACTTCTTCTTCTGTCTTGCTCTCCCGCTGGTTGGCGCCGGCGCCTTCCGCGTGGAAGGCACCGGCGCCTGGGCGCTGTTACTTCACGCCGCCCGATTCGTAGATAGCCCAGGCCGCTTCGGCGCTGGCACCGTCGTGGATCATGGCCATCAGTGCGCTCACCACCGCCGAGGGGTTGGCGTGCTGGTAGACGTTGCGGCCGTACACCATGCCGACGGCGCCCTGGTCCAGGAGCACGCGCGAACGCGCGAACACCTGCTGCAGGTCTTCGCGTCCGCCGCCGCGCACGAGCACGGGGCAGCGCGCGGCCTGCACCACGCGGTGGAAGTCGGTGGCGTCGGTGGTGGGGTCGGCCTTGACGATGTCGGCGCCCATCTCGCGCGCCAGGCGCGTGAGCGTGACGATCTTTTCGGCGTCGCCATCGACCATGTAGCGGCTGGTGGCGGTGGGTGCCTGCATCACCAGCGGCTCGATCATGAGCGGCATGCCGTAGCGGTCGCAGTCGGCGCGCACGCGGGCGATGTTCTGCACGCACTGGCGGAACAGGTCGGGCTCGTCGGGCAGCATGAACAGGTTGACGACCACGCAGGCCGCGTCCCTCTGCACGGCGGGCAGCACCGGGTCGTCCTGGTTCTGCAGCACGGCCCACATCACGCGGTGGTGCACGGCGTTGTAGGGGTTGCCCATGTCCAGGCGCATCACCAGCGCGGGGCGATCGCGCCCGGGCCGGTCCTGCAGCAGGTCGGACTGCCCGTAGTTCAGCTGGATCGCGTCGGGCTTGGCAGCCACGAGCTTGTCGATCACGCCGGGCATGTCCTCCAGGCCGTCCAGGAAGGTGGGTTCGTTGCACACGCCGTGGTCCAGGGCGATGTCCAGGCAGCGGCCGTTGTGCAGCAGGCGGTTGAGCCGCGCGGTCTTGTCTTTCGACATGAAGGAAGAACTCCGTGTTGAGGAAAAAGGAAGGGAGGAAAAAGGCGCGCTCAGGCGAGCGCGTCCAGGTGGCGCTTGGCCGCAGCGTCGATGAGCTGCAGGGCTTCGCTGTCGAGCACGACCGCGCCGGCGCCGGCGTTCTCGATCGCCTGCTGGCGCACGCGCGCACCGCACAACGCCACCGAGACGGTGCCGCGGGCCACGGTCCAGGCGATCATCATCTGGCCGAAGGAGCAGCCCAGGTGCGTGCGCAGCGGCTCCAGCGTGTCGAAGAAGGCCTTCAGCTTCGCGCGGTTGGCTTCGCTGAAACGCGGGTTGGTGGCGCGCTGGTCGTCGCCCTTGAACTCGCGCGCGGGGTCGATGGGCCCGGCCAGCAGGCCCAGCGCCAGCGACGAGTAGCCCAGCACCGCCACGTTGTGCTCGGCGCACAGCGGCGCCAGCGTGGTCTCGATGCCGCGGTCGATCAGGCTGTAGAGCTCCTGCGCCGCATCGACCGGGCCGTGCTTCAGGTACTCCGAAAGAATTTCGGGCGTCGCGTTGCTCACGCCGATGGCGCGGATCTTTCCCTGCTTCTTGAGCGAGAGCAGCGCGTCCATGGTCTCGGCCACGGGCGTCGTGTGGTCCTGCCAGTGCGTGATGTACAGGTCGATGTAGTCGGTCTGCAGGCGCTTCAGGCTCTCTTCACATTCGTGGAAGATCGAGTCGCGTCCGAGGTAGCGGTACACCGGGTGGCCGTCTTCCTCGAAGAAGTGCGTGCCCTGCTGCGTGTGCCACACCAGGCCGCACTTGGTGGCGATCACGGCCTCGTGGCGACGGCCCCTGAGCGCGGTGCCGACGATGCTCTCGGAGCGGCCCAGGCCGTAGGCCGGTGCGGTGTCGATCAGGTTCACGCCCGCATCGAGCGAGGCCTGGATGGCGATCACGGCGGCTGCGTTGTCGCCGCCGCCCCACATCCATCCGCCCATGGCCCAGGTGCCCAGGCCGATGGCCGAGCTTTCGATGCCCGAGGGGCCCAGGGTGGTCATCTTCATCTGCGTTGCGCTGCTCATCGCTTGGTCTTTCTCGTGTTCAGGATGTGGTCGATGGTCACGGCCGCGAGCAGGATCAAGCCCTTGATCACGTCCTGCCAGTAAGGCGACACGTCGAGCAGGATCAGCGAGCTGGTCACCACCGACAGCAGCGCCAGGCCGAGCACGGCGCCGAGCACGGTGCCCGAGCCGCCCTTGAGGCTGGCGCCGCCGATCACGGCCGCGGCAATCACGTTGAGTTCCATGCCCATGCCGAAGGTCGGCGTGGCGGCGCCGAAGCGCGCCGTGTAGATCACGCCGGCCAGGCCCGCCGAGGCGGAGCACAGCACCGTGACCCAGAACTTCACGCGGCCCACGCGGATGCCGGCGTACAGCGCGGCCTTCTCGTTGCTGCCGGTGTAGAACACGCGGCGCAGCAGGGTGGAGCGGCGCAGCACGAAGTCGCTCACGATCACGATGGCCAGGAAGATCAGGATCACGGCCGGCACGCCGAACAGCGTGCCCTGGCCGATGAACTTGAACTCGGCCGGCAGCGAGAACAGCGACTGCGGCGTGCCCTGCGTGAGCGCCAGGCACAGGCCGCGCACGATCACCATGAAGGCCAGCGAGGCGATGAAGTGGTTCAGCCCGATGCGCGTGACGCAGCCGCCGATCATGGCGCCGATGAGACCGCTCGCGCCAATGGCCACCAGGCTCGCGAGCCACGGGTCCATGCCCATGAGAAAGAGCTTGCCGGTCACCACCATCGCAAAGCACACCACCGAGCCCACCGACAGGTCGATGCCGCCGACGATGAGCAGGATGGTCATGCCCACCACCACGATGCCTTCGATGGAGAAGGACAGCAGCATCGCGCGCACGTTGTCCCAGGTGAGGAAGTAGGGCGATGCGAAGCTCATCGCGACGCACAGCGCCACGATGATGAGCACCAGCCCGGCCTCGCGCATGCTCGTGAGCTTGTTGGCCTGCTTCACGGGGTCTCCTGTTCGGCGGGGTTGCAGGGAGCCGGCCGTGGCCGTGGCCGCGGCGCCTGCGTCGATTCTGGTCGGAAAGTTCATGCCATTGCCTCTTCGGGTTCGCAAAGTCCGGAGGCCAGCCGCAGCAGGGCTTCCTCCGTCATCTCGTCATGGGCCAGTTCGCCCGCCAATCGCCCTTCGCGGATCACCAGTGCGCGGTCGCACAGGCCGATGATCTCGGGCAGTTCGGAAGAGATCACCACCACGCCCACGCCCTGGTCGGCCAGGTCGCGCAGGATGTGGTGAATCTCGGATTTCGCGCCCACGTCCACGCCGCGCGTGGGCTCGTCCATCAGCAGCACCGCGGGCTGCGTGGCCAGCAGCTTGGCGATCGCCACCTTCTGCTGGTTGCCGCCCGACAGGCTCGACACCTCGATCGCCACGCCGTCCGACTTCAGGTTGAGCTTGGCGCCCAGCTGCACCGCGAGGCGGTGTTCGGTGGCGCGCTGCAGCAGGCCCAGGGCCGAGCTCACGCGGCGCAGCGCCATCGACGAGATGTTCTGGGCAATCGGCAGGTCGAGGAACACGCCGGCCGCCTTGCGGTCTTCGCTCAAGTAGGCGATGCCTTCGCGCAGCGCGTCGCTGTACTTGCGGATCGACAGCGTCTTGCCGTTGAGCCGCACGGCGCCGCGTCGCGCGGGGCGCAGGCCGCACACGGTCTCGGCCAGCTCGCTGCGTCCGGCGCCCATGAGGCCGGCGATGCCGAGGATCTCGCCACGCTGCAGCGTGAAGGAGATGCCGTGCACGCGCTCGTCGTCGGCGATGCCATCGACTTCCAGCACGGGGCCGGCGTTCGCATCAGCGGCGGCGGCTTGCTTGGGCGGGTAGTAGTTGCCCAGGTCGCGCCCGACCATGCGGCGCACCAACTCGTCGGGCGTCATGCCTTCGAGCGGGCCGCTGTGCACGTTGCGCCCGTCGCGCAGCACGGTGGCGCGGTCGCAGTGCGTGAAGATCTCGGCCATGCGATGGCTGATGTAGATGATGCCGATGCCCTGCGCCTTGAGGTCGTGCAGCACCCGGAAGAGCGCGGCCGATTCGTTGTCGGTCAGGGCGGCGGTGGGCTCGTCGAGGATGAGCACCTTGCAGTCCAGCGTGAGCGCCTTGGCGATCTCCACCAGCTGCTGGTTCGAAATGCTCAGGTCGCGCACCAGCGCGGCCGGGTCGATGTCCTGGCCCAGGCGCGCCAGCACTGTCGCGGCGCGCGTGTTCAGCGCGGAGAAGTTCATCCACGCCTGTTTGCCGGCGTTGATTTCCGGCATGAAGATGTTCTCGGCCACGGTGGCGTCGGCGCACAGGGCGATTTCCTGGTGCACGAGGCCGATGCCCAGGCGCATGGCGTGGGCGGGGCCGTCGATGACGACCTTCTGGCCGCACAGCACGATCTCGCCTTCGTCGGGCTGGTGGATGCCGTCGATGATGTTCATCAGCGTCGACTTCCCCGCGCCGTTCTCGCCGCACAGGGCGTGGATCTCGCCGGCCTGCAGCGAGAAGTCCACGCCCGAGAGCGCGCGCGAAGCGCCGAAGCGCTTCGCGATGCCGCGCAGTTCAAGCAATGCGGCAGGGGTGCTCACTCGCCGATTCCCTTGGTGCCACGGCGGGCGAGGTACTTGTCCCAGTAGAAGTCGTCGGCGTTGGCCTTGCTCACCACGGCCAGGCCGTTGTCCAGGAAGGGCACCGACATCGGGTTGGTGCCGTTGCGCTTGGCGTCGTTCATCGGGTCGATGAGGCCGGGGTTCTTGGCCAGGAACAGCATCATCATGCCCATGTAGCCCTGCATGCCCTGGTTCGGGTTGATGGCGCCGAACACGTCGCCCGACTTGATCATGTCCAGGATCTTGGCGTTGACGTCGCAGCACATCACCTTGATGTTCTTCTTGGTCTCGACCTTGGCCTGCGCCGCGCCGAGCGCCGAATTGGCCTCGGGCATGAAGAGGGCGCCCAGGTTCGGGTTGGCCTGCGCCAGGCTCAGCACGGCCTGGTAGGCCTTGTTCGGGTCCTGGTTGCTGGCGGCGCGGCCGACCAGCTTCATGCCGGGGTGCTTGGCCTTCATGCGGTTCACGAACGCGGCGATGCGGCGGTCGTGGTTGTCCTGGCCCGGGTTCTCGAGCACGGCGTACTCGCCCTTGCCGTTGAGCGAAGCGGCGATGGCGTCGGCCGCCTGGTTGCCTTCGCGGTCGTTGTCGGAGGTGATGAACGAGGTGCGCTTGGAGTTGGGCGAATCGGCCGCGAAGGTCACGACCGGGATGCCCATCGCGGCGGCGCGGTTGATGGGTTCGATGAACGGGTCGGGGTTCATCGGGTGCAGCAGGATGCCGGCGGGCTTGCGCGCCAGTTCCTGCTCGAACGAAGCGAGCTGCTTGTTCACGTCGTACTCCGGCGTGCCGGTGTAGCGGGTGCGAACGCCCAGCGTGCGGCCGAGCTGCTTCATCATTTCGTAGACCGGGAACCAGTACTCGACGCCCGAGACCATCACGTTCATCACGTAGACGTCGCTGGCATTGCCGCGCAGGCCGGCACCCGCCGCGGGGGCTGCGGCTTGCTGTTGCGCGAACGCGCTCGCACCGGCCAGGCCGATACCGGCAGCGGCCGCGGACTTCAGGAAATTACGCCTCATTCTTTGTCTCCTCACGTTGACTGGCAGAGCTTTCGGCCCGCCGTTGCGTGGCGGACCTGTGGACCGTGGTGTCACGACAGTTGTTATGACAGGCTAGAATGTAATGGCGGGCCGTTTCTCCCGATAACTAGGGGAAACGCTACTGGTGACAGCCTTTTTTTCCGCCGAAGCTGTTATGACATGAAGACCAAAATACTGATCGGCATCGACATGGGCTCGAGCAGCCTGAAGGCGCTGGCCCTGGACGCGGGGAGCGGGCGCAGCCTGGCCGTGTCGCGCCTGCCCCTGCGGCATGCGCGGCTGCCCGGCGGCGGGTGCGAGGTGGGCGCGGCGGCGATTCGCGCGGGGCTGACCCACGTGCTCGGCGACGTGGCGCGCCAGCTCGGCCCGCGCGCGGCGGACGTGTGCGCCATCGGCTGCACCGGCCACGGCGCGGGCCTGTACGCCCTCGATGCACACAACGAACTCGTGGGCGGCCGCGCCGTCGCCTCCACCGACCAGCGCGCCGATGCGCGCGCGCTCGCCCTCTCGGCACGCCACGGCGACCGGCTGTTCGCCGACGTGGGCTGCCGCCCCTGGCCCGGGCAGCCCACGGTGATCGCGGCCGAGCTGCTCGGCGCCGACGCCGTGCAGCGCGGCGAACTGCGTCGCCTGCTGTTCGCCAAGGACTACCTCGGCTTCCTGCTGACCGGCGAGATCGCCACCGACGCGAGCGATGCCAGCACCGCCGGCCTGCTCTCGCTGGCCACCGGCGACTGGTCGAACCTCGCCTTCGAGGTCGCGGGCATCGACGGTCTCGGGCCGCGCGCCTTCGGCCCGCTGGTGCCCAGCGGCCAGACGATGGGCCGGCTGCGCGCGGCCGAGGCGGCGCTGTGCGGCCTGCCGGCGGGCATTCCGGTGGCGATGGGCGCCATCGACCTGCTCGCCTCGATGACCGCCATCGGCGCCGAAGACCGCGGCCGCGCCGTGTCGGTGCTGGGCACGTGGTGCGTCAATGCCGTCATCGGCCCGGTGATCGCGCCGCAGCCCGAGGTCGCCGCGCTCGTCAACTTCGGCCGCACGCGCGAGCGCCTGTACATGGAGAACAGCCCCTCGTCGATGGCCAACATCGCGTGGCTGGCCGGCGCGCTCGGGCTGCCCGATGCGCGCACCGTGGTCGACCTGGCCATGGGTGTGCCGCTCGGTGCGAACGGGCTGCGCTATTTGCCTTTCATCAACGGCGGGGGCGGCATCACGGCCGGCTTCGTCGGGCTCAAGAGCCACCACACGCCGGCCGACATGGCGCGCGCCGTGGTCGATGCCGTGGCCGCGCTGCATGCGCGCCACACCGCGCGCCTGGCGTCGCAGGGCCTGCCGGTGTCGGCCTCCAGCGTGCTGGGCGGCGGTGCCAGCGATGCACGCCTCGTGCGTCTGCTCGCGGCGCTGCTGGGCCATCCGGTCGAGCGCTGCGCCGACGACGAAACCGGCGCGCGCGGCGCTGCCCTCTATGCCGCGATGTCGCAGGACCTCGACGACGCGGGCCCTGCCAGCCCGCTGCGCGCGCCCTGCGAACTCATCGAACCCGACGCGCGCGACGCGCGGGCCCATGCCGATTTCAACGCCGAATTCAACGAACTGATCGATCGCATGTCTCCTGTCTTCAACCATCTCGCGGGCGGTGCGTCATGAGCGCGTGGCAACTGCCTTTTGTCCGCCCAGCCTCTCTTGAGGGCCGCCACTTTTCGACGGTGATCGTCGGCGCCGGCATCAACGGCGTGGGCGTGTTCCGCGACCTGTCGCTGCAGCGCGTCGATTGCCTCATCGTCGACAAGGGCGACTTCGGCGCCGGCGCCAGCAGCGCGCCCTCGCGCATGATCCACGGCGGCCTGCGCTACCTGGAAAACGGCAGCTTCTCGCTGGTGGCAGAGGCCACGCGCGAGCGCAACCTGCTGCTGCGCAACGCGCCGCACCTGGTGCAGCCGCTGAAGACCGTGGTGCCGCTGTCGAGCTTCTTCGGCGGGCTGCTGAGCAGCGCGCTCAAGTTCTTCGGGCGCACGCCGCCGCAGCGCACGCGCGGCCTGCTGGCCGTGGCCGCGGGCCTGCGCCTGTACGACCTGCTGGGCCGCCGCCAGCGCGTGATGCCGGGCCACCGCATCAGCCGCGTGCCCACCAACGACCGCCGCCTGTTCCGCGCCGCGATCCGCTGGACCGCCACCTTCTTCGACGCCTGGATCAGCCATCCCGAGTGGCTGATCCTCGAGCTCATCGGCGACGCCTGCCGCGACCAGCCGCGCTCGGCCGCCGCCAACTACTGCCGCGTGACGGGCTGCGCGGGCAACATCCTCACGCTGCGCGACGAGATCACCGGCGCGCTGGTGCGCGTCACGGCCGACACCGTGGTGAACGCCACCGGCGCCTGGCTCGACCGCAGCGCGGCCGTGCTCGGCGGCGCCGGCCCGCGCGTGATGGGCACCAAGGGCTCGCACCTCGTGCTCGACCACCCGGCGCTGCGCGACGCGCTCGAAGGCCGCATGGCCTACTTCGAGGCGGTGGACGGGCGCGTGTGCATCGTCTATCCCTTCCTCGATCGCGTGCTGGTGGGCTCCACCGACATCCCGGTGGAAGACCCCGACCAGATCGTCACCGAACCGGCCGAGATCGACTACCTCATCGACGTGCTGCGCGAGGTGTTCCCCAACATGGCCTTCGACCGCCAGCACGTGATCTACACCTACGTCGGCGTGCGCCCGCTCGCGCGCTCCGACGCCGACAAGCCGGGCCAGATCTCGCGCGACCACTCGGTGGTGGTCGACCCGCCGAGCGCCACGCGCGACGTGCCCATCGTCGGCCTCGTGGGCGGCAAGTGGACCACCTTCCGCGCCCTGGCCGAAGAAGCCACCGACCACGTGTTGCGCCACCTGGGCCGCTCGCGCACCGCCTCGACCGAGTCGCTGCCCATCGGCGGCGGCGCCGAGCTGCCGGCCGACGCGGCAGCCACCGAGCGCTTCATCGACAAGATGACGGCCGGCTCGGGCCTGGGCCGCGCGCGCGCGCTGGGCCTGCTGCGCCGCTACGGCTCGAAGGCGCTGCCGCTGGCGCAGCGCCTCGCGGCCTCGGGCGATACGCCGCTGCGCCACGCGCCCGAGTACTCGGCGGCCGAGCTCTCGTACCTGTGCATGGAGACCGGCGTCGTGCACCTGGACGACCTCGTGATCCGCCGCACGCTGCTGGCCATCCGCGGGCTGGTCACCGACGACGCGCTCGCCGAGATCGCCGCCGTGGCCGCCGAAGCCCTCGGCTGGGACGCAGCCCGCGCGCACCAGGAACTCAGCGCCTGCGCCGCCGCCCTGCGCGAGCGGCACGGTGTGCGCCTGCAGCCGGTGGCGGCCAACGAGCCGGCACCTTCCGCTTTCGATGCATCATTGATGGCCAGCCCCGTCCTCGGCCCGACCTAACGTGACCCTTTCCACCGCCCCCGACACCGTGTCGACGACCTCGCTCGACCGCAACTCCGAATCGCCGCTGTGGGCGCAGTTCCGCGACGCCATCCGGCTGCAGATCCTGCAGGGCGTGCTGCCCATCGGCGCCAAGCTGCCGTCCGAGGCCGAGCTGGGCGAGCAGTTCGGCATCTCGCGCATCGTGGTGCGCGAGGCGCTGGCCGACCTGGTGCGCAACAACCTCATCTACAAGATCAAGGGCCGCGGCGCCTTCGTGTCGGCGCGCGAGCGCGACGAAGATTTCGTCTCCACCGTGCTGGGCTTTTCCGACGAGATGGAACGCAAGGGCCGCTCGGTGCGCACGCAGATCCTCGTGCAGGAGCTGCGCGCAGCCACCGCGCAGGAAGCCGCCGCGCTGGGCCTCACCGAAGACGCGCAGGTGGTCGGCCTCAAGCGCCTGCGCAGCGTCGACGGCGAACTGCGCCTCCTGGTCGAGACGGCCGTGCCGGCCGACCTCGCACCGGGCCTGCACCGCACGCGGCTGGACGACCGCTCGCTGTACGACGTGCTGCGCCGCCAGTACGGCGTGCGGCTGGTGCGCGCCGAACGCTGGATCGATGCCGTGCTGCCCGACGCGGAAACCTGCCGCCTGCTCGACCTGCCGCAGCCCGAGCCGCTGCTGCGCATCGAGTCGATCGCCTACGGCGCCAACGGCCGGCCGCTGGAGCACTACCGCGCGCTGCACCGCTGCAAGACCAGCCGCCTGCACGTGCAGACGACGACCTGAGGTCAGGCCTTCGCGCTGCTGCTGCGTGAAGGCAAGAGCACCGAGGCGATGGCGACCATCATCAGCGCCACCGCCACCCAGTCCTGCCAGTGCACGACCTCGCCGAGCCACACGGCGCCGCTGAACACGCCGAGCACGGGGATGAACATCACGCTCAGGGTCGAGGCCACCGGCGGCAGGCCGCGCGCCAGGTAGAACCAGGCCGCGTGCGCGAAGCCGAAGATCAGCACGGCGTTGTAGGCGATCGATCCCCAGGTCACGGCGCCCGGCGAACGCCACTGGTCGCGCTCGAACAGCAGCGACAGCACCGTCATCACCACGGCCGTCATGGCCGTCATCCAGAACGAGAGCGTGAGCGTGGGCAGGCCGATGCGC
Organism: Variovorax sp. GW823-FHT02B07; assembly: GCF_058797695.1. Lineage (NCBI taxonomy): Bacteria > Pseudomonadati > Pseudomonadota > Betaproteobacteria > Burkholderiales > Comamonadaceae > Variovorax > Variovorax sp. GW823-FHT02B07. The sequence goes on from NZ_JBXAJX010000006.1 coordinate 50,026, forward strand.
GTGTGGCGCAGCAGCTGCGTACCCAGCGCCCAGGTGGCGGCGGCCACCAGCGCCAGCGCCACGTAGCCGGGGCGGCCCGCGAAGTCGGTGAGCTCGTGCCACAGCAGCAGCCCGACGCCGATGGCGCAGGCGCCCACGCCGGTCCAGGCGCGGCGCGTGAGCACGGCCGAGAACAGCAGCGCGCCGATGACGGCGGAGAACACCGGCATCGTGTAGCCCAGGATCGCGGCGCGCCCGCCTGACAGCGCCTTCACCGCGAGGATGATGCAGGCGTGCCAGACGAACATGTTGGTCGCGCCCAGCCACACCAGCTCGGGCCAGGCGCTGCGCGGCACGCGGAACGGCACCTTCATCACCACCAGCGCGATCGCCAGCACGGGCACGCCCAGCCAGATCGAAATCGCGCGGAAGGCCAGCGGCGGGTAGTCGGCCACGCCGAGTTTCATCACCGGCCAGTTGAAGCCCCACGCGAGGGTGAGGAGCACGAGAAGAACGAACTGGCGCGGCGTGAAGGAAGGCATGGGCCGCGATTGTGGCGCGGCCCGTGCATTCGTGCTGGCGGGGCGGCTACAGCAGGCGCTTCAGGTAGCGCCCCGTGTGGCTCGCCTCGTTCGCCGCGATGGCTTCCGGCGTGCCTTCGCCCACCACCGTGCCGCCGCCGGCGCCGCCCTCGGGGCCCATGTCGATGAGCCAGTCCGCGGTCTTGATGACGTCCAGGTTGTGCTCGATGACGACGATCGTGTTGCCTGCGTCGCGCAGCTGGTGGAGCACCTTCAGCAGCAGCTCGATGTCGGCGAAGTGCAGGCCGGTTGTCGGTTCGTCGAGGATGTACAGCGTGCGGCCCGTGTCGCGCTTGCTGAGTTCGAGCGCGAGCTTCACGCGTTGCGCCTCGCCGCCCGACAGCGTGGTGGCCGATTGGCCGAGCTTGATGTAGCTGAGGCCCACGTCCAGCAGCGTGCGCAGCTTGCGCTCGATGGTCGGCACGGCCTTCAGGAACTCGTGCGCGGTCTCGACCGTCATCTCGAGGATCTGCGCGATGTTTCGGCCCTTGTACTGGACCTCGAGCGTCTCGCGGTTGTAGCGCTGGCCGTGGCAGACCTCGCAGGGCACGTACACGTCGGGCAAAAAGTGCATCTCGACCTTCACCACGCCGTCGCCCTGGCAGGCCTCGCAGCGGCCACCGGCCACGTTGAAGCTGAAGCGGCCCGGTCCGTAGCCGCGCTCGCGCGCGGTGTTGGTCTCGGCCATCAGCTCGCGGATGGGCGTGAACAGGCCCGTGTAGGTGGCCGGGTTGCTGCGCGGCGTGCGGCCGATGGGCGACTGGTCGACGTTGATGACCTTGTCGAAATACTCGATGCCTTCGACCGATTCGTGCGCGGCCGGCTCTTCGTGCGCGCGGTACAGCGTGCGCGCCACGGCGGTGTAGAGCGTGTCGTTCACCAGCGTCGACTTGCCCGAGCCCGAGACGCCGGTCACGCAGGTCAGGAGGCCCACGGGGAAGGCCACGCTCACGTTCTTCAGGTTGTTGCCGGTGGCGCCGACCACGCGGATCTCCTGCAGGTCGGTCTGCGAGGCCAGGTGCGCCGCTTCGCGCGCGGCGCGGCGTTCGGCCGCGGGGCTTTGTGGAAAGCGCGAGGGCTTCTTGCCTTCGTTGAAGGCCGGCTTCTTCACGGCCGGCAGCCACGCGGTGCGGTGCTTGGGCACCTCGATCTTCTTCACGCCCGAGAGGTACTGGCCGGTGAGCGACTCGGGGTTGGCCGACACCTGGGCATACGTGCCCTGGGCCATCACGCGTCCGCCGTGCACGCCGGCGCCGGGGCCCATGTCGATGACGTGGTCGGCGGCGTGGATCATGTCCTCGTCGTGCTCGACCACGATCACGCTGTTGCCGATGTCGCGCAGGTGTTTGAGCGTGCCGATGAGGCGATCGTTGTCGCGCTGGTGCAGGCCGATGCTGGGTTCGTCGAGCACGTACATCACGCCCGTGAGGCCCGAACCGATCTGCGAGGCGAGGCGGATGCGCTGCGCCTCGCCGCCCGAGAGCGTCTCGGCGCTGCGGTCCAGGCTCAGGTAGTTCAGGCCCACGTCATTCAGGAATTTCAGGCGCAGGCCGATCTCGCGCACCACCTTGTCGGCGATGTCGGCCTTGGCGCCGCGCAGCTTCAGCGTGCTGAACCAGGCGTAGGCGTCGCGCAGCGTGAGGTGGCTCAATTCGAAGATCGCCATGCGCGGCGGCTCGCCACCGTTCGCGCCCACGTGCCCGGCGTCGTCCACCAGGAACACGTTGCGCGCCTCGCGCCGCAGCCGCGAGCCGCCGCAGTCGGGGCAGGGTTGTTGGTTGCGAAAGCGCGCGAGGTCTTCGCGCACCATCACCGAATCGGTCTCGCGGTAGCGCCGCGTCATGTTCGGGATGATCCCCTCGAAGGGGTGCTTCTTCGTGAGCTTCTTGCCCGCGAAGTTGCCCGATTCCATGGTGTAGTTGAACTTGATCTCTTCGCCGCCCGAGCCGTGCAGCAGCGTCTGCTGCACCGAGGCCGGCAGCGATTCGAAGGGCGCGTCGACGTCGAACTTGTAGTGCTTGGCGACGCTCTCGACCATGCTGAAGTAGTAGCCGTTGCGGCGGTCCCAGCCCTTGATGGCGCCGCTGGCGATCGACAGCGACGGAAACGCCACCACGCGCACCGGGTCGAACACCTCGCGGTGGCCCAGGCCGTCGCAGCTCGGGCAGGCACCCACGGGCGAATTGAACGAGAACAGGCGCGGTTCGAGCTCCGACAGCGAGTAGTGGCAGATCGGGCAGGCGAACTTGGCGTTGAACAGGTGCTCCTTGTCGGGCGCGCCCGCAGCGCCATCGGCGCTGCCTTCCGGCTTTGCACCCAGCTCCAGCGCAATGGCGCGGCCCTCCGCCAGGCGCAGCGCGGCCTCGAAGCTCTCGGCCAGGCGCTGCTGCATGTCGGGGCGTGCGCGCAGGCGGTCGATGACCACGTCGATGTCGTGCTTCTCGGTCTTCTTGAGCTTGGGCAGGTCGTTGTATTCGTACGTTTGCCCGTCGACGCGAAAGCGCACGTAGCCGGCGGCCTGCATCTCGGTGAAGAGCTCGAGGAACTCGCCTTTTTTCTCGCGGGCCACGGGCGCCAGGATCATCAGCCGCGGCTCGTCGGGCAGGGCCAGCACCGCGTCGACCATCTGCGACACCGTCTGCGCCTGCAGCGGCAGGTGGTGGTCGGGGCAGAAGGGCGTGCCGGCGCGGGCGTACAAGAGGCGCAGGTAGTCGTGGATCTCGGTCACCGTGCCCACGGTGGAGCGCGGGTTGTGGCTGGTGGCCTTCTGCTCGATGCTGATCGCGGGCGACAGGCCCTCGATCACATCGACATCGGGCTTGTCCATGAGCTGCAGGAACTGCCGCGCATAGGCCGAGAGGCTTTCCACGTAGCGCCGCTGCCCCTCGGCATACAGCGTGTCGAACGCCAGGCTCGACTTGCCCGAGCCCGACAGGCCGGTGATCACCACCAGCTTGTTGCGCGGGATGTCGAGATCGACGTTCTTCAGGTTGTGGGTGCGCGCGCCGCGGATGCTGATGCGCTGCTGGGCGAGCAGGGCGCCAAGGTAGGCGTCACGCTCCGGGGTGTCTTCAGTGGTGGGTGAATTCAAGGGGTGCGGTCGTCCGAGGGCAACCGGACATGATAGAGGCGCCGGCTCCGCCTGTCATGACCAGGGGATGGACGGCGGCGGACGCCCCCGCCCAGGCTGGCCGGCGCCGGGCCGATTTCGGCTCAGGCAGAATGGAGGGTTCCTCTCAACCTCCTCCTTCATCTACTTATCAGGGGCAGTGCATATGGCATCGGTCAATAAAGTCATCGTCGTCGGCAACCTGGGGCGCGACCCCGAAATGCGGACATTCCCGAGCGGCGATCAGGTCGCAAACGTCACCGTGGCCACCACCGATCGCTGGAAAGACAAGCAAAGCGGTGAGATGCGCGAAGCCACCGAATGGCACCGCATCGTGTTCAACGGCCGCCTGGCCGAAATCGCCGGCCAGTACCTGCGCAAGGGCTCGCAGGTGTACGTTGAAGGTTCGCTGCGCACGCGCAAGTGGACCGACAAGGACGGCATCGAAAAATACACCACCGAAATCCGCGCCGACCAGATGCAGATGCTGGGCAGCCGCCAGGGCCAGGGCGGTCCGTCGGGTCCGAGCGACGACGACGGCGGCTACTCGCAAGGCGGGGGCGGTGGCGGTGGTTATTCGCAAGGTGGTGGTGGTGGTGGCGGCGGTGGCGGTTACGCCCCGCGAGCTCCCGCAGCCGCACCGCGTGCCCCGGCACCGGCGCCGCGCCAGGCGCCGGCCAAGTCGTCGTCGGGCTTCGACGACATGGACGACGACATTCCGTTCTGAAACCGGCTCCTTGAGCGTTTCAATGAAGGCCTGCCTTTTCGAAGGCAGGCCTTTTTTTTGCCCTTTTTATTTCGAGTTCTCTCCATGGGCGGTCGTGCCCGGGAAAGTGCTGTTTTGCCAAGGAAATGCAGCCTCTTTGTTCGTCTGGCCGTTGAGCGCAGGGGAAGCGTTTGACGGGAGCCCCTTTTCGACGGCAATGACTGTGTTCAGAGGGGCAATTCCCGGCGGCAATCAGCCCATTGGCTCCGGCCGTTCTGCTGAATAGCGCCGTGCAGCAGCGCATCGCCGGAGATGGTCGGCCGTCGCGAAGAAGCAGGGCGTCGCACGGCCACGCTGTCTGCGGACCTCGGGGTGGCAGCAGGGGGGCGCACGGACCGCGGTCGACCGGTTCGCCGCGATTGGTCCGCCTCGGCGCACGGAATTGGTCCTTGTCCCGCACCGTGCGGCGTCGGAGCATGCAGGCCATAGAACACCGAGACAAGCACGACATGCAGAGCGCCGCCTCCCACTGCCCGCCATCGACCGTCGCACGCGCCGAAGTCCAGGCCCTGCGGTCCTCGAAGATCCGCGAGGTCGCCAATGCGGGCATGGACCGCAAGGACATCCTGCCTTTCTGGTTCGGCGAGCCCGACGAGGAGACGCCGGACGAGATCTGCGGCGCTGCGATCACCGCCCTCGAGAACGGGCGCACCTTCTACGTCCAGACGCTGGGCGAGCCCGCGTTGCGCGAGGAGATCGCTCGGTACCTGTCGCGCTGGCATGGCCCGATCGGTATTGAACGGATCGCCGTGACGAGTTCGGGCACGCATGCGCTGATGCTGGCCCTGCAGGCGCTGCTGAACCCCGGCGACCGCGTCGTGGCCGTGACGCCGCTGTGGCCCAACCTGGTCGAGATGCCCAAGGTGCTGGGCGCGCACGTCGAGACCGTCGCATTGCAGTTCACCGCGGCCGGTTGGGTGCTCGACGAGCAGCGCCTTCTGGAAGCGCTTCGGCCGGGCACCCGCGCGCTGCTGTTGAACGCGCCCAACAACCCGACGGGCTGGACCCTTTCGCGCGAGTCGCAGGAAGCCATCCTCGCGCACTGCCGGCGCCTGGGCATCTGGATCGTCAGCGACGATGTCTACCAGCGCATCAGCTTCGATGCGCCGTGCGCGCCGTCCTTCCTGGACATCGCGACGCCCGAGGATAGGGTCATCAGCTGCAATTCCTTCTCCAAGGCCTGGCGCATGACCGGATGGCGCCTGGGCTGGATCGTCGTGCCGCGGGCGATGCTGGGCGACATCGGCAAGCTGATCGAGTACAGCAGCACCTGCGCGCCGCCCTTCGTCCAGGCGGCGGGGGTGGTCGCCCTGTCGCGCGGGGAGGAGGCCATTGCCCGCACCGTCGAGCGGCTGCGCCAGGGCAGGGACCACCTGGCGGCGCGCCTGGGGAGCGTGCCGGGGGTCGAACTCGCCGCGCCCGCGCGCGGCGCGATGTACACCTTCTTCCGTGTCGACGGCGTGACGGACAGCCTCGCGTTCTGCAAGCAGCTCGTGGCCGAGGCTGGGCTGGGGCTGGCGCCCGGCGTGGCCTTCGGCCCCGAGGGCGAAGGCTACCTGCGCTGGTGCTATGCCAGCGGCACGCCGCGCCTGGACGACGGCGTTCGCCGCCTGGCCGCCTACCTGGAACACCACCCAACCACACGATGAGGATGCGATGAACACCCAAGACATTGCGGGCGCCCTTTGGCAAGCCATGGAGGACGGACGCCACATGCCGTCGGAATGGGCCGGGAAGTTTTCCCTGCAGCAGGGCTATGAAGTGCAGCTGGCCTTGTTGCAAAGGCGCCTGGCCAGGGGCGAGCGGCAGACGGGCTGGAAGGTCGGCCTCACCGCCGAGGCCATGCGCGTGCAGCAGCAGGTGCACGAACCCTGCTTCGGCTATCTGCTGGAAAGCGGCCGGCATGCGAGCGGCCAGGCCTATCGCTTTTCCGAACTGATCGCGCCCGGCTTCGAGAACGAGCTGTGCCTGACCATCGGCAAGACGCTGCGCGGACCCGGCGTGAGCCTGGAGGAAGTCGCAGCCGCCGTGACGCACGCGGCGCCGGCCCTGGAGATCGTGGAGGTCCGCGGTCCGTTCGCCGGCAACCTGGCGCTGGCCATGGCGGACAACGCGCAGCAGAAGGCGTATGTGACGGGGGCGGCCGTGCCGCTGACGGCCGACAACCGCGACCTGGCCGGCGCCAGCGTGACGGTGCAGGTCGACGGCGCGGTCAGCGAGACGGCCTCCGGCTCGGCGGTCATGCAGGGCGGCGGGCTGCTCTCGGTGCTGTGGCTGGCGAACAAGCTGGCCGAATTCGGGCTGGCGCTGGAGGCCGGGATGCAGGTGATGTCCGGCTCCTTCACACGGCAGTACCGCGCCTCGCAGGGCATGCGGGTGCACTCCTCGTTCGACCGCTTCGGCACGGTCGCCGCGAACTTCATCTGAGGCAAGAGGTCTCCATGGATCTGGGAATCAAGGGCAAGACGGCGCTGGTGTGCGCCGCGAGCAAGGGGCTGGGCCGGGCGTGCGCGTTCGCGCTGGCGGAAGACGGCGCATCGCTCACCATCGTGGCGCGCGGCGCTCAGGCGCTCGAGGCCACCGCCGACGAAATTCGCGAGGCAACGGGCGTGCACGTGCGCACGGTGGCCGCCGACGTCACCACGGTGCAGGGGCGGGCGCTCGTCCTCGAGGCCTGCCCCGCGCCGGACATCCTGGTGACCAATGCCGCGGGCCCCAAGCCGGGCGACTTCCGCCAATGGACGTGCGACGACTGGATGGTGGCGCTCAACGCCAACATGCTGACACCCATCGAGCTGATCAAGGCGACGGTGGACGGCATGATGGATCGCGGTTTCGGCCGCATCGTCAACATCACCTCGTCCTCGGTGAAGGCGCCCATCGACATCCTGGGCCTGTCCAACGGCGCGCGCAGCGGGCTCACCGGTTTCGTGGCGGGCCTGGCGCGGCGCACGGCGCATCGCAACGTCACCATCAACAACCTGCTGCCCGGCTCGTTCGCCACCGACCGCCTGCGTGCCACGGTGGAGGCTGCCGCGGCCGGGTCGGGTCGCTCGTTCGAGGCGGAGCAGGCCGAATGGCAGGGCCGCAGCCCGGCCGCGCGCTTCGGCGATCCGATGGAGTTCGGCCGTGCCTGCGCTTTCCTGTGCAGCGCCCATGCCGGCTACATCAACGCACAGAATCTGCTGCTCGACGGCGGGGCCTATCCCGGGACCTTCTAGGCGAAGCGCCAGCACCGTTCAAAAGGAACTCACTTGAGCGACCCCCAACGACAACAGGGCAGGCAGATCGTGTCTGCCACCGGCATCGAGAAACGCTTCGGCGCGCTGGACGTGCTGCGCGGCATCGACCTGTGCGCGCACGAGCACGACGTGGTCACGCTGATCGGTGCCAGCGGCTCGGGCAAGAGCACCTTCCTGCGTTGCCTCAACCTGCTCGAAGTGCCCGACGCCGGCACCGTCGCCATCGATGGCGAGGAGATCCGCATGCGCCGGTCGCCGGCAGGGCAGGCGAGCCCTGCCAGCAAGAGCCAGGTGAACCGGTTGCGCGCGGGCATCGGCATGGTGTTCCAGAACTTCAACCTGTGGAGCCACATGACCGTGCTGGAGAACGTGGCCATGCCGCCCATGAAGGTGCTGGGGCTGTCGCGCCGCGAAGCGACGGAACGGGCCGAGGCGCTGCTGGCGAAGGTCGGGCTCGGCGACCGGCTTCGGCACTACCCGGCCCACATCTCCGGCGGCCAGCAGCAGCGCTGCGCGATCGCCCGCGCGCTGGCCATGGAGCCCAAGCTGCTGCTGTTCGACGAGCCCACGTCCGCGCTCGACCCCGAGCTCGTGGGCGAGGTGTTGAAGGTGATCCGCCTGCTGGCCGAGGAGGGGCGCACCATGGTGATGGTCACCCACGAGATGGCGTTCGCACGCGAGGTCTCGACCGAGGTCGCCTTCCTGCACAAGGGAAAGATCGAGGAACGCGGGGCGCCTGCCGACGTGTTCGGCAACCCGCGCAGCGAGCGTTGCCGCAAGTTCCTCGACAGCGTTCTGTAGCCACGACATCACGAACCAAGAACTGGAGACGAAATGAAGAAATGGTTGTTCGCAGGCCTGCTGGCCGCGTGCTCCGTCGCCGCCATGGGCCGCGAGATCAAGGCCGGGGTGCAGTGCACCTATCCGCCCTTCAACTACCGCGATGCGTCGGGCGAGCTGAAGGGCTTCGAGATCGACATCGCCCGCGAGATCGGGCGGCGGATGAACGCCAACGTGCAGTTCGTCTGCCTGGGGTTCGACGGGCTGATTCCCGCGCTGCTTTCCAGGAAGATCGACGTCGTCACGTCGAGCCTGTCGATCACCGAGGCGCGCAAGAAGAGCATCGACTTCTCCGTTCCCTACCGGGCCTCCACGGCGCGCTTCGTGGGCCGCAAGAACGGGGGGCTGCTCCCGATGAAGCCCGACAACACGCCCAACGCGGGCGCGCTCAAGGGCAAGGTGGTGGGCGTGCAGCGGGCCACCACGAACGACAGCTACCTTGCGGGCGAGTTCTCCGGCGTCGAGATCACGCGCTACGACTCGGCCGAGAACATGCTGCTGGACCTCGTGGCCGGCCGCATCGACCTCATGCTCGTGAGCCCCATGAAGGTTCGCACCGACTTCCTGGAGAAGCCGGAAGGGCGCAACTACGAGTTCGTCAGCCCCGAGATCGAGGCGCCCAAGTACCTGGGCGAAGGCGTGGCCGTCGGCTTGCCCAAGGGGGCCACGGCGCTGCGCGACGAGATCAACGCGGCGCTCAAGGGCATGTTTGCCGACGGGACCTTCAAGGTGATCAACCAGAAGTACTGGAGCTTCAGTGTGCTGCCCGCAGTCTGGCACTGAGGCCGTCGCACCGCCGAATCCGCTCATCGATTTCTGACGACACCATGGACATGTTCAACGGCTGGGGGCCGACCATCGCGCAGGGCGCCTGGACCACCGTGGAGGTGGCGCTGGTGTCGTCGGTGTTCGGCATCGCGCTGGGGCTGCTGGGCGCGGCGGCCTGCCTGTCCCGCTTCAAGGCGGTACGCTGGCTGGCCGAGGCCTACATCACGGCGATACGGGGCATCCCGCAACTGCTGCTGATCCTGATGGTGTACTTCGGCAGCACGGTGGTCTTGAGCCGGCTGCTCGCGCTGGTCAGGCCCGACGCGGGCATGGTCGAGATCCCGCCGTATCCGGCGGGTGTGTTTGCACTGGCACTGATCTTCGGCGGCTACGCCTCGGAGGTGTTTCGCGGCGCGCTCACGGCCATTCCCCGCGGGCAGGTGGAGGCCGGCATGGCCGTGGGCATGGGCACCCTGCAGATCTTCTTCGTGATCCAGTGCCCGCAGATGCTGCGGCTGGCGCTGCCGGGCCTGGGCAACATCTGGATCTCGACGCTCAAGGACACCTCGCTGATCTCCATCGTGGGGCTGAGCGAGCTGATGAAGGCCTCCGAACTGGCCACCAGCGACACGCGCCGCGCCCTGTTCTTCTACCTCAGTGCCGGCGCCATCTACCTCGCGCTGACCGTGCTGAGTTCGCTCGTGCTGCATCAGCTCGAGCGTCGCGGCGCCCGTGGTGAAAGGACGGCCTGACCATGGATGTCGAACTCATTGTCGAGAGCCTTCCGGTGCTCTGGCAGGGCGCGCTGCTCACGCTGGAACTCTTCGCGATCACGATGGTGCTCGCGACGCTGCTGGCCGTGCCGCTGGCCATCGTGCGCGTCCAGAAGGCCTGGTGGCTGCGCTGGCCCGTCGAGGTGTTCTCGCAGGTCTTCCGGGGAACGCCGCTGCTGGTGCAGATCTTCATCGTGTACTACGGCATTGCCCAGATCGATGCGGTGCGCGACAGCTGGGCCTGGCCCTACCTGCGCAAGCCCTATTGGTGCGCCGTCATCACCTTCGTGCTGAACACGACGGCCTACGCCGTGCACATCTTCCGCGGGGCGATCCAGGCGGTGCCGCACGGGGAGGTCGAGGCCGGGCAGGCTTTCGGACTGTCCTTCGGTGCGCTGTACCGCCACGTCATCCTTCCGCGGGCGATGCTGCTGGCGCTGCCGGCCTACGGCAACGAGGTGATCAAGACGATCAAGCGCACGTCGCTGGCCAGCGCCATCACGCTCTCGGAGCTGACGGGCGTGGCCAACACCCTGGTGGCGCGCACCTTCGCCCCCTACGAGATCTTCATTGCGGCCGGGTTGATCTACCTTGCCTTCGCGTTCGCCGCCAACCACCTGGTGCGGCGGCTGGAGCACCGCATGTCTCGCCATCTTCGCCACTTGCCGGCGCAGCACGGCACCGGGCCCATGCCCACTTGATCCAGGAGACCGCGTGTCCACTTCTTCCGTTTCCGAGTCGGCGATGGCCGAATTCCTCGCCTTCGCCCATGGGCTGGCCGACGCCAGCGGCGCCATCCTGCGCGAGAACCTGTACAGCCGCAGGGGCTTCGAGTCCAAGGAGGACGACAGCCCCGTCACAGTCGTGGACAAGCATGTCGAGCAGACGCTGCGCACGCTGATCCGCCACCGCTATCCCTCGCACGGCATCCTCGGCGAGGAGTTCGAAGGCCAGGACCTCGATGCCGAGTACGTCTGGGTGCTCGACCCGATCGACGGCACCAAGGCCTTCATCACGGGCATTCCCATCTACGGGACGCTGATTTCGCTGGCGCGCCACGGCACGCCGATCATCGGCGTGATCGACCATCCGATCACCAACGACCGATGGGCCGGGGCGCAGGGCCTGCCGTCCACCTTCAATGGCCAGCGCATCCGCAGCCGCGAGTGCCCGTCGCTGGCCGACGCGCTGGTGTCGTGCAGCAACCCGGAGCCCTTCGGGCCGCGCGAGCGCGAGGCGTTCGAGACGCTGCGCAGCGCCGCCAAATGGTGCGTGTACGGATCGAGCTGCTATGCGTACGGCTGCATCGCCAACGGAACGATCGACATCGGCATCGATTGCGGCCGCCACCGCGAGGTCGATTACTGCGCGCTGGTGCCGGTGATCGAGGGCGCCGGCGGCGTCATCACCGATTGGGAGGGGCGTCCGCTCACGATCTACTCCGGCAACCGGCTGGTCGCATCGGGCAACCCCCGCCGCCACGAGGAGGTGCTGCGCATGCTTGCGGGCGCCTAGCGCGGGCGACCGGGCCGTATATTCGAAGGCCGCCGCAGCCCTGTCCGGCATGGGCGGCATGGAGATCTCGTATGCCGCGGCACTTCAACTACCCGACCTGGAGTTCGCTCTCGCTGGACCGCAGCGGGTCCGATCCGCTGCACGTGCAGGTGTTCGAGCAGATCCGCCAGGCCATCGTGCAGGGCCGGATCTCCAAGAACTCGCGGCTGCCGCCCACCCGCCAGCTGGCCGCGGAACTCGGCGTGTCGCGCAACACCGTGGTCCTGGTCTACGAACGGCTGCTGGCCGAGGGCTATGTCAGCGGCCGCGTCGGGGCGGGCACCTACATTGCCGCCGTGCTGCCCGAGGAGCGCAGCGCGCCGGCCGGGGCGCCGTCGAGCGCCCCTGTCGCCGCGCCGGCGCCCCGGCACATATCGCGGCGTGCGCAGGCGATGTCCGAACTGGCGCTGCCGCCCGAGCGCAATGCCACGTTCGACCTCAGCCCGACCGTGCCCGCGCTCGACCAGCTGCCGTTCGAGCAGTTCGCCAAGGTCTCGTCGCAGTACTGGCGCTCGGCGCCGGCCGCGGAGCTGGGCTACGGCTCGCCGATGGGGCTGCCCGAACTGCGCCAGCAGATCGCGGACTATGTGGGCGAGGCACACGGCATTTCCTGCCTGCCGGACCAGGTGCTCGTGGTCGACGGCACGACGCAGGGCTTCGTGCTGGCAGGCCAGGTGCTGACCGACCACGGCGATCGCATCATCGTGGAAGACCCGGGCTACATCACGCGGCTTGCCGCCTTGATGGGCTTCGGCGCGGACCTGGTGCCGGTGCCCATCGACCTGCAGGGCCTGGACAGCAGCCGGTTCGACAGCCATGCGCCCGACGCGCGGCTGATCGTGGCGTCGCCCACCAACCAGTTCCCCTTCGGCAGCACGATGCCGCTGGAGCGGCGCCTCTCCCTCCTGCAGTGGGCGCACGAGCGCAATGCCTGGGTGATCGAGTACGACTTCAACAACGCCTTCCATTTCCGTGGCAGGCCGCTGCCTCCGCTGGCGGCGCTGGACCACGGGGGGCGGGTCATCTACATCGGGAACTTCAACCGTTCCATCTCGCCCGCGCTCAACCTGGCCTACCTGGTGGTCCCGCCCGACCTGGCGGACGCTTTCGCCTGCGCCACGCAGATCTTCTCGTTCAAGGCCTCCATGCCGACCCAGGGCGTGGTGGCCGACTTCATGGCGAGCGGGCAGCTGGCGGCCCACATCCGGCGCATGGGCGTGCGCTATCGCGAACGCGCGCAGCTCATGGAGCACTGCTTCAGGACGCTGGTGGGGCGCGATTTCGAGCTGTCGACCACGGGCTCGGGGCTGCACCTGTCGGCCATCTCGCGCACGCCGATCGACGATGCGGCGGTTTCCCAGGCGCTGCTGGCGCACCGCATCGACGTGCCCGCGATCTCCGCCTACTGCCTGAGCGAGCAGGTCCGCACCGGCTTCGTCTTCGGGTTCGGCAACACGCCCGCCGAGCGGATCGCCCCGGCGTTGGCGCTCTTTGGCAGTGCGGTCGCGAACGCCTGAGGCGCGCCCACGGCCTTCAATTGTTTCGAATCCGTGAACACCGCGGTTCGTTTTGCTACGGGTTTTTACCTAGATCGAGGCGCACAATTCATCTCACGGACCAGCCCTCAAAGCTGATCTGGGTGAACAGGGCCCCGAGCGAGGTGGCCGCCCTCCGAAAAAGAACAGAGGGGCGGTGACCCACCCAAGACCGGTTCGACATCCGAAGCAAGAACTTGAACTGAATTGAAGAAGGAAGAAATCCAAATGACCGCCTCGAAGATCCTCTCCGCCGTTGCTGTTGCCCTGATGGCCGTTGCCGGCGCCGCCCATGCCGAAAGCTATGAAGGCGTGCATCAACTGACCTCGGCCGCCAGCCGCGCCGATGTCGCCGCCCAAGCCGTCGTGGCCGCGCACAGCGCCAACCCCTACGCCACCGGCGCCAATGCAGGCCCCGCACAAGTGATCGTGTCGACCGCCAGCCGCGCCGCCGTGCGTGCCGACGCTGTCGCCGCCGCACACAGCGCCGACCCGTACGCCGAAGGCGCTTCGTCGGGCGTGGCCCCGATCGTCGCCAGCACCGTCGACCGCGCTGCGGTTCGTGCCGCAGCCCGCGCTGCCGCCCACGGCGACGCACTGCCGCTGTAAGCAACAGCCAGAACGCTTCGCCGACGGGATCGGCGAAGGTTCCAGGTCTTCATGAAAAGCCGGCCCTGCCAACGCAGGGTCGGCTTTTTTCATGGGCCATGACCGTGAATTCTTGGCCGAAAGTCACATTGCCTTGGCCTTGCGCATCCCTCATGATTTGGGCGCGGGAGGGATGGCCGCCAGAGCGCATGCTTTCGCATTAACGCATCGCCGTGGTGCGGACACGCGAGAATCGAGCGTCGTTCCGACCGCGAAAAAATGAAAGCACATCCGTCGCCGACCAAGCGACGACCCACTACGCATGGCCCTCACTCTCGACCCCGAAGACACGCGCGGACGCATCCACGACCTGGTGTGGAGCGGCTTCCACGCCGATGCCGACATCGGCTGGATGATCACCGACGAGTACCTCGATCCGGATGAGCTCACGCCCGAGGACCGCGCCTGGATCAAGGCCGAAACCACGCGCGCCTGCGCCGCCAAGCGCGCCGCCGAGGCGCAGTGGCCCGCGCAGACCGAGTACGACCGGCTCGAGGCCGTGTTCGCGCAGCTGCGCAGCGAAAAGATCATTGCCCTGCACCGCGCGGGCAACACGCTGTCCGACGGGCACGACGACGTGCGCGAGCAGTGGTGTGCGGCGGGCCGGCTCGAGTCGGGCATCCGCGGCTGCTGCTTCTATCACGCACAGGACCTGGACGGCGCCGTGCGTTCCGGGCGCCTGTACCTCGCCTTCAGCGGCGGCATGATCCCCGAGATCGCGCAGCGCGAAGCCAACACCGTCGTGGTCGGCCGCCGCATCGTCGAGCTGCTGCGCGACGCCGGCTTCGGCGCGCAATGGAGCGGCAACATCAACGAGCGCATCGAAGCCGACCTCGGCCAATGGCGCAAGCGAGGCCCCGCCGCGTGAGTGCGCAGGCCTGGCAGCCGCCGCGCCGCATCGACGCGATCGACTTCTGGCTGCGCTCGCGGCTGCTCGCCACGGCCCACGCCCTGCGCGAAACCCTGCGGCCCTCGGCCCGGCGCTGGCCCGGCGGCCAACACGCACTGGCCGACGCGCCGGTGCTCGCGCAGCACCGAACCCCCTTGTGGTCCGACGGACGGGCCGACGAATTCCCCTTGGTCGCCGGCAAGGTGCACAACCTGCGCGTGGCGCGGCCGGCCTTCGACGCCATCGAGGTGCCGGCCGGCGAAGTGCTGAGCTTCTGGCGCCAGCTGGGGCGACCGGGCGCCGGGCGCGGCTTCGTGGTCGGGCGCGAGGTGCGCGGCGGCTGCGTGGTGCCGACGCTGGCCGGCGGGCTGTGCCAGCTGTCGAACGCGCTCGCCACCGTGGCCGTGCGCGCGGGCTTTGAGCTGGTCGAGCGCCACGGCCACACGGCACGCATCGAGCAGGCCGACACGCCGGACAGCGACGCCGTCGATGCGACGGTGTTCTGGAACTACGTCGACGTCAAGCTGCGCGCCCGCCACGCCTGGCGGCTCGAAGTGGCGCTGACCGATACGGAGCTCGTGGTGCGCATCCGCGCGCGCACGCCGCGGGCGGTTCCGGCCGAGCCCGTCACGCTGCGGCGCACGAACGACGACACGCCCACCGCGCTGCCGCTGGCGCGCGGCTGCCTGAGCTGCGACCAGACGGCGTGCTTTCGCCACCGTCCGCCGGTCGATGTCGGCGCCGAAGGGCGCACCGCCGTGCTCGTCGATGGCTGGACGCCGGAGTTCGCACGCCACCTGCGCGAGGCGCATCCGCAGGCGCAGCGCATGCAGCCCGTGCCGCTGCGGCTCGCGTTCTGGCGCGTGCCTTCCACCGGTTGGCATCGCGAGCCCGCGACGAACGAACCGGTGACCACGGCGTGGGCCGCGAGCCTGCGCCGCGCCGTCTGGCAGCGGCTCTGGGCGCGGCAGGCGGGCCGACGCCAGGCCAGCCTGATCGATGGCCAGCGCTGGCTCGCGCAGGCCTTTGCCGCGCGGCTGGTGCCTGCGCACACGCACCTGGTGGTCGAGCAGTCGCTGCTGCCGCACCTGCAGCGCCTCGGCGCGCTCGACGGGCGCCGGATCACCGTGCTGGCCAGCGCACTGCCGATGGCCGACATTGAAAAGAAGCTCGATGCCGCATCGCAGCGCTGGCCCGGCGATGCCACCTTGCGCGACTTTCGCGCCGATGCATCGCTGGTGCGCGACGAGGCGCTGGCGCTCGCACGCGCGGCGGTCGTCGTCACGCCGCATGCAGGGGTGGCACAGGCCATGGCGCAGTACGCGCCGCAGGCCACGCTGCAGCGGATCGACTGGGCGCTGCCGCAGGTGAAGGCCACGCACAGCAAGCGCGAAGAACCACCGCTCGTCGTGTTCGCCGCCAGCGCACTGGCGCGCAAGGGCGCGCGCGAACTCGCCGCCGCGCTGCAAGGCTGGCCGTGCCGCCTGCGCGTGCTCGGCGCACCGTCGGACGACGCGCAGCTCTGGCACGGCATCGAACCCCTTCAACACATGAACTGGCAAGGCGACGTGCTGGCCGGTGCGAGCGTCGTCGTGCTGCCCGCACACGTCGAGCACGCGCCGCGCGCATTGCTGCGCGCCGTGGCGGCCGGGGTGCCCGTGGTGGCATCGACGGCCTGCGGCCTGGCCGGCGTGCCGGGCGTGCACGAGGTCGCACCCGGCGACATCGACGCACTGCGCACCGCATTGCAGCAGGCCGTCCGCCTGACCTGAACGGAGAACAACCCCCGTGGCATCGATCGAACAGGCCCGCGCGGCCCTGGCTTCCCATGGCGCGCTGGCGCCGCAATCCGCCGCCGAGCACTGGCACGGCGAGCTGGCCTTGCCCGCCGCCCTCGCCACCTTCTACGAACAGGTCGGCCCGCTCGGCGAGTGGGTCAACGAGCGCGTGGGCTACGCGGGCCTCACGGTGCCGACCACGGGCAACCCGTTCAGCATTCCCGCGCTCTCGCGCCTGTGGCAGCTGCAGGCCGGCTACCGCTGGCATGGCATCACCGGCGAGCGCATCGCCGACTGGCCCGAGCATTGGCTGGTGGTGGCCGACCAGGGCGCCGATCCGTTCATCTTCGACCTGCGCACCGGCGCGATCCAGTTCGCGATGCATGGCACGGGCGCCTGGGAGGAAGACGAACCGCTCTTTGCCGACATCTTCGAGATGGCCGCCTGCCTGGGCACCATCGGCCAGGTGTGGGACGAAGCGGGCGACGCCATCTTCACCGACGAGGACGACTGCGAGGTCGACCCGGTGCACCGCGCGCGCCTGGTCGAGCGCCTCGTGCCGCTGCTGGGCAGTGCCGCGGCGGCCGAAGGCATCGTCGACGTGTTCGGCTGGTAAGACAAATAAGAAAACACATGAGCATCGACCTGCAGACCCTCAAATGCGGCGAGTGCGGCAGCAGCGCGCTGCGCCGCACCGGCCTGAACGAATACACCTGCGCGCACTGCGGCTCGATGTCGCTGGTGGAGGACGACGTGTCCGACCGCCTGGAGCGCGTGCTGCAGCAGGTCAAGCACCACGCCGGCCAGCAGATCGCGGCCGAACAGGCGCTTCGCCAGAAGCAGATGGTGCGCACGATCGGCTTCGTCGTGATCGGCTTTCTCGGCGTGGCGGTGGCCGTCCAGGTCGCGATGCTGCTGTTCGGCTCCGGCAAGCGCAGCGATACGCCTTCGGTGGCGCGCGCGATCGTCGAGCGCACCATCGCGACCGACGGCCTGAAGCTCTCCGAGCCGCGCCAGGTGCTGGTCGGCGAGCGGCCGAAGCTGCTGGTGCTGGCGCGCAACGAGACCGGCCGGCCGCTCGAACGGCCCGGCCTGAAAGTGGTGTTCCACGACGGCGACACGCGGCTGAACGAACGCAGCGAAAGCCTGCCGATCGACGTTCTGATGCCCGGCGAGTCCGCGCCCGTGCTGGTCGACCTGCCCTCGGGCCAGAACGTCACGCGGCAGGACGTGATGGTCGAGAAGCTGTCCGAACCCCGCAGCGCCGCCGAAGGGCCGCGCCTGGCGTTCTCGCGCGTGCGGCTGGTGCAGCAGGGCGAGCGCGTGCGCCTGGTCGGGCGCCTCGTGCATGCGGGCGCCGCGGGCGCACCGGCGTTCGGCAGCATCGAGGCGCTGGTCACGCTGTACGACGACGCGGGCCAGGTGATCGGCGTCGGGCGCGGCCATGCGCCGGGGTCCGAGCTGGCGCCCGGCGCACGCACGGCGATCGATGTCGATCTCAGCCGCTTCGGCCGCGGCGCCGCCATCGCGGCGTGGGACTACCGCATCGGCTACCGCACCGTCACGCCCTCGGGCGCGCGCACGACGGTGCTGAGCGCCGACCGCGTGATCCGCACGGCCGGCGCGCCGGAGGCTTTCCACCCCGACCTGCAGCTGGGCACCGAAGACCTGCTGGCCGACGACAGCGAGCGCTTCGACCCGCGGCAGCTCGAACTGCTGCCACTGGTGGCGGGGCGCAGCACGATCCAGCGGCCGCTGTTCATGACCGAGCTGGTGAACCGCAGCACCGACGCCATCGCCATCGCGCCCGGCGCCGTGATCTCGCGCTTCGGCGGCAGCACGGCCGACGGCACCACGCGCCTCGATGCGCTGGCCTACCTGTACCCGGGCGAGCGCTTTCCGATCCTGCTGGAGCCCAAGGCCGTGGACCGCATCACGCAGACCCGCGTCGAGTGGAAGCCGATGCGCCGCGCCGCACTGCCCGGCCCGCGCAAGCCGCTGGAGGTGCAGGTGACGGGCACCCAGGCCGGCACCGGCAGCGTGCTGCTCAACTTCAGCCAGCGCTTCACCTACAAGAGCGTGGAGGTCACGGGCACGGTGAAGAACCCCGGCACGGCCATCGCGGCCAAGGTGCGCCTGTGGGTCAGCCTGCGCGACCGCAACGACCAGCTGACCGGCTTCAAGCTGATCGAGAACCTGCCGGCCATCGCGCCGGGCGAGAGCGTGCCCTTCCAGGTCCACGTGACGCAGCACGGGCGCGATTTCGCGAGCGTCGCGACGCTATACCAAACCGAATAGCCCCGCGCGTGACGGCATCGGGCGGTTCGCGCCATGATCGCGCCATGATTCCGCTTTCGATCCTCGACCTTTCCCCGATCACCGAAGGCAGCGATGCCGCGCAGTCGTTCCGCAACTCGCTGTCGCTGGCGCAGCACGGCGAGAAGCTGGGCTACACGCGCTACTGGCTGGCCGAGCACCACGGCATGCCGGGCATCGCGAGCGCGGCCACGGCCGTGCTGCTGTCGCACGTGGGCGCGGGCACCTCCACCATCCGCATCGGCGCCGGCGGCGTGATGCTGCCGAACCACTCGCCGCTGGTGATCGCCGAGCAGTTCGGCACGCTGGAGTCGCTGTACCCGGGGCGCGTCGACCTGGGCCTGGGCCGCGCGCCCGGCTCCGACCAGCGCACCGCGCGCGCCCTGCGGCGCAACCTGGAGTCGGACGCCGACCAGTTCCCGCAGGACGTGATGGAGCTCATGGACTTCATGTCGAAGAACCCGCAGCAGGCCGTGCGCGCCGTGCCCGGCGCGGGGCTCGAGGTGCCGGTGTGGATCCTGGGCTCGAGCACCTTCGGCGCGCAGCTGGCGGCGCACCTGGGGCTGCCGTATGCCTTTGCCTCGCACTTCGCGCCGCAGCAGATCATGCAGGCCATCCAGATCTACCGCGAGACCTTCAAGCCTTCGGCGCAGCTGCAAAAGCCGTATGTGATGCTGGGCTTCAACGTGTTCGCGGCCGACACCGACGCCGAGGCCGAGTTCCGCGCCACCTCGTGGCAGCAGGCCTTCGTGAACCTGCGCAGCGGCCGCCCGGGACGCCTGCCGCCGCCGGTGGAGAACTACCGCCAGAAGGTCGGCCCGGCCGAGAACGCGCTGCTCGACTCGGTGCTGTCGTGCTCCGCGGTGGGCTCGGTCGAGACGGTGAAGCAGGGCGTGGAAGCGTTCGTGGCGCGCACCGGCGCCGACGAACTCATGATCACCTCGCAGGTGTTCGACCACGCGGCCCGGCTGCGCTCCTACGAGCTGCTGGCCGAAGCGTTCGGCCAGAAGAAGTAAGGCTCCGTCCTAGGCCCGCTTGCGGGCTTCCTCGTCCACGAGGTCCTTCTTCGAGAGCTTGCCCACGGCGGTCTTGGGCAGCTCGGCGCGGATCTCGAGCGCGCCGATCATCTCGTGCTTGCCCAGGCGGTTCTTCAGGAAGGCCTTGAGCGCGTCGAGCGTGAGGTCGTCCGCGCCGTCCTTCAGTTTCACGAAGGCCTTCGGCGACTGCCCGCGGTACTCGTCAGGCACGCCGATCACGCAGACCTCGGCCACCGACGGGTGCTCGTACACCGCCTCCTCGAGCACGCGCGGGTACACGTTGTAGCCGCCGCACAGCAGCATGTCCTTGGTGCGGTCGACGATGTAGAGGTAGCCGTCGGCGTCCATCTTCGCGACGTCGCCGCTGCGGAAGTAGCCGTCGGCCGTCATCGACTCGGCGGTGGCCTTCGGGTTGTTCCAGTAGCCCTTCATGACGTTCGGGCCCTGCACGCACAGCTCGCCGGGCTCGCCGAACGCGGTCACGTCCTTCGTCGGGTCGTCCAGGCTCACGAGCTTGATGCGCACGCGCGGCAGCGGCATGCCGCACGAGCCGGCCTTGCGCACGCCGCGCGCGGGCGTGAAGGTGCCCACGGGCGAGGTCTCGGTCATGCCCCAGCCTTCGTTGAGGTGGCAGCCGGTGAGTTCGAAGAAGCGCTGCTCCACCTCCACCGGCAGCGGCGCGCCGCCGGAGCCGCAGAACTTCAGCGAGCGCAGGTCCATCTCCTTGGCCTTGGGGTGCGCAAGGATGGCGGTGTACATGGTCGGCACGCCGGGGAACACGCTGATCCGGCTGGCCGCGAGCTCGTTCATCACCGCATCGACATCGAAGCGCGTGTGCAGCACCAGCGCTGCGCCCAGGCGCACGCCCAGCAGCATCGCGGCGCTGAGCGCGAAGATGTGGAACAGCGGCAGCACGACCAGGAAGCGCTCCTTGCCCTCGTCGAGGATCGGCGGCTCGCCGCGCGTCGATTCGTAGTACTGGGCGGAGGCCGCCGTGAGGTTGGCGTGCGTGAGCATCGCGCCCTTGGGCAGGCCGGTGGTGCCGCCGGTGTACTGCAGCACGACGATCTCTTCGGCCAGGTCGCCCAGCGGGTAGGTCTGGTGCGTGCCTTCGCTCTTGAGCAGGTCGGTGAAGCGCACGTGGCGCGCGTCCACCGGCACGGGCGCGATCTGGCCCGCACCCTGCAGCTGCGCCTGCACCTTGTCGCCCGCCGCACCGTAGTCGCCGAGGCTGCCGACCACCAGCGTCTTCAGGCGCGAGCTGTCGAGCAGGCGCGCCATCAGCGGGTAGAGATTCACTAGGTCGAGCGTGACGAGGATGTCGGTGCGGCTGTCCTCGATCTTGTGGGCCAGCACGCGCTCGGCGTCCAGCGGCGAGTAGTTCACCACCGTGCCGCCGGCCTTGAGCACGGCGAAGAAGGCGATCGGGTAGTGCGGCGTGTTCGGCAGGTACAGGCCGACATGCACGCCCGGCTTCACGCCCAGGTCCTGCAGGCCCTTGGCGGCGCGGTCGACCGCTGCGCCGAGCTGGGCGTAGGTGAGGACCTGGCCCATGAACTCCACGGCCGAATGGCCGGGCCAGCGCGCGACCGCTTCGTCGAGCATCTGCTGCACCGGCTTGACGGGCAGGTCGGCGTCCCAGCGCATGCCGGGCGGGTAGTTGCGCGTCCAGGGGGTGGGGTCGCCAGAGAGGGAAGGGGTCGCCATGCGTGTTGTCTCCGCTGTGTTTCGGGGCACTGTAGCGCCGGCCTTTCGCATCGTGGAGTGGCGGCTGACAAGCCGGCGACACGGGTTTTCCCGATTTCCCACACGCCGGATGCCCCTGTCGCCGGGCTGGGACAATGGCGGGCTTATGGCAAAAAAACGGATCGTGGTCGGGCTGAGCGGCGGGGTGGACTCCGCGGTCACCGCGCACCTGCTCAAGCAGCAGGGGCACGAGGTGGTCGGCATCTTCATGAAGAACTGGGAAGACGACGACGACAGCGAGTACTGCTCGTCGAACATCGACTTCATCGACGCCGCCAGCGTGGCCGACGTGCTGGGCATCGAGATCGAGCACGTCAACTTCGCCGCCGACTACAAGGACCGCGTCTTCGCCGAGTTCCTGCGCGAGTACAAGGCCGGCCGCACGCCGAATCCCGACGTGCTGTGCAACGCCGAGATCAAGTTCAAGGCCTTTCTCGACCACGCCATGCGGCTGGGCGCCGAGAAGATCGCCACCGGCCACTACGCCCGCGTGCGCCTCGACGAAGCCACGGGCCGGCACGAGCTGCTCAAGGGGCTCGACAACTCGAAGGACCAGAGCTACTTCCTGCACCGCCTGAACCAGGCGCAGCTGTCGAAGACGCTGTTCCCGGTCGGCGAGCTGCACAAGACCGAGGTGCGCCGCATCGCCGAAGAAATCGGCCTGCCCAACGCGAAAAAGAAGGACTCGACCGGCATCTGCTTCATCGGCGAGCGGCCATTCCGCGACTTCCTGAACCGCTACATCTCCAAGGAGCCGGGCCCGATCAAGGACGACCGCGGCCGCAAGCTCGGCGAGCACCAGGGCCTGAGCTTCTACACGCTGGGCCAGCGCCAGGGGCTGGGCATCGGCGGCGTGAAGGAGAAGGGCGCCCAGCGCGGCGCGGGCGACCATTCGCCCTGGTTCGTCGCGCGCAAGGACGTCGAGAAGAACACGCTGTGGGTGGTGCAGGGGCACGACCATCCGTGGCTGCTGTCGTCCGAACTGAAGGCGGACGACGCGAGCTGGGTGGCCGGCGAGGCGCCCACCGCGGGCGCCTACGGTTCGAAGGCGCGCTACCGGCAGGCCGATGCAGCCTGTGAACTGGGCGAGGGCGCCAACGGCGCCTTCAGCCTGCGCTTCGGTGCGCCGCAATGGGCGGTCACGCCGGGGCAGTCGGCCGTGCTGTACGACGGCGAGCGCTGCCTCGGGGGCGGCGTCATCGTCTGAGCCGGCCTCAGCGGGGCTGCCGCACGCCGTCTTCGGTGTGGATCAGCGCGAGCGGATGCCGCTTGCCGGCCAGGTAGTCCTCGATGCAGCGCAGCAGCAGCGGGCTGCGATGGCGCGCCACGCTGGCACGGATCTCGTCCACGGTCATCCACAGCGTGCGCACTATGCCTTCGTCGAGCGCACGGCCTTCTTCGCGTGCGCCCAGTTCGCCGGTGAAGGCAAAGCGCATGTAGGTCACGTCGGGCTGCTCGGCCGAGCGCGCCATGTACACGCCGAGCAGCGCGGTCGGCGTGAAGGCGTGGGCCGTTTCCTCGAGCGTCTCGCGGATGCAGCCGTCCTCGGGCGACTCGCCGGGGTCGAGGTGGCCGGCCGGGTTGTTGAGCTTCAGGCCGTCGTCGGTCTGCTCTTCGACGAGCAGGAAGCGGCCGTCTTGCTCGATCACCGCGGCCACGGTGACATTGGGTTTCCAGCGTGTGGGCATCGTGGGCGCGAGTCTATCGGCATCTCGGCTATCGCACGACATAGCCGCTGAAGCGCCAGATGCGGTCGGCGTCGAGCCGGAAGCTCACCCGTTCGCGCAGCGTGCGCTCGGGCGTGTTGCCGAAGCGGGTCTCGTACTCGACGCTGACGTACTGGCCGGCCGCATCGGCGTCCGGGTCGGTCACGACCTGCCGGTGCACGGCCACCCAGGTGCGCTGCTGCGGCCCGCCGAGCGGGGCGCGGCTTTTGGCCACCTTGCTGGCGAAGTCGGTGCGGGTGATGCGCTTGCGGGTGGCGGGCGTGGCGCCGTCCCACAGCTCGCCGGCCTGGTCGCGGTCGATCATCTGGATCGCCTGCAGGCCGCCGCGCACCATGTCGCTGGCCTCGACGTCTTCAGCGAGGGCGGGGAACAGGCCGCTGCACAGCAGGAGCAGCGCGGCCAGGAGGAGCCGGGGCATGGGGAAGGGCACTTGTTCGGACAGAACAAGTTGGAGGCCGACGGGGAGGAGGGGTTCCCCGCCCGGCCTGCCGGGGCGAGCGCTCAGCGCGCGTTGGAAGCTGCAGCGGCGGGCCGTGTGTCGACCTCGATGGTTTCCAGCCGGTAGCCCAGGCCGTACACCGCCAGCAGCAGGAAGCCGTTCGACGGACGCAACTCGAGCTTGGTGCGCAGGCGCGACACGTGGGTGTCGAGCGAACGCGACAGCGCCTCAACCCCCAGCCCCCAGACCGCCTCGTGCAGGTGCTCGCGCGAGAGCAGGCGCCCCAGGTTCTGGAACAGGAAGAGCGCGAGTTCGTACTCGCGGTTCTTCAGTTCGACCAGCTCGCCGTGGACCCGGATGGTGCGCGAGGGCGGAAAGAAGTGGTACGGGCCGAACACCATTTCGGGCTCGTTGCGCGAGGGGTAGGCGCGGCGCAGCAGGGCGTTGATGCGGGCCTCGAACTCGATCGGGCGCAGCGGCTTGGCCATGAAGTCGTCGGCGCCGACATTGAGGCCTTCGACCATGTCGCTGTCGTCGTGGCGCTCGGTGACGAACAGGATCGGCATGCGGCTCTTGTAGTCCTGCCGGATCGTCTTGACGACGTCCGGGCCGTTCATGTCCGGCAGGCGCCAGTCGAGGACCAGCAGGTCGAAGGTTTCGCGGCGCATGGCGTGCAGCAGCGCCTTGCCGGCGGCGTACGTGTGGCACTCGTGACCGAGGCTCGCCATGGATTGGTTGATCAACCGGAGTTGGTCCGGCTCGGTGTCGAGTACTGCAATGCGCATTCCATTCCCTTGTTCCGCCCTGTGTGGACCTCTATGTGTCCGCAATATGAATCGAAGTGTATCTATCTGCGTCTGAAATCATTGCTGTGAATTGCTATTAATTCACGCAAATTGATTTTATGTATGTGGTTCAATTGCCAATTGAATCCAATTGGTGTTAGTTGATTGCAATCTAGAACCAGAGCGAGCGAAGGCGCCACAAGCGCTTCTGCGGCGGTCACCCGTGTTTCCCCCGGGGTCGTACCGGCCGCCAATTTGCTATCAATTAAATAGCTACATGTGCAGTGCCTGCGGGCGTTGAGCAGCAAAAAGAACGCGGCATTCTGGCGACAGGTGCGCTTGTAATCTTGCTGTAAGCTCTGCCCGCAATCCGTGCTGCCCCTTCCCCCTGAGGAGAACTCTATGTTGATAGGCGTGCCTGCCGAGACAGCGGCTGGCGAAACCCGAGTGGCCGTTACACCCGAAACGGTGAAGAAACTGGTGGCCTCCGGGCACACCGTGCGCGTGCAGGCAGGTGCCGGCATTGCAGCCAGCGTCACCGACGCGGCGTACCAGACGGCAGGCGCCGAGATCACCGATGCGGCCGGGGCGCTCTCCGCCGACATGGTGCTCAAGGTGCGCACGCCCAGCGACGCCGAGGCGGCGCAGCTGAAGGCCGGCGCGGTCGTCATCGGCATGCTCAATCCTTTCGACGCGGCCGGCCTGCAGCGCCTGGCCGCCGCGGGTGTCACGGGCTTCGCGCTCGAAGCCGCGCCGCGCACCACGCGCGCCCAGAGCATGGACGTGCTCAGCTCGCAGGCCAACATCGCCGGCTACAAGGCCGTGATGATCGCGGCCGACAAGTACCAGCGCTTCTTCCCCATGCTGATGACCGCCGCCGGCACCGTGAAGGCCGCGCGCGTCGTCATCCTGGGCGTCGGCGTGGCCGGCCTGCAGGCCATTGCCACGGCCAAGCGCCTGGGCGCCGTCATCGAGGCCTCGGACGTGCGTCCGAGCGTCAAGGAACAGATCGAGTCGCTGGGCGGCAAGTTCATCGACGTGCCCTACGAGACGCAGGAAGAGAAGGACGCGGCCGAAGGCGTCGGCGGCTACGCCCGCCCGATGCCCGCCAGCTGGCTCACGCGTCAGCAGGCCGAGGTCGCCAAGCGCGTCGCGCTGGCCGACGTGGTCATCAGCACCGCGCTCATCCCGGGCCGCGCCGCGCCCACCCTCGTCACCGAGGACATGGTCAAGTCGATGAAGCCGGGTTCGGTGATCGTCGACATCGCGGCCGGCAAGGGCGCCGACGGCATCGGCGGCAACTGCCCGCTGTCGGAGGCCGACAAGACCGTGGTCAAGCATGGCGTGACCATCGTCGGCGAAACCAACCTCGCGGCGCTGGTGGCGGCCGACGCGTCGGCGCTCTATGCGCGCAACGTGCTCGACTTCCTCAAGCTCGTCGTCACGAAGGAAGGCGCGCTCAAGATCGACCTCGAGGACGACATCGTCGCCGCCTGCCGCGTCACGCAGGACGGCCAGGTCACGCGCAAGTAAGAGCAGGCTGCCTTCCATGAACCGCACCATGCTCCGCGCGAAGCTGCATCGCGCCACCGTGACCGAAGCCGACCTGCACTACGAAGGCTCGTGCGGCATCGACGAAGACCTGCTCGACGCGGCCGACATGCGCGAGTACGAAAAGATCGAGCTGTACAACGTCAACAACGGCGAGCGCTTCTCGACCTACATCATCAAGGCGGCGCGCGGTTCGGGCGCCATCTCGCTCAACGGCGCGGCGGCGCGCAAGGCGCATGTGGGCGACCTGCTCATCATCTGCACCTACGCCCCCATGACCGAGGCCGAAGCCGCCGATTACAAGCCCAAGGTGGTGCTGCTTGGCGATGCCAACCGCATCAACGAAGTCAAGAAGCTCTGACAGGGCACGAAAGACCGAACGAGGAGAACACAACACCATGGAAATCGTTTCGCACACCGTCATCAACCTGACCATCTTCGTGCTGGCCATCTACGTCGGCTACCACGTGGTCTGGACCGTCACGCCCGCGCTGCACACGCCGCTCATGGCCGTGACCAACGCCATCTCGGCCATCGTGATCGTGGGCGCCATGCTGGCCGCCGCGCTCACCACCACGCCGCTGGGCAAGACCATGGGCGTGCTCGCCGTGGCGCTGGCCGCGGTGAACGTCTTCGGCGGCTTCCTGGTCACGCGCCGGATGCTCGAGATGTTCAAGAAGAAAGACAAGAAGGCCGCCCCCAAGGCTGCAGAGGGAGCCGCCAAGTGAGCATGAACCTCGTCACGCTGCTGTACCTCGTTGCCAGCGTCTGCTTCATCCAGGCCCTGAAGGGCCTCTCGCATCCCACCACCTCGATCCGCGGCAACGTCTTCGGCATGACCGGCATGGCGATCGCCGTGCTGACCACCATCGCGCTGGTTCACGCGCAGGCGCGCGCCCTCAACGTCGACTTCACCACCGGCATCGCCTGGGTGCTGGCCGCCGTCGTGGTCGGTGGCGGCCTGGGCGCCTTCATGGCCAACAAGGTCGAGATGACCAAGATGCCCGAGCTGGTCGCCTTCATGCACAGCATGATCGGCCTGGCCGCGGTGTTCATCGGCGTGGCCGCGGTGGCCGAGCCCTGGGCCTTCGGCATCACCGCCGCGCCCGTGGCGGCTGTCGTCGGTGCGCGCACGCCCGACGGCGCGGTCCTCTTCGAGGGCTTCGTGCGCCATGCCATTCCTTATGGCAACCGGCTCGAGCTGTTCCTGGGTGCGGCCATCGGCGCCATCACCTTCAGCGGTTCGGTCATCGCCTTCGGCAAGCTCTCGGGCAAGTACAAGTTCCGCCTGTTCCAGGGCGCGCCGGTGCAGTTCTCGGGCCAGCACATGCTGAACCTGGTGCTGGGCCTGGCGACCATCGCCCTGGGCCTGGTGTTCGTGGCCACCGAAAGCTGGCCGGCGTTCTTCGCGATGCTGGCGCTGGCCTTCGTGATGGGCGTGCTCATCATCATCCCGATCGGCGGCGCCGACATGCCGGTGGTGGTGTCGATGCTCAACAGCTACTCGGGCTGGGCGGCGGCCGGCATCGGCTTCAGCCTGAACAACGCGATGCTGATCGTGGCCGGTTCGCTGGTGGGCTCTTCGGGCGCGATCCTGAGCTACATCATGTGCAAGGCCATGAACCGCTCGTTCTTCAACGTGATCCTGGGCGGCTTCGGCGGCGAGGCAACCACCGCCACCGACGGCGCCAAGGAACAGCGCCCCGTGAAGAGCGGCAGCGCCGACGACGCGGCCTACATGCTGTCCAACGCCGAGACGGTGATCATCGTTCCGGGCTACGGCCTGGCCGTGGCGCGCGCCCAGCACGCCGTGAACGAACTGGCCGAGAAGCTCACGCACAAGGGCGTCAACGTGAAGTACGCCATCCACCCCGTGGCCGGCCGCATGCCGGGCCACATGAACGTGCTGCTGGCCGAGGCCGAGGTGCCCTACGACCAGGTGTTCGAGATGGAGGACATCAACGGCGAGTTCGCGCAGGCCGACGTGGCGATCATCCTGGGCGCCAACGACGTGGTGAACCCGGCCGCGCTCACCAAGGGCACGCCGATCTACGGCATGCCGATCCTGGAAGCCTACAAGGCCAAGACCGTCATCGTGAACAAGCGCTCCATGGCCGCCGGCTACGCGGGCCTGGACAACGAGCTCTTCTACATGGACAAGACCATGATGGTCTTTGGCGATGCGAAAAAAGTAGTGGAAGATATGGGCAAGGCCATCGAATAGGCCGAAGGTCCGTGCCCGCGATGCGGGCCTGATCGTCGCGGCGCCTCACGTGCGCCGTTTTCGTTTTTAAAAACTCATCCGACTCCGAGGAGACACATCCATGACCGAACGCCCCTGGCTCAGCAGCTACCCGCAAGGCGTGCCCGCCGACATCGACGCGTCGCACTACCCGTCGCTGGTGGCGCTCATGGAGGAGAGCTTCACCAAGTACGCCGACCGCACGGCCTACAGCTTCATGGGCAAGGACGTGAGCTACGGCGAGACCGACAAGCTCAGCAAGGCCTTCGCGTCCTACCTGCAGGGCCTGGGCCTCGTGAAGGGCGACCGCGTCGCCGCGATGATGCCCAACTGCCCGCAGTACCCGATCGCGGTGGCCGCCATCCTGCGCGCCGGCCTGATCCTGGTGAACGTGAACCCGCTGTACACGCCGCGCGAACTCGAGCACCAGCTCAAGGACTCGGGCGCCAAGGCGATCATCATCATGGAGAACTTCGGCACCACGCTGCAGCAGTGCATCGCGAGCACGCCGATCAAGCACATCGTGCTGGCCTCCATGGGCGACCGGCTCGGCTTCCTGAAGGGCGCGCTGGTCAACTACGTGGTGCGCAACGTCAAGAAGCTGGTGCCGCACTTCAGCCTGCCGGGCGCCGTGCGCTTCAACGACGCACTCGACAAGGGCGCGGGCGGTTCGCTCAAGCCCGTGGCCACCGGCCCCGACGACGTGGCCGTGCTGCAGTACACCGGTGGCACCACCGGCGTGTCCAAGGGCGCGGTGCTGCTGCATCGCAACGTGATCGCCAACGTGCTGCAGTCCGAAGCCTGGAACGAGCCCGTCATGGCCAAGGTGCCGGCCAACGAGCAGCCCACCAGCGTGTGCGCGCTGCCGCTGTATCACATCTTCGCGTTCACGGTCGGCATGATGCTGAGCATGCGCACGGGCGGCAAGCTGATCCTGATCCCGAACCCGCGCGACATTCCCGGCGTGCTCAAGGAACTGTCGAAGCACACCATCCACAGCTTCCCGGCCGTCAACACGCTGTTCAACGGGCTGGCGAACCACCCCGACTTCAACACCGTCAACTGGAAGAACCTGAAGGTCTCGGTCGGCGGTGGCATGGCGGTGCAGGCCGCGGTGGCCAAGCTCTGGCTCGAGAAAACCGGCTGCCCCATCTGCGAAGGCTACGGCCTCTCGGAAACCTCGCCCTCGACCACCTGCAACCCGACCAACAGCACCGCCTACACCGGCACCATCGGCCTGCCGCTGCCGAGCACCTGGCTCAAGCTGCTGGACGACGACGGCAACGAGGTGCCCACCGGCGAGCGCGGCGAGATCGCCATCAAGGGCCCGCAGGTCATGGCCGGCTACTGGCAGCGCCCCGACGAGACCGCCAAGGTCATGACGCCCGACGGCTACTTCAAGAGCGGCGACATCGGTGTGGTCGACGAGCGCGGCTACTTCAAGGTGGTCGACCGCAAGAAGGACATGATCCTGGTGTCGGGCTTCAACGTGTACCCGAACGAGATCGAGGACGTGGTGGCGATGCTGCCCGGCGTGCTCGAATGCGCCGCGGTCGGCGTGCCCGACGAGAAGACCGGCGAGGCCGTGAAGCTCGTCATCGTCAAGAAGGACGAGTCGCTCACCGAAGCGCAGGTGCGCGAGTACTGCCGCGCCAACCTCACGGGCTACAAGCAGCCGCGCGTGATCGAGTTCCGCACCGACATGCCCAAGACCCCGGTGGGCAAGATCCTGCGGCGCGAGCTGCGGGATAGCAAGAAGTAGTAAGGGTTCCGCCCGGGTGGGGCCGGGGCATCGATCTTGCATATTCGCGGGTCGATGCTCAGATTCATCTATGTCCGCCTAGGCTTGCTCGTGCCGACCTTCATCGGCATGACGCTGCTGGCCTTCTTTCTCATCCGGCTGGTGCCGGGTGACCCCATCGAGACGATGGCCGGCGAGCGCGGGATCGACCCCGCGCGCCACGCCGAACTGCGCACCGCCATGGGCCTGGACAAGCCCCTGCTCGTGCAATACGGCATCTACATCGGCCGCGTGCTGCAGGGCGACCTGGGCAAGTCGCTCATCACGCAGGACACGGTGATGAGCGAGTTCCTCGCGCTCTTTCCGGCCACCGTCGAACTCGGCGTCTGCGCGATTCTCTTCGCGCTGCTGCTGGGGCTGCCGGCCGGCATCCTCGCGGCGGTGCGGCGCAACTCCATCTTCGACCACGGCGTGATGGCCACGTCGCTCACCGGCTACTCGATGCCGATCTTCTGGTGGGGCCTGCTGCTCATCCTGTTCTTCTCGGTGCAGCTGGGATGGACGCCGGTGTCGGGCCGCATCTCGGTGCAGTACTTCGTCGAGCCGCAGACCGGCTTCCTGCTGATCGACGCGCTGCGCGCCGGCGAGACCGAGGCCTTCTGGTCGGCGCTGCACCACCTCATTCTTCCGGCCATCGTGCTGGGCACCGTGCCGCTGGCCGTCATCGCGCGCATGACGCGCTCGGCCATGCTCGAGGTGCTGGGCGAGGACTACATCCGCACCGCGCGCGCCAAGGGCCTGTCGCGCTTTCGCGTGGTGGGCCTGCATGCGCTGCGCAATGCGCTGATCCCGGTCGTCACGGTGATCGGCCTGCAGATCGGCGTGCTCTTCACCGGTGCGATCCTGACCGAGACCATCTTCTCCTGGCCCGGCGTCGGCAAGTGGCTCATCGAGGCCATCGGCCGGCGCGACTACCCGGTGCTGCAGGGCGGCATGCTGCTGCTGGGCGGCATCGTGATGCTGCTCAACCTGCTGGTGGACATCGCCTACGGCGTCATCAACCCGCGGATCAGGCATTGAGTCGATGACGAGCAACACCCACGCAGTTCCCCCCGGCTCGCAGGCCTCGGCGCCTCCCGGTCCCTGGCGCGAGTTCTGGACCGCCTTCTCGGCGAACCGGGGCGCGGTCATCGGTCTCGTCACCATCGTGGTGCTGCTGCTGGTGGCGCTGTTCGCGCCGTGGATCGCGCCGCATGCACCGAACGAAACCAACGCCGCCGCTTTCCTCAAGCCGCCGGCCTGGCAGGAAGGCGGCTCGTGGACCTACCTGCTGGGCACGGACGCCATCGGGCGCGACATCCTGTCGCGGCTCATGCACGGCGCGCGGCTGTCGCTGTCGATCGGCGTCGCGGTGGTGGCGCTGTCGGTGGTGGTGGGCGTGGTGCTCGGGCTCGTCGCCGGCTTCTTCCGCGGCGCGCTGGAGATCACGATCATGCGCATGATGGACATCATCCTCACGATGCCCAGCCTGCTGATGGCCATCGTGATCGTCGCGATCCTCGGGCCGGGGCTCGTCAATGCCATGCTCGCGGTGGCCATCGTGGTGCTGCCGCACTACGTGCGCATCACGCGCGCCACGGTCATCGCCGAGGTCTCGCGCGACTACGTGACCGCGGCGCGCGTGAGCGGCGCCAGCACGCTGCGCCTGATGTTCCGCGAGGTGCTGCCCAACTGTTCGGCGCCGCTGATCGTGCAGGCCTCGCTGGGCGTCTCGACCGCCATCCTCGATGCGGCGGCGCTCGGCTTCATCGGCCTGGGCGCACAGCCGCCGTCGCCCGAGTGGGGCACGATGCTGGCCGATGCGCGCGAGTTCGTGCTGCGCGCGT
This sequence comes from Variovorax sp. GW823-FHT02B07, assembly GCF_058797695.1. Taxonomy (NCBI): domain Bacteria; kingdom Pseudomonadati; phylum Pseudomonadota; class Betaproteobacteria; order Burkholderiales; family Comamonadaceae; genus Variovorax; species Variovorax sp. GW823-FHT02B07. The sequence continues at coordinate 81,958 of NZ_JBXAJX010000006.1, forward strand.
GGTGGGTCGTGACCTTTCCGGGGCTCGCCATCCTTGCGGCCGTGCTGGCCTTCAACCTGCTGGGCGACGGGCTGCGCGATGCGCTCGACCCGAAGCTCAAGCGCTGACGCAAAGGAGAGAACAGATGCCTTTGCTGGACATCAAGGACCTGCACGTCGAGTTCCCCACGCAAGGCGGCGTGCTGCACGCCGTCGACGGCGTGAGCCTCACGCTCGAAGAGGGCGAGGTGCTCGGCATCGTCGGCGAATCGGGCTCGGGCAAGAGCGTCACGATGATGGCGCTGATGGGCCTCGTCGGCTTCCCGGGCCGCGTGCGCGCGGACCACATGCGCTTTGCGGGCAAGGACTTGCTCGGCATCTCCGACAAGGCCCGCCGCACGCTGGTCGGCAAGGAGGTCGCGATGATCTTCCAGGAGCCGACCACCAGCCTCAACCCCTGCTTCACCATCGGCTTCCAGTTGATGGAAACGCTGCGCCTGCACCTGAAGCTCGACAAGCGCGAAGCGAAGAAGCGCGCCACCGAACTGCTCGAACAGGTCGGCATCCCCGCCGCCTCGTCGCGCCTGGGCAGCTACCCGCACCAGCTCTCGGGTGGCATGAACCAGCGCGTGATGATCGCCATGGCCATCGCCTGCAACCCGCGCCTGTTGATCGCCGACGAGCCGACCACCGCGCTCGACGTGACCATCCAGGCGCAGATCCTCGACCTGCTGCGCGACCTGCAGAAGGAGCGCGGCATGGCGCTCGTGCTCATCACGCACAACATGGGTGTGGTCAGCGAGATGGCGCAGCGCATCGCCGTGATGTACGCGGGGCAGGTGATGGAGCACCAGCGCGTCGATCGTTTGTTCGCATCGCCGCAGCACCCCTACACCGAGGCGCTGCTCGCGGCGCTGCCCGAGCGCGCCGCGCCCGAGGGGCGGCTCGCCACCATCAGCGGCGTGGTGCCCGGCGTGCACGACCGGCCCGCGGGCTGCCTGTTCGCGCCGCGCTGCGGCTACGTGACCGAGCGCGCCTGCCAGGTGCGACCTGCGCTGCGTGCGTGGCAGGGCGCCGAGGTGCGCTGCCACTTTCCGCTCGGCGAGCCGGGGCGCGCCGAAGCCATCGCGCACGACCCGCCGCGCGCCGCCGTCGCGGAGGTGCTGCCATGAGCGACGTGTCGCCACCGGAGATCGTCGCCGAGGCGCGCAACCTGCAGCGCACCTACGCCGTGCGGCGCGGGCTGTTCCGCGCACCGGCGCAGCTGCGCGCCGTGGGCGACATCTCGTTCCGCCTCGAGCGCGGCCGCACGCTCGCGGTGGTGGGTGAATCGGGCTGCGGCAAGTCGACGCTCGCGCGCATGGTCGCGCTGATCGAGAAGCCCACGGCCGGGCAGCTGACGCTGATCGGCGCCGATGCCGTGAGCCCGCCGCATGAACGCAAGCGCGAGCTGCGCCAGGCCGTGCAGCTGGTGTTCCAGAACCCGTACGGCTCGCTCAACCCGCGCAAGAAGATCTCGGCGGTGCTCGAAGACCCGCTGGCCATCAACACCACGCTGAGCAAGCCGGAGCGCGCCGAGCGCGCGCGCGAGATGCTGGCCCGCGTCGGCCTGCGTCCCGAGTACGCCAACCGCTACCCGCACATGTTCTCGGGCGGCCAGCGCCAGCGCATCGCCATCGCGCGCGCGCTCATGCTGTCGCCGCGCCTCCTGGTGGCCGACGAGCCGGTGTCGGCGCTCGACGTGTCGATCCAGGCGCAGGTGCTGAACCTGCTGGCCGACCTGCAGGCCGAGCTGGGGCTGGCCTACCTCTTCATCTCGCACGACCTGGGCGTGGTGCGCCACATCGCGCACGACGTGCTCGTGATGTACCTGGGCCATGCGGTGGAGCAGGGCCCCAAGTCACGCATCTTCGCGCGGCCGCTGCATCCGTACACGCAGGCGCTGCTGGCCTCGACGCCGGGGCTGAGCAGCCAGCGCATCGTGCTCAAGGGCGAACTGCCGTCGCCGCTGGACCCGCCTTCGGGCTGCGTCTTCAGCACGCGCTGCCCGCACGTGCAGCCGCGCTGCCGCGAGGAGCGCCCCGCGCTGCGCGCGCTCGACGAGCGGCTGGTGGCCTGTCACTACGCCGAGCAGTTTCTCGATGGCGCGCCTGTCGTGCGCGCCGATGGTCCCGTGCTCGCCGCGTCCTGAAGAAGAGTGGAGTGGCGATTTTTTCAACCCTGTCTCGAGGAGTCCCCATGAAGACCCAGTCCTCCGTTTCGCGCCGCTCACAAAAGCTGGCGCTCCTGGCACCGGCAGCGCTCACGGCTCTTACCCTGGCCTGCGGCGCCGTGTCAGCCAAGACGTTGGTGTACTGCTCCGAAGGAAGCCCGGAAAACTTCTATCCGGGCATGAACACCACCGGCACGTCCTTCGACGTGACCACGCAGGTCTACAACACCATCGTCGAGTTCGAGCGCGGCGGCACCAAGGTGATGCCGGGCCTGGCCGAAAAATGGGACATCTCGGCCGACGGCACCGTGTACACCTTCCACCTGCGCAAGGGCGTGAAGTGGCACACCACGAGCAAGAGCTTCAAGCCCACGCGCGACTTCAACGCCGACGACTTCATCTTCATGCTCGAGCGCCAGTGGAAGGAAAGCGATCCCTTCTTCAAGGTCACGAGCCAGAACCACTCGTACTTCAACGACATGGGCATGCCCAAGCTGCTGAAGTCGGTGGACCGCATCGACGACCACACGGTGAAGATCACGCTCAACCAGGCCGAGGCGCCGTTCCTGGCCAACCTGGCGATGCAGTACGCGGGCATCCAGTCGAAGGAATACGCCATCGCGATGCTGAAGGCCGGCACGCCCGAGAAGGTCGACCAGGACCCGGTCGGCACCGGGCCGTTCTACCTCGTGCAGTACCAGAAGGACGCGATCATCCGCTTCAAGGCCTTCCCGCAGTACTGGGGCGGCAAGGCCAAGATCGACGACCTCGTGTTCGCGATCACGCCCGATGCGTCGGTGCGCTGGGCCAAGCTGCAAAAGGGCGAGTGCCACGTCATGCCGTACCCGAACCCGGCCGACCTCGACGCGATCCGCAAGGACCCGAACGTGCAGGTGCTGGAGCAGCCGGGCCTGAACGTGGGCTACCTCTCGTACAACACGACGAAGAAGCCCTTCGACGACGTGCGCGTGCGCAAGGCCATCAACATGGCGATCAACAAGAAGGCCATCATCGACGGCGTGTACCTCACGACCGGCGTGGCGGCGAAGAACCCGATCCCGCCCACGCTGTGGTCCTACAACGATGCCGTGAAGGACGACCCGTACGACCCCGAAGCCGCCAAGAAGCTGCTGGCGCAGGCCGGCTTCCCCGACGGCTTCAGCACCGACCTGTGGGCCATGCCGGTGCAGCGCCCGTACAACCCGAACGCCAAGCGCATCGCCGAGCTGATGCAGGCCGACCTGGCCAAGATCAACGTCAAGGCCGAGATCAAGAGCTTCGAGTGGGGCGAGTACCGCAAGCGCCTGCAGGCCGGCGAGCACCAGATGGGCATGCTGGGCTGGACCGGCGACAACGGCGACCCGGACAACTTCATGTACACCCTGCTGGGCTGCGCCTCGGCCAAGTCGGCCAGCGGCAGCAACATCTCGAAGTTCTGCTACCAGCCCTACGAAGACCTCGTGGTGAAGGCCAAGAGCGCGACCAAGCAGTCGGAGCGCGACGCGCTCTACAAGAAGGCGCAGGTCATCTTCAAGGAGCAGGCGCCGTGGTTCACCATCGCGCACGCGGTGCAGCTGAAGCCGGTGCGCAAGGAGGTCGTCGACTTCAAGCTGAGCCCCTTCGGCCGCCACACCTTCTACGGCGTGGATATCAAGTAAACCCCCAGGCTTCGCGCACTTCGTGTCGCTACGCCAACCCCCTTGCAGGGGGCAACACCTGCGGCCCGGCAAAGCCGGTTCCGCGGTGTTCCTGGAATAGAGAAAGTCTTGTTTTGAGTTCTGTTGTGTTGTCCACGCCCATCGCCATCGTCGCGGCCATGCACGAGGAGCTCAGTGCGCTCCTCGCGCGCATGCCCGACGAGCAGCGCGTGCGCGTGGCCGGCCGCGACTTCTGGGTCGGCCACCTGCAGGGCCAGCCCGTGGTCGCGGTGCTGTCGCGCATCGGCAAGGTCGCGGCGGCGGTCACGGCCACGGTGCTGCTCGAGCGCTTCGGCGTGTGGGCGATCGTTTTCACGGGCGTGGCGGGCGGGCTGGCACCGGGCGTGAATGTCGGCGACGTGGTCGTGGCGACCGAGCTGCTGCAGCACGACATGGACGCCTCGCCGATCTTTCCGAAGTACGAGGTGCCGCTGATGGGGCGTTCGCGGTTCGCGGCCGATGCGGCCATTGGCGATGCGCTGGCGGCGGTGGCCGAAGGCACGCTGCGCGATCCGGTGAGCCTGGTGGGGCAGAAGGCTGTCGATGAATTCCATCTGCGTGCACCGAGGGTGCATCGCGGCCTGCTGATCAGCGGCGACCGCTTCGTGTCGACCACCGCGGAGTGCGGGGCCCTGCAGCGCTCGCTGCCCGACGCGCTCGCCGTCGAGATGGAGGGCGCGGCGATGGCGCAGGCCTGCCACGACTACGGCGTGCCCTTCGCGGCGCTGCGGACCATCTCGGACCGCGCCGACGATGCCGCGCACGGCGACTTCACGCGCTTCGTGGCCGAGGTGGCGAGCCGCTACAGCCTTGCGCTGGTCGACGCCTGGCTCGCCTCCCTGCCGCGCGACGCGGCCTGAAGAACCCGCCTACGGCGCGAGCCGGCGCAGCTGCGGCAGGTCGCGCAGCAGCGGCGGGATCGACAGCGCCAGCAGCAGCGCGGCCAGCGGCACGACGCAGATGAAGCCCACGTGCTTGAAGCCCAGCGCACCCACGGCGCCGCCGAGCACGAACATGGCGACCAGCCCGCCGCAGCGGCGCAGCCGGCTGCGGTCGTGGCGCACCGGCAGCGGTGTGGACGGCGCGCGCCGGTTCCAGTAGAGCATCTTGCCCAGCTCGATCCCCACGTCGGTGATGTTGCCGGTCATGTGGGTGGTGCGCGTGCTGCCGCCCGAGGTCTTCGACGCCACGGCGTTCTGCAGCCCCATGATGAAGGACAGCAGCAGCACCGTGAGCGGCACCGCGAACGGCGTGGCCCAGGTCAGCGTGATGGCGCCGGCGAGCCCGAACGGGAACATCAGCGCGGCCTCCAGCAGCAGCGGCAGCGCGTACACGCCATGCAGCCGGTGCTGCCGCGCCCAGTTCACCAGCACCGCGCAGACCGCGGCGCCGCTCACGAACGCCAGGATCGCGCCCAGCGCGTTCAGCAGCAGCGTGAGGTTGCCCAGCACCATGCCGTCCGCCAGCTGCGAGGCGAAGCCGGTCATGTGCGAGGTGTACATGTGCAGCACGAGGAAGCCGCCCGCATTGATGGCGCCGGCGTTGAAGGCCAGCAGCAGTCCGAGCGCGGTGTTCGTAGACGGCGCGCGGTGGCGGTTGGTGAGGAAACGAAGTCTGCGCACGGGGCTCTCCAGGGTCAGCTGCCTGCCGGCAGTCACTCTAGCACCCAGTGTGAAGAACTACTTGAGCCAGCCGCGCCGGCGGAAGTACCACATCGGCACCAGCGCGCTGGCGGCCATCAGCGCGATGGCGTAGGGGTAGCCCATGGCCCAGTCGAGCTCGGGCATGAACTTGAAGTTCATGCCGTAGATGCTCGCGATCAGCGTGGGCGGCAGCAGCGCGACGCTGGCCACCGAGAAGATCTTGATGGTCTTGTTCTGGTTGATGTTGATGAAACCGACGGTCGCATCCATCAGGAAGTTGATCTTGTCGAAGAGGAAGGCCGTGTGGTTGTCCAGCGATTCGATGTCGCGCAGGATCTGCCGTGCTTCTTCGAACTGCTCGGCGTTGAGCATCTTGCTGCGCATCATGAAGCTCACGGCGCGGCGCGTGTCCATCACGTTGCGGCGGATGCGGCCGTTCAAGTCTTCCTGGCGCGCGATGGCGCCCAGCACCTCGCCGGCCAGCTCGTCGCTGACATTGCCCGACAGCACCTTCTTGCCGGCCACCTCGAGCTCGTCGTAGATGTTCTCCAGCGTGTCGGCCGAGTATTCGGCGTCGGCGTCGAAGAGCTTGAGCATCACTTCCTTGGCGTCTTCGATCAGCCCCGGCGCGCGGCGTGCGCGCATGCGCAGCAGGCGGAACACGGGCACGTCTTCGTCGTGGATCGAGAACAGCACGCCGCGGCTGCGCAGGTCGGTGTTGTGCTGGTTGAGGATGAAGGCGACGCGCACCGTGCGCGGGTCTTCGTCGTCGTCGATCAGGAAGTCGGAGCGGATGTGCAGCTCGCCGTTGTCTTCCTCGTAGAAGCGGGCCGACTCCTCGATGTCCTCGTCCATCGCGTCTTCGGGAATCGAGAGGCCGTAGTACTGCTTGATCCAGCGCTTTTCCTCGAGCGTGGGCGACTCGAGGTCGACCCAGATCGGCTGGAACTTGGAGAGCTCTTCGAGCGACTCGATCTCTTCCTGGACGAGGCGGCCGTTGGCGAGCGTAAAGATGTTGAGCATGGGCTCACTCCCGGGGGTGACTGAACGATGGGCGAGGGCGGGGCGCTTTCAATTCCCGCGGACCCGGCGTCAGTACATCACGCGCAGCGTCGCCAGGGAGTTGAAAGCTGCCGAGACGGGGCGGTTTCCATGGGGAGTCTCCGGTTGCAGCGAGGCGCGATTATGTCACCGGCCACAGGGCGACAAGGCACTCGAACTGGACGGACATACAGTAAAGTCGTGCCCATGCAGACCCCTGCGTCCCCCGTTCTTTCCACCCCTCCGAAGACGCAAGCCGAGCGCCTGGCCGCGGCGCTTGCCGCGCTCAACGACGACCAGCGCGCGGCGGTCGAGCATGGCGTGGGCGCAGCGGTCGGCGCCGACCACCGGCCGCTGCTCGTGATCGCCGGTGCCGGCTCGGGCAAGACCAGCACGCTGGCGCACCGCGTGGCGCACCTCATCGCGGACGGGGTCGATCCGCAGCGGCTGCTGCTGCTCACCTTCTCGCGCCGCGCCGCGCAGGAAATGGAGCGCCGCGCGGGCCAGGTGCTGGCGCGCGTGCTGGGCCTGAAGTCGGAGCGCCCGCCCGCGTTGCCGTGGGCCGGCACCTTCCACGGCATCGGCGCGCGGCTGCTGCGCGAGTACGCCGCGCAGATCGGGCTGGACGAGAACTTCACCATCCACGACCGCGGCGACGCCGAAGACCTCATGGGGCTGGTGCGGCATGAGCTGGGCCTGTCGTCCACGGTCAACCGCTTCCCGCGCAAGGGCACCTGCCTGTCGATCTACTCGCGCTGCGTGAACACGCGAGCGCCGCTGGCCGCCGTGCTGAAGGACAGCTTTCCCTGGTGCGCCGAGTGGGAGGCGCAGCTCAAGACGCTCTTCGGCGCCTACGTCGAGGCCAAGCAGCAGCAGAACGTGCTCGACTACGACGACCTGCTGCTCTACTGGGCCGAGATGGTCGCCGAGCCCGCGCTGGCCGCGCACGTCGGCGCGCGTTTCGACCACGTGCTGGTCGACGAGTACCAGGACACCAACCTGCTGCAGGCCGAGATCCTGCGCGCGATGAAGCCCGACGGGCGCGGCGTGACGGTGGTGGGCGACGACGCGCAGTCGATCTACTCGTTCCGCGGCGCCACGGTGCGCAACATCCTCGACTTTCCTTCGCAGTTCAGCCAACAGGCGCGCATCGTCACGCTGGAGCGCAACTACCGCTCGACGCAGCCGATCCTCGACGTGTCGAACCGCGTCATCGCGCAAGCCGCCGAGCGGCACGCCAAGACGCTGTGGACCGACAAGCCCTCGGCCGGCAAGCCGGTGCTGGTGCTCGTGCCCGACGAGGCCGGGCAGGCGCGCTGGGTGGCCGACAAGATCCTGGCGCACCGCGAAGGCGGGCTGGCGCTGAAGTCGCAGGCGGTGCTGTTTCGCACTTCGTCGCACAGCGCGGCGCTCGAGCTGGAACTGGCGCGGCGCAACATCCCGTTCGTGAAGTTCGGCGGGCTCAAGTTCCTCGAGGCCTCGCACGTGAAGGACCTGCTCGCCGTGCTGCGTTTCGCGCAGAACCCGCGCGGGCGCATGGCGGGCTTCCGGGTCACGCAGCTCATCCCCGGCGTGGGGCCGGCCACCGGCACGCGCCTGCTCGACGCGATGGACCAGGCGGCCGACCCGGCCGCGGCCGTGCGCGACTTCGTGCCGCCGTCGGCCGCGCGCGAACAGTGGGCCGACTTCGCCCAGGCCTACGCCGCCTTGCGCGCGCCGTCGCTGCAGTGGCCGGCCGACGTGGAGGTGGCGATGCAGTGGTACCAGCCGCACCTGGAGCGGCTGTACGAAGACACCTCGGGCGTGCGGCGCGCCGACGTCGAGCAACTGGCGCGGCTGGCGGCCGGCTATGGCTCGCGCGAGCGCTTTCTCACCGAGCTCACGCTCGACCCGCCCGAGGCCACCAGCGATCGGCCCGGCCCGCCCTCGCTCGACGAGGACTACCTGATCCTGTCGACCATCCATTCGGCCAAGGGGCAGGAGTGGAACTCGGTGCACGTCATCAACGTGGTCGACGGCTGCATGCCGGCCGACGTGGCGCAGGGCGCGCACGAGCTGGAAGAAGAACGGCGCCTGCTCTACGTGGCGATGACGCGGGCCCGCGATCACCTGCACCTGGTGATGCCGCAGCGCTTCCACATCACGCAGCAGGCGGCGCGTGGCGACCGGCACCTGTACGCCAACCGCACCCGCTTCATCACGGAGTCCGACCTGGCGGGCTTCGAGTTGCAGACCTGGCCGCCGCCGCCGGTGCTGCCGCCCGCGGTGCCGCCGCCGGCCGCGGTGATCGACCTGCGCAACCGCATGCGCGCCGCCTGGCGCTGAACGGGCCGGCCCTTCGGGCGTGAGGGTCACTGCGCGCTGCACATGGAAACACTTGCTTCCAATGTGCCGCAACGGCATGCCACTGCACAGGGGCAGCTATGGAATCAATAGCGGATTAGGGCATGCAATACACCGGTCCGTCACTCGGGCAAGCCCCGGTATTGCAATACCGTGACAGCTTGGGCATAGTGAATCCGACCGCCCCCTTTCTTCATCTCCCTTCCTCTTCCCCCTCTCTCCCAACCTCACCTGTTTCGCCGGCCACGCTTCATCCCGGAGCGCGGTCATTTCCCCAACCGTCAATTCTCAGGAGGTCATTCATGAATTTGACGATCAGCGGTCATCACCTCGACGTCACACCTGCCTTGCGCACCTACGTCACGAGCAAGCTGGACCGGATCACGCGACATTTCGACCAGGTGGTCGATGTCAAGGTGATCCTCACGGTGGAAAAGCAGAAGGAAAAGGAACGCCGCCAAAGGGCGGAGTGCAACATTCACGTCAAGGGCAATGACATGTTCGCGGAATCGAGCCACGCTGATCTGTACGCCGCGGTTGATGAGTTGGTCGACAAGCTCGACCGCCAGGTGGTCCGCCACAAGGATCGCCTGCAGGACCACCATCACGTGGCGCCCAAGCGCGTGATGTAAACGCCGGGCCCCGCGCCCCGCATCTCAGGCCGCCTTCGGGCGGCCTTTTGTTTGTCTGACCACATTGGTGGGGCTTTGCAAGGGCCTCCAGAGGAAGCGACGCCTCACGGCAACACATGTAGACGAAAGTAATTAGGGGGACTGGGGGTTTTTACCGAGGAGGTGCATAATCGCCCCGCTCTGACCCCACCATGAATCGCCTCGCGTCCATCCTGCCGCCCGCTCAAGTGCTCGTGAGCGTTGACGCCACCAGCAAGAAACGTGCTTTCGAAGAAGCCGGCCTGCTGTTCGAGAGCCTTCACGGTCTGGGCCGTGCCCTCATCACCGACAGCCTGTTTGCGCGCGAGCGCCTCGGCTCCACCGGTCTGGGCCACGGCGTCGCCATTCCGCACGGCCGCATCAAGGGCCTCAAGGCGCCGATGGCCGCGGTGTTCCAGCTGGCGAACCCCATCGGCTTCGACGCCCCCGACGAGCAGCCCGTGGCGCTGCTGATCTTCCTGCTGGTGCCCGAAGCGGCCACGCAGAAGCACCTCGAAATCCTGTCCGAAATTGCCGAGCTGCTGAGCGACGCCGGCCTGCGCGAGCAGATCAAGTCCAGCACCGACGCCGCCGCGCTGCACGGCCTCATCGCCGGCTGGCAGTCGACCCAGGTCGCCTGAGCGCACGCGCCGGGCCGGCCGCTGCTGATAAGCTGCGGCGACGCTTTTCTCTCCCTCCATCCTGACCAGAATGCCGGCGTTTTGCGCCGGCCGCCGCACGCATGAAGCCGACCGTCATCAGCGCCGATGCCATGTTCGAGGAGTTCCGCGGGTCGCTCCGCTGGGAATGGCTCGCGGGCCTGGGCGCCTCGGAGCGTCAGTTCGATCCTGACGTCATCAGCCGCGCACAGTCGGCCGCCGACCTGGTCGGCTACCTGAACTACATCCACCCGTACCGCGTGCAGATCCTCGGTGCGCGCGAGGTGGCCTACCTCACGCGCGGCAGCAAGGAAGACTGCGTGCGCCGCATCGGGCGCATCGTCACGCTGGAGCCGCCGATGCTGGTGCTGGCCGACGGTCAGGCCGCGCCCGACGAGCTGCTGTCGATCTGCGAGCGCGCCCAGTTGCCGCTGTTTGCCACGCGCGAGTCGTCGGCCTTCGTGATCGACCTGCTGCGCGCCTACCTGTCCAAGCACTTCGCCGAGCGCACCTCGATGCACGGCGTGTTCATGGACATCCTGGGCATGGGCGTGATGATCACGGGCGAGTCGGGCCTCGGTAAAAGCGAGCTCGGCCTGGAGCTGATCTCGCGCGGCAACGGCCTGGTGGCCGACGACGCGGTCGACCTGTACCGCATCAACCAGAACACCATCGAGGGCCGCTGCCCCGACCTGCTGCTGAACCTGCTGGAGGTGCGCGGCATCGGCCTCCTGGACATCCGCGCGATCTTCGGCGAGACGGCCGTGCGTCGGAAGATGCGCCTGAAGCTCATCGTGCACCTCGTGCGCCGCGACAGCTTCGAGCGCGACTACGAGCGCATGCCCTCGGCGCCGCTCACGCAGGACGTGCTGGGCATCCCGGTGCGCAAGGTCATCATCCAGGTGGTGGCGGGGCGCAACATCGCCGTGCTGGTGGAAGCCGCGGTGCGCAATTCGATCCTGCAGCTGCGCGGCATCGACACCTATGCCGACTTCGTGGCCCGCCACCACAAGGCGATGGAAAGCGGGCGCGATCCGGACTGAGCAAAGAAAAAAGCCCTTCAAAGTGAAGGGCCGCTTTCTGCTTCAGCAGGTCTTCAGCGTCAGCGCTTCTTGACGCAGTCGCCGCACAGGCCGTACAGCGACATGGCGTGGTCCTGCAGGACCCAGCCCTTGTCCTTGGCGATCATCTGCTGGCGCCGTTCGATCTCGGCGTCGTAGAACTCCTCGACCTTGCCGCACGAGGTGCAGACCAGGTGGTCGTGGTGCGTGCCTTCGTTCAGTTCGTAGACTGCCTTGCCGCTTTCGAAGTGGCTGCGTTCCAGGATGCCGGCCTGCTCGAACTGCGTGAGCACGCGGTACACCGTGGCCAGGCCGATGTCGGAGTGTTCGTTGAGCAGCACGCGGAAGACGTCTTCCGCGGTCATGTGCCGCTGGCTGCCGGTCTGGAAGATCTCGAGGATCTTCAGTCGCGGCAAGGTGGCCTTGAGGCCGGTGTTCTTGAGTTCGTCGATGTTGGCCATGATGGTTCCTGCGCCCTGGGCTGAGGCCGGGCCTTCAGGCTCGGCCGCTACAATGTTCGATCATATCGCTACCCCCTCTTCTCCCATGCCTGCCATCCTCCAACGCCGGCCCTGGTTGCTGGTTGCTGCCATTGCGGCGACGCTCGCCCTCGGTGCCTGCAGCGGTTTCAGCGAACGCACGCGTGGCGCGCTGTCTGCCGTCACCCCCTACAAAGTCGAAGTGGTGCAGGGCAATTTCGTGTCGAAGGAACAGGTCGCGGCACTCAAGCCCGGCATGTCGCGCCAGCAGGTGCGCGAGATCCTCGGCACCTCGCTGCTGAACGACGTCTTCCACGCCAACCGCTGGGACTACGTCTTCACGATCCGCCGCCAGGGCGTCGATCCGCAGGAGCGCCGCCTGACCGTGTTCTTCAACGGCGAACTCATGGACCGCTTCGAGGGCGACGAAATGCCCAGCGAAGAAGAATTCGTCGCCACGCTCGACACCCGCCGCAAGAGCGGCAAGGTGCCGCAGCTCGAGGCCACCGAAGAAGAGCTCAAGAAATTCGCGCCCAAGGCCGACAAGAAAGCCGATACCACCGGCACCCCGGCAGCCCCCATGCCCGCGCTGCCGGCCGCCTACCCCCCGCTCGAAGCCGCGCGCTGAGCGTGCGCGGCAGGGCTCCGGCGGCGGCCACCCCTCCTGCGGGCGGTGCCCGCCGGACCGGTGGGGCGGCTTTCGTCGGTGTCCATGGCTCCCGTAGGGACTTTTCAACGACCGAATCCCCGTGACTGAACCGACCACCACCCCCACCTCCGCTTCTTCTTCCTCCGCTCCCGCGCTGCGCCGGGTGGCGATCGCCGGCGCCTCGGGCCGCATGGGCCACATGCTCATCGAGGCCGTGCGCAACGCGCCCGACTGCCGCCTGGCCGGCGCGCTCGACATCGCCGGCAGCGCCGCCCTCGGCGCCGATGCCGCGGCCTTCCTGGGCTTCACCAGCGGCGTGCCCATCGTGGCCGACCTGCGCACCGGCCTGCAGGACGCGCAGGTGATGATCGACTTCACCCGCCCCGAAGGCACGATGGCGCACCTGGCCGTGTGCCGCGAGCTGGGCGTGCAGGCCGTGATCGGCACCACCGGCTTCAGCGACGCGCAGAAGGCCGAGATCGCCGAGATCGCGAAAGACATCGCCATCATGATGGCGCCCAACATGAGCGTGGGTGTCAACGTCACGCTCAAGCTGCTCGACATGGCCGCCCGCGCGATGGCCACCGGCTACGACATCGAGATCGTCGAGGCCCACCACCGCTTCAAGGTCGACGCGCCCTCGGGCACCGCGCTCAAGATGGGCGAGGTGATCGCCGACGCGCTGGGCCGCGACCTCAAGGACTGCGCCGTGTACGGCCGCGAAGGCATCACGGGCGAGCGCGACCCGTCGACCATCGGCTTCGCCACCATCCGCGGCGGCGACATCGTGGGCGACCACACCGTGCTGTTCGCGGGCATCGGCGAGCGCATCGAAATCTCCCACAAGTCGTCCAGCCGCGTGACCTACGCGCAGGGCGCGCTGCGTGCGGTGCGCTTCCTGAGCGGCCAGCGCAGCGGCCTGTTCGACATGTTCGACGTGCTGGGTCTGCGCTAAGCACGCGGACCACAACCAAGGACGCGAATGAGCGTGCTCGAACTGCTGACCCACGGTGACGGCGTCAGCCGTTCGGTGGCCGCGCTGCTGCTCGCGATGTCGATCGCCAGCTGGGTCGTGATCCTCTGGAAAGCCTGGCTGCTGCGCGGCGGCACGCGCGACGTGCTGCGCAGCATCGCGGCGTTCTGGCAGTCGGCCACCCTGGTCGAGGCCGAACAGAAGCTGCAGGCCTTCGACCGCGCCGAACTCGTGCGCCCCGCCGTGGCCGCATTGCGCCAGGCCGCCACCGAAGCCCCCGGCGGCACGCTGGGCGCCACGGTCGATCGCAACCAGCGCCTCACGCGCGTGCTGCGCGGTGCGCTGCACGGCGCGCTGCGGCGCCTGCAGGCCGGACAGATCCTGCTGGCCACCGTGGGTGCCACCGCGCCCTTCGTCGGCCTGCTCGGCACCGTCTGGGGCATCTACGGCGCGCTGGCGGGCATCGCGGGCCAGACCGGCGGCTTCACCATCGACAAGGTGGCTGGCCCGGTCGGCGAGGCGCTCGTCATGACGGCCTTCGGTCTCGCCGTCGCCATTCCGGCCGTGCTGGCCTACAACGTGTTCGGCCGCGTCGTGGGCCGCGTCGAGGCCGAGCTCGAAGGCTTCGCGCACGACCTGCTCGGCAGCTTCGGCGAAGCGCCGGCACCCGCCGCACCGCCGCCCGCGCGGCCGATGCCCGTCTAAGGCGCAGCGCACACCATGGCCTTCGGACGCACTTCGCTTGGCAGCAGCGCCGCAGGTGGCGGGCGGGCCATGGGCGCGGGCGGGCAGCGGCCGCTGTCGGACATCAACGTCACGCCGCTGGTCGACGTGATGCTGGTGCTGCTGGTGATCTTCATCATCACTGCGCCGCTGATGGCCAGCTCGATCAAGCTCGACCTGCCGCAGACCGACGCGGGCCAGCCCAACGACACGCCCAAGTTCGTGAGCCTGTCGGTCGATGCGTCGGGCAAGGTCTTCCTGAACGACAAGCCGGTGACCGATGAGGAACTGACCGCCCAACTCGAAAAGGCCGCCGCCGACAGCAAGGACACCGAAGTGCAGTTGCGCGCCGACCAGACCGTGCCCTACGGCAAGGTGGTGGCGCTCATGGGCATCGCGAACAAGGCCGGGTTGAGTCGGATCGGGTTCGTGACCGAGGCCGAGGCGGCCCCCGCCAAACCGCGCTGAGCTTGCGGGCCCGGCCCGCTCGCCTCAGCCGAGCATCACTGGCTTCGTATGCCAGATCTCATGCGCGTACTCCGCGATCGTCCGGTCCGACGAAAACGCGCCCATTCCCGCCACGTTGAGGATCGCCATGCGCGTCCACGCCTCCGCGTCGCGGTACAGCGCATCGACCTCGGCCTGCTTCGCGACATAGCTCGCGTAGTCGGCCAGCAGCAGGTAGTGGTCGCCCCAGTTCACGAGCGCGTCGTAGATGCCCTGGTAGCGCGCCGGCTCGCCCGGCGAGAACGCACCGTCTCGAATGGCATCGAGCACGCGCTTGAGTTCGGCGTTCTCCTCGTAGATCTCGCGCGGCTGGTAGCCGCGGGCGCGGATGTCGGCCACCTCGGGCGTGGTGTGGCCGAAGATGAAGATGTTCTCGGGGCCGACGTTCTCGCGCATCTCGACATTGGCGCCGTCGAGCGTGCCGATGGTGAGCGCGCCGTTGAGCGCGAACTTCATGTTGCCGGTGCCTGAAGCTTCCGTGCCCGCGGTGGATATCTGCTCCGACAGGTCGGCCGCGGGCATGATGATCTCGGCCAGGCTCACGCTGTAGTTCGGCAGGAACACCACCTTCAGCAGCTTGCCCACGCGCGCGTCGGCGTTCACGGTGGCCGCCACGTCGTTGATGAGGCGGATCACCTGCTTGGCCATCGCATAGGCCGAGGCCGCCTTGCCCGCGAACACGACCACGCGCGGCACGATGTCGACCGGCGTGCCGCTGGCCTGCGCATCGAGGATGCGGTGATAGCGCGCGATCACGTGCAGCACGTTGAGCAGCTGCCGTTTGTACTCGTGGATGCGCTTGACCTGCACGTCGAACATCGCGTCGGTGTCCAGGTCGAGCTTCAGGTGTTCGCCGACCCAGTTGGCCAGCCGCAGCTTGTTCTCGCGCTTCGCATGGCGAAAGGCGCGCACGAAAGCGGGCTGCGCGACCATCGGCCGCAGGGCTTCGAGCTGCGACAGGTCGCGCCGCCAGCCCTTGCCGATGCGCTGGTCGAGCAGCGCGGCCAGCGGTGGGTTGGCCTGGGCGAGCCAGCGGCGCGGCGTGACGCCGTTGGTCTTGTTGTTGAAACGCTCGGGAAAGATCTTCGCGAAGTCGGCAAAGATCGACTGCTTCATCAGCTCCGAGTGCAGCCCCGACACGCCGTTCACCGAATGGCTCGCGAGCACCGCCACGTAGGCCATGCGCACGCGCCGCTCGCCGGTCTCGTCGATCAGCGAGAGGCGGCGCACCAGCTCGACGTCCTGGCCGTGCGTCTGCGTCACGGCGGCCAGGAACTTCGCGTTGATGTCGTACAGGATCTGCAGGTGGCGCGGCAGGATGCGCCCGAGCATCTCGACCGGCCAGGTTTCCAGGGCCTCGTGCATCAGCGTGTGGTTGGTGTAGCTGAACACCTTCTGCGTGTGGCCCCAGGCCACGTCCCATGCGAGGCCGTGCTCGTCGAGCAGCAGGCGCATGAGCTCGGGCACGGCCAGCACCGGGTGCGTGTCGTTCAGGTGGATGCTGACTTTTTCCGACAGCTGATCGAAGCTCGTGTGGTTGCGCAGGTAGCGGCGCAGCAGGTCTTGCACGCTGGCGCTGCAGAAGAAGTACTCCTGGTGCAGCCGCAGCTCGCGGCCCGAGGGTGTGGAGTCGTCGGGGTAGAGCACGCGCGAGACGTTCTCGGAGTGGTTCTTGCTCTCCACCGCCGCCATGTAGTTGCCGCGGTTGAAGGCCGACAGATCGATCTCCTCGGTGGCGCGCGCCGACCACAGCCGCAAGGTGTTGGTGGCCTGCGTGCCGTAGCCGGGAATGATGGTGTCGTAGGCCACGGCCAGCACGTCGTGCGTGTCGACCCAGTCGGCCGCGCCGTAGGGCGCGTTCCTGCCTTCGCGCTTTTGCACATGGCCGCCGAAGCGCACGCGGTAGTTCACCTCGGGCCGCTGGAACTCCCACGGGTTGCCGCGCGTGAGCCAGTAGTCGGGCGTTTCGACCTGCTGGCCGTCGACGATGCGCTGGCGGAACATGCCGTACTCGTAGCGGATGCCGTAGCCCATGCCGGGCACGCCGAGCGTGGCCATCGAATCGAGAAAGCAGGCCGCGAGCCGCCCCAGGCCGCCGTTGCCGAGCGCCGCATCGGGCTCGCGCTCGGCCAGCGCCGCCATGTCGACGCCGAAGTCGGCCAGCGCCTCGCGCACGGTGCCGTACAGGTCGACGGCGAGCAGCGCGTTGGTGAAGGTGCGCCCGATGAGGAACTCCATCGAGAGGTAGTACACGCGCTTGAGGTCCTGCGCGTAGTTGGCGCGCGTGGTCGTCATCCAGCGCTCGACAAGCTGGTCGCGCACGGCCAGCGCTGTGGCGTGCAGCCAGTCATCCTGGCTGGCGGCCACGGGGTCCTTGCCGACGGCGTAGATCAGCTTGTTGGCCACCGCACGCTTGAAGGCGGCAACGTCGCGGTCGGGGTGGTCGTAGGCGAAGTCCTTGATCGTCATGGGGGCGTTCCCGGAGTGGGTGGTGGGGTGTGGGGCAGGGGCTTCAGGCCAGCGCCCGTTGGTACACATCGATGTACTGCGCGGCCGCCGTGCCCCAGTCGGCCGGGCGCCGCATGGCGTTGCCGCGCACGCGGCGCCAGTCGGCGGCGCGCTCGTACAGCGCGAAGGCGCGGCGCAGGGCGCGGTCGTAGTCGGCGTCCTCGAAGCGGTCGAACACGAAGCCGGTGGCGGCGCCGCTGGCCATGTCTTCCAGCGTGCAGTCGACGACGGTGTCGGCCAGCCCGCCGACGCGGCGCACCAGCGGCAGGCTGCCGTACTTCAGGCCGTACATCTGCGTGAGGCCGCAGGGCTCGAACAGCGAGGGCACGAGCGTCACGTCGCCCGCGCCGAAGAGCTGGTGCGCCAGCGTCTCGTCGTAGCCGATGGTGACGCTCACCGAGGTGGGCGCCGCCGCCGCGCGCTGGCGGAAAGCCTCTTCGAGCCAGCCTTCGCCGCTGCCCAGCAGCGCGAGCTGGCCGCCCTGGGCCAAGAGCGTGTCGAGGCCGCCGAGCACGAGGTGCAGGCCCTTCTGTTCGGTGAGCCGGCTCACCACGATGAACAGCGGCGCGTCGGGACGCTCGGCCAGCCCCAGCTGGCGCTGCAGCACCGACTTGCAGCGCGCCTTGCCGGCCATGTGGCGGCCCTCGGGCGTCTGGTAGCCCTGCACCAGCGCGGCGTCGGTGGACGGGTTCCAGACCTGGTCGTCGACCGCGTTGAGGATGCCGCTGAGCACGTTGCTGCGCTGGCGCAGCAGGCCGTCGAGGCCGCAGCCCTGCTCGGGCGTCTGGATCTCCAGTGCGTAGGTCGGGCTCACGGTGGTGAGCTGGTCGGCGAAGTAGAGGCCGCCCTTCATGAAGGAGATCTGGCCGTGGTACTCCAGCCCGTTCATGTGGAAGGCCGGTGCCGGCAGGCCGAGTTCGGCGAAGTGCCAGGGTGCGAACACGCCCTGGTAGGCCAGGTTGTGCACCGTGAACACGCTGCCCGTGCGCGGGCCGCCCGCGCGCCGTGCGAAGGCCAGGTAGGCGGGCGCGAGCGCCGCGTGCCAGTCGTGTGCGTGCACGATGTCGGGCCGCCAGCCGGGGTCGAGCCCCTGCGCGAGCTGCGCCGCCGCCCAGCCCAGCAGCGCGAAGCGCCGATGGTTGTCGCCGTAGGGCTGGCGCGTGGTGTCTTCGTACGGATTGCCGGGCCGGTCGTAGAGCGCGGGCGCGTCGATCACGTAGGTGGGAATCGGCGGCGCGCCGGCGATGGCGACGTGCCCGGCGCGCAGGCCGAAGCGCTCGCCCCAGGGCGCGGCGAACTCGGCCACCGGCACCAGGTCGCGCACGCCGGCCACGATGGCGGGAAAGCCCGGCAGCAGCGCGCGCGCCTCCTGCCCCGCGGCCATGAGCGCCAGGGGCAGGGCGCCGGCGATGTCCGCCAGGCCGCCGGTCTTCAGGAGGGGAAACAGCTCGGCGCTGACCTGGAGGATGCGCATGGTGGTGCGGTCGATCAGGCGGCGGCCGCGGGCGCGGGGTCCGGCGCGAGCCGCTTGAGCATTTCGCGCGTGACCAGCACCACGCCCGTTTCCGTGCGCTCGAAGCGCGCTGCATCGGCTTCGGCGTCTTCGCCGATGACCGTGTCGTCGGGGATCACGCAGGCGCGGTCGATCACCACGCGGTTGAGCCGGCAGCCGCGGCCCACTTCCACGTCGGGCAGCAGCACGGCCTCGTTGATCTCGCAGAAGGAGTGGATGCGCACGCCCGAGAACAGCACCGAGCTGCTCACCTTCGAGCCCGAGACGATGCAGCCGCCCGAGACGATGGTGTTGACCGTCATGCCGTGGCGGCCCTCGCGGTCGAGCACGAACTTGGCCGGCGGCAGCTGCCGCTGGTAGGTCCAGATGGGCCAGTCCGTGTCATAGATGTCGAGCTCCGGGGTGATCGAGGCCAGGTCGAGGTTGGCAGCCCAGAATGCATCAATCGTGCCCACGTCGCGCCAGTAGGCCTTGGCGTCGGGCCCGCGCGAGGCGCGCGTGACGCAGGACATGCTGAACGGATGCGCCAGCGCGCGGCCCTCGGCCACGGCGCGCGGGATGATGTCCTTGCCGAAGTCGTGGCTCGAGTCGGGGTTGGCGTTGTCTTCCTCGAGCAGCCGGTACAGGTAGGCCGAGTCGAAGATGTAGATGCCCATGCTGGCCAGCGCCAGGTCGGGGTGGCCGGGCATGGCGGGCGGGTCGGCGGGCTTCTCGAGGAAGCTGGTGATCTGGCGGCCGTCGTCCACCGCCATCACGCCGAAGGCCGTGGCCTCGTGGCGCGGCACCTCGATGCAGCCGACCGTGCAGCCCAGGCCGCGCTCGGCGTGGTCCTTGAGCATGATGGAGTAGTCCATCTTGTAGATGTGGTCGCCGGCCAGCACCACCACGTAGTCGTGCGGCGTGGAGCGGGTCTGGATGATGTCCAGGTTCTGGAACACCGCGTCGGCCGTGCCGCGGTACCAGTGCTCGTCGCCCATGCGCTGCTGCGCGGGCAGCACGTCGACCATCTCGTTGAGCTCGGCGCGCAGGAAGCTCCAGCCGCGCTGCAGGTGGCGCATGAGCGAGTGCGACTTGTACTGCGTGACCACCGCCATGCGCCGGATGCCGGAGTTCAGGCAGTTGGACAGCGCGAAGTCGATGATGCGGAACTTGCCGCCGAAGTACACGGCCGGCTTGGCGCGCCGGTCGGTGAGCTGCTTGAGGCGGGAGCCCCGGCCGCCGGCCAGCACCAGCGCGATGGTGCGGCGGACCAGTTGATGGGCCTGCAGGGGGGGCTGCGGGGCTTGTGCGCCCTGGGTGTTGAGCTTGTCCATCTGTGTCTCCGTTCGTTCGTTCGCTTGTTGAATTCGTCGTCGTCGTCAGAGTGTCCGCACCGAGTCTGGCACTGCGCCGTGGGCTTGGCTCCTACGTTCTTGCAAGCCAGAGGCTCGAAACCGGCACCTCCACCGCGCGGTCCAGCAGGCCGGGCGCGGCGCGCAGGGCGTCGGGGTCTTCGGCATCGGTGGCCAGGCAGCAGCGCCAGTCGCCCTGCGGCAGCGTGAAGGCGACGGGGCTCGGCCCCGCATTCACCAGCACCAGCCAGGCGTCCTCGGCATGCCCGAACAGGATCGCAAGGGCCGTGCCCGCGTGCCAGTCGGTCGGCGCCATCGGCTGGCCGTCGGGGCGCAGCCAGCGCAGGCCCGGCGGTGTGCCGTCGGCCGTCGGTTCGGACGGCCACCAGCGCGCGCTGCGCAGCGCCGGCGCCTCGCGCCGCAGCGCGGTGAGCCGCGCGACGAAGGCTGTCAGGCGCGCGCGTTCGCTGGCCGGGTCGGACAGCCCGATCCAGCCGAGCCAGGTGGTCTCGTTGTCCTGGCAGTAGGCGTTGTTGTTGCCGCCCTGGCTGTGGCCGAGTTCGTCGCCGGCCAGCAGCATCGGCGTGCCCTGGGACAGCAGCAGCGTGGCGAGCAGCGTGCGTTGCAGGCGCGCACGCATCGTGCGCACGGCGGGGTCGTCGCTCGGGCCTTCGACGCCGCAGTTGGTGCTCAGGTTGTGCGCATGGCCGTCGCGGTTGTCTTCGCCGTTGGCGAGGTTGTGGCGCTGTTCGTAGCTCACGAGGTCGCGCAGCGTGAAGCCGTCGTGCGCGGTGATGAAGTTGACGCTCGCGGTGGGGGCGCGGCCATCGTGCGCGAAGCTCGCGCTGGACGCGGTGAAGCGGTGCGCGAAGTCGCCCAGGCCGGCGGCGCCCTCGCGCCCCTGGCGCAGCCAGAAGCCGCGTTGCGTGTCGCGGAAGCGGTCGTTCCATTCGAGCCAGCCGGGCGGGAACTCGCCGAGCCGGTAGCCGCCGGGGCCGAGGTCCCAGGGCTCGGCGATGCGCAGCGTGCGCGACAGCACAGGGTCTTGCGCGATGGCTGCGAAGAAGGGCGCGCGCGCATCGAAGCCGCGCTGCGCGTCGCGGCCCAGCACCGGCGCGAGGTCGAAGCGAAAGCCGTCGACGCCCATCTCGCAGGCCCAGAAGCGCAGGCTGTCCATCACCAGCTGCAGCACGCGTGGCTCGCCGAGGTTCAGGCAGTTGCCCGTGCCGGCCCAGTTCTCGTACAGGGCGCGGTCGTCGGGGCGCAGGTGGTAGTACAGGGCGTTGTCGATGCCGCGCAGCGAGAGCGTGGGGCCGAGTTCGTCGCTTTCGGCGCTGTGGTTGTAGACCACGTCGATCACCAGCTCCATGCCGCGCGCGTGCACC
Source organism: Variovorax sp. GW823-FHT02B07 (assembly GCF_058797695.1). Lineage (NCBI taxonomy): Bacteria > Pseudomonadati > Pseudomonadota > Betaproteobacteria > Burkholderiales > Comamonadaceae > Variovorax > Variovorax sp. GW823-FHT02B07. Next base: position 103,310 of record NZ_JBXAJX010000006.1, read on the forward strand.
GCATCGGCCATGGCGCGGAACTCGCTGGCGGGCGTGGTGCCGGGGCGGCCGCTCCAGAAGCGCGCCTCGGGGGCGAACCAGCCGATGGTGTTGTAGCCCCAGTGGTTGGTCAGGCCCTTGGCGAGCAGGCGCTGTTCGTCGGCGCGGTGCTGCACGGGCATGAGGCTGAGGGTGGTGATGCCCAGGCGTTGCAGGTGGTCGAGGAGGGCGGGTTCTGCGAGGCCTGCGTAGGTGCCTCTTAGTGGTTCGGGAACGCCCGGGTGCTGGTGAGTGAGGCTGCGGATGTGCAGTTCGTACAGGACGCGGTCTGTGGGGGGGGTGTGGGCCTGGCCGGCTGTTTTGGGTGCGTTGCTGGGGGCTGTGACGCGGGCTTTGAGTGCTATCGGAGCGTTGTCTCGGGTGTCGCGTTGGGTTGGGTTTGTGGGGGCGTGGCCCAGGAAGAGATCGCTGCTGTTGTAGTGGCCGAGGATTTCTCGGGCGTAAGGGTCGAGGAGGAGCTTGGCGGGGTTGAAGCGTTTCCCCTCATGGGGTGCCCACGGGCCGTGGACTCGGTAGCCGTAGATCAGGCCGGCTCTTGCGTTGGGAAGCAGGCCGTGCCAGATGCCGTCTGTGCACTCTGGGAGCGGTAGGCGCTGTTGTTCGCTCTTGCCTGTGCTGTCGAAGAGGCAGAGTTCTACTTTGGTTGCTGAGGGCGCTGCGATGGCGAAGTTGATGCCTTGCTGGGACGGGGTTGCGCCTAAGGGGAGGGGGTTGCCTGGGCTCAGCATGTTGCTTGCCTTGCTGCGGGTTTGTTTTCCGAGGCCGGGACTCGCCCCGGCGGGCGACTCACTTTCTTTTGCTTCGCCAAAAGAAAGTAAGCAAAGAAAAGGCGACCCCACTGTCTGCGACCCTCCGCTTCGCTGCGGGCAACCTGCGGTGCTCGCGTTTCGCGGGGTCTCGCAGAACTCGCTTCGCTCAAACAGCTGCGAGCCCTGATCCGCGAAACGCTGCGCTCCTCGGCGCAGCCAGAGGGGAGGGGAGCTTCGGGCCGTCGCTTCGCTCGGCCCGGGAGTTTCCAACAGCCAAATCCCGTGCTCGTGTTGGTGCTCGTGCACGTAGGCACGTCTGCACTCGCGCGCGCGCCTCCGCTCAAGTTCCAACCAACGTCGCGACCAGTCCCAGCCGCAGCAGGCGCGAAGCGCCTGCTGCGGCCCACTGGCCGAGCGAAGCGATGGCCCGCTGGTATCCCAATCCCTTCTGTATGCGCCGAGGAGCGCAGCGTTTCGCGGATCAGGGCTCGCCCTTGTTTGAGCGAAGCGAGTTTGGGCGAGACCCCGCGAAACGCGAGCACCGCAGGTTGCCCGTAGCGAAGCGGAGGGACGCAGACAGCAGGGTCGCCTTTCTTTTGCCTACGTTTCTTTGGCGAAGCAAAGAAAAGTAGGTCGGCCGCCGGGCCGAGACCCGGCCTCGGAACACAAGCCAGCACGGAGCGGTTCAAGCCAGCACCCACATCAAAGTACCAAGCGGCGGCACGCTGACAACAATCGAATCCGCTTTCCCATGCCAAGGCACAGAAGCACTCTCGACCACGCCGTTCCCAACCCCGCTCCCCCCATACACAGCCCCATCGGTATTGATGATTTCCCGATAGGCACCAGCACAAGGCACCCCCAGCCGATAGCCATGCCGAGGCACAGGCGTGAAGTTGCAAACCACCACAACCACCCCCCCATCCCGAGCCCGCCGAACAAACGCAAACACCGACTGCGCCACATCGTCATGCACCAGCCACTCGAACCCAGCCCCCTCGTGGTCCAGCTCATGCAAAGCAGGAAAGTGCCGATACACATTGTTCAGATCGCGCACCAACCGCCGCACCCCTTGATGCCCCGCATGCTCGAGCAAGTGCCAGTCCAGCCCGCGATCCGCATTCCACTCCGCGTACTGCGCAAACTCCCCCCCCATGAACAGCAGCTTCTTCCCCGGATAAGCCCAGAGGTACCCATACAGGTTGCGCAACCCCGCGAACTTCTGCCATTCATCGCCGGGCATGCGCCCGATCATCGACCCCTTGCCGTGCACCACTTCGTCATGCGACAGCGGCAACACGAAGTTCTCGCTGTGCGCGTACATCAGCCCGAAGGTGATCTGCTGGTGATGATGCTTGCGGTAGACCGGATCGGTCCCGGCATACGCCAGCGTGTCGTTCATCCACCCCATGTTCCACTTGTAGTGAAAGCCCAGACCGCCATCTTCAGGCGGTCGCGTCACCCCAGGAAAGCTCGTCGACTCTTCAGCGATCGTCACAGCCCCCGGACGCTCCACACCCACCACGCGGTTCATGCGGCGCAGGAAATCGATGGCCTCCAGGTTCTCGCGCCCGCCCTGCGCATTCGGCACCCACTCGCCGGCCTTGCGGCTGTAGTCGCGGTACAGCATCGAGGCCACCGCATCCACGCGCAGGCCGTCCACGCCGTAGCGTTCCAGCCAGTACAGCGCGTTGCCGACGAGGTAGTTGCGCACCTCCGTGCGGGCGTAGTTGAAGATCAGCGTCTGCCAGTCGTTGTGGAAACCCTCGCGCGGGTCGGCGTACTCGTACAGCGCGGTGCCATCGAAGTTGCCCAGGCCGTGCGCGTCGGTCGGAAAGTGCGCGGGCACCCAGTCGAGGATCACGCCCAGCCCCGCGGCGTGTGCGGCTTCGACGAAATGGCGGAAGTCGCCGGGCGTGCCGAAGCGCGAGGTCGGCGCATACAGGCCGATGGGCTGGTAGCCCCACGAGCCGTCGAAGGGGTGCTCGGTGATGGGCAGCAGCTCGATGTGCGTGAAACCCATGTCGCGCACATAGGGCACGAGCGTGTCGGCCAGCTCGCGGTAGTCCAGCCATTCCTGGCCGTGGTGCTTGCGGCGCCACGAGCCCAGGTGCACTTCGTAGACGCTGATCGGCGCCCCATGTGCGTTGGCCTCGGCGCGCCCGGCGGGCATCGGCACCGGGGCGGGCAGCGGCGCCACGACACAGGCGGTGCCGGGGCGCAGCTGCGATGAGAACGCGAAGGGGTCGGCCTTGCGCAGCACCTCGCCGCGCGCTGACAGAATCTCGAACTCGTAGCTGTCGCCGGTCGCCACGTGCGGCGCGAAGATCTCCCACACGCCGCACTCGCGGCGCAGCCGCATCATGTGGCGCCGGCCGTCCCAGTTGTTGAAGTCGCCGACCACCGACACGCGCCGCGCATTCGGCGCCCACACGGCAAAGGCCACGCCCTTCACGCCGTCGATCTCGCGCAGGTGCGCGCCCAGCCGCTCCCACGGCCGCAGGTGCGTGCCCTCGGCCAGCAGCCAGACGTCGGTCTCGCCGAGCACGAACGGAAAGCGGTAGGGGTCTTCGAGCCGCGAGGCGTGCCCGGTCTCCCAGTCGACCTGGAACGAGTAGCCCATGCGCGCCTCGGCCGCGGGCACGAGGCCGCTGAACAGGTCGGAGCCTTCGTGCCGCGCAAGGATCGACAGCGGCCAGCCGGTGCGCGAATGCACCACGGCCACCTGCCGCGCGCCGGGCATCAGCGCGCGCACCTCGAGGCCGTCGGCGGTCTCGTGGGGGCCGAGCACGGCGAACGGATCGCCGTGCTCGGCGCGCATCAGCGCCTGGATGTCGGCCGGGAGGAGGAAAGGAGAGGGGGGCATGGGGTTCAGCGTCCTCCTGCTTCGGCAGTCGTGCCGAAGAACACGCCATAAGGCGCCAACGTCAGCAGGGGCTTTGGATCGGCGGTGAGGTTCGCGGTCGGCGCGAGCGGGTGGCCGGCCAGCGGCACCAGCGGTTCGGGCAGCGGAATCGACACCGGTTCGCTCCCCGTATTGAAGATCGTATGCAGCACCGCGTCCCCGTCGCTGCGCACGATGTGCAGCAGCGGCGCGGGCGCATCGACGAACGCCAGCGCGCCCGTGCGCAGCAGCGGCTGGGTGCGCCGCCAGTGCAGCAGCGCGCGGCTGAAGGCGAGCATCGAGCCGGGGTCAGCCTCCTGCTGCGCGACGGCCAGCGGCAGGTGGGCGCCGTCCACCGGCAGCCAGGGCGTGCCGGTGCTGAAGCCGGCGTTGGGCGCGTCGGCGGTCCAGGGCATCGGCGTGCGGCAGCCGTCGCGGCCCTTGAACTCGGGCCAGAAGGCGCGGCCGTAGGGGTCTTGCAGCAGTTCGAAGGGCACGTCGGCCTCGGGCAGGCCGAGCTCTTCGCCCTGGTAGAGGCTGGCGCTGCCGCGCAGCGCGAGCAGCAGCGCGAGCCAGAGCCGATCGCGGCGGGTGTCGGGCGCGGCGCCGTCGCTCCAGCGCGTGGCGACGCGCGGCACGTCGTGGTTCGACACCGCCCAGCAGCCCCAGCCGTTCGTCACGGCCAGCGCGGCGTCGAGCGACTCGACCTGGTGGCGCAGGTGCTTCGGGCTGTGGTCGGCCGTGAGCAGGCTGAAGCTGTAGGCCAGGTGCAGGCGCTTGCCGAGTTCGGTGTACTGCGCCATGACCGGCGGCGCGTTCTCGTCGCCGACCTCGCCCAGCGCGACCGCGCCGTAGCCGTCGAGCAGCCGGCGCAGGCGCTCGAGGAACACGAGGTTCTCGGGCTGGCTCTTGTCGTACAGGTGGACTTGCATCGCATACGGGTTGTCGGCGCGCACGGTGCTGACCTCGCCCATCGATTCGACCGTGGCCGGCGGGTTGTCGCGCAGCAGCGCGTCGTGGAACTGGTGGTTGCAGGCGTCGAAGCGGAAGCCGTCCACGCCGCGTTCGCACCAGAAGCGCACCTCGCCGAGCAGCGCGTCCTGCACGGCGGCGCAATGGAAGTTGAGATCGGGTTGCTCGGCCAGGAAGCTGTGCAGGTAGTACTGCCGCCGGCGCGAGTCCCACTGCCAGGCCGAGCCGCCGAAGACCGAGAGCCAGTTGGTGGGCGGCGTGCCGTCGGGTTGGGGGTCGGCCCAGACGTACCAGTCGGCCTTCGGGTTGTCGCGGGAGCTGCGGCTTTCGGCGAACCAGGCGTGCTGGTCGGAGGTGTGCGAGAGCACCTGGTCGATGATGAGCTTCAGGCCCAGCGCATGCATGCGTGCGCGCATCGCGTCGAAGTCGTCCAGCGTGCCGAACAGCGGATCGACGGCGCGGTAGTCGGCCACGTCGTAGCCGAAGTCTTTCATGGGGGAGCGGAAGAAGGGCGAGACCCAGACCGCGTCGACGCCCAGGCGGGCGACGTGGTCGAGCTTCGACGTGATGCCGGGCAGGTCGCCGACGCCGTCGCCGTTGCTGTCCATGAAGCTGCGCGGGTAGATCTGGTAGATCACCGCGCCCCGCCACCATTCGCCGTTGCTGCCGCTCATGCCTGCCCCTGTGGTCGAAATTCATTGTGGCATGCGAAATCCGGGCCAGCGGTACGCTGTGGCAGGCGGGCGCCGCGCGGAAGTGGGTAAATTCAGCAGGGCGGGGCGCTGCCGCCCCGACACCCGACCGATGACCACCGACGACACCGCCTTCTCCCCCTCCGCCCCACCCATCGGCCTTGCCGCGCTCGAGCGCCGGCTCGCTCAGGACCTCGACTACCTCGGCTGGCCCGCCCGCGCCTGGGTGCCGCCGCGCCAGATCGATGGCGAACCCGTGCTCGACGTGGCCATCATCGGCGGCGGCCAGGCCGGGCTGGCCGCGGCGGGCGCGCTGGCGCAACAAGGCATCCGCGCGGTGGTCTTCGACCGCGCGCCGGCCGGCCGCGAAGGCCCCTGGGCCACCACGGCGCGCATGGAAACCCTGCGCTCGCCCAAGGAGCTCACGGGCCCGGCGCTGGGGTTGCCCTCGCTGACCTTCCGCGCCTGGTTCGAGGCCCAGTTCGGCACCGAGGCCTGGGCCGCGATGGACAAGATCCCGCGCCTGCAGTGGATGGACTACCTGGTCTGGTACCGCCGCGTGATGGGCGTGGATGTGCGCAACGACACCGCTGTTACTGGCCTGCAACCGTTGCCCGACGCCAGCGTCGTGCGCCTGGACCTGTGCACCCCCGAGGGCGAGCGCCGCGTGCTGGCGCGCCGCGTCGTGCTGGCCACCGGCCGCGACGGCCTCGGCGGCCCGGCCGTGCCGGCGTTCGTGGACGGCCTGCCGCGTGCCAAGTGGGCGCATTCCTCCGACGAGATGGACTACGCGCGCCTGAAAGGCCTGCGCGTGGGCGTGGTCGGCGCGGGCTCCTCGGCCATGGACAGCGCCGCCACCGCGCTCGAAGCGGGCGCGCACAGCGTCGAGCTGCTGATCCGCCGGCCCGACCTGCCGCGCGTCAACAAGGGCAAGGGCGCCGGCGTGCCGGGGCTCACGCAGGGGCACTACGACCTGCCCGACGAACTGAAGTGGCGCATCCGCCACTACATCAACGTGCTGAACGTGCCGCCGCCGCACGGCAGCACGCTGCGGGTGTCGCGGCACGCCAACGCCTTCTTCAACTTCGGCTGCCCCATCCTCGCCGTGGCGCCGCAGGGCGAGGCGCTGCGTGTCACCACGCCCAAGGGCGACTTCGAATTCGACTTTTTGATCGTGTCGACCGGTTTCCAGGTCGACTGGGCCGCTCGCCCCGAATTCGCGGGCATTGCCGCGCACATTCGGACCTGGAAAGACCGTTTCACGCCCGCGCCCGGCGACGAAGACCGCGAACTGACCGATTCGCCCGACCTCGGGCCGGCCTTCGAATTCCAGGAAAACGCGCCCGGCGCCTGTCCGGGCCTCGCGCGCATCCACTGCTTCTGCTACCCGGCGGCGCTGTCGCACGGCACGGTGTCGGGCGACATTCCGGCCATCAGCGACGGCGCGCGGCGCCTGGCGGCGGGGCTCGCCAGCCTGTTCTACCGGGAAGACGCGGCCCACCACTGGGCGAATCTGGAGGCCTACAGCGAGCCGGAACTGTTCGGCGACGAGTGGACGCCCGCCCCGCCGCCGCAGGAAAGGGCCTGATTCCGGCATGGGGCCCGGGGGACGATCACGCACGGCGCGATAATCCGCCTTCCCGGCCGCCGTCGAGCCGGGCCCTGCCGAGATGTCATGAACCCCAGCTACAAACCCAGCGACGTCGAGTCCGCTGCCCAGGCGCAATGGCGCGCCGCCGATGTCTACCGTGTCACCGAGGACGCGAGCCGCAAGAAGTACTACGCCTGCTCGATGCTGCCGTACCCGAGCGGCAAGCTGCACATGGGCCACGTGCGCAACTACACGATCAACGACATGCTCACGCGCTACCTGCGCATGAGCGGCTACAACGTGCTGATGCCCATGGGCTGGGACGCCTTCGGCCTGCCGGCCGAGAACGCGGCGCTCAAGAACGGCGTGCCGCCGGCCAAGTGGACCTACGAGAACATCGCCTACATGAAGGGCCAGCTCCAGGCCATGGGCCTGGCGATCGACTGGAGCCGCGAGATCGCCACCTGCGATCCGAGCTACTACAAGTGGAACCAGTGGCTGTTCCTGAAGATGCTCGAAAAGGGCATCGCCTACCGCAAGACCCAGGTCGTGAACTGGGACCCGGTCGACCAGACCGTGCTGGCCAACGAGCAGGTGATCGACGGCAAGGGCTGGCGCACCGGCGCCACCGTCGAGCGTCGCGAGATCCCCGGCTACTACCTGAAGATCAGCGACTACGCCGAAGAACTGCTCGAGCACACCCAGCACAAGCTGCCGGGCTGGCCCGAGCGCGTCAAGCTGATGCAGGAAAACTGGATCGGCAAGAGCGAAGGCCTGCGCTTCGCGTTCACGCATGACATCCGGGACGCGAGCGGCAAGCTGATCCAGGACGGTCGCATGTACGTGTTCACCACGCGTGCCGACACCATCATGGGCGTCACTTTCTGCGCCGTCGCGCCCGAGCATCCGCTGGCCGCGCACGCCGCCACGCTCGATCCGAAGGTCGCGGCCTTCATCGAAGAGTGCAAGGGCGGCGGCACGACCGAAGCCGAGCTGGCCACGCAGGAGAAGAAGGGCGTGCCCACGGGCCTGACCGTGAAGCACCCGATCACCGAGGAGCAGGTGCCGGTGTGGGTGGGCAACTACGTGCTCATCGGCTACGGCGACGGCGCCGTGATGGGCGTGCCCGCGCACGACGAGCGCGACTTCGCCTTCGCCAACAAGTACGGCATCGAGATCATCCAGGTGGTGCTGGTCGACGACGAGCCGCACTTCGACTATCACAAGTGGCAGGACTGGTACGGCGACAAGCAGCGCGGCGTGACCATCAACTCCGACAACTTCAGCGGCATGACCTACAAGGAGGCCGTGGCCGCCGTGGCGCATGCGCTGGGCCAGAAGGACCTGGGCGAGCTGCAGACCACCTGGCGCCTGCGCGACTGGGGCGTGAGCCGCCAGCGCTACTGGGGCACGCCGATCCCGATCATCCATTGCGAAGAACACGGCGCGGTGCCGGTCCCCGAAAAGGACCTGCCCGTGGTGCTGCCCACCGACTGCGTGCCCGACGGCTCGGGCAACCCGCTGGCCAAGCACGAGGGCTTCCATGCCGGCGTGACCTGCCCGGTGTGCGGCAAGGCCGCGCGGCGCGAGACCGACACGATGGACACCTTCGTGGATTCGTCGTGGTACTTCATGCGCTACTGCGACCCGACCAACGACAAGGCCATGGTCGCCGAGGGCGCCGACTACTGGATGCCGATGGACCAGTACATCGGCGGCATCGAGCACGCGATCCTGCACTTGCTGTATGCGCGCTTCTGGACCAAGGTCATGCGCGACCTGGGCCTGGTGAAGGCCGACGAGCCCTTCGCCAAGCTGCTCACGCAGGGCATGGTGCTCAACCACATCTTCTACAACCGTGGCGAGAAGGGCGGCAAGAACTACTTCCCGCCCGCGGACGTCACGCCGGTGCTCGACGCACAAGGCCGCATCACCGGCGGCACGCTGGCCGATGGCACGAAGCTGGAATACGGCGGCGTGGGCAAGATGGGCAAGACCGAACGCAACGGCGTCGACCCGCAGGACCTGATCGAGAAGTACGGCGCCGACACCGCGCGCCTGTACACCATGTTCACCGCGCCGCCCGAAGCCACGCTCGAGTGGAACGACGCGGCCGTCGAAGGCAGCTACCGCTTCCTGCGCCGCGTGTGGAACTACGGCGTGGCCCAGGCCGACGTGGCGCCGGTGGCGCTCGCCGGCCAGAGCTTCGGCAAGCCCGCCCAGGCGCTGCGCCGCGAGGTGCACACCGTGCTGCGCCAGATCGACTACGACTACCAGCGCATGCAATACAACACGGTGGTGTCGGGCGCGATGAAGCTGCTCAACGCGCTCGAGGGCTTCAAGCCCGACGGCAGCGCGGGCGACGCGGCCGCCGCGCGCGAGGGCTTCGGCATCCTGCTGCGCTGCCTCTACCCGGCCACGCCGCACATCGCGCACCAGCTGTGGCAGCAGCTCGGCTACGACAAGGCATCGGGCGACCTGCTCGACGCCCCTTGGCCCGTGGTCGACGTGGCCGCGCTGGCGCAGGACGAGGTCGAGCTCATGCTGCAGGTCAACGGCAAGCTGCGCGGCAAGCTGCTGGTGCCCGCCGGCGCCTCGAAGGACGAGATCGAGCGGCTGGCGCTCGCCTGCGACGACTTCGTCAACTTCGCCGAAGGCGCGCCGGCCAAGCGCGTGATCGTGGTGCCCGGGCGCCTGGTCAACGTGGTCATCTGAACCCGACACTGCAGAACGACGGAAACGACAGACGCATGAACATTCGCAATGCCTCGCAGCCGCGCCGCGGCTTTCTCCTGGGCCTCGGCGTGGCAGGCGCTTCGCTGGCCCTGTCCGGCTGCGGCTTCGCGCTGCGCAAGGCGCCGAACTTCGCGTTCAAGACGCTGTCGCTCGAAGGCAATACGGCGCTCATCAACCAGTTGCGGCGCGAGCTGCGCGCGGCCGGCAACGTGACGCTGGTGCCCAAGGAAGAGGCCAGCACCGCCGACGCGGTGCTCGTGGTGCTGGGCGAGGACCGCGACCGCTTCGTGATCTCGACCAACTCCGCCGGCCTGCTGCGCGAATTGCAGCTGCGCCTGCGCGTGCGCTTCAGCCTGCGCACGCCGGGCGGCAAGGAATTGCTGCCCGCGTCGGAGGTTTCGCAGACGCGCGACCTGAGCTTCAACGAAACCAACGCGCTGGCCAAGGAAGGCGAGGCCGACCTGCTGTTCCGCGACATGCAGGCCGACATCGCGCAGCAGCTGATGCGCCGGCTGGCGGCGGTGCAGTCCCTGTAAGCGTCGCTTCCGTTCTTTTTTCAATGCAACTTGCCAGTGCCCAGCTCGGCGCCCACCTGCAAAAGGGCCTGAAGCCGCTATACACGATCCACGGCGACGAGCCGCTGCTCGCGCAGGAGGCGGCCGACGCCATCCGCGCCGCCGCGCGCGCCCAGGGCCACACCGAGCGCAGCTCGTACACCGTGGCCGGCGCGCACTTCGACTGGAGCGCGGTGCTCGCGGCCGGGGGCTCGCTCTCGCTGTTCGCCGACAAGCAGATCGTCGAGATCCGCATTCCCTCGGGCAAGCCCGGCAAGGACGGCAGCGTCGCCCTGCAGCAGCTGGCCGAGGGGGCGCCCGGCAACGACAGCACGCTCACGCTGGTGATGCTGCCGCGCCTGGACAAGGCCACGCGCACCGGCGCGTGGTTCTCGGCGCTGGAGAACAACGGCGTGAGCATCCAGGTCGACCCGATCGAGCGCGCCGCGCTGCCGCAATGGATCGCCCAGCGCCTGGGGCTGCAGAACCAGCGCGTGATGCCCGGCGACGAAGGCCAGCGCACGCTGCAGTTCTTTGCCGACCGCGTCGAAGGCAACCTGCTCGCCGCGCACCAGGAAATCCAGAAGCTCGCGCTGCTGCATCCGGCGGGCGAGCTGAGCTGGGAGCAGGTCGAGGGCGCCGTCAACAACGTGGCGCGCTACGACGTGTTCAAGCTCTCCGAGGCCGTGCTGGCCGGCAACCCGCAGCGCGTGGCGCGCATGCTCGACGGCCTGCAGGCCGAGGGCGAGGCCGAGGTGCTGGTGCACTACACCATCGCCGAGGACATCCGCGCCCTCAAGCGCGTGAAGGACGCCATGGCCGCCGGCCGTCCGCTGCCGATGGCGCTGCGCGAGAACCGCATCTGGGGCCCGCGCGAGCGCGCCTTCGAGCGCGTGCTGCCGCGCCTGGACGACCGCATGCTGACCCGGCTGCTGCGCGCGGCCCACCTGGTCGACGGCATCTGCAAGGGCCTGAAGCAGCCCGACTGGCCCGCCAGTGGCTGGCAGGCGCTGCAGCGGCTGGCGCTGATGCTGTGCCGCGCCTGCAGCACGGCCGCGGCGCCGCGTCGCGCCTGACGTCGATCGCCATCAAAAGGCCCGCGTCAGCCGGGCCGAAGGTCCGCGTGGGAAAATGTCCGCTATGAACGCGTTCAACGTCAGCGAGCACATGCAGACCCTCGGTCTGCAAGCCAAAGCCGCTGCATTCCTCATGGCCCGTGCGGATGCAGCTACCAAAAACAGAGCACTGAAAGCGCTGGCCCGGCGCCTGCGCGAAGCCGGCCCCGCGCTGGCCGTCGCCAACCAAAAGGACCTGGAGCGCGCCACGGCCGCCGGCCTGTCGGCCCCGATGGTCGACCGGCTCAAGCTCACGCCCAAGGTCCTGGAGACCGTGGCCGAGGGCTGCGAGCAGCTGGCCGGCATGGCCGACGTGATCGGCGAAATCATCGGCATGAAGCAGCAGCCCAGCGGCATCCGCGTGGGCCAGATGCGCGTGCCGATCGGCGTCTTCGGCATGATCTACGAGAGCCGCCCCAACGTGACCATCGAGGCCGCGAGCCTGGCGATCAAGTCGGGCAACGCCGCCATCCTGCGCGGCGGCTCGGAAGCCATCGACTCGAACAAGGCGCTGGCGCTCCTGGTGTCCGAGGCGCTGGCCGAAGCCGGCCTGCCGGTCGATGCGGTGCAGCTGGTGCAGACCACCGACCGCGAGGCCGTGGGCCAGCTCATCGCCATGCCCGAGTTCGTCGACGTGATCATTCCGCGCGGCGGCAAGGGCCTGATCGAGCGCATCAGCCGCGACGCCAAGGTGCCCGTCATCAAGCACCTGGACGGCAACTGCCACGTCTACGTGGACGACACGGCCGAGTTCGACATGGCGCTGCGCATCGTCGACAACGCCAAGACCCAGAAGTACAGCCCCTGCAACGCCGCCGAAGGCCTGCTGGTGGCGGCCTCGGTGGCCGACCACTTCCTGCCCGAGATCGCCGCCATCTTCGCCGCCAAGGGCGTCGAGATGCGCTGCGACCCGGCGGCCGCCGCGATCCTGCGCGCCAGCGAGGCGCACCATCCGCAGGCCAAGGTGATCGATGCGGTCGAGTCCGACTGGTCCGAGGAGTACCTGGCCGCCGTCATCAGCATCAAGGTGGTGGCGGGGCTGGACGAGGCCATTGCGCACATCAACCGCTACTCGAGCCACCACACCGACGCCATCGTCACGCGCGACCACATCAACGCCCAGCGCTTCCTGCGCGAGGTCGATTCGGCCAGCGTGATGGTGAATGCGAGCACACGCTTCGCGGACGGTTTCGAGTACGGGCTGGGCGCCGAAATCGGCATCAGCACCGACAAGTTCCACGCGCGCGGCCCGGTCGGCATCGAAGGCCTGACCTCGCTCAAGTACGTGGTGCTGGGGCAGGGCGAAGTCCGCGGTTAATCGGGGTCCGAAGGGCCGGGGCCATCGGGCCGGCGGCGCGGCGAGGCCCGTGCCGCGGTGTTCTTGCAACGTGTGTTGTGGATTGGGGTGCTTTGTTCTCTTTGACTGCTTGTCATCGGGCGCGCCATCCCCAAATCCTACAATTCCACTCCACCTTTAAGCACAAAACCAACAAGGCCGCTGCATGGTTCCGCATCTCGTCACTGCCCTGACCGGCCCGATCAACGAACTGGAGCAGCGGGTGCTCGACTCGATGCCCGCCATCGAGCGCTGGTTCCGCCTCGAGTGGATGGAGCACACGCCGCCGTTCTACAGCGCCGTCGACATCCGCAACGCGGGCTTCAAGCTGGCTCCGGTCGACACCAACCTGTTCCCGGGCGGCTGGAACAACCTCACCAAGGAAATGCTGCCGCTGGCGGTGCAGGCCGCCCAGGCGGCCATCGAGAAGATCTGTCCGGAGGCGCGCAACCTGCTCGTCATTCCTGAAAACCATTCGAAAAACACCTTTTATCTCGCCAACGTCGCGCAATTGGTGCGCATCTTCCACATGGCGGGCCTCAATGTGCGCATCGGCTCGATCGATCCGGCCATCAAGTCGCCTAAGAAGATCGAGCTGCCCAACGGCGAGACCGTGACGCTCGAACCGGTGGTGCGTTCCAAGCGCCGCCTGGGCCTGAAGAACTTCGATCCCTGCACAATCTTGCTCAACAACGAGCTTTCTGCAGGAACGCCCGGCATCCTCGAAGACCTGCACGAGCAGTATCTGCTGCCGCCGCTGCACGCGGGCTGGTCGGTGCGCCGCAAGAGCAACCACCTGCACAGCTACGAAGAGCTGTGCAAGCGCTTCGGCAAGCTGCTGGGCATCGACCCCTGGCTGATCAACCCGATCTACGCGCGCGCCGAAGGCGTCGACGTGGCCGAGGGCCGCGGCATCGACGTGCTCACCAGCCATGTCGACGCGGTGCTCACCAAGGTGCGCCGCAAGTACAAGGAATACGGCATCAACGAGAAGCCCTTCGTGGTCGTCAAGGGCGGCCACAGCGGCAGCGGCAGCCCCGGCGTGGTCACGGTGCGCGACGCCAAGGAGGTCGAGGCGCTGATCGGCAAGTCGCGCACCGCCACCTCGTCGCCCGCCAAGACCAGCGCCGGGCGCGACCTGCGCGAGCCCACCGAGCTGATCGTGCAGGAAGGCGTGCTCACCAACGAGCGCGTGCACAACGGCGTGGCCGAGCCGGTGGTCTACATGATGGACCGCTACGTGGTGGGCGGCTTCTACCGCGTGCATGCCGAGCGCGCCGCCGACGAGAACCTCAAGCAGCCGGGCGCCAGCTACGTGCCGCTGGCCTTCTCGGAAAGCGCGCAACTGCCGCAGCCGGGTGCCAAGCCCGGTGCCAGCGCCCCCAACCGTTTTTACATGTATGGCGTGGTGGGCCGTCTGGCCATGGTCGCGGCCAGTTACGAGATGGAAGCGACCGATCCGGACGCCGAAATCTACGAATGAGCGGCGGGGGCGGGTTGCGGCGTCGGCGGGCAACGGCAAAATAGCGGCCCCACAGCAACGGAACCAAAAGGGCGGAGGGATGCGCGGCACGGCCGCGGCACCCCGGCGTGACTGACGCGTCGATCATTGCGAGCCAACCTTTTCCCATCGACCCCCGTGTCAGCCCCCAAAAACATCTCTGCCGGCCTCATCGTCGGCGCCATCGGCGTCGTCTATGGCGACATCGGCACCAGCGTTCTCTATGCGGTCAAGGAAGTCTTCGGTCACGGCCATGTGCCGTTCACCGTGGAGAACGTCTACGGCATCCTGTCGATGTTCTTCTGGACCCTCACGGTCATCGTCTCCATCAAGTACGTCGTGCTCGTGCTGCGCGCCGACAACGAAGGCGAGGGCGGCCTGGTCGCGATGCTCGCGCTGGCCTCCCAGGCCGTGGCCGACAAGCCCAGGCTGCGCCAGCTGCTCTTGATCGTCGGCATCTTCGGCACCTCGCTCTTCTATGGCGACGGCGTGATCACGCCGGCCATCTCGGTGCTCTCGGCGGTCGAGGGCCTGGAGGTGGTGTCACCGCACTTCAAGCACTACGTGATCCCGATCACCCTGGTCGTGCTGTTCTGCCTGTTCGCGGTGCAAAAGCGCGGCACGGCGGGCATCGGCAAGTTCTTCGGCCCCGTCACGCTGGCCTGGTTCGCGGCCATCGCCGTGCTGGGCGTGTGGCAGATCGCGCACCACCCCGAGATCATCAAGGCGCTGAACCCCTGGTACGCGCTGAAGTTCATCTGGGACAACCCGGGCACCAGCTTCATCCTGCTGGGCGCGATGGTGCTGTGCGTGACCGGCGCCGAGGCGCTGTACGCCGACCTGGGCCACTTCGGCAAGAAGCCGATCCGCATCGCGTGGTTCTCGGTCGTCATGCCGGCGCTCACGCTCAACTACCTGGGCCAGGGCGCGCTGCTCCTGGAGAACCCCGAGGCCGTGAAGAACCCGTTCTTCATGATGGCGCCTGAATGGGCCCTCATTCCGCTCGTGCTGCTGGCCACGCTGTCGACGGTGATCGCTTCGCAGGCGCTCATCACTGGCGCCTTCAGCGTCACGCGCCAGGTGATCCAGCTGGGCTACCTGCCGCGCCTGAACATCGAGCACACCAGCGTGCGCACGGCAGGCCAGATCTACATCCCGCTGGTCAACTGGGGCCTGTTCGTGGCCATCGTGCTGGCGGTCGTGATGTTCCGCACCTCGAGCAGCCTGGCCGCGGCCTACGGCATCGCCGTGACCACCGACATGCTGATCACCACGATCCTGACCTTCTTCGTGATCCGCTACGCCTGGAAGCTGCCGCTGGCGCTGTGCATCGCCTCGACCGCGATCTTCTTCGTGGTCGACTTCCTGTTCTTCGCTTCGAACCTGCTCAAGCTGTTCGAAGGCGGCTGGTTCCCGCTGCTGATCGGCGGCGCCGTGTTCACGCTGATGGTCACCTGGAAGGAAGGCCGACGCCTCATGGGCGAAGCGCAGCACGCGGACGCGATCGACCTCAAGTCCTTTCTCGGCTCGGTGTTCATGAGCCCGCCCGCGCGCGTGGACGGCACGGCCGTGTTCCTCACGGCCGAACCGGGCGTGGTGCCCAACGCGCTGCTGCACAACCTCAAGCACAACAAGGTGCTGCACGAGCAGAACATGTTCGTCACCGTGCGCAACCACGAGGTGCCCTGGATTCCGATGGACAAGCGCATCGAGATCGAGGCGCTGGGCAACCACTGCTGGCAGGTGATCGTGCACTACGGCTTCAAGAACGACATCGACTTGCCGCGCGCGCTCGACAACGCACGCATGCGCGGCTGCCAGCTCGAGCCGATGACGACCAGCTACTTCCTCTCGCGCGACGTCGTGATCCCCACGCTGGGCAGCGGCATGGCGCCCTGGCGCGAGAAGCTGTTCGCGCAGATGCACCACAACGCGAGCGGCGCGGCGGCCTTCCTGGGCCTGCCCAACAACGCCGTGGTCGAGCTGGGTTCGAAGATCGAGATCTGAGGCGCGCGGCGCCAGGCCGCGCGCCCCGGCAGAATCGCGGCATGCGATTCTTCAAGGACCTGAGCCTTTCGGCCTTCACCGCGGGCTTCGTCGCCGTGCTCGTGGGTTTCACGAGTTCGGTGGCCATCGTGTTCCAGGCCGCCCAGGCCTTCGGCGCCACGCCCGAGATGGCGGCCTCGTGGATGTGGGCGCTGGGCATCGGCATGGGGCTGGCCTCGGCGCTGCCCTCGCTGTGGTGGCGCAAGCCCGTCATGATCGCCTGGAGCACGCCCGGTGCGGCGGTGCTGGCCGTGGCCGGCGCGGGCTACGGCATGGGCGAGGCGGTGGGCGCCTTCATCGTCTGCGCGGTGCTGATCGTGCTCGCGGGCGCCACGGGCTGGTTCGAGCGCGTGATGAACAAGATCCCGATGGCCATCGCCTCGGCGCTGCTGGCCGGCGTGCTCGCGCGCTTCGGCATCTCGGCCTTCACGGCGGCGCAGACCGCGCTGCCGCTGGTGCTGCTGATGCTCGCCACCTACCTCGTGGGCAAGCGCCTGCTGCCGCGCTACGCGGTGCCGCTCACGCTGCTGGTGGCCATCGTCTTTACGGCCGCGCGCGGCGAGCTGGCGTGGTCGGCCGTGCACTTCTCGCTCACCTGGCCGGTGTTCACGGTGCCGGTCTTCACCTGGCAGGCCATCGTGAGCCTGGCGCTGCCGCTGTTCGTCGTGACCATGGCCTCGCAGAACCTGCCCGGCGTGGCGGCGATCCGCGCCAGCGGCTACAGCGACCTGCCGGTCAGCAAGCTCATCACGATCAGCGGCCTCGCGACGCTGGTGCTCGCGCCCTTCGGCGCCTTCGCGCTCAACCTGAGCGCCATCACGGCCGCGATGTGCATGGGCCGCGAGGCGCACGAAGACCCGGCGCGGCGCTACACGGCGGCCGTGAGCTGCGGCGCCATCTACGTGGTGATCGGCCTGTTCGGCGCGGCCGTCACGGGCCTGCTCACGGCCTTTCCCAAGGAGCTGGTCGCGGCCATCGCCGGGCTGGCGCTGCTGGGCACCATCGGCGGCGGGCTGGCGGCGGCGGTGCGCGACGAGGCCCACCGCGAGGCCGCGCTCATCACCTTCCTGGTCACGCTCTCGGGCGTGACGCTGGCCGGCATCGGCTCCGCCTTCTGGGGCGTGGTGGCCGGCGCGGTGGCGCTGGCGGTGCAGCAGGTCGGTCGTGCACAGGTGCAGGTGCCCGTTGAAAAAGCCCCGGCCGGCAAGGACATCGCCGCTTCCGGCAACATGCCGCCAGAAACCCCCTCCACAGCCGCCGCTCCCGGCGCCGGAAAGAACGCCTGATGAAAAACATCCTCTTCGTCGCCGACCCGCTCGATCACTTCAAGATCTACAAGGACACGACCTTCTCGATGATGCGCGAGGCCCAGCGCCGCGGCCACCGCATCGCGGCCTGCCTGCCGCAGGACATCCAGTGGAAATCCGGCGGGCGCGTCTCGGCCGTGGTGCAGCAGATCACGCTGACGGGTGACCCGAAGGACTGGTACCGCGTCGACATCGTCGAGTCGAAGGCGTTGAAGGACTTCGACGCCGTGCTGATGCGCAAGGACCCGCCCTTCGACGCCGAGTACATCTATTCGACGCACCTGCTGCAGCAGGCCGAGCGCGAGGGCGCGAAGGTGGTCAACTCGCCGCGCGCGCTGCGCGACCACCCCGAGAAGCTCGCGATCATGGAGTTTCCGCAGTTCGTCACGCCCACGCTGGTCACGCGCAGCGCGCAGGCCGTGCGCGACTTCCATGCCGAGCACGGCGACATCATTCTCAAGCCGCTCGACGGCATGGGCGGCATGGGCATCTTCCGCGTCAAGCAGGATGCGCTGAACCTCGGCTCCATCGTCGAGACGCTCAACAAGGACGGCGCCGAAACCATCATGGTGCAGCGCTTCGTGCCCGAGGTGACGCAGGGCGACAAGCGCATCCTGATCATCGCGGGCGAGCCCGCGCCCTTCGTGCTGGCGCGCATTCCGCAGGGCACCGAGGTGCGCGGCAACCTCGCGGCCGGCGGCAAGGGCGTGGCCCAGCCGCTCACGGCGCGCAACCGCGAGATCGCCGAAGCCATCGGCAAGGTGCTGGCGCCGCGCGGGCTGCTCCTGATCGGGCTCGACGTGATCGGCGACGCGGTCACCGAGATCAACGTGACCAGTCCGACCTGCTTTCAGGAGATCACCGAGCAGACCGGCTTCGACGTGCCGAAGATGTTCATCGATGCGCTCGAGGCGCACCTGGCCTCGGCTTGATCAGAAGTCGACCGACGCCGACAGCGTGAAGGTGCGCGGCGCGCCGAGCACCAGGTAGCCGTTGTTCGGGTAGCCGCCCACCGAGGCCCAGTAGTTCCGGTTGGTCAGGTTGTCGATGCGCGCACGCAGCGTCACCAGCTTGCCGGCCACCTCGGTGAGGTAGCGCGCGCCGACATCGAAGCGTGTCCAGCCGGGCACGCGCAGCGTGTTGGCGGCGTCGGCGTAGCTCGGGCCCGTGGCCACCACGCGGCCGTCCAGCGACAGGCCGCGCACGCCCGGCACGTCCCATTCCACGCCCAGGGTGCCCTGCGTTTTCGCGATGCCGATGACGCGGCGCCCGTCGGTCGTGACGTCGCCCGTGGCGCGCTGCTTGGCGTCCAGGAAGGTGATGCCGCCCATCAGGCGCACGCCCTTGGCCGCTTCGCCGAACGCGGTCAGCTCCAGGCCCTGGTGGCGGTCGCGGCCTTCGGCCACGTAGTAGCCGGCGCTGTTGACGAGGGCGCGCGGCTTGTCGGTGGTGAAGAAGGCCAGGCCGCCGCCGATGCGGCCGCCGTCGAACTTGATGCCGATCTCTTTCTGCTTGGACACATAGGGCGACAGCTGCGTGCCTGCGTTGCGCACGGCGCCGCCGGTCGACACCGTGGGTGCGGTGTCGCCCTTGCTCAGGCCCTCGATGTAGTTCGCGTACAGCGACACCTGCGGCTGCAGCTTGAACACGAAGCCGGCCATCGGGCTGGTGCGGCTCTTCTCGTACGCGGTGGGCTTGCCGGTGTCGTAGGCGAAGTCGGTGCTTTCGAGCTTCTGGCGCCGCACGCCGAGCGTGAGCTGCGCGCGGTCGTCCAGGAAGGACAGCGTGTCGCCGATCGCCAGGCTGCTCAGGCGCGTCTGGGTCAGCAGCGCGGGGTTGTCCATGTCGTTGCCGCGGAACGCGCTCGCCGTGTAGGCCGGGATCGGGTAGCCGATGGGCGCGTACAGGTGGGTCTTCAGGGGGTTGAAGAAGTCCCACTTGTAGGCGTTCTTCTCCTTGAGCTGGTAGTACGAATACGAGGCCACCACCGTGTGGTTCACCGGGCCGGTCGCGAACTTGCCGCGCACGCCGGCTTCGGCCGTGCGGGTGCTGTCCTGGCGCTGGTTCTCGAAGCGCGACATGTTGCCCGCGCCAAGGTTGTTCGTGAGCGTGAGGCCGGCCAGCGCATTGCCTTCGTGGCTCTTGCGCGCGCCGCCGGCGATCCAGGCCGTGACGCTGTCGGTGAGGTCGTACTCGCCGCGCAGCGAGCCGAAGGTGTCGCGCTCGTTGGAGTAGGTCCAGGGCTGCGCGTAGTTCAGCTGGTTGTCGGGCGCGGACGGCACGCGCGTCACGCCGGCGCCGAGCGTCACGTTCGGGCGCGTGCGCGTGAGCCGGTGCTCCTGGTGGCCGATGTCCGCCGAGATGCGCGCGTTGCGGCTGCGCCAGTCGAAGCCGACCGAGGCCACGTCGAGCTTGACCTGCTCGGCGTTCACGCCGGTGCCGCCGTCGCGGTGGGCCGCGTTCAGGCGCACGCCCAGGCTCTGGTCGGGCCCGAAGCGGCGCGCGATGTCGGTCGACACATAGCTCTGCGAGCCGCTGGCCGTGCCCAGCGTGACCTGCGTGAGCGGATCGTTCGGCGCGCGCTTGGGCAGCAGGTTGATGTTGCCGCCGATGCCGCCGCCCGTGGGCGTGGCGCCGTTCAGGAAGGCGCTCGCGCCGCGCAGCACCTCGACGCGCTCGAACAGCTCCGACGAGATGTACTGGCGCGGCAGCAGGCCGTACAGGCCGTTGTAGGCAATGTCGTCCGAATTCACCACGAAGCCGCGGATGAAGTACGACTCCTGGAAGTTGCCGAAGCCGCGCGCCACGCGCACCGAGGGGTCGTTCTGCAGCACGTCGGCCACGCTCTTGGCCTGCTGGTTCTGGATCAGCTCGTGCGTGTAGCTGGTGCTGGAGAAGGGCGAATCCATCATGTCTTGGTTGCCCAGGATGCCCACGCGCCCGCCGCGTGCCACCTGCCCGCCCGCGAAGGGCTTGGTCAGGCCTTCGGCCGAGGCGTCGGCGCTGGCTTCGACGGTGACGGTGCTCAGCGTGCCGCTGGCGGGGGCCGCCGGTTCGGCGGGCGGTGTCTGCGCCAGGGCCGTCAGGGCGTGAAGGGCCAGCAGCGAGGCGGCAACGGTCGGGCGGAGAAAGAAACGAGGAGCGGGCATGAAAGATCGACCGGATGCAAATGAGAACAGTTATTGTTCATTGTTTGCACTCACTCATCGATACTTTCTTGCGTTGTTGCAAAAAAGTGTCAGCCAAAAGACTGAATGTCAGGCCTCAGCGTGGCATCCGTTGGCCGTCCACGAACACATGCAACTCGCCCGAGGCGAAGGGCGTCCAGGTCTCGTTGGTGGTGAGCGGCGCCGTCACCACCACGGCCACGCGGTCGGTGGGCGTGGTGTGCTGGGCGAAGTCGATCTCCAGGTCTTCGTCCGAGAGCTGCGCCGTCACGAAAGGGTGGCGGCGTTCCACGTACCAGAGGTTGGTGGAGGCATGCGCCCACAGCGCCTGCCCGTTCGACAGCATGAAGTTGAAGGTGCCATGCGCGGCCAGCTGCGGCGCCAGTTCGCGCAGCGTGAGCGTGAGCTCCTCGACGCTGGGCACGCCCGCGTGCGACTTGGCCAGCTCCTGCATGATCCAGCAGAAGGCGTGCTCGCTGTCGGTGTTGCCCACCGGATGGAAGTTGCCGTGCAGGCGCGGACGGAAGTCCTTCAGGTCGCCGTTGTGGGCGAACACCCAGTAGCGGCCCCACAGCTCGCGCACGAAGGGGTGGCAGTTCTGCAGGTTGACCTCGCCCTGCGTCGCCTTGCGGATGTGCGCGATGACGTTGCGGCTCTGGATCGGGTAGCGCCGGATCAGCTCGGCCACCGGCGACTCGCAGGCCGGCTGGTGGTCGACGAAGTGGCGCAGCCCGCGGTCCTCGAAGAACGCGATGCCCCAGCCGTCGGCATGGTGGTCGGTGCGGCCACCGCGCTGCGCGAACCCCGTGAAGCTGAAGGTCACGTCGGTCGGCGTGTTGCAGTTCATCCCTAGCAATTGGCACATGGCTGTGATTAGACCGCGATTCAGGGTTTCGGGGAGGCAGCAGCAGTGGTGGGCAGCCGCAGCCAGCCCAGCACGCGCTCGGTGCCCAGCTGCGTGCGCCCTTCAGCGAGTACCAGCGGCAGGCGTTCGCGCGAGGTGCCGAAGGGCCCGGGGTTCTGCTGCACGATCTCGACTGCGTCGGCGTCCACGCGCGACACGATCGCCACGTGGCCGTAGGGATTGAAGAGCCACGGCGCGAACACCACGATGTCGCCCACGGCGGGCGCCACCGCGCTGCCGTTGCGGTGCTGCACCAGGTTGCGTGCCGCGTTCAGCGCGCCATCGGCCACGGCCGCGTCGAAGAAGGCCTTGGCGTGGCCGCGCGCCTCGGGCATGCGGTGCTGGTGGCGCTCGTAGTAGTAACGCTTGACGAACTCCACGCACTGCCAGCGCAGGCCGATGTTGTAGCCGTCGGGCGCCACGCTGCGCCCGTCGACGTGGTTGATGGCGCCGTTGAAGTACACCGGCACGCCCTCGAACTGGTCGATCACCTCGCCGGGTGCGTGCGCCGGGTTGACGTTGAAGCGGCTCGCGCCCCACAGGCCGAGCAGGGCGACGAGGACGAGGGCCGAAAGAACGACGACGGTGCGGCGGGAGATGAAACGGGGCATGGACTCTGAAGCAGGACGCGCGGCCACGGGCCGGCAGCGACGAGCTTAGTCCATGCGAACGTCTCAGAGCCCGTGCAACGCCGCCATCTCGCCAATCAATTCACGCTGGAACGCATCGAAGCGCGCCGAGGGTTGCTGCAGCCCGAAGAAGTCGCTGAACGGGTCTTCCACCTCGGTGCGGTGGCCCGACAGTTCTTCCACCACCGCCAGCCCGCAGAAGGGCACGCAGGCTTCCGAGTAGCCGCCTTCGTGCACCACCACCACGCGCCCGTCGCAATGCTTCGCGGCCAGCGTGTTGACCTGCCGCATCATCTGGCGGAACGACTCGGGGTGCAGCTGCATGCGCGCCAGCGGATCGACGCCGTTGGCGTCCAGCCCGCTCGCCACCACGATCAGCTCGGGCTGGTAGCGGTCGATCACCGGCGTCACGATGCGCTCGAAGGCGTGCATGTAGGCCGCGTGCCCGCCGCCGGGCTGCAGCGGGATGTTGACGTTGAAGCCCAGCCCCGCGCCCGTGCCCCGGTCTTCGGCGCCGCTGTAGCCGGGCGGGAAGCAGTTCTCTTGGTGCAGCGACAGCGTGAGCACGTCGGGGCGGTCGTAGAAGATTTCCTGCGTGCCGTTGCCGTGGTGCACGTCCCAGTCGATCACGGCCACGCGGCCCAGGCCGTGGCGCGCCTTCATGGTCTCGATGGCGACCGCGATGTTGTTGAACAGGCAGAAACCCATGCTGTGCTCGCGCAGGCAGTGGTGGCCCGGCGGGCGCGTGAGCGCGAAGGCGTTGCGGTGGCGGCCCTGCAGCACGCTGTCCATCGCGGCAATGGCCAGCCCGGTCGAGAGCTTCGCAATCTCGTAGCTGCCCGGGCCGAAGGGCGCGACCTCGCCCAGGTCGCCGCCGCCGGCGTCGCTGGCGGCCTTGAACTTCTGCAGGTAGCTGGCGGGGTGCACGCGCTGCAGGTCTTCTTCGCTGGCCATCGGCGCGCTCAGCACGTCGAGCTGCGCGCTCAGGCCCGACACGTCCATCAGCGACTTGATGCGCCGCTTGGAATCGGGCGACTCGGCCATGCCGCTGCCGGCCATGGGCTGCACCCAGCCGCCCACCGGCAGGAACAGGGCATGCAGCCCGCCGGGCACGTGCCAGAAGGTGCGTTCGTCGTGAAAGAAGGCGGTGGTCTTCATGCGGTGCGTCCTTGCGTGGAGGGAGGAAGGGGAGAAGAAGAAAGGGCCGTCTCGTCGCGCGGCGGCGGATGGCGCTGCACGCTCAGGCCGCGCCAGCCCCAGCGTTCGCGCGCCAGGCCCCACAGGCCGCGCGGTGCCAGCAGCATGACCGCGATGGCGATGCAGCCCATCGCGATCAGGTACCAGCCGCCCGACATCGCGAACCAGGTGTTGAACAGCTCGCGCAGCCCGAAGTAGATGACCGTGCCGATCAGCGGCCCCTCGATGGTGCCGATGCCGCCGATGATCACGATGAACATCGCCGTCACCACCCAGTTGATGTCGAAGGCCGAGTCGGGCGAGACGAACATCGTCCCCATGAAGTGCGCCCCGCCGGCCAGCCCGAAGCCCAGCCCCGACAGCACGAACGCGATGAAGCGGTTGCGCCACACGTTCACGCCGATGCTCGTGGCGGCCAGTTCGTTGTCGCGCACCGCCATCAGCCCCAGGCCGAAGGGCGAGCGCATCAGCAGGTACACGCCGGCCACTGCTGCCAGGCCGATGGCGCCCGAGATCCAGAACGCGTTCTGCTGGAAGGTCTCGGCCTCCACCAGCCGCACCGCCTGCAGCGGCACGCCCGATTCGCCGCCGAACAGCGGGAACTTGGCGACCAGCAGGCGCACGATCTCGGCCAGCACCCACATGCCGATCGAGAAGTAGGCATCGCGCAGGCGGAACATCAGCGGCGCCACCACGGCGGCCAGCAGCGCGCCGCCCAGGCCCGCCACCGGCACCATCCAGTAGGGCGAGATGCCCAGCCGGTCGGAGGCCACGAACAGCAGGTAGGCGCCGATGCCGGCAAAGGCCTGGTGGCCCATCGACACCAGCCCGGTGTAGCCGGCCAGCAGGTTCCACATCTGGGCCATGGCCAGCGTGATCAGCACCTCGCTGAGCAGGCGCAGCAGGCCGCCGTCGGCCACGGTGGGCGCGAAGGCGATGGCAAGGGCCGCAGCGGTGAAGCCGAGCCAGGGGGCGAGGGACGGATGGCGCATCGAAGTCATCTCAGGTGCGTGCGCCAGCGATGCCATTGGGGCGCACCATCAGGACCGCGAAGAACAGCAGGTGGGCGTACAGCGCGCCCGCGTTGGAATCGAGCCGCTGGCCCACGAGCTGCGCCACGCCCAGCGCGATGCCGCCGACCAGCGCCCAGCGGAACGAGCCCAGGCCGCCGATGATCACGACCTCGAACGCGCCCAAGAGCCGCTCCACGCCCGAGAACGGCGTGAACGAGGTGCGCAGCGCCAGCAGCAGCCCCGCCACCGACGCGAAGGCCAGCGACAGCCCCATCACCACCGCATACACATGGCGCGGGCGCACGCCCATCGTGCGCACGATCTCGCGGTGGTCCGAGGTGGCGCGCACCACCAGCCCGAAGCGCGAGTGCTGCAGCAGCCACTGCAGCGCGCCGAAGGCCAGCACCGCGAGCACCAGCACCAGCACCGGGTACCAGCCGATGCGCAGCCCGCCGATCTCGAAGCCCGCCGTGGCCAGCGCGCCGCCGTCGAGTGCGCGCGGGTCGGCGCCGAACAGCTCGACCATCAGGTTGCGCAGAACCACCGCGATGCCGAAGGTGACCAGCACCGGCGTGAGCGGATCGTCGGTGGCCACCGCGCGGTTCAGCAGCAGCCGCTGCAGCAGGTAGCCCATGCCGAAGGCCGCCAGCGCCACCGGCGCGATGAAGAAGAGCGGCGACACGCCGGGGAACTGCGTGGCCAGGAACACCGCGAAGTACGCCGCCAGCACCACGAACTCGCCGTGCGCGAGATTGACCATGCGCATCACGCCGAAGACCAGCGCCAGCCCGAGGCCGAAGAGCGCGTAGAGGCCGCCGAGCAGCACGCCGTTGATGAGGGTTTCGAGCCAGGCCATGGTGGGGAGGTGTTCAGTGTCCGAAGTAGGCGTTGGCGATCTGCGCGGCGCTGAAGTCCGACGCGCGGCCTGCCAGCGTGACGCGTCCCTTGAGCAGGCAGTACACGCGCTGCGCGATGCGGCAGGCGCGCGTCACGTCCTGCTCCACCACGAGCAGCGCCGTGCCCTGCGCGCGGATGTCGCCGAAGGCGCGGTAGATCTGCTCGATGACCACGGGCGCGAGGCCGAGCGAGATTTCATCGCACAGCATCAGGCGCGGGTTGGCCATGAGGGCGCGGCCGATGCTCACCATCTGCTGCTGCCCGCCCGACAGCTGCGTGGCCGGCCGGTGGCGGAACTCCTGCAGGATGGGGAAGAGCGCGTACACGGTGGACAGCGTCCAGTGGCCCGTGCGGCCGCACAGTGCGCCCATGCGCAGGTTCTCTTCCACGGTGAGCGAGGGGAACAGCATCCGCCCCTCGGGCACCAGCGCGATGCCCCGGCGCGCGATGCGCTCGGCCGGCTCGGCCTCGATGGCCTGGCCGTCGAAGCGGATGCCGCCGCGGCTGCGCGAGCCCAGCCCGGCAATGGCGCGGATCAGCGTCGACTTGCCCGCGCCGTTGGCGCCGATGAGCGCGGTGGCCTCGCCTTCCGCCACGTCGAGCGAGAGGTCGAACAGCGCCTGCAGGTCGCCGTAGTGGCTGCACAGGTCGCGCACTTCAAGCAGCGGCATGGGTGCTCTCCTGCAAGGTGTCTTCATCGCCCACGCCCATGTAGACCTCGCGCACCTCGCGGCTGGCCATGGCGGCGGCGGGTGTGTCTTCCAGCAGCTTGCGGCCGAAGTTCAGCACCATGATGCGGTCGGCCACGGCCATCAAGGCCTGCGCGATGTGTTCGATCCAGATCATCGCCACGTCCTGCTTCAGTTCGAGCACCAGCGCCACCAGCACCTGCACCTCGGCCTCGGTGAGGCCGCCGGCGATCTCGTCGAGCAGCAGCAGGTGCGGCCGCGCCGCCAGGCCCTTGGCCAGTTCGAGCCGCTTGCGGTCCAGCAGTGGCAGGCGGCCGGCCGGCACGTCGGCGCGGTCGGCCAGCCCGGTGCGTTCCAGCACGGCCCAGGCCTGGCGCGCGGCCTGCGCGCGCGGCAGCCGCGCGGCGAAGGTGGCGGCGGCCAGTGCGTTCTCGTAGGCGCTCAGGTGCGCGAAGGGCTGCGGGATCTGGAAGGCGCGCGCCACGCCCAGCCGCGCCCGCGCATCGGCGCGCAGCCCGACGAGTTCGTGGCCTTCGAGGCGGATGCTGCCCGCGTCGGGCACGGCCACGCCGGTGATCAGGTTGAACAGCGAACTCTTGCCCGCGCCGTTCGGCCCGACCACGCCCAGGCACTGGCCGCGCGCGAGCGAGAGCGCCACCTGGTCGGCCACGACGATCTCGCCGTAGCGCTTGCACAGGCCGTCGATGACGAGGCAGTCGGTCATGCAGCTTTCAGCTGCGACAGCAGCTTGAGCTCGTCTTCCACCGGAATCTGCTTCGCGGTGCTGTTGTGCGTGATGACCAGCTCGTACGGGAACTTGCTGCCCGCCTTGGTCTTGCGCCACTGGCCCGCCACCATCGGCGTGACGGCCACGCTCTTGATCGGGCTGCCCTTGAAGTCGATGCGTCCCACCACCGAATCGAGCTGCAGGTTGGCCAGCGCGTCGCGCACGGCCTTCTTGTCCTTCGGGTTGGTGGCGTTCTTCAGCGCGGCAATGCCGACCTCGAACAGCGCATGGCCGTAGCCGATGGGCTGCGTCCATTGCTTGCCCGTGGTGGCCTCCCAGTCGGCCGCCAGCGCCTTGGCGCTCTGGCCCGTCAGCGACGACTTGAACGGGAAGTTGGGCGTCCACCAGACCTCGGTCGACATGCCGTTGCCCGCCGCGCCCAGCGACTCCACCGCGCTCGGGAACAGGAACGACGCCGCCATCGTCACCACCTCGGGCCGGTAGCCCGCCTGCTGCGCCTGCTTCCAGAAGGTGGCGAAGTGGTTGGCATAGGCAAAGCCCGAGACGATGTTCGCGCGCGCCGCCTTGAAGCTCGACACCTGGTTGCTGAAGTCGTCGGTCGCGATCTTGAAGAAGCCGCCGTTGGTCTCCTTGTAGCCGCGCTGTTTCGCGCCGCCCGGGATGCCCGTGGCCGGATCGGCGAAGGCGTGGCCCGGGCCGTTGTCGATGTACAGCGTGCCCAGCGTGCGCTCCACCTTCAGCGGCTCCCACATGCCGAAGAAGTTCTTCAGCACGTCGTCGGCGCCCCAGAAGAAATGGAACGAGAACGGAAAGCCTTTTTGCGGCGTGGAGCCGCGACCGAAGGTGATGGCCTGCCACGGCCCCATGGTCGACACCATCGGCACGCCGTTGACGTCGCACAGCTGGCCGGCGGCCAATGCGGCGTCGCTGTCCTGCACCAGCAGCAGATCGACCTTCTCGCGCAGCAGCAGTTCGCTGGACATGGTGGCGCCGCGGTTGGCGTCGGACTGGGTGTCGCGCACCACGATCTCCACCTTGTAGGTCGTGCCGCCGATGGTCAGGCCGTCTTTCAGCGCGGCGCGCACGCGCTCCAGGCTCCAGGGGTCGGCCTCGCCGAAGTTGGCGCGAACGCCCGACAGCGTGGTGAGGTAGCCGATCTTGATCGTCTTCGATTGCGCATGCGCCAGCGCAGGCACGCCGGCCAGCGCGGCCGCGCCGCCGCCGATGACGAGTTGGCGGCGCGTGAGGGCGCCAGAGGCTGCGGGGAAAAGGTCGGCGGACATGGCGGTTCTCCTTGGCGGATGAAGGATGGACAGGTCCGCATCCTCTCTCTGCGCGCCGCCGCGGCGTTATCGAAAACTGGCAAAACGCGGGCCCGTGCCCGCGGATGTCATTCGGGCCGCAGGTTCACCGACTTGGCGATGGCGCGGTAGCGCTCCATGTCGGCCTGGTAGCCGCGGCGCAGCTCGGCCAGCGTCTGTTCGGGCGCCACCTTGCTGCCGCCGAGTTCCAGCGCGCGGCGCAGCTCGGGCTTGAGCATCATCTGGTTGAAGGCCGTGTGCAGCCGCTGCTGCGCCTCCTCGGGCACGCGGTGCGAGACCTGGATGCCCGCCCACAGGCTGTAGACGAAGTCGTCCAGGCCCTTGCTGTTGCGGATCAGCGGAATGGCCGTGAAGCGCTCGTGCGGCGCCGAGGCCGCGATGCCCAGCGCCTTGACCTTGCCGGCGTCCAGCAGGTCGGGCACGTTGCCGGCCAGCGGCGCAAACACCAGGTCGATCTGCCCGCCCAGCAGGTCGTTCACCAGCGGTGCGAAGCCCTTGTAGGGCACGTGCAGCATCTTGGTGCCCGTCTGCTGCATGAAGCGCTCGCCCAGCAGGTGGTAGAGCGAGCCCGGGCCGATGCTGCCGTAGCTCAGCTCTTTCGTGTCGGGGCGGCGCAGCAGTGCGATGAGTTCGTCGACGCTGCCCGCGCCCAGGTCCTTGCGCGCCAGCAGCACCATCGAGGTGACGGCCATCACGCCGATGGGACGGAAGTCCTCGGCCTTGTAGCGCGCGCTGCTGAGCGTGAGCGGCGTGAGCATCAGCTCCATCGGCGAACCCACCAGCAGCGCCGAGCCGTCGGCCGGTGCATTCGCCGCCTTCATCACGCCGAGCGAGCCGCTGGCGCCGGGCACGTTGTCGACGATGGCCGGCTGGCCCAGCAGCCGCGACAGCTCGGGCGCGGCCAGGCGCGCATTGATGTCGGAGCCGCCGCCCGCGGGGTAGGGCACGATCAGGTTCAGGGTCTTGCCCCCCAGGCCCTGCGCCAGGGCGGGCAGGGCGATGGGGGACAGGCCGGCGGCCAGGCCGGCAGCAATCAGCGAACGTCTGCGCATGGGTTCTCTCCTCGGGTTGTGTGAGATGTGTCGGAGTACGGGAAACAGGGGGCTTGCTACTGCTGCAGCAGCGGCGACTGCACGTTCGCGAAGGGCACGGCCTGGTGCCAGCCGTGCGCCATGCGCAGCACGTCCAGGTCGGCGCCGGGGCGGCCGATGAGCTGCAGGCCCATCGGCAGGCCGCGCGTGCCCTCGGCCTGCGAGAAGCCGGCCGGGATCGCCATCGCGGGCAGGCCGGCGAGCGAGGGGCCGATGGTCACTTCCATCCAGCGGTGGTAGGTGTCCATGGCGCGGCCGCCGACTTCGCGCGGCCAGTGCGTGTCGACCGGCAGCGGGAACACCTGCGCGGCCGGCAGCACCAGGAAGTCGAAGCGTTCGAAGAGCTGCAGCAGCGCGGCATGCCACTGCGTGCGCGTGACGGCCGCCTCATGCAGCGCGGCGGCGCTCAGGCGCTCGCCCTGTTCGATCTCCCAGCAGGCCTCAGGCTTGAGCTGCGCGCGCGTGGCCGGGTCGGCATGCAGCCCGCGCAGCGCCCCGGCGACGATGAAGCCACGCAGGCGCAGCCAGGCGGTCCACAGGGCGTTGAAGTCGAAGGCGGGCACGGCGGGTGCGACGCTGCAGCCCAGCGTGTCGAAATGCCGCAGCGCCGATTCGCACAGCGCCATCACGCCCGGGTCCATCGGCAGGTGGCCGCCGAGGTCGCCGAGCCACGCGATGCGCTGGCCGCGCAGTTCCGCATCGAGCGGTTGCGCGAAGGCCTCGCCGTCGCCGGCCAAGCTCAGCGGCGAGCGCGCGTCGTAACCGGCCTGCACCGACAGCAGCCAGGCCACGTCCTCGGGCGTGCGGCCCATCGGCCCTTCGCAGCCCAGCTGCTGGAAGAACAGCTCCGGCCCCGGCCCGGTGGGCACGCGACCCAGCGACGGGCGCAGGCCGTAGATGTGGTTCCAGGCCGCGGGGTTGCGCAGCGAACCCATCATGTCGCTGCCGTCGGTCACCGGCAGCATGTGCAGCGCGAGCGCCACCGCCGCGCCGCCGCTGCTGCCGCCGGCTGCGTGGTCGAGGTTCCATGCGTTGCGCGTGGTGCCGAACACCGTGTTGTAGGTGTGCGAGCCCAGGCCGAACTCGGGCGTGTTGCTGCGGCCCACGAAGAGCGCGCCGGCGCGGCGCAGCCTCTCGACCATGATCGCGTCGTGCGGCGTGACCTGCTTGGCGAACACCGGGCTGCCCATGGTGGTGGGCAGGCCGGCGGTGGCGACGAAATCCTTCGGCGCCATCGGGAAGCCGTGCAGCCGGCCCACCGCGTCGCCGCGCGCCAACTGTGTATCGCAGGCATCGGCCTGGCGCAGCATCTCCTCGGGCGCTTGCAGCGACACCAGCGCGTTGACCTGCGGGTTGAAGCGCTCGATGCGCGCGAGGCAGGTCTGCATCAGTTCGCGGCACGAGAGCTCGCGGCGTTGCAGGGCGGCGGCGAGCGAACGGGCGCTGGGAAGGGGTGGCAGCGTGGCGGACATATGGCGGTCAACGATAGCGACCGCCTCCGCAAGCAGGTATCAAAAAACGGCAAAACTGGCGCCCCGAAAACCGAGGGATTCCCCTCGGCCCGTGCACCGGATCAGTGCCTCGTGAGCGCCGCGCCGCGCAGCGTCTGCGAGGGCAGTTCGCCGAACTGGCGCCGGTAGTCCGTCGCGAACTGGCTCAGGTGCCAGAAGCCCCAGTGCGCCGCGATGTCCTGCACCGAGCGCGACTCGGGCCGCTTCAGTGCGCGGCGCACGCCGTTGAGGCGCAGCGCCCGCAGGTAGCGCGCGGGGCTCAGGCCCAGCGTTTCCTGGAAACAGTAGTTCAGCTTGCGCTGGCTCGCGCCGATGCGGCTGCACACCTGCAGCATCGACAGCGGCTCGTCGGGCCGCGACATCATCAGCTCGCAGGCGCGGCGCACCACGCGGCGGTGCGCCTCGGTGGAGCGCAGCTCGCGCAGGTCGACGTCTTCGGGCAGCGCGTTGAGCCAGGCCAGCAGCACGTCGTCGCGCAGCTGCACCGTGGCGACGGGGTCGTCGAGCAGGCCGGGCATCGCGTCGAGCGCGCTGAAGGCGCCGCGCAGGGTGCCGCGCAGCGACTGCATGGTGGGGTCGTCGAAGTGCAGCACCACGCGCCGTTCGAGCCAGGCCGGCGGCGCGCGGTCGTTCAGGCGTTCGGTGAGCGACTGCAGCAGCGCGTTGTCGACCACGATGCCCGTCAGCTCGAAGCCCGGCGGGCTGCACAGGTCGAGCTCGTCGCAGCGCCCGACCATCACCGACTCGGTGTCCAGCCGCTGGCCCGAGAAGCGCGCCTCGCCGTCCTGCCGGCAGGTGAGGGCGAAGCCGCAGCAGTCGGGGTTCATCTCGCCGTGCTGGCGCAGCGCGCGGTTGGTGGTTTCGCGCACCAGCCGCAGGCCGGGCAGTTGCACATGGTCGAGAAAGCCGGCGAAGCTGCCGCCCGAGAGCATGTCGCACGCCAAGTGCCAGCCGTTCTGGCCGCTGGCGTAGGCGTCGATGTCGTGCGTGGACAGGGTCCAGCGCGTCGCGACGGTGGGGGCGGGGGCGGGAAGAACGGAGGCGGTCTGGCTGGTCATGGCGGTCCGGCGAAGCGGTGGCAGGGGTGCGAAGACCCGTGCCGGAAGCAATCTCCAGACCAGATTGTTTCGTTGACAACGATCTTAAAGTGACAGGGCAAACCCCTAAGCCACCCGATCGCGCCCTATTCGAGCTCGCCGCTGGGCTCGAAGCCGGTGGTGCTGTCGAACAGCTTCTGCACGATGGTCTGCAGCACCTGGCGCTCGTCCGCCGTGAGCTGCGAAAACAGGCGCTGCGCGGTGTCGTGCGCCAGCGGCACCATGTCGCGGTACAGCGCCAGGCCTTCTTCCTCGAGCGACACGATGACCTTGCGGCGGTCGTCCGCCGAAGGGTGCATGTTGGCCAGCCCCAGGTCCACCAGCCGGTGCTGCGCGCGGCTCACGCGGGCCTTGTCCATGCTCGTCTTCTGTGCAATCTCGAGCGCCGACAGTGCACCGTACTTGCCCAGCACCACGACGATGCGCCACTCTGGAATCTGCAGCGAGAAGCGGCTGGCAATCGACTGGCCCACCGTCTGGCTCACGCGGTTGGCAACCACCGAGAGTTGAAAGGGCAGGAAGGTCTCGAGGTCGAAGGCCGGGGCGCTCGCGGCATTGCTGCGTGCCTTGGGAAGGGGCTTGGCGCTGGGCCGGGAAGGGATGCGTGAACGGGGCACGGTGAGGTCGTGGCGTGGAGGCGTCGTGAAAGAAGATCGGCGCGGACAGTATAGGAAGGCCCTTGCGCATCACGCACGAGGCCGCGCGAGGTTTGCCAGTTTTCGATAACGCGGCAAGGGGCTCGCTCCCTATCGTGCAGGGCATGGACTACCCCGAACTCGCACTGCACATCGCCGGCCAATGGCGCACGCAGACCGCCGGCGGCCGCCGCGCGGTCGTCAATCCCGCCACTGAAGAAGTCATCGCACAGCTGCCGCTGGCCGGCCGCGACGAACTCGCCGAAGCGGCCGCGTCCGCGCGCCGCGGCTTCGTGCAGTGGCGCAGCAAGAGCGCACTCGAACGCTGCAACATCCTGCGCGCCGCCGCGCAGAACATCCGCGCGCAAGCGAAGACGATTGCGCACGTGCTCACGCTCGAGCAAGGCAAGCCGCTGGCCGAGTCGCTGCGCGAGGTCACGCTGTCGGCCGACATCATCGACTTCCAGGCCGAGGAGGCCAAGCGCCTGTACGGCCGCCTCGTGCCGCCGCGCGTCGAAGGCATCCTCTCGCAGTCGGTGATGCGCCAGCCCGTGGGGCCGGTGGCGGCCTTCACGCCGTGGAACTTTCCGGCCAACCTGCCGGCGCGAAAACTCGCGAGTGCACTGGCCGCGGGCTGCAGCGTGGTCATCAAGCCGGCGGAAGAAACGCCGGGCACCTGCATGCTGCTGGTGCGCGCCTTTCTCGACGCGGGCGTGCCGCCCGATGCACTGAACATGGTGTGCGGCGACCCGGCCGAGGTGTCGTCCTTCCTCATCGACCATCCGGCGATCGCCAAGGTGTCGTTCACCGGTTCGGTGGCCGTGGGCAAGCTGCTGGGCGAGCAGGCGGCGCGGCATGTGAAGCGCTTCACCGGCGAACTCGGCGGCCACGCGCCGGTGATCGTCTGCGACGACGCCGACTTTCCGTTCGCGCTCAAGCAGTCGCTCGCCGCCAAGTTCCGCAACGGGGGCCAGGTGTGCGCGTCGCCGATCCGCTTCTACGTGCCGCGCGCGCGCTTCGGCGAATGGAGCGAGGCCTTCGTGCAGGCCGCGCGCGCGCTGCGCCTGGGCGACGGCACCGACCCCGCCACGCAGATGGGCCCGCTCGCGCACGCACGCCGCATCGAGGACATGCAGCGCTTTGTCGACGACGCCGTGGAACGCGGCGCGCAGCTGCTGTGCGGCGGCCACCGCGTGCAGCGCCCCGGTTTCTTCTTCGAGCCCACCGTCATCGCCAACGCACCCGCCGACAGCCGCGTGATGCGCCAGGAGCCCTTCGGCCCCATCGCCGTGCTGCAGCCGTACGACACGCTGGACGAAGCCATCGCGCAGGCCAATGCCTTGCCCTACGGCCTGGGCGCCTACGCCTTCACGCGCGACCTGCACACCGCGCACCGCCTGGGCGACGCGCTCGAGGCCGGCATGGTCGGCATCAACCACTTCGGCGTCTCGCAGCCCGAGATGCCCTTCGGCGGCTGGAAGGAAAGCGGCATCGGCCAGGAGATGGGCGCCGAGGGCCTGCTGCACTACACCGAGGTCAAGACCCTCACCGTCGGCGTGCCGTCCTGAGCACACACCCAACACTTCCGGAGACCTGCATGACAACGACCGATGCCGCCGCCGTGGCGGCGCTCAAGCAAGACAACGCCCAGTACCTGTGGCACCCCATGGCGCATCCGCAGGCCATGCTCAAGACGAAGCCCGACATCATTGCGCGCGGCCAGGGCTGCTGGATCTGGGACGTCGATGGCCACAAGATGCTCGACGGCGTCGGCGGCCTGTGGGCCGCGAACCTGGGCCACAGCAACAAGCCCGTGCGCGACGCCATCGTCGCGCAGCTGGACGAGCTGCCCTTCTACAACGTGTTTCGCGGCACCACGCACCCGCGCGCCATCGAGCTGTCGGCGCGCCTGGTCAAGACCATGGAACCCGACGGCGTGGCCGCCGTGTTCTTCAGCAACGGCGGCTCCGACGCGGTCGAGGGCGCGCTCAAGCTCGCGCGCCAGTACTGGAAGCTCAAGGGCCAGGCCGACCGCTTCAAGTTCATCGCGCTGCGCCAGGGCTACCACGGCGTGCACTTCGGCGGCATGAGCGTCAACGGCAACCTGAACTTCCGCCGCGCCTACGAGCCGCTGCTGCCGGGGTGCTTTCACGTCGACACGCCCTGGCTGTACCGCAACCCCTACACGCAGGACCCGGAAGAACTCGGCGAGATCTGCGCCACGCAGCTGGAGCGCGAGATCCAGTTCCAGGGCCCCGACACCGTGGCCGCCTTCATCGCCGAGCCGATCCAGGGCGCGGGCGGCGTGATCGTGCCGCCGCCCAACTACTGGCCGCGCGTGCGCGAGATCTGCGACAAGTACGGCGTGCTGCTCATCGCCGACGAGGTCGTCACCGGCTTCGGCCGTGGCGGCGCGATGTTCGGCACGCGGCTGTGGAACGTGAAGGCCGACCTGTGGTGCCTGGCCAAGGGCATCTCGTCGGGCTACGTGCCGCTGGGCGCCACCGCCATCGGCAACAAGGTGGCCGAGGTCTTCCTCAACGATGCCTCCGGGCAGGCCGCGGTGGGCCACGGCTACACCTACAGCGCGCACCCGGTGGCCGCCGCCGCGGCACTCGCCACGCTCGACCAGATCGAGGCGCTCGACGTGCCTGGCAACGCGGCGCGCGTGGGCGCGCATTTCCAGGCGCGCGTGCGGCCCTTCGTCGACAAGTTCAGCTTCGTCGGCGACGTGCGCGGCATGGGCCTCATGCTGGGCATCGAGATGGTGGCCGACAAGGCCACGCGCACCACGCTGCCGCGCGGCAACCCGATCGCCGCGAAGGTGGCGCAGGCGGCCTACCAGCGCGGGCTGATGGTGCGCATCTCGGGGCCGAACCTCATCCTCTCGCCGCCGCTGGTCATCACGCGCGAGGAGGTCGACTTCATGGTCGATGCGCTCGAAGGCGCATTTTCCGACGTACAGGCCGACGTGGAAGCGACGCCGTGAGTGCATCGCCCACGATCCTGCTGATCGGCACCGCCGACACCAAGAGCGCCGAGCTGCTGTTCATGCGCGAATGCATCGAGGCCGGCGGCGGCCGCGTCGTCGTGATGGACGTGGGCGTGCTCGACGGCGCGCCCTTCACGCCCGACATTCCCAACACCGAGGTGGCCGCCGCCGCCGGCAAGACCGTGGCCGAGGTGGCGGCCAGTGGCGACGAGAACAGCGCCATGACATTGATGGCGCGCGGCGCCGCCAGGCTCGCCGCGCGCTGGCAGGCCGAGGGCCGCATCGACGGCCTGCTCGCGCTGGGCGGCACCATGGGCACCGACCTGGCGCTCGACGTGGCGCAGGCGCTGCCGCTGGGCGTGCCGAAGGTGCTGGTCTCGACCATCGCCTACTCGCACCTGCTGCCGCCCGAGCGCATTCCGCCCGACCTCATCATGGTGCTGTGGGCCGGCGGGCTTTATGGCCTCAACAGCCTGTGCCGCTCGGCCTTGAGCCAGGCCGCGGGCGCGGTGCTCGGCGCCTGCCGCCAGGCCTGCGTGCCGGCCTTCGAGAAGCCGTTGGTGGGCATGACCTCGCTGGGCTCCAGCGCGCTCACCTACATGAAGACGCTCAAGCCCGCACTCGAGGCGCGTGGCTACGAAGTCGCCGTGTTCCACACCACCGGCATGGGCGGTCGCGCCTTCGAGGCGCTGGCCGCCGAGGGCCGCTTCTGCGCGGTGATGGACTTCAGCCTGCAGGAGCTGGCCAACCAGCTCGGCGGCTCGTGCGTGACGGCCGGGCCCGACCGCCTGCTCGGCGCCGGTCGCGCGGGCACGCCGCAGATCGTCGCGCCCGGCGCCATCGACATGCTCGACTACCCGGCCTGGCAGTCCACGCCCGAAGGCCTGGAAGGCCGGCCCACGCACATCCACAACCGGCTGCTGGCCTCGGCACTGAGCGCGCCCGCGTTCCGCCGTGGCGTGGCCGCCGAGATCGCGCGCCGCCTCGCGCGCGCCGAGGGCGCCACCTGCCTTCTGATGCCGCTGCAAGGCATCGAAGGCTGGGACCGTCCGGGCGAGCCGCTGCACGACCCCGAAGGCCTCGCGGCCTTCACCGAAGCGCTGCGCGGCAGCGTGGACCCGGCGCGGCTCGTCGAGCTCGACGCGCACATCAACGACAGCGCGTTCTGCGACGCCGCACTGCGCGTGTTCGACGCCTGGGTGGCCGACGGCACCGTGCCCGCAGGGAGCCGCGCATGATTCACGACACGCAAGCCCTCGTGCTCGACTTCGGCGGCGTCATCAGCCGCACGCTGTTCGAGACCCACGCACTCACCGAAGAAGCGCTGTCGCTGCCGCGCGGCACGCTCACGTGGCGCGGCCCCTTCGACCTCGCGAGCGATCCGCTGTGGCGCGACATGCAGGCCGACAAGCTCTCGGAGCGCGACTACTGGATGGCGCGCACGCGCGAAGTGGGCGCGCTGGTCGGTGAACGCTGGGACCGCATGGAGACCTTCGTGCAGCGCGCACGCGGCGCCGACCCCGAGGCCGCGATCCGCCCCGAGGCGCTCGCGGCCATCGAGGCGGCGCGGCGTGCCGGCTGCCGGCTCGCGATCCTGTCGAACGAGCTCGACCTGTTCTACGGCGCGGGTTTTCGCCAGCGCCTGCCCTTCATGAGCGCCTTCGACGTGGTGGTGGACGCCACGCACACCGGCATCCTCAAGCCCGATGCGCGCGCCTACCAGCAGTGCCTGGACCAGCTCGGCCTGCCCGCCGACGCCTGCGTGTTCGTCGACGACCAGCTGCGCAACATCGCCGGCGCACAGCGCGTGGGCCTGCGCACCGTGCACTTCGACGTGATGCATCCGGGCGCGAGCTATGCGCAGGCGCTCTCGATGCTGGGCGTTTCTTCCTCTCTTTCTTTCTGACCGAGTTCCCGATGACCCCGACCTTCGAACCCACCGTGCCGCGCGAGCGTGTGCAGGCCCTGATGCAGGCCGAACAGGCGCGCTACGCGCGCACCCACGCGCGCAGCGGCGAACGCTTTGCGCAGGGCCAGCAGGCCTGGCTCTACGGCGCGCCCTCGCACTGGATGCGCCGCTGGATCGGCGGCTGGCCGCTGTACGTGCAGGACGCGCAGCTGCCTTATGGCGCGCGCTTTGTCGACGTGGACGGCAACGGCTACGCCGACTTCTGCCTGGGCGACACCGGCGGCATGTGCGGCCACGGCCACCCGGCGGTGGTGGAGGCGCTGGCGCGGCAGGCGCGCGTGGGCAGCTCGCTGATGCTGCCCACCGACGACGCGGCCTGGGTCGGCGAAGAGCTGTCGCGCCGCTTCGGCCTGCCGTACTGGAACCTCACGACCTCGGCCTCGGACGCCAACCGCGCCTGCATCCGCCTGGCGCGCATGGTCACGGGCCGGCCGCGCGTGCTGGTGTTTTCGGGCTGCTACCACGGCTCGGTGGAAGAGGCGCATGTGGACTGCGCGACGGCGCCGTCGCGATGCGCAACGACATCCACCCCAACGGCTTTCCGCACGACCAGCTCTCGGCCGTGGTCGAGTTCAACGACGTGCCCGCGCTGGAGCGCGCGCTGCGCGCCGGCGACGTGGCCTGCGTGCTGGCCGAGCCGGCCATGACCAACTACGGAATGATCGCGCCCGCGCCCGGCTTTCACGACGCGCTGCGCCGCCTCACGCGCGAGACCGGCACGCTGCTGGTCATCGACGAGACGCACACCATCTCGAGTGGCCCCGGCGGCTACACGCGCCAGCACGGGCTCGACCCCGACATGTTCGTGATCGGCAAGGCCATCGCCGGCGGCATTCCCGCCGCCGCCTTCGGCCTCAGCGCCGAGACCGCCGAACGCGTCTGGCAGGTGCTGCCCAAGTTGCACCCGACGAAGCGCCAGTCGGCGCACGCCGGCTTCGGCGGCACGCTGGCGGGCAACGCGCTCACCGTGGCCGTGATGCGCGCGGTGCTCTCGCAGGTGCTCACGCCCGAGGCCTTCGATCGCATGCTGGTGCTCGCGCAACGCCTGGCCGAAGGCGTCAACGCCAGCATCGCCGCGGCGGGATTGCCGTGGCATGCGACGCAGGTCGGTGCGCGCGTGGAGACGCTCTTTTGCGCCGACGCGCCGCGCAACGCGAGCGACGTGCGCCGCACGCGCGACGGCGAACTCGAAGCGCTGCTGCACCTTTTCATGATGAACCGCGGCGTGCTCATCACGCCCTTCCACAACATGATGCTGTGCTGCCCCGGCACCACCGAGCGCGAGGTGGACGAGCACAACGCGGCCTTCGCCGAGTTCGTGCGGGAGTGCAAGGGATGAGCACGCCCGATCTCTTCGGCCTGCAGGGCAAGGTGGCGCTGGTCACGGGTGGCGGGCGTGGTATCGGCGCGGCCATCGCGCAGGTGTTCGCCGAAGCGGGCGCCTCGGTGCTCATCGCCAACCGCACCGGCAGTGCGGGCGAGGCCGTGGCGGCGGAACTGCGTGCGCGCGGCTTCGCGGCGCAGGCGATGGCCTGCGACATCGGCCGGCGCGACGAGGCTGAGCGCGCGGTGGCCGAGGCGGTGCGCGTGTTCGGCGCGCTCGACATCGTGGTCCACAACGCGGCCGTCAACCCCTGGGCCGCCATCGACGCAATGACCGACGAGCAGCTCGAGCACACGCTGGCCGTCAACCTCAAGGCCTGCTTTTGGCTCACGCAGGCCGCTGTGCCGCACTTGCGCGCGCGCGGCGGCGGGCGGCTGCTCGTCACCTCGTCGGTGACCGGGCCGCGCGTGGCCATGCCGGGCAGCGCGCACTACGCGGCCAGCAAGGCCGGCGTGAACGGCTTCATCCGCACCGCGGCGCTGGAGTACGCGCGCGAGGGCATCACCGTGAACGGCGTGGAGCCGGGCTACATCGCCAAGCAGGGCGGCTCGCTGCTGTCCGACCCGGCCAAGGCCGCGCGCATCGCGCGCCACATCCCGGCCGGTGAACTGGGGCGGCCTGAGGACATCGCCTACGCGATGCGCTTCCTGGCGAGCCCGGCGGCGCGCTACATCACGGGGCAGACGATCGTGGTCGATGGCGGCTCGACGCTGCCCGAAAGCCCATTCTTCGCGGAGCAACCGACATGAGCGCGCGCCTGCACGGCAAGGCCTGCCTCGTGGTCGGTGCAGCGACCGGCATCGGCGCCGCCGTGGCCGCACGTTTCGCGGCCGAGAGCGCGCGCGTCGCGGTGGCCGGCTGGCCGCGCCCGCAGCCGGTGGGCGACGGCCCGGCCTTCGACTGCGACGTGACCGACGACGCGGCCGTGCGCGCCACCGTGGCCGCGGTGCAGGCCGCCTTCGGGCGCATCGACGTGCTGGTGAACTGCGCTGGCATCGTGCAGAGCGACGACGCGGCCGATATCGACGACGGCGACTGGCACCGCCTGCACGAGGTCAACCTCGGCGGCACCATGCGCTGCCAGCGCGCCGTGCTGCCCGGCATGGTGGCGCAGGGCGGCGGCGCCATCGTCAACATCGCCTCGGTCGCGGCCTTCAATGCGGGCGCCGGCATGGCCAGCTATGCGTCCAGCAAGGCCGGCGTGGTCGCGCTCACGCGCTCGGCCGCGCAGGCCTATGGCCCGAAGGGCGTGCGCGTGAATGCGCTGTGCCCCGGCTGGGTCGACACGCCCATGAGCCGCCAGGAGATGCGCGACCTGGCCGCCGAACGCGGCATCGACGAGGACGCCGCGCGCGCGCAGACGGTGGCGCGCATCGCGCTGGGCCGCATGGCCACGCCCGAGGAGATGGCCGCCGTGTGCCTGTTCCTGGCCAGCGACGAAGCCTCGTTCGTGACCGGCGTGGCGCTGGTGGCCGATGGCGGGGCGCGGGTGCCGGCGGCCGCACGCGCGGTGTAGGAGACGCGTCGCCCGCCCGGGCGTATGCTTGCGCGCCGCGGAGGGTTTTCAAAGATGCTTCCCATCGTCGTTGCGCTCATGGCGACCGTCATCCTGCTGGTCTGGATGGGGTTCTTCATGATGGGCTCGCTGCCCTTGCTCGTGCTCTCGCACGACACCCCGCTGGACTCGCGCTTCATCCGCGGCCTGTTCAACGTCTACTACGTGGCCGTGGTGCTCACCGCGAGCGCGGCGGCGCTCAGCTATGCGTGGTGCGGC
The DNA here is from genome assembly GCF_058797695.1 of Variovorax sp. GW823-FHT02B07. Taxonomy (NCBI): domain Bacteria; kingdom Pseudomonadati; phylum Pseudomonadota; class Betaproteobacteria; order Burkholderiales; family Comamonadaceae; genus Variovorax; species Variovorax sp. GW823-FHT02B07. Next base: position 143,851 of record NZ_JBXAJX010000006.1, read on the forward strand.
AAGCCCTTCTTCGCAGTCGGCATGGCCTTCATCGCCGGCCTGGCCTTCGCGCTGCGCCGCTGGCTCATCATTCCGCGCATGGACCTGCTGCGCCACACGATCCCGGCCACGGACACGTCGATCGTGCAGTTCCGCAAGCTCCACATCGCGGGCATGGTGCTCAACGTGATGCAGCTGGGCACGGTGGCGTGGGCGCTCACGCAGCTGGGGTTGTGAGCAGAGCCGGCCTCTGTCTCTAGCGCAGGAACCGCCCTTCCTTCGTCACCCGCACCATCTCGATGAAGCGAGAGCCCGTGTTGCTGGCACCCGTGAAGTCGATCTCCATGTTGCCGATGCGCAGCTTCATCGCTTTCAGCGTGGCGTGCAGCTTTGCGCGCGTGAGGTCGCGGCCGGTGCGGCGCAGCGCCTCGATCATCACGAGCGCGTTCACATAGCCTTCGTAGCTCAGGTAGCCGATGTCGACTTTGGCGCGCTCGGCCAGCTGGCGGAACTCGCGCGCGGTGGCGTCGACCTCGCTCCAGGGGTAGGGCACGATCTGCGAGATGGCCAGGCCGCTGGTCTTGTCGCCGACGAGCTTCGCCGTGACGTCGCCCGGCACGATCGACATGCCGTAGAACATCTGGCGACCGCCGGCGGTCCAGGCGCTCTTCATGACCTCGCCGCCGATGCCGCCGCCCAAATACATGAGCACGGCCTGCGCTTGGCTGTCGGCCAGCGCCTTGCCCGAGGATTCGTTGGCCGTGCCGTCGCCCTTCACGGGCACCGCGGCCACGGGCTTGAGCTTGAGCGCGTCGAGGGCCGCCTCGACCAGCCGCGCCACTTCGGCGCCGCCGGGGTTGTCCAGGTAGGCCACGGCGATGCGCGAGACGCCGATGGTGCTCAGGTGCTGCACCAGCGCCTGCGCCTCGCGTGCGAAGGTGGCGCGCACGAAGTAGCCCGAGCCGGCGACCTTCTCGCGCGCCGAATCGGACACCGCGTAGCCGCCCACCATCGGCGCGCCGCTCTGGCCCAGCACCTTGGCCGCGGCGGCGGTGGTGCCCGAGCCCACGCAGCCGAAGAAGGCGAAGGCGCGGTGCTCGGCGAGCAGCTTCTCGTAGTTGGCGACGGCCTTCTCGGGCTTGAGCTCGTCGTCGAGCGAGACCAGCTTGAGCTTGCGGCCCGCGAGCCCGCCCTGCGCATTGACCGCGTCGAAGGCCAGCCCGGCGCCGGCCATCACGACCTTGATCGGCACGCCCAGCGGCCCGCTCAGGATGCCGGTGTGGCCGAGCACGATCTCGCCGTCGCTGACGCCGTTCTCGGCGGCCAGGGCGGTGGAAGGCAAGGAAAGGAGGGGGCCGAGTCCGGCCGTCGCCGCGGCCGAGGCGGCGAGAAAACGTCTGCGATGCATGGAACCGATTCCGCTTTTAGATACAACTGATAACAATTGAAAGCGAAAGCGAGTCCCCGCGCCGCCGGGGTTTACCCCCTGTGTTGCGCCGTGTCCTCGCCGGGCGGCTCGCGCAGCTGCCAGGCCGCGCAGACGGCCAGCGCGCACAGGCCGGCCAGCATCAGGAACACCTCGTCGAAGGCGGCCAGCCGCGCCGCGGTGCTCACCGGGTTGGCGAGCGAGTCGCCGTGCGCCGCCAGGCGCCATTCGAGAATGATGGCGCACAGGCTCACGCCCACGGCGCCGCCGAGCATGCGCACGAAGCTGATCGCGCTGGCGCCTTGCGGAATGAGCGGCTTGGCCAGCGGGCGCATCGACCCGAGGTTGAGCGAGGGCAGGATGAAGCCCAGCCCGATGCGCCCGACGATCGCGAACACCACCAGCAGCCACAGCGGGCTGTCCAGCCGCAGCACGGCCATGAGCGCGAACGACACCGCCAGCAGCGCCAGGCCGATGCTCACCAGCAGCCAGGTCGGTTGCTTGTCGGCCAGCCGGCCCACGCCCGCGATGGTGAAGGCCAGCACGATGCCGGCCGGCAGCAGGGTGGTGCCCACGTGCGAGGCCGACAGGTGCAGCCCCACCTGCATGTACACGGGCAGCAGGTAGGTCGAGCCGAACAGCGCGGTGCCGTAGATGAAGGCGACCAGGCTGCCCATCGCGAACTGGCGGTAGCGAAAGAGCGCGAGGTTCATGAGCGGCGCGCCGCCCGAGGCCATGAGCCGGCGCTGCCACCACACGAAGGCGGCAAAGGCGACGAGCGCGCCGGCCAGCAGCAGCGTGGCCTGCAGCGGCGAATCGCCGCGCAGCTCGACCAGCCCGTTCAGCAGGCACAGCGTGCCCACGGTGCCCAGCGCCAGGCCGCGCGCATCGAGCCCGCTGCCGCGCGTCGCGGCCACGCCACCGGGCGCGGTCTTGGGCACGAACTTGTAGGCCAGCCAGATCGAGGCCAGGCAGAAGGGCACCACCATGAAGAAGATCGAGCGCCAGCCGAACAGGTCGACCAGCACGCCGCCGATGCTCGGCCCGATGGCCGGCGCCAGCACCACGCCCATGCCGAAGATGCCGCTGGCGCGCCCCTGCTCGTGCGGTTCGAAGGCGCGCAGGATGATGATGGCCGGAATGGGCTGCACCACGCCCGCCGCCAGCCCCTCGGCCACGCGCGCCAGCAGCACCAGCGGGTAGTGGTTGGCCAGCCCGCCGACGATGCCGCCGGCCAGCAGCAGGAGCATGGTGCCGACGTAGGTGCGCCGGTAGCCGTAGCGCGACAGCAGCCAGGGCGTGGTGAGCATCGACACCGTCATGGCCACCATGAAGCCCGAGCTCACCCACTGCGCGCGCTCCTGGCCCAGCGCGAAGTGGTGGCTCATGTCGGGGATCGCCACGTTGACGATGGTCGAGGACATGATGGACGCCATCGTCCCCACCATGACCGACAGCAGCAGGTACCAGCGGTAGCGCTCGCCGTAGCGGGCGCGCAGGACACCCATGGAGGGCGGCGTGTCAGGGGGTTGTGGGGAGGTCATGGGGCGGCGCAGGGACGGTCGCGGGTCCGTCGTCCTACAAGCATATCGGTGTTTGCGGAGTCGACCGCGCGCGGGCCGGTCGCACAATGCGGCGGCTGTCCCCTGTGCGTCAAGTCTCCAAAGAACAAGCCATGCATCCATCGACCCCCGACTCCGTCCATGACCCGGCCGCGCCCGAGGCGGCCCCCACGCTTTCGGCCGAACTCGCCGCGCCCACCGTCAGCCGCGCCTACCGCTGCCAGTGCGGGCGCCCCGTGTTCCTGCGCAACAGCGAGTGCCTGGCCTGCCACACGCCGCTGGGCTACGTGATCGACCGCCTCGGCGTGGTGCCGCTGGCGCCGGCCGAAGGCGAGGGCGCGCTGCCCGACACCTTCACCGTCTTCGGCGATCCGCACGGCGCCACCTACCGCCGCTGCGCCAACCTCATGACGCCGGCCGCCTGCAACTGGATGGTGGCGCAGCCGCGCGAGGGCGAAACGATTCCCGCCGACACGCAGGGCCTGGCGCCCGGCTACTGCCTGGCCTGCAGCGTCACGCGCACCATCCCCGACCTGTCGGTGGAAGCCAACGGCGAACTCTGGCGCAAGCTCGAGATGCCCAAGCGCCGCCTGATCTCGCAGCTGCTCGCGCTCGGCCTGCCGGTGGTGAGCCGCCATGCCGATCCGGTGCACGGGCTGGCCTTCGATTTCCTCAGCAACATGCCGGGCGCCCCGCACGTGATGACGGGCCACGAGCACGGCCTGATCACGCTCAACGCCGAGGAGGCCGAAGACGCCGTGCGCGAGCGCATCCGCGCCGAGATGCACGAGCCCTACCGCACGCTGCTGGGCCATTTCCGCCACGAGATCGGCCACTACTACTGGGACCTGCTGGTGCTGCCCACGCGCTGGATCGACGACTACCGCGCGCTCTTCGGCGACGAGCGCGCCGACTACGGCGCCGCGCTGCAGCAGCACTACGAGCAGGGCCCGCCGCCCGACTGGGCGCAGCGCTTCGTCAGCAGCTACGCGAGCATGCACCCGTGGGAAGACTGGGCCGAGACCTGGGCCCACTACCTGCACATGGCCGACACGGCCGACACGGCGATGAGCTTCGGCATCGACGCGAGCAACGTGGAGCTGCAGAACGATTTGTTCACCGCCGCCGACCTGTGGCAGCCCGAGCATCCCGATGCCGCGAAATTCCTCGACTTCATCAACGGCTGGGTGCTGCTGACCAGCATGCTCAACGAGCTGTCGCGCAGCATGGGCCAGCCCGACTACTACCCCTTCGTGCTGCCGCGCGCGGCGGTGGGCAAGCTGCAGTTCATCCACGGCGTGGTCACCGCGCAGCGCAGCGGCACGGCGCCGACGATGGTGACGGCGGGGGATGTGGCGGAAGCCGCGACGGAAGCTGCCGAGCCTGCACAGGGGCAGACCCAATCGCAGTCGCAGGGCGACGCCGCTCAGTCCTGAGGCGGCGGCTTTCCTGCGGCGCAGCGCGCGCAGATGCAGGCCTGGCCGCGCAACGCCGGCGGCAGCGTGTCGAGCGGCGCCAGCGAAAAATCGGCGGCCATGCACCAGCAGGGCGGCTGCGCCTGCCCGGTCTCGCGTTCGACCTCCATCGCGCAGCGGTTCGCCTCGCCGCACAGCGGACAGCGCGCGGTGTCGATGACCACCGTCATGCGAGCGCGAAGGCCGGCAGCTTCTTCGGCACTGCCACGTTGCGCAGCGTCGCGTACACCGGCAGGCCGTCGCGGTAGGCGGGGTAGTCCTCGCCCGCGATCAGCGGCAGCAGGTAGCGGCGGCACTTCTCGGTGATGCCGTAGCCGTCGTCCGAAATGAAGTCGCGCGGCATCGGCTTCTCGACATTGGCCACCGCGTCGAGCGGCGCCGCGCCCAGCGTGTACGCATAAGGCACGTCGCTCGTGCGTTCGATGGTCGGCATCACCGCGTTGCGGCCTTCGAGCGCCAGCTCGACCGCGCGCTGGCCCAGCTCGTAGGCCTGCTTCACGTCGGTGGCCGAGGCGATGTGCCGCGCCGCGCGCTGCAGGTAGTCGGCCACCGCCCAGTGGAACTTGTGGCCCAGCGCCTCCTTCACCATCTGCGCGACCACCGGCGCCGCACCGCCCAGCTGCGCATGGCCGAAGGCATCGCGCGCGCCCTGCTCGGCCAGGAAGGTGCCGTCGGGATGGTGGCAGCCCTCGGACACCACCACCGAGCAGTAGCCGTGCTGCTGCACCATGGCATCGACGCGCGCCAGGAAGCGGGCCGCATCGAATTCGATCTCGGGGAACAGCACCACCACCGGAATGCCATGGTCGGCCACCAGCCCGCCGGCCGCGGCGATCCAGCCGGCATGGCGGCCCATCACCTCGAGCACGAACACCTTGGTGGAGGTGGCGGCCATCGAGCGCACGTCGAACGAGGCTTCGAGCGTGGACACCGCCACGTACTTCGCGACCGAGCCGAAGCCCGGGCAGCAGTCGGTCAGCGGCAGGTCGTTGTCGATGGTCTTGGGCACGTGGATGGCCTGCAGCGGGTAGCCCATCGACTGCGACAGCTGGCTCACCTTGAAGCAGGTGTCGGCCGAGTCGCCGCCGCCGTTGTAGAAGAAGTAGCCGATGCCGTGCGCCTTGAACACCTCGATCAGGCGCTCGTACTCGCGGCGGTTCTTTTCGAGCGACTTGAGCTTGTAGCGGCACGAGCCGAAGGCGCCCGAGGGCGTGGTGCGCAGCGCCGCAATCGCGTCGGCCGGCTCGGCGCTGGTGTCGATCAGGTCCTCGGTGAGCGCGCCGAGGATGCCGTTGCGTCCGGCATAGAGCGTGCCGATGCGGTCCGGGTGCTGGCGCGCCGTCTCGATCACGCCGCAGGCCGAGGCGTTGATGACCGAGGTGACGCCGCCCGACTGGGCGTAGAAGGCGTTGAGGAGGGGCATGCGCGGCATTCTCCCGCAGCCCTTTCCATGGCGCCAGTGGTGCCAAATGCGGGGCGCTTCAGCGCCCGCCGAGGCCCATCGAGCGCGTGATCACCTCTTTCATGATCTCGTTGGTGCCGCCGTAGATGCGCTGCACGCGCGCGTCGGCGTACGCGCGGGTGATCGGGTACTCCCACATGAAGCCGTAGCCGCCGTGCAGCTGCACGCACTCGTCCATCACCTTGCACTGCAGGTCGCTGGTCCAGTACTTGGCCATGCTCGCGGTGGCGGTGTCGAGCTTCTCGGCCATGAGCAGCTCGATGCACTTGTCGACGAACACCTGCGCCACCTGCACCTCGGTCTGCAGCTCGGCCAAGGTGTAGCGCGTGTTCTGGTAGTTGCCCACGGGCTGGCCGAACACCTTGCGCTCCTTCACGTAGGCCACGGTGTGGTCGATGGCAGCCTGCGACGCGGCCACCGCGCTGATCGCGATCTGCAGCCGCTCCCAGGGCAGCTGCTCCATCAGGCAGACGAAGCCGCGGTTGACCTCGCCCAGCAGCGCCTCGGCGGGCAGGCGCACGTCGTTGAAGAACAGCTCGGACGTGTCCTGCGCCTTCAGGCCCAGCTTCTTCAGGCGCTTGCCCTTCTCGAAGCCCGGCATGCCGCGCTCGACGAGGAACAGGCTCGTGCCCTTCGCGCCCGCGGCCGGGTCGGTCTTGGCGACCACGATCACCAGGTCGGCGTGCCAGCCGTTGGTGATGAAGGTCTTGCTGCCGTTGAGCAGGTAGCTGCCGTCGGCCTGGCGGATGGCGCTGGTCTTCACGGCTTGCAGGTCGCTGCCCGCGCCGGGTTCGCTCATGGCGATGGCGCCGACCATCTCGCCGCTGGCGAGCTTGGGCAGGTAGTGCTGCTTCTGCGCCTCGGTGCCGTAGCGCAGGATGTACGGCGCCACGATCTCGTTGTGCAGGCCGAAGCCGATGCCTGTGAAGCCGCGTGCCCACAGCTCCTCGAACTGGATCACAGAATAGAGCAGGTCGGCGCCCGCGCCGCCGTAGGTGTCGGGCAGCGCCATGCACAGGAAGCCGTTCTCGCCGGCCTTGGACCAGACGGCGCGGTCCACGTAGCCTTGCTCTTCCCATGCGTCGTGGAAGGGCGCGATCTCCTTGTCCATGAAGCGGCGGAAGCTGTCGCGGAAGGCCTCGTGGTCGGCGGTGAAGAGGGTGCGTTCGATGGTCATGGGGACGTCAGCGGGTTTCGAAAACAGGGGGGCGCTTCTGCAGGAAGGCGCTCACGCCTTCACGGAAGCTGGGGCGGTCGATGAGCGCGCGCTGGCGCTCGCTCTCGTAGTGCAGTTGTTCCTTCAGCGTGTGGTGCTCCGAGGCCTCGAAGGCTTCGCGGGCTTCGAGCACCGCATGCGCCGGCAGGCGCGCCAGGCGCTGCGCGATGGCGCGGGCCTCGTCCATCAGCTGCTCGTCGTCGGCGCAGGCCCAGATCAGGCCCCACTGCACGGCGCGCCCGGCGCTCAGGCGCTCGTCGAGCAGCGCCATGCCCATCGCGCGCGCACGGCCGGCGCGGCGCGGGATGGCCCAGGTGCAGCCCAGGTCGGGCACGATGCCGAGCTTGGGCAGGAACGGGAGGTAGAAGTAGGCGTTGCGCGCGGCGATGGTCACGTCGGCCGCGAGCGCCAGGCCCACGCCCGCACCGGCCGCCGGGCCGTTGACCGCTGCCACCACCGGCACCGGCAGCGTGCGCAGCGTCTCGATGAGCGGGTTGCTGAGCTTCTGCATCCACTCGGCGGTCTGGTCACCGAGCGTCTGGCCGGGCTCGCCGGGCGGCGCCATCGCGCTCAGGTCGGCGCCCACGCAGAAGGCCTTGCCGGCGCCCGTGAGGATCACGGCGCGCACCGTGCGGTCGTCGCGGATGCGCTCGAGCGCGTCGCGCAGTTCGATCTGCAGGTCTTTCGCGATCGGGTTCAGCTTGTGCGGCAGGTTCAGCGTGAGCGTGGCGATGCCGTCGGCCTGCTCGCACAGCACGCAGGGTTGGGGTGTGGGTTGCGGCGCGGTCATGCGAGCGCTGCGCCGGAAGTGGTGGTCATGGGCGTGTCCCTTTCAAGGCCAAGAAGGAAAACGGACGCCCAAAGCAAAAAGCCGCCTGTCGTCACGGCGGCGCGCGGTGCTGCTCCCTGCGGGGGCGGTCCATGGCATCGAGGTTCGATGCCACGGCGCCCGCGGTCAAGCCGGGGACAACCCGTGCAGCGCCAGTCGCCAAGGCGACCGCACACGAGCCTGTGCGCGCGAGGCCGGGTTCGGCAGCGCGGCGGGCTGCGCGTCCGACACCGAGATGCACGACGACTCCAGCGCCGACACCAGCACGCGCCGGTGCTCGGTGCTCTCGAAGCGCTCGCCCGGCCCGAGCACGATGTCGCGCGGGTCGCGGTCGAGCGTGATCCACACGGCGCCGCTGCGGCATTCGATGCCCACGCCCGCGCCGTCGGGCACGGCGAAGACGGCGCGGCTGGGCAGGCTCACGTGGAAGCGCGAGCTCGACGAGGAGAAAAAGGTGGAAGGGGACCGGTCGGTGGTGCTCATGGGAACCTCCATTGCATTCGTGATACGAATGAATATAGTGAGCCGAGCCCTCTCTTACACGCGGTCATTCGGAACTCGTTGCATGCCTCCAGAGAATGCGAAAACCCCTGCCGGCGAGCTCCCGCCGCTCGAGCTGCTGCGCAGTTTCGAGGCCGCCGCGCGCCGGCTCAGCTTCACGCTGGCGGCGGGCGAGCTGCACCTCACGCAGTCGGCCGTGAGCCGGCAGATCCAGCAGCTCGAAGCCAGCCTGGGCGTGCTGCTGTTCGAGCGCCGCCACCGTGCGCTCGCGCTCACCGAGGCCGGCGGCGTGCTGCAGCGCGCCGTCACCGACAGCCTGGAGCGCCTGCGCGACGCCACCGCGCGCGTGCGCGCCAGCGCCGCGCCGCGGCAGGTGTCGATCACCACCACGCCGGGCTTCGCGTCGCTGTGGCTCATTCCGAAACTGGCGCGCTTCACCAGCACGCATCCGCAGGTCGACGTGCGTGTGTCGGCCACGCTCGACGTGCTCGACCTGGACGTGAGCCGGCTCGACCTTGCGGTGCGCTTCGTGCCCATCGGCCGCGGCGTGGGCCCGGCGCTGTTCGAGGAGTCGGTGATCCCGCTGTGCGCGCCGCAGGTGGCCGCGTCGCTGCGCGAGCTGTCCGATTTTTCCAAGCTCACGCTGCTGACCATCGAGTACCCGGACCACAGCGAAGCCCCGACCGCCGACTGGGAGCCGTGGCTCAAGGTGATGGTGCTGGAAGACCTGCGCATGAAGAGCACGCTGCGCTTCTCGCAGTACGCCGATGCGGTGGCCGCCGCGGTGGCAGGGCAGGGCGTGGTGATCGGGCGCCTGCCGCTGCTGCGCGAACTGGTGCGCGACGGCCGGCTCGTGGCGCCACTCGGCCAGGGCGTGGCATCGCACCGCGGTTACTTCATCGAGATGTCGCGGCGCGCCGCGGGCAACCGCGACGCGCAGGACTTCGCGCAATGGCTGCGCGACGAGGCGGAGGCCGCGCAGCGGAGCTGACTCAACCTGGCAGCAGCACCTTGTTGACGACGTGGATCACGCCGTTCGACTGGTAGACATTGGCGATCGTCACCGCCGCCGTGCCGCCCTTGGCGTCGGTCACCCACACCGTGCCGCCGCTCATCGTCGCCGTGAGCGTGCCGCCGCTGGCGGTCTTGAGTTGCGCCTTGCCGCCGCCCGCGTTGATCGCGCTCATCAGCGCCGCGCTGTCCATGCGACCGGGCACCACGTGGTAGGTCAGCACCTTGGTGAGTGTGGCCTTGTTCTCGGGCTTGAGCAGTGTGTCGACCGTGCCGGCCGGCAGCGCCGCGAACGAGGCGTTGGTGGGCGCGAACACCGTGAACGGGCCCGGGCTCTTGAGCGTGGCCACGAGGTCGGCCGCCTTCACCGCGGCGACCAGCGTCGTGTGGTCCTTCGAATTCACCGCGTTGTCGACGATGTCCTTCGTCGGGTACATCGGCGCGCCGCCGACCATGGGGGTGCCGGCACTGTTGCTGCTGGCGTTGCTCATGCCACTGCCGGCGCACGCGCCGAGCAGGACCGACACGCCGAGGGCGATCACGAGTTTTTTCATGGATGTCTCCTGGAAGGAAAGGCTCTGTGGAAACCGCCAACAGCTCGGGGGCGCGATGCGCTTGAGATGCCATACGGCGCGATGCGTGAAGCGGATTCAACGCGCGCGTTCGTGTCAGCTTTGCGCCACAGCGCTGCGTGCCCCGCTTGCGCGCGGCGCGAGCCCTCGCCAGAATCCGCCCTTCCTTTTTCAGCGACAGTTTTTTCCGACACCACGCCCGGCGACGATCAACCTCCCGGGCGAGAACACCATTCAATGAACCGTTCACTGAACACCTGACGCACACCGACCGCCCCGGCCGGATGTGCACCTTCGCATCCGCCGCGGCCGAATCGACAAGGGCCCCGCGCGCAACTGCATTCGCCGGGGCCTTTTTGTTTTTTCGGAGTGTGTGCACATGAGTGCTCAACGAAAGGCCCGCGACGACGACAAGCGTCTGGGCCGGTTCTACTTTGCGGTGCCCGCGTCGGCACCGCGCAATCCCGTGGTGGCCGCGATGGCGCGCCGCGAATCCAGCCAGGGCGCAGGCCGCCACCTGCGCACCCACCGCGCCGAGCGGCGCGCGCAGAAGGTGGCGCTGCAGAAAGCCGCGCGCGACTTCGGGCGGAGGGCCGACGATGCGTGACGACATGGACAAGGTGATCGTCGAGCGTCCGCGCGGCGGCTGGCGCGTGCAGGGCGATGGCCGCCTATGGCGCAACAGCACCGAGCGCGGCTCGCATGTGGGCATGAAGCGCGGGCTGCAGCATCCGAAGTGGCTGAGCGAAAACCTCCAGCCGCTCAAGCGCTGGCTGCACAAGCAGGTGCACCGGCCGTGGGACAAGGTGTACGCCGAACTGTGCAGCGGCATCGATCGCCGCAGCACGGTGCAGGCGCACATCTTTTTGCACGTCGACGACTTCGTGGCGCGCGACGCGGTGCTGTGCGATGGCGAGGTGCGGGTGCGACCGTACCGCTGGGGAGACCGGCCCGGCGTGCCGCTGCACGAAGCGCCGGGTGTCGAGCTGTTCGTGCATCCGGTCACCGGCATCCTGTTGCCGAACCGGCGCCTGCGCGAGGCGCGTGCGGCGCGCCGTGCGGACCGGGCCGGGCGGCGCGGCGACACGCCGTATGCGGTCTACCACGTGATCGACGAGACCACGCAGTGGCACTGCGTCGAGGGCTGCTGGTTCGAGGTCGTGCTGGCGCAGTTTCCCGAGCGCACAAGCGCGGCGCAGCCAGAGCCCAATTGCTACGACGTGCTGCGCCGCTGCATGGTCACGCGCTGCGGTGCGGCGCGACGTTCAGCGCCGGGCCTGCCTACGCACGTCGACATGTATGGGCGTCACGACGTCTATGCCGTCGCCAAGCGACAGCTGAGCCGGCGCGAGGTGCGGGCGCGGTTGGGTGATGTGACGTGAGGCAGCGTGATCGGCGATCAGGGCGTCGGACGCACCGGCACCTTCGCTCGCGGCAGCAGCAGAAACGCCAACGTGCCCGCCGCCAGCATCCCGCTCACCGTGAGAAACACCGCGCGGAACGGCTCGCTGCCCTGGGCCACGGCCCAGGAGGCGGCGACGCCGGTGGTCCATTGCATCAGCGAGACGCCGAGGAACATCGCCATGTTGAGCAGCGCCATCGCGCGGCCCGTGACGGCCGCCGGGTAGGCGTTCTTGGTGTACGCGTACAGCAGCACGCTGTAGCCCGACAGCATGCCGTAGACGATCGGCAGGCCGATGTCGATGGCGCGCGATTGCGTGAGGGCCATGGCGGCGAACATCGCTGCGCCGGCGAAGGCGCAGCGCATCATCCAGCGCGTGCGGCGCGCGCCGCCGGGGTCGAGGCGGCCGAACAGCATGGGGCTGGCCATGCCGGCGACGGTCATCACCAGCGCCACGTTGCCGCTGGCCACGAGCGAGAGGCCGTGGCGGTCGTGCAGCACGGGGCCGAGCCACAGGCCGCGCAGCGTGATGAAGGCGGCATACGACACGCAGGCGAAGCACAGCAGCCCGAGCGTGTGCGGCATGGCGAACAGCGGCAGCAGGTCGCGCACGGCCTGGCGCAGCGACTGGCGTTCGGGCGCGGGTTCGCCCGATGCGATCGTTGGTCGCGCGGGCTCGTGCACGCGCCAGAAGATGACGATCCACGAGAGCACGGCGAAGCCGGTCAGCGCGGCATAGCCGGCGCGCCACGAGGCGGCCTCGATCAGCAGCGCCAGCGGCGTGCCGGTGAACAGGATGCCCATGCCCGCGAGGCTCATCACCAGCCCCGACATGGCGGTGAAGCGCGCGGCGTCGAAGTGCCGCGCGATGAACACGGTGCAGGCCAGGAAGGCCGGCGCGCAGCCCACGCCGATCAGCGCCTGCCCCAGCAGCAGCGCGCCGAAGCCCGGCGCCACGGTGCACAGCGCGGCGCCCGCGATGGCCAGCGGAAAGGCGGTGAGCACGGTGCGGCGCACGCCGAAGTGGTCGATCGACACGCCCATCGCGAGCTGCATGATGCCGAAGGTGAAATGGAAGGTGCCGGCCCAGGTGCCCAGCGCCTGCGGCGTGAGGCCGAAGTGCTGCGTGAGTGGCGTGGCCATCATGGCGCCGACGGTGCGAAAGGCCTGGCTCAGCGCGAAGGCGGTGGCCAGTGCGACCAGCATGGCCGCGGCCGAGGTCGACCCGCGGGTCGGGGGCGGCGTAGCCGCGTGCTTGTTCATCGGGAGAGACGGAGACCGGAGAGAGAGAAGAGGGCGGCGTCGATGCTACCGGCATGTCGCGCCCCATGCAGAACGGCGCCCGAGGGCGCCGTTCGTTGCGTGTCTCCGAGGCGTCAGTGCCGGCGGAGGCCGGCACTGCGCAAGGCGCGCGTCAGGCCGCGGCCTTGACCTTCAGGCGCCAGGCGTGCAGCAGCGGCTCGGTGTAGCCGCTGGGCTGCTCGATGCCCTTGAACACCAGGTCTTGCGCGGCCTTGTAGGCGGCCGAGGTGTCGAAGTGGCCGGCCATCGGCTGGTACAGCGCGTCGCCGGCGTTCTGCTCGTCGACCACCTTGGCCATGCGCTGGAAGGCCTCGTCGACCTGCGCCTTGGTGACCACGCCGTGCAGCAGCCAGTTGGCGATGTGCTGGCTGGAGATGCGCAGCGTGGCGCGGTCTTCCATGAGGCCGACGTTGTGGATGTCTGGCACCTTCGAGCAGCCCACGCCCTGGTCGACCCAGCGCACCACGTAGCCCAGGATGCCCTGCACGTTGTTGTCGATTTCCTGCTGCTTCTCGGCGTCGGTCCACTTCGCCTGCGCAGCGATCGGCACCTGCAGCAGCGCGTTCAGGATGTTCTCGCGCTCGCCGTCGGCGTCGATCTTTTCCAGTTCCTGCTGCACGGCGGTCACGCTGACCTGGTGGTAGTGCAGCGCGTGCAGCGTGGCGGCGGTGGGCGAGGGCACCCAGGCGGTGTTGGCGCCGGCCTTGGGGTGGGCGATCTTCTGCTCGAGCATGGCGGCCATCAGGTCGGGCATGGCCCACATGCCCTTGCCGATCTGCGCCTTGCCGCGCAGGCCGCAGTTCAGGCCGACGAGCACGTTGTTCTTTTCGTAGGCGCCGATCCAGGCGCTGGACTTCATGTCGCCCTTGCGGATCATCGGGCCGCCCTGCATGGCGGTGTGCATCTCGTCGCCGGTGCGGTCCAGGAAACCGGTGTTGATGAAGGCCACGCGCGCGGCGGCTTCGGCGATGCAGGCCTGCAGGTTCACGCTGGTGCGGCGCTCCTCGTCCATGATGCCGAGCTTGACGGTGTTGGCGGGCAGGCCGAGCAGCTGCTCGACGCGGCCGAACAGCTCGCTGGCAAAGGCGACTTCGGCCGGGCCGTGCATCTTGGGCTTGACGATGTAGATGCTGCCGGTGCGCGAGTTGCCCTTGCGCTTGACGTCGATCATGGCGATGGTGGTGGTGACCACGGCGTCCAGGATGCCTTCAGGGATTTCCTTGCCGCCTTCGTACAGGATGGCCGGGTTGGTCATCAGGTGGCCCACGTTGCGCAGGAACATGAGCGAGCGGCCGTGCAGCTTCAGCGGCTGGCCATTGGCGCCTGTGTACTCGCGGTCGGCATTCAGGCCGCGCGTGAAGGTCTTGCCGCCCTTGGCGACTTCTTCGGTGAGCGTGCCCTGCACGATGCCCAGCCAGTTCGCGTACGCGACGACCTTGTCGGCCGCGTCGACCACGGCCACCGAGTCTTCCAGGTCGAGGATGGTCGAGAGCGCGGCTTCGAGCACGAGGTCGCTCACGCCGGCCGCGTCGCTCTTGCCGATGGCGGTGCTGCGATCGATGCGGATGTCCAGGTGGATGCCGTTGTGCTTGAGCAGCACCGACGACGGCGCGGCGGCGTCGCCCTGGTAGCCGACGAACTGCGACGCATCGGCCAGGCCGGTGGTGCTGCCCTGCAGCGCGACGACCAGCTGGCCGTCCTTCACGCTGTAGCCGGTGGCGTTCTTGTGCGAGCCGTTGGCCAGCGGTGCGGCCTGGTCGAGCACGTTGCGCGCGAACTCGATGACCTTGGCGCCGCGCACGGGGTTGTAGCCCTTGCCCTTTTCGGCGCCGCCGGTTTCGGGGATGGCGTCGGTGCCGTACAGCGCGTCGTACAGCGAACCCCAGCGCGCGTTGGCGGCGTTCAGGGCGTAGCGTGCGTTCAGGATCGGCACCACCAGCTGCGGGCCGGCCTGCAGCGCGAGTTCGGAGTCGACGTTGGCCGTGGTGGCCTTCACGCCCTTGGGCTGCGGCAGCAGGTAGCCGATCTTTTCCAGGAAGGCGCGGTAGGCCGGCATGTCGGCGATCGGGCCGGGGTTCTTCTTGTGCCAGGCGTCGAGTTCGCTCTGCAGGCGGTCGCGCTCGGCGAGCAGGGCGACGTTCTTGGGCGCCAGGTCATGGACGATGGCGTCGAAGCCCTTCCAGAACACGTCGCTGGCCACGCCGCTGGCGGGCAGGACCTTCTCTTCGACAAAGCGGTGCAGTTCGGTCGCGACCTGGAGTCGGTGGGCGGTGGTGCGGTCGGTCATGTGTTTCTCCTTGGGGAACGCAATGCAAAAAACAGGAAATCGGGGGGGCGGCGCAGCAGTGGGGCGCACTTGCCCCAGGTGAAGCCATGGGAGAACTGTATTCGATACTTTGCGGGCCAGTAAGAGCCGAAAGTGAGATTTATCTGTGACAAAAATGAAGGTAATCGACCAGAACCCAAGCCCCGCCTCAAAGGGTAGGCCCTGAGGCCGGGGCGGTGGCAGCTGTATATATTTAACTTCTTAAATAATCAGCTCCCGCCGCAATGATCCTCCTGGCTTCCAACGAAAACCCGCTCGGCATGCCCGAGTCGGCCCGCCGCGCCGCCGCCGCCGCCCTCGAAGGCGCGGGCAACTACCCCGACAGCAACGGCACCGCGCTCAAGCAGGCGCTGGCCGCACGGCTCGACGTGCCGCCCGAGTGGCTCACGCTGGGCAGCGGGTCGAGCGAGATCCTCGAACTGGCGGCGCAGGTCAGCCTCAAGCCGGGCGAGAACGTCGTCTATTCGCAGTACGGCTTCATCGTCTATGCGGCGGCCACGGCGCACGCCCACGCGCGCGCCACCGTCGTGCCTTCGCGCGACTTCGGCCACGACCTGGACGCGATGCGCGCCGCCATCGGCGACGACACCAAGCTGGTCTTCGTGGCCAACCCGAACAACCCGACCGGCACCTTCATCGATGCTGCGCCGCTGCGCGAGTTTCTGCAATCGGTGCCCGCGCACGTGACGGTGCTGCTCGACGAGGCCTACACCGAGTACCTGTCGCCCGCGCAGCGCTACGACAGCATCGAATGGGTGCGCCGCCTGCCCAACCTGATCGTGGCGCGCACCTTCTCCAAGGCCTTCGGCCTGGCGGGGCTGCGCATCGGCTACGGCGTGTCGCAGCCGGCGCTCACGGCGCGCATGAACGCGCACCGCCCGCGCTTCAACGTGACGACGCCGGCCCAGGCCGCGGCCGTGGCGGCGCTGGGCGACACCGACTTCCTGGCGCGCACCTACGAACTCAACACCGCCGGGCGCGAACAGCTCGCCACGGGCTTCACCGCGCTGGGCCTGCCGCACGTGCCGTCGTCGGGCAACTTCGTGATGCTGCAGGTCGGCGATGCGCCGGCCGTGCACGCGCGCCTGCTGGCTGCCGGCATCGAGGTCTCGCTGCTCGGCCCGTATGGACTGCCGCAATGGCTGCGCGTGAGCGTCGGCCTGCCGGCACAGAACGAGGCGCTGCTGGCCGCGCTGCGCTGACGACCCCACGCACACCGAAGAACAACCACCCCGAGGAGACCGCCCCATGCAACGCCGCCAGTTCGCAGCGCAGGCCGCTGCCGTCATCACCGCCACGGCCTTCGCGCCGATGGCGTTCGCGCAGGAGCGCACGGTGCGCATCCTGATCGGCTTTCCGCCGGGCGGGTCGGCCGACGTGGTCGCGCGGATCCTGGCCGACAAGATGCGCGTGTCGCTCGGACAGAACGTCATCGTCGACAACAAGCCCGGCGCGGCCGGCCGGCTGGCGCTGGCCGAACTCAAGCGCTCGCCGCCGGACGGCAGCGTGCTCATCTTCTCGCCCAGCGGCGCGATGGTGATCCACCCGTGGCTGTATTCGAACCTCGGCTACGACACGGTGAAGGACTTCACGCCGATCTCGCTCGGCAGCACCTTCGACTTCGCCGTGACGGCCGGGCCGGGCGCGCCGGCGGGCGACCTGAAGGCGGTGCTGGCCTGGATGAAGGCCAACCCGGGCAAGGCCAACTACGCGACCTCGGGCGCCGGCACGGTGCCGCACTTCGCGGGCCAGCTGCTGGCGCAGGCCTCGGGCGTGCCGATGACGCACGTCGCCTACCGCGGCGGCGCGCCGGCCGCGCAGGACCTCATCGGCGGACAGGTGCCGCTGATGGTGGACACCGCCTCGGAAACCATCGAGCACCACCGCGCGGGCAAGGTCCGCATCCTCGCGGTGACGGGCGAAAAGCGCAGCCGCGCGCTGCCCGACGTGCCGACGCTGAAGGAAGCGGGCATCAACGTGACGGCCGATGCCTTCTTCGGGCTGTATGGCCCGCCGGGCATGTCGCCCGAGCTGGTCGCGCGCATCGACAAGGCCGTGGCCGACGCGCTGCGCCTGCCCGACGTGCAGGAAAAGATCTACGCGCTGGGCCTCGTGCCGGCGCATGCGGGGCCGGCGGAGCTGGCGACGATCCAGGCGACGCACCTGAAGCGGTGGGAACTGCCCATCAAGAACTCGGGCTTCAAGGCTGAGTCCTGATGCTCAGACCTGCCCGCTGAGCGCCTTCGCCGCCGCGCGCACGGGCTCGATGTAGGCTGCGTCATAGCGGTGCGTCGGCATCGTCAGCGTGACCGCCGCGGCCAGGCCGCCATCCGCATGGAACACCGGCGCCGAGATGCCCGCCAGCTCGGCCGTGCGGTCGCCCACCAGCGCGCAATAGCCTTGCGCGCGGATCGCGTCGTACAGCTTGCGCTCCTTCGCGCCACGCGGCCGTTCGGCCTCGGGCCCGAAGGCGATCAGCACGCGCGCGCCCGCGCCCCGGTCGTTGGGCAGCAGGTCGCCCGCGCGCACGTGGTCGCGCACCACGTGCGAGGAATCGACGCGGAACTGGCACAGCCGCACCCAGCTCTCGCCCTGGTCCTGCCGCACGTGGTACGCCGCGCTCTCGCCGGTGGCGGCGGCGAGCGTGCGCAGCACCGGCAGCACGAGGCGGTCGAGCGACTGCGACGCCGCGTACAGCCCGTGCAGCCGCGCGATCTCCAGCCCCAGCGCATAGCGCCCGTCGTCCTGCCGGCGGATCAGCCGCGCATGTTCGAGCGAGGCCAGCAGGCGCAGCACCGTGCTCTTGTAGAGCTGCGTGCGCTCGGCGAACTGGGCGAGCGACAGCGCCTCGTCGCCAGGCCGGAAGGCCGACAGCAGGCTCAGCGCGCGGTCGACCGCGGCGGCGCCGCCGGGGGCGGCGTTGAGGTCGGACACCGATTCGGTCTGGGCTTTGCGTGGCATGGCGTGGCTTGACAGTCGGCGGGCTTGCCGATTTAATTCTGTTTAACAGAATATAGTTCTGCAGGATAGAACAGTCAAGAAAGCACCCGATGACCTCCCCCGACGTTCTCATCAGCGAGGTCGGTCCGCGCGACGGCCTGCAGTCCGTGAAGGCCACCATGCCCACGGCCGACAAGCTGCGCTGGATCGATGCGCTGCATGCCGCCGGCCTGCGCGAGATCGAGGTCGCCTCCTTCGTGCCCGCGAAGCTGCTGCCGCAGATGGCCGACGCCGCCGAGGTGGTGCGCCATGCCGTCACGCTGCCCGGCCTCGTGGTGATGGCGCTGGTGCCCAACCGCAAGGGCGCGCAGGCTGCGCTCGAGGCGGGCGTGCACAAGCTCACGATGCCGGTGTCGGCCAGCGTGGCGCATTCGCTGGCCAACGTGCGCAAGACGCCGACCGAGATGGTCGAGGAGGTGCGCGCCATCGCCGAGCTGCGCGGCGCCCTCGCGCCGCAGGTGAAGCTCGAAGCCGGCATCTCCACCGCCTTCGGCTGCACGCTGCAGGGCTTGGTGCCGGAAGACGACGTGATCCGCCTGGCGGTGCAGTGCGTCGAGGCCGGTGCGCAGGAGGTCGGCCTGTCGGACACCGTGGGTTATGCCAACCCCGCGCAGGTGCGCCGCCTCTTCAAGCGGCTGCGCGCCGAACTCGGCGTGCACGCGGGCGCGGCCCACATGCACAACACGCGCGGCCTGGGCATCGCGAACTGCCTGGCCGCATGGGACGAGGGTGTGCGCACCTTCGACGCCTCGCTCGGCGGCCTCGGCGGCTGCCCCTATGCGCCGGGTGCGTCGGGCAATGCCGTCACCGAAGACCTCGTCTTCATGTTCGAGGCCATGGGCGTGCGCACTGGCATCGACATCGACAAACTCATCGCGGCGCGTGCGCCGCTCAAGGCCGGCCTGCCCGGCGAGCCGGTCTACGGCATGACGCCCGAAGCCGGTCTGCCCAAGGGCTTTGTCCAGGAAACCCTCTCTCATGTCTGAAGCCAATCCCTTGCCCTACGCGGGCGTGCGTGTCGTCGAGTTCACCCACATGGTCATGGGCCCGACCTGCGGCCTGCTGCTGGCCGACCTGGGCGCCGAGGTCATCAAGGTCGAGCCCATCGAGGGCGACAACACGCGCCGCCTGCTGGGCTCGGGCGCGGGGTTCTTTCCGACCTTCAACCGCAACAAGAAGAGCATCGCGCTCGACCTGAAGAAGCCCGAAGGCGTGGAGGCCGCGCTGCGCCTCATTGCCACCGCCGACATCGTGAGCGAGAACTTCAAGCCCGGCACGATGAAGAAGCTGGGGCTCGACTACGACACGCTCAGCAAGCTCAACCCGCGCCTCATCTACGTGAGCCACAAGGGCTTCCTGCCCGGCCCGTACGACCACCGCACCGCACTCGACGAGGTGGTGCAGATGATGGGCGGCCTGGCCTACATGACCGGCCGCGCCGGCGATCCGCTGCGCGCGGGCACCAGCGTGAACGACATCATGGGCGGCATGTTCGGCGCCATCGGCGCGATGGCCGCGCTGCGCCAGCGCGAGCTCACCGGCAAGGGCTGCGAGGTGCAGTCGGCGCTGTTCGAGAACAACGTGTTCCTCGTCGCGCAGCACATGATGCAGTTCGCCGCCACCGGCAAGGCGGCCGACCCGATGCCCAGCCGCATCTCGGCCTGGGCTGTGTACGACGTGTTCACGGTGAAGGACGGCGAGCAGATCTTCCTGGCGGCCGTGAGCGACAAGCAGTGGGCCATCTTCTGCAAAGCCTTCGGCCTCGAGGAGATGCTGGCCGACCCGCGCCTGAAGACCAACAACGACCGCGTGCGCGCACGCGAGTGGATGATGCCGATCCTGCGCTCGCACCTCGCCAACCACAGCGCGGCCGAACTGAGCGCGGTGTTCGAGCAGCACGAGCTGCCCTTCGCGCCCATCACCAAGCCGCAGGAGCTGTTCGACGACCCGCACCTGAACGCCACCGGCGGCCTCGCGCCCGTGCGCATGAACGACGGCCACATGGCCAAGGTGCCGCTCGCGCCGTTCACGCTGGGCGGCGAACGCCCCGGCATCCGCCTGCAGCCGCCGCACATCGGCGAGCACAGCGAGGCGCTGCTGAAGGAGGTGGGCTACAGCGACGGCGACATCGCCGCGCTGCGGGCGCAAGGCGTCACGGCCGGCGACTGAACCCCTGCTCAATGCGCGGCGGGCGATATAGTTCCCGCGCCATGGACCGCCTCAAGCAGCTCGAATCCTTTGTCTCGGTCTCGACCCGCGGCAGCCTCACCGCGGCGGCCAAGGCGGAAGGCGTGGCGCCCGCGATCATGGGCCGTCGCATCGACGCGCTCGAAGAGCGCCTGGGCGTCAAGCTGCTGGTGCGCACCACGCGGCGCATCGCGCTCACGCACGAAGGCAGCGCCTTTCTCGAAGACTGCCAGCGCCTCCTGACCGAGTTCGCGAACGCCGAGGCCAGCGTGAGCGCCGGCGGCGTGAAGGCCAGCGGCCACCTGCGCGTGACCGCGCCGGCCGGCTTCGGCCGCCGCCACGTCGCGCCGCTGGTGCCGCGCTTTCATGCGCTGCATCCGGAGGTGACGATCTCATTGAACCTCAGCGACCGCGTGGTCGACGTCACGGGCGAGAGCTTCGACTGCGCCGTGCGTGTGGGCGACCTGCCCGACTCGTCGCTCGTGAGCGTGCGCCTGGCCGACAACCGCCGCCGCTGCGTCGCCACGCCCGAGTTTCTGCGCCGCCACGGCGCGCCCAAACACCCGGGCGAACTGTCGCGCTTTGCCTGCCTCACGCTGTCGAGCGACGCCTCGCAGACGCGCGGCTGGGCCTTTCGCATTACCAGCGAGGAGGGCGTGCAGGAACTCATCCACCTGCGCCCCAGCGGCCCGCTCGATTGTTCCGACGGCCAGGTGCTGCACGACTGGTGCCTCGCGGGCCACGGCATCGCCTGGCGCAGCACGTGGGAGGTCGAGGCCGAGATCGACGCCGGCCTGCTCGTGCCCCTGCTCGACGACTTCGCCGCACCGCCCAACGGCATCTATGCGGTGTTCACAGGCACCAAGCACCTGCCGCTGCGCGTGCGACTGTGGCTTGATTTCCTCAAAGCGCAGTACGGGCAGCCGGAATTCTGGGGCGGGCGGTCCTGAAATCGTGACCGGGCGGCACAATGCTTTTTGCATTTGCTTGCAACCCCGATGAAGAAAGTTTCCGATGACCCTCGAAGCCATCCTCGCCTACCTGCATCTGTTGGCCATCCTCACGATGGTCGTGTTCATCTCCAGTGAAGCCGCGCTGTGCCGCGTGCAATGGCTCAATGCCGCCGTGGTCGAGCGGCTGGCCAAGGTCGACATGGTCTACGGCATCGCCGCCATCGCGGTGCTGGCCACCGGCATCGCACGCACCTGGTGGGGCGTGAAGGGCACGGCCTGGTACTGGACCAACCCGCTGCTGCACGTGAAGCTCACGCTGTTCATCATCGTGGGCGTGCTGTCGATCTTCCCGACGCTGACCTACTTCCGCTGGCGCAAGACGCTGCGCGCCACGGGCAAGCTGCCGGCAGAGGCCGACATCCTGAAGACGCGCAAGCTGGTGATGATCCAGGCGCACCTGATCGCACTGATCCCGCTGGTGGCGGTGTTCCTGGCGCGCGGCTTCGGCAAGTAATCAACACAAAAGACAAAAGAAAAGGCCCGCATGAGCGGGCCCTTCGGGAGTAACAAATGTCAGCGCCACACGGCGCCGCCGCGCCGGATCAGGCCTTGGCCGCGTCGGCTTCGCACTTCTTCATGAAGCTGTTCTTGGCGGCACCGGCCAGGGCCTTGCCGTTCTTGTCGAGGGCCTTGGCGGCGCAGGCGGGTCCGGCGGCGGCCTTGGTGCACTTCTTCATGAAGCTGTTCTTGGCAGCGCCGGCCAGGGGCTTGCCGTTCTTGTCGATGGCCTTGGCATCGCAGCTGGCGCCACCGGCGGGTGCGGCCGCGGCGGCAGGGGCTGCCGCAGGTGCGGCGGCGGCAGCGGGGGCCACGACCGGGGCGGGTGCCTTGTCCTGCGCGTAGGCGCTGAACGACAGGCAGGCGCCGAGCGCGACGGTGGAGGCGACCAGGGAAAGGAGCTTCTTCATGGTGGATATGTCCTTGCAAGGTTGGGTTGTGACAGACGCCCCGCCTCGGGGCCGACCATCCTAACGGGCGACATCGCCCATCGGATGACGATCGTTAACTGGGTCCGGGTTTGCCCCCGGTAAAATTCACAGATGCTATTGGTCAAACAGGAGCTGCTCGCGGCGCTCGCGAACACGCTCGAAACCCTCTCTCCCGGCGCCGGCGCCAAAGCCGCGTTCGAGTCGCCCAAGGTGGCGGCGCACGGCGATTTCGCCAGCACCGCTGCCATGCAGCTCGCCAAGCCGCTGGGGCGCAAGCCTCGCGAACTGGCCGAGGAACTGAGCGCTGCGCTGCTCGCCACCCCCGCTTTCGGCCAATGGGTCGAGGCCATCGAGATCGCCGGCCCCGGCTTCCTCAACATCCGCCTGAAGGCTGCCGCCAAGCAGCAGATCGTGCGCGAGGTGCTGGCCGCCGGCGACGCCTTCGGCCAGCAGCCCGCCACCGGCGAAAAGGTGCTGGTCGAGTTCGTGTCGGCCAACCCGACCGGTCCGCTGCACGTCGGCCACGGCCGCCAGGCCGCGCTGGGCGACGCCATCTGCAACCTGCAGGCCTCGCAGGGCCAGAGCGTGTGGCGCGAGTTCTATTACAACGACGCCGGCGTGCAGATCCAGACGCTGGCCAACAGCACGCAGCTGCGTGCCAAGGGCTTCAAGCCCGGCGACCCCGAGTGGCCCAGCGGCGAAAAGGCCCCGGCCTACAACGGCGACTACATCGCCGACATCGCCGAGGACTTCAAGGCGAAGAAGACCGTCAAGTCGGACGACCGCGAGTACACCGCCAGCGGTGACATCGACGACCTGGACAGCATCCGCGAATTCGCCGTGGCCTACCTGCGCCGCGAGCAGGACCTCGATCTGCAGGCCTTCCGCGTGCGCTTCGACAACTACTACCTCGAGTCCAGCCTCTACACCAGCGGCCGCGTCGAGGCGGCCGTGGCCAAGCTCGTGGCCGCCGGCAAGACCTACGAGCAGGATGGCGCGCTGTGGCTGAAGTCGACCGACTACGGCGACGACAAAGACCGCGTGATGAAGAAGAAGGACGGCACGTACACCTACTTCGTGCCCGACGTCGCGTACCACATCGCCAAGTGGGAGCGCGGTTTCCACAAGGTCGTGAACATCCAGGGCACCGACCACCACGGCACCATCGCGCGCGTGCGCGCCGGCCTGCAGGCCGCGGGCGAAGGCATTCCCGAGGGCTACCCCGACTACGTGCTGCACACCATGGTGCGCGTCATGAAGGGCGGCGAAGAGGTCAAGATCAGCAAGCGCGCCGGCAGCTACGTCACGCTGCGCGACCTGATCGAATGGACCAGCACCGATGCCGTGCGCTTCTTCCTGCTCAGCCGCAAGCCCGACACCGAATACACCTTCGACGTCGACCTGGCGGTCACCAAGAACAACGACAACCCCGTGTACTACGTGCAGTACGCCCACGCGCGCATCTGCTCGGTGCTCGCGGCCTGGGGCGGCGACGTGGCCGCGCTCAAGGCGGTCGACCTGTCGCCGCTGGACAGCCCGGCGGCCCAGGCGCTGATGCTGCTGCTGGCCAAGTACCCGGCCATGCTGACGGCGGCGGCGAAGGATTTCGCCCCGCACGACGTGACTTTCTACCTGCGCGAACTCGCGGCCAGCTACCACAGCTACTACGATGCCGAGCGCATCCTGGTGGACGACGAGCCGGTCAAGCTGGCGCGTCTCGCACTCGTCGCAGCAGCCGCGCAGGTGCTGCACAATGGCCTCGCGATCCTCGGCGTCAGTGCGCCGAGCAAGATGTGAATCACCCTCTGAACATGAAGAAGACAAGCAGACAACGCGGCAACATCGTCATCGGGCTGATCATCGGCCTGGTGCTCGGTCTGGGCGTCGCCCTGGGCATCGCGGTCTACGTCACCAAGGTGCCGATCCCGTTCGTCAACAAGACGCAACGCGGCGGTGCCGAGCAGGACGAAGCCGAAGCCCGCAAGAACCGCGACTGGGACCCGAACGCGCCGCTGGCCGGCAAGGCCGGCGCGCCCAAGCCCGCCGCCACGCCGCCGGCCGCCACGGCCACCGGCCCGGTGAACCCGATCACCGGCGCGCCCGCCACCGTGGCGCCCGGCACGCCGCCTGTCGCCACCGCGCCGGTCACCGCCCCGGCCCCCGTGGTGGTGGCGCCCAAGCCGGCGCGCCCCGCACCGGTGCCGGCCGAAGCCAACGCCCTGCCGCCGTCGAACGATCCGCTGGGCGACCTCGCCCGCGCCCGTGCGGGCGGCAGCACGACCACCGCGTCCGCCGCGCCGAGCCACACGGCCGCCGCCGCACCGTCGTCCTCGGGTGCCGATCCCTTCATGTACTTCGTGCAGGCCGGCGCCTTCCGCACCACCGACGACGCCGAGGCGCAGCGCGCCAAGCTGTCGCTCATGGGCGTCGAGGCCAAGGTCACCGAGCGCGAGCAGGCCGGTCGCACGGTCTACCGCGTGCGCGCGGGCCCGTTCAACAAGAAGGACGACGCCGACCGGCTCAAGGAACGGCTCGACGGCGGCGGTCTCGAATCGGCGCTGGTGCGCGTGCAGCGCTGACCGACGCCTTTCTTGAACAGCCTTTAAGCTCTCGCCCGCGCGGCATCTGCCGCACTCGTTTGTCAATTCCAGCGCCTCGGTCGCGCCGTCCACGGGGAACTCCCGGCGGCGCGCCGGCTCTGTACTGCGGTACCCACAGGAGAACCTTTTCCATGAAACGTCGTGACTTTTCGCTGGCCGCCACTTCGATCGGGCTGCTTTCGCTGGCTGCCGTTCCGGCACATGCCCAGCGCGCCCCCAAGGCCGGCACCGATTTCCTCGTGCTCGACAAGCGCGTGCCCGTCGATGCACCCGCCGGCAAGGTCGAGGTGGTCGAGTTCTTCTCGTACAACTGCCCGCATTGCAACGACTTCGAGCCCTCGCTCGAAGCCTGGGTCAAGGCAGCCCCGAAGGAAGTGGCCTTCCGCCGCATTCCGGTGCCCTTCGTGGGCAACGACGTCGAGGCCAAGCAGCGCCTGTACTTCACGCTCGAAGCGATGGGCAAGCTCGACGAGTACCACCCGAAGGTGTTCGCCGCGATCCACGCGCAGCGCCAGAACCTGAACGGCGACGCCAACATCCAGGCCTGGGCCGAGCGTGCCGGCCTCGACGGCGCCAAGTTCAAGGAAACCTTTGCGTCCTTCGGCGTGGCCAGCAAGGCCCGCCGCGCGGCGCAGCAGACCGAGGCCTACAAGGTCGCCGGCGTGCCGGCCCTGGCCGTGGCGGGCCGCTGGTATGTCGACGGCGAAACCGCCGGCAGCATGTCCAAGGTGCTGCAGGTCGCGACCTTCCTCATCGGCGAAGCCAAGAAGGGCTGACCGACCCGACGACCTGCTTTCTTGGTCGAATGCAAGGCCCGCTTTGGCGGGCTTTTTCATTGGCGGCGGTGGGCAATTGCCATCCCACGCATACAATGTTTCAGAGCAAGTTTCGTGCCTTTATGACATTGCCCTCCATCCCCACATTCCCCACCCTTCGTCGCCTCGGCCGCCTGGCTTTCGGTGCGCTGTTGCTGGCCGGTGCCGCCTCGAGCGCCCTGGCCGAGACCGCCGACCGCACCAAGCCGATGAACATCGAGTCCGACTCGATGCGCTACGACGACCTGAAACAGACCAGCGTGTTCACCGGCAACGTGCTGGTCACGAAGGGCACGATCATCATCCGCGGCGCGCGGCTGGACGTGCGCCAGGACGCCGAGGGCTACCAGTACGGCGTGGTCACGGCGGCGCCCGGCAAGCTGGCCTATTACAAGCAGAAGCGCAACGCCGGCGACGAGTGGATCGAGGGCGAGTCGGAAGTCATCGAGTACGACAGCCGCGCCGACAACGTCAAGTTCATCCGCCGTGCCGTCATGCGCCGGCTGATCGGCGCCACGGCCAACGACGAGAGCAGCGGCGCGCTGATCGTCTACGACCAGAGCAACGACACCTACACCGTCAACGGCTCCCTCGTGCCGCCGAACGCCGGCGTCTCGGCGGGCGGTGGCGGTCGCGTGAAGGCCATCCTCACGCCGAAGGCCGCCGCGGCCCCGGCGGCGGGCGGTTCCGCACCGGCAGCCGGCGGCAAGAAGCCTGTGGCCCCGGCACCCACCCCCGCGCCCGGCGCCGGGCTGCGCCCGAGCACCACGCTGGGCGGCACCGAAGGGGAAGGGCGCAAGTGATCGAAACCGCAGGAACCCAGACCGCCGACGGCATTCCGGGCAGCCGCCTCGTGGCGCGCGGCCTCAAGAAGAGCTACGGCAGCCGCACGGTCGTCAAAGACGTCTCGCTCGACGTGCAAAAGGGCGAGGTCGTCGGACTGCTCGGCCCCAACGGCGCGGGCAAGACCACCTCGTTCTACATGATCGTCGGGCTGGTGCGCGCCGACGCCGGCGAGATCACCATCGACGGCGAGCCCATCGCCCACATGCCCATTCACCGCCGCGCGCGCATGGGCCTGAGCTACCTGCCGCAGGAAGCCTCGATCTTCCGCAAGCTCACGGTCGAGGAAAACGTGCGCGCCGTGCTCGAGCTGCAGCGCGAGCCCGACGCCAACGGCCGCATGATGCCGCTGACCAAGCAGCACACCGAAGAGCGCCTGGCCGATCTGCTGGCCGACCTGCGCGTGGACCACCTGCGCGACTCGCCCGCGCTCGCGCTGTCGGGCGGCGAGCGCCGCCGCGTTGAAATTGCACGCGCGCTGGCCACCCAGCCGCGCTTCATCCTGCTGGATGAGCCCTTCGCCGGCATCGACCCGATCGCCGTGATCGAGATCCAGCGGATCATCAGTTTCCTGAAAGAGCGCGGCATCGGCGTGCTCATCACTGACCACAACGTGCGTGAAACGCTGGGCATCTGCGATCACGCGTTCATCATCAGCGACGGGCACGTGCTGGCACAAGGCACACCCTCGGAGATCGTCGACAACGCCGAGGTACGCAGGGTGTACCTGGGCGAGCACTTCCGCATGTAAGGGAGGGTCGGGTCTCCATGAAGCAAGGGCTGTCCCTTCGCGTCTCGCAGCATCTGGCGCTGACGCCACAGCTGCAGCAGTCCATTCGCCTGCTCCAGCTCTCCACGCTCGAACTGAGCCAGGAGGTCGAGCAGATGCTGGACGAGAACCCGTTCCTCGAACGCACCGCGGAAGAAGCGGCGCGCGAGGAGTTCGGGCTGGACACGGCCGACGCGCCGGTGCCGCGCGACGACGCGGGCGAGGGTGAGGCCGAGTTCACGCCGTCCGCCGCCAGCACGTCCTCCACCTCCAGCGACACCACCACCTCGACCCCCGACACCGACGGCCCCGCCGCCGAGATCGCCGAGCGCGAGCCCGACTGGGAAGGCGACGGCACCGTCGACATGGCGCCCGACGACAGCGAGTGGGGCAGCGACGCACCCGCGCGCCAGAACAACCTGGGCGACGACGAGCGTGCCGACGCCACCGAACTCGCGCGCAGCCAGGAGTCGCTGCAGTCCTTCCTGCACCGCCAGGCGCTGAGCCTGCGGCTCAATGAGAACGACTGCGCCGCGCTGCGCTTCCTGATCGAATCGCTCAACGACGACGGCTACCTCGAAGACTCGCTGCCCGCGCTGGCCTCGGGCCTGGCGGGCGACGACAACGACCAGTTCGACGACCTTGTGCACCACTTCCAGGTGGCGCTGGGCCTGCTGCAGAGCCTGGAGCCGGTGGGCGTCGGCGCGCGCGATCTCGGCGAATGCCTGAGCATCCAGCTGAAGGCGCTCGCCAGCGAAGACGAGACCGAGGCCGAAGCGCTCATCCGCAAGACCGCCATCGCGATCTGCAAACAGCCCATGGAGCTGCTCGCGCGGCGCGACTTCAAGCGCCTGGCCACGCTCACGCGCACCAACGAAGACCTGGTGCGCTCGGCGCTGCAGGTCATTGCGCGCCTCGAACCCAAGCCGGGCCGCCGCTTCGTCGACGTCGAGCGCAACATCGTCATCCCCGACGTGATCGTCACCAAGACCGGGCGCGGCACGAACGTGAAGTTCCGCGTCATGCTCAACCCCGAAGTCATGCCGCGCCTGCGCGTGCACGACATCTACGCCGGCGCGCTCAAGTCGCACAAGGGCGAGGGCAGCCAGGCGCTGTCGCAGCGGCTGCAGGAGGCGCGCTGGTTCATCAAGAACATCCAGCAGCGCTTCGACACCATCCTGCGCGTGAGCAACGCCATCGTCGAGCGCCAGAAGAGCTACTTCGTGCACGGCGAGCTGGCCATGCGCCCGCTGGTGCTGCGCGAGATCGCCGACGAGTTGGGCCTGCACGAGTCGACCATCTCGCGCGTGACCACCGCCAAGTACATGGCCACGCCGTTCGGCACCGTCGAGCTCAAGTACTTCTTCGGCTCGGCGCTGGGCACCGAGACCGGCGGCAACGCGTCGAGCACCGCGGTGCGCGCGCTGATCAAGCAGTTCGTGAGTTCCGAGAGCATCAAGAAGCCGCTGTCCGACAGCCAGATCTCCGAGATGCTGAAAGAGCAGGGCATCGAGTGCGCGCGCCGCACCGTCGCCAAGTACCGCGAGGCGCTGCGCATCGCGCCCGCCAACCTGCGCAAGGCCCTGTAGAAAGCCCACGATGACCCGTCGCCTGCTGTCACGCTGGGGGCATTGGGTCTTCGCCCTCGTGGCGGCATCACTGTTCGCCGGCTGCGCCACCTTGCCCGACGAGGCACCGCGCCCGCCCACCAAGGCCATCGCCGTCTCGGCCGACACCGCGCTCGGCAAGATCGCGCTGGCCTCGCAGCCCGACCCCGACCTCAGCGGCTTTCGCCTCATGCCCGGCGGCGACTTCGCCTTCGACACGCGGCTGCAGCTGGCGCGCCGCGCGCAGCGCACGCTCGACGTGCAGTACTACCAGATCGAGAACGACGAGACCGGCCGCTACCTGCTGCGCACCCTGCGCGATGCGGCCCAGCGCGGCGTGCGGGTGCGCTTGTTGATGGACGACCTCTACACCTCCGGCGAAGACGAGCTGCTGCTCGGCCTGGCCGCCACGCCGAACGTGGAGCTGCGCCTGTTCAACCCGTTCCCGGCCGGGCGCGGCAGCCTGCTCAAGCGCTTCACCGCGTCGCTGTTCGACTTCAGCCGCGTCAACCGCCGCATGCACAACAAGCTCTTCATCGCCGACGGCGCGATGGCGGTGGCGGGCGGGCGCAACATCGGCAACCAGTACTTCCGCCGCACCACCGGCCCGAACTTCATCGACCTCGACACCTTCGTCACGGGCGCGCTGATCCCGCGCCTGGGCGTGCTGTTCGACCAGTACTGGAACAGCCCGCACGTGCGCCCGATCGGCGCGGTCGTGCACACCGACCTGCCGCGCGAAGAACTGCAGCGCCGCTTCGACGCCGCCACCGGCCCCGACACCACGCCGCCGCCGCCCAGGCCCGCGCCCAACGACCTGCTCGGCTACAGCCCGGTGGCCGACGACCTCGACGCCGGCAAGCTCGGCCTGATCTGGACCACCGCCGAGGCCTACGCCGATTCCCCCGACCGCGTGATCGGCAAGACCGCGTCGTACGGCGGCGTGCCGCTGCTCGACGTGGACAGCGTGCGCTACAACGTGGTCGAGCAGATGCGCCGCGCGCGCAGCGAGGTGACGCTGGTCTCGCCCTACCTGATCCCGGGCGCGTCGGGGCTGGAGGTGATGCGCGAGATCCGCGGGCGCAACGTGAAGATCAGCGTGGTCACCAACTCGCTCGCCGCCACCGACGAACCGCTCGTGCACACCGCCTACCGCCGCTACCGCGCCGACATGCTGGCGCTGGGCGCCGAGCTGCACGAGCTGAGTTCCGCGCGCACGCGGCGCAGCGTGCGCCTCGGCCTGTTCGGCACGTCGGTGGGCCGGCTGCACGCCAAGTCGGCGGTGATCGACCAGCGCATCCTGTTCGTCGGCTCGATGAATTTCGATCCGCGCTCCGAGATTCACAACACCGAGATCGGCCTGTTCATCCGCAGCCCCGAGATGGCGCAGCAGACCCTGAAGCTGCTCGACGTGCTCAAGCAGCAGGGCGCCTACCGGCTGCGTTTTGCCGAAGGCGCCGATGCGGGCGCAGTCGGCTCGCGGCGCATCGAATGGGTCAGCGAGGAAGGCGGCAAGACCACCGTGCTGCACGAAGAGCCCGACTCGGGCTTCTGGGACCGCACCATGCTCGAACTGCTGTCGCCGCTCACGCCCGAGAGCTTGCTGTAGCGCAGCGATGCTTCGCGAAAGGCTTTGCAAGCATGGCGCTGCCGCAGATGGTCGCCGGCGGCGAGCCTCAACGCGGGAGCGGTGGCTTTTCGGGAGTCGCGCAGGTCATTTGAGACTTCGGGACACGAAATCTCGTCTCGACCGTATCGAACCAGGCCATGTAAGAGCGCACGGAGTGTTCGTCGATCTCAAGAATCTCATCGCAGAATGAAAAGCCGGGCCCAATGATCGGGTTGCTGCTCGCCGTGATCACGGCGCAGATGCGATTGCCCTGAATCTTGTAGCGCATTGCCGCGGTGTAGGGCTCCTTGCTTTCAGGAAAAGCCCCACAAAAGGAGCTTGTGCCGTCGACGTATTCGTCATACCCATGGCACGTTTTTCCACCGTCATCGGAGTTGCACCACACGCCCTGCAGGGCCCTGTTCAGATCTTCGTCCTGTAGCGTCGCGGAAGAGGACTGTGTTGCAACAACCGTGAGAGCGGCGGCGATCAGGAGTTGGTGGACGAATGGCATGCGATGGGCTTGATGACGAAGCTGGACCTGGAAGCGGGACCATAGCCGTTGCCGATTGAAAACAACCCGGCTGCCGCGCACATCCCCTCAAGAAATCCAGACCGCGTGAAGAAAGACGCGGCTTCCCCCGGGCGCATTGCCCGGAGCCGGCATCGCCGGTCGAACCTGATCGATCAGGTGCCGCGCACGGCCGACCACACCAGCCGCAGGCCCAGCAGGCCCATCACGCCGCCGGCGGCACGGTCGATCCAGGTCTTGTAGCGCAGGTAGGCCGCGCGCGGCGCGGCCGAGGACAGCGCCAGCGCGACGATCGCGTACCAGCCCGTCTCGATGCAGAAGATCACGGCCGGCACCGTGAGCGCCAGCACCAGCGGCACCTCGCGCGGCAGGAAGGCCGCGAAGATGCTCGCATACACCACCGCCGTCTTCGGGTTGCTGATCTGCGTGGCCAGGCCGAGCAGGAAGGTGCGTCCGCTGCGGCCCTGGCTGCGGGGCGAGGCGTCCGTGTCGGGCGTGATCGCGAGCGGCTGCCGCGCGCCGC
The DNA here is from genome assembly GCF_058797695.1 of Variovorax sp. GW823-FHT02B07. Taxonomy (NCBI): domain Bacteria; kingdom Pseudomonadati; phylum Pseudomonadota; class Betaproteobacteria; order Burkholderiales; family Comamonadaceae; genus Variovorax; species Variovorax sp. GW823-FHT02B07. Next base: position 175,341 of record NZ_JBXAJX010000006.1, read on the forward strand.
GCCAGATGCGAAAGCCCAGGTAGATCAGGTAGGCGCCGCCGAAGGCCTTGATCGCGAGGTACAGCGCCGGCACCGCGAGGAACGCTGCCTGCAGCCCGGCCAGCGCCGCGATGGAGAACGCCAGCCCGCCGGCGCCCATGCCCAGCGCCGCCGCGAGCCCGTCGCTGCGCGAGGCCACGGCCGTGCGCGCCACCATCACGAAGCTCGGGCCGGGGCTCATCGCGCCCACGGCCATGACGCCGGCAATGCCGAGCAGGGACAGGAGGTGGGCGTCGGTCATGAGTGGGCTCCGGTGGGGGATGGGTTCATTGCACGTTCACGGCTTCGACCTGCACCAGCAGCTTCACCTTGTTCTCGAAGCCGAAGTTCAGGCCCCAGGTGATGCCCCAGTCGCTGCGCTGCACGGTGGCCTCGAAGTCGCCGCCGCAGACCTGGCGGTTGATGAGCGGGTTCAGGTAGCAGTTGAAGCGCACGGCCTTCAGCGTCACCGGCTTGGTCTGGCCCATGAGCGTGAGCGTGCCGGGCACGTCGGTCACCTTGTCGCCGCTGAAGTCGATGCGCTCGGCCACGAAGCGGCCGGTGGGGAATTCGGCCACGTTGAAGAAGTCCTTGCTCTGCACGTGGCGGTTGAGCAGGTCGACGCCGGTGTTGATGGAGCTGATGTCCATCGTGATGTCGACCTTGCCGCTGGCGCCGGTGCCGTCGATCTTCACCGAGCCGTCCTTGGTGCTGAAGCGGCCGCGGTTGGTGGTGGTGCCGTAGTGGCCCATCTCGTACATGACGAAGGTGTGGGTCGGGTCGATCACGTAGCTCGCATTTTTGACCGGCCCGCCCGCGGGCTTGGCGGCCAGCGGCGGCGCGGTGTATTCCTGGGCCGTTGCGGCCAGGGGCAGGGCCGCGCCCGCGCACAGGACCGCGGCGAAGAAGAGCTTGTTCATGGCAAGGGAAGAAGGATGCATGGGAAATGAAATCGTCGTCACAGCGGCCCGAGGCCCGCGAGCGTCAGCTTGAAGCGCACCTGCACCTCGTTGCCGACCACCGAGGTGTCGGTCCATTCGCCGTCGCCCACCTTGTAGTCGAGCCGCTGGATCGTGAGGGTGCCCGTGGCGACCGAATACGCGCCGCCCGACGACACGATGCTCACGGGCACTGTCACGTACTTGCTGACGCCCTTGATGGTGAGCTTGCCGGCCATCTCGAAGCGGCCCTCGCCCAGCGCCTTGATGGCGCTCGAGCGGAAGCTGGCCTGCGGGAAATGCGCGGTGTCGAACCAGGTCGGCTTGGGCAGTTCGGCATCGCTCATGGGCACGCCGAAACCGGCGCTGGCGGTGTCGATCTGCAGCACGACCGAACCGCCCTCGGGCTTCTTCGGGTCGAAGGCGACCTGCGCGTCGAAGCGCTTGAAGCTGCCTTCCACCGGCACGCCCATCTGCTTGCTGACGAAGGCGATCTGGCTCTTCTCGGGCACCAGTCTCGCGGTGGTGGCCGGCATGGGCTCGGACGCGGCGTGCAGCGCGAGGCCCAAGAGGGCGGCGGTGCCCCACAAAAGACGGGTCGTCATCCGGCGGATTCCTTGTGTGGCGCGGGCCACATGCGTTGCAACAGACCGTCGTGGTCGATCCAGTGGTGCTTGAGCGCCGCCGCCACGTGCAGCAGCGTGACGCCGGCCAGCAGGAAGGCGCTGCGCTGGTGCAGCGGCTTGAGCACGGCTTCGGCGAAGTCCTTGTCGACCGTCACCAGGTCGGGCAGCGGCAGCAGGCCGAACCACACGACCGGCACGCCCATGCCCGAGCTGTAGGCCCAGCCGAACAGCGGGACCGCGAAGAACAGCAGGTACATCAGCGCATGGCTGATGCGGTGGGCCGCCCGCTGCCAGGCCGGCATGGCTGCCCGCACACGCGCCGACAGCGGCGGCGGGCGGTGCGTGAGGCGCCACAGCAGCCGCAGCGCCGACAGCAGGAGGATGGTGATGCCGGCCCACTTGTGCCAGCTGTAGAGCTTCAGGCGCTGCGGCGAGAAGGGCAGGCCCGTCATGTAGAGCCCGACGCCGAGCGAGCCGACGATCATCGCCGCGAGCAGCCAGTGCAGGGCCATCGCGACCCGCCCGTAGCGGGGCTCGCGCAGGGCGGCGGCGCCAACGGCAGGGGCGGGAAGTGGTTCGACGGGCATCGGGGCAGGGGCGGCGGCGGCCTGTGCGCGGAGCATAGCTCGGAAGCGATGACACCGCAGCGGGGCCGGCCCGCGCCGAGCGCTACGTCGACGACGGCGGTTGCTGCTGCTGCTGGGCCCGCAGCAGCACGCGCCGCAGCGCGTCCGGCTGCACCGGCTTGCGCAGCGCGTGCCAGCCGCGCGTGGCGGCCAGCTGCTGCGTGGCTTCGGTGATGTCGGCCGAGATCAGCGCGATCGTCAGCGCGGGCTTGCGCTGCGCCAGCCGCTCGGCCAGCGCGATGCCGTTGAACGCGCCGGGCAGGCGGATGTCGCACAGCGCCGCGTCGAGCGCGTCCAGGTCGGCCAGCGCGAGCGCCTCGGCGGCGCTGGCGTAGATGCGCGGCGCCACGTGCCAGTGCCGCAGCAGCGCCGAGAGGCTGTCGGCCACCACGATGTTGTCCTCGACCACCAGCACGGCGAGGCCGGGGCGCAGCACGGCGTCGGCGTCGGGCTCGTCCAGCGCCACGGAGGGCGCAGGCGCCGGCACCGCCGCCGCACCGGGGCGGGCCGCCGGCAGCTCGAAGCTGAAGACCGAGCCCTTGCCCGGCGCCGAGCGCAGCGCGACCTCGATGCCCAGCTGCCCCGCCAGCCGCCGCACGATCGCCAGCCCCAGGCCGTGGCCGTGCTGCAGGTTGCGCTCCACGTTGCCGACCTGCTCGAAGTCGTCGAACACGCGCGTCTGCGACTCGGCCGCGATGCCGATGCCGCTGTCGCGCACCTCGACGCGCCACGCGCGCCCGGTGTCGGTGCCGGGCCGGCGGCGCGCCCGCACGGCCAGCAGCACGCGCCCGCGCGGCGTGAACTTGAGGGCGTTGTCCAGCAGGTTGGAGAGCACGCGGCGCAGCGCCACCGCGTCGGTCCAGGCCACCGCCTCGGCCGGGCAGCGCACCGCGACGCGGCCTTCGCCGGCCTGGCGCGCCAGCTCGTTCAGCAGCGGCGCCAGTGCCACCGCCGCCGGGCGCAGCGGATCGACCGCGGCCTCGATGCGGCCGATCTCGAGCAGCTGGTTGGTCAGGCCCTCGAGCGCCTGCTGCGCGCGCGAGAGCGAGGCCACCGTGTGCTGCACGGCCGCGCTGTCGGTGCCGTGCTGCAGCTGCTGGCGCAGCACCTCGGCCTGCAGCCCGATGGCCATCACCGGCTGGCGCAGGTCGTGGTTGGCCGCCGAGAAGAAGCGCAGCCGCTCGGCCTGGGCCTGCTCGGAGGCGCGCAGGCCGGCCAGCGCCTGCTCGCGCAGCGTGCGCTCGTTCAGGCGCAGGCCGATGTTCTCCTCGAGCTGGCGCGAATGGTCGGCCACCAGCTTCCACATCATCGCGGTCAGGCCGATGCCGATCACCGCGACCGCCATCATCACCGGCGCCCCGAGCCACAGGCCCGTGACGATCACCGGCGCCAGCAGCAGCGTGATCGCCAGCTGCGTGGCCGGCGTGTAGAACGACACCGAGAACGCCGACGAGAGCGTCATGCCCATGAGGATCAGGCCCAGCAGCAGTTGCAGGTCGGGCCGCTCGGGGTTGAACAGCAGCACGCCCGCCAGGCCGTGCGCCAGCTCCCAGATGGCCGTGCGCAGCGTGTGCTGGCGCTGCGCGGCGCGCAGGGTGGCGGGGGTGAAGGGCTCGGGCAGGCGCTGAGGAAAGAAGCCGCGCATCACCGTGACGCCGGTGACCAGCGCCAGCCACACCAGCGCGCGCACCGGCGAGAACTGCCAGGCGAACAGCGCCGCCACGCCGCAGTTGAGCAGGTACTGCACCAGCAGCACCGGCCCGAGCGGGCGGATCGACAACCGCAGCACTTCGCACTGGATCGCGAAGCGGTGGTCGCCGTCGCGGGCGTCTGCCGGGGGGGCCGCGGAGGCGGGGGTGGGCGTCATGGGCAAATCGACTATATAGAGAAGGCCCCAGCCCCGGCGACAATGGGGGCCCTTAGCGGGCTTCCCGATGGCCGACTTTCCGTGAACGATCTCTCATTTTTCCTGCCTTGCGCCGCCGGCGTCGAGGAATTCCTTGCCCAGGAGGTGCATGCCCTGACCGGCCGTGCCGGGCAGGACCTGCTCACCCTGCGCGGCGGCGTGCGCGTGCGCGCCGACTGGCGCGACGGCCTCAAGCTCAACCTGCACAGCCGGCTCGCGCAGCGCGTGCTGGTCGAGTTGGCCCATGGGCCGTACCGCAACGAGAACGACCTGTACGCCATCGCCAACGGCGTGGCCTGGGAGATCTGGTTCACGCCCAAGCAGACCTTCAAGATCGAGACCACGGCCCAGCACAGCCCGCTGCAGAGCCTGAACTTCGCCACCCTGCGCATCAAGGACGCCGTGGCCGACCGCTTCCGCGCCAAGGCCAACGGCGTGCGCCCAAGCATCGAGACCCAGTGGCCCGACTGCCGCATCTTTGCGCACCTGACCACCGACAGCTGCACGCTGTACATCGACACCTCGGGCGAGCCGCTGTTCAAGCGCGGCTGGCGCCAGGACAAGGGCGACGCCCCGCTGAAGGAAACCCTGGCCGCCGCCATGCTGGCCGCCAGCGGCTGGTGGAACCCCGAGACCGGCGAGGTCGCCAAGGCCCCGCTGTACGACCCCTGCTGCGGCAGCGGCACCATCGCCATCGAGGCCGCGCAGATCGCCAGCGGCATCGCGGCGGGCTCGCTGCGGCGCTTCGGCTTCGAGAAGCTGCTGCCGTTCCAGGCCCATGTCTGGGCCGCCATCAAGAATGAAGCCGCCAACGCGCAGCATGCGAGCGCCATCGCCGTCTTCGGCTCCGACGTGTCGCACCGCATGGTCGACTTTGCCGAGCGCAACGCCGAACGCGCGGGCGTGGCGGGCGCCATCGAGTTCCGCGGCGGCGATGCCTTGCAGCGCATGCCGCCGGCCGAGGGCGGCGTGATCATGCTCAACCCGCCGTACGGCGAGCGCATCGAGGTCGGCGGCGTGGCGCGCTTCGGCGCCCGCGAGGCGGCCCAGACCCCGGGCGACGGTGAAGGCGGCGATGGCGGCGACTTCTTTCCGCAGCTCGCCACCCACTGGAAGAAGAACTACGCGGGCTGGACCGCCTGGGTGCTCACGCCCGACCTGAAGCTGCCCAAGCAGATGCGCCTGAAGGAGTCGCGCCGCGTGCCGATGTGGAACGGCCCCATCGAATGCCGGCTGTTCCGTTTCGACATGGTGCGGGGCTCGAACCGGGCCGCGCCGCAAGACGCCGGCACCTGAATCAGCTCTGCAGCTTCAGACCCGCGATCCCCAGGAAGATCAGCGCGATGCACACCAGCCGCAGCGGCGCCGCGCTTTCCTGGAAAAAGAAGATGCCGATCAGCGTGACGCCGATGGCGCCGATGCCGGTCCAGATCGCGTAGGCCGTCCCGACCGGCAGCGTCTTCATCGCGGCGGTGAGCAGCACGATGCTCGCCAGCGCGGCGCCCAGGCCCAGCGCGCCGGCGCCGGGGCGCTCCCAGCCCGCCGCGGCCTTCAGCGCGAGGGCCATCACGATCTCCACCAGTCCGGCGGCAAGCAGAAGGAACCAGGCCATGGTGCTTGATCCTTTCACAGCAGCTTGATGATGGCCACGCCGAGCAGCAGCACGGCCACGCCCGCCATGCGCAGGCCCGACACCGGGCGCTGCGGCAGCCGGAACCAGCCGTAGCGGTCGACGAACACCGACGCCACCTGCTGCCCCGCCACCGTCAGCCCGACCGCGGCCGCGGCGCCGATGGCCGGGATCGCCGTGAACACCGTCGTCACATAGGCCGCGCCCGCAAAACCGCCGAGCCAGCCCCACCACGGCATGCCGCGCAGCGCCGAGCCCTGCGGTGCGACCGCCGCAGGGGCGGGCGCACGCCGGAACAGCGTGACGAGCAGCAGCGCCAGGGCCATTGCCAGCGTCGCCACGAAGAAGCTCACCGCCCCCACCGCGAAGGGCGCGCCCAGGTCCTGCCGCAGCAGCCCGTTGACCACGCCCTGCACCGGCAGCACCGCGCCGGCCAGCAGCGCGAGCACGATCCAGCCGGCCTTGCCCGCCAGCGCCTGGCGCAGGCTGCCGGCCTGCCCGGCGACGATGGCCCCGGCCCCGAGCAGCACCGCCAGCGTGCCGCCGGCCATGGCCGGCGTCAGCGCCTTCGGGGCCACGCCGAGCAGGCCGAAGGTGTCGAGCGCGAACGAGGCCAGCATCTGCCCCGCGATGAACAGGCCGACCGCCACCACCGCACCCAGGCGCGGAAACAGCAGGATGGTCGAGACCACGTAGAAGGCGCTCGCCGTGCCGCCGATCACGTGCCACCACGGCACGCCCGGCAGGCCGGCCAGCGCCGTCAGCGTGCCGGTGGCGAGCGCCACCGCCAGCAGGGCCAGCGTGCCGACCGACAGCTGCAAGGTCGTGGCGGTGAAAGGGCTGCCCGTGGCCTTGGAGAGCTGGGCGTTGGCGCCGGCCTGCACCGCGAGCAGGCCCCCGGCGACGAGCGAGGCGGGAATGAAAAACGCGTCCATGGTGGTTCGACCTCCGTGTGGTGTGGATGCGGGGCGGGCGAATCGCGGCCCCCTGCGGACGACTGTAGGATCGGCGCGTTTGCAAAGCCATTCGAAAAAATCGCATCCGGGGTATGCATAAATGCAGGACACAGACTGGGACGACTTTCGCGTGTTCCTGGCCGTCGGCCAGGCCGGCTCGCTCTCCGGCGCCGCGCGCCAGCTGGGCGTGAACCACTCCACCGTGCTGCGGCGCCTGGGCGCGCTCGAGGCGCGCATGGCGGTGCGCCTGTTCGACCGCCTGCCCGCCGGCTATGCGATGACGCTGGCCGGCGAGGCGCTGCGCGAGCGCCTGCAGGGCGTGGGCGAGCAGATCGATGCCGCGCAGCGCCACCTCATGGGGCTCGACCTGCGGCTGACCGGCGTCATCCGCATCACCAGCACCGACACCTTCATGGCCGGGCTGCTCGGGCCGATCCTGGCGGACTTCCGGGCGCTGCACCCGGGCATCGAGCTGCAGGTGGTGATGAACAACCTCTTCCTGAGCCTGACCAAGCGCGAGGCCGACGTGGCGATCCGCCCGACCAACGCCCCGCCGGACCACCTGGTCGGGCGCCGGGCGGGGCGCCTGCAGACGGCGGTGTATGCGTCGAAGGCCTACCTCGCGAAGCACCCGACGGCGACACCGCTGGCTGCGCACGACTGGGTTGCGCCCGACGAGGGCCTGTCGCACCTCCTGCAGGCCAAGTGGCTGCGCGAACAGGTGCCGCCAGCGCGGATTGCGGCGCGCGTCGACAGCCTCGTCGGCATGACGCAGCTCGTGAAGCGCGGCCTGGGCCTGGGCATGCTCCTGTGCATGCTGGCCGACGCGGAAGACGAGCTGGTGCAGGTCGAGGTGCCGAGGGAGGCGCTCGACACGCAGGTCTGGGTGTTGACGCATCCCGACCTGAAGGAGGTGGCGCGGATCAAGGCCTTCACCGACTTTGCCTACGCGCGGCTCGTCGCGGACGCGAAGGTGCTGGCGATGCCTACGGGGCGGCCGGCGGCGCGCTAGCGAGCGGCCGTGGCGCCCGCATGGTGCAACATCGGCGCTCGACCGTTTTCACGCCCCCCATGACCTTGCCTGCCTCCGACCTCGTCGTCATCGACACCAACATCGCCCTCGACCTGCTGGTCTTCGAAGACCCCGCCTGGGCGCCGCTGGTCGACGACCTCGCGCGCGGCGCGCTGCGCTGGCTGGCCACGCCCGCGATGCGCAGCGAACTGGAACGCGTGCTGGGCTACCCGCTGATCGCCCGGCGCATGGCGCAGCGCGAACTGACGATCCCTGCCGTGCTTGCGGATTTCGATGCGCGCGTGCAGCTGGTGACCGAGGTGCCGGCGCGCGCGCCCTGCGTGTGCAGCGATCCGGACGACCAGGTGTTCATCGACCTGTCCGTGGCGCACGGGGCGCAGCTGTTCAGCAAGGACAAGGCGGTGCTGTCGATGAAGAAGCGGCTGGCGCTGCGCGGGGTGGCGGTGCGGTCGGCGCTGGCGTAGGTCACGCCGGTCCGTATCAGGCCTTGTTCAGCTCGTACCACTGCCCCAGCAGGCGCGCGACGGCCCGCACGCGCTGCGTGTCCCGCCCCCAGCGCCGGCTGGCCGGCAGTTTCTGCGCCCACTTCATGCGCCGCGCCGCGTTCGCGATGCGCTCGCGCACTTCCTCGTCCACCTCCGCCAGCGCCGCGTGCCAGTGCTGCCCCGCGGCCTGCGGCGCGGCGGCCTCGAGCATCATGGCCGTGGAGTGCAGGTAGCTCAGCCAGTCGCGGGCCTGGCATTCGGCCAGGGTCATGACGTCGGAGGGGTCGTCCTCGAAATCGATGTAGCCGATCACGCCGTCGGGGCACTGCACGAGGTTGCGGTCGAAGGCCTGGCTCAGGTGCTGGCCGCACAGGTGCACGGCGGCGATGGCGGCCAGGCCCTCGCGCCACACGGCGAGCAGGGCGGCGGGGCCGGCGGCGGCGGCCTGGTCGATGCGCTCCTGCAGCACCACGGTGGCACGGCCGCTTTCGCCAAGGTCGGAAATCAGCAGCCCGTCGGCCTGCTGCGCCAGCACGATCGGCACGCGCAGACCCGCGGCGGCCAGTTGCTTCAGGCGCCGGGCCTCGGTGGCGATGGCGGCCTCGCCGCCCGGGTTGGGCACGGGCTTGATCACGTCGAGGCCGGCCAGCCGCGCGGCCAGCGCCATCACGCGGTAGCCCCACTTGCCGTGGCGCGGGCCGGCCTTCTTGAGCCAGACGCGTTCGCTGCCGAAGCGGTGGCTGGCCACGTTCTTGGCCTGCCTGGGCAGGGTGACGCGCAGGAACTCGGCGTAGTCGCCGGGCGCCGAACCCGGGGCGTCGTCGAGCGGCGCGGGCGCCGATGCGGCGCCCCGTTGGCTGTACAGGCGCGTCGCGGCGCCTCCTCGTCTCAGTGGATTCATGCGGCCATGGCGAAGCCCGGCGCCAGCAGCCCGTGCGGGCCCTGCGTCACGGGCTGGAAACTCTGTGCACTGGCCAGCGGCCAGTAGGTGCGGAAAACGGTGTGCTGGTTGTCCAGCGGCCCGAGCAGCGCGCCGGGCTGCACCTGCATCACCAGGTTGCTCAAGAGGCGCACCTCGGTGTCGGAGATGCGGCGCACGATGTGGTGCGCGGTGATCTGCTGCGGATGGTCGAGGCCCGCGGCCTGCACCAGCTCCTGCAGTGCATGCAGCGTGCTGCGGTGGAAGTTGCGCACGCGGTCGGCCTTGGTCGGCACCACCAGCGCCTGCTGGCGCACCGGGTCCTGCGTGGTCACGCCGGTGGGGCAGTGGCCGGTGTGGCAGCTCTGCGCCTGGATGCAGCCCAGCGCCATCATGAAACCGCGCGCCGCGTTGCACCAGTCGGCGCCCAGCGCCATCATGCGCGCCACGTCGAAGGCGGTGATCACCTTGGCGGCGCAGCCGATCTTGATGCGGTGGCGCAGGTTGACGCCGATCAGCGTGTTGTGCACCAGCAGCAGGCCTTCCTGCAGCGGCGCGCCGACGTGGTCGCTGAACTCGACCGGCGCCGCGCCCGTGCCGCCCTCGGCGCCGTCGACCACGATGAAGTCGGGCGTGATGCCGGTGGCCTGCATCGCCTTGACGATGCCGAACCATTCCCACGGGTGGCCCAGGCAGAACTTGAAGCCGGTCGGCTTGCCGCCCGACAGCTCGCGCAGCTTCGCGACGAAATGCATCATCTCGGTCGGCGTGGAGAACGCGCTGTGCGACGAGGGCGAGACGCAGTCCACGCCCACCGGCACGCCGCGCGCCGCCGCGATCTCGGGCGTGACCTTGGCCGCCGGCAGCACGCCGCCGTGGCCCGGCTTGGCGCCCTGGCTGAGCTTGATCTCGATCATCTTCACCTGCGGGTCGCGCGCGTTGGCGGTGAAGCGCTCGGCGTTGAAGGTGCCGTCGTCGTTGCGGCAGCCGAAGTAGCCCGAGCCGATTTCCCAGATCAGGTCGCCGCCGTGCACGCGGTGGTGCTGAGAGATCGAGCCTTCGCCGGTGTCGTGCGCAAAGCCGCCCATCTTGGCGCCCTGGTTGAGCGCGAGGATGGCGTTGGCCGACAGCGCGCCGAAGCTCATCGCCGAGATGTTGAACACGCTGGCGCTGTACGGTTGGGTGCAGACCTGCGCCAGGTTCGCATCGGCCGGCTGCGGCGTGCCGCCGATCACGATGCGGAAATCGTGCCCGTCCAGCTTCGTGGGCTGCATCGAGTGGTTGATCCACTCGTAGCCCGCGGCCGACACGTTCAGCTGCGTGCCGAAGGGCCGGTTGTCGGGCTCGCCCTTGGCGCGCTGGTACACCAGCGAGCGCTGGGCGCGCGAGAACGGCGCGGCCTCGGCGTCGCTCTCGATGAAGTACTGGCGGATCTCGGGGCGGATGAATTCCAGCAGAAAGCGCAGGTGCCCGATGACCGGGTAGTTGCGCAAAATGGCGTGGCGCGCCTGGCGCAGGTCGTGCACGCCGGTGCCGGTGAGCACCGCGAAAGCGGCCACGCCGATCCACGCGAGCCACAGGTGCGGCGAGGCCAGAACCAGCGCCAGGCAGGCGACCAGACCCAGCACACACAGGACGAACGCGCTGTAGCGTGCGGGAAACGGAATAATCGTGGGCATAGTCATCAGATGTCGGCTGGAGCCTGCTGCATCATAGAGGGCTGCCCCCAACCTGCCATGACTGCTGCCATGACGACCACACCCGACACCCCCGATACCCCTGACACCGCCCTGGCCGCCTCCTCGCAAGCCCTGGGGCCCGACGATTTCGACGCCCTCGACAGCGCGCTCGACGCCATGCGCGAGCACGACGAGGAAATTCCCCAGTGGGAGTTCTGCGAAGGCTTCATGGCCGCGCTGATCTGCACGCGCCGCCCCATCGACCCCACCGAATACTGGCCCGTGCTGCTGGGCGACCACTTCGTGCCGGCCCAGCACATGGAGTTCGTCTGGAACTGGAAGCGCCGCTGGCGCGAGATCGAGGAAGGCCTCGACGCGCCCGTCGAATCGCTCGAGGACGAGCGCAGCTGGCAGCCCGAGGTGCTCGACACCCGCGGCGCCATCGCCTCGCTGCCCGAGGAAGAGCGTGCCGAGATGGCCGCCGAAGAGATTCCCTCGTTCGCGCAGGTCTGGGCGCTCGGCTTCATGTACGCGGTCGAGAACTGGCCCGAGGACTGGGCCGCGCCGCGCGACAAGGAAGCCGCGCAGATGCTCGACGACGCGCTCGACAACATCGTTGCGCTGACCGAGGACGACACCGCCAAGCCCACGCTGTCGATGTACGACGAGAACGGCCCGCCCAGCGTGAGCCAGCAGCGCCTGGACGACTTCGGCGCCGCGATCTGGGCGGTGTACGACCTGCGCCAGCTCTGGAAGAGCCTGGGGCCGAAGGTCGAGACGATCCGCAAGGAAGCCACGCCCGGTCGCAACGATCCCTGCCCTTGCGGCAGCGGCAAGAAGTACAAGAAGTGCCACGGTGAGTGACTGGGTTGAGTCCCAGGCGTCCCGGACGGCTTGCCGTTCAGGGCGCGCTCCCGCCGACGGGGTACCTTGCTCCGCGAATGTCCCCCGGCCTTCGGCCTCCTCCTTGATTTCGCTGCGCAAGGCACCCCATCGGCGTGAGCGTGACGTGCAGTGGTCGTTGATCGGCCCGCACCACGACCGCGCTCGGTGTGCGCAGGACACTGGGTGCTTCCCGCAGCGAAATCAAGGAGGAGGGGCGCAGCCCCGGGGGACATTCGCGGAGGGAAGTACCCGGTGGCCTGTGCACGCGCCCTGAATCACAACAAGAACACTGACGCCCCATGAGCCCCACGCCTGCAGCACAGCCCCTGACACCCCGAGCCGCCTGGGTCATGGTCCTCGCCCTCTGCGCAGGGGTTGCGCTCAGCCAGGCCTTCCGCACCGTCGGCGCCATCATGGCGAGCCCGCTGCAGTCGGACTTTCATCTCTCCGCCCAGGCCCTCGGCATCTTCTCGGGCGCCTTCCACTTCGCGTTCGGCGCGATGCAGCTCTTCATGGGCATCGGCATCGACCTGCACGGCGTGCGCCGCACCGTGCTCGTGGCCTTCCCGGTCGCGATCGCGGGCGCGCTGCTGTCGGCCGTGTCGCCGAACTACCTCGTGCTGGTGGCCGGGCAGGCGCTGATCGGCGTCGGCTGCGCGCCGGCCTTTCTCGTGTGCACCGTGTTCATCGCGCGGCACTTTCCGGCGGCGCGTTTCGCCACCGTGTCGGGCCTGGTGCTGGCCATCGGCGGCCTGGGCATGCTGGCCACCGGCACGCCGCTCGCGTGGCTGGTGCAGGCCTACTCGTGGCGTGCAGGCTTCCTCGTGCTCGCGCTGGCGTCTGCCTTGGCCTGGCTCGCGATCTGGCGCTGGGTGCACGAACCCGCATCGGCTGTGCCGCAGCAGAAAGAGTCGATTCCCGAAGCCGTGCGCCAGTTCGGCGCGCTGTTCGCCATGCCGCACACGCTGGGCATCATGGTGTTGGGCGCGGTGACGTACGCGGCCTTCATCTCGCTGCGCGGTCTGTGGCTGGGGCCGCTGATGATGGAACGCCACGGCTACTCGCTGGTGCAAAGCGGCAACGTCGCGCTCGTGGTGTCGGTGATCGCGCTGTTCGGCTCGCCGCTGTTCGGCCGCTTCGACCGCGACGGCGCCGCGCGCCGCCGCTGGATCGTGGCCTGCGGCCTCTTCTACGCCGGCCTGTTCGCGCTCATCGCCGTGGTGCATTCCGCGTGGCTGGACATCGCGGGCATGGTGCTCATCGGCGTGCTCTCGGGCTTCATCGTCTGGCAGTACGCCGACGTGCGCGTGGCCTACCCGGCCGCGCTCACGGGCCGCGCGATGGCCGTCTTCACCATGGCGATGTTCCTGGGCGTCGCGTTCATGCAGTGGGGCACGGGCGTGGCGGCCTCGGTGGCCGCGGCGCACGGCGGCGATCCGCTGACCGCCGTGCTGGCGGTCATTGCGGCGCTGCTGGTGATCGGCATTGCGGCCTTCGCGTGGCTGCCCGCGCCGAAGGCGAACGCCGTCAGATCTTGAAGGCGCGTTGAATGTCCGGCCGCACGAGGTCGGCGTACTCGCGGTGCTTGCGGATGTAGCCCGCGATGAACTGGCACACCGGAATCACATGCCGCCCGGCGGCGCGCGCCTCGTCGAGCACGTGCCTCGCAATGCCCGAGCCCACGCCCTTGCCTTCATGCTCGGGAAGCACCTCGGTGTGCGTGAACATGATCGCGTCGGTCAGCAGGTTGTACTCGGCATAGGCCGCGAGCTTGCCGTCGAGCGAGGCTTCGTAGCGGTGCTGCGCTTCGTTGTTGGTGAAGGTGAGGGCGGTCGAAGAAGAAGTGGTCATGAGGGTTGGCGTGCAAGAAAAGTGGCAAGGTTGGCGGCGGCGGTGGCGCGCACCTTGTTGCGCAGCATCGGCGTCCAGCCCAGCAGCAGGCCTGGCGTGCCCAGCGCCTGCCGCGACCAGGTCCAGAACGGGAAGCTGTCGCGGTGTGTGGCGATCAGGCCGTCGGGCGTGAAGGTGAAGCGCGCGTCGATGCTGTTGTCGACCAGGCGGCCGGTGGCGCTGAAGCGGTAGTGCGCGTCCCAGTGCGCGCTGCCCGTGCGGGCGTCGGCCTGCACGTCGCGCCAGCTCAGGCGCCACACGTCGGCACCCTTGGCCTTGGTGGCGTCGCAGAGCATGCGCCACATGCCGCCGATCTCGCGCCGGCCGCGCAGCGAAAAGGCCTCGTCGTCGAACACCGCGTCGGGCGCGTAGCAGGCGGCCATGGTGGCGGCGTCGAGTTGCGAGAACGCGCTGTAGAAGCGCTCGATGGTCGGGGCGTGGGTGGCAGCGGTCATGGGGCCTCGGGATGGGTGGTCCCAGATCATCGCCGGGATGCGGCGCGCAAGGAAGCGCATGGGTGATTCCGGGTGTCCCGCATTAACATGCGCCCCGATGCCGGTCCTTGCAGGGCCGGCGCCCTGGCGGTGGCGCAGAAAAACCAGAACCACAGCGCAGCGCCCGCCGCACACAACCCGAGGGGACGCATCCATGGCCGAGGTGATCAACGACTGGCAGTTCGTCGAGGCCGTCATGGCCGCCCGCACGCTCGAGGAGGTCGCGCAGGTCAACCGCCGCGCGATGCGGGCGATGGGCTTCAACCACGGCGCCTACGTGCTCAAGCGCCCGGTACCCGCGCCCCGTGCCGACGCCCCCGCGCAGGACGCGCTGGTGTTCTTCCACGAGCTGCCCGTCGATTGGGCCCGTAGCCGCTACGAGTCGCTGCGCAGCAGCGCCGGCGAGCAGGCCGACGCCCGCGTGCAGCATGTGCGCGCCGGCATGCCGGCCACTGCGTGGAGCTGGCTCGGGCAGGTGAGCCACACGCGCGCCGACATCGGGCAGCGCGCCCGCGGCCTGCTGCGCAGCGCCGGCGAGCACGGGCTGAAGGCGGGGCTGACCGTGCCGCTGTGGACGCCCGGCATCGACTGGGCCTTCATGACCCTCACCACTGACGCCACCGCCGACCTGCGCGAACTGCGTGCGACCCTGGCGCCGATGAACTACTTCGCCTCCTGCCTGCATTCGACCGTGCGCCGGCTGCAGGGCGACGCGAAGGTGCCGGTGCTGAGTGCGCGCCAGCGCGAGGTGCTGCACTGGGTGGCGGTCGGCAAGTCGACCTGGGAGATCTCCGAGATCCTGCACATCAGCGAGCGCACCGTGTATTTCCACCTCGTGGGCGCCGCCCGCAAGCTCGACACGCAGGGCCGCACCGCCACCTGCGCGCGGGCCCTGGCGCTGGGCCTGCTCATGCCCTGAGCCGGCCCACCCCTGTCGGAAACGACAGGGGGCCGCGTGGCGCCGCGCGGCGCGGTGCTGCAATCGGCCACGGGCAGGCCGTGTGTCACGCGCCCGATGCTTCAACCGATCGAGCCCATGAGAGAACGCAGAAATTTCGTGCGCCTGCTGGGCGGTGGCCTCGCGGTGGCGGCGGGCGCCACGGCCCTGGCCACCTGGTGGCTCCACGCCGACGTGCCGGCTGCCGCCTTCGAGATCTGGAACGGCCCGGGCGACGAGCCCGATGTGCGCAAGCGCGCCGTCGCCTATGCCGTCACCGCGCCCACGGCCTACAACGGCCAGCCGTGGCGGGTCGACCTGCGCGAGCCCGACGCCATCGTGCTGCACGCCGACCGCGCCCGCGTGCAGCCCGCCACCGACCCCTTCGGCCGCCAGCTCATGATCGGCCACGGCGCGTTCATCGAGCTGCTGGTGATGGCGCTGGCCCAGCAGGGCGTGCAGGCGCGCGTGCAGCTGTGGCCGCAGGGCGAACTGGTGGGCGATGCGCCGCAGCAGTGGCCCGACCTGCCGGTGGCGCGTCTCACGCTGTCGCGCGGCGGCACGCCCGATCCGCTGTTCGCGCAGGTGCTGCGGCGGCGCACGCCCAAGCAGCGCTTCGACACCGGGCGCAGGGTGTCGGCCGACATGCTGCAGGGACTCACCGCGGCCGTGGCCTCGGGGGCGGGTGGGGGCGTGCAATCGGCCGGCACGGTCGACATGGCCCGCGTGCTGCCGCTGCGCAAGCTGTGCGCGACGGCGGCGCGCGTGGAGCTGGTCACGCCCCACACTGCGCGAGAGAACCTGCGCCTGCTGCGCATCGGGCCGCAGGAAATCCTGGCGCACCGCGACGGCTTCTCGCTCAACGACCCGGCGCTGCGCATGGCGGTCGCGCTGGGGCGCTTCGACCGCGAGGTGCCGGCCGCCGAAGACAGCCTCTCCTTCCGGCAGACGCTGCGGATGTTCGAGGACCAGGCCCACACGGCGATGGGCTTCGTCTGGATCAGCACCGGCGGCAACAGCCGCAGCGAGCAGATCGCCGCGGGCCGCGCCTACGTGCGCCAGCAGCTGCGCGCCACCGACCTGGGCCTGGGCATGCAGCCCATGAGCCAGCCGCTCGAGGAATTTCCGGAGATGGCGCCGCACCACGCCGCGGTGCACGACATGCTGATCGGCGCCGCGCCGTCGCGCCATGCGCGCAGCCCGACCGTGCAGATGATGTGCCGCCTGGGCTTTCCGATAGCGCCGGTGCCGCCCGCGCCGCGCCGGCCGGTCGGCGATTTCATGCAGGCCTGAACAGCCCGCGCGGCGTCAGCGTGGCAGCAGCTGGATCAGCGTCTGCAGCGCGTAGTGCACCGTGGCCGCGCGCACCGTGGCGCGGTCGCCATCGAAGCGGCGGCGCTCGGTGCGCACCTGCCCGTCGACCGACCAGCCGAACCACACGGTGCCCACCGGCTTGTCGGGCGAGCCGCCTGCGGGTCCGGCCACGCCGGTCACGGCCACGGCCGCGCGCGCCGGTGCGCCGCGGGCAATGGCGCCCTCGGCCATCGCGCGCGCCACGGGCTCGCTCACGGCGCCGTGGGCTTCGATCAGCGCGGCGTCCACGCCCAGCATCTCGGTCTTGGCGGCGTTCGAGTAGGTGACGAAACCGCGCTCGAACCACACGCTGGAGCCCGCCAGGTCGGTGCAGGCGCCGGCGATCAGGCCACCGGTGCAGCTTTCGGCGGTGGCCATCATCCAGCCCCGGGCCTGCAGTCGTTCGGCCAGCGTCGCGACGAGCGCGGGGACGTCCTGTTCAGCCAAGGCGGGGGAAGCGGAAGGTTGCATCGGGTTCACCATGCGCGCCACAGCGCAATGACCAGCAGCGTGCAGAAGGCCGCCACCAGGTCGTCCAGAAGAATGCCGAAGCCGGCGCGCCACCACTGCACCCGCGCGGGGTCGTGCGGCTTGAAGGCGGCGTCGGCCCAGCCCACGGGGCCAGGCTTGGCGGCGTCGAAATAACGGAACAGCGCAAAGGCCACGACCTGCGCCCACAGGCCGGCCGGCGTCACCAGCCAGAGCACGAGCCAGAAGGCGACCACCTCGTCCCACACGATGGCGCCGGGGTCGGACACGTTCATGTTGCGCGCAGCGACCGTGCAGGCCCACCAGCCGATCGGCAGGCCGGCCAGAATGATCCAGCCGATGGTCGCGGGCGTGAACCACAGCTGCATCACCACGAACGCGGCCCAGGCCCACAGCGTGCCCACGGTGCCCGGCGCGAAGGGCGACAGCCCCGAGCCGAAGCCCAGCGCGATGAAGTGCGCGGGGTGCGAGAGCAGGAAACGCAGGGTGGGGCGACGCATCGGGGGACGGGGCAGGGCGCCGGTGGTGGCGGAAGAGGAATCCATCGAGGAAGAAGGAGAAGAAGAAACGGCGTGCATCGGTTTCGAAGTGTCGCGCATCCTGTGCGACGGCTGCGCGCCGAAGTTTCTATTTATCAAAGCAATAGCTTGTTTAATTGAGGGGCGCCGCCTAGTATCCAGGCTCCCTTGGCGTTCCCCTTCGTTCTCATGTCGTCCTCCTCCTCTTCCCTCGATGCCGCCGCCGTTGGCGCGCCGCCGCCCACCGCCGCCTGGCGCGAGCTGTTCAGCGGGCGCAACGGCTGGCGCGCGCTGGCGCTGACCGGCGGCGTCGCGCTGCACGCGGTCAACGTCCACATCGTGACCACCGTGCTGCCCTCGGTGGTGCGCGAGATCGGCGGGCTCGACTGGTACGCCTGGAGCACGACCCTGTTCGTGGTCGGCTCGATCCTCGGCGCCACGCTCTCGGTGCGGCTCTTGGCCGCGCGCGGGCCGCGTGGCGCCTGCCTCACGGCGCTGGCCGTGTTCACGGCCGGCTCGGTGGGCTGCGCGCTGGCGCCGGCCATGCCGTGGCTGCTCACGGGCCGCACGGTGCAGGGCCTGGGCGGCGGCCTGCTGGCGGCGCTGAGCTACGGGCTGATCCAGCGCGTGTTCGAACCCCGGCTGTGGCCGCGCGCGGTGGCGCTGGTGTCGGGCATGTGGGGCGTGGCCACGCTGTGCGGGCCGGCCGTGGGCGGGCTGTTCGCGCAGGCCGGCCACTGGCGCTGGGCCTTCTGGGCGCTGCTGCCGGTGGCGGCGGCGCAGGCCCTGCTGGTGGCGGTGCAGCTGCGGCCCGCGGCCGGCATCCGGCATGACCGGCCGGCACAGATGCCGCGCGTGCCGGCGCCGCAGATCGCGCTGCTGGCGCTGTCGGTCTTGGTGATCGCCGCCAGCGGCTTCTGGCCCGGCCTCGCGGGGCAGGCCGTGGGCGTGGCGCTGGGCCTGGCCATCGGCTTCGCCGCCACCCGCATCGACCGCCGCACCGGAGCGGTGCGCCTGCTGCCGACCGGCGCCTATGCGCTTGGCACGCCGCTGGGCGCGATCTACGCAAGCGTGGCGCTGCTGCTGATCGGCACCACCACCGAAATCTTCGTGCCCTACTTTTTGCAGCTGCTGCACGGCCACTCGCCGCTCATGGCGGGCTACCTCACGGCGGCGATGGCGGGCGGCTGGAGCATCGGCTCGCTGACTTCGTCGGGCCGCACTGGCGCGGGCGCCGACCGCATGCTGCGCGCCGGGCCGGTGGTCTGCACCGCAGGGCTGCTGGCGCTCGCGTGGCTGCTGCCGACACCGGGTGCGCTTGACGCCAATGTCGAGACCGCGCTCGTGGCCGTGGCGCTGGCCGCCGTCGGCTTCGGCGTGGGCATCGGCTGGCCGCACCTGCTGACGCGCGTGATGGCGCTGGCGCCGCGCGGTGAAGAGGGGCTGGCCTCCGCCTCGATCACGACCGTGCAGCTGTACGGCATGGCCGTCGGTGCGGCCGTCGCCGGGCTGGTGGCGAACGCGGCGGGGCTCACGGTGCCGGGCGGCGTCGACGGTGCGCGATCGGCCGCGATCTGGCTGTTCACGGTCTTCGCGCTGGCGCCTGCCATCGCCGCCTGGCTGGCGTGGCGCGCGGTGGCGCGGCGCCAGCGTTAAGCGAGCACGCCTTCCCAGGCCAGCGCGCGGCGGCGTCCACGTTCGCGCCGCGTTTCGCCGCGCAAGGTGGCGACGAGGTCGTACACATCCGCCGGCAGGTGCGCGCCGCGCCACGCGATGTGCTGGTCGGCGCGGCACATCACGAGGCGGTGCGCATAGGCCTTGGGCAGGCTCGCGGTCTCGATGTCGAGCACCGTGAGCGGCATGCGGTATGCGGCGGCCGCGCGCTCCAGCGGACGCACGTCCACGCTGCGGTCGAAGCGCAGCAGCGTGTAGCCCGGGCCGAAGGCGTCGTACAGCGAGCGCCCGTCGGCCAGCCAGAAATGCGGTGCGCGGCAGCCGGGCACGGTGGAGGGCGTGAACTCGCCCATCGAGTACGGCGGCGCGCGGTGCTCGCCGTCGGGCACGATGATCGGCGAGCCGGTGTAGAAGTAGCCGAAGTTGAGCCCGCCGCAGCAGAACTGCTGTACGTTGAGTGCATAGGCCTCGCGGCCGATCTCGGCGCGCTGCGCGTCGCCCGCGGGGCCGGGCGCCTCGATGTCGGGCGGCACGGCGCGGCGCGCGCGGATCATCTTCTGCGCATGGTCCATCGCGAACTGCGACACCTGCTCGGTGATCGGCAGCCGCTCGGCCTCGTAGGCGTCGAGGATGGCCTCGTCGGCCCAGCCCTGCACGCAGGCGCCCAGCAGCCACGAGAGGTTGAGCGCGTCGGCGATGCCGGCGTTCATGCCGTAGCCCGCGTAGGGCACCCACAGGTGCGCGGCGTCGCCCGCGAGGAACACGCGGCCGTCGCGAAAGCGCGTGGCCACGAGGCGCCGGCCGATCCAGTCTTCCTTGCTGATGATGTCGTAGTGGAAGTCGGGCCCCACGCCCAGGATCTCTCGGATCGAGGTGTCGCGGTCGACCGAGTCGAACTCGGGCTCTTCGGCGTTCAGGTGGTTGTGCACCAGCCAGGTCTCGTGGCCGTCGATGGCGAACATCGTGCCGCAGCGGCGCGGGTTCATCGCGTAGTACGACCACGCGGGCTTGCCAGGAATCATGTCGCGCAGCTGCGGCGCGCGGATGAAGGTCGACTGCACGCGCTGGATGACGGCCGTGCCTTCGAGCTTGGCGCCGATCTGCTTGCGCACCGGCGAGCTGCCGCCGTCGCAGCCGACCATGTAGCGGCAGCGGATGCTGCGCGTGGCGCCGCTGTCCATGTCGGTGGCGATGGCGCTCACGCCCTCGGCATCTTGTGAGAAGCGCTCGAAGCGCGTGCGGTTGAGCAGCGTCACGCCCGGCAGCGCGGCCGTGTGCTTCAGCAGAATCGGCTCGAGGTAGATCTGGTTGATGCGGTGCGGCGGCTCCGGCGTGGGCCACCACGCGTCGGGGCCCTCGGTCTCGGTGTAGCGGTCGCGCCGGCACGGAATGGGAATGCGCGTGAGCTCGGTGCCCGTCACCGTGGTGCGAAACACGACGTCGTTCGGGTGGTCGGCCGGCAGCCCGGCATCGCGCAGCTGCTGCGCCACGCCCAGGCGGCGGAACTGCTCCATGGTGCGCGAGGCCACGTGGTTGCACTTCACGTTCGGCGGCTCGGCGAAGCGGCGCGTCTCGCACAGGATCACCGAGACGCCGCGCGAGGCCAGGTCCATCGCCAGCGTGAGGCCCACGGGGCCGGCGCCGACGATCAGCACGTCGGCTTGCATCGAGGTGTCGGCGGTCTTCGTCATGTCTCTATCGGCTTGTCGTTCAATCGAGCTTGATGTGGGCGTCCTGGATCACCTGGGCCCACTTCTTCGTCTCGGCGCGGATGTAGCTGTCGAAGGATTCGACCGAGCCCGGCGCCGGCTCCACGCCGAGCGCGCGCATCGCGGTCTTCACCTGCTCGTCGCCGAGCGCGGCGTTGAGCTCGGCATTGAGCCGCGCCACCACCGGCGCCGGCGTGCCGGCCGGCGCGACCACGCCGAACCAGCCGGTCGAGTCGTAGCCCGGCAGGCCGGCCTCGGCCACCGTCGGCACCTCGGGCAGCATCGGCAGGCGCTGCGGGCTGGTCACGGCAAAGGCGATCAGCTTGCCGGCGCGGATCTGCTGCAGCGACGAGGGCAGGTCGACCACCGCCAGCGGAATCTGCCCGCCCAGCACGTCGAGCGCTGCCGGGCCGGAGCCGCGGTAGGGCACCTCGACCAGCCGCGTGCCCGCCATCTGGTTGAACAGCGCCGCCGACAGGTGCATGGCCGTGCCGTTGCCGCCATGGCCGATCGACAGCGTGCCCGGCTTCGCCTTGGCCAGCGCAATGAGTTCGCGCTGCGTCTTCGCGGCCACTGAAGGGTGGCCGACCAGCACGAAGGGAATGGCCGCCAGCATGCCCACGGGCTTGAGGTCTTTCTGCGGATCGAAAGGCATCTGCGGGTACAGGCTCACGTTGGCCGCCAGCGCGCCCGCCGCGCCCACGCCCAGCGTGTAGCCGTCGCCCGGCGCCTTGGCCACCAGCGTCAGCCCCACGTTGCCGCCCGCGCCGGGGCGGTTGTCGACCACCACCTGCTGGCCCAGCTTCTCGTTCAGGCGCGGCACCAGCATGCGCACCACGCCATCGGCGCTGCCGCCGGGCGGGAAGGTCACGACCATGCGGATCGGCTTGGTGGGGAAATCGCCTGCCGGCGCTTGCGCCAGGGCGGTGCCGGCCACCAGCACACCGGCCACGGCCCACAGCAGTTGCCTGCGTCGCCCACGAAATGCGTGCATGCCGCGGGCGATGGGTGCTGTCATTCGGGCCTCTCCTTGAATTCGGTGCTTTGATCGGAGATTGAACGATGGCAGCATTCATTCGTAAATCAAGAAATTCCGAATGATTTTTCAAATTTTCTGATGAATACGAACTTCAGTCCTACGATCCGCCAGCTGCGTGCGTTCCTCGCGGTCTACCAGCTGCGCAAGCTGGGCGCCGCGGCCACGCGGCTGTTCGTCACGCAGTCGGCCGTGAGCATGCTGATCCGCCAGCTCGAAGAGGGCCTGGGCACGCGCCTGTTCGACCGCACCACGCGCGCGCTCAAGCCCACGGCCGCAGCCGAACAGATGATTTCCACCGTTGAGCGCGTGCTGCGCGACGTCGATTCGCTGTCGGCCGATTTCCGCGAACTCGCCACGCTGGAACGCGGTCGCGTGACGCTGGCCATCACGCCCACGCTGGCCGGGTTTTTATTGCCCGATGCGCTGCGCGCCTTCGGCGAGCAGCACCCGAAAGTTCGCGTGCTGGTGAACGACTGTGCGCCCGACCAGTTCCTGTCGCGCATCCTCGGCGAGCACGTCGACTTCGGCATCGGCACGCCGGAGCGGCCCGGCCCCGAGGTCGAGGTGCAGCGCCTCCTGCGCGACCACCTCGCCGTGGTGTGCCGCACCGACCACCCGCTGGCCAAGGCACGCGTGGTGCGCTGGTCGGACCTGGGGCGCCACCCGGTCATCACCGTGCGCCCCGGCTACGGCGTGCGCCCGCTGATCGACGGCACGGCGGCGGAGGCGGGCGTGACGCTCGACGTGGTGAACGAGGTGTCCTTCCTGTCCACCGCGCTGTGGATGACGGCGGCCGGCATGGGCGCGTCGATCATGCCGTCGGCCTTTGCGCGCGCCGAGAAGAACCCGGTGCTGGTGGTGAAAGTGCTCAGCGCACCGCGCGTGGTGCGCGACATCTCGATCGTCACCAAGCGCGGCCATTCGCTGTCGGCGGCGGCGCGGGCGTTCATCGAGGCGTTGAAGCAGAGCCTGCAGTAGCCGCGGGGGCGGGCCGGTCGTATGCTGGCCGGTCTCTTTTCTTTGCACGAAAGCAGGTGCCCCATGACCACAACCACACGGTCCCGTTTCTCTTCCGCATGGCTGGTCCTGGCATTCGGCCTGATGTTGTCGATGCTGCTCGTGGCCTGCGGCAACAAGGAGGCCGAACAGCGCAGCGCCTTCATCGCCTACCTGCAGACCCGCGTGCTCGACAAGCCCGGCTTGCGCGTGCCCACGCCCACCGCCGAAGAAAAGGCATCGTTCGGCGACTACGCGCAGCACTACGCGGTGATCACCGATTTCAACGAAGGCATGAACAAGTCGGTGAGCCAGCCGATGACGCAGGTCATGAACAAGGGCGCGCTGCGCTCGTTCGTCGATCTGCCGGCACGCCGTGACGATCTCAAGGCCGCCAAGGAGGGCCTGGGAGGCTTGCGCAGCGCGCTCGACCAGCAGCTGGCCAAGGCCGACGCGGCGCGCGCGCAGCTCAAGCAGCCCGACGACCTGAAGCAGGTCTATGCCAAGGCCTACGAGAAGACGGTGACCACGCCCGCCACCACGTTCAAGGAGGTGTTCCCTCCGGTCGACGCCGTGATCGACAGTGCGTTGGCCATCGCCGATTTCATGGAGAAGAACAAGTCGAAGCTTCGGGTTTCCGGCGGCACGCTCACCGTGACCGACCCGGCCGTGGGGGACGAACTCAACAAGATGGCGCAGCAAATGGGCAAGCAGTCGGCGGCGATCAACACCGCGCAGGACAAGATGCGCGCGGTGATGCGCGGCTCTTGATCAGACGAAGTGGTCGAACGAGCCGAAGCGCTGTGACACCGGCGCGCCGCCCGCATCGACGATGCGCAGCCCCGCGTCCGCCTCGATGCGGCCGATGCGCGTCACGCGCGTGGCGCTGGCTTGCCCGGCCTGCTCCACTGCCGCACGCGCCGAGGCCGGCGCGGTGAACACCAGCTCGTAGTCGTCGCCGCCCGAGAGCGCGCAGGTGCGCAGCGCCTCGGAGGGCAGGCCGGCCGTGTCGACCGCGATCAGCGCGGTGGTGGCGTCGGCATCGAGCGTGGCGCCCACGCCGCTGGCCGCGAGGATGTGGCCCAGGTCGCCGATGAGGCCGTCGCTCACGTCCACTGCCGACGTGGCGATGCCGCGCAGCGCCTGGCCCAGTGCCACGCGCGGCGTGGGCTGTTCCATGCGCGCGCGGGCCTGTGCGAAGGCGTCGGCGGGCAGGCTCAGCGTGCCGCGGAACACCTCGAGCGCCAGCCGCGCATCGCCGAGCGAGCCGCTCACCCACAGGTCGTCGCCCGCGCGCGCGCCCGAGCGCAGCAGCGCGGCGCCGGCCGCCACTTCGCCGAACACGGTGATGCAGATGTTGAGCGGGCCGCGCGTGGTGTCGCCGCCCACCAGCTCGCAGCCGTGGGCGTCGGCCAGCGCGAACAGGCCGCGCGAAAAACCTTCGAGCCAGGGCTCGTCCACGCCGGGCAATGCCAGCGCCAGCGTGAAGGCCAGCGGCTTCGCGCCGCAGGCGGCCAGGTCGCTGAGGTTCACGGCCAGCGCCTTGTGGCCGAGTCGGGCCGGCTCCACGGTCGAGAGAAAGTGCCGCCCCTCCACCAGCATGTCGGAGGACACGGCGAGCTGCATGCCCGCGGCCGGCGCGAGCAAGGCGCAGTCGTCGCCCACGCCCAGCGGCGAGCGCGTGGCGGGACGTTTGAAATAGCGTGTGATCAGGTCGAATTCACCCATGGGTGCGAGAGCATAACGACCTGGCGCGGGGCCGCTCGCCGCGGCGCCCACGGGAAAGGGGGGCTGACACTGGAAGCATTTTGTAATACCGTCATGCAAGCGGATACACCGAAAGTCCAAACAGGAGGAGGCCGCCATGACAGCCATCGTGCAGGGAGGCGTGTCCGCCGAGGCCGACACCGACCGGATCGTTGCCTTGCTGTACGACGGGATCACCTGTCCCGGCGACTGGTACGACGCGCTCGATGCCATGCGCGAGGTGCTCGGCGCCGCCTGCTTTCACACGCTCACGGTGCGTCGCACCGACTGCTCGGTGGTGGGCGCGGGGCTCGCCAACCTGGAGAGCCCGCCCGACAAGGTGCGCGAGTACGAGCAGCACCTGGCGCGCGACGACATCCGCATGCAGATGCCGGTGAACGCCCCGCTGGGCACGCCGGTGGCCGACCATGCCTACTTCGGCGCGCGCACGCTCTCGCACAGCCCGATCTATGTCGACTGGCTGGCACCGCTCGGCCTGCGCCACACACTCGCCATGGGGCTGCGCGCCGACGACGACACGCGCGAAGTGCTCGGCTTCATCCGTCCCCGGGCCGAGGCGCCCTACGGTCCTGAGAGCGAGGCCTTCTGTCGGCGCCTGTCGCCGCACCTGGTGCGCGCCAGCGAACTGCGCGCTCGCATGGCGCAGCTGGGCGAGCACGCAGCCACCGGGCTGTCGGCGCTCGACGCGCTGCCGCAGGGCATCGCCGTGGTCGACGAGGCCTGTCGCATCGACCACCTGAACGCGCGCGCGGCGGCGTGCGCGGGCCGCGGTGGCCTGTTCGACAGCGCACAGGGGCGATTGCGGCTCGCGTCGTCCGCGCTGCAGTCGGCCTTCGAGCAGCGGGTGCGCGAGGCCTGCGCCCCGGCCGGCGGCGCGCGGGCCGGCGTGCTGCACCTGCCCGTGGCCGGCAGCGTGGTCCGCATCACGGTGCTGCCGCTCAAACCCTCGCACCCGCTGGCCGTGCTGCGCCAGCGCCACCGCGCGCTCGTGGTCTTCGCCCATCCGGCCGAGGCGGCGCCCGTGGAGCCGCGGCAGCTGGAAAGCCTGCTCGGCCTGAGCCCGACCGAGGCGCGGCTCGCGCTGCTGCTGGCGAGCGGCAAGACCGTGAAGGACTTCGCCGCCGCGCAGCACTGCTCCGAACACACGGCGCGCAGCCACCTGCGCAACGTGATGCGCAAGACCGACTGCCACCGGCAGGCGGAGCTGGTGCTGCTGGTGCAGTCGCTGCGGGACTGAGCAGCAGGTTCTACTGCGAACGGGGGATGGCGCCGCGCGGCGGTTGCGAGAACCATGGCGCCCTCTACACGAGGAGTTCGCCATGGCTGTCTACTGGGACGAGACCAAGATGCAGATGGGCCCGCACGGCACCGCGACCATCCTCGCCTTCGGCGATTCGTGGTTCTGGTACCCGCTGCCGGGCGGCAGCCTGCTGAACTTCCTGGGCGACGTGGTCGGCGCGCGCGGCCACGTGATCCTGGCCAAGGGCATGAACGGCGCGGAAGCCCAGGACTATGTCGAAGGCAAGTACCGCAACGCCGTGCGCGAGTCGCTGCGCCTGTACGGGCCGACGCTGTCGGCGGTGTTCATCAGTGGCGGCGGCAACGACTTCGCGGGCTTCAACGACCTGCGCCCGTTGCTCAAGTCCGATTGCACGGGTGAGACCCAGGCCGCGCAGTGCTTTCGCAACGGCAAGGGCGGCTTCGACCAGTTCCTTGTCGACATGGACGAGCAGTACCGTGCGCTCATCGGCCTCATCTACACCCGAACGAGCGTCGACTGCCACATCGTCATGCACAGCTACGACTACGCCCCGCCCACCGGCAAGGCGCTGTTCGGGCGCGAAGGCTGGCTGCGCCCGGCGCTGGTCGACGCGGGCGTGGCGCCGGAGTTGTTCAAGCCCTGCGTCGACCACCTGATCGACGGCTTCCACGGCATGCTGCAGAACATCGCCGCGGGCGACCCGCAGCACCTGCACGTGGTGGACAGCCGCGGCACGCTGGGCCCGACCGACTGGGCCAACGAGCTGCACCCCAACGGCCGCGGCTTCAAGAAGATCGCGGTTCAGCGCTGGCAGCCCGTGCTGCAGCCGTTGAACCTGGCCTGAGCGAGAAGGTCAGACGCCGCGCGCGCGGCGGTTGGACATGACCACGTTGTCCTTCTCGATCGCCGCGCCGCTCTTCAGCGCAGCAATCCACGCGTCGGTCGTCGCCACGGCGGCGAAGTTGCTGTGGAACACGACGCTGAAGACGCGGTGGATTTCCTCGGCGCTCACGCGGCCGGCCGCGTTTTCATAAGGCAGCGCGCCGGTGGCGTCCGACAGGAACTCCACGTTCAGCCCGCGGTGCATGGCTTCGAACACGGTGGAGGCGTCGCAGTTCTGCGTCATGTAGCCGGTCACGCTCAGCGTGTCGATCTCGTGGCGCGCGAGCCAGTCGGCGAAGTCGGTGCCGGTGAAGACACTCGGGAAGGCCTTGGTGATCAGGTGGTCGCGCGGGCGCTGGGCGATCTCGGGGTGCAGCTGGCCGTGGAACTTGTCGGCCTGGAAGACCGGCGCGCCCTTCGGCGCGTGATGCTGCACCACCACCACCGGCACGCCGGCCGCGCGGGCCGCGTCCATGGCCTGCGCGATCTTCGGCAGCGAGCTTTCGACCGGCGGGTATTCGATGGGCAGGCCGCCGCCTTCGAAGTATTCGTTCTGCACGTCGATGACGACGAGGGCGCGGCGCGGTGCGGACTGGCTCATGGATATCTCCTTCGGTGGTTGTGTGTCTGGAATGGCTCGATTCTTCGCGCACCGCGGGTTTTGCGACAGTGGCCCGAAAGCCATTCATCGATAAGATCGGGCCATGCGCTCATCTGCCGCCAAAACCATCGCCGAGACCATTGCCGTGGTCGCCTTCGACGGCATCAGCCCCTTCCACCTCTCCGTGCCCTGCATGGTGTTCGGCGAAGACCGCACCGACACCGGCGCGCCGCGCTTTCGCGTGCAGGTCTGCGCGCCCGAGCCCGGGCCGCTCGCCACCAACGCGGGCTTCACGCTCGTGGTGCCGCACGGCCTGGAGGCGATCCGCCGCGCGCAGATCGTGGTGGTGCCGTCGTGGCGCGACGATGGCCGGCCCGCGCCGCCCGCGCTCATCCGTGCGCTGCAGGCGGCGCACCGGCGCGGCGCCACCGTGGTCGGGCTGTGCCTGGGCGCCTTCGTGCTGGCCGAGGCCGGCCTGCTCGACGGGCGGCCCGCCACCACGCACTGGCACCTGGCCGCGGCCTTCGCCAAGCAGTACCCGCAGGTCGTGCTGCAGCCCGAGGTGCTGTACGTGGACGACGGTGACGTGCTCACGTCGGCGGGCACGGCCGCCGGCATCGACTGCTGCCTGCATCTGCTGCGCGTGCGCTACGGCGCCGACACCGCGAACCGCGCCGCGCGGCGCATGGTCGTTGCGCCGCACCGGCAGGGCGGGCAGGCGCAGTACATCCAGCAGCCCGTGCCGGCAGCGGCCGAACGCGACCGGCTCACGCCGCTGCTCGAATGGCTGGGGCGGTATCTGCAGGTGCCGCATGAACTCGACGAACTCGCGCGCCGCGCGCTCATGAGCCGGCGCACCTTCACGCGGCGCTTTCGCGAATCGACGGGCACGACGGTCGGCCAGTGGCTGCAGAACCAGCGGCTGGCGCTGGCGCAGCGGCTGCTCGAGACGACCGACCGTTCCGTGGAGCGCGTGGCGGCCGATGCGGGCTTCGGCTCGGCGGTGCTGCTGCGCAAGCACTTCGCCACGGCGTTCAAGGTGTCGCCGACGGTGTACCGCCGGCAGTTCTCCCAGGAGGCCGTGGCCGCCTGAACAACGTCAGGCCGCGCCGCGAAAGCGCAGCGAGGCTTGTCGCACGACCTCGGCCAGCAGCCGTTCCTTGCCCTGCTTCTCGCGCAGCCAGCGCGCGTCGTTGCGGTTGGCCTCGACGCTGGTGCGCAGCTCGCCCAGCGCCTGCGTGGCGTTGAGCGCCTCGCTGTGCCACTCGAGCTGGGTCATGGTCATCAGGATGTGGTCGCGCAGCGGCATGTGCTGGCCGCTGGCCGGGTCGACATACACCGCGTCCAGGCCGAAGCGGCAGGCCTGGAAGCGGTTGTAGGTGTAGACGAGGTAGTCGTCCTCGCTCGGCTCGAAAGGCTGCTCCTGCAGGAACCATGCGGCCAGCGACTGCACGTAGCCCGCGAGCGCGGCGGCGCGCTCGATGGTGAGCGGCGTGTCGAACACGCGGATCTCGATGGTGCCGAACTCGGGCTTGGGGCGGATGTCCCAATAGAAGTCCTTCATGCTGCGCACGACGCCGGTGCGGGTCATGCGCTCGAAGTAGGCCTCGAATTCCTTCCAGCTCGTGGTGAAGGGCGCGCGGCCTGAGAGCGGGAACGCGAACACCGAATTGAGCCGCGCCGAGTCGAACTGCGTGTCTTGCCCCTGCACGAACGGCGACGAGGCCGACAGCGCGATGAAGTGCGGGATGTAACGCGACATGCGGTGCAGCATCAGCAGCGCCGAATCGGCGTCGGGGCAGCCGATGTGCACGTGCTGGCCGAAGATGGTGAACTGCTTGCTCAGGTAGCCGTACAGCTCCGACAGCTCGCGAAAGCGCGGCTTGTCGTAGATGCGCCGTTCGTGCCACTGCTGGAAGGCATGCGTGCCGCCGCCGACCACCGCGATGTTGAGCTTGTCGGCGTTCTTGATCAGCGCCTCGCGGATCGGCGACAGCTGCGTGATCACGTCCTGCGCCGAATGGCAGATGTCGGTCGAGATCTCGATCATGCTCGAGGTCATCTCGGGCACCACGCTGCCGGGCAGCGGCGTCTGCGCCATCAGGCGCAGCATGTCCTCGGCGTACGGCGCGAGGTCGTAGTCGTGCGTGTTCACGAGCTGCAGCTCGAGCTCCACGCCCAGCGACAGCGCCTCCGACTTGTTGAAGGGCTCGAGCTTGACGGCGCGGCTGGCCGGATCGGCGGGCAGCGGCGCAGAGCGGACGTCGTCGCTGTCCGGGTCGATCGGGAGGACGGAGGTGGGGTTGCTGTTGCTGCTGCTCATCGCTGCGTGTCTTCCGTGGTGCTGAAGGCCTGTGGCGTCCAGGGGACCGAACTCTCGCCCACGGCGTGGATCGCCACGGTGGCGAGCACGGCGCCCATCACTTCCATCAGCAAAATCGAGGGCAGGGCGACCTGCGTGATCATGGTGCCCAGAAGCGGTGAGGCCGAGGCGAAATTGGAGGCGATCAGCAGGGCGATGGACGACAGCGGCGTCATCGCGCAGCCGACCCAGAAGGCCTGCTTCCAGCTGGCGCCGCTGCCCGGATTGGCAATGGCCACGCCCGAGATCTTGGTGACCAGGCGCACGCCGATCACGGCCAGCACCACGCTGGCCACGGGCAGGGTCCAGTCGGCCTGCGCCGCCACCATCGACACCAGCACGAACATCAGCATGGTCAGCAGCGACGAGGCCGTGCCGAGCTGGCGCTGCCAGGCCCATGGCTTGGGGTTGAGCGTCTTGAGCAGCACGCCGCCGATCAGCGCCGCCAGCGGTGCCGAGCCGCCGATGTGGGCCGTGAGCGCCGCGCCCGCCGCGATGATCGCCAGCAGCAGGATCGAGGTGTTCTCGCTGTTCGGGCTCATCACGCGCAGCGCCGAGCGCAGCGCCAGCGCCATGATCGCGCCGACCACGAACGACATGCCTAGCACCACCGCCACCGGGTAGAGCTTGAGCATCAGCGACTGCGGTGCGCGCTCGATCAGGCCGGCCTGCGCGTAGCCCAGCGTGAGGGCGTAGAAGGTGTTGAGCGTCGCCAGCGTCATGGCGCGTTCGGTCACGGGGCCGGCGGCGCGGGTGTCCATGATCACGCGGCTGAGCACGGCCGGCGAGGCGACGATCGCCATCAGTGCGATGGGGTTGGCCACCGGCTCGGGCAGGCCCAGAAGAATCAATATCCAGTACACGCCGAAGTAGGTCAGCCCCGCCTCCAGCAGGCTCTGCACCAGCACCATCGGGTTGTGGCGGAACCAGCGCAGCGGCAGCCGGCCACCCGCTTCGAACAGCACCACGGCCGCGCCCAGCTCCAGCAGGAACAGGCTGATGCCGCGCAGCGGCCAGATCGCGCCCTCGAAACCGGCAAAGCCCACCACCGCGCCCACCACCGAATAGCCGATGACCTTCGGCATTCCCAGGTAGCGCTGCACCAGGTGGCCGGAGGCCGCGGCGGCGGCCACCAGCAGGGCCCAGAGCACGGTGGGCAGGCCGGCCGAGGGGCGCGCCCATTCGGCCCAGAAGCCCTGGAGTTCGGCGAGGAGTGCGGTCAGGTTCATGTAGGCAGGAAGAAGCTCACCGGCCGGCTGCGCCAGCGGGCCCAGATCGCGCTGCGGATGCGGGCGCGGTCACCGAGGCTCACGCTGTGCGCGCGCAGCGCCAGCCGGAAAGCGAAATAGAAACTCACGCTCACATTGAGCGCGCCGATCACCGGGATCGCCGCAACCGCCCACCACAGGGCCGGCTGGTGCAGCGCCGGCAGTCCGATGGATGCCGCCGCGGCCGCGATCTGGCCGGCCGACAGCGTGACATGGCGCACATCCAGCCCGAGCCCGAAGAAGCCCGCGAACGCGGGCAGCAGTCCGAGCATGAGTCCCAGCGAGATGTTGGAGGCGAAGCCTGAGATGTGTGTGCGCATGAAGGCGGCCCAGCGACGGGCCCGGGCGGCACCGAGAAAGGCGCCGATGCGAGGGTTGTAACGCATGGCGGAGTCCAGGCGATGCAGGACAAAGGCGTTTTCTGTCCATCCGGCGATGATGCTGGACGAAAACAGCAGGATGCCGGTGATTGCCGCGAAAAGCACGGTCGGTCCCAGCAGCGACAGCGAATGCAGCGTGGAGGCCGCATGCGCCGCGTCCAGCAGCGGCCGGCCCAGCGCGGCCTGCCAGCCCAGCACCAGCAGTCCCACCGCCGGCACCACCAGGAGCACGTTGCCCAGCACGGCCGCCACCTGCGAGCGCACGAGGTTGGCCACCTCGTCGACGAACTGGTCCACGGCGTCGTCCGACTTGATGTCGCGCAGCCGCGCCGCCATGGCGGGGGCGGTCATGGCCGGCTGCTTGGTGGCCAGCGTGAGGTGCAGCAGCTGGATCGCCACGAAGCTGGCCGCATACATGAGGCCCGCGGCCAGCCCGCTCCAGAAGGCCGACAGGGCCAGCGCGTAGATGCCGAACTTGGCCAGCACCGTCAGCGCCGTGAAGGCGCCGCCGCCGGCGGCCTTCTTCACCATCTGCAGGTAGCTGCGGCGGTCGCGGGTGATGTAGTGCTCGCCGGTCTCGGCGCTGCGCTCGGTCACCTTGGCCGCGAGCATCGACGAGTTGGAGGCGATCAGTGCGCGGATGCTGTTGCGCTCGCCGCCCGCCAGCACCAGCTTGCCCACCAGCCGCGCCATGCTCGGCCCCGGCACGGGCGACATCAGGCAGTCGAGCAGCTCGCGGATGCGCAGCACGCGCTCGCGCAGCTGGCGCAGCCGGAACACCAGGCCGACCGAGATGCCGTTGTCTTCCAGGTGCGTGTAGACCGACGAGGCGCTGGAGCGGCAGGCGTCGAGCCGGTCGCGGAAGGCCACGAAGGCGGCCTGCAGGGATTCCTCGTCGCGCGGCAGGGCGAACATCTGCTCGCGCAGCGCGTCCAGGTCGGCCATGAGGGCGTGGAAAGGGCGCGCCTCGCCCGCTTCGGGGCTGATGCGCAGCCGCAGCTCGGGCGAAAAGCCCGTGGCCACCACCTGGCTGCAGCAGTAGGTGACGGCGTCCATCACCGTGTGGCGCCAGCGCGCCGAGCCGTCGGGCATGGGCGCGGCGTCGGCCAGCAGCGCGCCGATGCGCGCAAGCTGGGTGTCGTCCAGCAGCGCGATCCAGCCGGCGTCGAACACGCCGGGCAGCACCAGCCGGAACAGGTCCGAGGCGTCGGTGGTCTCGGGCGTGCCCGGCAGGATCTTGCGGCGCATGCGTTCGCCGAACTCGCTCAGGAAGGCGGTGCGCGGCGCAAAGCCGTAGTCGGCCAGCAGCGCCGTGAGGTCGACCGACTGCGTGAACGCGCGCCACCAGGCGCGCAGCCGGTCGCACAGCTCGGGGCGTGCTTCGACGGCGTCGAGCAGCAGCTGCACGCGGCCGATGGCGGCCTGCGGCGAGGCGCGGTCGCCGCGCAGCCAGTCGAAGAGGTTGATGAGCCAGATGTGGCGCTGCGCCACATCGGCCGTGGGGTCGAGGCCGGCAAGCAGCCCCTGCAAGTCGCGAGATGCAGCAGCCATGATGAATTCGTAACGGATCAGTGCGGGGAACACCGCGGAACCGGCTCAGCCGGGCCGCTGGTGTTGCCCCCGGCGAGGGGGACGGAGAAGCGACACGACGTGCGCGAAGCCTGGGGGAGTACCTAGTGAAGCACCCGGGAGACCGGGGTTCCGCCAACGTCGGCTTCGAGCACGAA
This sequence comes from Variovorax sp. GW823-FHT02B07, assembly GCF_058797695.1. Lineage (NCBI taxonomy): Bacteria > Pseudomonadati > Pseudomonadota > Betaproteobacteria > Burkholderiales > Comamonadaceae > Variovorax > Variovorax sp. GW823-FHT02B07. Next base: position 208,389 of record NZ_JBXAJX010000006.1, read on the forward strand.
CATGGGAACCGGCACGTCGAAACGCTCGCCTTCTTCGGTCACCACGAAGAAGCTGCCGTGCATGGTGCCGCTGGCCGCCTGCAGGCGGCAGCCGCTGGTGTAGCGGAACGACTCGCCGGGCGCCAGCAGCGGCTGCTGGCCGATCACGCCGAGGCCCTTGACCTCCTGCGCATGGCCCGAGGCGTCGTTGATGAGCCAGTGGCGCGCGATCAATTGCGCGCCCACCGTGCCCACATTGGTGACGGTGATCGTGTAGGAGAAGGTGTAGACGTTGTCCTTGGGCGAGGACTGGTCGGCCAGGTAACGCGGTTCGACCTGTACGCTGAAGGGGCTGTGTGACATGGGGCGCATGGTAACGGAGGCCTTTCCTCGGACTTCCGTCGGCTGCGAGAATCCGGGGTTATGAGCAGCACCCCGTTCCGCATTGCGCCTTCCATTCTTTCCGCCGACTTCGCGCACCTCGGCCAGGAACTGACCGACGTGATCGCGGCCGGCGCCGACTGGATCCACTTCGACGTGATGGACAACCATTACGTGCCGAACCTGACCTTCGGCCCCATGATCTGCCAGGCCCTCAAGCCCTACGCCAAGACCGCCGACGGCACGCCCGTGCCCATCGACGTGCACCTGATGATCCAGCCGGTCGACGCGCTGGCCGCGTCTTTTGCGCAAGCGGGCGCTGACTACATCAGCTTCCACCCCGACGCCTCGACCCATGTGCACCGCAGCATCCAGGCCATCAAGGCCGCCGGCTGCAAGCCCGGCCTGGTGTTCAACCCCGGCGCCGGCCTCGAGGCGCTGGACTGGGCGATCGACGACATCGACCTCATCCTCATCATGAGCGTCAACCCCGGCTTCGGCGGCCAGAGCTTCATCGACTCGGCGCTGCGCAAGATCGAGCAGGCGCGCAAGCGCATCGAGCAGAGCGGGCGCGACATCCGCCTCGAGGTGGACGGCGGCATCAAGGCCGACAACATCGCGCGCGTGGCCTCGGCCGGCGCCGACACCTTCGTGGCGGGCAGCGCGATCTTCAACGCCAAGGACTACGGCGCGGTGATCGGCGACATGCGCCAGCAGCTGGCCACCGTCAAGGCCTGACCTTGCCGTCGGGCGTGCGCTCGGGCGTGAGCCCGCGGTCGGTGTCGACCACGCCGCGTTCCACGTCCTCGTAGCCGCGCCGGCCCTTCTCGGGCGGCTGGCCGTCCTGCATCACCTGGCTGTCCGACGACTGGTCGCGCTCGTGCGGCAGGCGCGGTGCCGATTCGCCGTCCTTTTCGACGCGGGTGGTGTCCTTCTTGTCCTTGCGCGGCTGCTGGGCCATCGTGTGCTCCTTCAAAGTTCGGGTCTGGCGCCAGCTTGCGCGGCGCCCCGCCACGGGGCGGTAGGACAGGCCAGGGCGCGGCTGTAGGTTCGCGCTGTGCGCCCGCCATGCCACAGGGTCTTGCCTTTTGCGTGGCCACAGTCGCCTCCGCATAATCGCCCGCATGTCCACCCCGCTTTTCGACGACGCCGCGACCGCCACCGACAGCCTGCGCCTGCATGCCTTCGCGTCGCTGAACCCGGGCCCGCGCCTGCTCGTGATTGGCGGGGTGCATGGCGACGAGACCTGCGGCACCGAGGGCGTCGCGCGCGTGCTGGCCGAGCTCGATGCTGGCGACTTGCGCCTGCTGCGCGGCGAACTCACGCTCGTGCCCGTGGCCAACCCGCTCGCACGGCGGCGGCTGCAGCGCGAGGGCCAGCGCAACCTCAACCGCCTGTTCCGTCCGAGCGAGACGCCGGCCGACTACGAAGCCCGCATCACCAACCGGCTGGCGCCCGTCATCGCGCGCCACGACGTGCTGCTCGACCTGCATTCCTTCCAGAGCGAGGGCGAGGCCTTCGCCATGATCGGCCCGCGCGACAACAGCGGCAGCCTCGAACCCTTTGCGCGCGCGCAGGAAGAAGGCCGGCTCGCGCTGCACATCGGCACGCCCATCGTGGTCGAGGGCTGGCTCGACATCTACGCCGCCGGCCTCGCGCAGCGCGGCGCCGCGGTCGACGAGGCCGCCATCGACTTCGGCCGCGGCACCAACGAATACATCCGCAGCTGCGGCGGCTACGGCGTCACCCTCGAATGCGGCCAGCACCAGGACCCGCAGGCGCCGCAGGTGGCGTGGGCGGCCATCCGCCGCACGCTCGCGCTGCTGGGCATGGCGGCGCTGCCGCCGGGCCTGTCGGCCGCGCCCCCGCAGCCGCCCCAGCTGCTGCGCCTGGCCAGCGTGACCGACCGCCTGCACGAAGACGACAGCTTCGTGCGCGACTGGGCCACCTTCGACCCCGTGCAGCGCGGCGAACCCGTGGGCATGCGGCACGACGGCACGCTGGTCAGCGCGCCCGACGACGGCTTCATCGTGTTCCCGAACGCGATGGCGCTGCCGGGCGCCGAGTGGTTCTACTTCGCGCGGCCCAGCGAGCGCGTGCTCGACCCGACCGCCTGAGGCTCGCGCCTGTCGGCGCCCTCCTACCGGTGACGCCCACCTTCTCCCACAGACGGGGAGGGGCGGCCACTACGGCCCGCGCACCGGGCCCCACCTAAGCTTCCTCTTTGCGGATTTGCCGGCTTGCGGCCCCGCTTCTCTCGGAGGGAAAAACATCATGGAAATCTCGGCACTGTTCGATTCGCTCATGGGCACCTGGGGCGACGACATCCTGATCTGGGCGGTGGCTGCCGTGACCGCCTGCATTGGCCTGATCGCCGTGGTGAACGTGCTCGACATCTTCATCGGCAGCGGCAACAGCAACGAGGCCGGCTGAGCCGACCCGCATCGATGCCCAGAACCCCGATGTCCCCCCAGAACAAGGCCGCCGCAGGCCGCCGCGCCAGCACCGCCAAGACCGGTGACGGCGCCAACGCCAAGCAGCTGCAGCTCGAGGGTTTCACCACCGAGCACCCCACGCACCTGACGACCAACCAGGGCCTGCAGGTTCCCGACAACCACAACTCGCTCAAGGCGGGCGTGCGCGGGCCGACGCTGCTCGAAGACTTCATCCTGCGCGAGAAGATCACGCACTTCGACCACGAGCGCATTCCCGAGCGCGCCGTGCACGCGCGCGGCTCGGCGGCGCACGGTTACTTCCAGGTCTACCAGTCGATGTCGCAGTACACCTGCGCCGATTTCCTGCAGGACCCCGATGCCAAGACGCCCGTGTTCGTGCGCTTTTCGACCGTGGCCGGCTCGCGCGGCTCGGCCGACACCGTGCGCGACGTGCGCGGCTTCGCCGTCAAGTTCTACACGCGCGAGGGCAACTACGACCTTGTGGGCAACAACATCCCCGTGTTCTTCATCCAGGACGCGATGAAGTTCCCCGACCTCATCCACGCCGTGAAGCCCGAGCCGCACCACGAGATGCCGCAGGCCGCGAGCGCGCACGACACCTTCTGGGACTTCGCCTCGCTCATGCCCGAGAGCACCCACATGCTGATGTGGGCCATGAGCGACCGCGCCATTCCACGCAGCCTTCGCATGATGGAAGGCTTTGGCGTTCATACCTTCCGCTTCGTCAACGCGCGCGGCGAGAGCCACTTCGTGAAGTTCCACTGGAAGCCCAAGCTCGGCGTGCACGGCCTCGTGTGGGACGAGGCGCAGAAGATCGCCGGCAAGGACCCCGACTTCCACCGTCGCGACCTCTGGGAGGCCATCGAGCAGGGCCACTTCCCCGAGTGGGAGCTGGGCGTGCAGCTCATCGCGCCCGACCGTGCCGAATCGCTGGGCTTCGACCTGCTCGACCCGACCAAGCTGATCCCCGAAGAGATGGTGCCCGTGCAGCGCATCGGCAAGCTGGTGCTCAACCGCAACCCCGACAACTTCTTCGCCGAGACCGAGCAGGTGGCCTTCCACCCGGGCCACGTCGTGCCGGGCATCGACTTCAGCAACGACCCGCTGCTGCAGGGGCGCCTGTTCAGCTACACCGACACGCAGATCTCGCGGCTGGGCGGCGCCAATTTCCACGAGCTGCCGATCAACAAGGCCGTGTGCCCGTTCCACAACATGCAGCGCGACGGCATGCACCGCCAGACCATCGCGCGCGGCCAGGTCGCCTACGAGCCCAACACGCTGGGCAGCGGCACCGAGTTCCGCGTGGACGGCGGCAGCCACGGCTTCCAGTCGTTCCCCGAAGAGATCGAGTCGCCAAAGGTGCGGCGCCGCAGCCCGTCGTTCGACGACCACTTCACGCAGGCGCGCCTGTTCTTCAACAGCCAGAGCATGGCCGAGAAGGAGCACATCGTCGCGGCCTTCCGCTTCGAACTCTCGAAGCTCGAAGTACCCGCCATCCGCCAGCGCATGGTCGACAACCTCGCGCACGTGGACGAGAAACTCGCGCGCCGCGTGGCCGAGCCGCTGGGCATCGGCGAGCCCGACGCGAAAGCGGCGGCGGGGTACTCGGGCTTTCGCGAACACCGCATCGAGTTGCCCATCGACGAGTCGCCCGCGCTGCGCATGAGCGACGGCAGCGCCGACGGCGTGGTGCGCACGCGCAAGGTCGCGATCCTCGTGGCCGACGGCGTCGACTCGGCCTCGCTCAAGCCGATCCGCGATGCACTCGAACAGGTGGGCGTGCTGTGCAAGGTGGTGGGCCCGAAGCTCGGCACCGTGGCCAGCGCGTCGAAACGCCAGATCGATGTCGACATGACCTTCACCAACACCGCCTCGGTGCTGTTCGACGCCGTGCTCGTGCCTGCGGGTGCCGAGGGCGCCGCCGCGCTCGCGGCGCAAGGCGATGCCGTGCACTTCGTGCTCGAGGCCTACAAGCACTGCAAGGCGATCTGCGCGGTGGGCGAGGGCGTGCAACTGCTGGCCACGCTGGGCGTCACACCGGAAGGCGAGGCACCGGCCGGCGTGGTGGTGGCCGAAACGCCCGTCACGAACCTGGGCGACGCCACGGCGGCGACGCAGATCGCGCACGACTTCATTGCGGCGATTGCGAAGCACCGGCATTGGGACCGACTCAACATCGACAGCGTGCCCGCCTAGCGTGAACCGGCTCTACGCCATTTGCGCTAGACCGTATTGCGAATAGGCGAGGTGAACACCCGCTCCTAGACTTTCCCACGAGGCCTGAACGGCGCGCACTCCCGCGGCGTCGAGCGTTCGCGGCAGCGAGTGCATGGGTCGAGGGGGTTCAATGGCGTGGTTTTCGAGATGGGGATGTGCGCATCCGGCGCGTCGCCGTGCCGGTCTTGCCGGTGCGGTCGGCCTGGTGGGTGTGCTGCTTCTGGGCCCCGGCGGCCCTTCGGCGCAGGCACAACGTCCGGCGCCACCACCTGCAACCCCCGCTGCTTCAGCGGGCGGCCCGAATGCCGAAGCCGCGGCCGACCGCATGGCGCAGGCGCGGCTGGCCGACACCGACACGCTGCTGGCCCTGACCAGCGAAGGCGCGGTGCTCTACGGGCAGGACGCGGTCAAGCTCTCGGGCTATCAATACTGCAGCCAGGCGGTCGCATTGGCCGAGGCAGGCGAGTTCCGCCAGAGCGTGCGCGCCGCGAGCAAGGCGCTGCACCTGGCCAACGCCACCAGCGACCCGAACCTGCGCGCCGTGGCCAACCGCGACCTGGCGATCGTCTACAGCTACTCGGGCCAGCTCGAGAAGGCCGAGGAGTTCGCGCGCGAAGCGCTGCGCCATCCCGCGCGCGACCCCAAGCTGGTGGTCGGACCGGTGCAGAAGGTGATCGGCGACGTGCGCACGCGGCGCGGCGACTTCGCCGGCGCGGTGCTCAGCTACGACGAGGCACTGGCCAACAGCTCGCCGCGCTACGCACCGCTGGTGCAGGCCTCGCTGGTCAACGCGCTCATCGAATCGGGTGACGCGGCACGCGCACGCCAGGTGCTCGGCGATATGGCCGAGCCGCGCGAGGCGCCGCTGGCCGCGCAGCTCGAACGCACGCGCGCCCGCCTGCTGCTGGCCGAGAACAAGCCGGCCGAGGCACGCGACAAGTACCGAGCGCTCACCACGCGCCAGGTCGGCACCGACACCGCCTACTACCGGCTCTGGGCCTGGGACGGCGTGGCACGCAGCGAACTCGCGCTGGGCCAGAAGCAGGCCGCCGCCGAGGCCGCGGGCCGCGCGCTGGCCGACGTCGACCAGGTGCGCGCGCGCTTTCGCAGCGAAGAAGTGAAGATGGGCCTGTTCTCCGACCTGCAGTCGGTGTTCGAGCGCGGCGTGGCGGTGTACAGCGAAGCGGGCGATCCGCAACGCGCCTTCGAGGTCAGCGAGCACAGCCGCTCGCGCGCGCTGCTCGACGCGGTGCGCGGTCGCGCCAAGCTCAGTGAATCGTCGGCCGGCACGGTCGGCGTGGCGGCGCTGCAGCGCACGCTGGCGGCCGACGAGCGCGTGGTGCAGTACCACGCGCTGCCCGACCGCCTGATGGTCTGGGTCGTCGGCCCGGACAGCATCGTCGAAAAGCGCATCGCGGTGAAGCGCGAGGAGCTCACCGAGCTCGTCGAGACCTTCCGCAACTCGATCGTGCGCGGTCGCCGCGCGGCCATCACCAACGCCGACAAGCTGGGCGCCGCGCTGCTCGGCCCGTTGGGCCTGGCGCCGGGCCAGCGCGTGGTGGTGGTGCCGCACGGGCCGCTGCACTACCTGCCGTTCCAGGCGCTGCGCCTGGACGGGCGCTACCTCATCGAGACGCACCCGGTGTCGGTGGCGCCGTCGATCAGCATCGCGGTGCAGCTGGCGCAGCGCACGCCGCGCGTGAACGCGTCGCTCACGGCCTTCGGCAATCCGCGCATCGAGGACAAGTACGACCTGCCCGGCGCCGAGACTGAGGTGAAGCAGCTCGCGCAGCTCTTCCCGCGCAACACGGTGTACATGGGCGCGGCCGCCACCAAGACGCAGTTCCGCGACGTGGCCTCGCGCTCGCCGCTGATGCACGTGGCGGCGCACGCCGAGGCCGACGAGGTCGATCCGCTGTACTCGCGCATCCTGCTGGCCAACGAAGGCGGCAAGCAGAATTTTCTCGAAGCGCACGAGATCCTGGCGCTGCCGATGGACGGCACGGCGCTGGTCACGCTGTCGGCCTGCGAGTCGGGCCTGGGACGCATCGCGCAGGGCGACGAGGTGCTGGGCTTCACGCGCTCGTTCCTCTCGGCCGGCAGCTCCAGCCTCATCGCCTCGCTGTGGCCGGTGTCGGACGACGCCACCGCCGTGCTCATGGGCACGCTCTACGGCGAGCTCGCCAAGGGCCGCGACATCCAGAAGGCCATGCAGGCCGGGCAACTGGCCGTGCTGAAGGACCCCAAGATGTCTCACCCCTTCTTCTGGGCGCCGTTCAACCTGATCGGCAACTGGCGACTCACCGTGGGAAGCTGACCATGTCTTCGCCACGCTCCCTCCTGCAAAGAAGCACTGCCATGGCCCCTGCGATCCGCCTTCGTCCACGGCCGACGCCGATCGCCATCGCGGCGGCTGCACTCGTCGGCGCCACGCTGTGGGTCGCCATGCCCCGCGCCCATGCGCAGGAGGCCACCACCTTGTTGCCCACCAAGGACCCGTGCGGCAGCTGCGACCGCCCCGTCGCGCAAGCCACCGGCGCCGTCGCCCCGCAAACCCTGCCCGCGCCGCCACAGCGCGCAGCCGCGGGCAGCTTCAAGCTCACAGACCTGCGCCTGAACGGCGTGAAGGCGCTGAGCAACGAAGAGCTGCAGACCATCACCGCGCCCTACATCGGCCGCGACGTCACGCTCGGCGACCTCGAAGGCCTCGCGCAGGCGATCACCACGCGCTACAAGGAGCGCGGCTACTTCCTCGCGCAGGCGGTGGTGCCGGTGCAGACCGTGCGCGACGGCATCGTCGAGATCAGCATCATCGAAGGCCGGCTCGGCAAGGTCGACGTGCTGGTCGCGCCCGAGGCGCCGATCAGCGAGGCGCGCGTGCGCGGCTTCCTGGCGGCGCTGCAGCCGGGCGAGGCGGTGAATGCGCCGGCCTACGAGCGCGCGATGCTGCTGCTGTCGGACCAGCCCGGCCTCAAGGTGTCGTCCAGCCTGCAGGAAGGCGCGCAGGCGGGCACCACCGACCTGTCAGTGGAGGTCGAGGCCGGCGCGCGCTGGGCCTTCTCGGCCGAGGCCGACAACCACGGCACCAAGGAGGCGGGGCGCTACCGTGTGGGCGGCACGGCGCGCTGGCTCAGCCCCTTCGGCATCGGCGACAACCTCGATGCGCGCCTGCTGCTGTCCAACAGCAACGCGCTGCAGTACGGCCGCGTGGCCTACGAGGCGCCGCTGGGCACCAACGGCCTGCGCGCGGGCATCGGCATCTCGCGCGTGAGCTACGACCTGGGCGGCAAGTTCGTCGACCTCGACGCGCGCGGCCGCGCCGACGTGCTCGACGTGTCGCTCAACTACCCGCTGATCCGCCAGCGCCAGCAGAACCTGTTCCTGCGCCTCACGGCCGACGTGAAGGACCTCACCGACGAACTGCGCGGCGTCGACTTCACGGCCAAGAAGCGCGTGCAGGGCTTCGGCATCGGCTGGGCCTGGGAGCGGCGCGACGAGGTGCTGGGCGGCGGCTACTGGGCCAGCTCGGGCACGCTGTACCACGGCGACCTGTCGATCCGCGACGCACAGAGCTTCCAGTCCGACCAGCAGTTCGGCGGACGCCACACCGAAGGCGGCTTCACCAAGCTGAGCTTCCAGGTGTCGCGGCTGCAGGCCATCGTGCCGCGCCACTCGCTGTACTTCTCGGTCGGTGGGCAGTGGGCCAGCAAGAACCTCGACGCCTCCGAAAAACTCGCGCTCGGCGGCGCGCGCGCGGTGCGCGCCTACCCCTCGGGCGAACTGCTGGTGGACCAGGGCCTGATCGGCACCTTCGAATACCGCTGGGCCGCCACCGACGAGATCACGCCCTACCTGTTCTACGACGCGGCGCGCGGACGCATCGCGCGCCATCCCTCGCCCTTCGACGGCGAGAACACCCACAGCCTGCGCGGCTACGGCATCGGCCTGAGCTGGTCGCGCCCGGGCAACTTCTCGATCAACGCCACGCTCGCCTGGCGCGCCGGCACACCGCCCGCGCAGACCGACGGCGGCGGGCGCAACCCGCGGCTGTACGTGCAGCTGCAGAAGGCGTTCTGACCATGAAGCCCCGCACCACCTTCCAACCCCGGCATCCGCTGCGTCCGCTGGCGCTTTCGATTGCCTGCATGGGCCTGGCCCCGGCGCTGGCACAAACCATCCTGCCGAGCTTCGGCCCGAACGGCTACACCACGCAGGGCGGCGTGACCGTGGGCACCACCACGTCGGCCACCAGTGTGGGCGGACAGGCGCTGGGCATCTCGCAGTCGTCGCTGCGCGCGATCATCAACTGGAACAGCTTCTCCATCGGTGCCAAGGACGCGGTCAACATCAATCAGGCGATGGGTGCGTCCAGCATCCTGCTCAACCGCGTGACGGGCGGCGAGCTCTCGACCATCGCCGGCCAGCTCACGGCCAACGGGCGCGTGTTCCTCATCAACCCGAGCGGCGTGGTGTTCAGCCAGGGCGCGACGGTCAACGTGGGCGGTCTCGTGGCCTCCACGCTGGCACTGAACACCACCGACAACGACTTCCTCACTGCTGCCAGCACCAAGCTCGATTTCCTGCGCGACGACGCCAACGCCAAGGTGGTGAGCAACGCCGGCGTGCTCACCGCCACCGGTGGCCCCGTGGTGCTGATGGGCGCCGAGGTGACCAACACCGGCAGCATCGCCGCCAACCGCGGCACCGTCGCACTGGCCTCGGGCCGCAGGATCAGCTTCGACCTGGGCAACGACGGGCTCACCAACCTCGTGGTCGCAGCCGACGCCATGGCCACCAGCGCCAAGGTGGTCAACGCCGCGGGCGCCACCTTGCAGGCCGATGGCGGGCGCGTGATGCTCATCGGCAGTTCCACCACGGCGGGCGAACTGGTGGTGAACCAGTCGGGCACGGTGCGCGCGCGCACGCTGGAGAACGTCAACGGAGAGATCGTGCTCGGCGCCGGCAGCAACAACCGCATCGAGATGAACGGCGGCACGCTCGACGCCACCGGCATGGGTGCGGGGCAGCACGGCGGCACCATCCGCATCGCGGCGGGGCAGGTGCGTATCGAAGGCACCGGCGGTGGCGACCAGCGCGCGGTGATCGACGCCAGCGGCCAGGCCGGCGGCGGCAGCGTGTCGGTGCACGGCTACGACGTGGCGCTGTCGTCCACCTCGGTGCTGCGCGCCGACGCCACCACGGGCGGCGCGGGCGGCACGATCACCACGGCCAGTGCCCAGGGCCAGGCCCTGGTCGGCGAGGCCGATCCGGCGCCCGAGCGCGAGTCGCGGCTGCAGGCCTACGGCGAGATGACCGCGCGCGGTGCGGGCGCCGGCAAGGGCGGTGCGATCTCGAACGAGGCCGACTCGGTGCGCGTGCAGGCCGTGCGCGTGGACGCGGGCGGCGGTTCGCAAGGCGGCGCCAACGGCAGCTGGCGCGTGAGCGCGAAGCAGTCGGACCTGGGCATCGTCGAGGCCGGCAACGTGCCGGCGTATGACAGCAAACTGCCGGCCTTCACCGGCGGCTCCGTGAGCGCCGGCAGTGTCGGCGACACGCTGGGCCGCGGCACCGACGTGACGCTGGCGAGCGGGCGCACCGGCCTCGGCGCGGGCGTGACCTTTGCGCCCGGCGTGCAGGTCGTCAAGAGCGAAGGCGGCACGGCGCGGCTGCGCGTCGATTCGGCCGGCAGCATCGTGATGAACGAGGGCTCGGCCATCACATCGCAGCAAGGCGCGCTGCACGTCGACTTCAACGCCGACGCGTCCGGCCGCGTCGCCACCAACGCGAAGAACATCAACAACAGCAGCGGCAACCCTTCTGCGGAGACCGACTATGCCGGCGCCATCGTGCTGACCGGCGCGACCATCGCGGCCAACGGCGGCGACGTGCGCTTCTTCGGCCAGGGCGACGCGCAGAACGGCCGTGCCATCGGCGGCATCGTCCCGCTCGGCGGCGACACCGGCGATTTCGTGTGGCGCGACGGCGTGACGCTGGCCGGCAGCCAGGTCATCACCGGCGGCGAAGGCCGCGTGACGATGCGCGGCCAGGGCCGCACCTGGATCGACGACCAGAACAACAGCGACTTCATCTTCCGCGGCAGCAACGGCGTGTCGATCACGGGCGGCACGCTCGAAGCGGGCGCCGGCGGCCTGCAGCTCGACGGCCTCGCGGGCTACGGGCGCAGCGGCGTCGCCATCGGCAGCGGCGCGGTGCTGAAGTCGGTGGGCGATATCGGCATCAAGGGCCAGGGCCCGACCTGGACCTCCAACATCGGCGGCGCCGCGGTGGGCGCCAGCACGGCGGTCGTCATCGACGACGCCACCGTCGCCGGCGAGCGCGACGTGCGCATCGAAGGCCAGGGCGCCAACCTCGACGGCCTGCGCACCGACACGGGCTTCGCGGCGGGGAACATGTCGGCCGGCGGCGGCAACGGCGTGGCCATCCGCGGCGAGGTCTCGGCCGGCGCGGGCCGGCGCATCGACGTGATCGGCCACGCGGGCAGCGAAGGCTTCAGCGCCACGCTCGGCAGCCCCGACATCATCATCACGCCGTCCACCACGCCCACCTACGGCGTGGCCGTGACCGTCGATGGCGACCGTCCGACGGCGCTGCGCACCAGCGGCGGCACCATCGCCATCGACGCCCAGGGCAGCGACATCTCGATGCGCATGGTCACCTCCTTCTCCGGCGTGGGCACCAGCGTCGGCACGCTGGCCTCGGTGGCCAGCGACAGCGGCAAGGGCGGCAGCATCTCGGTGCAAGGGCGCAACGTGCTGATCGACGGCGCCACGAATTCCGACGGCTCGCCCGCGGTGGCGCGCCTGGACGCCAGCGGCGCGACCGGCGGCGGCAGCATCGACATCGCGGCCACCAACGCCATCGCCGTCGGCGGCAACACGCGCCTGGAAGCCAACGCGGGCACGGGCGCGGGCAACGGCGGCAGCATCAAGGTGGTGGCGACCGAGTCGCTGCGCGCGCACGGCCAGCTCTCGGCGCGCGGCGGCGCGGCCGGCGGCGACGGCGGGCGCATCGAGACCTCGGCCGGGCGCTTCGACCTGCGCGGCGCGCGCGTCGACGCGTCGGCACCGGTGGGCGCGGCGGGGCAGTGGTTCATCGACCCCTTCGACCTCACCATCGCCCACGGCACGGCCGCGGGCACGCTGCCGACCAACCCCTACGACGCGGTCGCCAACTCGACCATCCAGGACGGCGACATCAACACCGCGCTGAACGGTGGCACCAGCGTGAAGATCACGACGGGCACCGGCACGGGCGGTGGCGGCGTCATCACGCTCGACGCCGACGTCGACATCAACTACACCGGCTCCAAGGGCCCGCTCACGCTGCAGCTGGACGCCGCCAGCGGCATCCAGACGCGCACGCCCGGCACCACCATCCGCGCGACCGGCGGCGACGACCTGAACGTGGTGATGAACGCGGGCGTCAACCCCGACGGCACGCCCTCGGGCAACAGCGGCTTCATCGACTTCGGAGGCAACATCCTCACGCAGGGCGGCAGCGTGACCATGAACGCGCTGGGCACGGGCACGCCCGGCAGCGGCTTCATCCGTTTGAACGGCGGGCAGGTCGTCACCGACGGCGGCAACGTGTCGCTGCTCAGCGGCCAGCCCGGCGCGCCCACCGGCACCGTGGTGCTCACGCAGGACGTGCAGGTCGACACGCGCGTCGGCCAGAGCGACGCGGGCGCGGGCGGCAACGTGCGCATCGAAGGCGGCGACGTGCTGCTGCAGGGCGCGCGCATCGCCAGCGCCACCGGCAACGTCGACATCCGCGGCACCTCGACCACGTGGGACAGCGGCGTGGTCATCACCAGCGGCCAGATCGGGCCGAGCACCATCAGCACCACCAGCGGCAACGTCACGGTGCAGGGCGTGGCGCGGCGCCAGGCCTCGTCGACCTTCGCGGCGGCGCACGGCGTGCTGATCAACGGCGGCAGCTCCATCACCACCGGCAGCGGCAACATCGCGGTGCGCGGCTACAACTTCAACAACGACCCCTCGGCGCCGGGCGTGACCGAAGACAGCGGCGTGCGGCTGGAGAACGGCGCGCAGCTCGTCACCACGGGCGGCGGCAACATCGAGGTCACGGGCCGTTCGCAGAACGGCGGGCGTGGCGTCGTGCTGCAGGCCGGCGGTGCGCCGACCGCGCCGGGTGCGCTGCCCGGCATCCGCAGCAGCGGCAACGTGCTGCTGCGCGCCAGCAACGACGGCAGCGGCGATTCGATCGTCATCGAGGCGCCGGTGGTCGCGGCCGGCACCATCGACCTGCGCCCGGGCGGGGTCGATGTCAACATGGTCGCGTCGGACGACACGGCCACGCCCATCGTGCTGGGCGGCCCGACGGTCAACGGCTTCTCGGTGTCGGGCGCGGAGTTCGCGCAGCTGTCGGCGCCGACCATCGTCGCGGGCAGCACCACGCACGCAGGCGCCATCACGGTGGCCGGCGCGCTCACGACCTCGGGCGCGCTCACCCTGCAGAACGAAGGTGGTGGCGGCGGCATCGCGCTCAACGCGCCGGTCTCGGCCGCGACGCTGGGGCTGCTGTCGGGCGGCAACGTGAGCCAGTCGGGCGCGGGCACGATCACGGCGGGCACGCTGCTCGCGCGCTCGCGCAACGGCAGCGTCGACTTGCGCAACCCGGGCAACGACGTGGCCACGGTCGGCGGCGGCGCAGCGGGCGGCTTTGCCTACGTGGATGCGAACGCGGTCACGATCGGGCCGGTGTCGGTCACGGGTTTCGAAGCGGCGGGCAACCTGCCGCAGGTCACGTCGGCCGATTCGATGGCCGCGAACACCGTGTTCGTGCGCACGCTGAGCGGCGACCTCACGCTGGGCGCGCCGGTCAGCAGCAGCAGCGGCACCGACCTCGTGGCGGCGGCGCGCTTCCAGAACCCGGGCGGCCACGGCATCTCGGGTGCGCTGTGGCGCGTGTGGGCCGACACCTGGGTGGGCGAAACGCGCGGCGGCCTGGCCGGCTCGGGCCCGCTGCCCAACTTCTATCACTGCGCCTACCTGGGCCTGTGCACCGTGACCGTGACGCCGGGCGACAACCACTTCATCTACGCGCAGCAGCCGACGGCCACGGTCGTGATCGCCGACGCGTCGCGCACGGTGGGGGCGCCCAACCCGTTCTTCATCTACAGCATCACCGGCCTGATCCTGGGCGACACCGGGGCGGGCTTCAGCGGCTCGATGTTCTCGCCAGCGCTGCCGGGCAGCCCGACGGGCCTGTACCCGATCAACGGCAGCTTCACCTCGGCCGAGGGCTATGCGGTGCGCGTGGTGCCGGGCCAGCTGCGCGTGAGCGGCCTGCCGCTCTTGCCTTCGGTGGACGTGGTGCGCGAGCCGCTGACCTCGTACCTGTACGACCGGAACATCGGCCAGGCGCCGATCTGCCTGGCCACCGGGCCGCTGGACGGCGACCGCGCGCAGCAGGGCGCCGACGTGCTGGCGCGCGAATGGTCGCGCGTGCGCTCGCGGCCCAACCTGCTGAGCTGCGTGAACACCGAGCGGCGCAACGGCTGTTCGGACTTTTGAGCAGGTGTCAGCGCGGCGCGTGATCGCGGGCCGTGAGCACGAAGAGCTGCGCCATCAGGTCCGCGAGCAGCCGCAGCTGCGGGTCGTCGGTGAGCGGGGTGTGGCGCCACGGCGCGACGTGGGCCTCGAGGCCGTCGAGCGGGCCGGCGAAGAACAGGCGCCGCAACGCACCGCCGAGCACGTCGTGCGCGGCCGATTCCGTCGGGCTGCCGAGGGTGCTGTCGGCATGGCTGCCCCATGCCGGCGTGGCGAGGAAGGGCGAGAGCACCACGCCTTGCAGGCGGCCGTCGCGCAGGAAGCCGCCCAGCGTCAGGTCGTAGGGTTGCAATGGCCCGTGCGCGAGCGCTTCCTGCAGCAGCGCGGGCAGCACGCGCAGGCCCTTCGGCGTGACGACGTAGGCGACCGCGCCCCAGTTGTAGAGCGTGCGTGCGTCGAGAAAGTCGATGCCCGAAAGCGCGTGACGCGGCGCGCCACTTCCTTGCGGCGGCAGGCGTCGTTGCAGGCTGTGCCAGAGCGCGAGCAGGTGCTGCGTCGAAGTCACGGGCTGGCATTCGAGAAAAGCGATGTCGCAGCCCTCGGCTTCGAGCTGCGCGAGCGCGCCGCTGCGCAGCACGGCCGGCAGGGCCTCGCTGAGCTGTGCGTCGTCTTCGAGCACCAGCAGTGCTTCGTCGGGGTCCGCGCGGATGAGTGCTTCGGTGTGCGAGAGAAAGCAGGCGTGCTCGCCGGGCGTGATCGCCGCGTCGCCGGGCGCGAGTGCCTGTGCATCGATGGCTGCGTGTCGCCAGACATTCGTCAGCCCGAGCCGCTGCAACTGCGCGTCCATCGCGGCGCGGCGCTCGGTGCTTCGCTCGAGATTGATGTAGCAGCCTTGCATGGGCATCTCCGGTGCGTCATCGCTGAAGGAGCGATGTAGTGAACATCATGGCGGCGGACGGTCGAGAGGCTGGCACGGACCGCCCGTGGCTCAGCGTCGTGCTGCCTTTCTACCGCAAGCTGGCCGAGTTCGAGCGCGTGCTGCCGATGAATGCGGTGTATTGGGCGCGGCCCGGCATCGAGGTCGTGCTCGCACTCGACGAGCCCAGCGAGGAGGCGGGCGTGCTGGCGCTGGTCGACCGCTTTCCGCAGATCCGCTGGAAGGTGCTGGTGAACGACGTCGCGCATGCATGGCGCCCGCCGTGCAAGGCCATCAACGCCGGCGTGCGCGGCAGCGCGGGGCGCTTCGTGCTGGTCCATTCGCCCGAGTCCGCCTACGTGGGCGATGCGCCGGCCCTGCTGCTGCACGCCGCGATGGGGCACGCGCGCGGCGTGGCGGTCGGTCGTGTCGGCTTCGCGCGCTTCGACGAACTCACCGAAGCGCTCGACGCCGTCTTCGCGCGCCAGGTGCCGCCCGAGCTGTTGCTGCAGACCTTCTACGGCTCGCTGTGCTGCGCGCGCGAGGCCTTCGAGGCGGTGCACGGTTACGACGAATCGTTCGAAGAGTGGGGTGGCGACGACGACAACCTGCGCGTGCGCCTGGAGATGGCGGGCTGGCAGCTGCTGGCCTGCCCGGACGCGCATCTGCTGCATCTGTCGGACGAGACGCGCACGGGCGGCGAGCAGTTCGACCGCGATGTGGACTGGATCAAGTGCACGCCGCACGAGGCGCGCGCAGGCGATGCCGGCTGGGGCCGCGACTTCGGGCGCATCGCGCGCGACGACAGCGCCCGTGCATGGCCCGCCGAAGCGCCGCACTGGCTGGCTGCCGCACCCGTGGTGCCGATGGGCTCGCGTCGCCAGTGCGAGGTCTGCGCACGCCTGCTGCACCACGAGCCCAGCGCCTTTCATTGCCCGCGGTGCGCGCGCCCGCCGATCGCACCGCGTCTCACGTCGCGGCTGCGCATCGTCTGCGTGATGCAGCTGCGCAACGAGGCGCGCTGTCTGCCGGGCTGCCTCGACCACCTGCGCGGCCACGTGGACGGCATCGTCGCGCTCGACGACGGTTCGACCGACGGCACCGCCGACATCCTGCGACGTGAACCGATGCTGCTGGAGCTGCTGTCGAACCCGCCGTGCGACGACGGCGCGCATGTGTGGCGCGAGAACGAGAACAAGCGCCGCCTGCTCGAGGCCGCGCGCCGCCACGGCGCGGGCTGGGTGCTGGTGTGCGATGCCGACGAGCGCTACGAACAGCTGTTCCTGCGCCACCTGCACGCGACCGTCGATTCGCTGCCCGACCACCAGCTCGCCAGCCTGTCGCTCGTGTCCTGCGAGCTCTGGAACTCGCCCGACGCCTGGCGCAGCGACGGTCCGTGGGGGCGCAAGTCGCGCGCGCGGCTGTTCCGTTTGCCGCAGCAGATCTCGTTCGAATTGAGTCCGGAACTGCACGGCCCGTGGCTGCCCGACGATGCGCAGCGCTACGGCCCGATGTTCTACAGCCGCTACCGGCTCTACCACCTCAAAAGCATCCGGCATGCGGACCGCGTGGCGCGGCGCGATCTCTACACGCGGCTCGATCCGGCGCGGCAATTCCAGACCATCGGCTACGACTACCTCGCGGAGGAAGGCCCGGGGCTGCAGCTGATGCGCATCGAGGCCGACCGCGACTACGACCGCCGCACCTTGCCGCCCGACCTGCAAGCGGCTCAGCCGCCCAGCCCCAGCGTTCTCGCGAAGTCGCCGCGGTAGGTGCGCAGGCCCTGGTGCGACAGCCGCGAGCGCGTGTCGACATGCACGCGCCCGCCGATCGATTGCCAGCGGCGGCAGAAGCCGTAGTCCTCGCTGAGGTAGCGCCCGTTGCCGGGTTCGGCGAACACGTCGAAGAAGCGGTAGTGCGGCCGCGCCGCGGCGACCGGGTCGTCCATGCGGTCGGGCGTGTAGCGCAGCTCGGGCAGCGCCTGCGCCATCTGCTCGAGCACGCGGCGCGCGATCAGCATGAAGCCGGTAGGCGCATCCAGCACTTCAAGGAAACCGTCGGCGTCCACACGCGCGCCCGCGTCGTTCACGTTGACCGGGAACGCCGCATGCAGTGCCTCGAAGTCCGCGCGCGTGGTGCCCGCCGGCAGCGGCGCGCGCAGGCCGCCTTCGGGCCAGCCGTCGCTCTTGTGCGGGTACACGCCGGCCACCACGTCACGCCCCGCACCCAGCAGCCGCAGCGCGGCCTCGGGCTCGAAGCCGATGTCGGCGTCGATCCAGAACAGGTGCGTCCAGCGCGTGTCGGCCAGGAACTCGGCGGCCAGCCGGTTGCGCGCGCGCGTGACGAGGCTGTCGCCGTCGAGAAAGCGCGTCTGCATCGCGAAGCCGTGGGTCCAGGCGAGGTTCACCAGGCCGAGCAGGCTGCGCGCGCACTCGGTGCCGACCGCGCCGCCGTGGCAGGGCGTGGCGACGAAGGGGCGGACGTCTTTCAGGTCGATGGCGGTGGGCATGCGTGGTCAGGCGCCGGGCGCGTGGCGCCGCGTGGTGAGCAGTGCGCGCAGCTTGGCCGGCGCCACCGGTTTGGTCAACAGCGTCACGCCGCCGTGGCGCAGCCGCTGCAGCACCTCGGGCCCGGTGGCGCCCGACACCAGCACGGCGAGCGCGCCGGGCTGCAGGCGGCGGGCGGCGTCGATCACTTCCACGCCGTCGGCGTCGCCGGCCAGTTGCAGGTCGCACAGCACGGCGTCGTAGACGATGTCGCCGGTGCCCAGCCGCGCCAGCGCCTCGGCGCCGGTGGTGACGCATTCGACCTCGCAGCCCCATTGCGTGAGCAGTGCGTGGGTGCCGTCGAGGATGGCGGGGTCGTCGTCCACCACGAGGCAGCGCAAGCCCGCCAGCGGCGCCGGGGCCATCGGGGCGGGCTCGGGCGGCGCGACGTCGGCCTTGCGCGCGGGCGGCAGCGTGAACGCGAAGGTGCTGCCCGCCTGCAGCGCCGAGCGGACGGTGATGCGGGTGCCCAGCAAAGTGGCGATGCGCGCGCAGATCGCCAGCCCCAGGCCGAAGCCGCGGCGCCGGTCGCGCTCGGTGTTCGCCACCTGGTAGAACTCTTCGAAGATGCGGCCCTGGTGGATGGGCGCGATGCCCACGCCGTTGTCGCGCACCTCGATGCGCACGCCGGCCCGGCTGCGCCGCGCGGCCACCAGCACGGTGCCGCCCTCGGGCGCGTGGCGCAGCGCGTTGGCCACCAGGTTGCCGACGATGCGCTGCACCATCGCCGCGTCGCTGCGCACGGCCAGCCCGCGGTCGCGCCAGTGCAGCCGCACTTGCGCCGCGCTGGCGGCGGGCGCGTGCTGCGCGTCGAGCTGGTCGAACAGCGCGGCCAGCGAGACACGCGTGATGGCGGGCGTGAGCACCTGCGCGTCGAGCCGCGAAATTTCCAGCAGGTCGTCCAGCAGCACGCCCATGAAGCCGGTGCTCTCCTGCAGCCGCAGCACGGCCGGGCGCTGGGCCTCGGTGGCGCTGGGCAGCAGGCCGTCGATGAAGAGGCCCATGGCATGCAGCGGCTGGCGCAGGTCATGGCTCGCGGCCGCCAGGAAGCGCGCGCGCGACAGGGCGGCCTGCTCGGCCTCGGCCATGCGCTGCAGCGCGACGGCGGTGGCTTCGCGCACGCGCTCCTCGCTCACCTGGCGGTTGTATTGCAGGCGCTCGGCGAGGCGGTCGATGTCGTGCGCGAGCACGGCCAGCTCGTGCGTGCCGCGCGTGCCGCCTTCGACCACGTCGCAGCGCACCTCGAAGTGGCCGGCCTCCAGCGCCGCCACGGTGCGCGACACGCGCCGCAGCGGCCGCGCCACCGTGCGCGCCATGTGGCGCACCGAGGCCCACGCCGCGAGCAGCGCGACCAGCGCGATGCCGATGCCGGCGATGAGCGAGCGGCTGCGCTCGTGCGTGTAGGCGGTGGTGTCGCGGAAGGTCTGCACCAGGCCGATGGGCGTGTCGCCCGCTGCGGTGGAGCCGGCCGGCGCGAAGGCGCTGGCGCGCGAGGCTTCGCGCAGCGTGACTGGCGCGCTGAACATGCGCAGCTGCGCGAGCGATTCGTTCTTGGGCCCGGCCGTGACGTACACGCCGGCGCTGTTGCTGATCTCCACCCGCGTCACCTGCCCGCCGCGCAACGCGGCCGAGGCCACGTTCTGCAGCGCCGGCAGGTCGCCCGCGTAGAGGCTCAGGTCGGACATCGCCGCCACCTGTTTCGCCACGGCCTGGCCTTCGGCATCGAAGGCGGCTTCGAGCGTCTGCAGCCGGTTGTGCGTGAACCAGCCGGTGAGCGCCAGCGCCACCGCCGCGCAGGGCACGACGCCCAGGCGGAACAGGTCGCGCTGCAGGTTGCCGCGCACCACCAGCGACGTGGCGGCCGGTGGGGGAGGGGGCGGTGGCGCTTCGGTCGCCGTGACCGCTCCCGCCGCCGTCGGGCGGGACAGCGGGCTCGGGGGGACCGGCGTGGTGCTCATCGCGGGGCTGCGAGTCGTTCGGTGAGCTCCCGTTCCTCCGGCGGACGCAGGCCGAGCCCGCGTGCCACGGTCGCGTTGATCCGCACGGTGGCCGGCGTGGCCGCCTCCACCAACGGGCCGCTGCCGGTGCTGCCGGCGCTGGCCACCTTCTGTCCGAGCTGGCGCGCCTGCTGGGCCAGCTGGCCGGGCGTGGAGACCGCCGCCGCCAGGCCGCCCGAGCGCACCAGCCCTTCGCTGGCGCCGAACACCGGCAGGCCCGCGCCGGCGCCGGCATGCAGCACCGAGAGCGTGGCGGCCTGGCTGTCGCCGATGAGGTCGGGCAGCACCACGAGGGCGTCGCTACGCGGCACGAGGGCGCGCAGCGCGGCGGCCAGCGAGCGCGCGTCGGGCGCGATCTCGACCTGCAGGTCCCAGGGCGGGTTGGCCCCCTGTGCGGCACGCTGCAACTCGCGCACCAGCGGTTCGGATTCGGGCGTGGCGATGACGCCCAGGCGGCGCTTCTGCGGCAGCACGGCGTTCACCAGCGCGAGCTGGTCGGCCATGGCCGGGTCGCGCAGCAGCACGCCCACGCGCCGGTCGCCGCGACGCAAGGCGGCGGGGCTGGCGGCCTTGAGGGTCTCGTAGTCGAGGCGGCTCAGCATGGCCAGCACCAGCGGCTCGGCGCCGGGCCGCTCGAGGGCGGCGCGCGCGGCGGTGGTGCCGATCGCCACGGTGAGGCCCGCGTCGCTCGCGGTGCGCAGGCTGCGCGTGCGCACGCCGGTGTTGGCGGCGGGCTCGGTGTCGGCGCTGGCCGGTTCCGCGGCCGTGGCGCCCGGTCCGATGCGCACGAGTTCGAACTTGCCGGAGGCCGGTTGGCCGGTGCGCAATTGCTGCACGAACTCGGCCGACGCGGCCTGGTCGTCGCCGACGAGCACCGTCAGCGTGGCCGCCGATGCCACGCGCGGCGCGGCGGCCAGGCACAGCACGAGGCCGAAGGCCAGCAGCGCGTGGACAGCACGGGGCACTCTTCCGAAGAAAAGCGGAATGGGGAGGGTCACGGCGACGGACATGGACTGCTTTGTATGCAGCGAGGGGCAATGACCCAATGTAAGGACGCGCCTTGTTTCCCGCGATAAGGCGGAGGGCTTATGCCCGCATGCGCGAGGGCCTGCGCGTGTGAGGAAGATCACACCGCGGCGGCTGCTTGGTCTATGTCCGACGGACTACCCGGCGCCTACCGGGAAGGTACCGTGTCAGAGGCCCGCCGCAATCACCAACGCGGCCGCGCGCTGCGCCTGGATCGCCTGGCGCAGCACGCGCGGCGACACCGGCTTGTAGAGCACGGCGATGCCGGCGGCGGCCACTTCGCGCAGCCGGTCGGGCTTGGTCTCGCCGGTGACCAGCAGGCGCGCGGTACCGGCGCCGATGCCGTTGGGGTGGCGTTCGAGCGCGGCGATCACGTCGAGGCCGTTGTCTCCGCCCTGCAGCAGCAGGTCGCTCACCACCACGTCGGGCGGCGTGTCCCAGTGGTCGGCCAGCGTCAGTGCCTCGGCGCGGGTCTGCGCGGCCAGCACCGTGGCGCCCCAGTTGGACAGCACCACGCTCAGGCCTTCGAGGATCGTGCGTTCGTCGTCGATGACGAGGATGCGCAGGTCCGCCAGGCTGTCGCCGTTGCTCTCGTCGTCGGCGCTGGCCGCCGCGGGCGCCGGTGCCACCGGCGCCGGCAGCGCGGCGGGCGCGGCGCGCACCTGCACGCGCACGCAGGTGCCCTTGTTCAGGCGCGAGCTGAGCTCGACGAGCGTGTTCAGCAGCTCGGCCAGCCGCTGCACCGTGGCCAGCCCCAGGCCCATGCCGCGCGCGCCACCGGGCGCGTTGCTGCGGCTGGCCGGCTCGACCTGGTAGAACTCCTCGAACACCCGCGCCTGGTGGTGCGCGGCAATGCCCACGCCGGTGTCGACCACGTCGATGCGCACGCCCTTGCCGCGGGCGCGCGCGCCGATCAGCACGCCGCCCTCGACCGTGTGGCGCAGCGAGTTCGACACCAGGTTGTTGAGGATGCGCGAGAGCATCACGTAGTCGCAGCGCACCCACAGCTCGGTCTTGCGCACCACCAGCCGCAGGCCCTGCTGCTCGGCCACGGGGCGGAAGTTGCGGCTGATCTCGTCGAACAGCCGGTCGAGCGGAAAGTCGGCCCACTGCGGCTGCAGCACGCCGGCGTCGAGCTGCGACAGGTTCAGCAGCTCCGAGAACAGCCGGTCGAGCGAATCCACGCACTCGCGGATGTGGCCGATGCGCTGCAGCTTCACCGGGTCGGTCTCGCCGTTGGCCAGTCCGTCGGAGAACAGCGTGAGCGCATGCAGCGGCTGGCGCAGGTCGTGGCTGGCGGCGGCCAGCAGCCGCGTCTTGGCCTGGCTGGCCACCTCGAGCAGTTGGTTCTTGCGCGCCAGCTCGGCCGTGGCCTCGTTGATGCGGCTTTGCAGCAGCCGGTGGCTTTCGGCGAGTGCGCGCGCCGCCTGGTTGAAGCCGTGCTGCAGGTGGCGCACCTCGGAGGTGCCTTCGATCGCCACGCTGGCGGCCTCGCCCGCGCCGAGCCGGTCGACCGCCTCGCCCAGCGCGCGGATCGGCTCGCTGATGCGGCGCGCCGCCCACCAGCCGGCCAGCCCCACGCCCAGCAGGCTCATGGCCAGCACAAGCGCCACGTTGAGCCAGACCGAACGGCGCGCGCTCTGCACCGCGTCCAGCCCGATCTCGACCATCACCTTGCCGTTGTGGCGCCCGTCGTCGCTGACGATCGGCACCACCACCTGCAGGCCCTCGCCGCGGCGGCGGTCGACGGTCTCGGAGTTGGCGACGATCTCGCCGTCTTCCGTCCAGATCTGCACCTGCTGCACGTGCGGCTGATAGGTGCCGGTCTGCGCGGTGCGCGCCAGCGCGCGGCGGTCCATGCGCGACAGCGGCGCCTGCGCCACCGTGGCCACCTGCAGCGCCACCGTCTGCGCGTTGGCGCGCATCAGCTCGGTGAGGTTGCCCAGGTGCTGGCGCGTGAGCACCGCGATGGCCACCAGCGTGGCCGCCGTGGCCGGCACCAGCGCCAGCAGGATCAGCTGCTGCGCGAAGGTGAGGCGGGCCAGCCCGCGCAGGAGGCGGAAGTTCCAGTTCATGAAGGCCTTGAACGCATGGGGCGCGAGCTTAGGGCCACGGCCCCGAACAGGGAAGACCGGAAAAACATCACGAGAAAGACTCGCATTTGGGATGTAATGGCGTCCGCGTCGCCCATGTTAGACCCCGCCGGCTCGCCGCGGGCCCCGTGTCTTCCGCTCCTTCCATGCACGCCTTCTTGCGTCGTTTCGGCAGTTTCATCAGCACCGGCCGCCGTGCGGCCCTGGCGCTGGCCATGGGGCTCTTGCTGCTGCCGCTGCCGGCGGCGGCGCAGGCCTCGGCGCCCGCCGCGGACGCGCCGGTGCGCTTCGGCATCCTGCCGCTGGGCGGTGCCTTCGAGTCGCGCAGCGACTGGGACCCGCTGCTGGCCGAACTCAGCCGCGCCATCCAGCGGCCGGTGAGCGTGCTCTCGGTCAATTCGTACGAGGCGCTGGAGCAGGCCATCCAGCGCGGCGAAGTCGATATGGCGTTCCTGTCGGGAAAGATGGCGCTCGATGCCGTGAGCCAGAAGCGCATGAAGGTCGTGGCCCAGGTCGTGCGGCACGACGGCCTGCCCGGCTACCGCGGGCTGCTGCTCACGCGCAAGGCGCCGCCCTTCAACACGCTGAAAAACCTCGTCGACCAGCCCGAGCGCTGGCGCCTGGCGCGCGGCGAACGGCAGTCGGTGTCGGGCTTCATCGTGCCGCAGCTGCAGTTCTTTCTGCCGAACCACATCGTCATGGAGACGCGCTTCCTGAGCGAGGTGGTCGGCACCCACCAGGCCAATGCGCTGGCCGTGGCCAACAACGAGGCCGACGTGGCCACCAACAACTCGGCCGATTTCGAGCGCTTCAAGCTGCGCTTTCCGGCCGAGGCGCAGCGGCTGCAGGTGCTGTGGGAGTCGGAGCTGATCCCGCACGCGCAGATCGTCGTGCGCCGCGAGTACCCGCCCGAGCTGCGCCTGCGCGTGCAGGCCTTCCTGGTCGCCTACGGCCGCGGCAAGGGACCGCGCGGCGACGCCGAGCGCGTGGTGCTCAAGTCGCTGCACGACCTGGCCGGCTTCGTGGCCGCCGACAACAGCTCGCTGCTGCCCGCCGCCAAGCTGGCCTACCAGCTCGCCATGCAGAACGCGAAGACCGCGCAGTGGGTCAACGATGCGGCGCGCCAGGCGCGGCTGCAGCGCCTGGAGAGCGGCTATGCCGAGCAGCTCGCCGTCTTGAAGGATGTGAGCCCTTGAACCGTCGCACGATGCTCGCGCTGGCCGTGTCGTCGCTGATGGCGCCATGGCTGGCGGGCGCGCAGCCTGCGCCAGCGTCCTCCGCCAAAGGCCCGCTGGTGATCAAGGAAGTGCGCTTCGGCGTGCTGCCGCTGGGCGGCACCGTCGAGTCGCGCGCCTTGTGGACGCCGCTCATGGCCGACATGAGCCGCGCGCTGGGCCTGCCCGTCAGCGCGTACTCGGTGCCGTCGTACGAAGAGCTCGACCGCGCCATCGGCCGCGACGAGATCGACATGGCCTTTCTCTCGGCCAAGATGGCGCTGGACGCCGTCATGCAGCGGCGCATGAAGGTGGTGGCGCAGATCGCGCGGCGCGACGGCATGCCCGAGCACCGCGCCGTGCTGCTCGCGCGCAAGACCGGGCCGCTCAACACGCTCGAAGGCCTGCTGGCCCAGCCCGAGCGCTGGCGGCTCGCGCGCGGCGACAGCCGCTCGGTCACCGGCTTCATCGTGCCGCAGAGTCAGCTCTTTCTGCCCAACCAGATCGAGATGGAAACCCGCTTTCGCAGCGAGTTCGTCGGCACCCACCAGGCCACCGCGCTGGCCGTGGCCAACGGCGACGCCGACGTGGCCACCAACAACACCACCGACTTCGAGCGCTTCCGCCAGCAGTTTCCGGTCGAGGCCGCGCGGCTACAGGTGATCTGGGAATCCGAGCCACCGCCCGGCGCGCCGATGGTGGTGCGCCGCGACTACCCGCCCGAATTCCAGGCGAAGCTGCAGGCCTTCCTCGTCGGCTACGGCAAGGGCAAGGGCTCGCGCGCCGACGCCGAGCGCGAGGTGCTGAAGAACCTGCGCGCGGCGTATGGCTACGTCGCGGCGGACGACAGCGCGCTGCTGCCGGAAGCCAAGCTGGAATACCAGCTGGGGCGCCAGCGCGCGTTGTCGGCGGCGTGGGTCAACGATGCGGCACGGGAGCAGCGGCTGCAGCGCATCGAGAAGGCGTATGCGGCGCAGGTGGAGGCGCTGAAGGCGTCGAGCGCTTCCCGCTGAGGCACGGCCCGCGCAGGCCGCGCCCATGACAAATCACTCGCTTTGCGCGGGTATCTGAAGACACGTCGCGGCGGGCGACCATTGTTGTCATTGCAAACGCGTGGTGGCTTCCACACTGCGCGACCTCTTTTCGGGTGAAGGCTGCTGTCGTCGAAGGCGTTCTTGCGAATGGCTTTGTGCGGTGTGCGTTGCGCGTCGGAGAGAGGACGGGGCGAGAGCCCGTATCCGACAACAACGATCTCTATCGGGAAGGCAGTCACGCAATGAAGACCTACAAGATATTCAAGGACCCCCTCGGCAGTGTGCAGGCCATCAAGGACGGCTGGAGCTGGCCGGGGTTTTTCTTCGGGGCGTTCTGGGCCCTTTTCCATCGCATGTGGTGGGTGGGGCTGGGCCTTATGGGCTTGGCGATGCTCATCGTCGCTGGAGAAGACGCCATCGGAACGGCGGCCGCGGATGGATTGCTCAACGTGCTTTCTGTCATCGTGTCAGTGGGGTTCGGTATGGGTGGGAACGCCTTGCGCGTGGGACAACAGATTCGCAGGGGCTATGAGGAGATTGCGGTGGTGCAAGCCGCCAATGTGGAGATGGCGCTGATTCAGGGGCATGCGGCAGCGGCAGCGAAGCCCGGGACGCTCTGAGAAAAATCCCACGCATGGTGAATGCGGTGCGTGGAGTTTGACGATTGTTATCAGTGTGATCGCGAGGCGACTCGCAAACTGCGCGACCTGTTTTCCTCCCAAGGAAGTCGTCGATGCCGCGCACGCTGTCTGTTTCCTCTGCTGCGATCCCTGTTGTTCTTGGCCAGGCTGCACTGGAGCCCGTGCGGCTGTCGGGGCATGAAGGGGTCAACAGCCTCTTTGCCTACGAACTCTTTCTCAAGACCCCGGATGCGCTGGCTCTGTCCGGCGTCTCTTCTGGCGCCGACTTCGACCTGGATGCCTTCATCGGCCAGGAGATCAGCTGCGAGATCGAACTCGATGGCTCTTCCCCCCGCCAGATCAACGCCCTGATCACCGACGCAGCCCTGTGGGGCGAGGAAGGGCGCCACGC